>NZ_CP010054.1:0-1291548 GCF_000801315.1 Hymenobacter sp. DG25B | reverse complement strand
GCCCCAGATAACGCCTACCCGGTCTTTATTCACGCCTTCCAGCAGGCCGGCATCCTTAATTGCCTCGTCGGAAGCAATGACGGCGAACTGCGTGAACAGGTCCATCTTCCGGCCTTCCTTCCGGTCGAAATAATCGTCGGGGTTATAGTCCTTCACTTCGCAGGCGAAGCGGGTCTTGAACTTACTGGCATCAAACCGGGTGATGGGGGCGGCCCCACTCACACCAGCTTTCAGCCCTTCCCAGAAGGTGGGGGCGGTTTTGCCGATCGGGGTAATGGCACCCAGGCCGGTCACAACAACTCTCCGAAGAGACATAGGCTGGCTCAGAGAAGCGAAAGAATACGAAAACTAAAAAAGCAAAACGGCCGGCGGCTAGCCGGCCGGTAAGCACTAAGGGAGCAGCGGTAGTCTGACAGACTACTTAGCGTGCTGCTCGAGGTAGCTGATAGCCTGACCCACGGTACCGATGTTTTCGGCCTGGTCGTCGGGAATCGATACGTTGAATTCTTTTTCAAATTCCATGATCAGCTCAACAGTATCCAGCGAGTCAGCACCCAGGTCGTTGGTGAAGCTGGCCTCCGGAGTTACTTCCGAAGCTTCTACGCCGAGTTTATCGATGATGATGGCCTTTACTTTTTCTGCAATTTCAGACATTTCCGTGGGGGTTTAAGGAAAACTCAGCCACAAATAACACCATCTTCCCTAACATTGTCAAACAAACACGCAATCTTGTCTTTCCTCTCTGCGTTATGGCCCGCCCCTGCCGGCAACCCGTAACTTTGCTGCCGTTGGCCTAACTGCTTCCGCCATGCTTACCCTAGACGTTGAGTACGACTGCGACTTTGATCTTTTTGGCATTGTTTCCTCCAGCCGCGAACATACCCTGGCCTGGACGCTGAACAACGCCCTGCGCCTGCGCCTGGTAAAGCAGCAGGATTTAATCTATGACCTGCTCTCCCGGGGGCGCCTGGTGATCAGCAACTACCTGCACGCCACGGAAACCCTTTCCCTGCGCCTGTTGCGCAACCGCTCCCTGGATCCGTCTATCCTGAAAAGGCCCTTTCTGGCGCCCGATATCAAGGAATACGACTACCTGTTGCAGGTGAGCAATGGCAGCGACGAATTTTCCGGCGACGAATTCCTGGCTCGTTTAAGTGCGCTGCCGGTGGTGCAGTACGCCTGTCAGTTCGACCCCAATTCATTAAAATTCAAAGAAAATCTCCTTTTTTGAGCGTTCTTGTAGCGCGAAGCGGCTGCTTCCGGCATCGTTGTTCCGGGTCGGTGAAAACGGCCTAAACGATGCTTAAAGCAGCCGCTTCGCGCTACCTTTGTGAGGCAGCCCCAGGTTGCCTTTGTTTAAGAGAGTCACTTATTCCTTTTGCATGGAACCGCGTCCTAAGTTTAATAAGACCAAGATTGTGGCCACCGTTGGCCCCGCCTCCAATACCTACGAAAAGCTGGGCATGCTCATCCGCGAGGGGGTGGATGTTTTCCGCCTCAATTTCTCGCACGGCAGCTACGAAGACCACCTGGCCGTTATTCATAATGTGCGCCGCCTGAACAAAGACATGCGCACCAACGTGGGTTTGCTGCAGGACTTGCAGGGCCCCAAAATTCGCCTGGGCGATGTAGAAGGCGGCGGCGTGGAAATTAAGGCCGGCGACAAGATTAAACTGGTGTGCGGCGAGAAGGAAATCAGCACGGCCACGCGCCTGAGCACCATTTACCTGGGCCTGGCCCGCGACGTGAAGGCTGGCGACATGATCCTCATTGACGACGGTAAGATTGAGCTGCGCGTGCTGGCCACCGACCGTGACAAGGAAGTGGACGTGGAGGTTATCTACGGCGGTCTGGTGAAGCCCCGCAAAGGCATCAACCTGCCCGACTCCGAAGTATCGGCCCCGTCTATGACGGAGAAGGACATTGAGGACCTGAAATTTGGGCTGGAGAATGATGTAGACTGGATTGCCCTTTCGTTTGCGCGCCGCGCCGATGACATCCGCTTCATCAAGAGCCTGATTGCGGAAAGCGGCAAATCCACCCGCGTGATTGCCAAGATTGAAACCCCCGAAGGCCTGCGCAACCTCGACGAAATCATAGCCATTACTGATGCTGTGATGGTAGCGCGCGGCGACCTGGGCGTGGAGGTGAAGATGGAAGAAGTGCCCATGGCCCAGAAGGAAATTGTGGCTAAGTGCAACAAGGCCGGCAAGCCCGTAATTGTAGCTACCCAGATGATGGAGAGCATGATTACTGCGCCCCGCCCTACCCGCGCCGAAACCAGTGACGTGGCCAACGCCGTGATTGACGGGGCCGATGCCGTGATGCTCTCCGCGGAAACCGCCGTAGGCGCTTACCCGGCGGAAGTAATCCGCTCCATGGTGGCTACTATTCTGAGCGTGGAAAGCCGCATGCCCAGCCTGTACAACCACTGGCATACCATTACCCCGGAGTCGCCCACGTTCATGGTAGACAGCATTCTGTCGGCGGCCTGTCACCTGGCCAAGAACACCGGCGCCAAAGCCATTACCGGCATGACGCACCGCGGCTACACGGCCTTCCAGATTGCCAAGTACCGCCCCAAGGCCAGCATCTTTATCTTCACCGATAATCGCCCCCTGCTCACGGCTCTCAGCCTGATCTGGGGTGTGCGCGGCTTCTACTACGACCGGATGGTGAGCACCGACAGTACCGTTTCGGACATCAAGTACGTGCTGACCACCACGGGCCACCTGGATGCGGGCGACGTGTTCATTAACACTGCTTCCATGCCCATCAATGAGAAGGGCAAAACCAACATGGTAAAAGTGAGCGTAGCGTAATTTTCGGCTTATTCATTGAATAAAAAAGCCCCTTGGATATCTTCCGAGGGGCTTTTTTATTTCAACGTATCTTCGCTAATGCTGTACGCGCAGCGTTACGGGCGCATAGCCTGGCTGCTCCAAGCGCACTACATACAGACCAGCCGGGTAGGCCGCTAATGGCACCTGCGCCTGCGTACTACCTGTCGGCGGTTCTGCCTGCCAGAGCGCCCTCCCTGCCAAGTCAGTTAAGCTGAGCCGGACACCCTTTATGGCGGGCAAAGCCCAATCCAGGGTAACTACTCCTGCCGCAGGATTCGGATAGGCGCGAATTGTCAGCAAACTACCGGCGGCCCGCACGGGCAATAGCACCTCGTATTGCTGCCGATTGCCAAACGTGGAATAAGTACCATCCGGCAGGCGCCGGCGGTAGTACACCAGCCAGGTATCGTTATCATGCACCATGCCTACCGGCGCACTAAGTTGTTGAGGGTGGGCCAGGTAGTCCAGGCCGATGGCGTAAGTTTGGTCCCGCTTATATACCCGGATATATTCCGGGCCGGGCAAGGCAGTTCCGGCATTTGTACTTAGGGGTAGAGCCAGGATATAGCTTTCCGGGTCTGAAGCCGTGCTTTGCTTCTGGTACTCCCAGGTGAGCAGGCGCAGCGGCGGGTGTGTTTTATCGGCCCACTGCCCGGTTCTTAGCGAGACGGCTATGCGCCCCACGGTGCGGGGATGGATGGTTTCAGCATATACATTATTGCAGGGGCTGCCGGGCCCAAAGCCTCGGGTAGCCCGCTCTTCCTGATAGGTATATTTCAGGCTATCCTGGGTTTGCTCCCGGGTGCTGATGCGCCGCAGGATATAGTCTTTGGCACAGGGAAGGGAGAAAATCCAATCATACTGTTCATACCCGAATTCGTCGCCCGGCTGAAAGTCGAAGGTATGAGCGGGGTAATAGTCAGATTCGGCCCAGGTAACGGGCACACGGTCGGCTTGCAGGTTACTAGCCGTAGCGGCATCCAGATTAAGCCATTGCGGGGCCTGCAGTAAGCCCAGTTTCTCCCCTATCAGCACCTGCTGCCCGTTGCTGAGCACTACCGTAGCTACTATATCCGGCACACCATGAACCGTTTGCTGGGTGCGGCTGCTCAGTACCGCCGTAACGCCCTCCGAAGCCTGCCAGCTACTACCTATGGCTGCAGCGGGGCGCAACAGCAGTTGCACGGGCGCTTGCAGGGCATCAGTCAATGCTTCCAGCACGACTTCCTGGCTGCCAGGCACAAAACGTACCTGCGCACCAAACAGGTTATTGTCAGACTTATGATACAGTTCCGGGGAGAAGCGGTCGGGCCGCATAATTCGGTTAAACCGGTACACCGAGTCGGCTCCTATCATAAAGGCGGAATCCAGCCGGAGGGTATAGACCTCAGGTTTGCCCACCACCTGGTAAGAGTATATCAGGCCCGGCCGGAATAGGCGCCAGTTCTGCGCTACCGCCTGCTGGCTACTGATGCCTAGACTGAAAAAGAATAATAAGGAATAGAAATACCGCATAGCCTGGGAAAATGCTCTTTGAGCCTAAAGCTACAGTTTCCCCACTGTTGCGCCGGGCACATGCGTATCAAAATAAAAAATAACGCGAAAAGGCCTTGCGTCTGCACGCAAGGCCTTTTCTATATAAGAGCAGAATGTCGGTTGACTACTTAAGCAGCCAGCGACTTCACGAACTTAGCCAGCTTCGATTTGTTGTTGGCGGCTTTGTTCTTGTGAATGATGTTCTTTTTGGCCAGGCGGTCCAGCATAGACGATACTTTCTTCAGCAGCTCTTGTGCCTGGGTAGCATCGGTGGTAGCACGCAGTTTCTTAACGGCAGTGCGGGTAGATTTAGCCTGGTAACGGTTCAGTACGCGCTTAGCTTCGTTGGAACGGATGCGCTTGAGGGCCGATTTATGGTTCGCCATGAGTATGTAAAGGTGACGGTCTGCTCGAAATCAATTCAATTGGGTTGGCAAAGGTAAGGCTTTGATCGATAATAGCAAACCAAAATGGGCAAAATGCGCGCCACCATCGTACAACGGCTGCCCTTACTGTTCTACCACCTTTTTTCGTGAAGTACCTGACCCGCACCATCTGGCTGCTTTCCCTGGTGAGCCTGTTCACGGACCTGGCCAGCGAGATGCTGTACCCCGTCATGCCCTTATATCTGCAAAGCATTGGCTTTTCGGTGGCACTGATTGGGGTGCTGGAAGGTGTAGCCGAAGCCACGGCGGGTTTGAGTAAAGGCTATTTCGGGCAGTGGTCGGACCGGTTAGGGCGGCGCCTGCCTTTTGTGCGCTGGGGCTATGGCTTGAGTGCCCTCAGCAAGCCCATGCTGGCCGTGCTGGCGGCGCCCTGGTGGGTTTTCCTGGCCCGGACCCTAGACCGCCTGGGCAAAGGGCTGCGCACCGGCTCCCGCGACGCGTTGCTTTCCGATGAAACTACTCCCGCCTTTAAAGGCCGCGTGTTTGGCTTTCATCGGGGCATGGATACCACCGGCGCGGTGCTGGGGCCGGCCGCCGCGCTGGTCTGGCTGGCCTACCACCCGGGCGAGTACCGACTCTTATTTCTGCTGGCTTTTCTGCCGGGGTTGGTGGCCGTTTTTACCACGTTTCTGGTGCGGGAAAAGTCCCGAACCAGGTCTACGCAGCCTATGCAGCCGTTCTGGGCGGCCTTCCGCTACTGGCGGCAGGCGCCAAGCAGCTACCGCCGGGTGGTGGGCGCGCTACTGGTATTTGCCCTCTTCAATAGCTCCGATGCGTTTTTGCTACTGCTGGCCCGGCAGCGCGGCCTGCCCGATGCGCACGTCATTGGGCTGTATATTTTCTACAACCTGGTATATGCGGTGGCCGCCTTCCCGGCCGGTTTCCTCGCCGACCGGCTGGGCCCCCGCCGTATGCTGATTGCCGGACTCCTGCTGTTTGCCGGCGTGTATCTGGGTATGATCTGGGCCCGCCAGCCCGGTGTACTGGCCCTGCTTTTTGGTTTGTACGGCTGCTATGCGGCGGCTACGGAGGGCGTGAGCAAAGCCTGGGTCAGCAACCTGTGCGCGCCTACGGATACCGGCGCGGCGCTGGGTACCTTTGCCGGACTCAGCAGCCTGGCGGCGCTGGTAGCCAGTTCCCTGGCCGGCGTACTATGGCTGTGGGCAGGTGCCGCCCTGCCGTTTGCGCTGGCAGGCGGCATGGCGGTGGCTGTGAGCCTGTTTCTGGGAATGGTCAGGATTCCAGCCGCCCGGCAGCAAAAAGCTTTCTAAAATGCTCAATTCCATCTTTTAAAAAAATTCAGGCAGGGATAAATAGTATGCAAGCCGCATTATTAGTATATTAAGTAAAGCCTTGCAGGCACCATCTTTTTTCACAGTTGGTTACTATCCTACCTATTTCCGCTGACTGTCATGCCACTCGTTTCTACCTCCGGATATCAGCCGCCCATGTATCTGTTTAATGGGCATATACAGACGATTGTCCCCAGCCTTTGGCGCTCTGTCCCGGATGTACGCTACCAGCGGGAACGGGTAGAAACTGAGGATGGGGACTTCCTGGACCTGGACTGGTCCCGGCTTTCCACCGACGAGCCGGCCGACACCCTAGGTATCGTCTCGCACGGCCTGGAGGGCAGCGCCGGCCGGCCTTACGTGCGGGGCATGGTGCGCGCCCTCAACCGGGCTGGGTTCGATGCCCTGGCCTGGAACTACCGCAGCTGCAGTGGCGAGATGAACCGCCTGCTCCGCTCCTACCACCTCGGCGACACTGACGACCTGGATTTTGTGGTGCGCCACGCCCTGAGCAAGCTGCGCTACCGCCGTATTTTCCTCACCGGGTTCAGCGCCGGCGGCAACGTTACGCTGAAGTACCTGGGTGAAAACCCGGAGCGGGTGCCGCGCGAAGTAAAGCGGGCCGCCGTTTTCTCGGTGCCTACCGACCTAAAGTCCAGCTCAAACCACATTTCACGCCTGGAAAACCGGTTGTATCTCAACAACTTTATGAAAACGCTGCGGGAAAAAATCCGCCAGAAAGCCGAGATTATGCCCGATAAGGTTGACGTCTCCAAGCTGGACGATTTGCGCTACTTCCCGGAGTTTGATGATCAGTATACGGCTCCCATGCATGGTTTTAAGTCGGCGGAGGAGTACTATGAGCATGCCAGTTCCGGGCGCTACCTCAGCAATATTCGTATCCCCACGCTGCTGGTAAATGCCGAAAACGACCCCTTCCTACCGCCCGCCTGCTTTCCCCGGGACGTGGCCTCCCATAGTCAGTATGTTTTCCTGGAAACCCCGCACGAAGGCGGCCACGTGGGTTTTGGCGAGGGCACCCCGGACGGAGAATACTATTCCGAGCGCCGCGCCATTGAATTCCTCACGGCCGAAGTTCCGGCGTGAGGTCAATGTCATTGCGAGGACGAAGGACGAAGCAATCCGTCCTAGCAAACGTAGAAAGCCTTCCAATGTGAAAAGCCCTTGACGTGAAAACATACGTCAAGGGCTTTCTGGGTAATTAGGGCTCGTCACCTTTTAGAGGACGGATTGCTTCGTCCTTCGTCCTCGCAATGACGGGAGCTAGTTATTCGGCACAAACACTACCTTCTTGGTCTCGAAAAACTCTTCTTGGAAATAATCTTTCAAATCGAAGACGTGCGCGGGCAGGCCGGCTTCTTCTATTTCCTCGGTCAGGTCACCGCCTTTCAGGTAGTAGAGGCCCGTGGTAGCATCTTTACTGGGTTTGTAGCTGTGCTCAATCCAGGGGTGGAAAGTGGCCAGGCGGGCTACCGCGCGGCTCACCACGTAATCGTATTTATGGCGCACCTGCTCGGCGCGGGTTTGCTCGGCGGTGAGGTTGGTCAGGTTCAGGGCGCGGGCCATTTCCTGCACTGCCCTGATCTTTTTGCCGATGCTATCCACTAGGTGAAACTTCACCTCCGGGAACAGAATAGCAAGCGGCAAGCCAGGCAAGCCGCCGCCCGTACCTACATCCAGCACCGACGAGCCTGCCGGAAATTCCACCACTTTCGCAATGCCCAGGGAGTGCAGGAAGTGCCGCTCCGCTAGGTTGTCCACGTCGGTGCGCGCTACCAGATTCAGGCGCTCATTCCAGCTGCGGAATTCCGTATCAAGCTGCCGGAATAACTGGCGCTGATGGTCGGTGAGGTGGGGAAAGTAGTGAAAGAGGATGTCCATGATGGGGCAAAGGTAGGCAGGGATGTAGCGCGAAGCTCCGGCTTCGTGCACGAGCGAAGCGAGTATCGGCCGTATGGTTTGGGCGCGAGGGAACTCGCCTCCGGCTCATGCACGAAGCCGGAGCTTCGCGCTACATTAAAAAAGCCCCGACCTGCGCCGGGGCTTTCGTGTTAGATGATGTGCTTTTTGTTTTTCACCATGTCATAGAGCAGCTCGCGGGCGCGGTGCAGCTGGGCTTTTACGGTGCCCAGAGGCGCTTTCAGCTCCTGCGCAATTTCCTCGTAGCTCAGCTCATCGAAATAGCGCAGCGTAACCAGGCGCTGGTATTTATCGGGCAGCCGGGATACCACGTGCTGCATGATTTCGATTTTCTGATTTTTGATGGCGGTTTCCTGCGGATTCAGATTGTTGTCGCGGAAATCAATGGTGATTTCGTCGCCGTTGTCAATCTTGATGGCCGAGTCAATGGACATCGTTTTAATTTTATTCTTGCGAATAAAATCGATGCAGTTGTTGGTGGCAATGCGGAACAGCCAGGTACTGAAAGCAAATTCCGGGTTGAATTTGTGCAGGTTACGGAAGGCCTTGGCAAAGGCTTCAATGGTGAGGTCCTCGGCGTCGTCGGGGTTGCGCACCATTTTGAGCACCACGTGATACACCGGCTTCTTGTAAATCTGCATCAACTCAGCGTACGCCTTTTCATCGCCCTGCTCTACAGCAGCACGAATCAGCTTAAAGTCATGCTTGGCTTTAGCCGAAAACTGTTTCTGAATTTCCTGATTGTTTACTTCCATCGGAGTTTGCGGTAGAGGAACAGCGAAATTCCCAGAGCGAGATAATAAAAAAAATAGACAGCGTCTAATACCGGCAGCACAAACACTGGCTGGCGGTCATCGAGCCGCCGCCCCAGGTAGGTATAAGTGATGCAGACAGCTGCCGTACGCAGCCCCCACACCGTGGCCAAAGGTATCCAATCCGGGCGGGAAAACAGTAAACCTATCGTCGCGATATAAAAAAGCAGATTGCTTCCGATAAAGTTTCCTATTCGCAGCCTATCGGCCAGGCGGTAATGCCGGCCGGCTGATAGATGCCGCCTTTTTTGCAGCCACCAGGCGCGCCAGCGGGAGGCTGGTTCGCTGAGCGTATGCGCCGCCGGCTCGGCTACCACGGCCACGCGGGCCCCGTGCTGCACGGCGTCCTGCACCAGCAGGTCGTCGTCGCCGCCGAGGCTGCGGATGTGAGAAGCAAAGCCTTTGGTGGATTGAAAGACTGCGCGGGTATAAGCGAGGTTGCGCCCCACGCCCATGTACGGGTTGCCCCGCCACGCGAACGACAGATACTGCGCTCCGGTAATCAGGGTTTCAAACCGAATCAATTTATTTAAAAACCCGGTTTCCGGTGCATACGCCGAATATCCCACCACCATATCGGCCGGCTGGGCAAAGCCACGCTGCATCAGCCTGAGCCACTGATTGGTAGCCGGAATACAATCGGCATCGGTGAAAAGCATACGCGGATAACGCGCCGTTTTAATGCCTAGGGTAAGGGCGTATTTTTTTGGGGAGAGTCCGGCCGGGGTGCGGTCTACCGTCACCAGCCGCACGTGCGGATAGTACTGCGTGAGCTGCTGCACATACAGGTAGGTGTCGTCGCCGGACCGGTCATCAATCAGAATAATCTCGAAGCCTGGCGGGTACTCCTGCTGCAGGAGCAGCGGTAGCAGGCGGCGCAGGTTTTCCAACTCATTGTGGGCGCACACCAGCACGGAAACCGGCTCGGCATCGGCGGCCTGGTTTTCCTCAGCGGGCAGCTCCTCCGGCCGGCGGGCGAAGGGTAGAAAATAATAGCCCATAAAGTAGAGCTGCACCAGCACGCACGCAATCAGGAGCCACAACAAGGGAGAAAATGGGATGGGCACGGCGGATAAGCGGGGTAAGCCGGCAAAAATAGGGATTAATCACCGCTGAACGGCAGCTACCGGCTACCTTTGCGCTTTCATTTGCCGGTGTATCCGGGTATTTGTCATGTCGAGCGAAGGCGAGACATCTCGCCTGCTGATGTTGTAATGGTAATTATATACCATACTAGCGAGATGTCTCGCCTTCGCTCGACATGACAAACGCCATTTTCTGACGTGCAACCGGCATCTCCTTTCTTCCGCATGACGTTCGACCTCGTAGCTCAAGACCCCCACACCAAAGCCCGGGCCGGGGTGGTACACACCGCCCACGGCAGCATTGAAACCCCCATTTTTATGCCGGTGGGCACGGTAGGCTCGGTAAAGGCAGTGCATCAGCGCGAGCTGAAAGAAGATATTAAGGCCCAGATTATTCTGGGCAACACCTACCACCTGTACCTGCGCCCCGGTCTGGACGTGTTGCGGCAGGCCGGCGGGCTGCACAAGTTCAACGGCTGGGACCGGCCCATTCTCACCGACTCAGGGGGGTACCAGGTGTATTCGCTCAGCAAAACGCGCAAAATCAAGGAAGAGGGCGTCAAGTTCCGCTCCCACATTGATGGCTCGCAGCATTTGTTTTCGCCGGAAGGCGTGATGGATATTCAGCGCGTGATTGGGGCCGATATTATTATGGCCTTTGATGAATGCACGCCCTGGCCCTGCGAGTACGACTACGCCAGCCGCTCCCTGGACATGACGCACCGCTGGCTGAAGCGTTGCATCGAGCGCTTCGACAGCACCGAGGGCCTGTATGGCTACCAGCAGACGCTGTTTCCCATTGTGCAGGGCAGCACCTTTAAGGACCTGCGCGTGAAATCAGCCGAGTTTGTGGCCGAGCAGGGCCGCGAGGGCAACGCCATTGGCGGCCTGAGCGTGGGCGAGCCGGCCGAACTGATGTATGAGATGACGGAAATTGTGTGCGACATCCTGCCCAAAGACAAGCCCCGCTACCTGATGGGCGTGGGCACGCCGGCCAATATTCTGGAGAACATTGCTCTGGGCGTAGATATGTTCGACTGTGTAATGCCCACCCGCAATGCCCGCAACGGCATGCTATTCACCACGCAGGGCATCATCAACATCAAAAACAAGAAGTGGGAAGCTGACTTCTCCCCTATTGACGCTGAACTGGGCGGCTACGCCAGCACGTTTTACACCAAGTCTTACCTGCGCCACCTGTTTCAGAGCACGGAGTACCTGGCCGGCATGGTGGCCTCGGTGCATAACCTCTCCTTTTACCTGTGGCTGGTGGGCGAGGCCCGGCAGCGCATCCAAACCGGCACCTTTCTGGAATGGAAGGAGCGCATGGTAAAGCAGCTGATGGTCCGGCTGTAAGTGAGCGTTACGTTAGTGGTGCTGCCGATACCGGCAGGACAGATTAAAGCATCTGAATGAAGCTCCTCGATAAGTACATTCTCAAGAAATTCCTCACCAGCTACCTCTTCACGGTAATTATGCTGGTGTCGGTTATCTGCGTGATTGATTTCACGGAGAAGAATGACGACTTCATTAAGCACAACCTGGGGGCCTGGCAGATTATTTCGGAGTACTACGTGAACCTGTTTCCGTATTTCGCCAATCTGCTCTCCCCTATCACCGTGTTTATTGCCACGGTATTTGTAACGGCGCGGCTGGCCGCCCGCACCGAAATTGTGGCCATGCTGAGCAGCGGCATGAGCTTTCAGCGGCTGCTGGTGCCCTATATCATGGGCGCTACCATTATCGGGGTTTCCATCTTTGGGCTGATTGGCTGGGTGATTCCCAACGCCAATAAAACCCGCGTAGCCTTTGAGCGCGCCTACATCAAAAACCCATTTCGTTTCCAGGCGCGCAACATCCATATTAAGGTAGGCCCCAAAAGCTACGCATACATGGAGAGCTACGATAACGTGAACAACGTGGGCTACCGGTTTGCGCTGGAAACCATTGAGGGCACCCAGCTCAAGCGCCGCCTCACGGCCAACGCCATTACCTGGGACTCCACCAAAAAAGCCTGGCGCCTCACGCCGCAGCTGGTGCATACGTTTGATGGGGAGAAGGAAACCCTGCGCGCCTATCCCGCCCGTGACACCACCCTCAATCTGTACCCCAAGGACTTTGCCAGTACCTACCGCCTCAGTGAGACCCTCACGCTGCCGGAGCTTAACCGCTACATTAAGCAGAAGCTGGACCGCGGCTCCGATGACACGGAAATCTACCTGATTGAGAAGTACGAGCGGTATTCCTACCCGTTTGCCATCATTATTCTCACCATCATCGGGGTAATTCTGAGCTCCCGGAAATCCCGCGGCGGCGTGGGTGGCCAAATTGCGCTGGGCTTCACGCTGGCTTTCGTGTTCATCATCTTCGTGATTCTGAGCCGGAACCTGGCTTTGGTCGGCGACTTGTCGCCGATGCTGGCGGCCTGGGTGCCCAGTCTGGTCTTCACGCTGATTGGCACCGCCCTCTATCGATTTATTCCCAAGTAGTTTCAACTTATGCTATTGCCTGCTGGCTTTTAGCTATTAGCTTTTTGTTCAACAACAGCCATCGGCCAAAAGCCATCAGCTAACCGCTAAGTAGATGCTTAAAGACTACCTCCGGCTCCATTTCATTGTTTTGCTGTGGGGGTTCACGGCTATTCTGGGCAAGCTGATTTCTGTGCCGCCGGTGGAGCTGGTGTTCTGGCGCACCCTGCTGGCCTCGGTGGGCCTGGCCGGTCTGCTGGTAATGCGCCGGCAGCAGTGGCGCGTGGCTCCTGCGGAAGCGCTGCGCCTGCTGGCCGTGGGTGCGCTGGTGGCCACGCACTGGATTACGTTTTTCCTGGCCGCCCGCCTGTCGTCGGTCAGCGTGTGCCTGGCTGGCATGGCTACCCTGGCTTTATGGACGTCTTTGCTGGAGCCTTTGCTGTTGTGGCGCCGCATCAGGGCGTATGAGGTGGGGCTGGGCCTGCTGACGATGGTGGGCCTGTACCTGGTGTCGCAGGCGGAACTGGACCAGCTGCTGGGCCTGGGCGTGGCGGTTATTTCGGCGGGCTTATCGGCGCTATTCAGCGTAATAAACTCGCAGCTGGTGAAGCGGCATGCGCCGCTTCGGCTCACGTTCTATGAAATGCTGGGGGCCTGCGTGAGCATCGCCCTTTTCTTCCCGGTATACAGCCATTTCTACACCAACGGCGCCGGTTTGCACCTAGCGCTAAAGCCGCTGGACTGGGTGTGGCTGCTGCTGCTGGCCGGTTTCTGCACGGTCTATGCGTTTTCCACTTCTGTAGAGTTGATGAAGCGCCTGTCAGCCTTTGTTATTAACCTTACCATTAATCTGGAGCCGGTGTACGGCATCCTGCTGGCGGTGCTCATTTTCGGCTCGAAGGAGAAAATGTCCGGTGGGTTTTACCTGGGCACGCTCGTCATCCTGTTCAGCGTGCTTATTCACCCGGTACTGGACCAGTGGGCGGCCCGCCGGCGGCGCAAGGCCGAGGCCGCGGAGGTAATGGTATAAGAATAGCCTGCAGTAGTAGCGCGAAGCCGGAGCTTCGCGCTACTATAATTTACCGTTCCACACCAGATATTCTGCTGGTAGTGTCACTTGGGGCGGCTCTTCCAGCCCCGGAAATAACCCATACACCGCCGAGCCCGAGCCCGAAAGACTGGCATAAGTGGCCCCGGCGGCATAAAGCGCCTGCTTTAACTCGCCCAACACCGGATAATGCGGCGTGAGGGCATCTTCAAAGTCATTGCGGACGGTGGTGCGCCACGTTTCCATGGGCTGCGCTAAGGCTGCGCGCAGCTCATACTGGGGCGGGCGGGGCTGCACGCGGGCATACGCCTCAGCCGTGCTGATGTGCAGGCCGGGGTAGATTACCTGGCAGGCTACGCCGTGCAAATCCAAAGAAACCGGCTCAAAAACGTCCCCCTTCTCATAAGCGAATACCGGCTGGTTCCGGATGAAAAAAGCGCAGTCGGAGCCCAGCTGGCGGGCGTAGGCTTCCAGGATTTCGGCGGAAAGCTGCAGGGAGAATAGCTCATTCAGGGCCCGCAGCATAAAGGCGGCGTCGGCGGATCCGCCGCCCAGGCCGGCCCCAATGGGCACCACTTTGTGCAGGTGCATCTGCACCGGCGGCAGCTTAAAATCAGCTTTCAGTAGCTCGTAAGCCCGGCGGCAAAGGTTGGTGGCCGGGTCGCCGGGAATGGGAATACCCGTGAGCGTAAGCGTAATGTCAGCGGCGGGCAATACTTCCAGCGCATCGTACCACGGCAGGGGCACAAACACCGACTCCAGGTTGCGGAACCCATCGGGCCGGATGCTGGTCACGTACAGACCGAGGTTGAGTTTGGCGTTGGGGAAAACAAGCATACAGCAGCGGAATTGGGCGGCGCAAGCTACGGCCGGCAGGCCAAAATCGAGCGTGCTTCCCGCACAAACTCTATTTTTGGCCGTACATCTGCATCTGTTTGGGTTTCGTATGTCGTCGGCAGTGATAAAAGGCTCTTCCTGGTATGCACGGCGCGGCAAACGGCTGCTGGATGTCGGGTTGGCCCTGCCCCTGGCGCTCCTCACATTGCCGCTGTTGCTGCCAGCCGCTGCGCTGCTGTCCATCCAAAATCAGGGGCGGGTATTGTTTCGGCAGCCACGCCCTGGCTTGCATGGCCGCTTATTTACCCTTTATAAGCTCCAGACCATGACGGAGGCCCGCAATGCCAATGGCCAACTGCTGCCCGATGCCGACCGCCTGCTCCGCTTGGGCCGCTGGCTGCGCGCCACCTCTCTGGATGAGCTTCCCCAGCTTTGGAACGTGCTGCGCGGCGACATCAGTTTGATTGGCCCGCGCCCCCTGTTGCCAGAGTACCTACCTTTGTACTCCCCGGAGCAGGCACGGCGCCACCTGGTGCGGCCGGGCATTACGGGCTGGGCGCAGGTAAATGGCCGTAATACCATCAGTTGGGAACAAAAATTTGCTTACGACGTCTGGTACGTCGAGCATCTCTCCTTTGGGCTTGATCTTCGCATTCTGCTGTGCACGGCCGGGCGGGTGCTGAGTGCCCATGGTATTTCGGCTGAAGGCCAGGCCACCATGGAAGCCTTCCGGGGCTCTGCTATTTCTTCTGAATCTGCTGGTAAAGTATGACGCAATTATTCTTTTCGGATTTACATGATGCTGACCAACCCTCCCTTCGGCCCCTGGCTATTTTTGGAGCCGGAGGCCTGGGCCGGGAAATATTAATGCTGGTTCACCAGATAAATGAAGTGTCGCCCACCTGGGATGTTGTCGGTTTTTATGATGACAAGCACCCGACTACGGATTCTATCAATGGCGTGCCGTACCGCGGCACCGTTCAAGACCTCAATACCACCACCGAGCCGCTCCATGTGGTAGTAGCCGTAGGCAGCAGCCACAGCCGCGCGGCCGTAGTGGCCCGCCTCACCGCTCCGCACCTGACGTATGCCACCCTCATTCACCCGGATGTACGCCTGCAGCCTTACCAGCAGGTGCAGATTGGGGCGGGCAGCATCATCACGCAGGGCTGTATCCTCACCACCGATATTCAACTGGGCCGGCATGTGCTCATGAATCTGGGCTGCACCATTGGGCATGATGCCGTGTTGGAAGACTTCTGCTCCCTGATGCCTCATGCCAACGTAGGCGGCGAAGCCTACCTGGAAACAGGCGTGTACCTGGGCACCAACGCCACCGTGCTCAACCAGGTGCGGGTAGGCGCGCAGACCATTTTGGGAGCGGGCGGCGTGGCCGTCCGAAACCTGCCGGCTAACTGCACTGCCGTAGGCGTGCCGGCTTCCGTCATAAAAGTGGTGGGTTCCTCGTTGTAGAGCTACCACCCTATTCTTATTTGCTTTTTTCGGTCTGGAAGCGCTTCCACCGGTATTCAGTAGCTTTTTCCACCTATGCGCAGTCAGGACCACGACCGGATTTATTTGTCACCACCCCACCTGGGGCGGCACGAGCTGAACTACTTACACAAAGCCATTGAGGACAACTGGGTGGCGCCCGTAGGCCCCAACATCACCGGTTTCGAGCAGGATATCTGCCAGTATACGGGGGCCGGGCACGGCGTAGCGCTTACCTCCGGCACCGCCGCCATTCACCTAGGCCTGCTGGCATTAGGCGTGGGGCCCGGCGACGAAGTGCTGTGCTCCTCCTTCACCTTTGTGGCCTCGGCCAATCCCATCACCTACGTGGGTGCCACGCCGGTTTTTGTGGATAGTGAAGCGGAAACCTGGAACATGGACCCCGTCCGGCTTCGGGAAGCCATTGAGGACCGGCAGCGGCACGGCCGCATGCCTAAAGCCCTGGTGCTGGTGCACCTCTACGGCATGCCCGCCCAGGTGCGGGAGATAATGGCCATAGCCGAGGAATTCAACATTTCGGTGCTGGAAGATTCGGCCGAAGGCCTGGGCTCCCTCTACCACGGGCAGGCGCTGGGCACATTTGGCGCGGTAGGCGTATTCTCCTTCAACGGCAACAAAATCCTGACTACCAGCGGTGGCGGCGTACTCATCACTCACCGGAAGGATATAGCCACGCAGGCGCTTTTTCTGGCCACCCAGGCCCGGGAAGCGGCGGCACACTACCAGCACGAAACCACCGGCTACAACTACCGCCTCAGCAACCTGCTGGCCGGTATTGGCCGGGGGCAGATGGGCCTGCTTGAGGATCGGGTGAAGAAGCGCCGGGAAATATTTGCCTGGTATCAGAAGCACCTGCAGGATATTCCCGGCCTCACGGTAGGCCCCACGGAACCTGTCAAAAGCCGCAGCAACCGCTGGCTGACTACGGTGCTGCTGGATCCGGAGCAGACCAGCGTTACCCCGGAGCAGCTGCGCCAGCATCTGGAAACGCACAACGTAGAAAGTCGCCCGCTCTGGAAGCCCCTGCACTTGCAGCCTCTTTTCGCCAATGCTCCCATGTATGGGGGCGAGGTCAGCGCCCGTTTGTTTCAGCAGGGCCTGTGCCTTCCCTCCGGCTCCGCCATGACCGATATTGACCTGCGCCGGGTGGTGGATGGGATAAAAGAGTTGCTGGTATCGTAGGCTGGGTTTAAGCCAGCGCCTGCTCCAGATCAGCAATCAATTCCCCCACGGGCTCAATACCCACTGATACACGAATCAACCCGACTGTTATGCCCAGTTCCTGCTGCTGAGCGGGCGTAAGGGAGCGGTGTGAAGTACCCAGGGGGTAGGAAATAGAAGAATCAACCCCGGCCAGGGAAGGCGCAAACGGGAAGCGCTTCACCCGCTGCATAAAGTCGTTTACGGCGGCTGCTTCATCCTTCAGCTTAAAGGAAAGCATGCCGCCAAACAGGCCGTTTCCCTGCCCGGCGGCTAACTGGTGCTGCGGGTGGGTAGCAAGACCAGGGTAATACACCTGTTTTACGGCGGGGTGGGCAGCCAGGAACTGCGCAATGGCCAGGGCATTATGGCTATGCTCCCGGACCCGCAACCGGAGGGTTTTTAGCCCGCGCACAGCCAGCCAGCTTTCCATGGGACTGAGCGTGAGGCCATAAAACACGCCAATCTGCTTGAGCCGGGCTACAATGGAGGGGTCAGTAGCTACCACGGCTCCGGCGGTTACGTCGCTGTGGCCGGCTATGTATTTGGTCACGCTGTGCAGGGAAATATCGGCCCCCAGCGCCAGCGGGCGGGTAAGCAAGGGTGTGGCAAAGGTATTATCCACTACCAGCTTCAGCCCGTGGCGGTGGCACTCCGCGGCCACCCGGGCCAGGTCGGCTACGCGCAGCAGGGGGTTGCTGATGGTTTCGCAAAGCAGCAGCCGTGTGGTGGGCTGTATAAAGGGCTGCAAGGCCTCCAGCTGCTCAAACGGAACATACGTGGCGGAAATACCCAGCCGGCTCAACTCTGCATTCAGCAGCGCCGATGAACCCCCATAGATATCAGCGGCGCAGAGCACATGGTCGCCGGCCTGGCAGCAGGCCATAATAGCAGCAAAGATGGCTGCCATGCCCGAGCCGGTGGCAATAGCCCCGGCCCCACCCTCCAGCTTGTTCACCGCTTCAGCCAGCTCATCAGAGTTAGGATTCCCGTTGCGCGAATAGAGGTAACGGCTGCCGGGCTCCCCAAAATACAGCTCCAGCTCGTTCAGGTCCTCAAATTTGAAAACGGAGGTTTGGTAGATCGGGGTAATTTTGGGGGTGATTTTCATTGGGCGTCAACTGGTAACGAGCGGCACTGTTGCAAATCCGCACTTTGTAATTCGCATCGCAAGCTAAAGCATAGGCTGCACTATTTGAGGCAGTAAACACAAAAAAAGCCCCGCAGCCTGAGGCCGCGGGGCTTTTTTATTCGTTTTACAGCTTAAGCCACTACAGCTTCGGCCAGCACAATAACATTGTTGCGCAGAACTTCTACCACACCACCTTCGATACGGAACGACTCACGGCCGCCAATACCCATGATGGTTACCTCACCGGGCTTCAGGGCCGAGATAAGAGGTGCGTGGTTATTGAGAACCTCAAATAGGCCATCGGCACCCGGAAACTGAGCCGAGGAAACCTCGCCTTCAAATACTTTCCGGTCCGGGGTGATGATTTCCAGATGCATATTCTTTCTCAGTTGCCAGTTGCCAGTTGCCAGTTGTCAGTGTTTTCAGCCCATTAGGAGAACTGACAACTGGCAACCGGCAACTGGCAACTGATGAAATTACTTGGCTTCCGCAATCAGCTTTTCGCCCTTGACAACGGCATCCTCAATGGTGCCTACCAGGTTGAAAGCAGCCTCGGGCAGGTGGTCATACTTGCCGTCGATGATTTCGTTGAAGCCTTTGATAGTGTCTTTGATGTCAACCAGTACGCCTTTCAGGCCGGTGAACTGCTCGGCTACGTGGAAGGGCTGCGACAGGAAACGCTGCACGCGGCGGGCGCGGGTTACCGTCAGCTTGTCTTCCTCGGAGAGTTCATCCATACCCAGAATGGCGATGATGTCCTGCAGTTCTTTGTAGCGCTGCAGAATCTCTTTCACGCGCTGGGCCGTGCCGTAGTGCTCTTCGCCCAGTACTTCTACCGACAGAATGCGCGAGGTAGAATCCAGGGGGTCTACTGCGGGGTAGATACCCAGCTCGGCAATCTTACGGGACAGTACCGTGGTGGCGTCCAAGTGAGCAAACGTGGTGGCCGGAGCCGGGTCAGTCAAGTCATCGGCAGGCACGTAAACGGCCTGTACCGAGGTGATGGAACCGCGCTTGGTAGAGGTGATACGCTCCTGCATGGCACCCATTTCGGTAGCCAGTGTGGGCTGGTAACCTACGGCCGAAGGCATACGACCCAACAGAGCCGATACTTCCGAGCCCGCCTGCGTGAAGCGGAAGATGTTGTCGATGAAGAACAGGATGTCACGACCGGCACCGGTGCCGTCGCCGTCGCGGAAGCTTTCGGCTACCGTGAGGCCCGAGAGGGCTACGCGGGCACGGGCTCCGGGAGGCTCGTTCATCTGACCGAACACGAGGGTTGCCTTCGAGTCTTCCAGGGCCTTCTCGTCTACTTTGGAAAGGTCCCAGCCGCCGGCTTCCATCGAGTGCTTAAACTCTTCGCCGTACTTAATTACGTCTGATTCTAGGAATTCGCGCAGCAGGTCATTGCCTTCGCGGGTACGCTCACCCACGCCGGCAAACACCGACAGACCACCATAGGCCTTGGCAATGTTGTTTACCAGCTCCATGATGAGTACGGTTTTGCCTACGCCGGCACCACCGAACAAACCAATCTTACCACCCTTTACATAGGGCTCGAGCAGGTCAATTACTTTGATACCGGTGAAGAGTACTTCCGAGGAAGTAGCGAGGTCTTCGAAAGCCGGGGCGTTGCGGTGAATGGAGAGGGCACCGTCGCTCTTCGGCTGGGCAATACCATCAATGGCATGGCCGATAACGTTGAACAGACGGCCTTTGATACCATCGCCGGTGGGCATGGTGATGGGCGAGCCCAGGTCACGAACCAGAGCACCGCGGGTCAGACCCTCGGTGGAGTCCATGGCAATGGTGCGCACCCGGTCTTCGCCCAAGTGCTGCTGCACTTCCAGCACGACAACCTGGCCGTTATCTTTGGTGACTTCGACGGCGTCGAGGATATTAGGAAGCTTGGAGCCTTCACCCGCGAAGCTTACGTCCACAACTGGACCGATAACCTGGGTGATTTTGCCGGTATTCGCCATGTGCGATTCTATGATATAGGGTGGGCAAGATTTCAGGGCGCAAAACTACGGCTTAATCCCCGCTTTGCCAAAGTCCGGCTGGCCAGAAAGTTTTTTCCACGGGCAGAAAAACTGTTTTAACTGAAAATCAGCCTGTCAAGCCCAGAAAAAGGCCTCTAATGGGCTCCAAATGCAGAACTCCCACAAAAAATATTTGCCGGAAAACTTGCCATGAATCAAAGCCGTTGTACATTTGCGAACCCAAACGGCAGTGCTGGCTGGGAAATTGTCCGATGGTGTAACTGGCAACACGCTTGATTTTGATTCAAGAAAGTCCAGGTTCGAGCCCTGGTCGGACAACCGACTAAGAAAAGCGAAAGGCGCTGAATCTTCCTCTCCGGAAGGTTCGGCGCCTTTCGCTTTTTCAGTTTCTGTCATTCCTCCCGGAAATCGGGCAGGACGTCTTTTCTTCCCCACCCTTTACTATTGCCATGGCACCCCAGGTAAAAATCTTCGCAGGAAACGCCTCCCACGAGCTCGGTGAAAAGATAGCCGCCGCATTCGGCCAGCCCCTCGGCGACCTGAGCCTGCAGCGCTTTGCGGATCAGGAACTCGGCCCCAGCTTTAATGAGAGCATCCGCGGCTGTGCCGTGTTCCTCATTCAGAGCACCAACCCGCCCGCTGAGAATCTGATGGAGCTGATGCTGATGGTGGACGCTGCCAAGCGCGCCTCCGCCGCCTCCGTAACGGTGGTAATGCCCTACTACGGCTACGCCCGTCAGGACCGCAAAGACAAGCCGCGCGTGAGCATCGGCGCCAAAGTAGTAGCCGACTTTGTGCAAAGCGTAGGCACCGACCGCCTGATGACCTGCGACCTGCACGCGGGCCAGATCCAGGGCTTCTTCGATATCCCGGTAGATCATCTGGACGGCGCCACGGTATCGGCGCCCTACATCAAGTCCCTGAACCTGGAGAACTTGATTTTTGCTTCCCCCGACGTGGGCGGCGTGGTACGTACCCGGGCCTTCGCCAAGAAATTTGGGGCCGAAATTGTAGTCTGCGACAAAATGCGTCTGCGGGCCAATGAAATTGCTTCTATGCAGGTAATTGGCGATGTAACCGGTATGAACGTGGTTCTGGTAGATGACATTGTAGACACAGCCGGCACGATCTGCAAAGCCGCCGAGCTGCTGATGGAGCGGGGTGCTCTGTCGGTGCGGGCGGTGATTACCCACGGCGTGCTCAGCGGCCCGGCTCACGAGCGAATCCGCAACTCACAGCTGGTAGAGCTGGTGATTACCGACACGATTCCGCTGAAAGAGGAGAACCCCAAAATCAAGGTGATTTCGCTGGCTGATTTGTTTGCCCGCGCCATCCGCAACGTGGTAACGCACGAGAGCATCAGCTCCCTCTTCGTGTAACAGACTAGCACGGCATCTGCTGAATGGATGCTTGGCGTGTCATTTAATAAACGCAAAAGCCCGCTCAACTTCACGTTGAGCGGGCTTTTGTTTTTTGGCAAACCAGACTCTGCTTCTTGCTACGCCGACCTCCGGCTTGTCCAGTTCAGCAGAACACCAAATATCGATCTGAATCTCTACTTCACCATTGCCGGCAGCACTTCCACGTCCAGGAAACTGTCGCCGAATACGCTGTGGGTGGCAGTTACGTAGTCGCTTTCGTTGGCTTTGTAGGGGTTGGGCACAAAGGTTTGCGGGTTGCGAGCAATGAAGGGGAACCAGGTGCTTTGCACCTGCACCATAATGCGGTGGCCCTTTTTGAAGGTATGGAGCACATCCTGCAGCCGGAAATTAACGTCGGTTTTTTGGTTGGCCACCATGGCCTCGGGCTTCTCGAAGCTGTGGCGGAAGCGGGCTGGCATCACCTCCGAGCGCACCATTTGCCAGTAGTTGCTGAGGGTAATGTTCTTGTTGGGCATGTAGTCGTTATCGGGCTCATTGGCGGGGTAAACGTCAATCAGCTTCACCACCCAGTCAGCATCGGTGCCGGTGGTGGCCACGTTCAGGTTGGCCATTATTTCCCCGCCCAAGGTTACGTCCTCGGTCAGCACATCGGTCTGGTACACCAGCACATCGGGCCGGCGGCCGGCAAAGCGCTGGTCCTCGCTCATGTAGTTGTGGGGCGTGAAGCTGGTGGTGGTAGTCAGGTCCTCGGTATAGGGCACGGGCTTCAGCGGGTCGCTCACGAAGCGCATGGCGCCGGGGGTGGCTGCCGGCTGCGGCTCCAGCTTGCCGTTGGCGCTTAGGTACAGCTTCTGGTGGGTGGCGGTAGCGGCGGGCCACTGCGGAAAGGTTTCCCACTGCTTTTTGCCGGTATCGAAGAGATAAGCTTCAGGTAGGCCGGAGTTTTTATCGCCGTCGCCTTTCAGGAAGTGGGCAAAGAACTTTGCCTCAATGTTGCGCTGATAAAACGTGGCCACACTATCGCCAAAATACACGTTGCTGTGCATGGTATGGCCGGTTTCGCGCGACCAGCGGCCGTGCCCAAACGGCCCCATCACCAGCGTGTTGTAAGTGCCGGGGCTTTTCTTTTCGATGGTTTTGTAGATGGTGAGCGGGCCACGCAGGTCTTCGGCATCAAACCAGCCGCCCACCGTCATAATGGCGGGTTTCAGGCCGGCCTTGTAGTGTTCGGGCAGGCTGCGCTGCTGCCAGAAGGAGTCGTAGTTGGGGTGGTTAATAGTTTCCTGCCAGAAGAAATTATCGGCGTAGTACTTGTCCGCATTTTTCAGCGGGCCCAGGTCCAGCAGGAACTGGTAGCCGTCCTTGGTGCCGGGAGCAATCATCTGACCGCCGTACCAGGCGGTGCTGGTGGTATCGCGCTTCTGCACCCCAAACACCGGAAACGTGAACAGGTAGGATTCCAGAAACGCACCGTTGTGGTGGAAATCATCGAAGAAGAAGTCGGAAATGGGGGCCTGGGGCGAGGCCGCCTTCAGGGCCGGGTGCCCCGAGAGGATACCGGCGGCCGTGTAGAAGCCCGGATAGGAAATGCCCCACTGGCCCACGCGGCCGTTGTTGTGGGCTACTTTTTTCACCAGCCAATCCACGGTATCATAGGTATCAGAGCCTTCGTCTACGTCCTTTTTACCCTTCTTCTTGTCGATGACGGGGGTCATGTTGGTCCAGGTGCCCTGGCTTTTCCAGCGGCCGCGCACATCCTGATACACAAAGATGTAGCCCTGCTTCATCATCGTTTCGGAGGGACCCAGGCGGGCCGGGTACTTACCCGCGCCGTAGGGCGCCACGCTGTAGCAGGTGCGCTGCATCATGATGGGGTATTTACGGCCAGCGGCGGCATCACGCGGCGTGTAGATGGCCGTGAACAGCTTCACCCCATCGCGCATGGTAATGTAGACTTCCTGCTTGGTGTAATGATCCTGCGCATAGGTGGAGGCGGCGGGTGCCTGCGCCACTGCGGCGGCGCTACTGAGCAGCAGGCAAATCAACCCGAATAATCTTTTCATGATAGTAAATTAGAGGGAAAGCGGTGGTTAGAAAGGAGAGAAAGTAAATAGGCACACAGGGCTGGGAACGGGCTATCTACGCACTGAAAATAGTACTTTCTTCGGTACCAGGCGCAATCCGGCGGCTAGATGTAGCAGCGGGGTTAGTATCTCATGCGGGCATTCCCTATCTTTGCGGCCCGTTTGCCTGCTGTGGGTAGGCGGTCCATTTCTCCAAAAACCACTTTTATGAAAAGCCTCGAGATTGTAGGGTTTAAAAGAGCGAATCTCGGTAAGAAGGATGCGAAAGCACTGCGCCTTGAGTCGTATGTACCGTGCGTATTGTACGGTGGCACCGAGCAGGTTCACTTCTCGGCTCCGGCCATCCTCTTCCGCGAATTGCTGTACACCCCCGAAGCTCACATCGTTGATCTGAACGTAGAGGGCACCATGTACCGCGCCATCGTGCAGGACGCCCAGTTCCACCCCGTGAACGAAATGCTGCTGCACGTTGACTTCCTGGAGCTGGAAGAAGGCAAAGAAATTAAAATGGACATCCCCGTGAAGTACATCGGCGTTTCGCCGGGCGTACTGGCTGGTGGTAAGCTGGTAAGCAAGCTGCGTAAGCTGAAAGTAAAGGCTACGCCTGCTAACCTGCCCGACTACGTGGAAGTAAACATTTCGGACCTGGCCCTTGGCAAATCCATCAAAGTGAGCAAAGTAGAGCCTAAAGGCTACACTATCCTCACCAACGCGCAGGCTCCTATTGCTACGGTAACTATCCCACGTGCCCTGAAAGGCACGCTGAACGCCGAGAAGTAATTCTCAGGATTTCGCGGAGAAGCTTACCCATGCTGATTTCAGCGGCGTAGCTGACCCCGATAGCCAACAAAAAAGCCGCTCTATCAGTAGAGCGGCTTTTTTATTTTGGTCCTTTGCCGTAACCGCCTTTTTGTGTTTGCTGGCTGACAGCAGCCTGTTTCTCTGTTTATTTTGTGATATGAAATACCTTGTTCTGGCGCTGGGAAATATTGGGCCCGAATACGCTGATACGCGCCACAACATTGGCTTTATGGTGGCCGATTATATGGCGCGCAAGTTTGATGCCGCGCCATGGGAGCTGGGCCGGCACGCCTTTGTGACGGAAATCAAACACAAGGGAAAAACCTTTGTGCTGGTAAAACCCACCACCTACATGAATCTGAGTGGTAAAGCAGCGGCTCACTGGCTGAACACGCTCAAAATCCCGAAGGAAAATATGGTGGTGGTGACGGATGATCTGGCCCTCCCCTACGGCAAGCTGCGCCTGAAAGGCAAAGGCTCTGCCGGCGGGCACAACGGCCTCAAGCACATCCAGGAAACCCTCGGCACCGATGAATATGCCCGCCTGCGTTTCGGCGTTGACGCTAACTTCCCGAAAGGCCGGCAGGTGGATTATGTGCTCGAGCCATTTTCCAATGATGAGCAGATTGACTTGTCGCTGCGCATCGAAAAAGCTGCCGAGGCGGTACTGGCCTTTGGTACCTTAGGCCTGGAGCGCGCTATGAACGTGGTAAACGTGAAGTAGTAGGCGTGTCCTTGCGAGCAAAGCGAAGCAATCCGTCCTCTGAAAGGTGACAAGACCTAATAAACCAGAAAGCCCTTGACGTAGCACACGTCAAGGGCTTTCTGGTAAAAGGGAATGTCTGGCTGCGTAGAGGACGGATTGCTTCGTCGTGCCTCCTCGCAAGAACAGATTTTTACGCAATGCCCGAACCCGGGCGTACGTGGCTGCTGGGCTGCATGAGGCTTAAAGAACCGTCTGCATTTTCGGCCATCAAGAGCATGCCCTGGCTTTGAATGCCTTTGATTTCCCGCGGTGCCAGATTCAGTAATACCTGCACCTGCTGGCCCACCAGCGCCTCGGCCACAAAGTGCTCGGCAATGCCTGATACAATGGTGCGCGGCTCTTCAAAACCCAGGTCGACGCTCAGTTTGAGGAGCTTTTTGGTTTTGGCTACTTTTTCAGCGGACAGAATAGTGCCCACGCGCAAATCCATGGTCTGGAATTCCTCGAAGCTGATATCGGGCTTGGCGGGGGCGGCTACGGCGTTAGCTAATTCGTTGGCCTGTTTGGTATCGAGCAGTTTTTGCACCTGCGCTTCCACGGTAGCATCTTCTATTTTATCGAAAAGCAGCGCGGCTTCCCCAATCTGGTGCCCGGCGGGCAGCGCGTTGGCCCGGCCGGCAGCCTGCCAAGTGCCCTGCTCGTGGCCCAGCATACGGCCCAGTCTGCTGGCCGACTCCGGCAAGAAGGGCTCCAGCAGCGTAACCAGGCTGGCGGCTAGTTGCAGGGCTACGTGCAGCACCGTACCAGTGCGGGCTTCGTCGGTTTTAATGAGCTTCCAGGGCTCTGTATCGGCGAGGTATTTATTGCCGGCGCGCGTCAGGTTCATCAGCTCATTCAGCGCGTCGCGGAAGCGGTAATTTTCAATTAAATCACCGATGCGCTTGGGGAATTCCGCCAGGTGCTGCAGCACTTCTTCGTCCTGCGCGGTAAAGGCGCCGGCAGCGGGTACTTTACCCCCGAAAAACTTATGCGTGAGTACCACGGCACGGTTAATAAAATTACCCAGATTGGCTACCAGCTCGTTGTTATTGCGCGCTTGAAAATCCTTCCAGGTAAAGTCATTATCCTTGGTTTCCGGGGCATTGGCGCACAGTACGTAGCGCAGTACATCGGCTTTGCCAGGGAAATCCTGCAGGTATTCGTGCAGCCACACGGCCCAGTTGCGGGAGGTGGAAATTTTGTCGCCTTCCAGGTTCAGAAATTCATTGGCGGGCACATTATCTGGCAGAATATACTCCCCGTGCGCCTTTAGCATGGCCGGGAAAATAATGCAGTGGAATACAATGTTATCCTTGCCAATAAAATGCACCAGCTTGGTGCCTTTATCTTTCCAGTAAGTTTCCCAGGTATCGGGCAGTAAATCCTTGGTGGCGGATATGTAGCCGATGGGGGCATCAAACCATACATACAGTACTTTGCCTTCGGCGCCGGGCACCGGCACGGGCACACCCCAGTCCAGGTCGCGGGTTACGGCGCGGGGGTGCAGGCCCTGGTCGATCCAGGATTTACACTGCCCGTACACGTTGGTTTTCCAGTCGTGCTTGTGGCCTTCCACAATCCACTCGCGCAGCCAGGGCTCGTATTGGTCCAGCGGTAAATACCAATGCTTGGTTTCGCGCAGTACCGGCTGGTTGCCGGAGAGCATGCTGCGCGGCGAAATAAGCTCCGTAGGACTGAGCGAAGTGCCGCATTTCTCGCACTGGTCGCCGTAGGCGTTGTCGTTGCCGCAATTAGGGCAGGTGCCTACAATGTAGCGGTCGGCCAGAAATTGACCGGCTTTTTCATCGTAATACTGCTCGGAAACCTGCTCAATAAATTTTCCTTCGTCGTACAGCTTTTTGAAAAAGCCGCTGGCTACTTCGCTGTGCGTTTGGGAAGAGGTGCGCGAATAAATATCGAATGAAACTCCAAATTCCTGGAAAGAGTCCCGAATAATAGCGTGGTATTTATCGACCACTTGCTGGGGCGTAACCCCTTCTTTCTGCGCCCGAATGGTTATGGGTACGCCATGCTCATCGGAACCACAAATAAACTTTACGTCCCGTCCGTTGGCGCGTAGATAGCGCACATAAATATCAGCCGGTAAATACACGCCCGCCAGGTGTCCGATGTGCACGGGGCCATTGGCATAAGGCAGCGCGGCAGTAACGGTATAGCGTTGAGGATCAGATTGCATGAGACAAAACAAAAATCACGGGCCAAGGAAAATACCAGCGTGATATGGATGTAAAAAACCGATGTAAAATGGCTGCAAAAGAGCCGGAAAAAGCAAAATTAAAAAAGGATAAAAATCCTTTGTGCCGTTACTAAATCAATTACTTTTAATTCCGTCACAACGGCGGTAATTAATTGTCGTACTGCACTACAAATCCACCATCAACTTCTTTTCCGGTATGAAAAAAGCAGACAAAGGGCGAGCAGGTAAAAAAGCCAAGAAAGACCCGGCATTGAAAGTAGAGCGGAAAGCAGCCAAAGCCGCCTCCCGTGCTACCGATTCTATGACGGATGCCCGCGCCGACAAAAAGTCCGGACAGAAGAAATCCCTGAAAGCAGCGGCCAAGCAGTTGCAAAAGGAACTGGATGACCGAATGAATGAGATGGTGAAACAGATTCGCAAAGAAACGAAAGAGAAGCTGAAGGAAGTAGTGCGCGAGGCAACCCGCCGCCTGGATGTGGACACTGAGCGGATGTTTGAGCAGGCCCTGCACACCATTGTGCGCCATTATGACTCAGCCTCACCAGCTTTTTCCGACAGTATTTCTACGGATATGGGCGCCACGGAGGAATCTTCTTCCGGCCAGAGCCCCCGGGCAACTACGGCCACCCGAAACACTGCCCCGCGCCGTTCCCGGACTACCGCCGCCAGTGCCAAAGCCAGTGCCAGTGAAACGCCGGCGCGCCGGGGCCGCCCGGCCGCGGCCAAACCAGCCGCAGCCCCCACTCGCCGGGGCCGCCCCACTACCGCCAACACGGGTGGCAGCAATGGCCCTAATACGGCAACCGATACCAACGCGCCAACCAACGCGTAAGCCTTTCATTTTCTCTCCCGGTAAAACAGCCCGTCGTTTCCTTCCGGAAGCGGCGGGCTGTTTTTTGTGGTGCTAGTTGGGGAGCGGGCGCAGCGTATCGCCCACGGGGCTTTGCTTGAGGCGCTGCATACGGGTTTCGGGCGTGGTATTATTGGGGGCGTTGGTGTTAATATTCTCCACGCGCTGGCGGGCGTTGGTGCCGCTGGCCTGCTCGCCTACCGGCACGCGTCGGGGCGTGGCATCGGGCACGGAGCCGCCGTAGCCGGCATTGCTGTTGTAGGCTGCCTGCCGGTCGGCATCCGTCTGAATCTGGGCGGGGGGCTGGGCAGCCGCATTCCGCTCGGCGGTAGATTCTTCGGTGGTGGTGCACGCAGTAAACAGACCGGCGCTGAGGAGCCCCCGGCCAGCAGAAAAGGAAGAGAGTATTTCATGGAAGTAGCGGCAAATGCCGGCCCGAAAGCGGGTAGCTATGCTACAACGCAGCCGCCGGAAAGTGCGTTGCTTTTTAGCTCAAGCCATTATGAAGCCGGCTTGGTTTCCTTAAAAACAAAACGGCTCACCAGCATACATAGCCAGTGAGCCGCTTCAGTAGAAAGATTTAGTGGGTTATTTCGAAGGCACGAAAGCCATACCATCAGAATCCATGCAGTAGCGCAAGCCGGTAGGTTTGGGGCCGTCGGTGAATACGTGGCCGAGGTGGCCGCCGCAACGGGCACACACAATTTCGTCGCGGCTCATGCCTAAGGTATTATCCGAAGTGACTTTCAGGCTGGCTTCCGAGGCGGGTGCCCAGAAGCTGGGCCAGCCCGTCCCTGATTCAAACTTGGTATCGGAAGTAAACAGCAGGTTATGACAGCCGGCGCAGTAGTAGCTGCCTTTGGCGTGGTTATCAAAGTATTTATTGGCAAACGCCCGCTCCGTACCCTGCTGGCGCAGAATATAGTATTGGGCCGGCGTCAGCTGAGCCTTCCATTGGGCATCGGTTTTGCGCACCGGAAACTCGTCGGGGCGGCCGGTGCGGGGTTTGGCCTGCGGATAGGCTTTGGCTGCCGCGCCGGTTTGGGCTTTGGCTACGGGCGCATTTTTCTTTTGGGAGCAGGCCGAGCTTAGAGTAAGCACCGATAAAAGCAAAATCAGAAAGGAGGAGCGCATATCAGGAAAGGAGAAACAACAAATGGGAGGAAAAGCAGGCCGGCTAAAGCCATTTGCCTGCACGAAGAACATACGAAGCTGCCTCCCGGTTCGGGTTTACTTCCGCATAATCGGCCTGGGTTTATCTGCCCGCAGAAGCAGCGTATATATTCCTGGCTTTGGGTTAAAAACAAGGAATTGTATTCACCTGCTGCGTGTTACCTGCCCCGAGCCCAAAGCAACGACCAGGCAAAAAGCAATTGACCGGTTTCGGTCGGTTTAATCTTCATTGCTCAGTAGCAATTAATTACTGTGCGCTTTTGCCGCAACATTCCGTACCTTTGCGGCCGGAAAACCCATTGTATGCAGAACATCCGTAATATCGCCATCATCGCGCACGTTGACCACGGCAAGACCACGCTCGTGGACAAGATCATTCACGCCTCCAAGCTGTTCGACGAGCACCAGCACTTCGACGACCTGATCCTGGATAACAACGACCTGGAGCGTGAGCGAGGCATTACTATCGTTTCTAAGAACGTATCGGTACGTTATAAGGACGTTAAAATCAACATCATCGACACCCCGGGTCACGCCGACTTTGGTGGTGAAGTAGAGCGGGTACTTAAAATGGCCGACGGCGTACTGCTGCTCGTCGATGCCTTTGAAGGTGCCATGCCCCAGACCCGTTTCGTACTGGGTAAAGCCATCGACCTGGGCCTGAAGCCTATTGTGGTGGTGAACAAGGTGGACAAAGAGAACTGCCGCCCCGACGAGGTGCACGAGCAGGTTTTTGACCTCATGTTCAACCTGGGTGCCAACGAAGACCAGCTGGACTTCGTGACCCTGTACGGCTCTTCCAAGCAGGGCTGGATGAGCACCGACTGGAAAGTAAAAACCGACAGCATCATTCCGCTGCTCGACGCCGTGGTAGCTTCCATTCCCCCCGCTCCTACCCTGGACGGCACGCCCCAGATGCAGGTTACCTCGCTCGACTACTCGTCGTTCGTGGGCCGTATCGCCATTGGCCGCGTGCACCGCGGCACGCTGAAGGAAGGCGCTAACATGAGCCTGGTGAAGCGTGATGGCACCATCAAGAAAGTAAAAATCAAAGAGCTGCAGGTGTTTGAAGGCCTGGGTCGTACCAAGGTTTCGGAGGTTAGCTCCGGCGAAATCTGCGCCGTAACCGGCATTGAAGGTTTCGATATTGGTGATACGCTGGCCGATGCCGAAAACCCCGAAGGTCTGGCCGTAATCAGCATCGACGAGCCGACGATGAACATGCTGTTCACCATCAACAACTCGCCGTTCTTCGGTAAGGAAGGTAAGTTTGTGACCTCGCGTCACTTGCGTGACCGTCTGTTCAAGGAGACTGAGAAAAACCTGGCGCTGCGCGTAAAGGAAACCGATAAGGAAGACACGTTCCTCGTGTACGGCCGCGGTATTCTTCACTTGTCAGTACTCATCGAGACCATGCGCCGTGAAGGTTTTGAATTGCAGGTAGGCCAGCCCCAGGTACTGTTCCGTGAAGACGACAACGGCAACCGCACCGAGCCCATCGAGCACCTGGTAGTAGACGTACCAGAAGAAACTGCCGGTAAGGTGATTGAGCTGGTGACGATGCGCAAAGGTGAGCTGACCATCATGGAGCCGAAGGGCGACCTGCAGCACCTGGAGTTCAACATTCCCGCTCGTGGCCTGATTGGTTTGCGTAACAACGTGCTGACCGCCACCGCTGGTGAGGCCATCATGAACCACCGCTTTGCTTCCTACGAGCCCTACAAAGGCACTATTCCCGGTCGTATCAGCGGTTCGCTGATTGCTATGGAAACCGGCCCCGGCACCGCCTACACCATCGATAAGATGCAGGACCGTGGCGAGTTCTTCGTGGAGCCCGGTGAGGAAGTGTACGCTGGCCAGGTTATCGGTGAGCACACCCGCCCCAACGACCTGACCATCAACATCCAGAAAGGCAAGAAACTCACGAACATGCGTGCTTCGGGTACGGATGACAACGTGAAGATTGTGCCTAAGCGTCAGTTCTCGCTGGAAGAAGCCATGGAATACATCCAGAAGGATGAGTACCTGGAAGTAACTCCCAAGTCGGTGCGGATGCGTAAGATCCTGCTCGACGAGAACGAGCGTCTGCGCTCGGCCAAGAAAATAGACTAAGCTTTTATCTGGCTGATGGCTTCTGGCTGTTGGCAGATGCATAAAAACAAAAAGGGGCGCAGCCGTTGGCTGCGCCCCTTTTTGTTTTCCGACAACTCCTTCCGCCCTTCAGCTGTTAGCACTACCTATTCCCGCCGCGCCTTGTCTGACCTTTCTGTTTCCGCTTCTCCGCCCGGGCTGCCCTTGATGCGGCAGCGCTGGAGCCAGCTGCTGTTTGCGCACTGGCCCATGCCGCCGGAGCTGCTGCGTCCCTACCTGCCGGCCCGCCTGGAGCTGGACCTGTTTGAGGGCCAGGCATGGCTGGGCGTGGTGCCCTTTACCATGAGCAGTATTCGCCCGCTGGGGTTGCCGGCCATACCGGGCCTTAACCGGCTGCACGAGCTGAACGTGCGCACCTATGCGCGCCTGAACGGCGTACCCGGGGTGTGGTTTTTGTCGCTCGATGCCACCCAGCCGCTGGGAGTGTGGGCGGCGCGCACGCTGTTTCATCTCCCCTACCTGCACGCCAGCATCAGCCTGACCGAAACTGCCGGCACTCTCCGGGCCGTGGCGCGGCGGACGCACCGCGGAGCAGCGCCCGCCACGTTTGCCGCCACCTGGACGCCCGGGGCTCCCTTAGCCACAGCCCGGCCCGGTTCGCTGGCGCACTTCCTAACCGAGCGGTACTGCCTCTACACCGCCGGACCCGATCTGATGCCCGGAGTAGGCAGCGGGAATCTCTGGCGGGGCCGCCTTTTGCATGAGCCCTGGAAACTGCGCGAAGCCACTCTCACGGAGTGGGAATCCACGCTGGTGGAAAGCCACGGCCTGCCTACGCCAACGGGGGCTCCGCTGCTGTACGCCGCTGATGCGCTGGACGTGTGGGTGCAGGAGTTGCGGCACATCTGAGCCCATTCGGCGCCCCAGCCGTTGCTTTAGCGGCGTACTTCAAAGCCGGAGTAGTTCTGCGCGGGGCCACTGGCCACTTCTACTTTATCTACCCGGGCCGCGGCCGGGCCCTGGTGGCACCAGGCTTCCAGCTGATCCAAGGCAGCCGGTGGGCCTTCCGCTTCTATAGTCACGGTAGCGTCGGGGTTGTTGCGGGCATACCCGGTAAGGCCCAGCTGCTGCGCCTGCTGCCGGGCGCTCTGGCGGAAAAACACGCCCTGCACGCGGCCGTAGATGTGGAAAGTGCGATGTGCGGTCATGCAAGCGGTTGTGAAATGAGGCGAAATCCTGATGCCCACTGCTTACGGCGGATGCGGCGCAGTTGATACACCTGCATTTTCCGCGGCGGCGCAGCAGTTCTCCGGAATTAGCTCCCTCCTTTACAATGGTTTTCCGCTCTTCCGATGCGCTTATTACTTCCGTTAGTCTTCTGCTTTAGTCTGCTCACCAGCCTGGCAGCGCAGGCCCAGCACCCGGTCAGGGTAGTGGTGCGCGACAGCCTGACGCACCTTCCTCTGCCCGGCGTGAGCATGGCAGTAGCGGGCACCGGCCTGGGCACTACCTCCAATGAGCAGGGCCTGGCCACGCTGGCAAACGTGCCGGGCGAGGCCGTGGAACTTACCTTTGTTCTGCTTTCTTACCACACCAAAACCCTCACTATACAGCTACCCCAGCCGGCCGGGCCGCCTCCCACGGTGGTGCTGGGCCCGGGCAACCTGGAGCTGGCCGAGGTAGTAGTAACCAGCACGCGCACCAACTCCCGCATCGAGGACCTGCCCACGCGGGTGGAAGTGCTGGGCGCCGAGGAAATGGAGGAGGAAGGCAGTATTAAGCCCGGCAACATAGCCTCCCTGCTCGGCGACGTGGCCGGCATGCAGGTGCAGCCCACCTCAGCCACCACCGGCAATGCCGACCTGCGCATTCAGGGCCTGCAGGGCAAATACACCCAGCTGCTGCGCGACGGACTACCGCTGTTTGGGGGCTACGCGGGCAGCTTCGGCATTCTGCAGCTGCCCCCGCTTGATCTGCAGCAGGTTGAAATCATCAAAGGGGCCTCCTCTACGCTGTACGGGGGTGGGGCCATTGCCGGCATGATTAATCTGATTTCGAAGGAGCCCCGGCTGGGCCGCCCCGAGCGGCAGGTGCTGGCCAACGTTTCTACCCTGCAGGAAAGCAACCTGAACGGCTTTTTCGCCGCCCGCAGCCCGCGCCGGGGCTACACCCTGTTTGTGGGCGCCACCCGCCAGCAGGCGGTGGATGTAAACGGGGATGGGTTTTCCGACGTGCCCCGCCTGCGCAGCCTGACGCTGCACCCGCGCCTGTTCTTCTACCCCGCCAACGGGCACGGCAAGCTTGTGGTGGGCTACACCGGCCTCTACGAAACCCGCCGGGGCGGCGACATGCAGGTGCTGCGCGGGCAGCCCGATGACCAGCACCAGTTCTTCATCAACAATACCTCGTGGCGGCATACGGTGGACGGGCGCTATGAACACACCGCCGACGATGGGCGCCAGCTGACTCTGAAGAGCAGCCTGAGCTACTTTAGCCGCGACGCCCGCACCAGCACTACCGGCCTCCACGCGGGACAGCTATCCTACTACGCCGAGGGCAGCTACCTGCACCGCGCCGGCTCCCACGCCCTGGTGCTGGGTGCCAACATCACCGGCGAGAGTTTCCGGCCCCACCAGCCCGCGCTGCTGCTGTTGCGGGCCTACGACTACGTGACGCCCGGCCTGTTTATGCAGGACGACTGGCAACTGGCCCCGGCCTTCACCCTGCAAACCGGGCTGCGCGTGGACTACCACAACCACTATGGCCTCTTTGTGCTGCCCCGGATGAGCGGACTGCTGAAGCTGGGACGGCACTTCTCGTCGCGGGTAGGGGGCGGGCTGGGCTATAAGGCGCCCTCCTTTTTTGTGAATGAGCTGGATGAGCGGGACTTTGCCCGGGTGCTGCCCTTTGCGCCTGGGGTGCGGGCCGAGCAGGCGGCGGGGGCCGGCTGGGACGTGAACTACCAGGCCGTGGTGGGCGAAGGCGAGGAAGCCCTGACGCTGACCGTAAACCAGTCGTTTTTTCTGACGCGCATCAGTCACCCACTACTGCTCGACTCTGATGCCCGCACCGGCTTTCTAAACTTCAGCAACTCTCCCCAGCCCTTTCTGACCCGGGGCTTCGAGACCTACGTGCGCCTCAAGCAGGACGAGACGGAGCTTTACCTGGGCTACGTTTTTACCGATGCCCGCAAGCCCAATGACACCGTTAATCCCTATTTAAGCCTGATTGCGCGGCATAAAGTGGCCGCCGTGGGCACCGTGGAGCTCAGCTCCCACTGGCGCGTCGGCCTGGAAGCCTCCTACATCGGCCACCAGCACCTCGATGACGGCCGCCGTACGCCGGGCTACTTTATTGCAGCGGCGCTGCTGCGCTATGCTACCGGCCCGCTGGCCCTGGTACTTAATGCCGAGAATCTGCTTGACTACCGCCAGACCCGCCGCGAGGCTGTGATGCTCGATGACCTGCGCAACCCCACCTTCCGTCAGCTTTGGGCCCCACTGGAAGGCCGCGTTATCAATCTATCGGCAACGGTGAAGTTTTAAGCCGCAGGCAGCGGTGCGGCACCTGCAGAAGTAGTCATTCTTGCTTTATTTAGGCGACCAATACATAGCTATGAAGCCGCACTTCGCCCCGACTGACCTGCTCTACGCCCTAATGATTGTGTTGCCCCTGCTGGCTACCGCCCTGGCGCTCTGGGCCGGAGGCTGGTGGCGGCACTTGTATGTGTTTGGCGCCCGGCTGCTGCTGGGCGCGCTCATGCTGGGCGGCGGACTGTATAAGCTCTCCGAAAACCATATTCCGGGCCTCATGGGGCCGCCCATGAACCATGCGTGGCTGACGGCGCAGGGCCTGGTACTATTTGCGCAGTTTATCGGCGTAGCCCAGCTGCTGATTGGGGTGCTTCTGCTTACCCGGCGTTTTGCCCTGCTGGGCGCCGTGTTGCTGGTGCCCATGTGGCTGAACATCATCTTCCTGACCTGGTCGCAGAACTGGGTGGGCACGCCCTGGCTGACTACCGGCTTCCTGGTGCTGACGATTGGCCTGTTGCTGCATGATTTCAACCGCCTGCGCTGGGTGCTGTATCCGCCGCAGGATGCGGCGGCCCTGCGGGCTCTGCCGTGGCGCACCGGTGGGGCAGGCCTCGAAACCCTGTGGTGGCTGGGCATCGGGATTCTGCTGCTGGGCAGCCTGCTCTATTTTATCTCACTGCAGATAATGGTGGTTACTATGGCTGCGGGGGCCGCGCTGTTGCTGGCTGCGCTGGTTTGGGAATGGCGAATGCGCGCCTAGTCCTGCTGGCGCTGGCGCACGGCTTCAAACGTAAGAATAGCTGTAGCCGTGCTCACATTCAGGGAGTCAATGGCGCCGCGCATGGGAATGATGATGGTTTGGTCGCAGGCCTGCCGGAGCTCAGGCGTGAGGCCGTCGGCTTCGGTACCCATCACCAGCGCGGTGGGGCCGCGGAAGTCGCAGGTGGTGTAAGGAATGGCGGTATCCGTGAGGGCGGCGGCGTAGGTCCGGATGCCGTGCTGCCGGCACCAGGCCAGCAATTCCTCCCGCGTGGTAGCCACCGTGGGCACGGTAAAAATGCAGCCAATACTGGAGCGAATGGCGTTGGGATTATAAAGGTCGGTGCGGGGGTCACACACAATGACGGCATCGGCCTGGGCGGCATCGGCGGTGCGCAGAATAGCGCCCAGGTTGCCGGGCTTCTCTACGGCCTCCAGCACCAGCAACAGCGGGGCGGCGGGCAATTTTAGATTGGCCAGCTTGTGTTGCGGCGGGCGCACCAAGGCCAGAATTCCGTCGGAGCCTTCGCGGTAAGCCACTTTTTCAAATACCGGCCTCGATACCGTAAACCATTCTGATTCCCGGCTCAGCATCCCGGCCAAGGCCTCCTGCTGGGCGGGGCTGGTCAGCTCCGGGCACACAAACAAGCTGTGCACCGCTACCCCGGCCTGCCGCGCAATAGTCAGCTCCCGGAAGCCTTCAATAATGGTGAGGTTTTGCTGGCGGCGCTCCGCTGATTTCTGCTGCAAACGCAGCAGGTTTTTAATCCTCGGGTTCTGGGGGCTGGTAATGGCGTCGGGGGCAGCAGGCATGGGAAACGGGGCTGAACGGGAAGGCGAAGATACGGGGGAACCCGGCCGCCAAAATTACGTTGGTGGGCCAAGTTTCTTACGTTTGTAGCCTATGCGGTTAAATCTTACCAATAAAATTACGCTGGGCCTCGGTATGGCCGCCCTGGTGCTGCTGCTCACGGCGGCCATGGCCTACTACAGCAACCAGCGCCTGTGGTTCTACACCAAGCAGGTGTCGCACTCCTATCAGGTATTGCAGGCCACCGCCGATCTGCGCACGGAGCTGCGCGATGCCCAGGCGTCCGTCCGCAACTACCTGCTGCTGGGCGATACCTCCTACATCCGGCCCTTTCGGGAGGCCGAGGGGAAACTGAGCAAGCACTACGCCACCCTGCGCCTGCTTACCAGCGACAACCCCGTACAACAGACGCGCCTGGACACTCTACGCGCCGTTATTGACCAGCAAATGGCCGAGCTGGCGGGCTGGACCACCGTGCGGGTTACCTCGCCCACGGCCCGTACCATGATTGTGCGTACCCAGGCCCAGCTGGAACGCACCCGTAGCCTCCTCAATACCATCAAAAATGAAGAGGATGCCCTGCTGCAGGACCGGGACAACAGCCAGAACTTCTATGCCACTACTACCCCGGTAGCCTTGATCCTGTCAGCTTTGCTGGCCATTGCGCTGGTATTATGGCTGATGCGGCGCATTCTGCAGGAGCTGCGCGCCAACGATATTCTGCAGAAAGAGCTGGCAGACATTAATGCGGCTACCCGTCGGCGCATTTCCATTATTGATAACCTGGTAGAGCAGATTGTACAGGGCGACTACAGCATTAAAATAAAGGATGAGGAGCGCGACAGTCTGGGCCGCCTCACGCACTCCCTCAACCGCATGACCCGGCAGCTTTCCGAAGCATTCAGCGCTTTGCAAAACCGGAACCGCGAGCTGGATCAGTTTGCCTACGTGGCCTCCCACGACCTGAAAGCGCCGCTGCGGGGCATTATGACGGTGGTGAAGTGGATTGAAGATGAACTAGCCCAGGAACTCTCCCCCCAGATGCGGCAGTACTTGGACATGATGAAGGGCCGCCTGAGCCGGCTGGAAGACCTCATTAATGGTCTGCTGGCGTATGCCCGCGCCGGCCGCACCACCCCCCGCGTAGAAGCCGTGAACGTGGCCGAGCTGGTGCGCGAGGTGGCCGACATGGTGGTACCGCCTACCTTTCAGCTACAATTGGCCGAGCTGCCTACCCTCACCACAGACCGCCTGAGCCTGCAGCAGGTGTTTACTAACCTGTTCAGCAATGCGGTGAAGTACCACGACCAGGGGGCGGGCACCATTTACATCAGCAGCCGGGAGGTAAAAAAAATGTATGAGTTTACGGTGGCCGATGACGGACCCGGCATCGCCCCGGCCTACCGGGAAAAAATCTTCCTGATGTTCCAGACCCTGCGCGACCGAAACACGGCCGAAAGCACGGGTATCGGCCTGAGCATCGTGAAAAAGATAATTGACGAGCAAAAAGGCAGCATTCGCGTGGAAGAAGCTGCCCATGGGCGCGGCGCAGCCTTTATCTTTACGTGGCCCAAAGCCACCACCACCACGGCCGCTCCCGAGGCCGCGGTAGCTATTACCTCGTAACAAGTTCCTTTTTAGATATGCGCTCAGTACTGCTGGTAGAAGATGATTTTTTTGACACGATGACCGTGCAGAAATCCTTCGAAAAATTTAGTGTGCCGCACAAGCTGCACACGGCCTTTAATGGTCTGGAAGCACTGGATCTGCTTTTGGGCCGCAACGGCGTAGAAGCCATCGAGCCCCTGCCGGACGTGATTCTGCTGGACCTGAACATGCCCAAGATGAACGGGTACGAGTTTATGGCCGAAATACAGAACCACCCGCACCTGGCTCAGATTCCGGTGTTCATCATCACCACCTCCGCCATGGACATAGACCGGCTCACGGCCCAAAACCTGGGGGTGCGTGGCTACATTTTGAAGCCCCTGGATTTTGAAACGTCTACCGACATGGTGGATAGCATGAGCCTGCTGGAAACCCTGCTGAAATAAGCCGCCAACACCACGCACCGCCCGCCGTACGTAGAGCGGCAGAAGCCATACGGTTTCTGCCGCTTTTTGCGTTTTAAGACCAGCTCCTCGCAGAAAAGCATAAAAGCCCACGGCACGCAACCTTACACCGAATTTTATTCTCTTCCCTGTAGTTTTAGCACCATCCGGGCGCAGCCTATATCTTGGCTGCCCGGAGTGTATTTCACCGTTTCGCTCTTCCAATCTATGTCCATTCGTTCCTATGCTTTGGGTTTGATGTTGCTGGTGGGTACACCGGCGGCGGTGCTGGCGCAGAATACCCCCCGCCAGCTCAATACCCTTCCTTCCCTCCCCGACTCTACCCACCAGCGGGAACAGAATAAACAGCCCGCGCAGGCTCCCACGCCGGCTACTATCCCAGCCCCGCAGCCCGGCGGTATGGCCACCCTGCCTCCCGCCGAAAACTCCCGGTTTCGGGTGGGCCTGAAAAGCGGGCAGGAGCTACGCGCCCTGGATGTGGAGGTGCGGGAGCCTTTCCTGGGCAAAAGCTATTTGCTGCTGGATGGGCAGCAGCGCCTGGAGCTCAGCCAGATTCGCTATTACGAGGATGCCTCGGGCTTTTACGTGCGCACCAATCTGCCGGGCTCTTCCCGGGAAACCACCCTGCGCCGCGACCGGACCGGGCGCATCAGCCAGTATTCCATTACCCGCACCCAGTACGATAACAATGCCTTTAGCCCCTATGGCTACGGGCGGGGCGGCTATGGCTACCCTTACGGTTTTGGCGGCGGCTACCGCACTACCAAAGCCGAGTATTTCAGCAAAGACAATGGCCCGGTGCAGGATATGAGCCTGCGCAACCTCAGCATAGCCACCCAGGATAATGCCGGGGCGCAAAGCATGCTGAACCAGGCCCGCCGCTACCGCAACTATACCGCCTTCAGCTACGTGGGCGCCGGGGCCCTGGCCGTAGCCGGGCTGGTATCTTCCTTCAGTGGTTCGCAACAAAGTGTTTCGCCGCTGATTTATGCAACGCCGGTGCTGCTGATAGCCCCCCTGATTTTCCAGAGCAAGCAGCAGCAGCAGATCAAGCAGGCCATCAATCTGTACAACGCGCAGGCGGCCCGGTAACAACAAAGGCGGGTAGGCGCGTACAAGCGCTGTGCCTTCCCTATTTGATGCTGCTGAGTTTGCTGCCCGCCAGGCCAAAGCCTTGCTGGTGCATGAACGCCTGTGCCAGGAGTACGGCGCGCCCTTCCGGTTTTTCAGCCAGAAAGATGCCCTGAGCGAGCTGGTCAGCGCTGTGCTTTCCCACCGTACCAAAAACGCCGATTCCCACCGGGCCTACCAACAGCTGCGGGCGCGCTTTCCTGACTGGGAAGATGTGCGCGATGCACCGGTGGCGGAGGTGGAAGCGGCCATTAGCCCCTGCACCTGGCCCGAGCAGAAAGCGCCCCGCATTCAGGCCATGCTACGCGAAATCAGTGCGCGGTGCGGGGGGCCCTGCGACCTGGCTTTTCTGGCCGATATGCCCGTGGCCGAGGCCCGCGCCTGGCTGGAAAGCCTGCATGGCGTGGGGCCCAAAACCAGCGCCGCTACCCTGCTTTTCAGCACTCTGCGCATTCCGGCTATGCCGGTAGATAGTCACCACCACCGGGTGGCGCAGCGCCTGGGGCTGATAGCAGCTAAAATCGGCCCCGATGCGGCGCATGACCTGCTCTCGGCGCTGCTGCCGCCGGACTGGGATGCCCAGCAGGTATATGACCACCACGAGGCCTTTATGTACCACGGGCAGAAGTGCTGCTACTTTCAGGCGCCGGCCTGCGGCCGCTGTGTGGTGCTGGACCAGTGCCCGTATGGCCAGCAACGGCTGGGCCGCGCTTCGTAAAAGCCTTATTTCAGCGGCTTTGTCTATCTTTTGGCCGTATCTACCTTCCCACTAGCATTTATGAAAAAGACCTATGGCCTGCCAGCACTGCTTTCCATCTTCTTTCCCGGGTTGGGCCAGCTTATCAAAGGCCAGATTTTAAAGGCTTTTCTGATTTGGGCGGTGGGCGGCGCCGTCAGCTTTTTACTGTTCTGGACGCTGATAGCCCCCTTTGTTATCTGGGCCTGGAACGTGTATGATGCCTACAATGACCCGGCCTGAGCCGTGGCCACGCTACACATCAAAGCCAAACCCAATGCCCGCCAGAACGCCCTGCTGCTTTCAGCCGATGGCTCCATTACCGTTCGGCTGAAAGCTCCGCCGCAGGATGGCAAGGCCAATGCCTGCCTGCTGGAATACTTGGCCGGGATATTTGGCCTGCCCAAATCCAGCCTGGAGCTGCTGACGGGCCATACCGCGCCCTTCAAAAAAATTGCGGTGGCCGGCCTCACCGATGAGCAGGCCCTAGCCGTAGTGAGGCAACACGCCACCCTTTCCTAACCCCTGTTTTTATGCATTTTCCCATGTGGGCCATGGCCGGCTTCTGGGGGCTGGTTTCCGGCTCGGCCTTGCTGATAGGCGCGGCCATTGGCTTTTTCACGCATGTTTCACAGCGCGTAGTTGGGGCCATTATGGCTTTTGGCAGCGGCGTACTTATTTCCACGCTTTCCCTGGAGCTGATGGAAGATGCCTACGTGAAGGGCGGGTTCCATTCGGCGGCCATTGGTTTTTTAGGGGGTGCTTCCGCTTTTACGCTGGCCAACTGGGTACTGGCCCGCTATGGTGCCAAGCACCGCAAGCGCTCCGGCCACCACCAGGCCACGGAGCGGAAGCAGGTGCAGCAGGGCCAAACGGAAGGCAACGACCCCGGCGACGACAATAGCTCTGCGCTGGCCATTGGTGCCCTGTTAGATGGTATTCCGGAGAGTATTGTTATCGGGTTGAGTTTACTGGCCGGCGGTGCGGTGAGTACCGTGGCCGTGGTGGCTATTTTTCTCTCCAACCTGCCCGAAGGCCTTTCCAGCGCCGCCGGCATGAAAAAGGCCGGCCATTCGGCGCGCTATGTCATGCTGCTCTGGAGCGGCATTGCCCTGATATCGGGGGTGGCCTCATTGCTGGGGTACACGGTGTTCAGCCATTTCTCGGCGGAGGTAGTGGCCATTACCACCGCCGTAGCGGCCGGTGCCGTGCTGGCCATGATTGCCGACACCATGATACCCGAAGCCTTTGAAGTAGCCCACAACTTCACCGGGCTAATTACGGTGCTGGGATTCCTGCTCTCGTTTTTTCTGAGCAAGATGAGTATGTAGCCTTACTGGCTGCTGAGTACGCTACTGGCCTGCAGCTCCCGGCGGAAGCTTTGCTCAAACTCTTCATCCACGTGGTAGGTGGACTCCTCGTGCTGACTGAGGTCGAGGCCCAGCTCCTCTTCCGCTGATTTCACCCGTAGGGCAAAGAACCGGTCGGTGATTTTGAGCAGCACCCAGGCTCCCACAAAGGAATACGTAACCACAATCAGCAGGCCCAGCACATGGTAGCCGAAGGTGGTGAACGAGCCGTGCACCAGCCCTACTTTATCGGCAAACACGCCCGTGAGCAGCATGCCCACAATGCCACCCAGGCCGTGGCAGGGAAACACGTCCAGCGTGTCGTCAATGGTAGTGCGGCTGTTCTGCCAGTGCACGGCGGTGTGGCTTACCAGGGCACCTACCACGCCAATCAGCAGGCTTTGGCCGTAGGTAACATACCCGGCCGCCGGCGTAATGGCCACCAGGCCTACCACCGCCCCAATGCAGGCGCCCACTGCCGTGGGCTTGCCGTTGCGGGCCACTTCAATCAGCAGCCAGGCCACCAGCGCGGCGGCCGAGGCCAGGTTGGTATTCACAAAAGATGTAGCCGCCAGCTCATTCGCGCCCAGCGCCGAGCCGGCATTAAACCCAAACCAGCCAAACCAAAGCAAGCCCGTACCCAACAGAACAAACGGCACATTGGGCGTGGAGAAAGATGATTTACGCACGTGCGCGTTGCGCCGGCCCAGCACCATAGCGCCCGCCAGGGCCGCAATGCCCGCCGAAATATGTACTACCGTGCCACCGGCAAAATCCAGCACGCCCCACTTGCGCAGGAAGCCCTCGGGGTGCCACGTCCAGTGGGCCAGTGGACAGTAGATGAACAGGCTGAAAAGCACCATAAAGGCCAGATAGCCCTTAAAGCGCACCCGCTCGGCAAACGAGCCGGTGATGAGCGCCGGAGTGATAATGGCAAACTTCAGTTGGAAGGCGAAGTAGAGAATGAAGGGAATAGTGGCGGCAAACGCAGGATTGGGCGCCGTGCCCACATTGCGCAACATGATATAGGTAAGAGGGTTGCCGATGAGCCCATGCCAGGATTCGCCGTAGGCCAGCGAGAACCCCACAAAGTAGAAGACCAGCGAGATAACGCCCAGCGCCACGAAACTTTGCAGCATGGTACTGATAACGTTTTTAGGCCGCACCATACCACCATAAAAGAACGAAAGCCCGGGCGTCATAATCAGCACGAAGGCGGTGGCGGTGAGCATCCAAGCCACATCGGCGGGGTTTAAAGAGCCGGCCACGGCGCTAGGGTGCGGCAAATCCACAAACGCGGCCAGCAGGCACAGGACCACCAGCGTAAATAGCGTGAACAGACTTACACTCGGACGAAATACAGCAGGAGCCCTCATTTTTGAAAATATCTCAACCATTCAACCATCACCCTGTCAAATCGAAAGGCAATATACAGTTCAGTTGAAACATTAATCGAATACTACCCTAAATTTTAATGCCTTTACAATAATATCCGCATGATTTTTCAATACACCCCCTTCGTTTTAAAGTCATTTTATAAAATTCATATCTATTAATTCACCCCCCCCTTAAAATTCAACACCCCTCCAAAACAGATTAACTTTGTTTGGAAGGGGTGTTGAAGGATGTAAGCAGGGTAGGTTTGCCTTAACTGTACCGAAAGAAGCATTTATTGAATCCGGGTCAGGCGCAGATGGTCGAGCATGGCCTGATTCACCTCTCCGTTCATATTCTTATTAGCCGGCTCAAAGCTGAGCGTGAGCGTGGCGGTGCCTTTACTCAGGCGCACCGTGATGGGGTTGGTATAGCCCCAGTCCGACCACTCCTCCACCCCGCGCTGGGGCAGCACCACCGTTCCCAGCTGCTGCTTGCCCTGGCTTAGCGTGCGGATAGCGCATTTGTTGCTGGTATTGATGGGGCCATTGCCGTTGGCGTAGCGAAAATCCACGGCATACAGGCCATCGGCGGGCACGGGCACACGCAGCGTTAGGCGGCGGTTCTGGGTTTTGCTGATTTCCACGAAGCCCGGGCCGGTGGCACCTTTGTAAGCCTTGCCTGATTTATTGGCGGCAGTTTCTACCTCTACGGTGCTTCGGAACTTGTCCGGTTCCACGGCCAGCGGCTCACTGGCAAAGCTTTCGGCTTTCTGGGCATCTATAGCCACTACCTGGTACTCCGTGTAGGTTTGCGGGGCCGGCACCGGGAAAACGGGCTCGGTGGTGCGGCCGGCAAACTGTCCGTTGCGCAGGATCTGATACGCCGTGGCGCCTTCCACCCGCGCCCAGGCAAGGCGGCCGTTGGCGTAGCGCACGGCCGGCGTCATGGGGGACATGTGGTGCGCTACTTTATTCAGGGAAGAGGCGGCAAAAGCGGTGCTAGGGAGTTCAATTTTGATGTCGTGCGGACCGGTGAGCGTGGCCAGCACGGCGGCATCGGCTAAGGGCTGCCCATCCAGGGTAATGGTGCGGATACCCTGGCCAAAGCCCGTCATTTCAATGTTCAGCAAGGCCTGGCGGTATTTGAAACCGGTGAGTTTGCGGGTGCCCTGCAGTGCCTGCGGCACAAAGGGCTGGAATACGAGGCGGTCGGTTTGAAAATCCATACCAAACAAGCCCTTATACACCAGCGCCAGCGAGCCGGAAAGGCTCCAGAGCATGTTGCTGGAGTTGATTTGGGTGCCGGCAAAGTCGCCGTTGCTGGCCACGAAGTTTTCCTTGTTGGTGAGGAACAGCGCCGCGGGCCTGCTTACGGCCATCAGGCTCTCCATAAAGGCCATTTCGTTGCCGGTTTTGGCGGCGGCCAGGCCCCAGTAGCTCTGCACAAAGGGCCACACGGCATTGTTATGGTAAGGCGGAATTCCCGAAATCTGGGGGTAAATGCACGGAATACCGTAGTCCATAACGGGCGTGTGGGCCATTACCGTTTGGGCCCGGCTACCCTCCGTAGCCCCAAAAAGCACCGTCAGCGCCTCGCCCAGCGCTTCCGCCTTCGGCGAAACCAGGGCGAAATTGCGGCCGTAGCGGTACTGCGCGTAGTAGCCCTTGCCATCCAGCCACAGGTGCTGATTAATGCCTTTTTTAATGTTTTCGGCCAGCAGCCTGTGCATAGCAGCCACAAACTTGTGACCTAGCTTATCAGCCATCAGGGCCAGCACCTGGTTGGCCTGAAAATGCACGACATTCGTGCCCAGGTTTTCTGACTGATAAATATCGGCCGGCTGCATCCACTTTGGGTAAGTCTGCTCGCGCCAGTCCAGGAAGGAGGATTCGCCGCGTACCAGGCCGGTTTGCAGGTCGTAGGCATTCGGCACATCATCCTCAATCGATTTTTTAATGATGGGGTACGCCTTGCGCAGCCAGGCTTCGTCGCCGGTGGTTTTGTAGATTTCCCAGGCGGCGGTGGCCCAGATCATGCGGTCCGTGGAGCACGGATAAGCGCCGCCCGTGCCGGTATCCTGAATAATGCGGCCATCGGGCGTGACTTTGCGCAGCAGGCTGGTTTTGGCTACCTCGGGCTGCAGGGCGGCCTGGGCCAGGATGATACTGTAGCTGATATCCCGCGTCCAGACGCCGGCCCACTCCTGACCGGTACGGAAGGTGCCATCGGGCTCTACGGCGCGCTTGGCTTCTTCCAGGGCCAGGTTGTAGAGGGCATCCAGCAAAGGATAGTCGGAAGAATACTGAGGCATTCCGGACGTATCCAGCGTCTGCTTCCACTCGCCGGCGGTGGTTTTGGCGTCGGAGTGGGCATTCAGCACCACGGTGGTTTCATAGATGCCGTTGCCGTCGGGGTCTTTCAGCTCCAGCTGGGGCTTGTTGATGAGGTTATCGAAGTCCCAGCTCAGCGGGGCCGTGTTGCCGGCCACAAATACGTGCTTCAGGTCCTGCTTATAGAGTTTTTGGCCGTTGTAAAGCGGGTAGTAACCCTGCTTTTCAAACGCGGCCAGCACGGGGCGCAGATCCAGCCGGATTTTCAGCGGGGTATTGGGGGCGAGGTAGGTGTTGGCAGGCACCGGCGTGCGGTCCACGTACTGCTGCCCGAACACGATAAGCGGCGTTTCCAGGCCCGTGCCACCGGCCTGCGGCAGCGCCATAAACACGTGGTCCTGGCCGGGCTGCATTTCGTTGTCTTTGCCGTTTAGGCTGAACTTGAAGTTCACCTGCGGGCTCTGAAACTCGTTGGCCGGGCTTTGGTAGTTAGACGTCAATTCGGTGCGCGAGCGGGCGCGGGCAGTGTATCTACCCTGCACCAGGGAGTCGCGGTACACGGTATAAGCCGCCGACTGCCACACGGGCGGCACCGCCTGTCGGGTGGCAGAAGCTGAAACAGGCGGCATAGAAGGAGCTTTCGACATCTGACACGAACCCAGCAGGCCCAGAGCCAGCAGGAAACCGGTGGAATAAGAAGTTGGAGCGTGCATCCGGCAAAGTAACCAGTTTAGGCTTGTGTTGGTAGCGTCCTCCCTCCTGCTTTCCGGCGAAACAGTAACGGACTTTGGTACCGAAAATTACTGCCTGCCGGGCGGCTAGTCCTGAAATCGACCCATTACATTTTCCAGGTATTTCTGGGCCGAGCCGGTATTCAGCAGCACCACCTGCTCGTGCGGCTGCAGCCAGCCGGAAGCCAGCAGCTGGCGGGCGGCCATCCAAACGGCCGCGCCTTCTGGCGCTACAAACAGCCCCTCCTGCCGGGCCAGCTCGCGCATGCCTTCCAGCATCTGCTCATCGGTGATGCTAACGGCCGTGCCCCCCGACTCCCGCAGCACGCGCAGCATCAGCGCCTCACCCAACGGGCGGGGCACGGCCAGCCCGTTGGCAATGGTAGCCTGGCCCACATAGGCGTGGCAGTTTGCCTGGTGCCCGGCCAGCGTTTCAATCAGGGGGCAGCAGGTAGCGGCCTGCACGGCCACCATGCGCGGCAGCTTTACATCAGCCGCCAACCAGCCCAGCGCCCGCATTTCCTGAAATGCTTTCCAGATACCGATGAGTCCGGTGCCGCCGCCGGCAGGGTACAGCAGCACATCGGGCAACTGCCAGTTCAGCTGCTCGGCCAGCTCATAGCCCATGGTTTTCTTGCCTTCCAGGCGGTAGGGTTCCTTTAGCGTCGATACATCGAGCAGGGCATTATCGGCGTTCAGCTGACGAACCAAGGCGGCGCAGTCATTGATAAGGCCATCTACCAGGTGTACTTCGGCGCCGTACCAGTAGCACTCTTCCTTGAAGGCATTGGGCGTGTGGCGGGGCATCACTACCACGGCCCGCATACCTGCCCGGGCGCAATAGGCAGCCATAGCCACCCCGGCATTGCCGGCCGTGGGAATAATACAGCCAGTAACACCCAGTTCTTTGGCTTTGGAAATAGCCATACTCAGGCCCCGCGCCTTAAATGAGCCGGTTGGGTTCTGGCCTTCATCCTTCAGCAGCAGGCTACGCAGGCCATATTGGGCGCCCAGGCGTGGCAGGAGTAGCAGCGGCGTCCAGCCTTCGCCCAGTGTTACCCGGTGGGCAGCGTTCTGCAGGGGCAGCAGCTGCTGGTAACGCCACATGGAGTTTTCAGTGGGCTGAATACCATCGACCCGGGAAAGGGGCTCCTGCAGGCTGTATTCGGCCAACAGGGGCTGCTGACAGCACGGCGAAACGGACTGCAGCATATGGGGCGAGTAGGTCTGGTGGCAAGCTGCGCAATGCAGTTGCGCCAGACGAGTAGCGGTTTCGAGAAGAGTAAGCATAGGAGTACTGTTACGCAAAACTCCTCTTACCCTATTCCTAAAACAAATGGCTATTTAGACTGGCCTATTCCTGTTTGGAATAGTAGCGCTGTGCAAACTGCACGAAGCTTTTGTAGGGCACATTGTTTTCGGTGCCTTTGCGCTGCACAAAATCAAAGTGCCGCACCAGGTTCAGGTCCCGGACGGGTACCTCAATCAGTTCGCCCGAGGCCAGCTCTTTCATCACGGCCTGCCGGGGCAGAAAGGCCAGGCAGGTATCTACCCGCACAAAGTTTTTCAGGGCCTCGGTGCCGCCCAGCCGCACTTTCACTGGCAGGTCGGTGAGCTTGATGCGGTGCGTGGCCAGGGCTTCCTCCAGCACCGCCAGCGTGCCGGAGCCGGACTCGCGCAAAGCCACCGGAATGTGCAAAAGGTCCTGGGCTACCAGCTCTTCCCGGTGCAGCGGGTTGCGCGCGGAGCACACCGCCACTACCTCATCGGTGAGTAGAGGCGTGTACGTCACGTTGCTGACTTTATGAATTCCCTCGATAATGCCCAGGTCGATTTCATGTTCCAGCAGGGCTTTCAGGATGTTTTCGCTGTTGCGGTTTTTCAGGGTGAGCTGGGTGTTCGGAAACTTACTCAGATACGCCGACAGCACCGGCGGAATAATGTACAGGGAAATGGTGGTGCTGGCCCCGATAACCATGCGCATCTGCGGCGAGAAGTCTTCGCTGAGCGTGGTGAATTCCTGGTGCAGATCATGCTGCAGCTGTTTGGCCAAAAGCAGCTTTTGGTACAGCAGCTCGCCGGCTGGCGTGAGCACCACGCTATTGCCGAGGCGCTCAAACAGGCCCGTTTTGTAGTATTCTTCCAGCGCCTTCACCTGCTTGCTCACCGCCGACTGGCTGAGGAACAGGGCCTGCCCGGCTTTGGTAAAGCTCAGCAGCCGGGCCACTTCCAGAAATATTTCGTGTTGATGGGAAAGCATGGCAGCCGGAGCAGGAAGCTTGAGGCAAAAAGAATACAACACATTCCACCGCTACCAGCACCCGGGCAAAGCACAGCAGCGTGCGCATAGGGCTGAAAGGTAGAAAACTCCGGTTAAGCAAATGGCACTTATCTTTCCAGTCATAGTGCAGGTTTAAATATTGATAAGTCCGGTATGCTAGCGCCTTTTTCTACTCTTCTCGGTGCACTGCTGATAATTTGCCTGAGCTGGCTGGCCCCAATGGCGCCAAAGCCTCCGGCTTATTCCATTGGGGTGAAGGTAGCCGTAGGCTCGCGAAGCTTTAAGGTAAACCTGACGCGCTCCGCCTCCCGGATAAAGATTCTGTATGCCCGCTACGACAGCACCGCAAACGCCCTGAACCAAGATGCAGAATTGAAGGAGCTCATTGAGAATTTCCTCCATGACTCCACCCTTACCCAGCAGGAAAGAACGCAGAAATCAGCGCGTATAATTTCCTTATACGAGCACTATGCGCTTTATTCCTTGGACAGCCTAGTACTTACCCCAAAGCAGAACCGCGCTTTTTTTCAGCTTGCTGATTCCGTATACCAGAGCAGCACGGACTACTTAGTGAACAAAGAGAAAAACCGCATCGTGCTAGATGGACATAGCGTGTTTGTATGCATCAGCGGCAACGAGCAGCCCGAGCGGAGTTTTTATGTAAGCAATCCGACACGGGGCACTTTAATCTATCAGCTGCTCCATGAGTCGATGGAGCTGTACCGCCCCAAGCAGCCCAACCTGTTTCCCACGCGCCGGGCCACCCGGGGCTACTAACCAAGTATTTGCTTCCGCCGCCAAGCAAGCCTTTTGCCTTTGCATTTACGAAATGCCTACCCCAGGCCGGGCAAATTACTGGGTGCGGTTCAGGTTTACTTGCCGCTATTAATACTGGCTACTGCTATGCCAGGAAAAGCCGCATTTTATTTGATTTACTCCGGAATTGATTCTGTCGCTGGCCTGATGATTCCTACTTCCCAGAACTCGTTGGCATAATACACCTGCCGACGGCTTTTTTCCGTGTCCGGGAATTCGTTTTTGCGGGATAAATAGCCGTATTCCCGGTTCAGGTCCAGGTAGTCATCAGAAAACCTGTATTTACCAAACTGATGCACATTATACTCCCCGTTTTCAATCGTCATTTTCACCTCTTTCTGAAAAGCGGCCGGTGGATATTGCAGGTAGAACAAGGTGTATACGTAGGGCTGATGCATATCTTGCGTAATGCGCACCTGACTTACCGGAAGGCGGGCTACTGCGGCAAAAGCCTCCTGTAATCCGGCATTAAAATTTTCCCGAATGGCGCTACGGTTGTAATCAGAGAAATAATACCGGATAGCCAGACTACTCTCAACTACTATCCAAATTACTACCAGGCTGCTGATAGCTGCTCTTACCCAGGAGCTGCGCACACGCATAAGAACAAGACTAATCAGCCAGATACTGAGTGCAATACAGGGCAGAAAAAAGTGATTAAACCGGTTAACGTTCAGCTCAAACAGGAAAAGAAATGGCAGCGCAGAAATGGCCCACGCACCGAGCACACGCACCACTATATCTGCTGAGGTAAGGGTCCCTTTTTTGCGTACAGTCTGCACGGCGGCTATAAATAATGCCCCCACGCCTACTGGCCAGGTAAAAGTGAGCAGCAGCGGAAAGCCAGGCAATAAATTATAAACGGTATGATCGTTAAAACCAGACCGTAAAAACTGAAAATTAGTCCACAGAATATACTTCCGGTTTATACCGGCTACCTGCCCCAGCCGGTTACCAGGAAATAGCGGGGTAGAAAAGAATAAATCCTCCGCCCAGGCTACGTTATGGCCCAATAAATAATTCTCCAGGAAATAGATAAAAAAGGGGCTAGCTACTATCCCAAACAGCCCCAGCGCCCATAGCCAGCTCCAGGCATTACGGCGAATTCTGGGAAAGAACAGCAGCAGAACAAGCGCAAAAAAAAGGGGCAGCACTATTACAGTTGTGCCGTACGCATACAGCGCCAGCGCAAAGGGCAGCAGTGCGGGCACAATCCACCGCCTACGTCCCAGAATTAACGCCCGGGAAAGCACAGTGCAGCCCAACAGCATAAAAAACGGCAGCAGATTACTTTCCAGCCCCCAGCGCGACAACATAAAATGCCAGGGGACCACCGCCAGCAACAGTAAACCGGCATAAGCCGGGAACCGCCCCAGCGGCCGCAAACAATAAAAGAACAGGGGCAGTGTGAGGATACCAAACAGCAACTGCACCACCCGGGCCGTAGCAATAGAGAGGCCGAATACCTTGACCACCGGCACCGTTAAATAGGCGAGCAAAACGTTCTGCCCACTGCCCCAGGAAGGGAAATAAGCCGGCAAGGTATTTCCCCATTTATCCTGGCCGGTTTCGGCCAGGGAATAAGCCTCATAGGCACTACCGGCTTCGTCCTGATTTAGCCCGGCCGGAATATCCGGGAACTGTATCACCCGGATGCCAATACCCAGGCCCAGCAACAGAAGAAATAAAGCAGAATAGAGAAGATTACTTTGTCTCAAGCGGTAGCTGATAAAATTAATCAGGAACGATAAACTCTGGCAGGATTTGTCCCTGTAAATCCGGTAGCTATGCAGGCCCTTGCCGGGGCAGACCCGGATCAGTGGCCAAGTTAGTCAATGGCGGGGCTACGCCCGGCTTTTGCATTATATCCTTCTAAATCCATATCCATTCTCCAATTTTTCTACCTTTCCGCCACTATCCTCCCTATCCCCTATTCCATGTTGCGTCAGACTCTTTCTCGCCTGTCTCTGCTGGTGTTACTGGCCCTGTTCGGTGCCTGCTCCAAAACCGGCTCCAACGCTGGGTCTGATGCCAACGGCGAGGAAATTGACCCGTACCAGAACCTCGTTTTTCAGTTTGACGAGGACGTAGTGGGCAAGGAGCAGCAGGACCGCTGGGACACCATTCAGTACGTGCAGTTTGAGCCCGCCGTGCGCGGCAAATTCAAATGGAGCAGTGAGCGGGAGCTGATTTTCTCCCCGCTCACGCCTTTCCGCCCCAGCACTGCCTTCACCGCCAAACTGCAAACGGAAGCCCTGCCCACCGAAAAGCGCAATATCAGGCTGCCGGAGAACCGGGAGAAATTTCACACGCCCTATCTACAGCTGGACCCGCCGCAGGCCTTCTGGGGCCGCTCTGCCCGCGCCGCCGGCACCGCCGAAATGCGCGTGGAGTTGCCCTTCAACTACCCCGTGCGCCCCACGGATGTCAAGCCTCTGCTGCGCCTCACGCAGGACGGCCAACCCGTAGCGTTTGATGTACCCAACGCCGAGCCCGGCCAGAACGTCAGCGTGCATCTCACACAGCAGGTGCACGCTGGCAGCCCGCTCACGGTGGCGCTGGCCCCCGGCCTGCACGCTGTGGGCAGCGACCAGCCCACCGCCCGCGACTACTCCGCCGAAGTAACCGTGCCCGACCCGCAGGCCCTGGAGGTGCGCTCCATCACCGGCAACATGGAAACCGCCGAGGCCACCATTACCATTCTTACCAACCAGCCCGTCAGCCAGCAGGAGCTGCAGAGCAGCCTCACGGTAACGCCGCAGGCACCTTTTCAGATAGAGGAGCTGGAAAGCGGCGTGGCGCTGAAAGGTGGGTTTGAGGTGGGTAAAAGCTACCAGATAACGCTGCGCCACGGCCTTCGCGGGGCGCTGGGCGGGCAGCTGGCCGAAACCACCACCCAAACGGTGAGCTTCTCCGCTGAGCGGCCCAGCATTCAGTTTGCCGCCGCCGACAAAGCCATGTACCTCGATGCCCTGGGCACGCGCAACCTCGGCGTGCGCATCAACGAGGTGGCCAAAGTAAAGGTGACCATTGCCAAAGTCTACGCCAACAACATCCAGCAGCTGTTGCGCGGTGGCACCCAGTACGGCTATCCGGAGTACGACGAAACCGAATCCAACCAGCAGGAAGAAGGTGAATACGTTGACCGCTCCTTCCAGTATTACGACGTCGAAAACCTGGGCAACGTCCTCACCGAGCGCACTTATACGGTGAATGGCCTGCCCAAAGAGCAAGGCTTGCGGCTCTTGAATCTGAGTCTGAAAGACCTGGAATTTTCGGGCGGCATGAAAGGCCTGTACATTGTGAAAGTGCAGGATACTGAGCGGCAATGGCTGCAGGTCAGCAAGCTGGTGGCCGTATCGGATATCGGGCTGATTGTGAAGCAGGGCAAGGCTGGCAGCACGCTGGTTTTCGCCAACTCCATCCGCAATGCCCGGCCACTGGCCGGCGTTCAGGTGCGCTACGTGAGTACCAATAACCAGGTCATCGGCACGGGCATTACCAACCGGGAGGGCGTGGCCAAGTTCGATAGCACCGCTGCCAACAGCCGGTTCAGGCTGGGAATGATTGTAGCCCAAAAGGAGGCTGATTTCACGTTTCTGGACCTCACGCGCAGCCGCGTGGAAACCTCCCGCTTTGAGGTAGGCGGCCTGCAGAGCAACGCCGCCCGCTACCAGGCCTTCCTCTACGGCGACCGGGACCTGTATCGTCCCGGCGACACTATCCGCACCAACACCATCATCCGCACCGAAGGCTGGAAAAACCCGCCCGCCAAGCTCCCCGTCAAGATTCGGCTGCTGCTGCCCACCGGCAAGGAGTACGCCAGCCTGCGCAAGCAGCTCACCCCGGAAGGCACCTTCGAGGCCAGCTTCATTATGCCGCCCAGCGTGATGACGGGCATTTACACCCTGGAAGTACTGACCGGCAACGACGTGCTGCTCACCTCGCGCAAAATCAGCGTGGAGGAGTTTATCCCCGACCGCATGAAGGTGACAGTGAAAGCCGACCGCGCCGTAGCCAAGCCCGGCCAGACCGTTTCGGCCCTGATTACCGCCCAGAACCTCTTCGGCCCACCCGCCGCCGACCGCAAGTTTGAAGTAGAATTCTCGCTGAAGGAAAAGTCCTTCGCCCCCAAAAATTACCCCGACTACACCTTCGCCATCAACAGCGGCGAAAAGCAGCGCGGCAGCTACGGCGAGCAGGAATCCACCCCGATTTCCGCCCGCTTCGAGAAGACCATGCGCGAAGGCACCACTGATGCCAACGGCCGCGGCACCGCCACTTACGAAGTGCCTGATTACACCGACCTCGGCACGCTGGAAGGCGCGGCCTTTGCCACCGTGTTCGATGAAACCGGCCGGCCCGTCAACCGCCTCGCCACATTTGAGGTGCAGACGCAGCCGGTGATGTTTGGCGTGAAAAACCTGGACGAGCTGGTAGCCACGCGTACCCAGCTGCCGGTGCGGCTGGTAGCCCTTACACCGGCCGGCGCGCCTACCACGGCCCAGGCCCGCGTGCAGGTGGTGCGCCTGCTCTGGGAAACTGTAATTGAGCGCCAGGGCGGCCGCTACATCTACAACTCGCAGAAGCGTGAACAGGTGGTGCTCAGCCGCACTGTTATGGTACCCAGCGGTGGCGCTGATGCTGGTTTAAACTTTGCCCCCAACTACTCCGGCGAGTACGAAATCCGGGTTTCCCGGCCCGGTGCCAGCACCTACGTGGCCCGGCGCGTGTACGCCTATGGTTTCGGCGATACGCAGAGCAATTCCTTCGAAGTGAACAATGAAGGCGAGGTGACCATTGAAGCCGACAAAGCCAAATACCAACCCGGCGAAACGGCCCATCTGCTGCTGAAAACGCCCTTCCCCGGCCGCGTGCTGGTAACCGTGGAGCGAGACAGGGTGCTGGACCATTTCTACGTGAACACCGACGAGAAATCGGCCCGCGTGAGCATTCCTATTCGCGCCGGCCACGTGCCCAATGTGTACGTAACGGCCACTGCCATCCGCGAAATCAAGGACAACCGCCTGCCGCTTACCGTGGCCCGGGGCTTTGTGCCGCTGATGGTGGAAAAGCCCGAGGCCAGGCTGAAAGTCGCTATAAAAGCGCCCGCGCAAAGCCGTTCGCAAACCTGGCAAACCATTGAAGTCAGCACCGCGCCCAAAGCAAAAGTGACGCTGGCGGTGGTAGACGAAGGCATTCTGCAGATGAAGGACTACCGCACGCCCGACCCCTACGGCTACTTTTACCAGAAGCGCGCCCTGGAAGTGCAGGCTTACGATGTATACACCTTCCTGCTGCCCGAGTTGGGCACCAGCAGCACCGGCGGCGACGTAGGTGACCTGGCCCGCCGCACCACGCCCGTGCCCAACCGCCGCGTGAAGCTGGTGGCCAAATGGAGCGGCGTACTCACCGCCGATGCCAGCGGCAAAGTGCGCTACAAAGTGCGCGTGCCACAGTTCAGCGGTGCCCTCCGCGTCATGGCCGTGGCCTATAAAGACGATGCCTTCGGCTCCGCCGAGCACACCATGCGCGTGGCCGACCCGGTGGTTATCAGCACCGCCCTCCCCCGCTTCCTCAGCCCCGGCGATACGATTGATGTGCCCGTCACGCTGACGAATACGACAGAAAAAGAAATGAATGTCATTGCTACACTCAAATACAATTCGCTGCTTAGAATTCAGGAATTAAAGAATACATATGTGGCTGATAAAAGAAGTGGAGAAGTTATCAAATGGACTCCTATTCCAAATAACATACCTCAAACGCTAAAGCCTAATTCTGAAGGTCGAGTAGTATTTCATATTGTGGCAAATGGCATAGGGGCAGGTTCGGTCACAGTTTCTGTGAAGCCCACTGATTCAAAAGAAACCTTCACCGAAACCATAGAAATTCCCGTCCGCCCTGCCTCACCGCTGCAGAAACGCACCGGCGCGGGTGTGGTAGCAGGTGGTGCTAGTCAGCAGTTGAACCTGAAAACTGATTTCCTTCCCTCTTCCTTGCGGAGCCAGCTGGTGGTGAGCCGTTCCCCGATGACGGAGTTTGCCCGGGATTTGCGCTACCTGCTGCAATACCCCTACGGTTGCCTGGAGCAAACCGTATCGGCGGCCTTCCCGCAGCTGTATTACGGTGATTTGGCAGCCACGCTGGGTCAGAAAACCGGTATTTCGAAGGCGGTTATGTTTAACCCTAACTATCATGTGCAGGAAGCCATCCGTAAGGTAGAAGCCCAGCAGATGTACAATGGCAGCCTCAGCTACTGGCCCGGCGGCGACTTCGACAACTGGTGGTCCACGGCCTACGTCGCTCACTTCCTGCTGGAGGCCAGGCAAGCCGGCTTTGCTGTGAATGAGCCGGTGCTGGACCGGGTGCTGCGCTACCTGCAGGCCCGCGTGCGCAAGCGGGAAATGGAGACCTACAACGTCATCCTCACCAGCGGCCAGATTCAGCCCCTGGCGCAGGCCAAGCGCGAAACGGCCTACTCGCTCTACGTGCTGGCCCTGGCCGGCCGACCCGATGCCACCGGCCTGAACTACTACAAAGCCAACCGCCAGTTGCTCACTTCCGATGCGCGCTACCTGCTGGCCGCCGCGTTTGCCCTCAGCGGCAACCAGCGCGGCTACCAAAGCACGGTGCCCAGCCGCTACAACGCCGCCCCCACCGCTGCCTCCCGCGAGCTGGGCAACTCCTTCTCCTCCCCCATCCGCGACCAGGCCCTGGTGCTCAACGCCCTGCTGGCCGCCGACCCCGGCAACCCGCAAATCCCCGGCATGGCCCGCGAGTTGAGCCGCCAGGTAAAACGGGCCAGCTGGCTCAACACCCAGGAACGCGCCTTCTCCCTGCTGGCCCTGGGCAAGCTGGCCAGGAAAAACGCCGGCAGCACCGTAACCGCCAGCCTGCTGGCCGACGGCAAAGCCATTGGCAATTTCTCCGGCAAAGACCTAACCGTAACCAACGTAGCCAACCGGCAGCTGGCCCTCCGCACCCAGGGCCAGGGCAGCCTGTATTACTTCTGGGAAACCGAAGGCATCAGCCCCGGCGGGCAGGTGCTCGAAGAAGATGCTTACCTGCAGGTACGCCGCACCTTCCTAACCCGCACCGGTCAGCCCGTAGGTGCGCCCGCCTTCCGCCAGAACGATTTGGTGGTGGTCAAAATCACGCTGCAGGCCCCCGGCGCGGCCGGCGAAATCAAGAACGTAGCCATCACCGACCTGCTGCCCGCGGGCCTGGAAATCGAAAACCCACGCATCGGCGCCGTGCGCGAGCTGGCGTGGGCCACCGATGCCGCCCAACCCGACTACCTAGACGTGCGCGACGACCGGATTAACCTGTTCACTACCGCTACCGCCCAGCCCAAATCGTTCTACTACCTCTGCCGCGCTGTATCCAAAGGCACCTTCAAGCTGGGCCCCGTGAGTGCCGATGCCATGTACAACGCCGAGTACCACAGCTACAGCGGTGCGGGCGTGGTTCGGGTGCGGTAGCGCCTGTTTTGTACTGTATTTCCGACTTTATGCATTGGATAAACACCTTTGTCTATTCCGGCACGCTGCTTCTGCTTTGCTTGATAAGCCTGGCTGCTTTTTTAATCATTCGCCGCTTATTTCAGCGCTACTGGCCCCAACAAAAGCATCCTAACCGTCTGGCTGTTCTCACCACTTTTTTGGCGGTGCCTTTACTCTGCGCGGTGGGTTTATACTTAGTCCTTCGCACCTACTTGTATTATCCGCAACGGGACTTCACCACCAGCGCCTGGATGAGCAATACTATAAAGCGCTATGAGATGGTGAAGGACTTGCAGACCAGACACCCGCTCATTGGCTTTACGCAGCCACAAGTCGCCGCCTTACTTGGCCAGCCTGATTACAAGGATGAAACCCATTGGGTATATTTTCTGGGCCTGACGCCAAAACTTGGTTCTATTGACGGTGATGTTCTGGCCCTGGAGTTTCAGAATGGAACAGTAGTGCGCTACCGGGTGCGCCAGGAATAAGAGTGTGCCTGCCGATTGTCATGTCGAGCATGTGGTGCATCAAGCCAGAATCAAGACATCTCGCGTGGGGTCGTTGCAATAGCATACCACCCTATCTGTCATCCTGAGCCCAGCGAAGGACCTTATCACAACTGAACGATAATCGTAACACCGACTCGTTCTAACGGGAGAAGGTCCTTCGCTGGGCTCAGGATGACAGAAAGACCTTATTCTACCAGCTTACTGCCCTGTCTAAACCGCGCCACCTTTGCCTGAATTTCTTCCAGCCCAAGGTTATGCACGCTGCCTAGGTGCGTGGTGTGAAACTCACGGTGCGGCACGTAGCTGCCATCTTCTACTGCTTTCCCAACCTGCACATACGCGGTGCGGAAGGGAGTGCCGGTTTGAATAAGCTGGTTGATGTTTTCGACAGAAAACACCGCGTCGTATTTCGGTTGATTCAGCAGATTGGGCTTGATTTTGAGTTGAGGCAGGGCGAACAGCACGATGTCCAGAATATCCAGAAACTGCGTCATTGGCTCGAAGAGGATTTCCTTCAGAATCTGGAAGTCCCGGTGGTAGCCGCTGGGCAGATTGCTGGTGGCCAGCATGAGCGTATTGGGCAGCGCCTGCAGGGCATTGCAGCGGGCCCGAATCAGCTCAAATACATCAGGGTTTTTCTTGTGAGGCATGATGCTGGAGCCGGTGGTAAACTCCTTGGGCAGTTCCACGAAGGCCAGGTCCTGGGAGTTGTACAGCACCAGGTCGTAGGCCATTTTGGCGAGGGTGGCGGCCATGCCGGCCACGGCAAATGCCACGGTTTTTTCCGTTTTGCCGCGCAGCATTTGCGCGCCCACGCTGCTTACGGCCAGGTTACCGAAGCCCAGCTCCTGGGTGGTCTGCAGCCGGTCAATTGGGAAGGAGCTGCCAAAGCCGGCGCCGGAGCCTAGCGGGTTCTGGTCGGCTACGGTGTGGGCGGCTTCGAACAGGGCCAGATCCAGCAGCAGGTGCTCAGCGTAGGCCGAAAACCACAGGCCAAAGGAGCTGGGCATGGCGGCCTGAAAGTGCGTGTAGCCGGGCATCAGGTCGGTGCGGTGCTGCTCGGCTTTGTGGAGGAGCACGTCTACCAGCTCCAGCGCGCGGGCGGCGGCGCGCTCAGTGTAGTCTTTCAGGAACAGCTGAATGGCCGTCAGCACCTGGTCGTTGCGGGAACGGGCGGTGTGGATTTTCTTACCCGCGTCGCCGTAATGCTCCGTCAGGTACGACTCAATTTTGGAATGGACATCTTCGAAGCTCTCGTCGATGGTGAACGTGCCATTTTCCAGCTGCGCGGCCAGCTCCGTAAGGCCTTGCTGCAGCTGCTGATTTTCGGCTTCGGAAAGCAAACCGGCTTTGGCCAGCATATTCGCCTGGGCTTTGGAGGCCTGCACGTCGAAGCGCGCGAGGTACATATCCAGCTCCCGGTCGCGGCCCACGGTGAACTGCTCTATTTTCTTATCAACGGCAATGCCTTTGTCCCAGATTTTCATGCTTGGTGTGATGCTAAATACTAAAAGCTAGTTCCCCGCCTCAGCTGAGGAGGGGCTAGGGGTGGTTGAAATCGTCTGAGCAATGCTAGAGCTAGTTTCCGGAGGTGTTCAACACTATGGTCAACCACCCCTAGCCCCTCCTCAGCTGAGGCGGGGAACTAGTCTTTATTTTCTAGCTCCAGCCCCGTTAGCAGGTCTACGTAGCCTTGGATTCCCTGGCGGATTTCGCTGAGCAGAATGTACTCATCCGGCGTGTGCGAGCGGGCGGAGTCGCCGGGGCCGATTTTGACGGTGGTAAACGGCATCATCGACTGATCCGACAGCGTAACGGAGCCAAACGTGCGGCGGCCCAGGTCCAGGCCGCGCTGCACCAGCGGGTGCTCCGGCGCAATACGCGAGGAATTCAGGTGCATGGAGCGCGGCGTAACTTCTGAGCTGATGTATTGGCGTACCAGCTCCACCACTTCCGGGTTGGAATACAGCTCGTTGGTGCGCACGTCTACTACAAACGTGCAGCGGTCGGGCACCACGTTGTGCTGGGAGCCGGCCTGAATTTGCGTAACGGTCATTTTCACCGGGCCCAGCAGCTCCGATACCTTTGGGAAACGAAAATCCTTCAGCCACTGAATATCAGCCACAGCTTTGTACAGGGCATTTTCACCTTCCTCGCGGGCGGCGTGGCCAGTGCGGCCGTGCGCCACGCAGTCCAGCACCACCAGGCCTTTTTCGGCAATGGCGAGGTCCATTTGGGTAGGCTCGCCTACAATTCCCAGGGCAATTTCCCCCAGCTCTGGCAGCACGCTGCGGATGCCCCCGGCTCCGGAAATTTCTTCCTCGGCGGTAATGGCGCAAATCAGGTTGTAGGGCAGGTTTTCCTGCGCATAGAAATGCAGGAAGGTCGCCAGCAAGCTCACCGCTGAGGCGCCGGCATCGTTGCTACCGAGGCCCGTAAGCCGGTCTTCTTCCACCACGGCGCCGAACGGGTCGTAGGTCCAGGTGGCACCGGGCTTCACCGTATCATGGTGGGAGTTGAGCAGGATGGTTGGCTTGGTGGTGTCGAAATGGCGGTTGCGGGCCCACACGTTGTGGCCTTTGCGCTGGGGCTGAGCACCGTGGCGCGTCAGGAATTCGAAAATTAAATCGGCCGTTTGGGTTTCTTCCCGGGAGAAGGAAGGTGTCTGAATCAGCGCAATCAGCAGCTGAATAGCTTCTTCGGCCAACGTTGCGCTTACTGCTGGCATAGAATGGTCTTTATAGGCTCGTTGATCTTCAGCGCATTTTCAATGACCACGCGCTCCACGCCAGCTTCCAGCGCGGCAAAGGCGTTATCGAGCTTGGGCACCATGCCGGCCGCAATAATGCCTTCGGCTTTCAGCTGCTGATACTGCTCCGCTGTGATGCGCGGAATGACGGATTGCTCATCGTTGATATCGGCCAGCACGCCGTCTTTCTCGAAGCAGAAGTGCAGCTCTACTTCGTACAAATCGGCTAGGGCGCGGGCCAGAGTGCTGGCAATGGTATCGGCGTTGGTGTTCAGCAATTGGCCCTGCCCGTCGTGGGTAATGGCGCAGAACACGGGCATGAGGCCGGCGCGCAGCAACTGATTTACCAGCACGGTGTTGATGCTGTCCAGGGGCAAATCCCCCACAAATCCGTAATCGATTTCCTTGACCGGGCGCCTGGTGGCCCGGATGGCGTTGCCATCGGCCCCGGACAAGCCCAGCGCATCTACCCCAAAACTTTGGAGCAGGGCCACTACCTGCTTGTTGGTTTTGCCGGCATAGAACATGGTAACGATATCCAGCGTGGCGGCATCGGTAATGCGGCGGCCCTGCACCATCTTCGGCGCAATGCCCAGATCGGTGAGCATCTGGCTGGCTCCTTTGCCGCCGCCGTGCACCAGAATCTTTTGTTCGGGCACCTGCGCCAGCTCGGCCAGGAAAAGGCGCAGCTGTTGCTCATCATCGATGATACCGCCACCAATCTTGAATATTTTCAGGATGTTACTCATTATTGAGGGGAAAGAAAAAGGGCACACACGGCACCAAAACGCCCAAATTTCTATTTAAAACGAGAACCGACGTCAGTATAATATTTTACTGGCCGCGCATTTTTTTTGGATTGATCCAGCAAAGTTTCCGAAAAAAAACGTCTAGTTTTGCAACGATTTCAGGGTCTAACGCATTTTAGACCGCAGAAACCCATCCACCGCGCTGCGGTACTGGTACTTGTCATGATTCGTCTCTCTTTTATTGCACTTACGCGTCGTACCACCTTACTGGTGCGAATAATGCCAGCTTAACCGCTGGCTTGCAATACCTCGTCTGCGTTCCACTGCGAACTGCCAACCGACGAAGCCCGCGCACGTAAAGCGGGGCTAACCAAAGAGAAATCCACGACAACTGACTGACACGAGTGTAGGCCTAAGAGTATGTTTCCACTGCGGGTGAAAGTATGTCCCCGCCTGGCGCGACGCTAACGCGCGTCTCCGCTCTGCCATCCTCCTTTTTTCTGGCACATTCCCCGGAATACTGCTTCTCCCGAGAAGCGGTTGCGGCAACTCCGTCTGCGGGCGGTTTGCCCCGTGCATCTGCTACTTCCCCTCCCCGACTTTCTGCCGTTTCCTGTCCGGATAGGCCCCATCGTCACTTTTCCCATGATTCTACGAGTTGCGAATGCTGCCGACGCGCAGTATGTGGAAACGCTTTGTCAATGGTACGAGCAGTCGGCCAAGCAACGGGGCGTGGGCATCGCCAAGCGCGACCCCAACTATCTGATTAAGAAGATGGAACGCGGCGACGCCATCATTGCCTTTCTGGACGACCAGCTGGCCGGCTTCTGCTATATCGAGACCTTTGAGGACAACAAATTTGTCGTCAACTCGGGTCTGATTGTGAACACCGATCTGCGGAAGGAAGGCCTGGGCCGCGCCATCAAGCACCGCGTGTTTGAGCTTTCGCGCACCAAGTACCCGCAGGCCAAGATCTTCGGTATCACTACCAGCGGGCCTGTGATGAAAATCAACAGCGAGCTGGGCTACCGCCCCGTTACGTTCCAGGACCTGACCCAGAGCGACGACTTCTGGAAAGGCTGCGCCAGCTGCAAAAACTACCAGATTCTGCAGGACAACAACCGCAAAATGTGCCTGTGCACGGGCATGGTCTACGATAACCTCAACGACCAGTACGCCCAGCAGCCCCAGGAAACCATCAACTTCATCGAAGAACCTCAACAGCACTAATGAAAAAGGTAGTTCTCGCCTACAGCGGCGGTTTGGATACGTCTTTCTGCGCTGTGTACCTCACCCGCGAGCTGGGTCTGGAGGTGCACACGGTTATCGTCAACTCCGGCGGCTTTTCCGAGGAAGAGCTGGCCGCCATCGAGAAGCGGGCCTACGAGCTGGGCTCCTCCAAGCACGAGGTGATTGACGTGACCCAGCGTTTCTACCACGACTGCCTGCGCTACCTCATTTTCGGCAATGTGCTGAAAAACGACACCTATCCGCTGAGTGTCAGCGCGGAGCGCATGTTCCAGTCGCTGGCCCTGGCCGAGTACGCCCGGGAGCACCAGGCCGACTACATTGCCCACGGCAGCACCGGCGCCGGCAACGACCAAGTGCGTTTCGACGTGGCTTTCTCCGTGATTTCCCCCAACACGGAAATCATTACCCCTATACGCGACCTGAAACTCTCGCGCCAGGCGGAAATTGACTTCCTGAACCAACACGGCTTCGAGATGAGCTGGGAAAAGGCCAAATACTCCATCAACAAGGGTATCTGGGGCACCAGCGTGGGTGGCGTAGAAACACTTACCTCCAACCAGGCCCTGCCCGAATCTGCCTACCCCACCCAGATCAGCGAAACCGAGCCTGCCAGCATTGAAATCACCTTTGAAAAAGGCGAGCCGGTGGCCCTGAACGGTGAATTGATGGACCCGGTAGCGCTGATTCAGGCGCTGAATGAGCTGGCCGGCACCTACGCCATTGGCCGCGACACGCACGTGGGCGACACCATTCTGGGCATCAAAGGCCGCGTCGGCTTCGAAGCTCCGGCCCCGCTGATTCTGCTGAAAGCCCACCACCTGCTGGAAAAGCACACCTCCTCGCGCTGGCAGCTGCTGCACAAGGACTATGTGGCCAACTGGTACGGCACGCTGCTGCACGAGGCCCAGTACCTCGACCCGGTAATGCGCGACTTCGAGGCCTTCCTCACTTCGTCGCAGGAGCGGGTATCGGGTAAGGTGTTCGTGACCCTGAAACCGTATCAGTTCGAGCTGCAGGGCATCGAGTCGAAGTACGACATGATGCGCTCCAAAGTGGCTACCTACGGCGAAGAAAACGACGCCTGGGACGGCCGCGACGCCAAAGGCTTCATCAAAATCTTCAGCAATCAGCTGCGGATTCACTCCTCTTTCAACGATGAAAATTAAGGTTGGCATCGTGGGCGGCGCCGGCTATACCGCCGGGGAGCTGATCCGTATTCTGCTGCACCACGAATTTGTGGAGCTGGGCGGTATCGTGAGTTCATCTAATGCCGGTAACCCCGTGTATCAGGTGCACGATGATCTGGTGGGCGAAACCGACCTAGTATTTGCCTCGGAGCTGGTGGGTGATGAGGACGTGGTATTTCTATGCCTGGGCCACGGTAACTCCAAAGCGTGGCTGGAAAAGCACGAGCTGCCGGAAACTACCCACATCATCGACCTGAGCAACGACTTCCGCCTGGAAGCCGACGCCGAGTTTGCGGGCCGCGAGTTTGTGTACGGGCTGCCGGAGCTGAATAAAAGCCGCATACAGCAGGCCCAGAGCATTGCCAACCCCGGCTGCTTTGCTACGGCCATTCAGCTGGCCTTGCTGCCGCTGGCGCAGGCCGGTAAGCTGACGGATGATGTGCATGTGTCGGCTATTACGGGCTCCACGGGTGCGGGGCAGAGCTTGTCGGAGACGGTGCACTTCTCGTGGCGCACGAATAATGTGTCCATCTACAAGCCCTTCACCCACCAGCACCTCAGCGAAATTGGGGAGAGCCTGGCGCAGCTGCAGACGCCGCTGGACCTGGACATCCACTTCATTCCCTACCGCGGCAACTTCTCACGCGGCATTTTCGCCAGCGTTTATACACCGTCGGACCTGACGCAGGAAGAGGCGCGGGCGCTGTACCAGAAGTTCTACGCCGATGCACCGTTCACCACGGTTTCGGACAAGGAAATTCATTTGAAGCAGGTGGTCAACACCAACAAGTGCCTGCTGCACGTGCAGAAATTCGGCAAGCAGCTGCTTATCACCTCGGTTATTGACAATCTGGTGAAAGGCGCTTCCGGCCAGGCAATCCAGAATATGAACCTGCTCTTCGGCCTGCCCGAAACGACGGGCTTGAATTTGAAAGCAGGACTGTTCTAACCCACTATACGTCATTCCGAGCGCAGCCGAGGAATCTCGCGTGCTGACGTCCGGATTACTACTGCAACATCAGCACGCGAGATTCCTCGGCTGCGCTCGGAATGACGTTCTTTTTCTGATTTCTGACGACTGCCTCTAAGTTCTAACCTCTCAGCTCTCAGCTCTCACTTCTATACTATGGAGCTTTTCAACGTATATCCACTCGTCAACATCACGCCGGTAAAGGCGCTGGGCGCGAAACTCTGGGACGATAAGGGCCAGGAATACCTGGATTTCTACGGTGGCCACGCCGTGATTTCCATTGGCCACAGCCACCCGCACTACGTGCAGCGCCTCACCGAGCAGTTGCAGAACATTGGCTTCTACTCCAACTCTGTGCAGATTCCGATTCAGCGCGAGCTAGCCCAGAAGCTGGGTAAGGTATCGGGCTATGAGGACTACTCGCTGTTCCTGTGCAACTCCGGGGCTGAGGCCAACGAAAACGCCCTGAAACTGGCGTCCTTCCACACCGGCAAGAAGCGTGTAGTCGCCTTTAAAGGCGCTTTCCACGGCCGTACGTCTGGCGCAGTGGCCGCTACTGATAACCCCAAAATTGTAGCGCCTTTCAACGCTGACCACGCCATTTCCTTCGTGGAATATGACCTGGCGGCAGTAGAGCAGGTGCTGCAGGGCGGCGACGTTTGTGCGGCCATCATCGAGCCGATTCAGGGTGTGGGCGGCATTATTATGCCTTCCGATGAGTTCCTGCAGGGCCTGGCCGCACTGTGTAAGCAATATGGCGCGCTGCTGATTGCTGATGAAGTGCAGAGCGGCTACGGCCGTAGCGGCAAGTTCTTCGCGCATCAGTACGTCGGCATCCGGCCCGATGTTATTTCGGTAGCAAAAGGCATGGGCAACGGCTTCCCCATCGGCGGCATCCTGATTGCGCCGGAGCTGAAAGCCTCCTACGGCCTGCTGGGCACCACATTCGGCGGCAACCACTTGGCCTGCGCCGCTGCGCTGGCCGTTCTGGAAGTTATTGAGCAGGAAAACCTACTGGCTCACGCCACCGAAATGGGCCACTACCTCCGCACGGAGCTGGAAGCCAATGCCGGTGCTGAAGAAATCCGCGGCCGCGGCCTGATGGTGGGCATCAAGTACGATTTCCCCATCAAAGATGTGCGCGACAAGTTGCTCTCGGACTACCACATCTTCGTAGGCAACGCCTCCGACCCTACGGTGCTGCGCTTGCTGCCGCCGTTGAATATCACCAAGGCTGAGGTTGACCGTTTCCTGCAGGCGCTGTATGCACTGACCGAGAAATCAGTAGAAGCAATTTCGCAGGCTTCGGCACTGGATTAGAGCTAAAAACTAGTTCCCCTCCTCAGCTGAGGAGGGGTTAGGGGTGGTTGAAACGGCAGAACGATTTTTAGAGCTAATGCTAAAAGTTATTCAACGATTGTCAACCACCCCGCCCTTCGGGCACCCCTCCTCAGCTGAGGAGGGGAATTGAATAGCCTCACACCGGCTACCACCACGAAGAATTTCCATCTATTGATGACCCAAACAGTAAAACTCATTCTGGAAGACGGCACCGAACTCGAGGGCCAATCGTTCGGCGCCTTTACCTCCGCCGCCGGCGAGGTCGTGTTCAGCACGGCCATGACGGGCTACCCGGAAAACCTGACCGACCCCTCCTTTGCCGGCCAGATCCTGGTGCTCACCTACCCCATGGTGGGCAACTACGGTGTGCCCGGCGAGGAGCTCTACGAGTCGATTTCCCGGATCTTCGAGTCGGACAAGGTGCACATTGCCGGCCTGGTGGTCAATTACTACTCCCAGGAGCACAGCCACTGGAACGCGGCCAAAAGCCTGGGTGACTGGCTGCAGGAGTATAACATTCCCGGCATCTTCGGTGTGGACACCCGGATGCTCACCAAGAAGCTGCGCGAGAAGGGTGCCATGCTGGGCAAAATTGTAGCCAAGGAAGATGTGCCCTTCCACGACCCCAACCTGGACAACCTGGTGGCCCAGGTCAGCCCCACGGAGGTCACCCGCTACGGCCACGGCCAGCACAAAATCGTGCTGGTGGACTGCGGCACCAAGACCAACATCATCCGCTGCTTTCTCGAGCGCGACGTGGCGCTCATCCGCGTGCCCTGGGACTACGATTTCACCACCCTGGAATACGATGGCCTGTTCCTGAGCAACGGCCCGGGCGACCCGAAGATGTGCCAGGCCACCATTGCCCACCTGCAGCAAGCCCTGCAGCAGGACAAGCCCATTTTCGGCATCTGCCTGGGCTCTCAGCTCATGGGCCTGGCCGCGGGCGGGGACACGTTTAAGCTCAAGTACGGCCACCGCAGCCACAACCAGCCCGTCAGGCTGACCGGCACGCAGCGCTGCTACATCACCAGCCAGAACCACGGCTTCGCCGTCGACCCTAAAACGCTGCCGGCCGAGTGGCGCGTGCTGTTCGAGAACCTGAACGACGGCACCTGCGAAGGCATCCGGCACGTGTCGAAACCGTTCTTCTCCACCCAGTTCCACCCTGAAGCCGCCGGCGGCCCCCAGGATACGGAGTTTCTGTTCGATGACTTTTTGACGGCAGTAGCAGAGTATAAGGCTGCTCAGCCAAAGTAAATAAGCCCGTCATGCGGAGCTCGTCGAAGCATCTTGCCCGCTGCGTTGAGCCAATCTGCTTACTCCCGAGGTAAAGATGCTTCGCTGCGCTCGGCATAACTCACTGTTAACCCGTCTGCCTTTCTAACACGACCATCCCTGGTGGTCTGTTACCCAACCCTTCGCATGAACAAACCCACGAAAGTCCTGATCCTTGGTTCCGGCGCGCTGAAAATCGGCGAGGCCGGCGAGTTCGACTACTCCGGCTCGCAGGCGCTCAAGGCCCTGAAAGAGGAAGGCATCCGCACCCTCCTGATCAACCCCAACATCGCCACCGTGCAGACCTCCGAGGGCCTGGCCGACGACGTGTACTTTCTGCCCGTGACGCCCTACTTCGTGGAGGAAGTCATCAAAAAGGAGCAGCCCGACGGCATTCTGGTGGCCTTCGGCGGGCAGACGGCCCTGAACTGCGCCGTGGCCCTGTACCGCGCCGGCGTGTTCGACAAGTATAACGTGCAGGTGCTGGGCACGCCCGTGCAGAGCATCATCGACACGGAGGACCGGGATATCTTCAAGGAGAAGCTCGGGCAGATTGGTGTGCTCTCGGCCCGCAGCGTGGCCGTCACCACGCTGGACGACGCGCTGGCCGCCGCCGAAAAAATCGGCTTTCCCATCATCGTGCGGGCCGCCTTTGCGCTGGGCGGGCTGGGCAGCGGCTTTGCCAACAACTTCGACGAGCTGCGGGCCCTGGCCCAGAAGGCCTTCACCACCTCGGACCAGATTCTGGTGGAGGAGTCGCTGAAGGGCTGGAAGGAAGTGGAGTACGAAGTGGTGCGCGATGCCTACGACAACTGCATCACGGTCTGCAACATGGAGAACTTCGACCCCATCGGCATCCACACCGGGGAGAGCATCGTAGTAGCGCCGTCGCAGACGCTGAGCAACCGGGAGTACCACAAGCTGCGCCGCCTCGGCATTCAGACCATCCGCCACCTGGGCATCGTGGGCGAGTGCAACATTCAGTATGCGCTGGACCCGAAATCCGAGGACTACCGCGTCATTGAAGTGAATGCGCGCCTCTCGCGCTCCTCGGCCCTGGCCTCCAAGGCCACGGGCTACCCCTTGGCCTTCGTGGCCGCCAAGCTGAGTCTGGGCTACTCACTGGCCGAGCTGAAAAACAGCGTGACGCAGACCACCTCGGCCTTCTTTGAGCCGGCCCTGGACTACGTGGTGGTCAAGCTGCCGCGCTGGGATCTGGGCAAGTTCGCGGGCGTGAACCGGCAGATCGGCTCGGCCATGAAGAGCGTGGGCGAGGTGATGGCCATCGGCAAAAGCTTTGAGGAAGCCATTCAGAAGGGCCTGCGCATGCTCGACACGGGCAAGCGCGGCTTTGTGGCCAACCGGGCCGAGGACGAGCTGGATAACGCCGCCATCGACCAGCTGCTGCGCGAGCCCAACGAGGAGCGCATCTTCGCTATCAATCTGGCCTTTGAGGCCGGCTACAGCATCCAGCAGGTCCATGAGCTGACCAAAATCGACTTGTGGTTTCTGCAGCGCTTATATACCATTTTCCAGTTAGGCCAAAAGCTTGCCGAAGGCCGTACCAACGGCGGCCTCGACGGGCTGGACACCGCGCTATTGCGCGACGTCAAAAAAGCTGGCTTTTCCGACCAGCAGATTGCCGTGCAGCTGCTGGGGGAAGGCGACGTGAAGGCCGACGAGCTGCGGGTACGCGCCCGCCGCAAAGCCCTGGGCGTGCTGCCCGTCATCAAGCAGATTGACACGCTGGCGGCCGAGTTCCCGGCCCAGACCAACTACCTCTACACCACCTACCACGGCACGGAACATGATTTAGCGCCGGAAACTGATAAGTCCGTCATGGTGCTGGGCTCGGGCGTGTACCGCATCGGCTCCTCCGTGGAGTTTGACTGGTGCGGCGTGCAGGCCGTGCAGACGGCCGCGGCCGAGGGTTACAAGACGATTATCATCAACTACAACCCCGAAACCGTCTCCACCGACTACGACGTCTCGGACCGGCTCTACTTCGAGGAGCTGAGCTTCGAGCGGGTGCTGGACATTCTGGACTTTGAACAGCCGGGCGGGGTGATTCTCTCCACGGGCGGGCAGATTCCCAACAACCTGGCCACCCGCCTGGCCGAGGCCAAGGCGCCCATCCTGGGCACCTCGGCGGCCATGATTGACCAGGCGGAAAACCGCCACAAGTTCTCCTCTATCCTCGATGAGCTGGGCATTGCCCAGCCCCGCTGGCAGGAGCTCACCTCGCTGGAAGCCATGTTCGACTTCGTAAATGAGGTGGGCTACCCCGTGCTGATCCGGCCCAGCTACGTGCTGTCGGGGGCGGCCATGAACGTGGTGTCCAATGCCTTCGAGCTGGAAGAATTCCTCAAAGCTGCGAAGGAAGTCAGTGCCGAATACCCGGTGGTGGTCTCCGAGTTCATCCAGGAGGCCAAGGAAATTGAGCTGGACGCCGTGGCCGACCGGGGCGAAATCGTGAGCTACGCCATTTCCGAGCACGTGGAGTTTGCCGGCGTGCACTCCGGCGACGCGACCATGTACTACCCGCCCCAGCGCGTGTACGTGGGCACGGTGCGCAAGCTCAAGATCATTGCCGAGAAGATTGCCAAGCGCTTTGAAATCAGCGGGCCCTTCAACATCCAGTTTCTGGAGAAAAACCGCGAAATCCGGGTGATTGAGTGCAACATCCGCGCCTCCCGCTCCTTCCCCTTCGTGAGCAAGGTCTCGGGCCACAACCTGATCCAGAAGGCCACCCAGGTACTGCTGGGGAAGAAAGTGACGCGCGACGCCAGCGAGCTGGTCTACGATCTGCCCTTCGTGGGGGTAAAGGCCCCGCAGTTCTCCTTCACCCGCCTGCCCGGCGCCGACCCGGTGCTGCGCGTGGACATGACCTCCACCGGCGAGGTGGGCTGCCTGGGCGACACGGCCGAGGAAGCGCTGCTCAAGGCCATGCTCTCGGTGGGCTATAAGATTCCGCAGAAAACGGTGCTGCTCTCCAGCGGCCCGCTGCTCTCGAAGGTGGCGCTGCTGGACTCGGCCCGCCTGCTGGTGCAGCACGGCTTCGCGCTCTACGCCACAGCGGGCACGCACCGCTTCCTGGCCGAGCACCAGGTGCCCAGCACGCTGGTCTTCTGGCCCGACGAGCGGCAGGAGCCCAACGTGCTGACGTATCTGAAGGAGAAGCAAATCGAGCTGGTGCTCAACATCCCCAAGAACCTGAGCAAGGGTGAGCTGGACAACGACTACCGCATCCGCCGCACGGCCGTGGACTTCGGCATTCCGCTGCTGACCAATGCGCGGCTGGCCAAGGCCTTTATTCAGGCTTTCTGCACGCTGGAGATGAAGGATCTGAAGATCAAGAGCTGGAAGGAGTATAAAGCCATGTAATTACTTTAAAGCTCAGGAACGTCATACTCATCGTGACTTTTCTGAGCTTTAAATCACATTATAGCAGTGACAATATTATGAAAGAGGCAATCAGCTTTTTTAAGAAAAACCGGGGAAAAGCTCTACTGTCTTTCTTAGGGTTTTGTCTTTTCGCCTTTGCTTTTTCAAAAGCTACACATCTGTACATAATCACCCAGACTCCTGATGTTATTCAGAATGCTGTCAATAATGCCAAGGTATCAGGCCGCATATTGAGTAGAACAGGAGATATATTTTCTGAAGAATATAGTTTCGAAAAGCAAAACTTAGAGCGTGATTCTCTGCAGTTTTCAATCAAGTTGAAAGGTGAAAAGGCAGCAGTATTAATTGAAGGTGTGGCGCGAAAGCAGTCAAATAATGACTGGAATATCTTTCGTAGCGACACCATTTTTACAGATAATTAAAAGCGTAAGAGCATAAGAATTGCACTTTGCGCTACACCATACCAAATGAAAAACTTCACCTCTTTCGCCGATGCGGGCGACTATAAAGCCCTGTTGCAGCAAGCTCTGGAAATAAAGGCGAATCCGTTTGGCTACCAGCACATCGGCAGGAATAAGACTGTGGGGCTGATTTTCTTCAACCCCAGCCTGCGCACCCGGCTTAGCTCGGTGAAGGCGGCCTACAACCTGGGCGCGCAGGCCTGGGTGCTCAACGCCGGGGCCGATTCCTGGACCCTGGAAATGGCCGATGGCGCGGTGATGAACGGCGGCACCCAGGAGCACATTAAGGAGGCCATTGCCGTAATGAGCCAGTACTGCGACGTGCTGGGCGTGCGCACCTTCCCCACGCTCAAGGACCGCGAGGCCGACTACAGCGAGGAAGTCTTCAACAAGATTCTGAAGTACGCCACCGTGCCCGTGGTAAGCCTGGAAAGCGCCACGCTGCACCCGCTGCAAAGCTTCGCCGACCTGATTACGGTAGCCGAGCACAAGCAGAAAGAGCGCGTGAAAGTGGTGCTGACTTGGGCCCCACACGTGCGGGCCCTACCCCAGTGCGTGCCCAACTCCTTCTGCGACTGGTTCTCGGAAGTAGACTGGGTGGACTTCGTCATCACCCACCCTGAGGGCTACGAACTGGACCCCAGATTCACGAAAGGCGCCCGCATTGAGTACGACCAGAAAAAGGCGCTGGAAGGGGCCGACTTCGTGCAGGCTAAGAACTGGAGCAGCTACCAGAACTACGGCCAGGTCATCAGCAACGACCCCGCGTGGATGCTGACGCCCGAGCACATGGCCGGCACCAACCACGCTAAATTTCTACATTGCCTGCCCGTGCGCCGCAACGTGGAAGTATCGGATGCTATTCTGGATTCGCCTAACTCCCTGGTGATACAGGAGGCCGGGAACCGGGTATTTTCCATGCAAACCGTGCTACATGAGCTGCTGAAGTAAAGTGTATAATTCGGGTACGATATAACAATGGACAGAATGCCCCGTTCAAGGCGAGGTCGAAATGGCGAAGCAGTCATTTCGGAACGTTCACCTTATCCCTTACCCATGAAGAAGGTATTTGTCCTCGCCGCACTCCTCGTAACCGGTGTTACTGCTGCTAACGCACAAACCAGCACCACCACTACCACCACTACCCAGCCTACGCAAGGCACCACCGTGGAAACTCAGGTAGGCACGGCCGTTCCCGCTGCTGCGGGCACCGTAAACACGACCGTAACCACCCCTACTACGACGGCTCCGGCTACCACAACTACCATAGAAACGCAAACGGGTACCGCCGTTGCTGCTGACGCAGTGGCAACTACTCAGCCTGCTGACGTGAAAAAAGTAAAAAACAAGAAGAAGAAGTCGAAGATGAAGGCGGAATAACCTGCTTTTACTTTAGCGCTTCTCAGAGCCCGACTCCAGTTCCTGGGGTCGGGCTTTTTATATGCGGCAATGGGCGTTCCGGTTCGATTTATAGGCTTTGTTTGAGGAGGAAAACCAGGCGGTATTTCCTCCGCAGCCGGCTGTGGTTCAGAGCAACGCTCCCCTGATTAAGTATCCGCTCTTACTGGCTGTTCTATATCTTGCGAGGGTGAAGCCCCGGGCATTTTTTGCATTCCTTTCTACTCCGCCTGGGCGGTGGCGGCGGTATGCGCTCCTACTATTGCTGGTAGTGGGCGGCGGCTTTCTTTTGAACTGGTTTTTCCCAATTCCACCACCGCCGCAGTACTCCCCTATTGTGCTGGCCGCCGATGGCTCGGTACTGCATGCTTACCTCAACCCCACCCAAAAGTGGCGGATGAAAACCGAGCTGCGCGAAATTACACCCGCCCTGCGCAAGGCCATAGTGGAAAAGGAAGACCGATGGTTTTACTGGCATTTGGGCGTGAACCCCGTGGCCCTGGTACAGGCCGCCGCGCGCAATATATTTGGCACAGGCCGCACCACCGGAGCCAGTACCATTACCATGCAGGTGGCCCGGCTATTGGAACCCAAGGAGCGCTCCTTCGGAAACAAGCTGCTGGAAATGCTGCGCGCCACGCAGCTGGAGCTGCATTATAGTAAGGCAGAGATTCTGCAACTCTACCTGAATTTGGTGCCCTACGGCGGCAACGTAGAAGGCGTAAAATCGGCAGCCCTGCTCTACTTCCAGCAGCCCCCGGATTACCTGTCGCTGGCTCAGACGGTAACGCTGGCCATTATTCCCAACCGGCCCCGGGGCCTGATTTTAGGTAAAAACAACGCGGCAGTGCTGCAGGAGCGCAACCGCTGGCTGCGGCGCTTTGCCCAGGCAGGGTTATTTCCCCAACAGGATATAGAAGATGCCCTGCTGGAGCCTTTGCAGGTACGGCGCCATGCGGCCCCGGCGCTGGCCCCGCACTTTTCGCGGCGGTTGGTGCGGCAGTTTCCCCAGCAGGCCATTATCAGGTCGGCGCTTAGTAGAAACAAGCAAAGCAAGGTCGAAGACCTCACGCGCAACTACGTGCGCCGCCTCTATGAGCGGGGCATTACCCAAGCCGCGGTGCTCGTCATCAATAACCGCACGCGGCAGGTAGAGGCCTACGTGGGCTCCGCCGATTTTCGGGACTTTGCCCACCAGGGCCAGAATGATGGCGTGCAGGCGGTTCGCTCGCCGGGCAGCACGCTGAAGCCGTTTCTGTATGCCCTGGCTATGGACCGTGGCCTGGTAACGCCCAAACGCATGCTGCCCGATGTGCCCACCAACTTTCAGGGCTACCGCCCTGAGAACTACGACAAGCATTGCAATGGCGAAGTGACGCTGGAGCGGGCCCTGGCTTACTCCCTCAACATTCCGGCCGTGCGCGTGCTGCAGGAGTTGGGCGTGCCCTCTTTCACGGATAAACTGCGGCAGGCGGGCTTCCGGAATATAACGCGCAATGCCCCGCGCCTGGGCCTAAGCAGTATTCTGGGCGGCTGTGGGGCCAGTCTGGAAGAGCTCACCAACCTATATGTTACGCTGGCTAACGGCGGCCGCTACTCTCATCTGAGGCTCACGGCATCGCCCAAAACCTCTTCCAACAGGCTATTTTCCGAGGCATCTGCTTTTCTAACGACCGATATTCTGGCCCAGCTTACCCGCCCCGATTTGCCGCTGGGAGCCGCCAGCAGCCTGCGCCTGCCCAAAGTAGCCTGGAAAACCGGCACCAGCTACGGCCGCCGCGACGCCTGGAGCATTGGCTACAACAAGCAATACACCATTGGCGTGTGGGTGGGCAATTTCAACGGCCAGGGCAGCCCGGCCCTCACCGGCGCCGATGTAGCCACACCCCTGCTCTTTGATTTGTTTAATGCCGTAGCCTACAACTCGCCTAACGATTGGTTTGTGCCGCCCGCCGCGCTGGATTTCCGGCTGGTGTGCGCCGAAACCGGCCTGGTGCCGGGGGAAAATTGCCCCAACCAGCTGATTGATTACTTTCTGCCAGGGGTTTCCTCGGGGCAGCGGTGCCAGCACCAACGGGAAGTACTGCTTTCTGCCGATGGTCATTTTACGTATTGCCGGGCCTGCGCGCCGGCAGCCGGCTTCCGGCGGGAGCTATACCCCAATCTGCTGCCGGAAATAGCCGCTTACAAAGAAGCACAAGGCATTCCTTACCGCCGGCTGCCGGAGCACAACCCCCAATGCCAGCTGGTACAGGCCGGTCCGGAACGGGCACCCAGCATTACCTCGCCCACCCCTAATACTGAGTATGTACTGAATAGCCACGAAAAGCAGCAGCTTCTACTCAGCTGCACCACCGACAACGAGGTGCGCCAGGTGTATTGGTACGTGAACGACCAGTTTCTACGGGCGGCCGGCGCTAATGAGCGGGTGTTTTTCCGGCCCCCAACCGGCCCGGTAAAAATATCCTGCGCCGACGACCACGGCCGCAATACCGATGTACTGGTAACGGTTACGCAACTCTGATATGCCCGAAAACGGGAGGCAAAACCGAGCTGTTTATTCGGCGTTATATGTGGCTGCGGCTAGCTAAAAAGGCCATTTCTATTACGCTGCAGCCCATATTTGTGCTTTTGCAGATGGAACCCCAACAGGTGGTTTCCCGTTATGGCACGGTGCTTGCAAAAGTGCTTATCACAAGCGTAACAATCTTCTGAAACCTAAAGTCTAGTATTATGAAAAAGGTCAGTCTGATTTTGAGCCTCGTATTTCTGCTCAATATAGCCTTTACCAATTTTTCTCAGGCGCAAACTAAGAAGCCCTGGAGCCCACAAGCTAAAGGCGCCATTATTGGTGGCGTGGGTGGCGCGGCCGCCGGTGCCCTCATTCATAAGCGTAACCGGGTAGTTGGTGGCGCAGTAGGCGCAGCCGCCGGTGCTGGTACCGGTTATGTAATTGGTAAGAGCATCGACAACAAGCGCAAAGCCCGTGCCGCTGAGGCAGCCCGCGTAGCCGCTAATAACCGCGCTGCCGCCGCCGAGCGTCAGGCCGCTGCCGCCCGTGCTGAGCGTAATGCCCTGGCTCGTCGTCAGCAGAACGCTTCCGAAAAGAACAATGGACTGGCCGTAGGTCAGCAGCAGCAATACCCTGGCATGGCTTCCGGCTTTGCCGCCGCTTCTATCCCGGCCATGATGTACGCCAGCAATGGCACGCCAATGCCCATGAACGCAGCTTATTTGCCGAATGCCTCGTATGGGGAACGTTCTACGGAATATCCTACCTCGGAATATCGTAGAAAGAGCTGGTAAGTCCGGATTCTCCGTTAGTTTCGCCGACTCCAGCTTAGTGCCGGAGTCGGCGAATTTCTTTTTATTCTTCACCAAACCCCCTTGGCTCTATGAAGCCCTATCTGTTGCTAATGCTCGCTACGGCAGCCCTTGCTTCCTCCTCCTGTACCAAAACAGAAGAAAAGACGGATGCCGCGAATGTTCAAACGCTGGACCAGCAGTTTGTTGGTGCCTGGAACAGCAAGAATGCCATGCAGCTGGATACGATGATGGCGGATGATGTGCATTACCTGCAGGGCGAAGCCCACTACCAGGGCAAGTCGGAGGTTTCTAACCGCTGGGTGCGGGAAACCATCAACACCATTTCCGACCTGCGCCTTAACCCGGTAAGCTCCGGCTCGGACACCCAAATGGCGTATGAGGCCGGTACTTTCTCGGTAGATGTACTGCCCGCCGCCCCCGGTCAGCCCATGGGCGAAGGCGAAGGCAACTTTGTTCTGATCTGGAAAAAGAATGCCAAAGGCCTTTGGAAGCTAAGCTATGCGCAGCTGGAAGGCCTGCCCGTTAAAGCCAAGTAAGCAGCGGCTCCGCTGCCTTGCAGTACAAAAAAACACCCCGTCAGTTATCTGACGGGGTGTTTTTTTTGTATTTCGGATCATTCCAGGTAGGTTAGGACGCCTGATTAGCCAGGTATTCTTCCCCTTCCAGCACCGGCGCCATATCCCGGGACTCTTCCTCTGTGAACAGCCGGGACCGAATCAGGAAGCGCACGCCCAGTGGTATTTCCAGTGAGAAGCTGGCACCCCGGCCTTTGGTTACGTCTACGGTGAGCTGGGTATGCTGCCAGTACTCAAACTGACTGGTGCTCATGAAGAAGTCGCAGCCGTGAATCTGGCCCAGCCATACGTCATTGCCGCCAATGCGGAACTCACCTTTGGCAAAGCACATGGGCGAGGAGCCGTCGCAGCAGCCACCGCTCTGGTGGAACATTAAAGGGCCGTGCTCATCGCGCAGCACATCAATGGTGGCTTCGGCGGCTTGGGTTACGAGGACGCGGGGCGTGGGCATGCGCAGGAATAGTTAGGTGAGTGACGCCAGCTAGCGCCTTTTGGGCTGGGCGCGCCGGAATATATAAAGGGTATCCGTGCGGTCGTCGCGCACGGTTACTTCCTTATCCGGAGCAATGGTTTGGCTGCCCGGGCGGCTGAGCCAGGTGTACACCAGCTGCTTTTTAGCATCCCAATGGTAATGCTGGTTGCCACTGCTGGCAATGCTTTTTTGCGCGGCGTTAGGCATCCGGTCGGTACCCATGCGCTGCACCGGCCACGGATACGTAGCAAGTGGCACTGCTTTTTTTATCGTCCAATCCGGGTTTGAGGTGCCGGGTACCGGCAATAATTGCGCGTGGGCAGAAAGTCCGAACAGTAGAGCAGCGGGCAGCAACAGAAATTTCATAGACAGATACCTTGGTTGTTAACATAGTACCCAACAAGCTACCGAAAAGATGCTTAGCTGCGGCTAGAAACCACAACGCCATACTGAGCGCAGGCGAAGCATCTCGCGGGCTGATGTTGCCAAAGAATCTGTCATCCAGAGCTTGGCGAAGGACCTTATGCCAGTTGAACAACCACGGAAACAACGACTCTTACTTGCGTGATAAGGTCCTTCGCCAAGCTCAGGATGACAGGTGATTTAGGATACTAGAAACAAAACTTCACCTTCCATCACTTCACTTGTTAAAAGAAGCCCAGTTTCTGCTGGCTGTAGCTGATGAGCATGTTTTTGGTCTGGCGGTAGTGGGCCAGCATCATCTTGTGGTTTTCGCGGCCAAAGCCGGAAGCTTTGTAGCCACCGAAGGGCGCGCCCGCGGGGTAGTCGTGGTAGCAGTTTACCCACACGCGGCCGGCCTGAATGGCACGGGGCATCTGGTACAGTTCGTGCGCATCGCGGCTCCAGAGGCCGGCGCCCAGGCCGTAGAGCGTGTCGTTGGCTAGCTCAATGGCTTCTTCATTGGTTTTGAAGGTAGTAACGGACAGCACCGGCCCGAAGATTTCCTCCTGGAAGATGCGCATTTTGTTGTGGCCCCGGAAGATGGTGGGCTTAATGTAGTAGCCGTCGGTTAACTCTGGATGGTCGTGGAAGTGGGCGTCTCCGCCTGTCAGCACCTCAGCGCCTTCGGCCTTACCAATTTCCAGGTAGCTCAGGATTTTCTCGTACTGGTCGTTACTGGCCTGAGCACCCATCATGGTTTCCATATCCAGGGGGTGGCCCAGCTTAATAGCCTCTACCCGCTTAATCAGGCGGGGCATAAACTCATCATAGATGTCTTCGTGGATGAGCAGGCGCGAGGGGCAGGTGCAGATTTCGCCCTGGTTCAGGGCAAACATGGCGGCACCTTCCAGGCACTTATCCAGGAAGTCATCATCGTGGTCCATCACCGACTTCGTGAAGATGTTCGGCGACTTGCCGCCCAGCTCCATGGTCACGGGAATGATGTTTTCGGCGGCGTACTGCAGAATCAGGCGGCCGGTGGTGGTTTCGCCGGTGAAGGCTACTTTCTGCACGCGCTTGTTGCTGGCCAGCGGCTTGCCGGCTTCCAGCCCGAAGCCGTTTACTACGTTAATCACGCCGGGGGGCAGCACGTCCTGAATCAGCTCCATCAGCACCATAATGCTGGCGGGCGTTTGCTCGGCGGGCTTTACCACCACGCAGCAGCCGGCGGCCAGGGCCGGCGCAATTTTCCAGGTGGCCATCAGCAGCGGGAAGTTCCAGGGGATAATCTGGCCTACTACGCCCAGCGGCTCCTGAATAACCAGGGAAAGGGTAGTTTCATTCAGCTCGGTAGCAGAGCCTTCCTCGGCCCGAATCACGCCCGCGAAATAGCGAAAGTGGTCGATGGCCAAGGGCAGGTCGGCGGCCATGGTTTCCCGAATGGCTTTGCCGTTTTCCACGGTTTCTACCGCCGCCAGGTGGGCCAGGTTGGCCTCCATGATGTCGGCAATTTTCAGCAGCACGTTGCTGCGCGTGGTGGCCGAGGCTTTACTCCAGGATTTAAAGGCTTCGTGGGCGGCATCCAGGGCCAGCTCAATGTCTTCTTTGGTGGAGCGGGCTACTTTGGTAAATGCTTTACCATCAATGGGCGAGGGATTCTCGAAATACTGCCCTTTCACAGGCGCTACCCATTTGCCGCCGATAAAATTATCGTAGTGGGTTTTAAATTGGGGACGGGCAACCAAGGTGGTGGGTTTTTCTAAGGTTTCCATGGATGGGGATTTTGTGTGGGTTTCGGATATCCCAAGCTAGCTTCTTATCCTGCCGAAATAGTTGTATTATACTCTCAGAAATGCCGCCTATTGTCGCAAGTTGCCGTTGGGCTTGTCACTCTGCTATAGGCCATTACGCTTCGGCAGTGGGCCTTGGAAATGAACAATTAGCGCCCGGCGGCTATTGTATATAGAGTAGCAGTGCTTTTCCCGCGTTCAGGCTTTCCATCGGACTCCCCACCCATGCCTACCCATCACCTGCCCGCTCCCATTTCCCTGCGCCAGCCAGAGCAGCTGACCACGCTGGTGGAAAACCGCACCGTGTACACGCTGGAAGCCTTTGAGCTGAACGTGTTTGAAACCCACCGCACGGCCCACCAGGTACCGCTCAGCATGGGCCACGTGGTGCTTACCACTATGTTGCGAGGCAAGAAAGTGATGCACCTGGCTGGCCGCCCGGCTTTCGATTACCTGCCGGGGGAGTCGGTAGTGGTAGGCAAGGATGAAACCATGGTTATTGATTTCCCGGAAGCCAATGAGGCCCAGCCCACGCAATGCCTGGCCGTAGCTATTCCCACCGATACCATCCGGCAAACCGTAGACCTGCTCAACGAGCACTCGCCCCGCGCCGAAGAGCACCTACCCTGGCAGCTGGACACCGCCGAGCACGCCCATTTTCAGAACACGCCCGAGCTTACCAGCACCCTGGAGCGCCTGGTGCTGCTTTCGCAGGATACGGGCCGCGTGAAGGATGTGCTGGCCAACTTCACCATTCAGGAAATGCTGGTGCGCCTGATGCAGACCCAGGCCCGGCAGCTGCTCTTTCATAACTATAAGGAGCACGTCACCTCCCACCGCTTTGCCCACGTGGTGCAGTACATCAAGCAGCACCTCACGGAGCAGATTACCATTGAGAAGCTGAGTGAGCTGGCCTGCATGAGCAAGGCCACCTTTTTCCGGGTGTTTAAGCGCGAGCTGGGCCTCACGCCCGTAGAATATGTGATTCAGGAGCGCCTGGCCGAAGCCAAGCGCCTGTTGCGCAACCCGCTTACCACCGTTACGGACGTGTGCTTCCGGACGGGCTTCAATAACACGGCGTACTTCCAGAAGCTGTTTAAGCAATATGAAGGCGTAACGCCGGGGCTGTACAAAAAGCAGTATGCAGCCGGATAGGCACAACCTTTTCGGCTGACTTGGGGTTGGTGTGAGGCCAGTAAAGCGGCGGCAATAATAGCCGCCGTAATTTTGCCTCCTATGAAAGATGCCGTAGTGGCTGCACCCCAGCCCGTGATAGAGGACGCTCGTCCTATTCCGTCCCACCCGCCTGTTGCTCCTGCTTTGGTATGGCTGATGGCCATTACCTGCGGGTTGGTGGTGGCTAATATCTACTACAACCAGCCGCTGCTGGCTGAAATAGGCAAAACCTTTGGTCTTTCCGATAGCCGGGTGAGTCTGGTAGCCACCATTACGCAGGTAGGCTACACGCTGGGGCTGCTGTTTGTGGTGCCCCTGGGTGATAAGCGGGAGCGAAAAAGCCTGATTCTGGCTTTGCTGCTGTGCGCGGCGGTGTGTCTGGCAGGGGCGGCCTTTGCGCCTTCCTTTGCGTTGCTGGTAGCTGCCAGCCTGCTGATTGGCATTTTCTCTTCGGTGCCGCAGCTGCTGATTCCCATGGCGGCTTCCCTGGCCAGCAATGAGGAGCGCGGCCGTGTGGTAGGTAAAGTTATGAGCGGTTTGCTTATCGGCATTCTCGTATCCCGTACCATCAGCGGATACGTGGGCGCGCATTTTGGCTGGCGCACCATGTTCTGGGTGGGCGCCGGCGTGATGGTGGTGCTCACCGGCATTCTGGCCCGCATGCTGCCGCGCAATCAGCCCACGTTTACCGGCAGCTACGCCAGCCTGCTTCGCTCGCTGGGCACCCTCACCCGCGACCTCCCTACGCTGCGCCGCTCGGCGCTGGTGGGCTTGTGCATGTTTGCCGGCTTCAGCGCTTTCTGGACTACGCTGGTGTTTTTCCTGGAAAGCAGCACCTACAACTACCATAGTGATGTAGCCGGCCTGTTCGGCCTTATTGGCGCCAGCGGGGCCCTGGCCTCGCCCCTTGCCGGCCGCTCCGCCGACCGCAAAGGCGCCGACTTTGCCCTCAACATTGGCATTCTGCTGTGTGTAGGGTCTTTTGTGCTCTTGCTGTTTGGTGGGTACTATCTGGTAGGGCTGATTCTGGCCGTTGTTATTCTGGATGTAGGCCAGCAGATGACCCACATTTCCAACCAATCACGCATTTTTTCCCTGCTGCCCGAAGCCCGCAGCCGCCTGAATACGGTGTATATGACGGCTGCTTTCATTGGTGCCTCCCTGGGCTCCTGGCTGGGCGGGCAGGCCTGGGCGCATTTCCACTGGCCGGGCGTATGCGCCGTGGGGCTGGCGTTTGGCGTGGCGGGCTACCTGGTTAACCGCTTTTATGGGCGGCCCGGTGCTGGTGTGGCTACTGCGCTGTCAGAAGAGTAGCCCCATACCCATAAAGCATAAAAAAGCCCCGACCATACAGCCGGGGCTTTCTTATGGTGCGTTCAAATACTAGTGGCTCACCACCAAACGCTTGGTAGCCACACCGTGGTCGGTTACCAGCTTCAGCAGATACACCCCGTTGGCGTACGAGGAAAGCAACAGCTCCTTGGCTATTTTCTGGTTGGCCGCCGCAGAACCGGCGGCTACTACCTGCACGCGGCTGCCTTTTAAGTCATACACAGCCAGGCTGTACTGACCCGAGACCAGCATAGAGAATGATACCGCCGTGCGGCTCTGTCCGGGGTTGGGATACACCGAGAAACCCTCCACCATGGAAGCTGGCTTGTTAGGCGTAGGCGTAGCGGCGCAGCTGGCGCCCACCACATACAAATGTGGTTTCTCGGCAGAGTTGCGCTCCGGCCCACCCGCGCCTACCTGGTAGGTGAAGTATACACTGGTTACTACACCTGTAGCAATTGTTTTGGTGAAGGTGAAGTCCCCGGCGGCATTCTTCTCCATGGTGTAGCCCGGATAAGCGCCTTCACTGCCTTCCCGAATGTAGATAATAGCCAGGTTGCCGCCGGCCGTGGCGCCCAGGGGATGCAACGTGTAGGTTACATTTTCGCCCATGGTTATGGCCTTAAAACTATAATCGTCGGTAGTAGCGCAGTAGCCATCAGTACCGGCCACGGTTATGGTTACCGCCGCTGAGGTGGTGCTTTTGCCGGCATTGTCCGTGGCCTTGGCGGTCAGCGCATAAGAGCCGGCGGACACCTTCACCCACTCATAGGAGTAGGGGGCCGTAGCATCTTCCCCCAGCTTGGTATTTCCCTGGAAGAACTCCACTTTCGCTATGGTCCCATCCGTATCAGCGGCCGTGGCCGTGAGCGTGATGGTGGCGGGCGCCACATACTGGCCGGTGGCCAGCGGGGCCGTGAGGCTAACCGTAGGAGCGGCATTATCGGGGCCGCTCGTATCGCAGCTCTGTCCCACGGTGTAGGAATGGGGCTTGTCAGCGGAGTTGCGCTCCGGACCGCCCGCGCCTACCTGATAGGTGAAGTAGAAGCTGGTGGCTATACCCGTGGCAATAGGCTTAGAGAAGGTGAAATCTCCCGCCGCATTCTTGGTCATGGGGTAGCCAGGGTAAGCGCCTACGCCGCCTTCCTGAATGTAAATCAGGCCCAGGTTGCCCCCGGCCGTAGCACCCAGCGGATGGAACGTGTAAGTCACATTGCCATCCTGGCTGAACACTTCGTAGCTGTAGTCGCCGTTGGCGGCCAGGCCGGTACAGGCCAGGGTTTTCACCTCTACCGCCACTGCCGCGGAGGTGGTAGTATTGCCATCATTATCGGTGGCGCGGGCCGTCAGGGAGTAAGCGCCGGCGGCCACGTTCTTCCATTCAAAGGAGTAGGGTGCGGTAGTGGCGGTGCCCAGCTTTGTATCACCGTTGTAGAATTCCACCATGCTGATGGTGCCGTTGGCATCTGCCGCGGTAGCCGTAAGCGTGAGGGTAGCCGGGGCCGTAAACTTGTCGGTAGCCAAGGGGCTGGTCAGGGTTACGGTGGGCTTTACCGGATCAGCCACTGTAATTGTAACGGCCGTTGAGGTGGTAACGGCGCCGCCATTATCGGTGGCTTTGGCCGTGAGGGCATAGGTGCCCGCCACCGCGCTGGTCCAAGTATAGGTGTAGGGGCTGGCCATGTCCGTTGCCAGCAGCATAGTACCCTGATAGAACTCCACCTTATAGATAGAGCCATCCGTATCAGCGGCGTTGGCCGTGAGGGTAATGCTGGCCGGGGTAAAGTAGCTGGCATTGGCTGCCGGGGCCGTCAGGCTAACGGTGGGCGCACTGTTGTTGGGAGCCGAGACAAACAGCGTCACCGGAACCGAGGTAGCCACGGAGCCCTCATTGTCGGTGGCTTTGGCGGTGAGGGTGTACACGCCGGCGGCGGCTCCGGTCCAGGCAAAGCTGTAGGGGCTGCTGGTATCGGTGCCCAGCAGCGTGGTGCCCTGGTAGAAATCTACCTTGGCTACACTGCCGTTTTCGTCGGCGGCCGTGGCCTTGAGCGTAATGCTGGCCGGCGTGGTTACTACGGCATTGTTCGCTGGAGCGGTGAGCGTAACGGTGGGCGCCGGGTTGGCGATTATCCCGCCGCTCAGGTACATATCATCAAAGAAGAAATCAGCCGTGCTGGAAGCAGCGTCGCCGGCAAACATGAACAGGCTGGTCATCGAGCCCAGATCAATGTGCATGCCTACGTTAGGCTGGTTAAAGGCACTCAGCGGAATGGTTACCTCGTGCCAGCTGCCATCCCGCACCAGGCCATACTGCGCAGCCCCGCCCGCCGGGAAATTAATCCAGCTTTCGCCATGGCCGCTTTTCACCCCAATCTTAAACTGGCCGGTGTAGGAGGTTTTGAACTGAAACCTGAGGGCGCCATCCTGCGCGAAATTAAGCAGGTTGATTGGGGCATGATCTACGCCCATGCCAAACCAGTCGCCGCTGCCGGCCCGCACCGCCAGCACCTGCGTGCCCTCGTAGGCCGCGGGCGTTGGGGTAATATTGGTCAGGTTATTCCAGTAATACAGCTCGGCTCCTTCGCCAAATACCAGCTTATTGGTAATAGATGTCTGCTCAGTATAGATGCCGAAGTTGCCGCCGAAGGCATGGTCTTTCCCCAGGTACAGCTCATCACCGGGGCTCTGATACAGCCGGATGTAGTCTACCAGCATTTTGGCGGGCAGCGTAGCGGTTATATCATTTACCGCAGGCAGGCCGGTATAATTGCCGCCCACGGCCATATTCAGCAGAATGTACTGCGACTTATGGAACTCCTCCATATCCTTCTCCGGGGTATTGGTGATATCCACGGAGAAGTACTGGGTGCCATCAATAAATACTTTGATGAACTGGGCATCCCACACCATTTTATAGACGTGGTAGTCGTCGGTTAAAGGCGTGGCGCTTTTGTAGGTTTCGCTATAGTCGGCCTGGCTGCCTTTATAGCTCCAGTGCAGGGCCGCACTTACCCAGTTATTCACGTTGCCAGGGTAAGAGGCCTTAGCTCCCATCTCCAGAATATCGGTTTCGCCACTGGCGGGCCAGTTGCCCGTAGTGCCCAGCAGCCAGAAAGCCGGCCACAGGCCATTTTTCAGATTCGGCACTTTAATGCGGGCCTCCAGCGTACCGTATTTGAACTGCACCCGACCAAACGTTTTCAGGCGGGCGGAGGTGAATTCCCGGGTCTGAAATTTTTCCTTACGGGCTTCAATTACCAGGCTACCATCCTCGATGCGGGCATTTTCTGTCCGGCTGGTATAGTACTGCAGTTCCTGGTTGCCCCAGCCGCAGACGCCCCGTTCGCACCCATCCCCAAAATCGTAGGTCCAGGAGTCGGGATTGATGGCCGTGCCGTCGAAATTATCTTCCCAGACCAGGGTTTGGGCCTGGGTAGTGAACGTAGCGGAAAGCAGCAGGGCCGCCGCGGCCAGCCGCCGCCGACTGGCTTGTGACCAGCCTGATAGGGAATGAGTAAAGGTTTTCTTCATGCGTGGTGGGAACTAGAAAGACTAAGAATGGAAAGACACGGGTAGCGGCAGATTCTTTCGAAAGGGAAGCGGCCCTTATTTGGGGTTGTCGATTTTTTTTAAGCTCGACGGCTAATAGAAGCCCGTCGGCCGCCTTTTATTGGCAGGTTAATTTTGTATTTGACTTGTGCGTATAGCGTTGCCATTTTGTACCTACCCGACTTATCAATTGACAACAATTCGCTTTTGAACAGCCTGACAAGCCTTTACCCTTATCAGGCAACGTGTGTATCAAGCGTATAGAAAAGTTTATTTTATAACTTTTCTAAGCCAAACCCATCCTCTAGTATACTGAAAATCACCCGGAAGGCCAATCTAAAGCCAGCTATTGTCTAGCGTCAAAACCGAAAAGAATCGGCGGCCAGCGGCCGCTTTACGGCGCGTGTTATCTGTAGATAGTCAGGTGGCGTGGGCTCGTTGCATCAGGGAAAACAACCAGAGGCTCCAGCAGACAATTTGCGCCGATGTCTTTCGCTCCCGCCCTCAATGTACCAAGCCTTATCCTGGGAGTTTAAAGAAAACAGAAGGTGACTTAGAAGGGTCTGCGGCTACTGTGCTGTGCCGTTTGCTTGTGGGAGAAAAGTCTCTTTCTGCGTGCTGGAAGGATCTTTCGAACAGCTCTATTTTCAGAAGTAAATGAGGAGCTGAAAACACCCGCAAACCCGATAAAAATACTGAACAGCATCGTTCAGTTTACGTATTGTGTATGATGCACTTAGGGCAGGAAATTCGAACTTAGCCCAGTTGCTTTTTTCATCTTTTTTCCTCTTCAAAATGGATACGCAAGATCATCCTACGCCGCTGCCTACCAACCAGGCTGCCCAAAACCAAGGCCCAAGCCAAGAGCCTGCCACTGCTCCCCTTCTTGCTCCAACTGCTGAGGCCAATCCTGCCCCAACCGCTGCTGCCCAATCTACTCCTGCCGCTGAAGTCAACCCCGCTCCCATAGCGCAGGCCAACCCGGCCCCAACCGCAGCGGCTAATCATGCGCCCACTGCTGAAACCACTCCAAACCCAACGGCTGCCGCTGCTCCTGTTGCGGCGGCCAACCCGGCTCCAGCTGCCGCCGTCAGCCCGGCCCCGGCTGCTGCGGCAGCTCCGGCCCCCGCCGCCGTTATTAGCATTCCGGTAGCTACTGTCAGCCAAGCCCTGGCGGCTGAGGCCGCTCAGCCTGCCAATGCTGCGGTAACCAACGCAGGCGCGCCCGCCACGCCGGAGAGCTCACCCAAGCTGACGCTTTCCATCCCGATAGAAATATCCGTCAGCACGCCCCTCCAACCAACCAACGCTGCAGCACAGCCTACCAACAGCACCCCGCCCCCCACCCCTACCAGCAATAACCCCGAAAATCCGAGTGCGGAAAAAAGCGTAATTGGTTTCCAATATGCCGCCGGCCGCAACGAAGCCAAGGAGAATCCTGACGAGTTAAGAAGTCTGGAGAAGGAAGCGTAGTGAGCCTCCGCACGGGCAGTGAAAAGACCTCCGGCTATTAGTGCCTCGTTGCGCTAATAGCCGGAGGCGCATTGCCAGGCTTAGGATAACCAGGATAACACTGCGGCATTTACCATACCATAAAGGCCGTGCCTCTTAAAAGAAGCACGGCCTTTATGGTAATGATGTATTTCTGAGTCCGGTTATGCCTCTAAGCGGCTTAAACACACTTTCAGGCTGTCGCGCCAGTGCGGGATGGCTACCTGCAGCTGGGTTTTGGCTTTGGTCTTATCCATGACGGAGTAAGCCGGGCGCGTGGCTTTAGTGGGGTACTCGGCGGTGCGGATGGGCAGTGTGCGCACCGGCGTGTTGCTGAGCTCGAAAATGGCTTTCGCAAAATCATACCACGAGGTCAGGCCCTCGTTGCTGTAGTGGTAGATGCCGTATTGCTGGTTATGGGTTTCGATGATAGTGAGGATGCAGCCGGCCAGGTCAATGGCATAAGTAGGCGTGCCTACCTGGTCCCAGATAACCTTTAGCTCTTCCCGCTCACGGCCCAGCTTCAGCATGGTTTTCACGAAGTTGCCGGCATACTCTGAGTACAGCCAGCTGGTGCGCAGAATAAAGTAACGGCCGGTTTCAGCAGCTACCCCCTGCTCGCCTTCCAGCTTAGTAAGGCCGTAAATGCTGATGGGCTCTGCTTTATCCGTTTCTACCAAGGGCTGATTACCGGTACCCGCAAACACAAAATCAGTAGAAATGTGAATAAGCGTGGCGCCAGACTGCTCGCACAGCCGGGCCAGATTAACGGCGCCATCTTTATTGACTTTGCGGGCCAGTTCTACCTCGTCTTCGGCTTTATCCACGGCCGTGTAGGCAGCGCAATTGATGCAGTAAGTGGGTTGATATTTGGCAAAAACGGCTGCCAGCGTCGCTTCATCCAGAATATTCGCTTCGGCTTCGGCCAGGAAAACCAGGTTGCTCAGGTTTCTTTCTTTTGCTACGTGCTGCAGGCATTGCCCTAACTGGCCGGCGGCCCCAAAAACGAGGATATTGCTCATAAACGATGCTGGTTTGCGCTGCAAATTAGCGCTTTTCAGCCCAGCACCAGTAGTTTTAGCCGATGGGCCGCTTATTCTTAATGGGCTCGAAACGCTGTTCCCGGGGTTGTTTTTCGCTCAGATAGCGCCAGTAGCGCAGGGGCATGTGCCGGCGGTGCAGCTTCATATTTTTACGCTCCGGGATGTTCACGTGGTCGAAGTAGGACTGCCAGAGCAGCTTGAACAGGGGCTCCCGCTCGTCCAGCACCGTGGCCGAAATATCGGTACGCCGCTGTGGGTTGGGGGCCTCAAACTCCACGACATCGGTGCGGTGCAAATCGTAATACAGGCCGTAGCGGCGGCGCTTATCAAAGATGAGCCAGCGCTGGTCGGCGTAGCGTTTGGTAAAGTGCGGGGCTATGAGCGGCAGCACGTCAAAATCGGGGTCGATGGTGGCGTGAAACAGTTCGTCGCTGGTTTTCTCGAAGCGTACGAAGGCTTCCATGCGGTGTTTTTCGCGGTACATCTGCTGGGCAATGCCGGCTATGCGGCGCACGGTATCATCGGCGTAGTTGTCGGAGATGTCGCGGCCGGCGCGCATGGCGGTGTCGGCGTAGCGGAATAGCAGCAGCTCCCGGTCGGGCTGTTCGCTCAGAAACGTATGAAAGAGCCGGGTGCGCGCCTCGGCGTCCATATACCGCAACAAGCCTTCCCACACGCGGGCCGCCTGCACTTCATCAGTAACAATAGCTATGGGCTGCGCAAAAAGCCCGCCCTGCATAGCCCCTTCTGGCTGTATGCTGTTGGGCGCCGCCTTTTGCCCGTAAATCGTGAATAGCACCGTCAGCAGCCCTTCAAAAGAGCCGTCGTAGGAATAGTCGAGTGGTGGGTTGGTGAGCAGCGGCGCCGACCGCTGCTGCTTCACCCCGCTGGCCGGGTTGGTTGGCTTCGCTGGTTTGCGCGGGTGCAGGGGCGTCAGGGAACGGCTCATGGGTATATTATCAGACAGCAGAAGCCGGTTTATCGGCCTGCATAAATTCCAACAGCAGCATATTTACCGCTGCTGGCTCCTCCTGATGCAGCCAGTGGGTAGCATCCCCGAAATAGAGTAGCTCGCCCTGCTCACAGAGCGGCAAACTCAGCTGCGCTAACTCCGGCTCCAGAAAAGCATCCTGCTTTCCCCAGAGAATGCGCACTGGGATAGATATATTTTTCATAGCCTGTTTTCCTAGTCTATGCCTTCGAAACGCGGCCCGGTACCAGTTCAGCATGCCGGTGAGGGTACCCGGCTGGGCCCAGGCCTCCGTGTAGCGGTGCAAATCCTCGGAAGTAAAAGTTCCGGGGCGGCTGGTGCCGCGCAAAGCGCCCCGGCCAAACCGGAACTGACGCCGCCGAAACAGTTTCTCGGGCAGCCAGGGCAGCTGAAAGAAGAAGATATACCAGCTTTTAAGCAGCTGTCGCGGCATCTGGCGCAGCGCCTGTCTAAGCACCGCCGGGTGCGGTACATTCAGAATGGCTACCCGCCGCAACCGCTCCGGATGATGCGCGGCCAGCCACCACGCCACGGCCGCCCCCCAGTCGTGACCAATGACCGTGGCTTTCTCACGGCCGGCAGCCTCCAGTAACCCCAGAATATCAGCTCCCAAGGTGTCAATGGTATAATCGGCTACGCGTGGGGGCTTGCTGCTGAGGTTGTAGCCGCGCTGGTCGGGGGCCCACACCCGGAAACCAGCCGCAGCCAGCGCCGGTATCTGATGGCGCCAGCCGTACCAGAACTCCGGAAAGCCGTGCAGCAGTACCACCAGCGGCCCGGCCGGAAGGCCGCACTGCACTACGTGCAGCATGATGCCGTTGGTGGGCACTTGGTGATGTTCCAGGTCGAAAGCCATAGGCCTCCTACCCTTTAGCTAGGCCGAAAGTTGCTGCGCTGCAACCGGATTATGCCGCTTCGGAGCGCCCGGCCGTTTGTGCCGCGTTACTGCGGGCGGCTTCCTGGTGCATTTGGCGCACCAGCGGCAGCAGGTCGGCTAGCTTGCAGCAGCAGGCCATACGGGCAACTTTATCGGTTTTGGCGGAGGTGGCGGCCGACGCGTCGGCGGCGCGATGAGAAACAGTCATGGCTGTAAGTTGAGAGAAGGTTTCTGGTAAGGGAGAAAGGGCACTTTAGAAAATCAGAGGAAGAAAACCGGGCTTAGGAAGCCTGGGCAAACAAATCGAGCTGCTGGGTGACGAGGGCGGAACGGACCGAGCCCGCGCCGAATAGAATCTGGCGGCGGATGGTCTGCTCATCAAACTCCCGCTTTTCCAGGGCCTGGCCGCGGCAGGTAAGAAAGAACTTGGCGCGCTTCAGCACCACCCCAAACTTGTGCAGGTGGTCCAGGGTGATGGGCGCAAACCGCCGGGCCGCCACAATGCGCTTCGCGGAGCGCGCGCCCACACCGGGAATGCGCAGAATCATTTCAAAATCAGCAGTATTCACATCTACCGGGAAAACGTGGCGGTTGCGCAGGGCCCAGGCCAGCTTGGGGTCGATTTCCAGGTCCAGGAAAGGGTGGGCGGGGTCCAGGATTTCATCGACCTGAAAGCCGTAGAAGCGCATCAGCCAATCCGTCTGGTACAGGCGGTGCTCCCGGATGAGTGGGGGCTGCGTTACCTGCGGCAGGCGGGCGTCGTCGGTCACGGGAATGTAGCCGGAGTAGTACACGCGCTTCAGCCCGTAGCCTTTGTAGAGCGAGTCGGTAAGCTGAATAATCTGATGGTCGTTTTCAGCGGAGGCGCCCACAATCAGCTGGGTGCTTTGGCCGGCCGTGGCAAACTGCGGCACTTTCTTGAACAGCGACTTTTCTTCTTTATTCAGAATGATGCCGTCCCGGATTTGCGCCATGGGCGTCAGAATTTCCTGGTAGTTCTTCTCGGGTGCCAGCTTGGTCAGGCTCATTTCCGAGGGCAGCTCAATATTCACGCTCAGGCGGTCGGCGTACAGGCCGGCTTCCTGGATCAGCTCCTCGGAAGCGCCCGGAATGGCTTTCACGTGAATGTAGCCGTTGAACTTGTGCTCGGTGCGCAGCTTTTTGATGATGCGCACCAGCCGCTCCATGGTATAGTCGGGGGAGGAAAAAATGCCGCTGCTTAAAAACAGACCTTCGATGTAGTTGCGGCGGTAGAAGTTCATGGTCAGGTCCACTACTTCATCTACGGTAAAGGCGGCGCGCTTCACGTCATTGCTGCGGCGCGATACGCAGTAGGCGCAGTCGAAAATGCAGTGGTTGGTGAGCAAAATTTTCAGCAAACTCACGCAGCGGCCATCCTCAGTATAGCTGTGGCAGATGCCCATGCCCTCGGCATTGCCCAGGCCACGGTTCTCATTTTTTCGCTTGCCGCCGCTGCTGGAGCAGGACACATCGTACTTGGCGGCATCTGCCAAAATACTTAGCTTTTCCTGAATTCGCTCGTTCATCAAATAGGCTGTTTCCGGGGTTAAAACTATTCTATTCCACTCAATACTACACTATACTACTAAGCTAATTTTTTTAGAAATAGTTCGCCGGCCAACTCTGAAAAAGCAGGCTTCGTTTACAGCCTGCTTACCTTTTGGGTCTGGGCTTTAGCGGGCAGTATTTTTCGGCATGAGGCGCTTCTTTCCCCTGGTTATTCCGGCACCTCCTCCGGAACCCGTATCTTGCCTGAGCTCGTCGCCCAACCCGACGGCTCGCTTTCGGGTGCTTTCTCCGCTATCTACCTTACGCCGGCCCGGTGCGGCCTGCTGGCTGCTGCTGGCCGGGCTGTTGCTGCTGTGCCTGCCGGCCTGGGCCCAGCAGCCCGAGCGCCCCATAACGCCCCCCGACTCTATTGGCGCAACCCGCCCCGACTCCCTGCGCCGCCGCCTGGACCAGGAACGCATTCTGAATAGCCTGAAAGCCTATACCAAGCGCAAAACCATTGCCGGAAAAGCTGCGGCCGCCCTGTTCAACTTTACCGGGCGCCGCGAGGAGCGTGCCGGCCTGGACGCCGAGCTGCTGGATCGGCAGTATGACCGGCACAGCTACAAAGTGGTGCGGCGCATCAACATCAGCACACTGGATGCCTTTGGCTACCGCCTGAACGACCCCAACCGCAAGCCACGCAACATTCTGGAGAAATCAGCCAATACGCTCCATATCAAAACCTCCCGGGCGCGGGTGCGGCAGGTGCTGCAGTTTCGGGTGGGCGAAGAGCTGGAGCCGCAGGATCTGGCCGAGTCAGAGCGTTTGCTGCGCCAGACCGCGGAAATTGCCGATGCCCGCGTGTTCGTAAATGAGCAAACCACCTCCCAGGACAGCGTGGATATTGAAGTCATCACGCGGGACGTGTTCAGCATCAGCGGCTCGGTGCAGGTGCGGGATGTGGGCGCGGGCGTTATTGGGCTGCGCGATGTAAACTTCCTGGGCCAGGGCCACCAGTTCCGTAACCGCTACGAGTATGGGCGCATCAAGCCCCAAACCTGGAGCTACGAGGGTAGCTACCAGGTGCCGTTCCGCAACTTCATAACCGGGCAGGTGCACTACCTCAACCGCTACGAAAACAAGGAAATGAACGTGGTGGCCTCGCGCGGTTTCTACTCCATCAATACCCGCTACGCCGGCGCCGTGGCCCTGAATGTGTTTGACCGGCCCATTATCCTGAATCACCGGGATGGCAGCCCCGACAGCCTGGTACCCCTGCGGTTTAACACCCAGGATGTATGGTTTGGCCGCTCCCTGCGCCTGCACAGCTACGACCTGGGCTACGAAAACCCGGGCCGCATTATCGTGTCGGGCCGCTTTATCCGCACCAACTATTTCCGCCGCCCCGATAAAACGGAGTTTCAAAACGCGGGGCTGGTGCTGGGCACGGTGGGCTACAGCGTGCGCTACTATTATAAAGACACCTACCTGTTCGGCTTTGGCCGTACCGAGGATATTCCAACCGGCACGCTCATCAGCCTTACCAGCGGGTATGAGTTCAATGAGGCCACCAACCGCCGCTACTTTGGCGTGCACGCCGCGGCTGCTTCCTATAATCCGCGCCGGGGCTATTTATATGTGAGCGGCGACTTTGGCTCCTTTGTGCGGGGGCGCAGCAACGACTGGCAGCAGGGCGTGGCCGGCGGCGAAATCCTGTTTTTTACGCGCCTTTACCACACGGGCAACTACCAGTGGCGGCACTTTTTCTGGAACCGCACCGCCATTGGCTTAAACCGCCTGCCCACCGAGCGGGTGCTCAGTATTGATGGCGACCGGGGCCTGCGGGGCTTCCGCACCGATGGCAACCTGCGCGGTACCAGCCGCTTTGTGGTCAATTACGAGGCCACCGTGTACACGCCGGTTTCCTTTCTCGGCTTTCGCATGGCCGCCGTGGGCTTTGCCGATGCGGCCTGGCTGAACACCACCAAGCTGCAAACCCTGCCTTTCAAGGAAACCCCTTTCACCGGGTTTGGGCTGGGCCTGCGCTTTCGCAATGAGTACACCGCTATCCGCACTTTCCAGATTCTGTTTGGCTTTTATCCCCGCGGGCAGTTTGACCGCAATGGCATCCGGGTATTCGAAAATGCCCGCCCGTTCTATGATTTCAGCGACTTCAGCTTTGGCCAGCCCAGCCTGGTGCGCTACGAGTAAGTATCTGGCAGGCGGCAGTAATCCCGCCGCTTCTTCGGACCTTTGCCGCTGGCTTTCGTACCATTTCTGATTTTATAGCAGATGAAATAAGCCGACAGCGGTTTTTGCTGCTGCTTACTTACTCCTGCTTTCTTACTAACTGAATACCCCATGCAGCTCGGTGATTATAACGACCTGGAAGTAGCGCGCGAAGTAGATTTTGGCGTGTACCTGTCTTCTGATGATGGCGACCTGCTGATGCCCGGCAAATACGTACCGGCCGGCACGCAGGTAGGCGACGTGCTGCGCGTATTCGTGTACCGCGACTCCGAAGACCGCCTCATTGCCACCACCCTGGACCCACTGGTGCGCGTGGGGCAGTTTGCTGCCCTCAGCGTGCGCGACGTAACCCCGCTGGGCGCGTTTCTGGACTGGGGCCTGGAAAAAGACCTGTTTCTGCCTTACCGCAACCAGCGCCGCAACCTGCGCCCCGGCGAGCGGGCCACCGTGTATGTGTTTCTGGATGAAACCTCGGACCGAATTGTGGCCTCCGCGCGCTGGGAGGGTTTCCTAAGCCACGAGCCCTTCCCTGGCCAGCCCGGCGACGCCGTGCAGCTGATGGTAGCCGAAGAAACTGACCTGGGCTATAAAGTGCTGGTGAATGGCCAGTATCAGGGCCTGCTCTACCACAACGAAGTTTTCCGCCCCCTGCGCCTGGGCGATACGCCTACCGGCTACGTGCGCCTGGTGCGGCCCGATGGCAAGCTGGACATCAGCCTGCAGAAGATTGGCTACGACGAAGCGCGGGATGCCGTGGAAACGGTCCTGAAGGCCCTGCACGCGGCCGGCGGCACGCTGCCCCTCTCGGATAAGAGCGAACCGGATGATATTTACCGCCGCCTGGGCATCAGCAAGAAAGTGTTTAAAAAAGCCCTGGGCTACCTGTATAAAAACGGGCAGGTGCAGCTGGCGCCCGACCACACGCGGCTCATTCCGGAGTCGTAGTAGGGCAGTTTCCGGCGTGGGCCGTACCATGTCGGGCTTTTTTGCGTAAGGACGCCCGAAGCGCTTTCGCACCTGCTTCCGCCCTCGCCGTTCTGCCGCATGAAACTTCAGAAAACCGCCCTTATTGCCGGTGCCAGTGGTCTGGTGGGCCAGCACCTGCTGCCCCTGCTCCTGGCCAGCGACCGGTACGCCAAAGTTATTTCCATTGGTCGCCGGGTGCTGCCGCTGGTGCACCCCAAGCTGGAGCAGCGCGTGGTAGACTTCCAGCACCTGGAAGACCAGCGCCTGGCCCTGATAGCCGATGACGTGTACTGCTGCCTGGGCACTACTATGAAGCAGGCTGGCTCTAAGGAGGCCTTTTATAAAGTAGATTACCTGTACGTAGTAAAGCTGGCGGCCCTGGCGGCTGGCAACTTCGCGGCGCAGTTTATGGTGGTTTCGGCCATGGGCGCCGATGCCGGCTCGGCCATTTACTACAACCACGTGAAGGGCGAGATGGAAGCCGCCGTGCGGCAGACGCCTTTCCGCGCCATTCATATTTTCCGGCCCTCTTTGCTGCTAGGTCAGCGGCAGGAAAAGCGCCTGGGCGAGCAGATTGGGGCCGTGCTCATGCGGCTGGTTTCACCCCTGCTGGTGGGGCCGCTGCGCAAGTACCGGCCGGTGGCGGCGGAGGCGGTAGCGCAGGCCATGCTGGGGGCCGCCGGGCAGGATGGCGGCGGCATTCGGGTGCACTTATCCGATGAAATTGCCCGGGGCGTGCGCGCCGATGGTTAGGACTTTTTCAACAACTTATTAGTTGTTTGCCTTTCGCCTTTAGAATGAAGAAAACCTCTAAAACCAGCTCCTTATATTTGCTGGTCAAGTTTTCTTTTTTCTACTTTTTGTTATGAAACAAACTGCATTTTTCACTTTTATTCTCCTGATGCTGGGCAGCACGCTTTCCTTTGCCCAGAAAAAAAGCAGCGGTAGCGGCGGAGCCGGCTACCAGACGGCCGCCGGTTTGCGGGCGGGCGGCTACTCCTCCGGCGTTACGGTTAAACACTTCCTCAGCGGCAAGAATAATGTGGCTTTCGAGGGTTTGGTAACCACGGAATACCGGGCGCGTGGGGCGCGGGTTACCCTGCTGCTGGAAAAGCATCACCCTATTAAGGAAGTAAAGGGCCTGCAGTTTTACTACGGCGCGGGCGCCCACCTGGGCTTCTATCGCGGCCGCTACTACTTCGACGACGTTCGGTACTATAAAGGACGCAAGTACGAGGTATATCGGGCTTACTATTACGATGACCATATGTACATCACGCCCGGTGCTGACCTGATTCTGGGCCTGGAGTACAAGATGGAAGACCTGCCCTTCGTGCTGGGCGTTGACTACAAGCCTTTCTTTGAGGTGTTCGATGGCTACGCTGGCTTGTACAACGATGCGGCCGTGAGCCTGCGCTTTGCGTTCTAACCAGCACTAACGGGCTTCGGGCCCATTATTTCTTAACCGGCTGCGGAGTTTCCGCAGCCGGTTTTTTTATGCCCCGGGCTGAAAGGATGAGACTAATCATTGCAATTATATTGCATAAATTTTATATTTAATTTAATAATAATTAGCACATCCTTTACTGCTTTCCGTGAAGGTGCCCGCTCCTACCAGCCCATTTCCTAACCAACCCCGCTATGAAAACGATTCTACGCTTCATTTTTCTGATTGCCTTCAGTCTTGGTAGCTTAGCCGGACAGGCGCAATCATCGGCAACGGGTATATGGCAGCGGCTGCCAGTAGAGTTTCAACAGCTGGTAAAAGGCAACAGCTCACCCAAATTAATGGGGCTGCAAAAAGCCCGCCCCAGGAAACCATTTATCTGCCCGGCCAATCAGTGGACTATGACTGGGATGGTGCCAAATGGGCTGATGCGGTTACCAACGTGTATACCTACAACGCACAGGGTATGCCCCTTCAGGTGGTATCTTCTGATTCGGTAACGCAGGTGCCGAAGGAACGCGCCACCTTTACCTATGATGCGCAGGGCCGCCCCACCCAGATACAGGGGGAAACCTGGTCGGGCACGGCCTGGGTAAATGCTTTGCAGCTCCGGCTTACCTACGATGCGCAGAACGACCTGACCTCCATCCTCATGTATATGTGGATGAATAATGCGTGGGTGCTGGCTTCCGGCAACCGCTTCACCATTACCCGCAATGGGGCGGGGGTGTGGCAGGAAATGATTACGGAAACCCTGCAGCCCAATGGCAGCTACATAAATACCAGCCGGCAGCAGTATACCATTGTTAATAACCGCCACACGGAAATCGTCAATCAAATCTGGCAGAACAACGCGTGGGTGAATACTACCCGGGAAATAAATATTGAGTGGGCCGATTTCAATGCGCAACAGTACACCTCCTATGTCATGCAGACCTGGGTGAACAACGCCTGGCAGAATACGTCCCGCTATAGCTTTACTTACCCCGGCAATGGCAGCAGCGTGGCCGTAATGGAGAATTGGTCGGGCACCGCTTGGGTAAATGCTACCCGCTCTTCCCAGCTATATGATGCTCAGCGAAGCCTTACCAACGACCGGGAAGAAACCTGGCAGGGCGCAGCCTGGGTCATCACCTCTGAGACTAAGTACCTCATCAAATATGGCGACAATAACCGGGTACTGCGCACCGTGGAACAGGAGCTGACGCCGGGCACCACTACTTTCGTAAACGTCAGCCGCACGAATAACAGCAACTTCCAGGCTTTCTCCGTAACGGCTAACCGCCTGGCTTTGCGCGCAAACCAGGGTAGCCTCTACCCCAACCCCGCCGCCGATGCGGCCACGCTGGAGCTGAGCGGCCTGCGGGAAACCACGCCCCTGCAGGCTGAAATCGTCAACAGCCTGGGGCAAGTGGTGCGCACGCAGCCGCTGCAGCCCCGGCAAGGCACCATTCGCGCCACGCTGAACCTGCAGAGCTTAGCCGGGGGCGTATATTTCATCCGGCTGCGCACCAGCGAAGGCACCGTAATGCGCCACCTGCTACACCGCTAATTAACCGGGCGCAGGCGGGTTATTGAATGGGAATAATCACTCTGGTATCCGTAGCACCCCCAAACAGGCCGTAGCCGTTGCGGATGTTGCCGGCCAGCGGCGCGGGCTCGGCAAAGGGGTTGCCCTGGCTATCCTGGTAGCGCTGCACCGACTGGTAGAAGTCGTACGCCTCGCGCGTAAGCGTACTGATGGTCACCTCAATGAAGGCGGGCTCCCGGTAGTTTTGCGGGTCGCCGGGGTTGTAATTGCTGGAGAAATAAGCCTGCACGTTTTGCGCCAGCGTGAGCGTGCGCCCGTTGGCGTTCAGGTCGGCATACACCTGGGGGCGGGGGCTGTACCCGTCGGAGAGCCGGAACCGGTCTACGGACACGTCGCTGCCGGGGTCCTCGTTCTGAAAGTCGTTCGTCATCATTCCCCAGAAGCGGCCCTGGGTGTCCAGCACCCGGGCCGTAGCCACGTAGTAATCGGTAGAGGCCACGGCATCGGGCACGCTCAAGGAGAGGCGTCCGGCCACAAAGTACTGGCTTTCATTGGGGTTGCTTTGCCGCCGTATAAAAGTAGCCGTGCCTATGGTAGCCGGCGCCGGCAGCTCCAGGGTACTTTCGGCCGTTTCCAGGCCGGGCAGCGCGGCCCGCAGGGTATAGCGCTGGCCCGGCTGCCCCGCAAACCCATACTGGGGCTCATAGAAGGCACCGGTGCTATCCTGCGTGTAAGGGTTGTAGTAGCGGTAGCGCCCCCGGAAGCGCTCCACCACCTGCCCGCTGGCGTCCAGCAGCTCTACGGTGGCATTAATGGGCTGGCGCACCTCCGCATTATTGAACACGCTCTGGCTCACGCTCACTGTCAGCAGGCGGTGCGGGTAGCTCTGCCAGTACAGCGAGTCGGGCGCCTGGTTGCTGAGCACGTAGTTCAGGGCCAGGCGGGGCGTGTGCTTGGGGGCCGGCACATCCACCACGGTTTCGCAGCTGCTCAGGCCCAGAAGCAGGCAAGAAGCCAGGATCGGGAATAGGGCTTTCATATTAGAATACACCTTAAAAACGGAAGCTTTTGCTGAAGGACGGGATGATGGGGAACAGGGAAATCTGCCGGTAGGAAGACTTTTCCACTTCGTTGCCATTCTCATCGGTGCGGCCCTGGCGCAGGTAGAGGTAATAGGGGTTTTTGCGGCTGTAGGCGTTGTAGAGCGAGAAACTGTTCACTACCTCGCCCCAGCGCTTTTTCCTGGTCTGACTCAAATCCAGATCCAGGCGGTGGTAGGCGCGCATGCGGTAGGCGTTGCGCGGGCCATAGTCGTCGTACTGGTCATACACGCCCAGGCGGTAGCGGCCTTCCGAGAGGGTTACGCCGTTGCCGGTGCCATACACCCAGGTGCCGGACAGCATCAGGTTTTCCTTCAGCTTATGAATGATAACCAGCGAGGCATCGTGGCGCCGGTCGTACTTAAAGGGAAACAGGCGGCCCTGGTTCAGCTCCGGAAATTTCCGCTCGCTCCAGGCCAATGTGTAGCCAATCCAGCCGGTGGTGCGGCCGCTTTTCTTCTGCAGAAATACCTCGCCGCCGTAGGCCCAGCCCCGGCCGCTGGTTACTTTGCTTTCCCAGTTATTGTCGGTGGTGCCCAAGAAGCTGGCGCCCTCGCGGTACTCAATGAGGTTGCGCATGGGCTTGTAGTAGCCTTCCAGGCTCAGCTCGTAATCTTCGTCGTGGTAGCGCAGGGTGCGGGCCGCGCCCACGCTGATTTGCTGGGCGCGCTGGGGCCGGATGGTTTTGGTGGCGGGCACCCACAAATCGGTGGGCAGGCCAATGCCGCTGTTGGTGAGCAGATGAATAAACTGCGTGGTGCGGGCGTAGGAGGCTTTCAGGGCCCATTCCGGCGTGAGCAGAAAGCGGGCGGCCAGGCGCGGCTCCAGCGAAGGATACAGCTTGCTTTTCACGGCAAAGGCATTCAGGCGCAGGCCGCCGTTCACCTTCAGCCGCTCGCTCACGCGGTAGTCGTCCTCAGCGTAAAGCGAGGCCTCGTGCGCCCCAACTTTAGATACGGAGTTCAGCTCGCTCAGTTCCTGCGAGCCTTTGGCCTGCAACGCGCCCGGCTTAAACGAGTGCAGAATGTACTGCCCGCCGGCCCGGATGTAGTGGTCGGGCGAGGGCAGGTAGTCCAGGTCCGATTTCAGGCTCAGGTCGCGGATGTTGGAGAAGTAGCGCAGGTTAAACTTGTCGGTCTGGCCGTTGTAGCGGCTTTCTTCCTCGGCCCCGATGTTGAACTGGTATTTGCTGTAGGTGAGGTGCGTATTCAGGAACAGCTGGTTGTTGAGCACCCGGTTCCAGCGCAGGGCCGCCGTGAGGTTGCCCCAGCCCAGTGCCGATTTAGTGCTGCTGTAATCCTCGTCCTCGTACTTATCCCGAATGCGGGCGTAGAACTTGTCGTAGCCGGTGTAGGCGCTCAGGTACACCCGGTCGCGGGGGCTGATTTTCCAGTTCAGCTTGCCGTTGAAATCGTGAAAGAAATAGCCCACAGAGCCGCTGCTGTTCTCGCTGGCCAGGCTGGCTTTGATGAGCGGTTGGGCCAGCACATCCAGGTAAGTGCGGCGCGCCGAGAAGATAAACGAGGCCGTATCCTTCTTGATGGGGCCTTCCAGCGTGAGCTTGGAGGCAATAATGCCCACCGCGCCCTCGCCGTGAAACTTCTCCATGTTGCCTTCCTTCATCGAAATATCCAGCACCGACGACAGCCGCCCGCCGTACCGCGCCGGAAAACCGCCTTTTATCAGCTCCACGTTGTTCAGCGCATCGGCATTAAACACGGAAAAGAAGCCGAACAGGTGCGAGGCGTTGTACACGGGCGTGCCATCCAGCAGAATCAGGTTCTGATCCGGGGAGCCGCCGCGCACGTACAGGCCGCTGGTGCCCTCGCCCCCGCTCTGCACGCCGGGCAGCAGCTGTAGCACCTTCAGCACGTCGGTTTCGCCCAGCAGGGCGGGCAGCATTTTTATCTGGGTGATGGGCACGTTGATGGTGCCCATGCGCGTGCTCTGCGCAATTTTTTCCTCGCGGCTGCCCACTACCTCTACCCCCGTCAGCTCGGCAGTCAGCGGTTTCAGGCGGAAATCGTGGGTATGGCTGCGACCGGCCGGCACCGTCCAACGGGCTTTTTCGTAACCCAGATAAGAAACGATGAGCCGCACGGAATCAGCCGCCGCCGGCAAAGTCAGGGAATAAAAGCCGTAGGTATTGGTAGCCGTGCCCTGACCGCCGGCCGGATGCACCACGGCCACGCCGATGAGGTTTTCGCCGGTAGCCGCGTCGCGCACGTAGCCGCTGATGGTGATTTTGGCGGGCTGCTGGGCCTGCGCCGCAACCAGCGGCAGCAGCAGGCAGAACAGCAGGGCTAGGTGCCGGAGTAGAGGTATTTGCATAAAGTAGGCTAAGAAAGCTTTTCGGGCTGACTGCAAGAGCATCGTAAAGCCGGATTGGTTGCCAGCAGGGCATAAAAAACGCCTGCTTTTCCAGGAGAAAGGCAGGCGTTTTTCTAAGCGGCCCGGGCCGCCATACTTACTTCTTTTTAGCCGTGTATTCCTTGTTCAGGTAGGCTGTTACTTCTTTGGTGATGTCCAGATCCTTGCGGCCGTAGGCAATAGTGCCGCTGGGCGCTGAAATGAGGATGAGGCGGTAGCCGTTTTCCTTGCCGTAGCGCTCCACCTGCTTGTCTACGCGGTCCAGCACCTGCTTGGTCATACGGGCTTCTTCTTCGGCAGCTTTCTGCTGCAGTTGCTGCTGCAGCTGCCCGCCTTTCTGGCGTTGCGCTTCCAGCTGCTGCTCAGTAGCGGCGCGCTGCTCCGGCGTGAGGGAAGCGGCCTGCTGCTGGTATTTCTGAATGGCACTTTGGAACTGGCGGCCAATGGCATCGTTCTGGTTGCTCCAGCCTTTTACTTTGCCCTCAAAGCTCTTGCGGGCATCTTTCATGGCCTGGTAGTCGTTCAGCAGCTGCTCAGAAACCACGAAAGCAATTTTATCGGTGTCGGCTACGGCCTCCAGCTCGGGGGTGGCGGTGCCGGTAGAGTCCGTGCGCACTACGGTGCGCACGCGGGCCGGCGCGGCGGCGGGCTTGTTGGCAAAGTGGAGGTAAAACAGCACAGCCACGGCAATAACCAGGACCGCGTCAATAATTAAGCGCAGAGGGTTGTTCATCAGTAAGAAATAGAAAAAAAGAGGGAGGCCGAACAATGGCCGGGCAAAGAAACATAAAATGCGGCAAGCCACCCGCATTCCTGCCCCGAGAATAAACAAGGAAACTTTACCTGCCCCGGGCTATTCCAGAACCGTGGTGGTTTCGTCCTCCTCCGGGTCGGTTTCGTCCGGGCCCCGACCGGGCTTTTCCTCGAAAGGTGCCATCAGGTCGGCACGGCTCGGGGCCGTATCGGTGCGGCCAATGTGCAGCAGGGCATCACCCTGGTTTACCACGGGCATATTGTTGATTCCCACCACGTAGCCATTTACCAACGACTCCAGCCGCACAGCCATTTCGCCGTAGGGGTCGGTAACGGTGCCGTATACCTGCCCTTTTTCCAGGTAGTCGCCCAGCTGCATGTTGCTGCGAAACAACCCGGCATACTTGGCCCGCAGCCAGGTATGCCGGGGGCAGATGATACCGGGCTGGGCGGGCGGCGGCACCTCCGGCGCCATGCCCAGGTGGTGCAGCACCCGGAAGGTGCCCGCAATGCCAATATCAATACCGGGCTCATCAAAGCGCAAAGACTCCCCCGTTTCGTACACAATAATGCGCCGCCCCTGCTGCATAGCAGCCTCCCGCAGGGAGCCGGCACGCAGACCCGAGTGAATGGTAAATGGGGCGCCAAAGGCAGCCGCCAGGGCATCCGTTTCGTCGTCTTCGCCCAGCAGGCAGCGCACTTGGGGGCTATTGCTGCGGGCCGCGCCACCGGTATGGAAATCAATACCGTAGTCTACCAGGGGCATGATTTCGCGCATGAAGCGGTGGGCCACACGGCTGGCCAAAGAGCCGCGCGGGTGCCCCGGAAAGCTCCGGTTCACGTCTTTGCCATCGGGCACCTCCCGAGAGAAGTTCAGAAACCCGTAGATGTTGAGCAGCGGAATGGCAATAATGCTGCCCCGCAGCGGCTGCAGCATGTTGCGCCGAATCAGCCGCCGAATGGTTTCAATGCCGTTTACCTCGTCGCCGTGCATGCCCGCCATCAACAGCACCGTGGGGCCAGGCACGGTGGAGCGGAACACATTCACCGGCACATCAATCACCGTTCCGGAAGGCAGCCGGGAAATAACCAGGCGCGTGGTTACCCGCTCGCCCGGCCGGATGGTAAGGCCGTTGAGGCAAAAATCCTGGGGCGCGGTACCGGAGTGACTGGGCAAAGGCAGATAGACTAGAGTAAGAAATGCAAGCAGCCGATCTAAGCAGCAGGCGCTAAACCTGACGACAGATGTCCGGAACCCCGGCGCCGGAGTTCCGAAAAACCTGCGGCACTACAGACAATAGTACAGAAAGATATAAAATGGGGCCAATACTCGCGCTTTTGCAGCGAACAAAATACGCTGCTCCAGGCGCTTAATTCTCCTGCACTTATCGGCTTTGCTGCGCTACTGCTGCGGCTCGTCCGATTGGCTATCGGGGGCGGAAGCCGCTGTAGACTTGCGCTTGGTGCCCTTGCTTTTGTGCTTCCGGCTCAGCTCCTCAGTATACTCAATGATTTTGCCGGCAATATCCAGGCCGGTGGCTTTTTCAATGCCTTCCAGGCCCGGCGACGAATTCACCTCCAGCACCAGCGGGCCCCGTTTGCTTTGCAGCATATCTACTCCGGCAATGCCCAAACCAAGCGACTTGGCGGCCAGCAGCGCGGCGGCTTTTTCGGCCCGGGTCAGCTTTACCAGCTTGCCGCTGCCGCCCCGGTGCAGGTTGCTGCGAAACTCGCCGGCCGCGCCCTGGCGCTTCATGGCCCCTACTACCTCGCCGTTTACCACAAAGGCGCGCAAGTCGGCACCTTTGCTTTCGGCAATGAACTCCTGCACAATAATGCGGGCCTTCAGGTTGTGAAAAGCTTCAATAACGGACTGCGCGGCTTTGGCCGATTCGGCCAGTACCACGCCCAGGCCCTGGGTGCCCTCCAGCAGCTTAATGATAACGGGGGCACCGCCTACCTGCTCAATCATCTTCGGCACTTCGTCAGAATAGTTGGTGAAGGCAGTTTTGGGCATACCTACACCGGCGCGGGACAGAATCTGCATGGAGCGCAGCTTGTCGCGGCTGCGCACAATGGCTTGACTTTCTACAGCCGTACGCACCTTCATCATCTCAAACTGACGCACCACGGCGCAGCCATAAAACGTAACGGAAGCCCCAATACGGGGAATAATGGCATCGAAATCTTCTAAACGACGGCCTTGGTAAATAATACCGGGCATGCCTTTTTCAAGTACCAGGTTGCAGTGCAGATGGTCTATTACCTCCACTTGGTGGCCCCGCAGTTGGGCGGCCTCTACCAGGCGGGCGGTGGAATAGAGTTTCGGCTCACGCGACAGAATCGCCAGTTTCATCAGAGAAGGTGCTTGAAAAGAAAGGGAAAGAGGAGGCCGAATGGGGGCACAAAGATGACGAAAACGCCGTTAGCCGGCGCGGCGTTCCGCCGCTTGCCGGGCTTTGTACGACACGTTCAGCCGGCTGACATCGACCACAAAACGGGCCTGACGAAGCAATAAACGGCCTATCAGCACCGGATACTTCATATCGGAACGGTCAGATAATGAGAACTCCGTGACAAAATCTTGTCCGAACAGCCGCAGCGAAGCCCGGATGACGTAGCGCTCCTGCACCTCGCCATTAGAGCTGCGAATATCGCGCAGAGAAAAATCCGAAAATTCCATGGGCGTGCCGTCGAAGTTGGGGTGCGAGGGGTCCAGCAGCAGCACGCGCAGCCGCTCGCGCCCATCCGGGAGCCGCTCTACGTGAATATCGGAACAATGGATGGCGCTGGTATAGGCGCCAGTGTCCACTTTGGCTTCTACTCCCCAGAGCTGAAACGCCGGAAAATCTACCAGCTCACGCCGCCCCACAACCTGCTTTGGTACCCGCGGTTTTTTCATGGTCGGCAAGATAGCAAGCAGGAGTTAGGAGATGAGGATAGGGAGACAGGAGTTGGTAGACGAAGAGCCAGGAGTTAAGAAATTAAGAAATAGAGCTAAAAGCCAGTTCCCCTCCTCAGATGAGGAGGGGTTAGGGGTGGTTGAAAAACTAGAGCTAAAACTAAACCTAGCCTATCGTTCAACGACGGTCAACCACCCCTAGCCCCTCCTCATCTGAGGAGAGGAACTGGCTTTTAGCTCTATTTCTTAACTCCGGCTTTATAGCTGATGCGATACACGGCATCGTTCTGGTCGTCGGAGACCAGCATGGAGCCATCGGGCAGCACCAGCAGGCACACGGGGCGGCCCCAGGCCTTCTGGCCCTGCAGCCAGCCGGTGGCAAAGTTCTCGTAGCTGGTGGCTTGTTTGCCCGTGGCATCCAGCTTGACCAGCGTAATGCGGTAGCCCAGCTTCTGGCTGCGGTTCCAGGAGCCGTGCTCGGGAATGAAAATCTGGTTACGGTAGGCGGCCGGAAACTGCCGGCCCGTGTAGAACTTCATACCCAGCGCAGCCACGTGCGGCCCCAGCTTGCGGGCGGGCTTCACATACGTACCCGCCGATTTTCCCTCCCCAAATTGCGGGTCCTTCACGTCGCCGGCAAAGAAATAGGGAAAGCCGAAGTGCAGACCGGGCGTGGCGGCGCGGTTCAGCTCATCGGCCGGCAGGTTGTCGCCCAGCAGGTCGCGGCCGTTGTCGGTAAACCAGAGGGATTTATCTACCGGGCTCCAGTCGAAGCCCACGGTGTTGCGCACGCCGTAGGCAAAGGTTTCCAGGCCGGTACCGTCGGGGTTCAGGCGGTTGATGGTGGCAAAGATAGGCTCCTCGGGCTCACAGGAGTTGCAGGGCGCGCCCACAGGCACGTACAGCTTACCATCGGGCCCGAAGGCAATGTATTTCCAGCCGTGCCATTCTTTATTGGGCAGCTTATCATAAACCACCACGGGCTTGGGGCGCTGCTTCAGGCGCGTGGCAATATTGTCGTAGCGCACAATGCGGTGGATTTCGCCTACATACAACGCGCCATTGCGCACGGCCACGCCGTTGGGCTGGTTCAGGCCCGAGGCTATGGTTATCACTTCATCGGCGCGGCCGTCGTGGTTGCGGTCGGGCAGGGCAAATACTTTGTCGGCGCGGGTGCCTACGTACACAGTGCCATCCGAGCCCACCGCCAACGACCGGGCCCCACTCACGTTGCGGGCAAAGTAGCTGATGGTGAAGCCCGGCGGCAGCTTAATTTTGGTCAGGTTATCGGGGGCGGCCGGGGCAGAAGTGCCCGGCGCGGCGCCGCACAAAGGCACCAGTAGTAACAGCGGAAGCAGACGGCGTATCATCATGCCTTGGCAAACTGCTACCGGTGCCCCAGGGTTTCACTGGCAAGGCAATTCGCAGTACGTATCAGCGCTGTTCGCGCTGGCGCACCAGCCGCTCATACTCCCGCTCCGACCGCTGATTTTTCCCATAGCCGCCATACGTGGCAAAGCCCTGAAAAACCAGGGATAAGCCCCAGAATACAGTGGCCCACACCGGCCACGGAATACCATGCGAGTGGCGGTCCGTCAGAAACCAGATAGTCCACAACAGCACGTTTACCCAGGCATACGTAAACAAATGGGCCTTAAAACGGGCACGGCCCTGGGCCATGCGCCAAAGTTGGGGGTCACGGTCTACAGGTTCCATGGCAAAAGAGGGGATTAGGTGAGATTGATAGACGAAACCTATTCATTTCAAATAATATACACAATTCGTAATTTACTTAAGTGAGCTATTCAGCCGCTGACCTGTAGAAAAAGAGCGACGAAAGCCAAGCCCGGGGCGTGCGGCCTACGTATGCGCCTCATCCGAATCAACTACTCCTATGGCCTCTTCCGACCCTACTGCCTCTCCCTGGCGCGCCGCCCAGTCCTTTGGGCGCATTCTGCTTTACCTGGGCGACATTACGGAGCTTGACACCGATGCCATTGTGAATGCCGCCAACTCCTCGCTACTGGGCGGGGGCGGCGTAGATGGCGCCATTCACCGGGCTGGCGGGCCGGCCATTCTGGAAGCCTGCCGGCAGGTGCGCGCCACCCAATATCCCGATGGAATGCCCACTGGCGAGGCTGTAATTACCACCGGCGGCCAGCTACCGGCCTCGTTTGTAATTCATACCGTGGGGCCAGTGTGGCAGGGCGGCCACAAGCGCGAGCCGGAGCTGCTGGCCAGCTGCTACCGCAACGCGCTGCAGCTGGCCACCGAACATCAGCTGAGCTCCATTGCTTTTCCGGGTATCAGCACGGGTATTTATAGCTACCCCAAAGAAGAAGCCGCCGAGCTGGCTGTGCGGGAAGTACGCAAGTACCTGGCACAGCATGAGTTTCCGCAAACCGTGGTTTTCGTGGCCTTTAATGAAGATAACCGCTGGCTTTACGAGCAGGAGCTGCTGAAGTAGCGGCCGGCTACCAAGTGGCTTCCGCCGGGTGCCGCCGCAGCCAGCTCGTCACGTCATACAGCAAGCCGGCATGCCCGGCATTCAGTACCACCGTGTGCGCGTGCGGCAGGCCGTTTATAAAGGGCTGCAGACCGGCGTAGGGAATTACCTGGTCGTGCTGGCCCAGGAAAAAGGTGATGGGTATCTGGTGTTCATTGAGCAGGCGCCGCAGCTGGGTCAAGTCAAAGGTCAGGTTTCGGAAGCCCGTCCAGCTACGGTACACGCGCAGGCGCTTTTCGCGGCTATCCAACTGCCACTGCGCAAAGCGTACCAGCCCCGTGCTGACCAGCCGGCGTTGCGCCAGCGTATCCAGCCAACCCAGCAGGCGCTGGGGCCGCAGCACGGCGCGGCCCAGCATACCGCGCATCACGGCCGGCGAGGTGGCCAGCTTATACCAGAACTGCCGCTGCAGGCCATCAGGCGCAATCAGCCAGATTTTCTCTACCTGCTCCGGGTGGTCTTCTAATAGCGTGAGGGCAAATTTGGCACCCATGCTGAAGGCCAGCAGCCCATAGCGGGTTAGCCCACGCTCGCGCAAAAAATCATCCAGCACCTCTCCCAGCCGCTTTTTAGTGAGCGGGGCATCGGGGCGGGCCAGGTGGCTGCGCCCGTGGTAAAACAGGTCGAAGGCATACACCGTTACGCCGGGGCCCAGCGCGGCAATCAGGTTGCGCCAGTGCCCCTGGCCCTGCCCATAGCCATGAAAGGCCAGAATAACCCGGGGCCCGGTGCCATAGCGCTGGTAGTGCAGTTGCGTTTTCAAAGGAAGCTGGTGCGGGAAAAGGCTGTCATCCTGAGCCCTGCGAAGGACCTTATCACATGTGTACGAGTCGTGGTTACGATGGTCGTTCCAGCGTGACAAGGTTCTTCATAGGGCTCAGGGTGACAGCTGTTATCTTACCCCTCCACCACCTCACCATTTCACTATCTCACCATTTATAACTTAGACACGCCCCCGGAAACAATAAACTTCATTACCTCGCTGCTGGGCAAATCCAGGTACGTCACGGATTCTTTGGGCACCAGCTGCAACTCACCGGAGAAGTTGTAGGAGTGCGGATAGTACACGGCCAGCAGATCGGGGCGGTGCATCACGCTGAGGTCGTCCTGGGTGGCAAAGCCCATGCGGTAGGACTTGGTTTCCTCGTTCACGCACACCAGCACGGGCCGGTTGAATTTCTGATTGTCGCCCACAAAGGCATCAAACAGGTCTTTCAGGCTGGAATAAATAATGCTGACCAGCGGTGTACGGTGCAGCACCCGCTCGGTGAGCACCAGAAACGGACGCACGGCAAACGAGCGGGCTATAAACCCAACCAGCGTAATGAGCACCAGCATAGTAAGCAGCCCCAGACCAGGGTAGCCGTTCAGATTGAACAGGCCATCCAGCCACATAAAAATGCCCACCAGAATATAAATTGTGATGGTGATGGGGGCTAAAATCAGCAGCCCATTCAGAAAGTAAGTACCGAGTTTGCTCATGAAGGGCGGAAAACTACACAGGAAAGCCCGGCCGCTGACGACCGGGCTTCAAAAATCAGAAAATCAACTGCAGGATGACCGGGAGCCTAGGCAGCAGCCACCGGCTCAATGCGCTCGGCCACGCGGCTCATCAGCCACATGGGCGTGCTGGTGGCCCCACAAATACCTACCGACTGTGCCCCCTGAAACCAGGCGTCGTCTATTTCCTGCTCGTTTTCCACGAAATAGCTGCGCGGGTTGGTTTGGTTCACCACCGAGAACAGGGCCTTGCCATTGGAGCTTTTGCGGCCACTCACAAAGATGACCACGTCGTGCTCCACGGCAAAGCGGCGCAGGGCGGGCTCCCGGTTGCTTACCTGCCGGCAGATGCTGTCGTTGGCATCAAAGGACTGCAGGGAGCCGCCCGCGGCCTGAATGCGCTGCTCCATCAGCTCCTTCATGTGGTAGAAGCCGGCGGTGCTTTTGGTAGTCTGGCTGAACAGGGTAACGGGGCGGCTGAAATCTATCTGGTCCAGGTCGGCCTCATGCATCACAATCAGGGCCCGGTTGCCGGTCTGGCCATTCAGGCCCGTCACTTCGGCGTGGCCGGGCTGCCCGTAGATGACAATCTGACCATCCTGCCGGGTAGTGGCATCGAAGGCGTGCTTCACGCGGTTCTGCAGCTTCAGCACCACGGGGCAGGAGGCATCAATCAGCTCCAGATTGTTCTGCAGAGCCAGTTGATAGGTTTCCGGTGGCTCGCCGTGGGCCCGGATCAGCACTTTGCAGTCGTGCAGGGTACCCAGTTGCTCCCGGTCAATGATGCGCAGGCCCAGGGCATGCAGGCGCTCCACTTCCATGCGGTTGTGCACAATGTCGCCGAGGCAATAAAGCGTGGGTTCATGTGCCAGCTCGTCTTCAGCCATCTGAATGGCGAATTCAACCCCAAAGCAATACCCGGAATTCTTATCTATCGTAACATTCATGGGTTCTGAGAACAAATAGCAGAAGGCCCGAAAGCAACTTTCGGGCCTACCTGTTTATACCACGGCCTCACTGCCATTTCGCTCATTATGAGCGGCAGCCGCCTGCGCTAATAATACGGCAGAAACCCGCTCGAGGACGAAATCCACCTGCTCATCAATGGTGATGTGCGAGGTATCGAGCAGCACGGCATCGGCGGCGCGGCGCAGGGGGCTTTCCGTGCGGGTAGAGTCTATATGGTCGCGCTTCACCAGGTTATCAATGATGCTTTCCAGCGCCACCTCTTCCCCCTTGGCCAGAAGTTCATCCTGGCGGCGCACGGCGCGGGTGCGGGTATCGGCCGTCATAAATATTTTCACTTCCGCGTCCGGAAACACGGTAGTGCCAATATCGCGCCCGTCCATTACCACGCCGCGCTTGCGGCCCATGCGCTGCTGCTGGCGCACCATGGCGTGGCGCACGGCCGGAATCACAGATACCTCGCTCACGGAGTTGGAAATGCGCATCTGGCGGATTTCGTCTTCCCTGATTTCGCCATCAATGCACACCTCGTTGCGCCCCGTGCGGCGGTTACGCTTGAAGGTGATGTGCATTTCATGCAAGGCCTGCTCAATACGGGGCAGGTCTTCCAGACTGATATTATGTTCCAGTAAGTACAACGTCACTGCCCGGTACATGGCTCCCGTATCGATGTAGGCATAGCCTAATTCGGCGGCTACGGCCTTAGCCGTGGTGCTTTTGCCGCACGAGGAGTAGCCATCGATGGCAATGACGAGTAGTTTCATGTGGAGAGGGTTCGACGCGGGGGCAAAGGTAGTGGTATCCACGTTCTCCGCCGCGCTGAATCCGGCACTACTGCCGCTTCCCGAAATACGGATACCACGGCATCCACTACCCCGTGCAGCAGGTGGCGCTCTATCGAAACAAACGGATTAATGAGGTCCCGGCCCTGCAGCCGCACGCCCACCAAGCCGTTCATTTCCCGGTGCCAGTAGCCGCCAAAGCTCCGAATAATGCACTCCCCCAGGAAGCAGCCCAGGGCATTGATCACGCCGGGTTGCTCGGCTTCGGGCATGGTAGAGCGCTGCTCCTCAATAAATTTGGCCAGCTCACGCACAGCCGGTTCGTCGAACGACGAAAAATTCAAATTCTGCCGCACAGCTTCGGCGGCCGTTCTCAGTTCTTCCACAGCACGTAAAGGACCAGTCCTGGCTTCTGGGCTGGTTAATGGACAATAGGTGTGTTGCCAGGTCGTACAGTAAGTATATCGAACTGGCGCGGAATAATGAAATTTTTATTTGAAAATTGATATTAAATCCAGCTTTTGCGCTGTACTTTCTCTTCCATCCGGTTGGGCACGCTGGCAAAGAAGGCCGCTACCGACTCCTGCAAACCGTGAGTGAGCTGTTGATCAATACGATAGAAGGGATTAAAGAAGTGCTGCCCTCCTATTCCTACCCCCGTGCTGCCATCGGGGCCAGCGGCCCATTGGCCGCCAAACGTCTGCACCATACACTCGCCCAGGAAGCAGCCCAGGGCCGTAATAACGCCCTGCCGGTCATCCGGCTTCAGGGTGGGGCGCTGGGCCTCAATAAAGTCGGCCAGGTGCTGCACGGCGGCGGCATCGAAGGCATTTACCTGCAGCTGCTGGCGGACGGCTTCGGCGGCCTGGTGCAGGGCGGCGAGGGGGTTGTTTTCGGTGGTGGACATAGAGTTGGGGCTGGTTGTAAGCCTTTACGGCAAATCAATTCAATACGGCATTAAAGCGAAAACTGTCATGCGGAGCTTGTTAAAGCATCTTTACCACTTCGTTGGGTTTACCACACGAGCGAGTTGTCTCGGTCCCTGGCTTGATGCGCCACATGCTCGACAGGACGTTCAGAAAAAGCGGGAAAGCTATTTCAGGTCCCTGGCTTGCTGCACCACATGCGCAGCATCATGTTCTGCTACGCTCAGCATGCTAGTTCTCTTATTGCTTATTAATGACTGTCGCAGGGGCAGGGCACGTGGCCGCCTTTGGCTTTCCGTTTAAAGGAAGCCGTTTTCTTCTGCTGCGGGGTGCGGGTAGCACAGGAAGTAGTGAGGCCGCCGGCCGTGGCCAGCACCCAGAAGGCCAAAAACGTGGTGATGCTCTTTCTCACGGTAACGGAGATACTGATTTTCAGGTAAAGTTAAGGTTCTTTACAGCGCAACGCCGCACGTCGGCCCTTAGTGTATCCGCTTATGCCCTCCGAATTCCAGCTGACGGCCAACGTCGTCGACCTTTTCGCTAACACCATTCTGCCCGGCACCATTTCTGTGGTGGATGGGCGCATTCAGTCCATCACGCCCACCGGTGCTACTGCACCCGATGCCACCCTACCTTATGCCCTGCCCGGCTTTGTAGATGCGCACGTGCACGTGGAAAGCTCCCTGCTGGTGCCCGCCGAGTTTGCCCGCCTGGCCGTGGTGCACGGCACCGTAGCTACCGTCTCCGATCCGCACGAAATAGGCAACGTGCTGGGCGTGGCGGGCGTGGACTATATGCTGGCCAGCGCGGGGCACGTGCCCTTTAAGTTCTGCTTTGGGGCTCCCTCCTGCGTGCCGGCCACCGTGTTTGAAACCGCCGGCGCCACCATTACCCCCCAGGATATTGAGCAGCTGTTTCAGAACCCTAAAATCGGGTACCTGGCGGAAATGATGAATTGGCCGGGCGTGCTGCACCGCGACGCGGAGGTAATGGAGAAGATCCGGCTGGCGCAGGCTTATGGCCGCCCCGTAGACGGGCACGCCCCCGGGCTGCGCGGCGAGGACGCCCGCCAATATGCGGCCGCCGGCATCAGCACCGACCATGAATGCTTTACGGCCGAAGAAGCCCTGGACAAGCTGGCCGTGGGCATGAAAATTCTGGTGCGGGAAGGCTCGGCGGCCCGCAACTTTGAGGCGCTCATTGATTTGCTGCCGGAACACCATGAGCACATGATGTTCTGCTCCGACGACAAGCACCCCGATACGCTGGTGCTGGGCCATATTAACCAGCTGGTGCAGCGGGCCGTGGCCCGCGGCCAGGACGTGCGGCAGGTACTGCGCGTGGCCTGCCGCAACCCGGTGGAGCATTATAACCTACCAGTGGGCCTGCTGCGAGTGGGGGATGCCGCCGATTTTATTGTGGTGCAAAACCTGCAGGACTTCCGGGTGCAGCAAACGTACCTGGATGGGGTGCTGGTGGCCGAAAACGGCCAGACACGCATTGCGCCGGCGCCCTGCCCCGTAGTCAATCAGTTTTATTCCCAACACCTCACGGCGGCTGATTTTGCGGTGCCTACCCCCGGCGACGTGGCCACCGTGCGCGTGATGGAGTGCTTCGACGGGCAGCTTATTACCGCCCGCCATGATATGGCCGCCACCGTGCAGGATGGCTATGTGGTAGCTGATGTGCCGCAGGATGTTCTCAAGCTCACCGTGGTAAACCGCTACCACGCCGCCCCGCCCGCGGTATCCTTCATCCAGGGTTTCGGCCTGAAACAGGGGGCACTGGCCAGCAGCGTAGGCCACGACTCGCACAACATCACGGCCGTAGGCTGCGACAATGAGAGCCTGGCCCGCGCCGTAAACCTGGTGATGGAAGCCAAAGGCGGCCTGGCGGCTGTAGGGCCCGATGGGCAGGAGATGCTCCTGCCCCTGCCCGTAGCCGGGCTGATGTCGGATAAAGACGGCTACCACGTGGCGGAGGCCTATGCCGCCGTAGATGCCCTGGCCAAGCAGCTGGGCTCCCCGCTGCAGGCTCCGTTCATGACGCTGTCTTTTATGGCTTTGCTGGTGATTCCCAGCCTTAAGCTCAGCGACAAAGGCCTGTTTGATGGCGAAGCCTTCCGGTTTGTAGACGCCGTAGTGTAGCAAGGCCGGGCACTATCAAAAACAAAAAAGCCTTCTGCTGATCAGCAGAAGGCTTTTTTTGTTTAACTCAAATAGCAACGTCTTACTTGTCCTGAAACCGCTTTGCCATGAGCTTATTCATTTTCTCTTCCGTGAGCGGCTTGGCCAGGTACTCCACATCCTTGTACTGCGCCACCCGAGCGGTGTCGGCGGAATGCATAGAGGTGGTGAGTACGGTCATGACCGTATTTTCCTTGGCCTGCTCGGGTAGAGCATCATATAGCTTCAGGAACTCGAAGCCATCCATACCGGGCATTTTCAGATCCAGAAAAATCAGGCTGGCTGCTTTTTCCGAGCTGGTGCCGGTACCGGCAGAACCATCGCCCCACAGAAAAGCATAGGCTTCTTCGGCGCGGGAAAAGGACTGCACGCTTTCAGCTACGTCCAAACGGCTAAGCAAACGGTTATTCAGAAAGCTGGTGGTTTCATTGTCATCCACCAGCACAACATTGCGCAGTTTCTTAGGCATGGCTATGGGCATTGGTACGCGTGGGCCCTGCCATCCGCAAAAACAGGGGAAGTGAAACTCTACAACCAGCCTTGCTCGCGCATCCAGTCGTCGTTGTAGATTTTTCCGAGGTAGCGGGTGCCATGGTCTGGCAGAATGATAACCATGGTGTCTGCCTCTTGTAAGTGCTCTTTGGCATACTCTAATGCCCCATGCACTGCCGAGCCACAGGACCAGCCTACAAAGAGGCCTTCTTCTTTGGCCAAGCGACGCGTCATGAGGGCGGCATCCTGGTCGGTTACTTTGATAAACTGGTCTATCAGGTCAAAGTCAACGTTCTTGGGGAGAATATCCTCCCCTATACCTTCCGTTTTGTAGGGATAAATTTCGTTCTCATCAAAGATACCGGTTTCCTTGTACTTTTTGAAAACGGAGCCATAAGTATCGAGACCAATGGAGACCACCCCGGGGTTACGCTCCTTCAGAAACTTGGCCGTGCCGCAGATGGTGCCGCCCGTACCTACGCCCGCCGCCAAATGAGTAATCTGGCCCTCGGTGCTATTCCAGATTTCGGGGCCCGTGGTTTCGTAGTGCGACGCCGCGTTGGAGAGGTTATCGTATTGGTTGGGATAGAACGAATTGGGGGTTTCCTGGCTCAGTCGACGGGCAACGGAGTAATAGGAGCGCGGGTCTTCCGGGGCCACGTCTACCGGGCAAACCACCACTTCGGCCCCTACGGCCCGCAGAATATCCTGCTTTTCTTTGCTTTGCTTGTCGCTCATTACAAAGATGCACTTGTAGCCCTTAGAAATGGCCACCAGCGCCAGGCCCATGCCGGTATTGCCGCTAGTGCCCTCAATGATGGTACCGCCGGGCTTCAGCAGGCCTGCCTTCTCGGCATCTTCCACCATCTTAATGGCCATCCGGTCTTTCACCGAGTTGCCAGGGTTAAAATATTCCACTTTGGCCAGGATGGTGCCTTTAATGCCATCAGTGACTTTATTGAGTTTCACCAGCGGAGTATTACCAACGGCCTCAATGATATGGTTCAGGTACATGGAAATGGGTGGGCAGTTTTGTGAGATGTAGCCCGCAAAGGTACGGATTTCAGATGGGAGCCAGGAAGTGCGGCGCAGTATCCCTTCTATACACGGTGGAAATGCCGTTTCGCGCTACACCTAAAAAAGCATACTTTTGCGGACCGGTAACCCACCTGGGCCGCCGGGCATTCCCACCCTCAACCCGCATTTCCGCTAACCCCACTTCTATGAGTGTTCTGGTCAACAAGGATTCTAAAGTGATTGTGCAGGGCTTTACCGGCTCCGAAGGCTCGTTCCACGCCCAGCAGATGATTGAGTACGGCACCAACGTGGTGGGCGGCGTAACGCCCGGCAAAGGTGGTACCCAGCACCTGGAGCGCCCCGTGTTCAACACCGTGGCCGAGGCCGTAGAGAAAACCGGCGCCGATACCAGCATCATTTTCGTGCCCCCGGCTTTTGCCGCTGATGCCATTATGGAAGCAGCTGATGCCGGCATTAAAGTTATCGTAACCATCACCGAAGGCATTCCAACCAAGGACATGATTGCGGTAAAGGAATACCTGAAAGGCCGCGACGGCCTGCGCATGATTGGCCCAAACTGCCCCGGCGTGATGACAGCCGGCGAGTGCAAAGTGGGTATCATGCCCGGCTTCATTTTCCAGAAAGGCCGCGTAGGCATCGTGTCCAAGTCGGGCACCCTGACCTACGAAGCCGTAGACCAGCTCACCAAAGCCGGCCTGGGCCAGACCACGGCCATCGGCATTGGCGGTGACCCCATCATTGGTACTACCACCAAAGAAGCCGTGGAAATGCTCATGAACGACCCCGAAACTGAGGGCATCGTGATGATTGGCGAAATTGGCGGCGGCATGGAAGCCGAGGCAGCCCGCTGGATCAAGGAAACCGGCAACAAAAAACCTGTGGTAGGCTTCATTGCCGGCCAAACCGCGCCTCCCGGCCGCCGCATGGGCCACGCCGGTGCTATTGTAGGCGGTGCCGACGACACGGCAGCGGCTAAAATGGCCATCATGCGCGAGTGCGGTATCCACGTAGTAGATTCGCCCGCCGAAATTGGCGAGACGATGCTGCGCGTACTGCAAGGCGAAAAAGTAGAAGCGTAAGCTTTATTGCTTTCGAGTAAATAGAAAAAGCCCCGGCGTGAGTCGGGGCTTTTTTATTATGTCTGTCTATTTTGCCTACGTATTCATCTTGCTATCCTCTTCTGTTTCGCAACTACTGTTTATAAGTAAGCTTTGAATACTAATCTTATCAGCTCATTTGTGCTGGCAGCCAGAGCATTATGTGAATTCGTTACCAATCCAAAAGAGGAAGAAGATTCTACTTCCTTTTTGAGAGCCACGCAGCATCATCTCCTTCACCTTTACCAACTATCGATTCAACTCGAGTGGATGGATTTACCATCCGATATGGAGTTTGACGAATTCATCCACAAAACCCATTTTTCTGAAACCCTTCAGACTCTTTCCCTCCGTCTAGGCACTAACCGCTACTACTGGAGCGTATTCGCGCCCACTGATCTGAGAGATGATGAGCCGGTTTGCTGCGATTTGCTGGATGACTTAGGCGACATTTATCAGGACTTGAAAAAGGCCTTAGTTATCTATGATTTACCCATAGAATACTGTAAAGAGCACGCTATCTGGCAGTTCAAGTTTGACTTTGAAACGCATTGGGGAAACCATTGCATTAATGCTTTGCGGGGCATTCACTTCTTCCTGAAAGCTGGCACTTGAAATTACCGAGCAGTTTATAGTCCTACCGCTTCCCCGGCTGCCCACCAATATTCATCAGCAGGCCGAAATTGAAGACGGAGTTAGAGGCCTTCATGTACTTGCGGTGGCGCAGGCCAAAGTTGCTGCCGCTGATGAACTGAAACTGCAAAGGGCCGGCCAGCTGCACGCGCGTCCAGGTAATGGGCTCCAGCAGAATGTTCTTTTCATTAGGGCCGGGCACTCCATTCAGCTTGAAGTCATACATGTTCATGAAGCTCACACGCAGGGCCGTGCCGTAGCTGATGGGCCATTCGCGGCCCAGCGCCCGCACCACTTTGCTGTCTTTGGAGCTGTAGTTCACCTGCACAAATACCTTTTCCAGCTTAGCATCGAGGCGCTCTGTCACCATACCATCCCCGTCGCGCTCGGTGCGGTGGCTGGTGCCGAAGCCGTAGCCGGCATAGCCTTCAATCACGCGGTGGTCGCCCAGGCGGGTGAAGTAGCCTGCCCCCAACTCGGCAAAATCATGGTCGAGGGCTTTGCGCTTTTTGTCGGTGTGCAGAAAGGATGCCGTGCCGATAACGCCCAGCCCGTCGGTAACGGCGTAGGCGCCCTGGGCTGTGAAATTCCCTTGAAAATTAACGTGGGCACCACCACTAAACTCGCCCTGCTGGGTAAGCATGGGGGCATTGGGGGTAGGCGGAAAGTACATGGAGCGGCAGCTGGCCAGCCCCAACAGGCAAACAGAAAACAGGGCGCGTAAGGAAGTATTCATAAGCTAAGCAAGGGCAATGATATGGGGCACAACGACGAAAAGCCTGTTTCGTTGTGTAGCCACAGCTGAGTTTGAGCCGTAAGGAAAGCAAGTTTTGTATTTCCTGCCTGTTCTTCCTCGCTGCTTATGGCTCTGCAACGCATTTCCTGCGACGCGCTGATTATTGGCTCCGGCCAGGCCGGCAACCCCCTGGCCGGTAGCCTGGCCGATGCCGGCAAAAAGGTAATTCTCGTAGAGCGGCACCTGCTGGGTGGTTCCTGCATCAACTTTGGCTGCTCGCCCACGAAGGCCCTGCTCACTTCTGCCGAGCGCCTGCAGCAAATTCGGGATGCGGCTGCTTATGGCATTCAGGCAGGCACGCCGGTGCTGGACCTGGCCGCCGCCATGGACCGCAAAGATGCCATCATCGAAAAAACGCGTGCCGGAGTGCAGCACAACCTCACGCCCGAGCATCCCAACATCCGGGTTTTGCACGGCCACGCTACTTTCACCGGCCCGCGCACCGTGCAGGTAATGAGCGGCGGCCGCGTTGCTCAAGAAATTACTGCCCCGCTCATTTTCATTAATACCGGCACCCGGGCCGCCATTCCAAAAATAGACGGCCTGCTAAAAACCAGTTACCTCACCCCTACCCAATTGCTGGATTTGCGCGAGCTGCCCGAGCACCTGGTTATCCTGGGCGGCGGCTACATCGGGGTAGAGTTTGGGTATATGTTTCGGCGGTTCGGGAGCCGCGTTACCATTATTGATTCCAGTAGTCAGCTGCTGGGGCACGAGGATACTGATGTCAGCGAAGCCCTGCAGCACCTGTTGGAAGAAATGGGCATTGAAGTCGTGCTGGGCGCCAGGGTTCACCGGGTTTCGCAGCCGCAGGAAGCAGCTACTATTACCGTTACCGCGCAAACCGCCTCGGGACAGCGCCGCCTGGCGGGCTCCCACCTGCTGGTAGCTACCGGCCGCCAGCCCAACACCGATGACTTGGGCCTGGAGGCTGCCGGCATTAAAACCGATGAGCACGGCTATATCCACGTAAACAGTCAGCTGCAAACCAAGGTGCGCGGCGTGTACGCGCTGGGCGACGTGCACGGCGGCCCCCAGTTCACCCACATCAGCTACGACGACTACCGCATAGTGCGGGATAAGTTGCTGCATGGCCGGCGCCGCTCGGCCAAGAATCGCCCCCTGCCCTACGTGGTTTTCACGCAGCCGCAGCTGGGGCGCATTGGCCTCTCTGAGCAGCAGGCGCGGGAGCAGGGCATTGCTTACCGCGTGGCCAAGCTGCCCGTGCGCACCATTGGCCGCGCCCGCGAAACCGGCCGGACGGCCGGCTTCTGGAAAGTGCTGGTAGATAAGCAGGACCGAATCCTGGGTGCCGCCATCTTCTGTGAGCAGGGCGGCGAAATCATGGCCATGTTTCAGCTGGCTATGGCCGGGCGGCTACGGTATCAGCAGCTGCAGGACATGGTATTTGCACACCCTACCTGGGCGGAGGGGCTGAATAATGTGTTTCGATATCTAAAGCAAAAGTAACTGCCCCGGATTTTTGGCAACCCTCTGTTTCTCCCCATTAAGGATGTACCCTACTCAGTACGCTTTGGCAAATAGTGCGGGTGAAATATTAGCCCTATGCTGTACGTGATTATATCTTCCCGTAGATTATTTCTATGCCAGTCCAGTGGATCATCAGCGTTATTTAAATTATTACCCGAATTAAAGGAGCCACCCAGAGTAACCTGTAGCTTCAGAAAAGAGGCTGTTTGGCGGGTAACGCCGGTACGCACAAAAAGCATGGGCTCATTGCGGATCATGCGGCGAAAAGGCAACGCTTCCTCGTTGTAGGTAAGCGACTTGAAATCTATCCAGGTGCGTCGGTAGGAAAGCCCCAGAGTTACTCTGCTTATATCCACAGAGGCCGCTACCTGCCCGTAAAACTTGTTGTAATGGGTTCTATACTTATCGTAACCCGGGTCCAACACCACAATATTTCTTATGCCTTTAAAGGCCCGCTGGCTTTCAGCCTGACCGTAGCCCAATTGCCCGCTGAACAACCAGGATTTAGCTACCGGCCAATAAGTACCAATCCCTACTTCGTATTGACGATTATAAAAATGAGTTGTGTCCTCAGTAGAGCCTCTTTTCTGGTAGCTTCCAGCCGTTGTTAGCAATAAATGCTGGATAGGCGAATAGGCTACATTCCCCTGTATACGGCCATTAATGTGAACTGCCGCCGCTGCTTCGGCCTGATTTTTATCCCGTAGCACGGGCGCAATAGGCAACATAGGTGCGTAAATACTGCAACCGGTTGCTAACCCTAAGAGAACTATGCTCCAAGCTGCCCGGAAATAATGAGAATTCATCAGTAGAAATAATACAACGTGAGCCCGCTAATTTGAAGCAAGATATAAGTTATTGACGCATATCAACCCACGAGCTACCAACAACAAAAAGCCTCCGCAACTAACGCTGCGGAGGCTTTTTAATGGAATACAGTTTCGCCGTTTTACTTGGCGTAAGCCACGGCGCGCATTTCCCGGATAACCGTAATCTTGATCTGGCCGGGGTACTGCATTTCCTTCTCGATTTTCTGCGAGATTTCGTAGCTCAGCTCCTGGGCCCGGTCATCGGTTACGTTGTCGGCGTTTACCATCACGCGCAGCTCGCGGCCGGCCTGAATAGCATAGCACTGCAGTACACCATCAAACGAAACGGCGGTTTCCTCCAGTTGCTTCAGGCGCTTGATGTAGCTTTCCATCATCTCGCGGCGGGCGCCGGGGCGCGAGCCGGAAATGGCGTCGCAGGCCTGCACCAGCGGCGAAATCATGGCCGTCATCTCAATTTCATCGTGGTGGGCGCCAATGGCGTTTACCACGTCGGGATGCTCTTTGTACTTCTTGGCCATCTCCATGCCCAGAATGGCGTGGGGTAGCTCGGGCTCCTCGGTGCTTACTTTACCGATGTCGTGCAGCAGACCGGCACGTTTGGCGTGCTTCACGTTCAGGCCCAGCTCGGCGGCCATGGTGGCGCAGAGGTTGGCTACTTCGCGGGAGTGCTGCAGCAGATTCTGGCCGTAAGAAGAGCGGAAACGCATGCGACCCACCATCTTAATCAGCTCGGGGTGCAGGCCGTGAATGCCGAGGTCGATGATGGTTTTTTCGCCGATTTCGACGATTTCCTCATCAATGTTCTTGCGGGTTTTGGCCACAATCTCCTCAATGCGGGCCGGGTGAATCCGGCCGTCTTTCACCAGTAAGTGCAGCGACAGACGGGCCACCTCGCGGCGCACCGGGTCAAAACCGGAAATGATGATAGCCTCGGGCGTATCATCTACAATAATCTCCACGCCGGTAGCGGCTTCCAGGGCGCGGATGTTACGGCCCTCGCGGCCGATAATCTTGCCCTTCACATCGTCAGATTCGATATTGAAGATGGACACGCAGTTTTCAATGGCGTGCTCGGCCGCGGTGCGCTGAATGGTTTCCAGCACCACTTTCTTGGCGTCTTTAGTAGCCGTGAGCTTGCTCTGGGCCACCACATCTTTAATGTAGCTGGAAGCCTGAATCTGGGCTTCGTTCTTCAGCGACTCCACCAGCTGCTCGCGGGCTTCGGCGGCCGTCAGGCCCGAAATCGTTTCCAGCTGCTGCTGTACCTGCTGTAGCTTGGCTTCGGCGTCGTGCTCTTTCTGCTGCAGCTTGGCTAGCTGGGCATCGTGAGCCTGCTGGCGGCGCTCTTCCTGGCCTTCCAGCTTTTCGCGCAGCTGCTGCGCCTGGGTTTCAATTTTTTCGCGGGTGGTATCGAGGTCTTTTTCCTTGCGCTGCAGCTGCTCCAGCTGCTTTTGCGTGGTTTCGCTCAGCTTTTTAATGCTTTGCTCCTGCTCTACTACGGCGGCGCGGCGCTCAATCAGCTCCTGGTCCAGGGCTTGTTTTTGGCGGCGGCTCTCCTGCTCAAACTCCTGTTTGAGGTTGCGGAACTTGTCTTTCGACTGTTGGATCCGCTCGTCGCGGATGCGGCTGGCCTTGGCTTCGGCCTCCTCCAGCAATTGCTGGGCGCGGGCTTTAGCGTTGGCCTCGTGGTCCTGCCGGGCTTTGCCAGCCAGCTGTCGTCCGATAAAGACGCCCAGGGCTAACGCTACTACGGCCGCCACCACGATATACAAAATGTCGGGCATGGCTATGGTTTTTGAAATAAAGAACAAAGCCACAGCAAAAGAATGCCACTACAACAGGCACAAAGGGCTTAGCGAAAGCCCGTTGCAACCGAACCGATTGTTCGGCCAAACGCCCGGCTCTTAGTCGAGCACGAGCGAGGAAAGCAGCTGGTCCAGGCGCGACAGGCGCTCGGTCAGCGCGGCGTCGGTGCCGTCCTTTTCCTTACTAACCTTCAGGCGGTCAGCCATGGTGGATAAGGCAATCATGGCCAACAAGTCCTGCTTGTCCTGGATGCCGTACTGTTCGCGAAATTCCCGGATCCGGTCGTTGAGCAGCCGGCCTGCCATACGCAGGCGCTCCTCTTCCGTGGGGGTTACCCGCATAGGATAATCCCGGTCGGCGACGCGGATTTTGATGGATAAGTCGGACATGGGTATCAGTAGGCGGTAGGTTGATGGTGTTTTACTCCCTCAAATAGGCAAGGCACTTATCTATCTCGCGGATGTATTCGTTGAGTCGCTGTTTTAGCTCTGTTGCATTGGCAGGTTCCCCTGCTATGGTATGTACAAGTTTAGTAATATTCTCCTGATTCTGGAAATCCTTCAACTGCCGCTCCCGGTCGCGCACGTCGGCACGCAGCTGCTGAATGGTGGTCTGGGCATCGGCCAGCTCCTCGCGCAACTGCTGATAGGCAGCCACTAACGTGGTTACCTGCCGCTCCAGGCGGTCGAGTTGCGCAAGCTGCTGAGTTGAGGCCATTGAAGGGGAAATATTTTGGAGCTAATGTAAGACGAAGTTACGGGCTCTAGTACTATCAGCTTAAAGTTGAGCTTTAACTTCCCTTCATTTGGCTTTCATTACTTGGAACGGTCATTCCGAGCGCAGCCGAGGAATCTCGCATGCTGACGTCTGATTCTTACTCTAACATCAGCACGCGAGATTCCTCGGCTGCGCTCGGAATGACGTTCTTTTATCCGTTTGCTTACCGGCGGATTACCGCCCCGGCCTGCTGCTCAAACTGCTGAATCAGCCGCTGCATCACGCCATCAATAGCCTGGTCGGTGAGGGTTTGGGTGGGATCCTGCAGCAGGAAGCTCACGGAGTACGACTTCTTATCGGCGCCCAGCTTGTCGCCCTCATACACGTCAAACACATTCACCTGCTGAAGGAGTTTCTTCTCCGTGCGGCGGGCAATCTGCTGCAGCTGGTCGAAGGTGACGGTTTTATCGACTACCAGGGACAGGTCGCGGCGCACTTCCGGGAACTTGGGCAGCTCGCGGGCTACCAGCGTGTTCTTGTACTTGCGCATCAGCCAGTCCCAGTCCAGCTCGGCATACCACACGGGCTGGCTCACGTCCATGCGCTTCAGCACGGCCGGCGAAACCGCTCCTGTCAGCGCTACGGGCTGGTTTTGGGCCAGCAGCGTAAGGCCGCCCGCCAGGTACGGGTGCTGCACCGGCTGTGAGGTAGGCGTAGCAAACCCCAGCGAGGCCAGCACCTGCTGCACGGCCCCGGCCAGTTGGTGGAAAGAGGATTTGTCCGACTTCTGCTGCCAGGTTTCGGCGGCCGTGTTGCCCGTGAGGTAAATCACCAGCTTGTTTTGCTCCTCGTACTGGCCACCGGCTTTCTGACGGTAGGTTTTCCCGAACTCATACAGCTTCAGGTCGCGCTGGCGGCGGTTCACGTTGTAGCGCACCACCTCCAGGCCGCTGAACAGCATGGCCGGGCGCATTACATTCAGCTCGGCGCTATTGAAGTTGAGCAGGCGCACCAGCTCTTCCACCGGCTCTCCTTCCTTCTCAAAGTAAGCCGAGTTGGTAATGGAGTTGGTAATGATTTCCGAGAAACCCTGCCCGCTGAGCAGGCGGGCCGTATTCTGGCGGATGATTTCCGGATCGGGATTCGGGAACTGCGCCAGGAAAGTAGCGGAGTTGTGCGGCCGCAGGGCCACGTGGTTGTAGCCGTAAATGCGCAGAATTTCCTCAATAATGTCGGCCTCGCGGGTTACGTCTACCTTGTGCGGCGGCACCGACAGAATCCACTCCGCGTGTCCCCCTTCGTCCTTGCCTTCTTCCGAAATCAGGATATCCAGATCGGTCAGAATCTGGCGGATGCGCTCCGGAGCAATGAACTGGCCCACCAGCTTTTCTACCCGCGGCAAACGCAGGCGTACCATGGTGTGGCCGATGTGGTGGGGGTATTCATCTACAATGGGCGCTGCTACGGTGGCGCCAGCCACTTCCTGCAGCAGCAGGGCGGCGCGCTTCAGGGCAATGGGCACCATGTGCGGATCGGTGCCGCGCTCGAAGCGGAAGGAGGCATCGGTTTTCAGCTGGTGCGTCTGGCCGGTTTTGCGCACCACGGCCGGCGCGAAGTAGGCGCTTTCCAGGAACACGCGGGTAGTACCGTCGGAAACGCCGGAGGTTTTGCCGCCGAATACGCCGGCCAGCGCCATAGGTGCGCCGTTAGCATCGGCAATAACCAGGTCTTCGCCTTTCAGGGTGCGCTCGGTCCCGTCCAGGGTCGTGAACTTCTCCCCGGCTTCGGCGCGCTTCACGCGGATTTTATTACCGGTTATCTGGTCGGCATCGAAGGCATGCAGGGGCTGGCCCAGCTCGTGCAGCACAAAGTTGGTGACGTCTACCACATTATTAATGGGCGACAAACCAATGCTGCGCAAACGGCGCTGCAGCCATTCCGGCGACGGACCTACCTGCACGTTTTCCAGCAGCAGCCCGGCATAGCGCGGGCTGGCCTCGGTGTCTTCAATAACCACAGCAATATTCTGCTCCGCCGTGGCGGGAGCGTGAAACTGGCTGATATCGGGCAGGTGGCAGGGCTGGTGCAGCAGGGCGCGCAGCTCGCGGGCCACGCCATAGTGCGAGGCAGCATCGGCGCGGTTCGGCGTCAGGCCAATTTCGAATACCGAATCCGAACCCAGACCGAAGTAGTCGGCGGCGGGGGTGCCGTTGGGCAGGTCGGTATCCAGCTCCATAATACCCTCGTGCGAGGTACCCAGGCCGATTTCGTCCTCGGCGCAGATCATGCCTTCGGAAGCCGCGCCGCGGATTTTGGACTTCTTGATTTTGAACGGCTCGCCCTGGGCCGGGTAGAGCATGGCGCCTTCCAGGGCCACTACCACTTTCAGGCCAGCGCGCACGTTGGCGGCGCCGCATACAATCTGGCGCGGGGTTTCGTCGCCTACATCTACCGTGGTCAGGCTGAGCTTGTCGGCGTCGGGGTGTTTTTCACAGGTGAGCACGGTGCCCAGCACCAGGCCACGCAGGCCGCCGGGGATGCTTTCCAGCTCTTCAATGCCTTCTACCTCCAGCCCGGAGCCCGTGAGCAGCTGCCCGATTTCCTCGGCGGGTTTGTTGGTGGGGATAAGCGTGCGGAGCCAGTCGAGGGATATTTTCATCTCAGTTGTCAGTTGTCGGTTGCCAGTTGCCAGGCGCGGAAGGAGCTGGCAGGCGCGGCAAAGGTAAGGATTTGGGGCGGCGGGAATAAAGTAGCGCAGAGTAGCGCATAGAGTAGCGTGAAGCTCTGGCTTCGCGTAGGAGCGCAGCGAGTTCCTACGAGTTGGACTATACATCAGCAGACGCCTGCTACTCGCGTTGCTCGTATGCGAAGCCGGAGCTTCGCGCTACTTTCTGCTACGCTGCCTTACTCGTGCTCGGCGTGGTCGTGGAAGTCCTGCTCGCCGGCTCTGATTTCTACGGCTAGGCGGTTATCGGCCGGGGGCACGGGGCAGGCGTAGCCATTATTATAGGCGCAGAAGGGATTGTAGGCCTGGTTGAAGTCCAGCTCGATTTCCTTTGAGTCTTTGCCGGGCAGGGCCGCATCGAGGTAACGGCCGCCGCCGTAGCTGCTGAAGCCGTTGGTTTTATCGGTGAAGGGGATGAAGAGCGTGGAGTCCTGCCCATCGGCTTTCAGAAACAGGGTGAGTTGCTGGGGCTGCTGGTTTACTTCGAAGGCGGCGCGGCCCCAACGCAGGTACTTGTCGGCTTTGCCATCGGTGAGGGGCATGAGCACGGTATCCTGTTTAGCGAATCGCTCCAGTTGGGCTTCTACGCGGTAGGCTCTGTCGGGGGCAAAGTAGCGGAGGCTGTCAAAACCGTCGCGCTGCTTCTGGTCCAGCGGGGAGTTGGCGGCACGACGGAAGCCGGCATTCTTTTCCTGGCGGGCTTTGCGCAGGCGCAGGAAATAGTCGTTGTCGTTGAAGACAATATCCTGCAGAAAATAGCCCAGTATCAGCAGCAGACCGAGGCCAATGAGAAGTTTAGAGTTAACGCGCATTTCGCAAAGGTAGGAATGGGCGCTAAGGCTTGCGCTGCCGGGCCTGCTGCGCAGCCATGCAGCGCCTGGTTTTATAGCCTCAAGTGCTTACTGGCTAATCATTCAGAGCAAGAGCGGGCTGGCGCAGGAAGCACTGAAGTTTGGTGCATCAGGTCTTTCTAAAACTTAGCCTGGCTTAGTTGCCGGCGGGCTTGCTAAACCGGAACGGGGTAATTCGCTGAAGCTTAACCGTATAAATACGGATTTAGAAAGAATAAAATCCAGGCATGAAACTTTAGGATTTTAAGGCAGTATTAAGTGATTCCCCACCGGGCGCCAGGCAGTAGGTATTCAGTTACTGTAACAGCTTCCGCCGCCCCCAGGGAATATGTGTCCCACTTATAACTTCAAGCAGGAATATTATGCTAGCAATGGAATACAGAGGCCCGAAGCGGGTCCGTGCCGTGCAAAAACCTATGCCGGAAATCAAACATCCTCAGGACGCTATTGTCCGGGTACTGCGCACCTGCATCTGCGGTTCTGACCTACACTTATACAACGGCAACGTGCCCGATACGCGCGTAGGCTCCACCTTTGGCCACGAATTTGTGGGCGAAGTGGTGGAAATTGGTACCGACGTCACGAAGCTGAAAGTAGGCGACCGGGTAATTGTGCCCTTCAATATTTCCTGCGGCGAGTGCCACTTCTGCCGGCAGGGCATGTTTGGCAACTGCCACGAGTCGAATACCGAAGCCACAGCCGTAGGTGGCATCTTTGGCTACTCGCACACCGCCGGTGGCTTCAATGGTGGCCAGGCAGAATATTGCCGCGTACCCTATGCCAATGTGGGCCCTACCATTATTCCGGAGGGCATGGATCTGGATGATGCCGTGCTGCTGACCGACGTGGTGCCCACCGGCTACCAGGCCGCCGAAATGGCCGGCATCCAGAAAAATGATACTGTGGTGGTGTTTGGCGCCGGCCCCATTGGCATTATGGCTGCCCGCTGCGCCTGGCTGTTCGGCGCCGGCCGCGTCATCATCATCGACCAGGAAGATTACCGCCTGGAGTTTGCCCGCAACTATTCCTACTGTGAGGCTTACAACTTCAATGAAATCGGCGACCCGGTGCTGTTCATCAAGAAAATTACGGACTGGTTGGGAGCCGACTGCGTGATTGATGCTGTGGGGGCCGAAGCCGCCGGCAATCTACTGCAGACCATTACGGGCCGCAAGCTGCTGCTGCAGGCGGGCTCGGCCACGGCCCTGCACTGGGCTATTAACTCCGTGAAAAAAGGCGGCGTGGTATCTATTGTAGGCGTATATGGCCCCACCGATAACCTGGTGCCCATTGGCAACATGATGAACAAGGGCCTCACTATGCGGGGCAATCAGACTTCGGTAAAGCGTTTGCTGCCGCGCCTGATTGAGCACGTGCAGAACGGCGTGCTCAACCCCAAGGGCCTGATTACGCACCGCATCCCGCTGGAGGAAGTAGCCGACGGCTACCGCATGTTCTCCGCCAAGCTGGATAACTGCATTAAAACCGTCATGATGCCCCCTACCGCCAACCAATAACACTGCCTCCCCATGGAAAACCATAATGTAATCAATACGCCCATCGACCCTAAGCAAATCAAAGGCTGGGGCATTGATGCCGACCCGAAAAACGACCCCACCTACCCCATGCGGGCCCGCATGAACATCTCGCAGGACCCCGATTTTAAGCACCGCCCAGAGGCGCTGCAGCCCGTGGAGACGGAAGTGCTGCGCTCCATTGAGCGCCCCAACGTCTCGGCGGTATTTGGTACCCCGGAGCCACCCAGCGGCCTGAGCGGCATCATCCGGCGGTTTGCCTTTCATTTCAGCGAAAACCAATATCCGCACTGGCTGCCGCTGCTGCTGGCCGACCGGGTGAACGTGGTAGAAGGTGTTGTAGACGACCTGGTACACGGCCACGTGCCCAATATTTTTGCTGAAAAAGGCTACAAAGCCGAGTGGAAGCACAGCCCCCAGACGCTGGTGCTGAAGATGGCCGCCTTCACGGCCGTCACGGCCGGCACTATTCTGTGGCTTAGCTCCGGCAATAAAAAGAAGAAGCCCGTTAAGCGAAGTCGGTTCTAATTTTCGCTTTTAAGCAAGCAAAAGCCTCCTGCTGCATGCTGGCCCGATATTCTGGCTGGCTGTGGCGGGAGGCTTTTTTATTTATATAGGATTAAGTAGTTACCATTTACTTTTCAAATACGGGTATTTATTACCTATTATTTTTTCGCTTTTACTACGCAGGAAAAACAATTTATTATTTTTATTATTTACATTTTCCAGCATAAAACTTTCTACATCTATTATATTAATAAAAAAAGTATCTGATTTAAAAATTATTTTATCATCGTAGATACTATAAACATCTTTATAAGACATATCCTGATCTATTATTTTTTCATTAACCGAATGTATCGAATCAACATTAAAAAACAATTCGGCTCTATTTTAATTTCCAATAAACAAGGTGTTAATAGGTAAATTATTTCTTTTATTTAATACTCTTTCATAATGACCATCGATACCTCTTATAGCTATTAGGTCCCAATACGACCCCTTATAATTATTGCTTAAAAATTTTTCTGCATTATGGTTATCACAACCTATTAATAGCATTGATAATATTATACACTTTACTAAAATTGAAAATTTTATCATTTTTTTCTTTTTGTCTTTAGAGCATACCTTCATCGGCGAAGCTATAGTAGCCCAGGTCGGTATATATTAGATGGTCGAGGATGGGCAGGTCCAGGAACTGGCCGGCTTCTTTCACTTTGCGGGTGAGGGCAATATCGGCGGCGGAGGGGTTGCGGTTGCCGCTGGGGTGGTTGTGCACCAGAATTATGGAGGAGGCCAGCTGCTCCAGCGCCTCTTTAAAAATTAGCTTAGGGTCGGCTACGGTGCCGGCCACGCCGCCGCTGCTGATGCTGGTTTTGCGCATCACCACGTTGGCGCGGTTCAGCAGAATCACCCAGAACTCTTCGTGGGGCAAATCCTGCAGGTTGGGGCGCACCAGGTTATAAATATCGGTGGAGCAGGTGATGGTGGTGCGCTGGGAAGCCGCCGCCTCCTTGCGGCGCCGGCCCAGCTCCAGGGCGGCCACTATGGTTATAGCTTTGGCTTCGCCGATGCCTTTATGGCGCATGAGCTCTTTTACCGACAGCCGGGCCAGGGCATTCAGGTCGTTCTGCACGGCGGCCAGAATCAGCTTGGAAACGTCCACGGCCGAGAGCTTGGCGGTGCCGGAGCCCAGCAGAATGGCCATCAGCTCGGCATCGGAGAGGGCGGCGCGGCCTTTCTGCAGCAGCTTCTCGCGGGGGCGGTCTTCCTCGGCCCAGCTTTTGATGCTGAAAGAGGTAGGCGTTTCATAGCGTATCGGGGCGGCTTCGGCGGCCCCGGCCGTTGTTAAGTCATTGTTCACTGCCATACTTGCCTAGATTAGATAGATCAGCCGGAAAATAAAGTAAAAACCCGGTTTCTTCGTCTCTACGCATACGGCCGGCCCTGAACTATTTCCGGCCGGCTCAGTTTTATACCCCACTATGTCTCGACTTCTGATTACCCTTCTCTTTCTTGCCCTTTTTGTTTTAGCCGAGTGGTATGGCTTTCAGGCTATTCGCACGGTACTGCAACACGCCTCGCCGGGCACCCGCCGGGCGGCGGCCATTGGCTACTGGGTGCTCACGGCCACGGTATGGGCCCTGGCTACCTGGGCCATGATGACCCGCCATACTTCACCTGCTCCTTTTAAAACCTATCTGGGCAGCCTGCCGGTTATTTTTCTGGCTACCAAGCTGGTGGTACTGGTTTTTCTGCTGCCCGAAGATCTGTATCGGATGGGGCTGCTGGCCGTGCGCTCCGTTATGCAACCCAGCGGTACCTCCGCCGGCCTTATCTCCCGCAGTGAGTTCCTGAGCCGGCTGGCGCTGGTGGTGGGCAGCCTGCCCTTTATTTCTCTGGTTTGGGGCATGGCTAAAGGGGCCACCGATTATCAGGTGAAGCGCGTGACGCTGCGCTTTCCCAACCTGCCGGCTTCCTTCCACGGCTTCAAAATCCTGCAGATTTCCGATCTGCACACCGGCTCCTTCCAATCAAAAGAGCCGCTACAGCGGGCCGTGCGCATGATAAATGCGCAAAACGCCGACCTTGTGTTTATGACCGGCGACCTGGTGAACAACGTGGCCACGGAGGTGGAGGAACATATTGAAGCCCTGTCGCAGATCAAGTCGGAGCTGCCCATTTTCTCCATCCTCGGCAACCACGACTACGGTGATTATGTGGAGTGGGAATCACCGGAAGCCAAGCGCGCTAATCTGCAGCGCCTGATGGACAACCACGCCAAAATTGGCTGGCGCCTGCTCCTGGATGAGCACCACCAGATAGAGCGCAACGGCGAGAAAATAGCGGTATTAGGCGTGCAGAACTGGGGCGCGCAAATGCGCTTTCCCAAGTACGGCAACCTGGCCCAGGCCCACGCCGGTTCCCACGGTGCGCCCTTCAAGATTCTGCTTTCCCACGACCCGTCCCACTGGGACGCGCAAGTGGTGAACTACCCCGACATCGACCTGACCCTTTCCGGCCACACCCACGGCATGCAGTTTGGCGTGAATCTGCCGGGCTTTAAATGGAGCCCCGTGCAGTATGCCTACAAGGAATGGGCGGGCCTGTACCAGCGCGGCAAGCAGTATTTATATGTGAACACGGGCCTGGGCTTTTTGGGCTATCCAGGCCGGGTGGGCTTCCTGCCCGAAATCACGGTATTTGAACTGCAGCGCGCCTAAATACAGGGCTTCCTGTGCAAGTTTCGTAAAGCCACCGGCCCAGCAGCCGGTGGCTTTTTGATAGCCCTATATAGCGCTTCGGCAACCGTGCAGAGAACCGGGCCGTATATGCGCCAAATTCGATTTTTGACTCTCCCTCCCCTCCCACCTAATCTTAAACTCATGAAAAAGACCTTGTTCCTGCTCTCGTGTGGCGTTGCCCTCACGATGGCCTCCTGCTCGCAGGAGAAAACCACGGAAACGGCTACCACCAACATGGATGGCGCCGCTACCACCACTACTACCACCACGACCACCACGCAGGCTTATTCCGACGACGCCATTGAGCGCCGCGCTGACCGCATTGCCGCGGACGTAGCCGCCAAAATGAAGCTGGATGATGCCACCCGCACCAAAGTGCGCACCGTGTATGTAACCCGGGGCAAGCGCCTGGGCGAGCTGCAGCAGAAGTACGCCGCCGATACCACCGGTATGGCTGCCGAAATGCGCACCGTATATGACAACTCGGACCTGGAAATGAAGCAGGTATTTGCTGATCCTACCATGTATCAGCAGTACGAAACCAACCGGGTTTCTTACTACGACAACAACTACATGGATGACACGGACATGAGCGCCTCTTCCTCGTCGATGGACAATACGATGGACGCCGATGCCAAATCGAAAACCAAGTACGACGACGGCTCGAAAATCAAAGTAAAGGCCGACGGTGACGTGAAACTGAAGGATGCCGAAGGCAACAAAACCAAAATGGACGCCGACGATGGCACCGTGAAGGACAAGCCAGTGGATGGCGACAAGAGCGTCATTAAATAACCCGCTTTTCCCAAGCTAAGTAAAAGCCCCCGCCATTTCTGGTGGGGGCTTTTTTGTGCGCTGGATGTAAATAGCCCGCCGGGTTTTCGCTCGTTCGGGGGCACCGCTCAGCTGAGCGGTGCAACTCATGCAACTACAGACCCTACTTTTGGCTCGGTAGTTGGCTACCTTGCGTTGGGTTTTTGTATGCTAATGACGGATGTTTTTGCTTTGATGCTTTCCGGGCCCGGCCGTTTGGGGCTGGTGGTGCTCTTGTTTATGGGGCTGTTGCTGGCGGTGCCCGCCACCGCTCAGATTCGGGTAACGGGCTCCGTATCGGAGGCGGATACCGGCAAGCCTATTCCCGGGGCGTCCGTGATGGTGAAGCGCACCGGCCGCGGGGTGGTGGCCAACAGTGACGGCGACTTTGGCCTGAATGCGCTGAATACTGATACGCTGGTATTCCGCTCCGTGGGCTTTAAGACCCAGCGTATGCCTTTAGGAGGCTCGGGGCTGTCGCAGCTCATTATTCATATCAGGCTGGAGCGCGACAATATTCAACTAGGAGAAGTGCGGGTACAGGAAGGCCGCCCCGACCGTGCCGCCATTAACCGGGCCCTGCGCAATGTACGGCGCCCTTCTACCGCGCCTACCAGCGCCGTGAAACGCCCCCCGGCGCCCAAACCACTGTTTAAGGTAGACTCTACCGCGCCAAAAGCGCCCACGGCTACGCTGGCCAACCCGGCCAGCCTGCTCTACGACCAGTTTTCCCGGGAGGGCAAGCAGCGCCGCAAAATGGAGGAGATTGAGCACCGCGACCGGGTAGAGAAATTCCTGCAGGAACGGCGCAAATACAACAAGAACTTTCAGGATAATACCGGCTACGAGGTAGAATAAGCGGTGAGGTGGTGAACTGGTGAGTTTTATGTTCAATAGGCGCGGTTTGCGCAAGTAGAACGTCAAACTCGCTAGTTCACCACCTCACCATTTCACCATTTCCCCGTATAGCCGGGTATGAGAATTGGGTATCCCTGCGTTAATGCCTCGCTGCCGTGCACGTCTACGTCCACGTTTCGGCTGGCATCCTACTCTGAAGAGCGGCTGGTACAGGCCGTTACCAATAACCTGGCTTGCCTGCAGCGCATTCTGGAGTATAATGTGGAACGCGGCCTGCTGTTCTTCCGCATTGGCTCCGGCGTGGTACCCTTCGGCTCGCACCCCATCAATACTTTCCCCTGGCAAACCCACTTTGCCGCCGGTTTCCGCGCCCTGGGCCAGTACATCCAGCAGCATAACATGCGCATCTCCTTCCACCCGGATCAGTTTGTGGTGCTGAACTCCCCCGACGCCGGTATTGTGGAGCGCAGCATGCAGGAGCTGGTATACCAGGGCTCTATGCTGGATCTGATGGGACTGGATTCCACGGCCAAGCTCCAGATCCATGCCGGCGGCCTGTACGGCGACAAGGAAGCTGCCCTCAGCCGCTGGATTGCCACGTACCAGCGCCTGCCGGAAGCCGTGAAGGCCCGCCTGGTGGTAGAAAACGACGACCGGCTCTATAGCCTGCGCGACTGTCTGCAGCTCTACGACGCCGTGGGCGTGCCCGTGCTCTTTGATAACCTGCACCACGAATGCCTGAATAACAGCGAGCCTATGGCGCTGGCCCTGCAGCAGGCCGCCGCTACCTGGCACCCCACCCAGGATGGCCCGCCCATGATGGACTACAGCTCCCAGGCCCTGGGCGAGCGGAAAGGCAAACACACCAACTCCATCAGCGAGGAGCAGTTCCGGGAGTTCCTCACCCACCTGCACGGCCTGCACCCCGATGTGATGCTGGAAATAAAAGACAAGGAAAGCAGCGCCCTGCGGGCCGTAGCCATTCTGCACGAGCTGGGCCTGGCCACGCTGCCTGCTACCCCTGTTATCCACTAAACCCTCTGTTTTCCACAACTTATCCACAAATGAGCCAATTCACCGACCATTATACCCCCAAAGCGGGTGCCGCGCAGCTTACGGAAACCCTACATGCCCTGCATAGCGGCCTCACGGGCCTGCCCCTCAGCACCGCCCACACCCACATCGACAACTGGCAAAACCTGCTGGAGCAAAGCGGTATTCCCGCCCTGCAGGACGTGGTGCGCGAGCTGGGCAACCTGCAGTCCTTGCTCAGCAGCGAAAACCACACCCTGAATTCGGTTGCCATTGGCCGCTCTCTAAGCATGCTGGGCGTACAAACCACCCAGGCCGCAGCCACGGCCTCCCCCGAAACCCGCCAGGACTTAACCCGCCTGGCCGATATGCTGCTGAAAGCCGGCGGCGATTTGGAAGGGATATAAGAACCCGGCTTCGTAAAGCCAAAAACAAAAAGCCCTGCGGCCACCGAAAATTCGGTAGCCGCAGGGCTTTTGCTTGAAGGATAACCGGAGTTAGCGGCTAACAGCAGCGGTTTCCAGCTCCCGGGCGTCCGCAGCCAGCACCATATCAAAGGCCTGCGTGAGGTCGGCTATCAGGTCCTGCGGATCTTCCACCCCAATGCTGAGGCGGATCATCTGGGAGGAGATGCCCATTTCGCGCTGGGTTTCCGGCATAATGTCGGAGTGCGTCATAGTGGCGGGGTGCTCGGCCAGGCTTTCGGTGCCACCCAGGCTCACGGCCAGCTTTATCAGCTTGAGGTGGTTGAGGAAACGGAAAGCTTCCGCCTCGCCGCCCCGGATATCGAAAGAAATCATGGAGCCCGGCGAGAGGCACTGCTGTTCGTAGATGGCCTGCTGGGCGGGGTCGTGCTCCAGATGCGTGAGGTAGTAGGTGCGCTCCACCTGGGGGTGCTCCCGCAGCCAGTCGGCAATAACCTGGGCGCTTTGGGCGGCGCGCTCCATGCGCAGCTTCAGGGTTTCCAGGCTGCGCATCAGCATCCAGCCGGTGTTGGGGTCGCACATGGTACCCATGAAGGTGCGCATGGCTTTTATCTCCTTCATAATTTCCCGGGAAGCCAGGGCCGCGCCGGCAATCAGGTCGGAGTGGCCGCCCAGGAACTTGGTAGCCGAGTACAGCACTACATCGGCGCCGTGGTGCAGCGGGTGCTGGAACACGGGGCCCAGGAAGGTATTGTCTACTACCAGGCGCACGGGGCACTGCTCGTCGCTGAAGCGGCGGGCTACGGCGGCGCAGGCGCGCAGATCTACCAGGTGGTTGGTGGGGTTGGCGGGCGTTTCCACGTAAATCATGGCCAGGCGGCCCTGGGTAATGGTGGCTACCTGCGCGGCCAGCTCTTCTTCGGTGGCTTTGGGTGAGAAGCCTACGGCCGTGATGCCGAAACGCAGCAGCACCTGCTTCAGGAAGAAATCGGTGCCGCCGTACACGGGCTCGGAGTGCAGAATCACGTCGCCGGGCTTCAGCAGGGCAAGCAGCGTGGTGCTGATGGCAGCCATGCCGCTGGCAAAGGAGGCGGCTTCCTCAGCCTCATCCCACAGCGTGAGGCGGTGCTCCAGAATTTCCAGGCTGGGGTTGTTGAGGCGGGAGTAAATCAGGCCCATTTCCTCGTCGGGGTCGGCCTGGCGCAGGCCGTAGGCCAGCTCGAAGAAGGCTTTGCCTTCCTCGGCATTCTTAAAAACGAAGGTAGAAGTCTGAAAAATGGGGCATTTGATGGCGCCTTCGCTCCAGGCCGGGGTGTAGCCGTAGCTCATCATCAGGCTCTCAGGCCGTAGCCGCTGGCCGTTGATTTCGGCGTGCTCGGGTAAGGGTTTCATGGGTGGGTGGAAAAGTGGATGGGTTCACGAAGGTAAAAATTTGCCAATGGCTCCGGCCCTGCCAGGCAAAATCAGCCAGTTGAAACGCTGCCTTACAGCCCCATGGAAAAATCCTATGGTGCCGAAATCGTGTATTGCGCTCAATTCTTAGCCTATTCTGCCTCTCCTCTCGTATTAGTGCAAGCATTGCTTGAATGTATCCAGATAGAGGCCTCATTCCGGCTTTTCTTAATGCAAGTGAGAGCAGCCCCAATTCTTACCCGCCGTACCGGAGCCGCCCGCTACGCAAAGCATCTTATTCATTTCTAGCGACTTAATCTTTTACTGCCTATGAGTAGATAAGCCCCCGCTGTTTGCCTCCCACCCGGGTGCAGTAGTTCCGGCCAAGCCGGAACCCGGTTTCCCCATTCTGCCGACACCCGAGCAAACCATTCTTATCTGAAGCGAACCTTCTTTTCTCCCATCCGCATGATTCCTCCTCTACAATTCCCCCGGTTGCTTCGGCAACTGACTCATCTAACATTTTTGCCGGCGCTGGGCCTGGCGCTATTTTCCGGCACCGCCCTGGCAAATGCCGCCCCTACCAGCCTGGAGAATAAAGCTCCGCTGGCCGTGGCCGCAATCGTTCCCGATGTGCCCGTAACCGGGCGCGTGGTGGATAACCAGGGCGCGGGCCTACCCGGCGTAAACGTGGTGGTGAAAGGCACTACCAACGGCGCCCAGACCGATGTCGACGGTAACTATACGCTTAATGTGCCGGAGAATGCCACGCTGGTTTTCTCCTATATTGGGTACACCACGCAGGAAATAGTTCTCAATGGGCGCACCTCAGTTAATATAACTCTGCTACAGGAAGCTACCACGCTGAATGATGTAGTGGTGGTAGGTTACGGCACCCAGCAAAAGCGCGACTTAACCGGCGCGGTAGGCCGCGTGGATGCGGAAGAAATTGTACGGCAGCCCGTTACTACCCCTACCCAGGCTATTCAGGGTAAAGTGGCCGGTGTGCAGATCATCAGCGACGGGGGGCCTAACTCTCAGCCTAAAGTGCGCATCCGGGGTACGGGCACGCTGCTGGCTGGTGCCGAGCCGCTGTACGTGGTGGACGGGGTGCAGACCACGGACATCCGTAACCTGAGCAACTCCGACATTGCTACCATTGACGTGCTGAAAGACGCTTCGGCTGCGGCCATTTATGGGGTACGCGGCGCCAATGGCGTTATCATCATCACCACCAAGCAAGGCAAAGTGGGCAAGCCGGTGCTAAGCTACAATACCACCATGGGCTTTAAGCAGGCCGCCCATTTGGTAGACATGGCCGATGCCCAGCAGTATGCCGACTATCTGAAAGACACTGCTCCTGACCTGACGCTGCCAGCCTATTCGGGCTCTACCGATTGGTACGATGAGATTCTACGGCGGGCTACTTACCAGAACCATAACTTGGCCGTATCGGGCGCCAATGAAAATGTGCGCTACTATTTCAGCGGCAACCTGCTGCAGGATGATGGCCTGGCTATCAGCAACAAGTTTTCCCGCCTCACGGTACGCTCCAACACGGCTTTTACGGTTTCCGATAAGCTGACGATAAACTCGCAGGCCTCGTTTAGCCACGCCAACACCAAGGACGTGAACTTTGCCACGGCGTATCAGAATGCGTACCGCGCGGCCCCCATTATTCCCTCTAAAGTAGACGGCCGGTACGGAAATACCTCGGCGTTCGGTAACGTGGGCAACCCGCTGCTCGATATCGAAAAAAACAACAATCGTTCCCTGGAAAACCGCCTGCAGGGCAACGTAGGGGTTGATTTCAAGCCGGTTTCGGCTCTCACCCTGCGTTCAGCCATTAACGTGGATCTGAACTTTGATAACCGGATTATCTACGATTATCAGTACAACAGCGACGAAAGCACCTTTATTACGGCTGGGGGCAACCAGCGTACGCTGCGGAGCAACCTGTCTACTATTCAGAACAACCGCAACCGCTACCTCTGGGAAAATACGGCCACGTTTCAGAAGCAGTTTGATAAGCATAACCTGACGGTGCTGGCCGGCACGGTAACGGAACAGGGCGAGTCGCGCACCTTGGAAGGCAGCCGCAAGGATGTAGGGCCTAACAAAGACCAGTGGTACCTGGGTGCCGGCGACCCAAATACGTCCACGAACAATGCCGTGGGCGCCATAGACCGGCGCCTGTCCCTGCTGGGACGTATAAACTACTCTTACGCCGACCGCTACCTGCTGACCACCAACCTGCGCTACGATGGCACCTCCCGGTTCAACAAAGACCAGCGCTGGGGCTTTTTCCCCTCCCTGGGCTTAGGCTGGGTTCTGTCGGAAGAAGATTTTATGAAGAGCCAGACGGTGCTGAGCTTCCTGAAGCTGCGCGCCAGCTACGGCCAGTTGGGCAACGACCAGATTGACCCCAACGCTTACATTGTAACGGCGGAGTCTAATGTTCCTTATGTCTTTAATGGGCAGCCCGTGCTGGGCGCCATTATCAACCAGATTAAGGACCGGAATGTGAGCTGGGAAACCACCACGGAGTATGATGCCGCCGTGGAATTTGCGCTGCTGGAGAACCGCCTCTCCGGCGAGCTGACTTACTACCAGAAGAAAACCACGGATGCCCTGATCCCGGTGAATATTCCCGGTAACCTCGGCGACCCGGACAACCAGTACATCACCAACGCCGCCGATATCAGCAACAAAGGCATTGAAGCCGCGCTGAACTGGCGCAACCAGCTGAGCACCGACTGGAGCTACAACTTTGGGGTGAATGCTACTTTCAACAAAAACCGGATTGAAAAGCTGAACGGCGGGCAGGCTCTTTTTGGGGGCTTCAACAACGTTACGCTCTCCGATAACGGCGTGGCGGCTGGCAGCTTTTATGTGCTCAAGTCCACGGGCATCTTCCAGTCGCAGGCGGAAATTGATGGCTACCCCAAGTATAACGGCCTACCCACACCCCAGCCCGGCGACCTGAAATATGCAGATGCCAACGGCGACGGCGTGATTTCACTGCTGGACCGGGTACACTCCGGCTCGTATCAGCCGCCGGTGTACTTCGGTATTAATGGCGGCATGAACTATCAGAAGTTCGATTTCTCCTTCGTGTTTTCCGGCAACCTGAACAATGAGGTGTACAACGCCAAAAAGCAGTTCCGCTACCAGACCACGGACAACGTAGAGGCCGACTTTGCCGACAACCGCTGGACGGCCACCAACGGCTCGCAGTCGGACCCGCGCACCATTTCCAACAATACGCCCAACTCCACTTACTTCATTGAGTCGGGCTCCTACCTGCGGCTGAATAACCTGGTGCTGGGCTACACCATTCCCACCAGCTTCACGCAGAAGGCCAAGATTTCCTACGTGCGGATTTTTGCCACGGGCCAGAACCTGTTCACCGTCACCAAGTACTCCGGCTTCACGCCCGAGCTACCCGGTGGCCCGCTGGATTCCGGCATCGAAGCTACTACGTATCCCACCAGCCGCACGCTTGCGCTGGGGCTGAATGTTAATTTTTAATGCTTTCGGATATGAAATCCTCTTCTATACTCAGCCGGCGCCTGGGCACGGCCGCCTGCGCGCTGCTACTCTCCATGGTTAGCGGCTGCAAAGATTTTCTGGATGTAGCGCCCCAGGGCCAGCTAACCGAAGACCAGATTAAAACGGACCCCGGCGCCGCGCAAAAACTGGTGGATGGCGTGTACAACGTTATGTATCTCGGGGGCTTTGGCACCGATGTACATGGCCTGCAATACGTTATTCTCACGGATATTGCCTCCGATGACTCGGACAAGGGCAGCACGCCCACCGACTACGGCCCCGCCGCCGACGTCGACAACTTTAACCTTACCTCCAGCAACAGCATTGTGAATAACGTTTGGAAAGGCTATTTCCAGGGCGTAACGCGGGCTAACCAGGCGCTGGAGAAAATTCCGCTGAGCCCCGCGCCCGACGAAACCAAGAACCGCCTGCTGGGCGAGGTGCGCTTCCTGCGCGGGTACTTCTACTTTAACCTGGTGCGGTTTTTTGGTGGCGTGCCCAAGCTGGATCGGGTGCCCGCCACTTCCGAAATTAATGACCCAAACCTGCAGAAACGCGCCACGGCAGATGAGATTTATCAGTTGATTATTTCTGACCTGGAGTTTGCCGCCAATAACCTGCCCATTAAAGGACAAACGGAAACGGGCCGGGCTACCAAGGCCGCGGCGCAGGGCATGCTGGCCAAGGTGTACCTGTACCAGAAAGAATACCAGAAAGCGCTGGATCTGACCAATGAAATCATTATGGGCCAATCGGGCGCGTATGGTTTGTATAGTGATTACGCCGGCATCTGGCGCGAGGTAGGCGCCAACAGCGAAGAGTCTATTTTTGAAGTGCAGACCGGCGTGAATGCCGCCTGCAACAACTCCGCGGTGAACCTGTATGTAGTCAGCCAGGGCCCCCGCCAGGGTGGCAAAGGCGGCTGGGCCGATTTGGGCTTTGGCTTTAACACACCCACGGAGCAGTTGGCCAACGCTTACGAGCCCGGCGACAAGCGCCGCGCCGGCACCATTATCTTCATCAATACCGCGCCCAGCGGAACGGTTCTGTGGGATGGTTTCCGCATTCCCAGCAAAGACTCGGTAGAGAATTTGCGCTACAGCTACAAGGCTTACCACAGCCGCACCAAGGAAAAAAACTGCGGCAACAACGATTTTCTGCCCAAGAACATCCGCATTCTGCGCTACGCGGAGGTGCTGCTGATTAACGCCGAAGCCGCTTTCCAGCTGGGGGATGTAGCCACCGCTACTACGGATGTAAACCTGGTGCGGGAACGCGCCGGCCTGGCACCGTTGGGGGCCGTAACGCTGGAGGGCATCTGGAAAGAGCGCCGCCTGGAGCTGGCCTTGGAGCACGACCGGTTCTTTGACCTGGTGCGCCAGGAAAGCGTGCAGCCCGGCCGCATTGTTCCCACTTTTGCCGCCCAGGGTAAAACCTTTGTGAAAGGCAAGAACGAGCTGTTCCCCATTCCGCAGGAACAGATTGATTTGAGCGGCGGGCAGCTGACGCAGAACCCCGGCTATTAATAGCTAAACAAGCAGGATAGCCCCGGCCCAGGTGGGCGGGCGCTATCCTGCTTTTCGGCTTTTATCCACGTTTCATTTTACGCTTATGCGGACTTCTCTCTCCTCCTTTTTCGTGCTGCTCTGGCTGGTTTTGCTCTCGGGCGGCAGTGCCTGCTCCCAAAACCCGGCGCCCACGCCCCGGCCGCAAAAACTGACGGATGAGCAGCTGTTGGACCTGGTGCAAAAACAAACGTTCCGCTATTTCTGGGACTTCGGCCACCCGGTTTCCGGCATGGCCCGCGAGCGAAGCAACCGCTCCTACGACTACGGCAACGAAGTAGTAACCACCGGCGGCACCGGCTTTGGCCTGATGGCCATTATTGTGGCCTCAGAGCGCAAGTGGATTACGCGCGAGCAGGCCGCCGAGCGGGTGCTGAAGATTGTAAATTTCCTCTGGAAGGCCGATATGTACCACGGCGTATTTCCGCACTGGATGGACGGCGCCACCGGCAAAACCATCCGCTTCAGCCTGAAAGATGATGGCGGCGACATTGTGGAAACGTCCTTTCTGTACGAAGGCCTGATCTGCGCCCGCCAGTATTTCACCGGCAACACCAAAGCCGAGCAGGACCTGCGCAACAAGATTCTGTGGATGTGGGAGAATGTGGAGTGGAACTGGCACACCCAGGGCGGCCAGAACGTGCTGTACTGGCACTGGAGCCCCAACAATGGCTGGAGCATGAACCACCAGATTCATGGCTGGAATGAGTGCCTGATTACCTACGTGCTGGCGGCCTCCTCGCCCAAATATGCCATTGATAAAAAGGTGTATGACCAGGGCTGGGCCACCGGCGACTACTTCAAAAATGGCAAGGAATTCTACAAAATCAAGCTACCCTTGGGCTTTGACTACGGCGGCCCCCTATTTTTCTCGCACTACTCTTTCCTGGGCCTGAACCCGCACGGGCTGAAAGACCAGTACGCCGACTACTGGGAGCAGAACCGCAACCACACGCTCATCAACTACGCCTACTGCGTAGACAACCCCAAGAAGTACAAGGGCTACGGCAAAAACAGCTGGGGCCTCACTGCTTCTGATAGCTACCAGGGCTACGCCGCGCACTCTCCTACGGAGGATTTGGGCGTGATTTCGCCCACGGCTGCACTATCGGCTATGCCTTACGCGCCGGAGCAATCCATGGCCGCGCTTAAGCATTTTTACTACGATTTGGGCGACAAAATCTGGGGCGAGTATGGCTTTGTGGATGGCTTTAGCGAGCAGCACAACTGGTACGCCAAGTCCTACCTGGCCATTGATCAGGGCCCCATTGTGGCCATGATTGAAAACCACCGCACCGGCCTGCTCTGGAAGCTGTTCATGAGCTCCCCCGATGTGCAGCGCGGCCTCACGAAACTGGGTTTCGAAAGCCCGGAGATTAAGAAGTAACCGCCTACTTTTCCTTGTCATCCTGAGCTTGCGAAGGACCTTATCACGCCAGAACCAGTCGTAACAACGATTTTCGTTCTTATTTATAAGGTCCTTCGCAAGCTCAGGATGACAAGATGTTTTGTTGTTCTGCTATGTCCAGAAGCCTGCTTTTCTACCTTGCTTTGCTGCTGAGTCTGTCTATCCAGGCCCAGCCCGGCCCGCCGCGCCGCACGTACTGCAACCCGCTGAATCTGGACTACGGCTACACGCCCATTCCCAACTTTTCGGAGGCCGGCCGGCACCGCGCCACCGCCGACCCGGTTATTACTCTTTTCAAGGGCAATTATTACCTGTTCTCCACCAACCAATGGGGCTACTGGTGGAGCAAGGATCTGTACGACTGGAAGTTCGTATCCCGCTCATTCCTCAAGCCCCAGCACAAGGTGTACGACGACCTGTGCGCCCCGGCCGTATGGGTGCAGGGCGATACGCTGCTGGTTTTCGGCTCTACCCACGAGAAGAATTTTCCCATCTGGATGAGTACCAACCCCCAGGCCAACGAGTGGAAAGAAGCCGTGGAGCCGTTCCAGATTGGCGCCTGGGACCCCGCTTTTTTCCTGGATGATGACGGCAAGCTCTACCTCTACTGGGGCAGCAGCAACGAATTTCCGCTCTACGGCCAGCAAATCAACCGCAAGACCTTCCAGCCCATCGGCCAGCCGAAGGTGATGTTCGGGCTCAATGATAAGCAGTTTGGCTGGCAGCGGTTCGGCGAATACCTCGACAACACCTTCCTGAACCCTTTTATGGAGGGCGCCTGGATGACCAAGCACAACGGCAAATACTACCTGCAGTATGGCGCGCCCGGCACCGAATTCAGCGGCTACGCCGATGGTGTGCAGGTGAGCGACCACCCCCTGGGCCCGTTCACGCCGCAGCCGCACAACCCGTTTGCCTACAAGCCCGGCGGCTTTGCCCGCGGCGCGGGCCACGGCAACACCTTTCAGGATGTGTGGGGCAACTGGTGGCACCTGTCCACCATGGTGGTATCCGTGAAAAACAACTTTGAGCGGCGCCTTGGTTTGTGGCCGGCTGGCTTTGATAAAGACGGCGTGCTGTACGCCAACACCACCTTCGGCGACTACCCGCACTACCTGCCCACCGGCACCGAGGACCACCTGAAAAGCCGGTTTACCGGCTGGATGCTGCTGAACTACCAGAGGCCCGTGCAGGTATCGTCCACGCTGGGCGGCTACCTGCCCAACTACGCCGTGGATGAAAATATTAAGACCTATTGGAGCGCCTCCTCAGCTAATAAAGGCGAGTTTTTGCAGACCGATTTAGGCAGCGTGTGCACCGTGCGCGCCATCCAGTTGAACTATGCTGATCAGGACGCCGAATTTCTGGGCAAGCAGCAGGGCACGTACCACCAATACCGCCTCTGGCACTCCGAAAACGGAAAAAAGTGGAAGCTGCTGGTAGATAAAAGCCGGAATAAAACCGACGTGCCGCACGACTACATTGAGCTGCCCGAAGCCGTAAAAACCCGGTTTATCAAGCTGGAAAACGTGCACATGCCCACCGGCAAATTCGCCATCAGCGGGCTGCGCGTGTTTGGGCTGGGCAGCGGCGCCGCGCCGGCGGCAGTAAAAGGCTTGGTAGTTTTACGCACCGAAACCGACAAGCGCAGCGCCTGGCTGAAGTGGATGCCGTCCACCGATGCCTACGCCTACAACATCTACACCGGCATTGCGCCCGATAAGCTCTACAGCTGCATTATGGTGCATGGCCAGAACGAGTACTATTTCAAAGGCATGGACAAAGACCGGCCGTACTACTTTAGCATCGAGGCCATTAATGAAAACGGCGTATCAACCCGCACGCCGGTGATGGAATCGAAATAATTTCCCTTTGCTCCCCTATTCGCTCATCATAATTTTCGCTTACATGAAACGAACCTTCCGTACTGCTTTGCTGCTGGCGCTGGGCCTCCAGCTAAGTCCTCTGCTGCAGGCTCAAACCCCCACGCCGGTACCTGCCGCCGCCCCCGACCCGAAGATGGATAAGTTCATCAACGACCTGATGCAGAAAATGACGCTGGACGAGAAAATCGGCCAGCTGAACCTCATTACGGTGGGCTTTGATGTAACCGGCCCGGTGGTGAGCAAGGATGTGGATGCCAACATCCGCAAGGGCAACGTGGGCGCGGTGCTGAATACTTTTACGCCCAAAGCCGCCCGCAAGCTGCAGGAAATGGCCATGAAGGAGTCGCGCCTGCACATTCCGCTCATTTTTGGGTATGATGTCATTCACGGGCACCGCACTATTTTCCCCATTGCCCTGGGCCTGGCCAGCAGTTGGGACCTTACGGCCATTGAGCGCAGCGCGCGCATCGCGGCCGAAGAAGCTTCCGCCGATGGTATCAACTGGGTGTACTCGCCCATGGTGGATATTGCCCGCGACCCACGCTGGGGCCGCATCTCCGAAGGCTCGGGCGAAGATCCCTACCTGGGCTCCCAGATTGCCCGCGTAATGGTGCGCGGCTACCAGGGCGACGACCTCACGAAGAATAACACGGTGATGGCCTGCGTGAAGCACTTTGCGCTGTACGGCGCCGCCGAAGCCGGCCGTGACTACAACACCACTGATATGAGCATGGTGCGCATGTACAACGAGTACCTGCCGCCCTACAAAGCCGCCATCGACGCCGGCGCCGGCTCCATGATGTCCTCGTTCAACGACATCAACGGCGTGCCCGCCACCGGCAATAAGTGGCTGATGACGGAGCTACTCCGCAACCAGTGGGGCTTCCAGGGCTTTGTGGCTACCGACTACACTGCCATCAACGAAATGACGGCCCACGGCATGGGCAACGATGCCCAGGTATCGGCGCTGGCCCTGAACGCGGGCATTGACCAGGATATGGTGGGCGAGATTTTCCTTAAGAATCTGGCCCAAAACCTGAAAGACGGCACCGTAACGCAGGAGCAGATTGATGTGGCCTGCCGCCGTATTCTGGAAGCCAAGTGGAAGCTGGGCTTGTTCCAGGACCCCTACCGCTACGCCAACGAGAAGCGCGCCAAGAACACCCTCATGAAAAAGGAGTTTGTGGCCGATGCCCGCGACATTGCCCGCAAGAGCATGGTGTTGCTGAAAAACAGCAACAACGCCCTGCCCCTTAAGAAAACCGGCACCATTGCCCTGATTGGCCCACTGGCCACCCGCCAGCGCGACATGATTGGCAGCTGGAGCGGTGCCGGCGACTGGAAACAGGCCGTTTCCCTGGAGCAAGGCATCAAAAACGCCGTGGGCAGCGCCGTGAAAGTGGTAACCGCCCAGGGCGCCAACTTCACCGATGACCAGCAGATGATTGACCGCCTGAACGCGCACGGCGGCGAGCTGAACGTAGACAAGCGCTCCTCCGAAGCCATGATTCAGGAAGCCGTACAGCTGGCTCAGGGAGCCGATGTCATTGTAGCGGCCGTAGGCGAGAGCCAGGGCATGACCGGCGAAGCCGCCAGCCGCGCTGATATTGGCCTGCCCGGCCAGCAGCTGGAATTGCTGAAAGCCCTGAAGAAAACCGGCAAGCCTCTGGTGATTGTGCTGATGAGCGGCCGCCCCATGACGCTGACCTGGGAAGATGAGAATGCTGATGCCATTCTGGAAACCTGGTTTGCGGGCACCCAGGCCGGCAATGCCATTGCCGATGTGCTCTTCGGTGCCTACAACCCCTCGGGCAAGCTCACGGCCACCTTCCCCCGCCACGTGGGCCAGGTACCCATCTACTACAACCACAAAAACACCGGCCGCCCCTACGTCGGCGACAAGCTGGATAAGTATAAGTCGCGGTACATGGATGTGCCTAACGACCCGCTGTACCCCTTCGGCTATGGCCTGAGCTACACCACCTTCCAGTACGGCAAGCCCGAGCTGAGCACCACCTCGCTTAGCGCCAACGGCACGCTGGACGTGAAAGTAACCGTGCAGAACACCGGCAACTACGATGGCGAGGAAGTGGCCCAGTTGTATATCCGGGATATGGTGGGCTCCATCTCCCGCCCCGTAAAAGAGCTGAAAGGCTTCCAAAAGGTGATGCTGAAGAAAGGCGAGAGCCGCACGCTCACCTTCCGCCTCACCCCGGAAGACCTCAAATTCTACAACGCCGACCTGAAATTTGCCGCCGAGCCCGGCGACTTCCAGGTATTTGTAGGCGGCAACTCCCGCGACGTGCAAACCGCTGCGTTTAAGCTCACGGAGTAAGCCTAAAAGGCGGTACCGGTGCCGGAAACCCAATTCCGGTGCCGGTACTTCCCGGTGCTGAACCAAGGTAAAAGCACGTGACCTCACTGGCCATAGCTGGTACTTTTCGAACGATTTCCGAAAACAACTGTTTATTTGCCACTATGGCAGAAGTAACCAACCTCACATTTGCAGAAGCAACCCGCACCGAACCCATGGTGCAGTATGCTTTCTGTATAGATGCATCCAACCGTCCCGCCAACCACGTGGGCGACTGGCCTGAAGAAGGCAAACTTTACCCCGTACGCACCGTGCCCAGCAAAGTGGAAGGCATGGAACTGGTGCACGTCCTCGGCTTCGAAGGCGAGGCCCCGTACTACAACGCCTTCGGCCCCCACCGATTTGAGATGCTAACGGAAGTGTTTCTGAACTAACAAAAAAAGCCCCGACCTCAGCAGGTCGGGGCTTTTTTGTTATACTCCGTCAGGTGTAGAAACTGCTTTGTAACTTGTAGCTATGACCCAAAGACAACTAGAACAAGCCGGCTTTTTCGGAAAAACGCCGCCTCTTGAACAGGCTAACTACATTAATGAGCGAGGTGAATATGTATTCATTGGCAACTCAATGAAGTTTGAGCATAATATCATTGCTCAGGATGGCAGCTTTTTATTTGCATCATATGACCAGCCTCTTGGCACCTGTCGACTTATGACCAGTGAGGAACCGACGGATAATAGCCACTACCTTGGCGACTCGATGACTGACCAGCAAGAGTTAGTAATAAGAATCGACGCATATTTTACAGCCCATGGAGGCAAAGGGAGTAAACAGTTCGCTTTTACAGACAGATAGCTGCGAAGCGTCAGCTTTTCCTTCCTAGGTTGTATTTCCTCTTATGCACAATTTGTAGGCAAAAGAATTGGCAATTCACAAAAAAAGCCCTCCCCGAAACCGGGGAGGGCTTTTTTGTGGAGCTGCAGGGATTCGAACCCTGGTCCAGACAAGGAAGGCGTCGAGCTTTCTACGTGTGTATCTATGCTTAAATTTTCGTGGGAGCCCAGGCGCACATCAGGCCCTTGGTTTCCCCTTATCTGTTTGAGTTTCGCTCTGGCGTCACAGCGCCACCAGAACTATCCTAACTACTTACGACGCCCCGAACTCACCCGTGAGAAGGAAGACGGGTGCGGGACGATGACATTACTTAGTACCTAGACTAAGCAGCCATGGCGTACGAATAGTCGCCAGTTATTGTTTGGACGGCTTTTTAGCGGGAGATTCATCCAACTCCCGACACGCTTACTCGCGACTTGCTCAAGCTGTCAATTCCAGTCAGCCCCAGAAAAGAAAGAACGATACCCGCCCCAAGAGGCGGGGTGCGAAGGTACGCACATCAGGCAATAAACGTTGCTGCGGGGTGAATTTGTTCCATTTAAAGTAGGGAACACAGTAGCGCGAAGCTCCGGCTTCGCGTACGAGCGCAGCGAGTTCCAAACGAATGCAGACGCCTGCTACTCGCGTTGCTCGTACGCGAAGCCGGAGCTTCGCGCTACTGGTGGATGGCAGCCTCCTGTCCCCTTCCAAAGCCCGGGTTTTCGCGGTATCTTTGTGGCTAGTCGTATGGAGAATTTCGTTGTATCTGCCCGCAAGTACCGCCCAGCCACGTTTCGCAGCGTGGTGGGTCAGCAGCACGTAACCACTACCCTGCAGAACGCCATTCTGAGCAACCACCTGGCGCAGGCGTTCCTGTTTTGTGGACCGCGCGGCGTGGGTAAAACCACCTGTGCGCGCATTCTGGCCAAAACCATCAACTGCACCAACCTTACAGCTGAGGCTGAAGCGTGCAACGAGTGCGAGTCGTGCCGGGCGTTCAACCAGAACGCCTCCTTCAACGTGCACGAGCTAGATGCGGCTTCCAACAACTCTGTGGAAGATATTCGCTCCCTGGTGGAGCAGGTACGCTACGCTCCCCAGGCCGGCCGCTACAAGATTTATATCATCGACGAGGTGCACATGCTCTCCAACGCGGCCTTCAATGCCTTTCTGAAGACGCTGGAAGAGCCACCGAGCTACGCCATTTTTATTCTGGCTACCACTGAGCGCCACAAGATTATCCCCACCATTCTGTCGCGCTGCCAGATCTTCGACTTCAACCGCATTAAGGTGGATGACATGCGCACGCACCTGCGCTATGTGGCCACCCAGGAAAAAGTACAGGCCGAAGACGACGCCCTGCATCTGCTGGCCCAGAAGGCCGATGGCGGCCTGCGCGACGCGCTGTCCATGTTCGACCAGATGGTGACCTTCTCGGGCCACAATCTGACCTATAAAGACGTTATCCAGAACCTGCATATTCTGGATTATGAATACTATTTCCGCTTAGTGGATGCTTTGCTGACGGAAAACCTCTCGGCCGCGCTGCTATTGCTGGAAGAGGTGATGCAGAATGGTTTCGACCTGCACAACTTTGTGGTAGGTGCCGCCGAGCACCTGCGTGGTTTGCTGGTGTGCAAAGCCCCCGTAACGGTGCAGCTGCTGGAAGTATCGGAAGGCATTCGGGCGCGCTACGTGCAGCAGGCCCAGGCCGCGCCGCTGGCGTTTCTGCTCTCCGCCCTGAACCTGGTGAGCCTCTGTGACCGGGAGTTTAAGCAGGCCAAAAACCAACGCCTGCACGTGGAGCTCACGCTCATGAAGCTGGCCTACCTCAACGGGGCCGTGCAGTTTGCCCGCGACCTGCAAGGTGGCGCGGCCGCCAGCCCGCAGCGCGCATCGTCAGATAACGGCGAGGCGAAAAAAAAAACTAGTGTAGCGCCGGCTGCGGCTCCTGTGGCCGCCGCCAGCAGTCCGGTTAAACCAGCCGTAGCGGCCGCTCCACAGCCTGCTACGGCTCCCATCAAGGCCATTCCCGCCGACCCGGAACCTCTGATTCCGGTGGATAGCGGCGTAGAGGAGCTGCACGAGACGCTCAGCATTGAGAATCCACCCGCGCCGGTGCCCACGCACCATCAGGTGCTGGACAGCACGCCGCACGTAGAAACGGGCCGCCCCAGCGTGGCCGGCCACGAACCCGGCGACATACCGGTAGTAGCCGCGCCAATTCGGCCCATGCCTTCCCTCGCCAAAAGTGGGAGCATTTCCAAGCTGCCCAGCCTAGCTGGTATCAAAGAACAAGCGGCGCGGGAAAACTCGGCCAGTCGGGCCACGGTGGTGGAGGAAGACGCGCCCACCACGCCGGGCACGCTGCCCACCATTGATGATGCCCTATTGCAGCAGGCCTGGGCCGCGCTGAAGGACATATATAAAGCCAGCAGCATGAGCGTGTACACCGTGCTGAACCGCCCCGTGCAGGCCGATGAAAAGCACGTCATCAAGCTTCTGGTGGATAACCCGGTGCAGGAAGACGTATTTAACGAGTATCGGGCCGAGCTGACGGGTGAGCTACGCCGCCGCACCGGCTACCCGCGCCTCACCCTACAGGCCGAAATAGTAGAGCAGCAAAGCACCGGCCGCAAGCTCTACACCTCCGCTGATAAGTTTGAGTATCTGGCCGAAAAATTCCCTGCCCTGGTAGAAATGCGCCAGCGCCTGGGTTTAGACACTGATTTTTAGAGAGTAGAAACTAAAAATTGGATGCTAAAACTAGCTCCCCTCCTTTTTTAAGGAGGGGTGGCCGCAGGCCGGGGTGGTGAAAGCCGTTGTTTGGTTGAACGAAGCCCGACTGTCATGCAGAGCGGGGCAAAGCATCTCGCGTGCTGCCGTTGCCGTGGTAATTGTCATGCTGAGCTTGTCGAAGCATCTTGGTAGTGTGGTATACCTTGGCAACGAAGCGGTAGAGATGCTTCGGCAGGCTCAGCATGACAATTACCACGGCAGCACGCGAGATGTCTCGACAGGCTCAGTAGGACGTTCCAGATAAACAACGATTGATCAACCACCCCTAGCCCCTCCTCATCTGAGGAGGGGAACTAGCTTTTAGCCGTAGCTTCTTCCCCGCTATTCTGGCTTTGTTCTTTTCTATCAAGCCAGAATCCAAATCGGCTTTTAATTCCAAGGCGGGCGGCCTATCTTTGATTTCTTGTTTCCTGCCTGAAATTCTGCGTCTGCTCTCGTGAAAAAACCCTTTCTGCTTTTATTCCCGGCGGTAGTTGCGCTGGGCCTCACTACTCAGTGCCAGTCTAGTAAGCCCGCCGCTTCGGCCACAGCCCCGGTTTCCCAAACCAAGGAATATAAGTACACCACCGTAGAAGGCGACCCACTGAAGGCCCGCATCTACACCCTCGACAACGGCCTGACGGTGTACCTCTCCGACTACGAGGATGCCCCGCGCATTCAGACCTACGTAGCGGTGCGCGCCGGCTCTAAAAACGACCCCAGCACCGCCACCGGCCTGGCGCACTACCTGGAGCACATGGTGTTCAAAGGCACTTCTCGCCTGGGCACGCAGAACTGGGCCGCCGAGAAAACCGAGCTGGACAAGATTGAGGCCCTCTACGAGGTATACCGCTCCAAAACCGACCAGACCGAGCGCAAGCATCTCTACCACCAGATTGACTCGATTTCCAGCGTGGCGGCCAAGTACGCCGTGGCCAATGAGTACGATAAGGTGATGGGCGCCATTGGGGCGAAAGGCTCCAACGCCTACACTTCCAACGAGCAGACCGTGTACCAGGAGGATATTCCCTCCAACCAGATTGAGAAGTGGGCCGCCATTCAGGCCGAGCGTTTTGGCGAGCTGGTGCCGCGCCTGTTCCACACAGAGCTGGAGGCCGTGTACGAGGAGAAAAACCGCGGCCTCGATAACGACTTCAACAAGGAGTTTGAGGCCCTGAATGCCAGCCTGTACCGCAAGCACCAGTACGGCACCCAAACCACCATTGGGACCATTCAGCACCTGCAAAACCCCTCTATCACGGAAATCAAGAAGTATTTCGACCAGTATTATGTGCCGAACAACTTCGCGGTAGCCCTGAGCGGTGACCTGGACTACGACCAGGCCATCCGGGTGATTGACAAGTATTTTGGGCAGCTGAAGAGCAAGCCGGTGCCCACGTTTACCGTGGCGCAGGAAGACCCCATTACGGCGCCTATTGTTAAGGAAGTGAAAGGCCCCGACGCGGAAAACGTCATGCTGGGCTTCCGCTTTCCCGGCACCACTACGCCCGATGCGCTGGTGCTGCGCATGATTGACAAGATTCTGAGCAACGGCCAGGCCGGTCTGATTGACCTGGACCTGAACCAGCAGCAGAAAGTGCTGCAGGCCGCTTCGTTCACCGATATCAACGACGACTACGCCTCGCACATTCTCTACGCTACCCCACGCCAGGGCCAGAGCCTGACGCAAGTACGCGACCTGCTCCTGGGCGAGCTGAACAAGGTGAAAAAGGGTGACTTCCCCGACTGGCTGATTCCAGCCATCATCAACAACGAGAAGCTGCAGCGCACCAAAAGCTATGAGAGCAATGAGGCCCGTGCCGGTGCCTTTGTATCAGCCTTCATAGCCCGCCAGGATTGGAAAGACTACCTCAAGCAGATTGACGACTTTGGTAAGATTACCAAGGCCGATGTGATGCGCGTGGCCAACCAGTACTATCAGAACAACTACGTGGCCGTGTACAAGCGCACCGGCCAGGACCCCAACAAAGTAAAAGTGGTGAAGCCGGCCATTACGCCGGTACCCGTAAACCGCGAAGTAGCGTCCAGCTTCTACAAGCAGGTAACGGAGATGTCCTCACCCGAACTACAGCCGGTGTTCCTGGACTACAAGAAGGATATTCAGGAGCTGAAACTGGCCTCGGGTGTGCCGGTGTTCTACACCCGCAACACCGAGAATAACCTCTTCGATTTGTACTACGTGCTCGATATGGGCACCAACAACGACCCGCGTCTGGGTCTGGCCGCCGACTATCTGCAGTACCTCGGCACCGATAAATACTCGGCCGCGCAGCTGCAGCAGGAGTTCTACAAGCTGGGCTGCTCGTTTGGCGTGCAGAGCGGGCAGGACCGCGTGTACGTGAGCCTCTCCGGCCTCGACGATAACTTTGAGCCGGCCCTGCAGCTGTTTGAAAGCCTGCTGGCTAACCCCAAGCCCGATGTCGCCGCCCTGAAAAACATGGTGGATGGTGTGCTGAAAGCCCGTCAGGATGCCAAGCTGAACAAGCAGGTAATTCTGAGCCAGGCCATGGTAAACTTCGCCAAATACGGCCCCAAAAACCCCTTCACCTCGCAGCTCACGGAAAAGCAGCTGCGTGCCCTGAAGCCAGAGCAGCTAACGGCGCTCATCAAGAGGATTCCGACCTATCAGCACCGGGTGCTGTACTATGGCCCGCGTGTGGTTATTGATGCTGACGAACTTCCTGTAAAGGTTAAAGATCCAATAACAGGAAAGGATACTAACGTAGTTAAGCAGCCTATTACAGCTAGTGGGCCAAGCAGAGGACTATCTACGGTTCTGAACCAACTGCACAAAACACCTGCCACCCTCACCCCTGTGCCAGCCAATAATGACTTCGCGGAGCAACCTATGAAGGACCGCAAAGTCTATTGGGTCGATTATAACATGGTGCAGGCGGAAATTCTGTTTTTGACGAAGGGCGACGCGTATGACAAGAACATTGTGCCTACGGTGAGCCTGTACAACGAATATTTTGGCGGCTCTATGGGCAGCATCGTGTTTCAGGAGCTGCGCGAGAGCAAGGCGCTGGCGTACTCGGCTTCGTCGCGGTATGCCAATGCCGATAAGCTGGGGCGCTCCAACTACATTCTCTCCTACATCGGGACGCAGAGCGACAAGCTGCCCGAGGCCATGGCCGGCATGCAGACCCTTCTGAACGATATGCCCGTGGCCGAAGCCAACCTGCAGATTGCCAAAAACGCTATCCGCAACAGCATTGCCACGGAGCGCATCACCAAGTCCGACATCCTGTTCAGCTACGAGCGCGCCAAGCGCCTGGGCCTGGACTACGACCTGCGCCGCGATGTGTATGAGAAAACCTACAACATGAGCTTTGATGACCTGAAGAAGTTTCAGGAAGCCAAAGTGAAGGGCCAGAACCAAAGCATTCTGGTCATTGGCTCCAAGGAGCGGCTCAACTTCCCGGAATTAGCCAAATACGGAAAAGTGCAGCAGCTCACCCTAAAAGAAATTTTCGGGTATTAAGGCAGAGCTTAGGAATTAGGGGGCCGCTCTTAGTTTCTTTGCACCGCCTTTTGGGCACCCCATTGTTTTTGCAGTACCCGCGGCCTGCGCCTTCCGTCCCTCCTACCCGGCCCGGCATACATCCTTTCACCTTAAACCGAAGACCGAAGACCTACGTCCCCAAGTCCTTACATACCAATGGCAGAGCAAAAAATCACCATCAAGAACGGCAAGCTGAACGTACCCGACCAACCTACCATTCCCTTTATTGAGGGCGACGGTACGGGTCCGGACATTTGGGCGGCTTCCGTTAAAGTGTTTGACGCGGCAGTGGAAAAAGCCTACGGCGGCAAGCGCAAGCTGATGTGGAAGGAAGTGCTGGCGGGAGAAAAGGCTTTCAAGCAACTCAATAACTGGCTGCCCAACGAAACGCTGGATGCCTTCCGCGAATACCTGGTGGGTATTAAAGGTCCCCTCACCACGCCCGTAGGCGGCGGCATTCGCTCCCTGAACGTAGCTCTGCGCCAAGAGCTGGACCTGTATGCCTGCGTGCGCCCCGTACGCTGGTTCCAGGGCGTGCCTTCACCCGTGAAGCACCCCGAGCTGACGGACATGGTTATCTTCCGCGAAAACACGGAGGATATCTACGCCGGCATTGAGTATATGAACGGCACGCCTCAAGCCCAGAAAATGCTGGAATTCCTGCAGGATGAGATGGGCGTGAAGAAAATCCGCTTCCCCGAGACTTCCTCCTTCGGCATCAAGCCCGTTTCCAAGGAAGGCACGGAGCGCCTGGTGCGCGCCGCCATTCAGTACGCCATTGATAACAAGAAGCCTTCCGTGACCATTGTGCACAAAGGCAATATCATGAAGTTCACCGAGGGTGCCTTCAAAACCTGGGGTTACGAGCTGGCCGAGCGGGAGTTTGGCGACAAAGTGTACACCTGGAGCCAGTACGACAAAGCCGCGGCCAAGCAGGGCCAGGACGTAGCCGATGCCCAGCAGAAGGCAGCCCTGGAAAGCGGCAAAATCCTTATCAAGGACAGCATTGCCGATGCCTTCCTGCAGCAGATTCTGCTCCGCCCCTCCGAGTACTCGGTAGTGGCTACCCTGAACCTGAACGGCGACTATATCTCCGATGCCCTGGCCGCCATTGTGGGCGGTATCGGCATTGCGCCCGGTGCTAACATTAACTACGTAACCGGCCACGCCATTTTTGAGGCCACCCACGGCACGGCGCCCAAGTACGCCAACCAGGACAAAGTGAACCCCGGCTCAGTTATCCTCTCAGGGGCACTAATGCTGGAGTACATGGGCTGGCAGGAAGCCGCCGACCTCATCTACAAAGGCATCGAAGCCGCCATTGCCTCCAAGCGCGTCACCTACGACTTCGAGCGTTTGATGGAAGGCGCTACCCTGCTAAAGTGCTCGGAGTTTGGCGACGAGATTATCAAGGATATGTAATTTAATTTTGTTAAGAAACTAATAAAGGCAGAGTCACGAAAATGGCTCTGCCTTTTTTCATATGAAAATCTACGAACTAATCAACGCAGTTGAAATACCGACTAAGTTATCTGGCCATATTTTTGACCATAACAAATCAGAGATAAAATTAATGCATCCTCTTTCGAGAGTAAATACATTAATTGGCACTAACAACTCTGGAAAGAGTTTGTTAACAAGGGAAATATTAAAATCTGTAATTAACAAGTCATTTGTAAGCCAGGGAGCTGTAGCAGCAATAAATATTGATTTAAATAATATTACCAAAAAATTAGAAACTTTATTTGAAGAAATTTTAACATACAAAGGCAATAACAATGCAGAATTTACAAAATCAGATATAAGTAAAAATTTATACATTTATCAACAAACAGAATCAATACAGGCACTAATAGCAAGAGCCGAGGTAATACATTCTTTATTATTAGTTGATTATTATCATGTTATCCGTGTTGGCGGGGGAACTTATCACAATAGCAGCAGTAGACATGTTGCAAATTTTGGAATACCCCTATTAAATGAGCTACTAAATAATTTGGGTAAATATAATATAATAGAAAAATACTACAAAATATATATACCAACGATTAGAAGTTTACGTGTTTATTCAAATCCTTTCGAGTTTGAGGAAAAAACTAGACAAGAATATGATATAAAAAAGCTGGAAGACCAAACTGATCAAAATAAATCAAGTAATATAATTATTCAAAATGGGCAAAATTTTTATCAGCAAATTTTTAAGTTAAGAAACTCAGACCACGAGCAAATCGAAAAATTACACAAATTTGAGAAATTTCTATCAATCAATTTTTTTGACTCAGATAACATTTCTTTTATAACTGATGATGAAAAAAAAATAATAAAAATAAAAATTGGAGGGGAAAAAGCACAACCAATCCATCATTTAGGGGATGGTTTACAGATGATTATTATTCTAACATTTCCATTTTTCAATTATGAACGAGGAATAATTTTAATAGAAGAACCAGAATTATTTATTCATCCGTCTTTACAAAGAAAACTCATGGATTTATTATCCAATGCAGAACAAACAAGCAATTTTATGATCTTTACAGTAACACATTCAAACCATATCATTAATTATTCCTCTCACAATGAAAACACATCCATTTTCAGCATAAATAAACAAAAGACGCATACACGTGATTATTTACCTAACTTTCAATTGCAAAATATAAGTTATGGAGATACTTCTGTACTAGACTTAATTGGAGCAAATAAATCATCAGTTTTTTTATCAAATTGCTCGATTTGGGTAGAAGGCGTTACAGATAAATTATATTTACAAAAAATGATTGATACATATTTAAAAAGCAATAAAAGCAAAAATAAATACAGAAGCTTAAACAACAAAATCAAAGAAGGGCAGCACTATATATTCGTTTATAGCACTGGAGACAATATTGTTCACTTGGATTTCGAAAATAATAATTTACTTGATAATATTTCCAGCAAAGTACCAGTAAAGTTTTTATGCGGCAAAGCAATGGTAATCATTGATGACGATAATAATAAAAATACAGATCGAAAAAAGGCATTAAAAGAAAAATTAAAATTCAATCTACTTGTTTTAAATGTTACTGAAGTAGAAAACCTATTATCTCCTGATGTAATAATAAAAACTATTAAAGACTACCCAAGCATAAAAAAACACCAAATGATTTCAATACCAGAATTTAAACAGGAAGACTATAAATATATTAAACTAGGAACATATATAGACGATAATCTTTTACCTAAATTAAAAAAGATTAATAAAAAGGAAACTATAAAAACCAAGAGCTTTAAGAAAGATAAAACAAGCACCAACTCTACCATTAACAACAAAGTAGAGTTTTGTGAATATGCTACCATGCATATTAATGAATCAAATTTATCTACCGAATCAATACGAGTTATTGAATCAATATTAGATTTTATAATAAAAAACAATCCAAATATTTAATTTTCATCTTATCCTAATGCTCTCTTTGTAACCCTTAAAGCACCTCCCAACTGGCCTGCACTTTTATTCCTTTTATTTACTCTATGCCATGCTTTCCGCCTCTATCCATTCCACTCGCAGCCGTATCCGTGGGCAAGCCCCAGCAATTAGGCTCGCCTGATGCACCAAACCCACTGGCGCGGAAATGGGTAACGGCCATCCGCAAAACAGCCGTTACGGAACCGCTGTGGCTGGATGCCCTCAACCTAACCGGCGACGGGCAAGCCAACCTGAAAGCCCACGGCGGCCCCGATCAGGCGTTGTGCGTGTATCCCGGCACACATTATAGCTACTGGTCGGAGCGGATGGGCCAGCCCCTGCTGCCCGGGAGCTTTGGCGAAAACCTCACGCTGGCCGGCTCTTGCACCGAGCAGGATGTCAGCCTCGGCGACGTATTTCAATGGGGCGAGGCGCGGATTCAGATTTCGCAGCCCCGCTCGCCTTGCTTCCAGCTAGGTTTGCGCTGGCAGCTGCCTTTGCTGCCCAAATGGCTGCAGGATTCCGGCTTCACGGGCTGGTACATGCGCGTGCTGCAGCCCGGCCGCGTGTCGGCGCAGGATACGCTGGAGCTGATAGAGCGCCCCTACCCCGAGTGGACGGTGGCCCGCGCCAACAGCGTGAAATATGAACTGCGCGAAGACCTGGCCCTATCGGCCGCGCTGGCGGCTTTGCCAACGTTGGGCCACCACTGGCGGCAAAAAATGCTGGGGCGCACCTCCGGCACCCTTCCCCTCTACGACGACGCCAACCGGCTGGAAGGCACATCGGCCGGGTAGTTTGACCAAGCCACTGGCTTCTCAGGAACGTCATGCTGAGCTTGCCGAAGCATCTCTACCGCTTCGCTTGTCATCCTGAGCTTTGCGAAGGACCTTCTCACGCTAGCACAAGTCATTGATACGCAAGTCGTGCAGCCGTGAGAAGGTCCTTCGCAAAGCTCAGGATGACAGGTGGTTTGGCAACGTCAGCACACGAAATGCTTCGACAAGCTCTGTATGAAGGTTGAATTAAGCCACTCCCCGCTTAATTTACCCGCTTCAGATACTCCGCTGCGGCCTGGTTTTTAGGATTGAGGGCCAGGGAGCGTTGGTAGTTTTTGGTGGCCAGCGCCTTGTTGCCCAGCGACGCGTAGGTTTCGGCCAGACTATCATAGGTGTTGGCGCTTTGGGGGTACAGGCTCACGTTCAGCTTAAAGATTTCCAGCGCATCCTGGGGCTTGTCCTGCTTCATAAGGGAGTAACCCCAGTCGTTTATCTCCGCTTCGGGCAGCTGCAGCTGGGCGTTCTTCTTTTTCGCCTGCTTCACTACCTGTTGGGCGTGGATAAATCCGCGCTGGCGTAGCTCTTGGTGCAGGGCGCGCAGGCCCGGCGACATGCCAAAGCCCGTGGCCACCTGCATATCGGGAATATAATACCCGGCCAGCTCGTCGATGAAGGTATCGGGGTTGGCACCCGTCAGGTTGGTTAGCACCACAATGGCCAGGTCGTCTTGTGGGTACACGAATACGGCGGAGCGGCCGCCGCCCACCGGCGCCACGGCCGGGTGCGTAGGGCGCGAGACGGTGGGCCAGCCCAGGGCATAGCCGTTCAGCAGGCGGCTGAAGCCCGCGTGCCTGCCGTTGTTGAGCTGGCCCGGGGTCCAGAGGGTAGCCAGGCTGGCGGGCTTCAGCAGCTGGCCCTGTTGCAAAGCCAGAACCCAATGGGCCATTTCCTCGGCCGTAGAGCTCATGCCCGCCGCCGTGCGCAGCATGGGCGAAAACACCTCAAACATATTGCGCAGCTCACGGCCCCGGCGCATCTGCCCGTTAATGTTCTGATAATAGGTATAGCCCCGAGCGCTGTGCGGCAGCACATCGTGGGCGTCGCCGGAAGTGGTCTGGGGCATGCCCACCACGTTGAGCTGCCGCTCCTGAATAAACTGCGCAAAAGGCTGCCCGCTGAGCTGGTCGATGATTTTGCCCAGCAGCAGGTAGTTGGTTTGATTGTAGGCGAACTTCTCGCCGATGGGGGAATCCAGGGGCTGAGTTTGCACCTTGGCCCAGGCGGCGGTTTCGTTTTCTTCCGTCACAATGGCGCCTTCGGGCAGGATATCGGGCAGGCCGGAGGTGTGCGTGAGCAGCTGCCGCACCGTTACGGGCTGCCAGGCCACGGGCAGGCCCGGGAGGTAGCGCGACACCGGCGCACCCAGATCCAGCTTGCCGGCTTCCACCAGCTGCATTACGGCCACCCCCACAAAGGCTTTGGTGATGGAGTTAATCACAAAGCGGGTGTGCTTGGTAACGGGCACGGAGTCTTGCACATTGGCCAGCCCATACTGCGCCACTTTCACCAGCTTGCCGTGCCGGACAACTGCCAGCTGCAAACCCGGGATGCGCTTTTGCTGCATGATGGTCGTCAGAAACGTGTCCACGCTGTCGGCGGGGGCAGCAGGGTGGGCTTCTGCCTGAAAGCAGCAGCTCATCAGGAGCAAAAGCAGGAAGGCGGGCAGGAAGCCTCGGAAGCGGGTAAGGGTTGTTTTCATGTAGCGTACGAACAGGGAAGGGAGATATAGAAGGCAGATGCACTGAGCGGGGTAAAGGTTGTCTCTATTTATTAATTATTCGATATATATTATAAAATACATGCAACACTGTACCTGAAGCGGGTTTAGCCATGACGCCGTAACTTGCGGCCTCATTCAGTTTGGGTATGATGCTGGTTTCTTTGTTGCGGACTTCGCTGGGGCGTCTACGGACGGTTGGTTTTCTGGAGGGAGTCTCCTTTCTGGTTTTATTGGGCATTGCTATGCCGCTGAAGTACCTGGCCGGGCAGCCGGAAGCCGTGCGCCTGGTGGGCATGGCCCACGGAGTGCTGTTTGTGCTGTATGTGCTGCTGGTGATTCAGGCAGCTATAGAGCACAGCTGGACGTGGCAGAAAACGCTGCTGGCGCTGGTGGTATCGGTGTTGCCCTTCGGCACCTTCTGGGCTGATAAAAAGCTGTTCCGGGAGTAGCCACTCCCCTGCCGCTGAGCGGACTACAGCAAGAAAAAGGCACCCTGGTTGGGGTGCCTTTTTGCTTTATTTCGATGCAGAAACCACTTACAAGGCACTGGCCGCATTGGACTGAAACTCTATGCTTTTCAGCCGCTGGTAGGTGTCCTGCGACTGGCCGTACTGGCGCACTAGCTCCTGCCGTATTTCCCCGGACAGGCCCGGGGCCTGCAGGGCTTCGCGGTAGGCTTTCAGGGCCCATTCTTCGCCGTAGATATTGGAGCCCAGGATGGCGTTTTCATCAAAGCCGGTGAAGGTGGCTTTGGCATCCATCCAGCCGCGGTAGAGCTTGCCTTTCAGCGTGGTGCCTTGTTCCGGGCTTGCGCCCTGCTGCTGTAGGTAGCCATTGAGCTTATTGGCAAACTGCTGGCTCTGGCTCACCAGCTGGCTGTAGTAGCCTCGCAACTCCGGGTCTTTGCTTTCGTCGGCGGCGCGCTGGTAGCCTTCCACCCGGTCGTTCACAAACTGGAGCAGCTCCTGCAGCGTGTCGGTCTGGCTGCGGGTGGAGGAGCCGCCCGCGTTGCCGCTTTTCAGCAAGGAAGTAACGCCCAGCAGCAGCAGCGCGCCGCCCAGAATTTTCTGGGTGGTGCTCATGCTCCCAATCATGCCGCCCACGGTGCCTTTGCCGAATAGCGAAGCGCCTTTGCGGGAGGAGTACATATCGTGCTCGTCGTACTCCGGGCTATAAGAAGCGTAGCGGGCGGAGTTGGTGCGGCCGGCTGAGCGGCTGCCCCAATTGGTTTGCTTTGCATAATCCATAACTGACAGAAAAATGGGTTAGAAATTGAAAACGGATTCAGTAATTACAGTGGTAACAGGTAGCGAAATGCTAGTTAGGCATCAGGTATTCAGTACTTCGCCACCGTTGGGGTGCGGCGCCTGCCCCGTGATGTAAGTAGGTAAACACCTTTTCCAACGCACACAAAATGGATAGGTTAATGGGGGAGCCGCAGTTTCCGGCAAAAGATTTTGGCTTGGCAACATAGGCAGTCTTAGCATGACGAATGTCATTTTAGGCGGGCTCTGGGCGGGGTAGCTTTGGCTTTCACTAGTTTCTTACCGCATATGTCTACTACCTCCACCATTTTCCATACGGGCAGTTTGCTGGCCGGCTCCCATCCTGCCATCGGCGAAACCAAGGGTCAGGTTTTGCTGGATAAAAACGGCTCGAAAGTCATTTTTAAAACCTTCCAGGCCGGGGAGGTTATGCCCACGCACGATGCCCCCATGGACGTGCTGGTAACCGTGCTGGCCGGCCGCCTCATTATCACCGTAGCCGACACGCCCACGGAAGTGGAAGCCGGCGACTTTCTCATTATTCCCGCCAAAGAGCGCCACTCCCTGGCCTGCCTGGAGCCCGCCCGCATCCTGATTTACCGCTAGCCGCCTTTCGGCCTTATTTGCGCAGGAGCCTCCCCACCGGAGGCTCTTTTTGCGTTTGGGCTGTTTAAGAAAATAGCAGGACGAGCAAAAGCTAGAAAACTAGTTCCCCTCCTCAGATGAGGAGGGGCTAGGGGTGGTTGATGAACGCCAGAACGAGTTTTAGAACTACAGGCTAGATGATGTTCAACGATTGGTCAACCACCCCTAGCCCCTCCTCATCTGAGGTGGGGAACTAGTTTTCTAGCTCTAACACTAGCTGCACTCGACATGACGCTCTGGCTACGTTTTCCGTAATGCCGATAACTTGACTGCCGCAACCGCTCCCCTATTCTTTCCAACCGACCTTTTTTCTTCGATGTCTAAAATTATTTCGCCCCAGGTAGAATATGCCGGCCTGCTGGCCCAGGTAAAGCAACTCACGCCGGAAATCTTTGATCAGGACGGCCGCTTTCTGAACCTGCTGGAAGGCCGCTGGCAGGAGCCCGGTAAGCCCCGCGAGTTTATCTCGCCGGTAGATGGCACGGCCCTGGGCGGGCTGCCCATGCTGGACCACAGCACCGGCCTGCGCGCCGTGCAGGCGGCTAAAAAGGAAGCCGCCGCCTGGGCCGCCACCGATTTGGATGAGCGCAAACGCCGCGTGCAGGACTGCCTGCACCAGCTGCGCCCGCAGGTAGACCTCATTGGCAAACTCCTTATCTGGGAAATCGGCAAAACCTACAAGCTGGGCTTTACCGATATCGACCGCGCCATTGAGGGCGTGCAATGGTACGTGGATAATATTGAAGGTATGCTGGGCCAGCGCAAGCCGCTGGGCTTGGTGAGTAACATTGCCAGTTGGAACTACCCCATGTCGGTGCTGCTGCACGCGGTGCTGGTGCAGGCGCTGTGCGGTAACGCCGTTATTGCCAAAACGCCTACCGATGGCGGCTTTATTTCCCTGAGCGTGACGTTTGCCATTGCCCGCCGTTGCGGCCTGCCCGTGACACTGGTGAGCGGCCCCGGCGGCGAGCTGAGCGACGTGCTGGTGAAAAACAAGGCCATCGACTGCCTTAGCTTCGTGGGTGGGCGCTACAACGGCCGCAACATTGCCGATGCCCTCAGTGAGCACAACAAGCGCTACATGCTGGAAATGGAAGGCGTGAACACCTACGGCATCTGGGATTACAGCGACTGGGACACTCTGGCCGACCAGCTCAAAAAAGGCTACGACTACGGCAAGCAGCGCTGCACCGCCTACGTGCGCTTTGTGGTGGAGCGCCGCCTGTTCCCGCAGTTCCTGGAAACCTACTGGAACACCATCCGCAGCCTGAAAGTGGGCAACCCCACTTTGGTAGATACTCCAGACGATAAGCTGCCCGATCTGGCCTTCGGCCCCGTCATCAACAAAGCCCAGGCTGAGGACCTAGACCGCCTCTACGCCGACGCGCTGAAAACCGGCGCCACGCCCATTTATGAAGGCAAGCTGGACGATGCGCTTTTCCTGCCCGGCCAGGACCGCTCCGCCTACCGGGCCCCGCGGGCCCTGGTAAACCTGCCCCGCCAGAGCGAGCTGTACTTCAAAGAGCCCTTTGGTCCCATCGACAGTATTGTGCTGGTAGACCGGGTAGAAGAGCTGGTAGGCGAAATGAACATCAGCAATGGCGCGCTGGTAGCCGCCGTGGCCTCCGACGACCAGAAATGGGCCGAGCGTACCGCTAAAGAAGTGCGCGCCTTCAAGGTGGGCATCAACAAGCTCCGCTCCCGCGGCGACCGGGAAGAGGTTTTCGGCGGCCTGGGCGAGTCCTGGAAAGGTGCTTTTGTGGGCGGTAAGCTCCTGGTAGAAGCCGTAACGCAGGGTAAAGCACCAGTGCTGGGCAACTACGAGGACGCTACGCTGCTGCCGGAGAAGATTTAGTCTAGCCTTACTTCAGGTTGCGGATTATTAGTCTAGGAAGCTAGAAAAGCTAGTTCCCCTCCTCAGATGAGGAGGGGAACTAGCTTTTAATTCAAGCTCTAACTTTTAACTCTGCCGGGGTTCCCGCCTTCTTCCCACCGTACTTGTCGAAGCAACACAACTCCTAATTAGGCGGTGAAGGTGCCGCAAATTTGCGCGCCCGGTCGTAATTTTGGAGATGCTGACAATCTCCGAACGTGGCCAGGCCATGCCTTTGTCGCCTTACCGGCGGCTGGCGCCGTATGCTGAGGCCGCCAAAGCCCGCGGCCTCACCGTGTATCACCTCAACATCGGCCAGCCTGATATTGAAACGCCTCCGGCTATGCTGGAAGCAGTGCGCAACGCGGATATCCAGGTGCTGGAATACAGCCACGGCGCGGGCCACCCCAGCTACCGCCGCAAGCTGGCCACTTACTACCAGCGCGCCGGCATCAACGTCAACGAAGACGAGATTATCGTAACAACCGGGGGCTCGGAGGCCATTCTGTTTGCCCTGCTGAGCTGCCTGAATCCCGGCGACGAAGTGCTGGTGCCCGAGCCCTTTTATGGAGCTTACACGGCCTTTGCCATTGCGGCCGGCGTACAGATGGTGCCCGTGCGCTCTTATGTGGAAACCGGCTTTGCACTGCCCCCCGTGCCGGAGCTGGAGGCACATATTTCGCCGCGCACCCGGGCCATCCTTATCTGCAACCCCAATAACCCCACCGGCTACGTGTACAGCCGCCCGGAGTTGGAGCAGGTGCTGGCCCTTTGTGAAAAGCACAGCCTGTATCTGCTGGCCGATGAGGCGTACCGCGAGTTCTGCTACGAAAAGCCCTTTGTAAGCGCCCTGCACCTAGGCCCGGCCGCGGCCGAGCACGTGGTGCTGCTGGATACCATTTCCAAGCGTTACAGCGCCTGCGGAGCCCGCCTGGGAGCCTTTGTTACCAAAAACAAGGCGGTGCACGATGCCGCCTTTCGCTTTGCCCAAATGCGCATTTCGCCGCCCGGCCTGGCCCAGCTCTTGGGCGAAGCCGCCGCCGACCTGCCCGACTCTTACTTCGACCACACCAAAGCCGAATACCAGGCCCGCCGCGACCTGCTGGTGCAGCGCCTGCAGGCTATGCCGGGCGTGCGCTGCCCCGTGCCCGGCGGCGCGTTCTACGTGCTCTGCCGCCTGCCCGTAGACGATGCCGCCCGCTTTTCCCAGTGGCTGCTGGAGGATTTCGACTACCTGGGTCAGACGCTGATGATTTCGCCGGCGGTGGGTTTTTACGCCACGCCCGGCGCCGGCCTGGATGAGGTGCGGCTGGCCTACGTGCTCAACCTCACGGCCCTGGGGGCGGCTATGGATTGCCTCGCCCACGCCCTACAAGTGTACCCCGGTCGGCGGGAGTAAGCCGTTGGTCGAGGGAATGTTGGCGGTAATTAATGGATGCTCTATCTTCCGCCTTCGCTTTTTTCTGCTTTCACCTCCTGATTATGGCTTCTTCTACCTCCACTATGGCGCCTGCGCCGGTTACTATAAAGAAATATTCGGCCGGGTTGCGCCTCTGGCATTGGGCTAACTGGGCCGTTATTTCCGGTTTGCTCAGCACCATTCTGTTTCTGAAGGTCATCATTAACATAAAGGGGCTGTTTCCGAAGATGCAGGAGACCCTGGCAAAAAACGGAGTAGAGGCCACCCAACAGCAGCTGCGCGGCATTGGCGGGCTGGTGAGCCACCGCATCTGGGACTGGCACATTTACCTGGGCGTAACGCTGGCTGGGCTGCTGCTGTGGCGCATTGTGGTAGAGTTTGTGCAGCCGGCTTCGCAGAAATTCAGTGCCCGCCTGCAACAGGCCAAACAATCAACCCACGATGCTCCCAATCAGCCGTTCCACATGCGGCACTCGGTGCTGGTAAAGTACTCCTACCTGCTGTTTTATGTGCTGCTGCTGGTGATGGTAGTAACCGGGCTGGCCCTCACCTACGCCGATGACGTGGAGGCGCTGCACAAGCTGGAGCACACCATTAAGGAAGTGCATAACGTGAATATGTACCTCATTCTGGCCTTCTTTGCTGTGCACCTGCTGGGCGTAGTATGGGCTGAGCTGACCAAGGACCGGGGAATTGTTTCCGAGATGATTCACGGCGGCGGACCCAACCCCACGGATAAGCAGGCCTGATCCTTGCAGGCAGGGATTTTTCCTCAGGAAAAACGCCCGGCGCTGTGTAACTTCCATCCGCCCTGGCGGCCACTATGCTGGCTTCCGGGGCGGATTTTTAGTTTCTTTTGACTGTTTTGTATGCGTAGCTGTTTGTTACTGTTGGGAGTATTAGGTTCGGGGTGGCTGATCAGCAGTACGCCCCCAAAGCCGGCCGCGGCGCACTCCCTTATCCTGCGCCGTAATGGCGAGGCCGTCGTCACCGATTCCCTCAGCTCCCGCTTTGATGTAACCCCCAACGGCGGGCAGGTGCTCACCCTGACCATAGTGCCCGCCGCCACCCCCGACGACCCCGGCCTGACCATTATGGTGGATGAATTTAAGCCTGTGCCGGCCGTATACCGCTTTAAGGAAATCCTGACCGGCCACATCCGGGAGGCCTATTATCAGGTAGGCGACGTATCCGCCGAATCAAAAGCCTGCCAGCTCAACGACGGTGAAGTACGCATTACAGCCGTGGACTCCGAGCACCACCTGCTCACAGGCACGTACCGCGCAGTGGTCTGCCAGACCAATGTAGCCCGCAGCGCAGCTAAACGCCTGGTGCTGGAGGGCAGCTTCACGTATCCGTACGAGGTGCGGTAGTTTTTTGCTGTTGGCTGATAGCTACTGGCTGATGGCTATTAGCTGATAGCTGCCCCAAAAAAAAAGGCCTGTCTGATTTCAGACAGGCCTTTTTGTTCTTATCGAGCGGGCTTCCTTTGAAACCAATAGCTAACAGCCATCAGCCAGTAGCCAAAAGCTCATTACAGCGTGGCCATATCAATTACGAAGCGGTATTTCACGTCGGCTTTCAGCATCCGCTCGTAGGCTTCGTTGATGTAGTTCATGGGAATGACTTCTACATCGGAAACGATATTGTGGCGGGCGCAGAAGTCCAGCATTTCCTGAGTTTCATCAATGCCGCCGATGAGCGAGCCGGCAATGCGGCGGCGCTTGGCAATGAGGTTGAAGGCGTGCAGCTGCGGTGCTTCCGGGGGCACGCCCAGCAGAATCATGGTGCCGTCGCGGCGCAGCAGGTTCACGTAAAGGCTCATATCCAGGGGCGCTGACACCGTGTTGATGATGAAATCAAAGTAGTTGGTGACGCTTTTCAGCGCCTCAGCGTCCTTCGTTACCACAAATTTGTGGGCGCCCAGTGCTTTGGCATCGGCCTCTTTATTGGGGGAGGTGCTGAGCACGGTTACTTCCGCGCCCATAGCAGCGGCCAGCTTTACGGCCATGTGGCCCAGGCCCCCCAGGCCCATTACGCCCACGCGGTGCCCCTCGCCTACTTTCCACTGCCGCAGCGGCGAGTAAGTAGTGATGCCGGCGCACAGCAGCGGGGCCACCCCGGCCAGCGGCAGGGTTTCGGGCACGCGCAGCGTGAAGGCCTCATTTACCACAATGTGGTTGGAGTAGCCGCCGTAGGTGGGCGCGCCCGATTTCAGCTCGCGGCCGTTGTAGGTACCCACAAAGCCTACCTCGCAGTACTGTTCCAGGCCTTCGCGGCAGCTGGGGCAGGTACGGCAGGAGTCTACCATGCAGCCCACGCCGGCCAGGTCGCCGGGCTTAAACAGGCGTACCTGGTTGCCTACCTGGGTCACGCGGCCTACAATTTCGTGGCCCGGCACCATAGGGAAGATGGAGCCGCCCCACTCGTCGCGCACCTGGTGCAGGTCGGAGTGGCACACCCCACAGAACAGAATTTCAATTTGCACATCGTGCGGGCCCACGTCGCGGCGCTCAAACTGGAAAGGCTCCAGCGGAATATTCACCGCGGGCGCGGCATAGGCTTTGGTTGGTAGCATGGTTGTGTTGGTAAAGCGGGTTGATATAGAAACGTTAACTGATCCGGCGAAGGAAAGTTGGTGCGGGCGCAGCGTATATTGGGTTTTTCCTATTTTTGAGCGATTCTACGGCTCCTCTATGTCTGCACTTTACGCGCCTTCCCGCCGGCTTTATGGTGGCTGGCTTGTGGCTTTTTTCCTCCTTAAGATACTAGGTCAGTACCTGCTCATTCATCCGGCCTATCAGCTGCACCGCGACGAATACCTGCACCTCGACCAGGGCAACCACCTGGCCTGGGGCTATATCTCGCTGCCGCCGCTTACCTCCTGGGTAGCGTGGCTGGTGCAGGCGCTGGGCAACGGGGCGTTCTGGGTGCATTTTTTTCCGGCTTTGTTCGGGGCCCTCACGCTGGCGCTGGTGTGGGCGCTGGTACATGAGCTGGGCGGCGGCTTATACGCCAAGCTGCTGGCCGCCACGGCGGTGCTGCTCTCGGCGCTGCTGCGGCTCAACCTGCTGTTTCAGCCCAACTCCTTTGATATTCTGGCTTGGACGGCTGCCTATTACTGCCTCATTCGGTACCTGAATACCCAGCGTATAATCTGGATGCTGGCGCTGGGCGTAGTGCTGGGCCTGGGCATGCTGAATAAGTATAATGTAGTGTTCTGGGCAGCGGGCATGGCGCCCGCTCTGCTGCTTTCAGAACACCGAAACCGGATATTTGGCCACCGGGCTACGTATCTGGCGCTGGGCCTGGCACTGCTTATTTTTCTACCCAACATCATCTGGCAGATACAGCACGGCTTTCCGGTGGTGTGGCACATGCAGGAGCTGCAAAAAACCCAGCTGATACACGTAGAGCGCGCCGGTTTTCTGAAGGAGCAGCTGCTGTTTTTCCTGAACAGCCTGTTTGTGCTGGTGGCTGCTTTTGTGGGCCTGTGGCGCTATGCACCTTTAAAGCCCTACCGGTTTGTGGGCTGGAGCGTGGTGTTTACGCTGGTGCTGTTTACGTACCTGCGGGCTAAAGGCTATTATGCCGTGGGGCTGTACCCGGTATTGCTGGCTATTGGGGCCGTGTATCTGGAGCAGGTGCTGCACGCCGGGCGCTGGCGCTTTGTGCGGCCGGTTTTGGTGGCGGTTATAGCCGCCTTATTTATACCCATGCTGCTGATTGCCTTTCCCAACCGTCCGCCCCAGGCAATTCAGCAAAAAGGCGAGCGGTACCGGGCCATGGGCCTGCTACGCTGGGAAGATGGCCGCGACCATTCCCTGCCGCAGGATTTTGCCGATATGCTGGGCTGGCGCGAAATGGCCAGCAAAGCTGAACAGGCCTATCAGCTCCTCCCCGATTCTCTGCGGCAGCACACGCTGGTGCTCTGCGACAACTACGGCCAAACCGGCGCCCTAAACTTCTACGCCCGTCACCGCCTGCCCCCGGCCGTCTCCGTCAATGCCGATTACGTGTACTGGTTTCCCGACCTGCGCCACATCAAGGCCATCATATTGGTTTCCAATGATGCGCTGTCGGCGGAAGATGCCAGCCATTTTGCCCGCGTGCAGCAAACCGGCACCGTAACCGAGCCGCTGGCTCGGGAATACGGCGCCCGCATTTACCTGCTTACCGGCCCCGATTCTGCGATTATACAGCAGCTAAAGCAGGAAATAACGGATGGGCAGCAGCTAAAATAGCCGGCGGCTCACTACTGGGCTTTCTTTAATTGCTCCTTCGCCCCTTTGCTGGTTTCTGCTACTTCTACGGGCGGGGCAGCCGCGGCGGGTGGTGCCGTGTGGCCGGTGCGCAGCATTTCCTCCACCTGCGCGTGCAGCCGTTTTAGCGACTGATGCGCGAAACGGCGCTGCAGCATGCGCCCAAACAGCTTAAAGCCCAGCCAGTAAAACGGGTTGCTGATTTTGCCCACCTGCGAGAAGGCATGAATGCGGAATACCACGCGGCCCGTAGCCAGGAACTTGTGCACGGTAAAATCAATCTGGCCGCGCTCAAAATGGCCTTCCAGCGTGCGGTAGTTGTAGCCCCACACCTGCTCCTCGCCTTCGGGAGAAGCCCGTTTTTCATCGGTTACGCCCCCAATGCGCACGCCAAACCAGAAGGTAAAGAACAGGAAACGGCCGCGTAGCACCATCAGGCGCTTTTCCAGGGGCTGGTCAGGCACAAAAATGCCGGTAATCAGGCCGGGGGGTGGGAAGGAGTAGCGGCGCAGCACTTCGCAGGCGGCGGCCCAGCTGCCGTGCTCCAGGGGTGGGCCAGGCGTTTCGGGCGGCAGCTCTATTTCGTAGTCATCCACGCGCCAGCCGTTTTCGGCAGTGTACTCGTTGGTGGCAGTCAGGTCGAAGTTGACTTTTGCCTGCTCGTAGGCTTCCAGCCGGGGCCGATACTGTTTCCAGAGCGGCGGCGTCTCAGCCCTGTTTAACGTCGTGCTTGGCATGGTCGTGGTCTATGGTTTCAATGATAACCGGCCCCAGCGCCTGGCCGCCGCTGGCCTCGGCTACCCGTTCACAGAATATGCGCCAGGTGTTTTCCTGCACGCGCTTGCCCACCCCCAGCGTATCGTAGGCAAAAGACACGAGGCCGTCGCGGGAGCGGGCCCAGGAGTGAATTTCAAAGCGCAGCTTCCCGCCCGCCCGGCGGCGCACCGAAAAGCGGATGCGGCCCGCCTCCGGGTGGCCTTCCAGCGTGACAAACTCAAAATAGGTCTTTTCAATGCGCGTCACGCGCACGGTGCCGTTCCAGGGGCCCAGAATTTTGATGGAGAATTCGTCGCCCTTCTGCAGACAGTCCGAAGTGCCTTTGCGCTTTTCAAACTCGGCCAGTAAATCGGGGGAGAAATAGGGCACATCGCACTGCACGCGGCGCAGCAGCTCGTCGGCCGTCAGCGTGGCGCCTTCCATATCTATATAATAGCGGCGTTCCAGCAAGGGGCCGCTGCCCACGGATGCAGGCTGTTCTGATTCGTTCATGGTGGGCCAGATATATCGTAGGGTATAAGTAGCTATACCCTAACGCAACCTACGCAAGTGGGGTTGGTCTGCGCCCGGACCATACTGCTGGTATAGATGTGGCTGTACCGGTGGTGTAACCACGGCACGCGGCCCGTGGCATTCTATCTGTCTCATCCAGAGCAATAATGCCAATGCTGCCACGAGCCTGGGGCTCGTTTCATGCCGTGCAGGATGATCAGGTATTCCTAAAGCGGGGCAACGGCTTTCGATAGACAGGGAGCATCTAGTTTATATTAGTTATATTAAAATTAATTACGGAATTATTCAATATTATTGATACTTTCCGTAAAGACTTCTCCCCTCCTGATAGGCTAGCAATTATTGGTACATACACTTATGGAGACTAAAAAATATGCGTATATCGATGCGCTACGTGGGGTAGCCGTGCTGGCGGTGCTGGCGGTACATTGTGCTGAATTCGGCACTTCTCTGCCAGCCCATAGCTCGCTGGCAGGGGCAGCCGCTTTAGGCGCACGTGGGGTACAATTATTCTATATAATGAGCGCCCTCACGCTCTTTTTATCTATGAGCGGCCGCAGTAAGGCCGAGCGGTTTGCTACCCTTAACTTTTTTCTAAGACGTTTTTTTCGCATTGCGCCGCTGTTTTACTGCGCTATCCTCTATTATCTGTGGCAGGATGGCTGGGGGCCCCGCTATTGGCTGGGCGATGCCCCGGGTATTACCCTGGCAGGCATTATAGCCACCATTACCTTCACCAACGGTATAAATCCTTATTGGATTAACAGTATTGTGCCCGGGGGCTGGTCTATTGCAGTAGAAATGCTGTTTTACCTGTTGGTGCCCGTACTATTTCGGGTGGTTACTACTGGGAAAAGAGCCTTATGGCTGCTGGGGGTTACGCTGGCGGGTGCCGTGGCCTTCAATGTAGTGCTGGCAAACAGGCCCCTGATTACGAATGCCGAATTATGGTCAAACTTCCTGTTTATGGCCTTCCCTACGCAGCTACCGATATTTGCTATGGGCATTGTGCTGTTTTTTCTGCTGCGCCCACCTGTAGCAGGCAGCGCGCTGGCCTTTCGGCCAGCGGCGCTGCTCATTGGTACCGCCCTGCTGCTCGCCAGCCTGCTACTGGGTAATCTGGTTCCCTCCTACCTGATTTTTGGGGTAGCGTTTGTGATGCTGGCTTATGCACTGGCGCACATGCCCACCCGCTGGCTGGTAAACGGCGCCACCGAATACATTGGCCGCATCAGCTACAGCCTGTATCTCACACACTTTGCCGTGCTGCATGCCATGCAGTATTGGGGCATTATGGATCTGACAGCGGTAGCAGGCGAGCGAGGGGCAATACTTAACTACGCACTTCGCTACCTGCTGCTGCTGCTGTTGGCAACAGTAGTAGCTACTCTCACTTATTACCTGATTGAAAAGCCTGGCATGCAGGCCGGCAAATGGCTTATCGGACGCCTGGAACAGGCAGGCAAACGCCAGCAGATTCTCCAGACGGCCAGCCTACCTACTACTGCTTAGCGGGTATGCTTTCAGCCCAAACGGGCCGGTGGTTGCGCAACCACCGGCCCGTTCGTCGTATAACAGGGCAACTACTCTCTATCCTTATGGCCTATTACCGTCCCGCCCATCCGCCCGTCGACCCTCTCCTTGTCCGGGACCTGACCCAGCTGCAGGAAACTATGCGCGCCCAGGTGCGCCTGGAGCCGCTGGCCCGGGAGCCGCAGTTCATTGCCGGCTGCGACTCTTCCTTTCCCACGACGAGCACCATTCTCTCGGTGTTTGTGCTCCTGCAATACCCGTCGCTGGAAGTGGTGGAAAAGGTCTGGAATACGGAGGTGGTGGAAATGCCTTACGTGCCCGGTTTCCTTTCCTTTCGCGAAGCGCCCAACCTGCTGAAAGCCTACGCCAAGCTGCACCAGAAGCCCGATGTAATTATGGTAGATGGCCATGGCATTGCGCACCCGCGCCGCATGGGTATTGCCGCCCATCTGGGCGTGTTGCTCAATAAACCCACCTTCGGGGTGGCTAAACAAAAGCTCACCGGCACCTACACCGAGCCCGATATTACAAAGGGCAGTATTTCTCCGCTCACCGATAAAAGCGGGGAGCTACTGGGCGAAGTCATCCGTAGCAAGGACAAGGTAAATCCGCTGTTTGTGAGCCCCGGCCACCGCTGCGACCAGGCCACGGCCACGCGCCTCACGCTGGCCTGCCTGCGCGGCTACAAGCTCCCGGAGCCTACCCGCCTGGCCGACTACTGGGCCGAGGAATTTAAAAAGGAACTACGCTAACAGGGTTTGCTATGGGCCGCTTTTCTTGCATTTGTCTGCCACTTTTGAGTATAGCGCTTGGGTTGGCCAGTTGCCAATCTAACCCAAACGAAAGCGCCAACACGCCGCCAGCCGCCACTGCTCAAGCACCCAAAGCAGAAATCACCCCGTCAACGGCCCCCTCCCCTGATACCACGCTGCTGGCCGCCTGGCAGCAGTTTGACCACGCCATTCGGGCGCACGATACGCTGGCCCTGCAGCGCCTCCTGGACCCTGCCGTGGGGCTTTGGGTGCTGGAGCAGCCGGGCGCCATGCCCCGCGTAACGCACGTAGCCCACGTGCGCAACTTCCGCCGCGACTACCAAAGCTTACCGATTTTCTCCCTGGCTGATCAGCTCATGTCTTGCACGGCGCCCGTTGCGGTAAAGCAGCTGCCCAAATTCGACTGTGGCCAGCAGACCGATTCTACTTCGGGTTTCACGCGGGAGGGGTGCTTTGTGAGTGCGGCCACCGATTTTCACCGCCTGGATGTATGGCCGTATGCTACCGTGGTGGGCGGTACGGCCGCCGCGGGAAAGGCGGCGCAGGCCCGCGCCACGCGCACTATCCTGCAAACCCGCTTCAGCTTCAAATTCCACTTTGCCAGGTCAGCCGATGGCACCTGGCGGCTGGTATTCCTGGATTTGCGCATTCCCTGCAGCGCCTGACAGCGGCAGCAGGCCCGACGCCTCAAACGCCTCCCGCAACGCTTCTAACGACTGGCCTGCCGCTTCCGGCAGCCCCAGCAGCCGCGCTACGGCCGCATACACCGGCCGCGGACTAGTGGCCTCCCCCATAATACCCCGGTCCAGCGCCTGCTGCTGCGACTTAGACAGTTTCTGCCCATCGGCGGCCGGCAGCAGCGGATGATGGACAAACTGCGTGGTCAGAAAAACACGCGTAGCGGGCACCTGCGTCGCCAACCACAGCTGAGCAGCCGTACTGGGCAGTAAATCCAGGCCGCGCACAATGAGGGTGGTACCCAGTCGTACATCATCTGCCAGCGAGGCCACCTGGTAAGCGGCGGCACCGTCTTTTTTGCGCACTACAAAATCACCCAAGTCCTGGGCCAGCGGAACTGACAGCGGGCCTTGCCAAAGGTCTGGAAAAGTGATGCGCAGTTGGGCGGGAATGTGGGCGCGCCAGGCAGTTTCCGGGGTATCAAAAGGCACTTGCTGCGGGCGGCAGGTGCCGGCGTACAGGCCGTTGGCGGAAGTACGCAGAATATCGGTACGGGAACAGCGGCAGGCATACAGCAGCCCAGGCACGGCGCGCAGCTGGTTGAGCAGCTCCTGGTATTCAGCTAACCGGTGCTGCTGGGAGTAATGCCGCTCAAAGTCCTCGGGGCCGCTGGGGCCGTGGTCGTAATCAATGCCCAGCCAGGCAATGGTGCGGAAGATATTTTCCAGGTAGGCCGGGCGCAGGCGGGCGCGGTCCAGGTCGTCGATGCGCAGGTGCAGCGTGCCGTGGGCGCGGCGCACCAACAGCCACGTCAGCACAAAGTTGACGGCATTGCCCAGGTGCAGGTAGCCGCTGGGCGTGGGCGCCAGGCGCGATACAACGGGAGAAGTACTCTGGCTCATTCAGAAGCGAAAATTACGCTTCTTGGGGCATTTTCAGGTTACTGGACGCTGAGGTTTAGAAAAGATAAAAGAGCCGTCATGGTGAGCTTCTAAAGAACAAGTCATGTCGAGCATTCTGCACATCAAGCAGAGGATCGAAGCATCTCGCCTGCTGATTTTGTTGGAAAACGAACGTATTCCCAATAGCCCGTCCTGTCGAGCGCAGTCGAGCCATCTCGCGTGCTGATGCTGTTGGAAAATGTCCGTCATGCTGAGCGAAGCCGAAGCATCTCTACCGCTTCATAGGACCTCACCCCCAACCCCTCTCCATGAGGAGAGGGGCTTCAGTTACCGTGGCAACGACCCCACGCGATATGGCTCGATCCTCTGCTTGATGTGCAGAATGCTCGACATGACGTTCTTTTTTAATTGTTCGTTTCGCAACAATGTCAGCCCGCGAGTTGGTTAGCTACGCTGACCTTCGTTTCGGCTACGCTGCGCTCAGCAGGACATTCGCCCAGTCAGTGGAAACATTTTTACCCCAATTGATGTATGTACATATATCAGTCGGATATAGCATATCTTTGAGCTGATTTTTAACCTGCATCATCATGAAAACGGTGTTCCACGCGGCTTCCAGCCGCGGCCACGCCAGCCACGGCTGGCTTAACTCTTACCATACCTTCAGCTTCGGTGGCTACCAGAACCCGGACCGGGTGCATTTTGGGGCCCTGCGCGTACTGAACGATGATACCGTGGCGGCTGGCATGGGCTTTGGCCGCCACCCCCACGATAACATGGAAATCATCAGCATTCCTCTTTCCGGCGACCTGGAGCACCAGGATAGCACCGGCCGGCAGGCCGTAATCCGGAACGGGGATGTGCAGGTGATGAGCGCCGGTACGGGCATTGCGCACAGCGAGAAAAACCACAGCACCAGCCAGGAGGTAAAGTTTCTGCAGATCTGGGTATTTCCCAATAAGCGCAACGTAACGCCGCGCTACGATCAGCAGACCTTCCGCCCCGAAGACCGCCGCAACCAGTTTCAGCAGGTGGTTTCGCCCTCGGCAGACGATGCCGGCGTATGGATTCACCAGGATGCCTGGTTTCAGCTGGGTGATTTTGATGCCGGCCAGGCTACGGAATACACTATAAAGCGCCCCGAAAATGGCGTGTATGTTTTTGTGCTGGAAGGCAGCGCTACCGTGAACGGCCAGCCCCTGCACCGCCGCGACGGACTGGGCATATGGGAAACCGACAAGCTGCAGATTACGGCCGACAGCAACACCCAACTGTTGTTGATGGACGTACCCATGGCTTTCTAACAGCACCTTCCGGCTTTACTTTCTTCCTGGCGGGCTGCCGCCGCATTTTTCCGTTTTGGGCCGCTGCCTGAGACATTTTTCCCTCTCGATATGAAACTTGCCACCACCACGTATCCGGTTCATGAGCTGATTCGCAAGCGCTGGAGCCCCCGCTCCTTTGCCAGCTACCCCGTGGCTCCGGAAACTATGGGCCAGCTGTTTGAAGCCGCCTCCTGGGCCGCCAGCGCCATGAACGCGCAGCCCTGGCGCTACATCTACGCCCACCACGCCGACCAGGCAACCTTCCAGAAAATGGTAGACTGCCTGCTGCCCGGCAACCAGCCCTGGGCCAAAAACGCCCCGGTCCTGATTCTGGCTCTGGCCGAGACGCAGTATGAAAACGGCAGCCCCAACACCGTGGCCCTGCACGATTTGGGCGCCGCCAATGCCAACCTGCTGCTGGAAGCCACTGCCCTGGGCCTGCACGGCCATATGATGGGTGGTTTCGATGCCGCCAAAACCAGGGAGACTTTCAACCTGCCTGCTACGCTGCAGCCGGTGGTGTTTATTGCGCTGGGCTACCTGGGCGAGGCCGAACTGCTGGACGAACCCTTCCTGAGCCGCGAAAAGGCCGGCCGTCAGCGCAAGGCCGTCAATGAAATTGCCTTCCACGAGCATTTATAAGGTTCTTCCCTCTCAGCCCAGCTGAAGAAAAAGCGTCCTGTGCCGACTTCGTTTGCCAGGGCGCTCTGCTTTACTTCTACCACTGCCTACTATGAACTACCACATCATTCGCGCCGCTGACCGGGGCCTGAAGGACATTGGCTGGTTGCAGAGCAACTTCTCGCTCTCCTTCAGCAACTACTACAACCCCGAACGCAGCGGCTTTGGCCTGCTGCGGGTGTTTAATGATGACTTTGTGCAGCGCGGGGGTGGCTTTGGCCTGCACGCGCACAGTAACATGGAAATTATATCGGTGCTGCTGAGCGGGCGCATGAACCACAAGGACTCCCTGGGGTATACGGAGGTGATTGAGCCGGGCGGCGTGCAGATTATGAGTGCCGGCAGTGGCCTGCGCCACGAGGAGCATAACGTGGGCGACGAGGAGGTGAACTTCCTGCAGATATGGATTGAGCCCAAGCTGCAGAACATCACACCCCGCTACCAGCGCCGGCAGTTTCCGGAGGAAAAGCGCCGCAACCAGCTGGTAACTATTGTCAGCCAGGAGGAAGGCACCGCGCATTGCTGGATTAACCAGAACGCGCGGCTTTCCTTGGGCTATTTTGAGGCCGGCCACACTATAGAGTACCCCCTAAAGCCGCTGAATAAAGCCGTTTTTGTGTTTGTGATGGATGGCCGCCTGACGGTGAACGGACAATCCATTGAAAAGCGGGATAGTATCGGGCTGTGGGATACGGATCTGGTGTCCATAGCCTGCCCTACTGAAAGCCGGTTTATTGTCATTGAAGCGCCCATTAACCATTAATCCCGGCCGCAATACCTTGCCCGTAAAAGCCTCCCCTTTAGGAGGCTTTTTGGTTTTTCGTGGCATTACCAAACACCTCATACACAACCTCCCCCTGCGTATTTACGTTTTAGCAAACACAGGATCAGTCGTTTATACTATTTCCCTAACCGCGACTCCGCCATGAAATCCTTCAAATTCATTTTCACCCTGTTGCTGGCTTTTTTCCTGCTGGGCAGCACAGTAACAAGTGCCGTGGCTCAAACCAAGCCCAAAAAGCACTGGAGTAAAAAAGCTAAAGGGGCCGTTATTGGCGCCGGCGCCGGCGCCGTGACGGGCGCTGTGGTGGGTGGTAAAAAAGGTGCGGTAGTAGGTACCGTTGCCGGAGCCGCCGCCGGGGGCCTTATCGGCAAGAAAAAGGACCGGAAGAAAGACCCGGTGCGCTACAAGCACTACACCCGCAAAGACTAAGTATTGTACCATTTACCCGAACACTCCAGATGCTCCCGCTGGGGTGTTCGTTGTTTTTACCAGTACCGGATATGGGTACAGGAGGTGGCTGCCCGAGGCCCGCTTCCGGCAAAAATTGGCCTTCCGCTGTATAGAAGAAAAACTATTTCTTACCTTCTGGCACCTATTTGCTGCTTTCCACCCACCTGCTGCAAGTTCCAGATTGCCCCCACCCCTTGGTTACACCTAATGAAGCCTACTTCATTTTTAGAATCTGAACAAAAGCATCTGGCGCTGGCGCAATACTACCGCTGGTACCAGTTATATGAGCGGCCGCTCACGGAGGAGCGCCGACGCCATATTCTGACCCTACTAGCGCCTGATGTAGAGGTACAATCCGAGAACGGCTCTTTTAAAGGACACACCGCTTTTCAGGAACGGCTGGCGTTGTATGATGGCTGGAAAACGGCGCACCACGTACAGTTTGCCGCTGTTAAGCCCGTTAACGGCGGTACGCTGGAGCTGGTAGGCCATGTGCTGTTCCAGAGCATTCGGCCCGATGGCAGTCAGCACAGCTATAATGTGCAGTACGATGCCCACTTGGCCCTGGTGCCGGATGAATTGCCGGTATTTACTGACTTAAAGCTTACCCCCACCGGCAATGTAGGGCCACAAGAGTTTGAGGATGCTTATCCCTATAATCGGGTAGCTTCCCTTATGCACTACTGGCTGTATTGCATGGAAACACACAAGGGAGACGCCTCTAAGCTGCGGGAGCTGTTTGCGCCCCAGTTTGAGCTGTACGCGGTTACTGCCGGCCACCTTTCCAGCTGGGAGCAGGTGGAGGCATGGATTGGCTCCCTGCCTCTGCGGTTTCAGTATAGCACCCAACACCCCCGCCACCTGACGGTGCAGCCCAATGCCGATGGCACGTTCTCGGCCTCATTTATGCTGGACTGGCATGGCATCTCCGTTGAGGGGGAACCGATAATGGCCGAGATGCACCACGAGTGGCTGCTGGAAGATAACCCGGACAACCGCTTTGCTATGCTCAAAGATGTACGCATCCTCACCACGGAGCCTTTTCAGGTAAGCTATGCGCTTTAAAGCGAATGGTTAGCCTCCGGAACTGGCTTATGCCACATCATAGCTGATAGCAGCTACCTCCACTACTTCTTCCCTGGGCCCCAGGCGTAATGTTACGGCCTGCCCAAGCCGGGTGCCTACTATGGCCCGGGCAATGGGCGCTACAAAAGCTACTTTGCCTTCCGCAATGGAGGCTTCGTCTACGCCCACAATGGTAAAACGGCGCTCGGTACCGGGCTTGCCGCCACTGCGGGTGCGCAGCGTTACGGTAGCGCCAAAGCGTACTTCTTTGGCGGGCTGGGTGCGGGGGTCTACCACTTTGGCGCTGGCCATACGCTCCTGCAGGGCGCCTAAACGGCCATTGAGGACGGTGAGAAGGCGGGTGCGGTCGGCCTCATTTTCGCGGTTGGCTTCGGCCTGGGTGCGCTCCGTCTCCAGGGTTTGCAGCTCCTGGCGAAGCTGCTCCAAACCCTGCGGCGTTACGTAATTGGGCGTGCCGGCGGGCAGCGCCGGCCGGGGCGGAATAATGGGCGCCTCCAGCGAATCATCTTCTTTGGTAAATGCACGGCTCATGCTGCGTGCTAACGCAGGCCCCGGGCCCGGGTTACCACCCACCAGCCGGCACCAGGCCATATAAAGCCCTGGTACAGCGCTACAGCTACACCCAATCCTAGCTTAAATACCGGAAAAGCCACTACTCCCCTATTGGCCCGAAATAACTCCCATAAAGTGGAGCACCCAGCCAAGCAGGTAAACGCCGGGAATCAGCAGCATGTACACCCACCATGGAATGTGGCTGATCCGCTCCCGCAGGCCAATTCTTCTTCTTGTAATAGCCATAGCAATGCCCAACGTTACTGTGTTGTTAATTCAAGATAAACAAGTTATAGCACATTCTATCTATTCATATTTCTATTTTCTCATGCCGCTTTTAAGCGTGGTATCAGTCACTCCCGGAGCCGGAGAAATGCGGGCCGGTTGGCAGTTTATCAAGTGGATATGGCAGGGGCCGCGGTTGGCCTGAAAGCCGTTTGCCAATAATTCTATTCAACCAGATGATAAAAAACCCGTAAGCCCTAGCACATTTTTGTTACTGTTTTTTACCCATTTATCACATTCTAGTCATGAATCAACCACAGCAACCTAACCAGCCAGGCTCCGCCGGCTCTGCTTCTTCTTCAAATACCGGCAGCCGTACCTCTACCAGTGGCAGCAACGGTGCCAATGATAACACGCTGCTTAACCAGGCCAGCCAGTGGCTGGGCCAGGGCAATGTATCGGATTTAATCGGGCGCCTGCCGGAGTCGGTGCAGGGCCTGGGCAACAAGGCCGTGGGCCGCTTCAACCAGCTTACTACCACCCAAAAACTGGTAGGCGGCGCGCTGCTGGCGCTGGGCGTGGGCTACTTGGCCCGCAGCAGCTCTAAAACGGGTAACGGTGCCCAGGGCGACTACCATGGCCACGCCTCTACGGACACTTCTGACACGCTGCACGAGCTGCTGCTGTTTGTAAACGACCGGATAGAAGGCTACCAGCGGGCTGCCTCGGAAAGCAAAGACACGCAGCGCACCGGCTACTACAAGCAGCTGGTAAGCCAGAGCCAGCGGTTTGCCAACGAGCTGAACGACTACCTGCGCCGCCAGGGCGACGACCGGGAAACCGGTACTACCATAAAAGGCAAGCTTTATCGGGGCTGGATGGACACCAAAGCGGCCCTCACCGGCTTCGACGAGGAGTCTATTCTGGGCTCCAACATCTATGGCGAAGAGTGGGCTATTAAAGCCTACAAAGATGCCCTGAACAGCGGCTCCCTTTCCGGCAGCGTGCGTCAGGCAGTAGAGCGTCAGTATGCTCAGTCGCAGAAAACGTATCAGGAGCTGAAGCGCATGGAAGGCAAAAAGTAAACAGCTTTTCCACGCAGCCAAAAACCCACGGGGTGCCGCACTGACTTGTGCGGCACCCCGTGGGTTTTTACTTTCTGATATAGCCGTGGGGGATGTTATTTCCCGGTTTCAGGGCCTTCCAGCTTATAGCGGTTCATGAGTTTCAGCAGCACGCCGTTGGTCCAGCCAAAGCCGTCCTGCAGGGGGTATTCGCCGCCACCGGCTTTGAGCTGGGTATCCAGCACGTTGTATTTCTCCATCAGCTTGCCGGTTTGCTGAAATACGCTCACGTTTAAATGCACCCAGCGGGTGGCTATGGTGCGGGCCAGCGCTGAGTGGTGGTAGCGCTCCAGGCCATCAATGGCCAGCCACTGCAGCGGGGCCCAGGCGTTGGGCGCATCCCACTGCTGGCCGCTTTGGTTGAGCGTGGTCACCAGGCCGCCATCTTTCAGAAACTGCTCCTTTAGCATGGCAGCTACTTTTTTTGCCTGGCTGGAGGAGGCCAGACCAAATGCCAGCGGATAAACACCCGCCAGCGTGGGCACTGTAGCGCGCTGCTTCAGGCGAAGATTATAGTCCTGAAACCAACCCGCTTTTTTATCCCAGCAATAAGCCAGCAGTGCCTTTTTGCGGTGCCGGGCTTTGGTGGTAAAAGCCCGGGCCTGCGCGGCATTTTTCTGCAGCTCATAAGTGCGGGCCAGCGTGGTTTCCAGGTAATACAGCAGGCAATTTAAATCTACGGGCACCATGTCCAGGGTCTGGATGGAGCCCAGCTGCCCATCGGGGCCAAACCAGCGGGTGCTGAAGTCCCAGCCGGAAGCGGCCGCCGCCCGTACATTCTGGTAGAATATGGCCGGGGGTTGAGGACTGAGCTTGGCCGCAGCCACGTCCTCGGCGTAGGATTCTTCCCGGGGCTGCTGGCTGCTGTCCCAGTAGCGGTTGAGCACCTCGCCGCCAGGCATTTTCACCGCCATGCGGTGGGTGCTGCCGGGCTGCTGCAGGGAGTCGGCGCCACCCATCCAGAAAGCATATTCCCGCAGCAGCTGGGGTTGATAGCGCACCAGCATGGCCGGGCTCTCTTCCTCGGCCAGCAGGTTCACCATCAAGGCAAAAAACGGGGGCTGCGAGCGGGTGAGGTAGTAGGTGCGGTTGCCGTTGGGAATGAAGCCGTAGTGGTCAATCAGGTAAGCAAAGTTGTCCACCATATCCCGGATAACCGGCGTGCGGTGGCTTTGCTGCAGACCCAGCATGGTGAAATACGAATCCCAGTAATACACCTCCCGGAAGCGCCCGCCCGGCACAATGTAAGGGCGCGGCAAAGGCAGCAAAGAGGAGCCGCTGCTAGCCGCCGCATCCGGCTGCCGCTGCAGCACCGTCCAGAGCGTATCGATGTGGTGGCGGATGCCGGCTGCTATCTGGCTCTGGTAGTGCCCGCCCGCCTCGGCCGGGGCTATGAAATGGGCCGCTACAAACGCCTTTAGATTAAAGCCGGGCTGGTCTTTCTGCTGCTGATAGGCGCGCAGTACGGCTTCCGGCTGCTCCCGGGCCACGGCATCTACAAAGGTTTTATTGTCGGGAAACACATGGCCCAGCTGCACGGCTTCAAACAGCCCGGGGTATAGCTGCCGGGGCGAAGCCGGCTGGGCCAGCCCGCTTAGGCTGAGCAGCAGGCAGCCCAGCAGCAGCAGCCGGTTAATGGAATACGGAAGGCAGCGGTTTCTGCGCATGCGTTAGCCTTTGAGGATACCTACTTCAGCAGCTCCAGCACCAGCGCGGTTTTGGCGGGCAGCTGCAGGGTAGAAATATTATTAATGGTTTCGTTGGTCAGCACGTTGCGGGCTTTGGTGAAGCCTTTGGTGCGCTCGGTAAAGCGGGCAGTGGGCAGCGCTGCCAGTTTATCCGTGGTGTTGGAGGCCACCATAACGGTGCCGGTAGCATCGTAGCGGAAGTAAACGTACACACCGTTTTCGGGCAGGTACTGCATCAGCTTGCCCGAGCTAAGCGCGGGGTGGGTTTTGCGGTAGGTGGCCAGGGTACGCACAAAATTGAAGGCTTCGTTTTCCTTGGCTGTGCGGCCGGCGGCTGTGAATTTATCTTCCTTATCACCAGGCCAGCCGCCGGGGAAATCCTTACGCACCTCGGCATCGGTGGGGTCCTTGAAGTTCTTCATCAGAATCTCGGTGCCGTAGTACATAGAGGGAATACCGCGGGTAGTGAGCAGCCACGTGAGGCCCATCTTATATCTATCGAAATCCTCCCCTATTTCGGAGAGGTAGCGGTTGTGGTCGTGGTTATCCAGGAACGTGACCAGCTTGGTAGGGTCCTGATATACGGCATCCTGGGCCAGGGCCTGGTACACGCGCTGGGCGCCATTGTCCCAGCCGGTGGCTGCCGGCGTGCCTACTTCCTTCAACCCACCCACCATGGCACCTTCCAGCACAAAATCAAGCCCGCCGGGCTGGTTGGATTTGAAGGGGAAGTTGATGTTGTTCTTCACGTAGTACGCCTGATCCACCACGTTATTCACCGACGACTCGCCGAAGATGTGGATGCGCGGATATTCCGTGAGCAGGGCCGCGTTGCAGCGGTTCATAAAGGGCTGGTCGTTGTACATGTAGGTATCAATGCGCCAGGCATCCACCCCAAAGTTCTCCACCGACCACACCGCGTGCTGAATCAGGTAGTTGGCCACGTAGGGATTCTCCTGGTTCAGATCGGGCAGGAAGGGAACAAACCAGCCGTTCAGGGTTACTTTTTTATCAACCTGGGCGGCGTGCGGGTCGGTAATGGGCTGCTGGCGGTAGGAGGTGTTGGTGTAGGTGGGCCACTGGTGCAGCCAGCTTTTCATGGGCAGGTCCTGCAGAATCCAGTGGGTGTTGCCCACGTGGTTGTACACGGCATCCTGCACCACTTTCAGGCCGGCGGCGTGGGCCTTTTGCACGAAGGCTTTATAGGCCTCATTGCCGCCCAGGCGCCGGTCTATGTTGTATTGGTCGGTGAAGCCGTAGCCGTGGTAGGAGGCGCGCATGGTGCCGCCCTCATTGGTGAGGGGCTGGTTGTTCTCGATAACGGGCGTGAACCAGATGGCCGTTACGCCCAGGTCTTTCAGGTAGGGAATGCGCTGGGCGGCACCCTGCAGGTCGCCGCCGTGGCGGAAGAAGGGGTTGTTGCGGTCGAGGTTGGGGTCGCGCAGGTCCGAGAATTTATCATTGCTGGGGTCGCCGTTGGCAAACCGGTCGGGCATGGCCAGGTAGATAAAATCGGCCTGGGTAACGCCTTGGCCTTTGGGGGCGTTGTCCCGCGCTTTCAACTCCCAGTTCTTGGTGACTGTCTGGCTGCCTTTTTTGCCCACAATCCGCACAGTACCGGGCTTAGCGGAGGCGGCAATGGTCAGGTCCAGAAAGGCGTAGTTGGGGTTTTCCACGGTGTTGGTTTTCAGCAGCTTCACGCCCGGGTACGCAATAGTATAGGTGAGCGTGCCGGCTCCGGGGCCGTACACCAACAGCTGCAGATTGGGCCGCTTCATGCCTACCCACCAGTTAGTGGGGTTTATCTTTTGAATAGCCGGGGCCTGAGCCAGAGCCAGCTCCGGAATTAGCAGGAGCATCAGCAACAGGTGTAGAAGAGCTTTTCTCATGTAGTGTAAGGGAGAAAATGAAGTATAAAACCGAGCAACCGTAGCAGGTGGAAAAGTAGCGCTTATTGCCACCCGTTTTCCGTCCCGCCGGGAAATCGAAAACCAAGATACCGTACCGGCGCTAACCCAGCAGCAGCTGCATCTGGCGGGCATTGGCCACGGCCGCGCCACCCATGCCGTTGTTGAAATATAGATACACCTGCTTTAGCTGTTTGGCGGCTTGCACTTCCCGGGCAATACGCTGCAGAAAAGCCTCGTCATAGGGCGTTTTATACAGCTCGGGCACGCCGTGGAAGCGGTAGTACAGCACGTCGGTATTGGCTACTACATCATCGGGCAGGGGCATGGGGTGGCTCTGGCCCACAAAGGCAATGCGGTGGCGGGCCAGCTCGCGGTACACCTCCCCTTCCCACCAGCTCAGGTGGCGGAACTCTACTACGTTGGTAAAGGCAGGGTCCAGGCAATGCAGCAGGCGCGCCATCAGCTCCTCGGTATACGCCGCTTTGGGTGGCAGCTGGAACAGCACGGGGCCCAGCTTATCGCGCAGGCCTTCCTGAATGGTGCCGTAGAAATCCTGCAGCACCGGCTCGGCCTCGGCGTTAAACTTTTTGTAGTGCGTAACCAGGCGCGGGGCTTTCACCGAGAACTGAAACCCCTTCGGGCTTTGCGCATAGAGCTTTTCCAGGAAGCCCAGCTCCGGCATTTTATAAAACGTCACATTCAGCTCTACGGTATTAAACTGGGTGCAGTAGTATTCAAACCACTTGCGCGGGGGCACTTCCGGTGGGTAGAAAACGCCTTTCCAGTCGCGGTAAGAAAACCCGGAGCAGCCAATGTGGTACGTGGGCATGAGAGGGGATAATTGGTAGGAGCATCCTTCTACGCGGTTTTGGGCCGGAGTTGTGGCCTTCTCTACGGATAAAGACGGCAGCAAACCGCAGGCTTTTTCTCTTGGCTGATGCGTATAAGCGCAATGGCGCGCCCGCTGCCGCTATTTAAACACCCCTGCATGACGCTGATTGACAAAATTGCCTGGCTGCATTTGCACGAAGGCCGGCTGCTGAGCACCCGCAGCCGCGGCAAAGACCGCTACTATATTCCCGGCGGCAAGCGCGAAGCCGGCGAAACCGACGAGCAAACCCTGCTGCGCGAAATCCGGGAGGAGCTTACCGTGCACCTGTACCCGCCCAGTATTCGCTACCAAGGCACTTTTGAAGCGCCCGCCCACGGCCACCCCAGCGGCATTCGGGTACAGATGACCTGCTACAGCGCCGACTACAGCGGCGAGCTGCAGCCCGCCGCCGAGATTTAAGAAGTGGTGTGGCTCACCTATCAGCACCGGCCGCTGGTATCGGCCGTAGATCAGCTGATTTTTGACTGGCTGCGGGAGCGGCAGGAGCTGGTCGATTAACGCCGTCTGTATGGAAGAAACCCCGGAGCGCGCAAGGCAGTATTAGGCATACCCCCTATTCTCCTCCTCCTTACGCCTCCCAACGCCATGAACAACGTCCATACCTTTTCCGCCGAAACCGAAGAAACCCTGTGGCAACAGGTGGCCGCTGATATCCGGCAGGAAGAAGGCTTGCTGGCATACAATGCGGAGCTGATTCAGAACGGCTATCATATGCAGCTGGACGTGGATATTGACCTGGGCGGCGGCTTTGAGGGGGGCTATGAAAGTACCACCCTTACGGCCCAGGTGCCCAACCATACGCCTCTGCGCTTTGCCCTGCACGAGCAGGACTGGGTGCATGAGATAGGCAAACTTCTGGGCCTGACGGATGTAGAACTGGGTGACCCGGAGCTGGATGCGGCTTTCATCATCACCACCAACGACGCTGACGCTCTGCGCCGCCTGCTGCTTACGGACCCCGCCGTGCGCCAGACGCTGCTGCGCTACCAGGAATTGCGCCTCACGCTGGCTCCTGCCTCCCACGACGCTGACGCCGAAGCGAACCTGACGTTTTTCAAAGAAACCGCCCTGGTAGAGCCCGAGCAGCTGCGCGAAGTATACCACCTGCTGTATACCCTGCTGCGGCAGCTTTCGCCTTCCGCTACACTCTAACCCCCTTTCCCGCTATCTGCAGCCCGGCTCGGCGCCTTCTATTATGGGTTTAGGCCCTGCTGCTGTCGGGCGCGAAGCTCGTGCCGGAGCTGCCGAAGTTCTTCGTGCAGGGCAGCCACCTGGGCCGCACCCGCCACTTCACTTTCCTCACTCTCAGCTTCCTGCCCCATAAAAAAGGTAGCCAGTGTGGCCGTAAAGTAGCCGAAAACGGCAAACCCATAAAGCGCCAGCAGCAGGCACAGGGTTTGGCCCTCGGCGGTGCGGGGCCAATAGTCGCTGCCCATGCTGGTGAGCAGCATGGCCGTCCACCAGAGCGCCTGCGGGTAGCTTTGCAGGCCGCCCGGCTCCCGGTTTTCAAACGCAAACATACCGGCCGCGCCTACCAGCAGCACTACGCCCGTGAGGCCCAGCACATAGCCCAGGCCCCGCCGCCCAAAGCTGGCCGCCAGCGACTTCATGCCCCGGTTCAGGGAGCCGACCACCTTCACCAGCCGCAGTCCGCGGGCGGCCCGCGCCAGGCGCAGAATGCGGGCCAGCCGCAGCACCCGCACAGCGGGCACCAGCAGAGAAATCATGGTTATGATGTTGGCTTTCAGGAAGGGAAGCTTGGCGGGCGCCAGCAGCAGCTTCACCAGAAAATCCAGGATAAAGATTATCCAGATACCTGTGCTCAGCAGCTCCAGCTCTGCCGATAAGCCCCAGACCAGCTCCACGCCCAGCAGCACCAGCCAGCCAAACCCCAGCACCACCATGGGTGTCTCCAGCCAATCCGTAAGCTGCTGGAGCAACTCGTAGCGGTCCTGCCGCAGCTGTTTGTTTTCGTGAAAGGAAGCGCGCTTTTGCTGGAAATTAGAAGCCATGGCAGGAGGGTAATCAGGTAGAAAAAAGCACTAACTGCCCCTTTACCTACGCCCCAGGCGCCGTCGGGTTAAGGCTGCGCCCTGTTTTGGCGCTGTCAGCAGCGTGTGGGGTTGTATCCGGTAAATCAGTTTCGCATGGCAGCTGTCTCTGCGACTATACTGTTGAGCTGCTGCACTTTGCTCTCGACCCCATGCCACCTTCCCGGAATTAATTTGTCTATATATCAGTAACTTAATAGAGGAAAGTATTCACCTTAACCTTTACCGCCATGAACGACCAAACCGCCTTAATAACCGGTGCCTCCAGTGGCATTGGTTTTGAGCTGGCCCGCTGCTTTGCGCGCGACGATTACCGCGTTGTGCTGGTGGCCCGTCACCTCGATGAGCTCCAGGAAGCAGCCCGCCTGCTGCACCAGGAATTTGGGGGCGTAGATATTGTGCTGCTGCCCTACGACCTGAGCCTACCCGAAAGCTCAGAGCAGATTTATACCGAAACCACCCGGCGCGGCCTGCGCATTGACGCCCTGGTGAATGATGCCGGATTTGGCGAAACCGGCTATTTCACGGTTACCGACCTGCAGACCGAGCTCAACATTATTCAGGTAAACGCGGCCTCCCTGGTGCACCTCACCAAGCTTTACCTGCGCGAGATGGTGGCCCGCAACGAAGGCCGCATTCTGCAGGTGGGCTCGGTGGCATCCTTCTCCCCCAGCCCCTGCCAGGCCGTGTATGCCGCCACCAAAGCCTTTGTACTAAGCTTCTCGGAAGCCGTGCAGCATGAGCTGAAGCAGCAGAAATCGGCCGTAACGATGACCATTCTCTGCCCACCCCCTACGGATACCAACTTCTTCCGCACGGCCCACGCCGAGCATACCCGCGCCGCCCACCACACCGCCGACGCCCGCCGGGTGGCCGAGGATGGCTACGATGCCCTGATGGAGGGTGAGTCCCGCTCGCTGCCCACGCTCGGGGCCAAAGTCAATTTCTTCTCCAGCCTGGTTCTGCCAGATTCTATGCTGGCCACTATCATGAACAGCCAGCTGCACGAAGAGCATCATCGGTAAACCTGCTTTTACCGTGCGCCTACGCCCTCCGGATAGCCCTATCTGGAGGGCGCAAGCGGTTTTTTGGTAAGAGTTTCAGATCGAAATTCTACCGCGGTCCAACACTTGCGCACCGGGACAGTACACGCTATAAACCTGGCGCCCTGGCGCTATTGCCCTGCCCGCACTTATGGCCCGTATCGTTACGCTCACGCTAAACCCCGCCGTGGATAAAAGCACCACGGCCGACCAGATTATTCCCGACCAGAAGCTACAATGCGCCCCGCCCCGGTTTGAGCCGGGTGGAGGAGGCATCAACGTATCCCGGGCCCTAAAGCGTCTGGCAACCGATTCGTTGGCTATTTTCCCGGCCGGCGGGCCTACGGGCACGCTCCTGCAGGAGCTGCTTACCCAAGAGCAGATCCTGCAACAGCCGGTAAGCATTGCGGGCCGCACCCGCGAAAATTTTATTGTGGTAGATGCCTCCAATGGCCAGCAGTACCGATTTGGGATGCCCGGCACCCCGCTGCTGCCCCAGGAACAGCAACAGGTGCTGAATACCCTGCAGCAGCTGCCCGAGCCGCCCGAGTTTCTCGTCATCAGCGGGAGCCTGCCGCCGGGCGTAGAGCCGGAGCTGCTGGCCCAGGTAGTGCGAGCGGCCAGGCAGCGCGGCAGCAAGGTGCTATTGGATACCTCCGGCCCGGCCCTGCACGCGGCGCTGGCCGAAGGCGTATACCTGGCCAAACCCAACCTGGGCGAGCTGAGCAAGCTGGCGGGCGTGCCCGAGCTGGACAGCCATACCGCGGCCGAAGCCGCCCAAACCCTGGTGCGAGACGGCCGCTGCCAGATAGTCGTCATCTCCCTCGGCCCCCAGGGCGCCTGCCTCGTGACCCGGGATACGGTGGATTATGTGCCGGCCCCCGCCGTGAAGAAGCGCAGCACCGTAGGGGCCGGCGACAGTATGGTAGCAGGGCTGGTATATGGGCTGGCTACCGGCCTCTCCCTGCAGGAAACCGTGCGCCTGGGCGTGGCCTGTGGAACTGCCGCCACCATGAACCCCGGCACCGAGCTATTCCACAAACCGGATGTAGACCGGCTGTATCAATGGCTGCTGCACACCCTGCCCGCCGCTCCGGGTACGGGCGCAGCGTAAGCAGTACCAGCAGACTTAACTTCTCCCTTATGACAGGGGTTGAGGCGGTGGCGAGCCGGCCGGGCGGGATTTATCCTCCGGCAGCGGCACAAACTCCTCATTATCATTGGGCGGCAGGGCTATGCGGCCGGCTTTCCAGTCGGCTTTGGCCTGCTCTATCCGTTCCCGGCTTGAGGAAACGAAATTCCACCAGATAAACCGCTCCCCCAGCGGCTCACCGCCCAGCAGCATGAGCGTGCTGGCCTCGTGGGCCACCAGCACCGGGTCTATGCCACGGGTAAATACCAGCAGCTGGCCGGCGGTGTAGCGCTGGCCGTTCACTTCCACGCTGCCTTTGGCCACGTAGGCGCCCCGCTCGGGGTAGCCGCGCGGCAGGCCGAAGCGGGCACCGGGTTGCAGCACCACATGCAGATAAAATAGCGGAGAGTGGGTTTTTACGTCGTTGTGCAGGCCGAAAGCATCACCGGCAATCAGGCGCATCCACACGCCAGGCTCGGTGAAGACGGGCAGTTCGTGCGGCTGGTAGTTGGTGAAGGCGGGGGCCGATTCTTCGGCGGCTTCGGGCAGGGCCACCCAGGTCTGCACCATTTCCAGGGCGCCACCGGCCAGCGCGGCGGGGTCCTCAAACCGCTCAGAGTGGGCAATACCGTGGCCGGCCGTCATCCAGTTTACTTCGCCGGGCCGGATGATTTGCTCCACGCCCAGACTGTCGCGGTGCGTGACCTGGCCGCCAAACAGGTAGCTCACGGTGCTGAGGCCGATGTGCGGGTGGGGCAGCACATCCAGGTTGTGCATGGTCTGCGGCGCTACGTGCACGGGCCCGGCGTGGTCCATAAAAATAAACGGGCCCAACATGCGCCGCAGCCGGTAGGGCAGAATCCGGCGCACGTTAAAACCGGCGCTGATGGCTGCCGGACGGGCATCAATAACAAGGTCGAGCATGGGAGTAAGACGATGAGCCGGAAACGCCAGTTGCGCCTCCTTGGTGACAACCCGGCCGCCGTCGAAAAGTATGCTTTCCGCCGCCTGCCTGTTGGGCAAGGTAATGCGCTGCGGTAGAGCAGCACAAAACCGGTACGCTTTTCTGGCAGCAGCACCCGGCCGTTGGGAGAAGCAATAAAAAGGCCGTTATGCCGCGCACCGCGCAGCATAACGGCCTTAGTTAGACCGCAGACCCGGAAACGGCACCAGCGGGAGGCTACGGTATAGCCTGAATGACGGTGGCTGAATTGCCATTGCCCACCTGCGTGATAGTGCTGCTATTGTGGCTGGCCTGCTGCGTTACGGCGGTATTATCGTTACCTATTTGCCGCTGCCAGGCTTCATTATCATTACCCTGCCCAATGCGGGCTTCGTTGTTGTTGCCCTCCTGGGTCTGGGTGGCCTCATTATCATAGCCCTGCGTTATCTCTGCCTGGTTTCGGTTGCCGCGCTGTCGTTGGGTGGCTGTGTTGTTGAATGCGGCGTCCTGGTCTATTGTGGCCACATTATAGTTTCCCTGCTGTACCTGCAGGGCTTTGTTAACACCGCTATACAACTGCGTTACGGTAGCCTCATTGTAATTTCCGTATTGGTACTGCTCGGATACATTATTGTCATAATACTGATTCACGCTGGCCTTATTGTGGTTCCCATTCTGGAGTTGCAGCGCATACTGATCAAACCTCCCCTGCGTTATGGAAGCCTCATTGTAGTCACCGTATTGATACTGTTTCGAGATTTGCTCATTACCAGGAAGAACAGCCTGATCGGAAGAAGCAGTATTGTGGTTGCCTATCTGCTCCTGATAGGCTGTAGCCAGCCCATATTGCTGATGTACCGTTGCCATATTGGAATTACCGGTCTGCCGCTGCTCCGAAATACCAATGGTCATATCATGATCCGCAGTAGCCAGATTGTTGTTTCCTTTCTGGGTTTGGAGCGCCGTAGCCCCATTTGATAAGTCCATTACAATACTGGCAGTATTACTCACACCTTGTTGCTGCTGCCGGGCAGTGTTAGACATGCCAGATTCCAAAATAGAGGCCTGGTTAAGGTTGCCCTTTTGGTTTTGCGACGCGGTATTCTGTTCGCCTACTTGCTCTACATAGGCCTCATTATTATGGCCAGCCTGCACCACGGTGCTGCTATTAGACTGAGCCGATACCCTGCTTGCCAGGAGTGCAAAGGCAATTAACAAATGGGACTTTTTCATAGTTGAGGTTAGATTAAGGATATAACAGCACGAAAACCACTTCTTTAACAATATAAAAATAGTCAATACTTAAATATAAATTGTCCTAAAAAATCACAACTTTATGTTGTTCCTGCGCCTTATACTTTCTGCTGGTGGTATATAGGCATTATACTGCCGTACTATATGTGTTCCTGGTTGAGCGGAGCTAAGGCGCCGGGCAGCAGAGGCGGCCTTAAGTCAGAATGCTTAATTTAGCTTCCTCAAGCAGTAAATACTGGTTTATGTAATAGCTGATTTCTTTCAAAACACGAGTAGTCACCCCAGCGTGGGTAGCTATAGCCATTCGCTTTTTTGAGAAAGAAATTATGCTGGTTCTACAAAACCTGGGGTATACCCACCCCAATAAAGACGTGTTGTTCAACGGCCTGCATCTGGCGGTTAATAACCACCAGAAGATTGCGCTAATCGGCCATAACGGGGTAGGAAAATCTACTCTGCTGCAAATTATTGCCGGGGTTTTGCCCCCTGCCAATGGGCTCGTAAATGCCAGCACCAAGCCGTACTATATACCGCAGCATTTCGGGCAGTTTGGTGACCTGACCGTTGCCCAGGCGCTCGGCGTTGCCGGTAAACTAGCTGCCTTGCAGGAAATCCTTGCCGGCAATGTGACGGACGCCAATCTGGCCACGCTGGACGACGACTGGACCATTGAGGAGCGCAGCCAGGAAGCCTTGCTTCACTGGGGCCTGCCCGAGGTAAGCCTGGCCCAACGACTGGCCGGCCTGAGCGGCGGCCAGAAAACCAAGGTATTCCTGGCGGGTATTGCCATTCATCACCCCGAAATAGTCTTGCTGGATGAGCCCAGCAACCACCTGGACACCGCCGGCCGGCAGATGCTGTATGCCTTCATTAAAACCAGCCCGTGTACCCTGCTGGTGGTGAGCCACGACCGGAAGCTGCTGAACCTGCTACCTACTGTTTGCGAGCTAAGCAAGCGGGGCCTAACGCTGTATGGCGGAAACTATGAATTTTATGTCGAGCAGAAGCAGGTAGCAAGCCAGGCGCTGCACCAGGATGTGAAGAGCCAGGAGAAAGCCCTGCGCAAAGCCAAAGAAACCGAACGGGAGTCTCTGGAAAGAAAGCAAAAGCTGGATGCCCGGGGCAAGAAGAAGCAGGAGAAGGCCGGCCTGCCCACCATTGTGCTGGGCATGATGCGCAATAACGCGGAGAATAGCTCCTCCCGCCTCAAAGGCATTCATGCGGAGAGAGTGGGCGCCATTTCCCAGGAGCTGAGCGAGCTGCGCAAGGAGCTACCCGACATCGACAGAATGAAGTTTGGCTTTGATAATTCCACCCTTCATAAAGGCAGAATATTACTTCACGCCCAAGGCGTTAACTATGGCTACAGCCAGCGCTTACTTTGGCAGCAGGCCTTGAGTTTCCAGATCCGGAGTGGCGAACGGGTAGCCCTGAAAGGGCTGAACGGGTCCGGTAAAACCACGTTAATTAAATTACTACTCGGCCACTTGCAGCCTACGCTTGGGGCAATGGTGCGCGCCGGGGATAAAGCCGTTTTTATTGACCAGGATTACTCCTTAATCAAGGGCCAGCTTAGCGTGTATGAGCAAGCCCAACAATTCAATGCCACGGCACTGCAGGAACACGAAGTAAAGATTCGGCTGAACCGCTTCCTGTTTACCAAGGAGCATTGGGATAAACCTTGCAGTACCCTCAGCGGCGGCGAGAAAATGCGGCTGCTCCTGTGCTGCCTCATGATCAGCCACCAGGCCCCGGACCTCATTATTCTGGATGAGCCCACCAACAACCTCGACCTGCAGAACCTGGAAATCCTCACGGCCGCCCTCCAGGACTACCACGGCACCCTGCTGGTAGTATCGCACGACGAAATTTTCCTGGAGCAGCTGCACGTGGAACGCACCATCCTATTGGATTAGCACCTCACCCCGGCCATCTAAAGCACTTTCCATTAATATTTTACCTCCCGCAAAAATTAATTTGCCTACACTTACTTTGAAATACAAAGTTCTTTTATTTGCTTTGCTTTCATCATACTTATCCCGGTCGGCGCCCGCCTGCCCGGGCCCCGCACCGCCCCTGGTACCGGCCCCTACTCTCCCCTTTTTTGATCCGTCATCTTTCATCATTGAACCCAACAAACCTCACGGCCATGCCTTTCCCCAAAAGCCTTCTTCGTCTTGCGCTGGTTACGGCGTTTCTGCTGCTTATCCCGCTGGTGGCTATGCAGTTCACCCGGGAAGTAAACTGGACGTTTTCTGATTTTGTATTCGCCGGCGTCTTGCTGTTTGGGGCGGGCCTCACGTTCCTGCTGATAGCCCGCATGGGCAACACCTCTACCTACCGGCTGGCGGCCGGAGTGGGCGTGCTGGCCGGGCTGCTGCTGGTGTGGGCCAATGCCGCCGTAGGCCTGGTGGGGAGCGAGGACAACCCGGCCAATCTCCTGTTTGGCGGTGTGCTGCTAGTGGCGCTGGCAGGAGCCCTGGTGGCGCGCTTCCGGCCCATGGGCACCTCCAATGCCATGTTCGCCGCCTCGCTCACTTACGTGGTGGTGACCATTATTGCACTGTTTATCTGGAAGCCCGCCGCTGACGTGGCCGAACCCTCCGTGTACCTGGTGAATGTGGTGGTGGCCAATGCCCTTTTCGCGGGGCTGTGGGCTGTTTCCGGGTGGCTGTTTCGCCGCGCCGCCCACGCTACCGGCTCCCAGCCGGGCCGGCGGCTGGCATAGTAAAGTCGCGCACTAAACTTCATTAAGCTGGCCCTCTACCTTTCCTATCATGACGCTTAACAAAAGCATTCTTCGTCTCACGCTGGTGGTAGCCTTTCTGCTGCTTATTCCTTTTGTAGCTATGCAGTTCACCCGGGAAATGGCCTGGAGTATCTCCGATTTCGTGCTGGCCGGTGTTCTGCTCCTGGGCACGGGGCTCCTTTATTTGCTGGTAGCCAGCCGGGGCCGCAACAGCGCCTATAAATGGGCGGTGGGTATAGCGGTGGCAGCGACGCTGCTGCTCGTGTGGGGCAACCTGGCCGTGGGCTTCATCGGCAGCGAGGACAACCCGGCCAACCTGCTGTATGGCGGGGTGCTGGCTGTTGGCTTTATTGGGGCCATAGTGGCGCAGCTCCGGCCGCGCGGCATGGCTACTGCCCTGTTTGCCACGGCGCTTACGCAGTTTGCCGTTCCGTTTGTGGCCATGCTGATCTGGCGGCCGGAACTAAACATGGGTGTATTGTGGGTCGTGGTACTGAATTCCGTGTTTGCGGGGCTGTGGGTGGCTTCGGGGTGGCTGTTTCGGCGGGCTGGGGCTGCTGAGGCGGGTTTAACGCAGGCTAACGCGTGACGCTGGCCGCCGGGTTGGCTTTCATGTAGTTTGCCGCCCCGCACCAGAAAATATAGCCCTATTGTATGCCCAGCCGCACGCTACCAGTTCGTGCGAGTGAGAAAATCACGATATCTTTCCGCCGAGCTGGGCTATGCGAAATGCATGAGTGCCTGAAAAATAGAATTAAGGAACAGGCACATACCGTATGGCTTCAGGCTTTTTTGCGCTACTGGATGATATTTCCGCGTTGGTAAAAGTGAGTGCAGCCAGTCTGGATGACGTGCCCGCCCAGGTAGCCAAAACCACCGGCAAAGTTTCGGGCATCGTCATCGATGATACGGCGGTTACGCCCAAATATGTGGTGGGCCTCGACCCCTCCCGGGAGCTTTCTATTATTTATCAGATAGCCAAAAAGTCCCTGATCAATAAGTTATTGATTCTGAGCCCGGCGGCTTTGGTACTGGGGTATTTTGCTCCCTGGGCCATTACGCCCATTCTAATGCTGGGCGGGGCTTATTTATGCTTCGAAGGGTATGAAAAGGTGCACTCCATGTTCAGCAAGCACCACGAGGTGGACGTGGAAAGCGAGCAGGTAGAGAGAATTACGCCGGAGGAGCTGGAAAAGGAACGGGTGGCGGGGGCCGTGCGCACCGATATTATCCTGTCGGCCGAAATTATGGCCATTGCTTACAGCCAGGTAACTGAGCAGCCGATAGTAAACCAGATTGTGGTTATGGCGGCCGTGGCCGTTTTTATTACCGTGGCCGTGTATGGCTTTGTGGGCCTGATTGTGAAAGCCGACGATGTGGGGGTACACATGGCCCAGGATAAATACCACCCCGCTACGCAAAAACTGGGGCGCGGCATCGTAAAATTCATGCCGCACTTCCTGAACATCTTAAGCTATGTGGGTACGGCCGCCATGCTCTGGGTGGGCGCCGAAATCATAGCCCACGGCATTCCCTTTACCGCTCATTTACTGCACGAGCTGGAAGTGGCTTTAGCCCACCTACCGGCGGTGGCCTGGCTGGCCAAAGCGCTGTCCTGTGCTATTGGCGGCTTACTGATTGGTTTCGTGGTTGAGAAAATAGTGCTGCTGGGGAAGAAGGTATTTCGGAAGGGAGAATAAGCTGCGCGGTTTTTCCGGCTTTTATGCCCTGTTTATCCAATCCTGCAGTGCTGGCGCTAGTTTAGCGTACCGTTCGTGAGGCTACACCTTCCATTGTCTCTTCTCTTGCCTGGCTGCCCCGACGTAGTTTGTCGCTTTACTCCAGTGCAGGTACAACCTCCACCATATGGCTGGTCACGAGCTATAAGCTCGCACCACTTTGAGCTTAAAACGGGCCAACTATTTCTTATTAACTTGCCAAAACTAGCCCACTTAAAATGGAGCCAATAAACTTGTTTTGTCACTTTCTCTAAAATTATAATGAGCAAACCCACAAAATCTCTTGCAGACCGTCTGTTCCCAGTTGAAGATGATGATATAAGCTCAGAAATCCTTGATATAAAGCCTGAGCAACGTCGATTAAATACCGAAACTTATGATTTTACAATATCAACTATTCATAATTATTTAAAAAACAAAAGCATGGTGATACCTGAGTTCCAAAGGGCTTTTGTATGGAACAGAGCACAAGCTTCAAGACTTATTGAATCCCTGATTATACAATGCCCCATTCCTGTAATATACCTAAGCCAAGGATCCGATGAAACACTAAGTGTTATAGATGGAAACCAACGCTTAACTAGTATAAAGCTTTATTTAGAAGATGAGTTTGCCCTACAAGGGCTAACTGCATATCCCGAACTTGAAGGAAATAAGTTCAGTGATTTAGATTCTAGATTTCAAAAACATATATTAAACAGAACATTAAGATGTATTGTTATATTAAAAACTACGCATCCTCAAATTAAATTTGATGTATTTGAACGACTAAACACGGGGTCAGTAAAGTTAAATCCTCAAGAATTAAGACACGGCATTTACTATGGCCCACTAATAGAAGCAATTGAAAAATTAGCTCAAGACAGAGTTTGGATTGACCTAACATCAATGCATAAAGACAAACGCATGAGAAGCGAAGAACTTATCTTGAGGTTTTTCGCTCTGTATGAAAATTTTCAAGAGTACAAGAAACCGTTTGTAACATACTTAAATCAATTTTGTGAAACCCACCGCAATACAAGCAAAGAGCAATTATCCAATTGGAAGGGAGTATTTGAGCAAAGCATAGATTCTATTAATAAAATCTACGGAGACATTGCTTTCAAAGTATATGATGCTGATATAAAAGCTAAAAAAACCTTTAATGCCGCTCTCTTTGATGCACAAATGGTTTCATTTGCTCGATTGACAAATAAAGAGCGACTAGCTTTAGTCACTAAAAAAGAGCAAGTTATTACCGCAACCACTAAACTTTTATCTGACGAAAAATTTATTTCTAGCGTTATTGCCCATACAAGTGATGAGGGATTTGTAAAATATAGAATTAATAGATTTTCTGACACTATAAAATCTTTATTAAAATAAATGGCATATTCCAAAAGCATTGCCCTCATTCAATTTGAATCAACTATTGAAGATTTATTAATAAGATGCAATGAATTCAGAGCCAGCAGTTTAAGTTACAAATCAAAAACATTAGCTTTTCAAGGCTCTATACTATTAACTTGCTCATCCTTGGAAAATTATCTTAAATCATTAATAGATGACTGGATATCTAAACTCAGATTACAACATGCAACAATGGATAAATTACCACAAAAAACTAGAAAAATAATATATATTCGTCATCAAAGTAGCCTATTTAAAAACTTTACTTTCAATGGGAATGAGCACGCAGCTTCATTAAAGGTTAACTTTACCGATTTTTCATTTATGATATCTAATAACAACTCTACATTGCCTTCTTTTATAAGAGGTGTACATATTTATGGAAATAAGAAGTACCCCTCTATTGACAACATAAAAAAAATGTTTTCTACACTCGAAATAGAAGATATTTTTAAATCAATAAATATAAAATACAAAAAAAATTATACATTATATCTTGAATCATTTCTAGGCGTACGAGAATCTTTAGCGCATGAATTTCCCCCTAATGTCACTTATGCAGATGCTACGCGCCATCTGCGGAATATTCGCACATTATCAAGGAAAATAGATTCAATTGCTTATAGCAACTTATCTATATCTTCAGGCAGCCAGTTCTGGCCGGCATAATTTATCATGACATTACTTCACAAAAATTAATAAAACAGAATTCAAAACCAGCCAAAAAGTCAGCAAAAACTCTTCTGCACCCGGTTTGCTAGGGCACTCGTAGAACTTCTTAACCGAAGCATCTACTTAAGCCCTAGTAGCCATGAACTTTAACAACTATACCATTAAGGCACAGGAGGCCGTGCAGAAGGCCACTGAAATTGCCGGCGCCAACCAGCAGCAGGCCATTGAAACTGGCCATTTGCTGAAGGGCCTTTTCCAGAGCGACGAGAATGTGCTGTCGTTTCTGGCCAAGAAACTGGGCGTCAACCTCAATATTCTTACCCCGCGCCTGGACGCCATTGTAGCTGCCTACCCCAAGGTGAGCGGCGGCTCGCCGTACCTGTCCAACGATGCCAACTCGGCGCTGCAGCGCGCCTCGGGCTTCCTCAAGGAGTTTGGGGATGAGTACGTATCCGTGGAGCACCTGCTGCTGGGTTTGCTGGGCGGCAAAGACAGCGTAGCCACGCTGATGAAGGACGCGGGATTCAACGAAAAAGACCTGAAAGCCGGCATTAAGGAGCTGCGCGGGGGCCGCACAGTAACCAGCCAAACCGCCGAGGACCAGTACCAGAGCCTGAACCGCTACTCGCGCAACCTGAACGAGCAGGTGCGCTCCGGCAAAATGGACCCCGTGATTGGCCGCGACGAGGAAATTCGCCGCGTGCTGCAGATTCTCTCCCGCCGCACCAAGAACAACCCCGTGCTGCTGGGCGAGCCCGGCGTGGGTAAAACCGCCATTGTGGAGGGCCTGGCCCAGCGCATTGTAGCCGGCGACGTGCCCGAAAACCTCAAGGACAAAATCATCATGAGCCTGGATATGGGCTTGCTGGTGGCCGGCGCCAAGTACAAGGGCGAGTTTGAGGAGCGCCTCAAGTCCGTTATCAAGGAAGTAACCGACTCCGAAGGGCAGATTATTCTGTTCATTGATGAGATGCACACCCTCATTGGGGCCGGTGGCGGTGGCGAGGGTGCCATGGATGCCGCCAACCTGCTGAAGCCTGCCCTGGCCCGCGGCGAGCTGCACTCCATTGGCGCTACCACGCTCAAGGAATACCAGAAGTACATTGAGAAGGACAAGGCCCTGGAGCGCCGCTTCCAGGCCGTAATGGTGGACGAGCCTTCGCAGGAAGACGCCATCAGCATTCTGCGCGGTATCAAGGAGAAGTACGAGCTGCACCACGGCGTACGCATCACCGACGACGCCGTAATTGCCGCCGTGGAGCTGAGTAGCCGCTACATCACCGACCGTTTCCTGCCCGACAAGGCTATTGACCTGATGGACGAGGCGGCCGCCAAGCTGCGCATTGAGCTGAACTCCATGCCCGCTGAGCTGGACGAGGTACAGCGCCGCATTATGCAGCTGGAAATTGAGCGCGAAGCCATCCGTCGCGAAAACAACAAGGACCGGGAGGCCGTGCTGAGCAAGGAGCTAAGCGAGCTGAGCGAGAAGCGCGACGACCTGAAAGCCCAGTGGGAAAACGAGAAATCGGTGCTCACCAACATTCAGGAGCAGAAAGAAGCCATTGAGCGCTACAAGCTGGAAGCCGACCAGGCCGAGCGCCAGGGCGACTACGGCCGCGTGGCCGAGCTGCGCTACGGCAAGATTCAGGAAGCCGAAGCCAAGCTGAAAGAGGCCCAGGACATTGCCAACGCCAGCAAAGAAGGCGGCTCCATGCTGCAGGAAGTGGTAACTCAGGAGGACATTGCCGAGGTGGTAGCCAAATGGACGGGCATTCCGGTGAGTAAAATGCTGCAGTCGGACCGCGAGAAGCTGCTGCACCTGGAAGAAGAGCTGGGCAAGCGTGTGGCCGGCCAGAGCGAAGCCATTGCGGCCATTTCCGATGCCGTGCGCCGCTCCCGCGCCGGCCTGCAGGACCCCAAGCGGCCCATTGGCTCGTTCATTTTCCTGGGCACTACCGGCGTGGGTAAAACCGAGCTGGCCAAGGCCCTGGCCGAGTACCTGTTCAACGATGAGAACAACATGGTGCGCATTGATATGAGCGAGTACCAGGAGCGCCATGCCGTATCGCGCCTGATTGGGGCGCCTCCCGGCTACGTGGGCTACGATGAGGGCGGCCAGCTGACGGAGGCCGTGCGCCGCAAGCCGTACTCCGTGATTTTGCTCGACGAAATTGAGAAGGCCCACCCCGATGTGTTCAACATTCTGCTGCAGGTGCTGGATGATGGCCGCCTCACCGACAACAAAGGCCGGGTGGCGAACTTCAAGAATACCATCATCATCATGACCTCCAACACGGGGGCGGATATCATTCAGAAGAACTTCAAAGAGCTGAATGAATACAACCACGACGAAGTGGTGGACCGCACCCGCGAGGAAGTAGTAGAGCGCCTGAAGCAGCACATGCGCCCCGAGTTCCTGAACCGCATCGACGAGATTGTGATGTTCCAGCCCCTCAAGCGCAAGGAAATCCGCAAAATTGTGGACATCCAGTTCAAGCAGATTCAGCACCGCCTGGAAGAAGCCGGCATCCGGCTGGAAGCCACCGACGAGGTGCTGGACTACCTCGGCGAACAGGGCTTTGACCCGCAGTTTGGGGCCCGGCCGCTGAAGCGCGTGATTCAGCGCCTGGTGCTGAATGAGCTGTCGAAGGACATTCTCTCCGGCCGCGTGAGCAAGGATGCCGTGGTGGAAGCCGTACTGGAAGATGGCCACCAGATCCGCTTCAACAACGTGGAAATTCCGGCCGTTGGGTAATCCTTGAAAACGTTAAAGCCCCGCTGGCAATATGCTGGCGGGGCTTTTATCTTTCAGATTAATAGCTCTGCCAGCGCCAGCCTACCGTAGCACCCCCGTAGTAGTTGCGGCCCGGCGCCGGCTGGTAGAAGCGGTTACCGAAGGCATTCAGGTCGTTGCCTAGGCTGTATTTTCTATCGGTCGCGTTTTCAATACCCGCAAAAACATCCAGCTCCAGGTGTTCCTGTATCACCTGCCGCCAGCCACCCCGGGCGGCGAAAGTCCAGTAGCCGGGGGCAAACACGGTGTTGGCATCGTTGAGGGGCAGGCGGGCCTGGTGGCTGAGGCTGGGCGTGAGGTAAAACCCTTGCCGGAGGCTGGCATTCAGGCCCGCGCTGAGGGTGTGCGGCGCAGTGCCCGTCAGGCGGTTGCCGGTGTAGTCATTACTGCCTTGCTGGTAAGTCTGAAACCGGAAGTGGTTGTAGGCATAGCTGGCCCACGCCCGCAGACCAGCTTCGGGGGTAGGCACATTGGAGGTCCCCCCTTCCACCGATGCAGGCTTCCACAGCCAGCCGCTGGCCGCTACCTCCGCCCCCAGCTGGCGGGTGGCCCCGGAGTTGGAAAACAAGGCGGTGCCCTGCGCATTGCTGCGGGTTACAATGGTTTGGCGGAGCTCAAAATCAAACACCGAAACATCAAACGTGAGCCGGTCGGCCAATAGCTGCCCCCTGGTTCCGATTTCGTAGCTGGTGCCGCGCTCGGCCTGCAGGTCGGCGTTCAGGCTGCCATCGGAAGGGCGAATTTCTTCTTCGGTGGGCGGCGAGAAGCCGGTGCTCACGCTGGCGTAGGCCGAAATTTTGGGGCTGAGCTCCTTCAGCAGAGCCACCCGCGGGGAAACCTCCGGGCGGAAGCTTCGCTTAAACTGATAGGTATCCGGTTGCGCAGCCGCATCCGAAACCCGGGCAATGCGGTAGGCCAGGCGGTTGTAGCTGGCCCCCAGCGTCAGGAGCCAGCCGGCGGGCAACTCCCAGTCGGCCTGGGTAAAGCCGAAGCCCGTGGCCGTCCGGATTTCATCATCGTAGCGCAGCGCCCCGGGCGTGCCACCCTGGTTGCGGTAGTTGCGGGAATTCTCGAAGCTGCTTTGCACCTCTGCCCCCGCCAGCAAACGGAGCGTATGTCCGGCCAGGGTAGTCTGGTAACGGAAGGCGGTGCGCCCGCCCAGCCCCAGCAGCGTGTTCCGCTCATAGTCTACCAAGAATGGGGTGCGAATAACCGAGCCGGAGCCATACAACACGGTTTTATTGCTGAGGCGGGGCGAGAATTGGTACTGGTGCGAACCGCCCACCAGGGCAGTGCGGGAACGGTAGGCCGCCTTTTGCGCCACAGTGCCCGGCCCGGCCGGACTATCGGGGCGAGCCTGCCGGGGGTTCTGCTGAAACTGCGCCAGCGTGAGGCCACCGGGCAGCTGATAATCCAGATCGGTATAGAGCAGATGCAGCGCCACAGTGCGCTCATCAGAAGGCCGCAGCTCCCCATCCAGGGCCACCACATCCCGGCGCTGGGCGCTCTGCTGGCGGTAGCCATCCAGGGTCTGGCGCACGTATTGGGCGCGCCAACTGGCTTTTTCCGTGGCGCTTTCGGCGGCTACATTATAGCGCCGCAGCCCAAAGCTGCCCGCCGTGAAGCCGGTTTGCAGGCGGGTGGTGCCCGCGGCCGGCCGCGGGCTGCTGAACAGTACGGCCCCGCCGGTGCCGGCACCATAGGCACTGCCCGCCGGGCCTTTCAGCACTTCAATGCGCCCAATGATAGCAGGGTCCAGCAGGTTGAGCGGGGTGCTGCCGCTGGCCTCGGTGAAGGGAATATCGTTGTAGTAAACCTTCACATTGCGCACCCCAAACGGCGAGCGGAGCGTGCTGCCCCGCACGCTGAGGCGGTAGCTGGCGGTGGCCCGCTCCTCCAGTCGCACGCCAGGCAGCGTATTCACGGCCGCCGTAAGAGAAGCCTGGTTAAACTGGTTGATAACGCGGGCATCTACTATCCCAATACCGGCGGCGGTGCGGCGCAGCGGCAGCTCCTGCCCGTAGCCGGTTACGGTGGTTTCCGGGAGCAGCACGGTGCGGGTGGTATCCGGTGCGGGCAGGGTTTGCGCCAGTAGCGGGACGCTGCCCAGCAGCAGACCTGCAGTCAACAGGAAAAATCGTAACATCAGAGACAGGAAAAGCGGGTTTCTCCCAACGCGGAAGCCCCACGGCGGGTTGACCGGGGCGGCCGCCAGTCGGAATCATTATCCTACAACAAGCAAGCCCCCATCGGAGATAAAACCAATGAGGGCTTCCGGGAAGCCAGTTTATGGCTGACTTATTCTGAGCCGTTGTTCGTTTTTTGGGTGAGGCGCTGCATTTGTTCCCGCTCCTGCTGCTGGCGAATTGCCTCGCGCAGGTAGGCGGCTTCGGCAAAGTGATTGGCATTAAGCCGGCTGCGGTATTTAGCCGGAATAGGCTTACCGGCTGCATACGCATCGTCTACTGCCTTCAGATGCGCTTTATTGAACATAGTGGCATGCACGATAAAGCCCGCTACGGTACCGGCCAGCACCGCAGCCCCCAGCGGGGGCGAAACCGCTTCATCGGCTACGCTGCGGTTGCCGTACTCATCGGTGTGCTCTACGGGCAGGGCCAGCATGGTGCCGGCCATGAAGGGCAGCACGTAAACCCAGCCCGCGTAGCGCTTTTTGCGGAACATACTCAGCAGGGCGCCGGTGGTATCGGCCTCGGTGCCTTTGGGGTGGTAGCTGGGCAAGTACCAATCGTTAAATAGCAGCACCGCTCCGGAGTCAACGGGAATAACGGGTTTGGTAGTAGTTGCCGCTTCTGATGGCAGCGGAGGCGTTTGGGCCTGCACCGCCAGGCCGGTTAGCAGGAAGGCCACGAGAAAGGCTAGTTGCTTCATACTTAGTTGGCCGGCTTAACTTCGACGGGCTTGTACTGGATAATAGGCTGGTCGAAGAACCGGGGCTTTAGCTTGCGGCGCACATTGCGCGGCAGTGGTTGCCCGGCGCCGTATGCCGTAACAATCTTTTCCAGGTTGCCATTGCTGTAGTGCAGCAGCTTACCTACCCCGTAGGCCACAAACGGCATTACCATTAAGGCCGCCGCCGGACTGGGTGCCTCTTCCTGCATGACGTAGCCGCCCCCAACATCTGTCTGACGTCCGCTGGCGGTAACAATGCGCAGGGCCGTCAGGGCCGAGCCTAAAATCCAGCTGGCGCCGCCGGCCTGCCTCTTGCTGTAGAGGTTAATTACGGCCTGCGCCGTATCGTTTTGCAGATATTGACTGCGCAGATGCTGCTTAAAGGTTTCGGACTCCAGATTGGTGACCGGCGCCTGCGCCCGGGCACTCATGGCACACAAGCAAATAAAGCCACTTACGAGTAAGGGTTTAATCATAAAAGCGAAACGATAATTGAGAAGTGAATTTCCTCGCAAAATACTGCCTTCGCACAGGAGTAGCAGCATTACTGCGCCGGATTTATGGCTTTGTTTTTATGTCGGTATTTCCGACCTGCTTCCCATTCGACTTCTCTTCTACTTACCACCTGCTGGCTTTGGGCGAGTTGTTTATCGCAGAACTTAGGGCCGTTTAGCCAGCTGCCCGGATAACTGACGTTGAATACGCCGGGGCAACTGATGTTTCTGCTCGTAGAGCAACACTATGTCCCGCTCGCTACCCCGCGAGTTTCTGGCGTAAGTGTTTAGAGCGGCATAAGTAAGGGCACCAGTGCCTAGTGCTCCCACAAAGATTCCTATAACAGGTAGTGTGTCATCATCAGCTACCCAAACTCGCGACCCAGAATAGATGCTCCAGCGGCAAGCACAGGAGTTAAACCCAGCATTATTCTCGCGCTGCGGCGGTGTTTCCGATAAATAGCCTGAATGGCGCGCAGGGTATCAGCGTGGGTATAGTTTGCGGCGGCAGCTGCCGGCCGGGCATTGTGGAGGAGAGAATCGTCAGAAGTTTGCGACCAGGAGGGATGAGCTATACCGGTAAGCAATCCGAAAATAAGCAATAGTCTGAGCATAACGGGGAAATAGGATACATACACTTGCGGCAGTAATATAGCAGTTCCGACTCCCCTCCCTAGCTTTGCCGCATGTCGTCCGTTTTTCAGACCTACCTCCAGCTCGGCTTCTTCCACATCTTCAATCTGCAGGCCTACGACCACCTGGTGTTCCTGCTGGCGCTGTGCGCGCCCTATGTGTTGCAGGACTGGCGGCGCGTGGTGGCGCTGGTCACCAGCTTCACGCTGGGCCACTCCCTTACGCTGGCGCTGGCCACGCTGGGGTTTGTGCAGTACAGCCCGGCCCTGATTGAAATTCTGATTCCCATTACCATTATCCTCACCTGCCTGGTAAATCTGCGGCAGGCCGGGCAGCGCCTAAACCCGCGGGCACCCATCGTCCTCACACTGGCTAACGCCCTGGCCGCCAGCTTCGGACTGATTCATGGCCTGGGGTTTTCCAGCTACCTGCGCGAGCTGCTGGGCCACCAGAGCCGGCCGGTGCTGGAGCTGCTGGCTTTCAATGTGGGCGTGGAACTTGGGCAGCTGCTGATTGTGTCTTTCATTCTGATACTGGGCTTTATAGTACTGCGGGCTCTGCGCGTGGCGCGCCGCGACTGGCTGCTGGTTGTAAGCGGGGCCGCCGCCGGCATTGCCGCTGTTTTATTGCTGCAGCACGTGTAAGGCGGGTTAAAGTGCAACCTTTATAAGGGCTCCTATTATGATGCAACGTTATCGGCCCAAAAGTGTCTTATTTCGCATTGTCATTTCGTAGCTTTGGTTTTCTGTCTTTTGCTTTTCGTTTCACCCCTGTTTTCATGCTGAAACATTTCTTCCTTACGGCTGGTGTGGCGGTGCTGGTAGCTGGCCCTTTGGCTGCCCAGTCCACCAACTCCGGCACCGATAAATTTGCCCAGCTGGGCACGGAGCTGCCCACTCCCAATATGTACCGCACGGCCTCCGGTGCCCCCGGCAGCCAGTACTGGCAGCAGCGCGCCGACTACAACATTCAGGTGAAGCTGGATGATGAGAAGCAGTCCATCACGGGCTCCGAGGATATCACCTACACCAACCTCTCGCCCGATGTTCTCACCTACCTGTGGGTGCAGCTGGACCAGAACATCCTGGACAAAAACTCCATCACGCAGTCTACGGAGGTAGGCCAGCTGTCGGATAAAATGTCGTTCCGCGGGCTGGAGTACCTGATGAACTCTGATTTTGAAGGCGGCTTCAAGATTTCAGAAGTGAAGCTGAAAGGCGGCAAAGCCCTGCCCCACGTCATCAACCATACCATGATGCGCATTGACCTGCCCACGCCCCTGCGGCCCAAGCAGAACGTGACGTTCAGCATCAAGTGGAGCTATAACATCAACGACCAGCTGAAAATCAATCAGCGCTCCGGCTACGAGTTTTTCCCCGAGGACAAGAACTACCTCTACGAAATTGCCCAGTTCTACCCCCGCATGGCGGTGTACTCCGACTTTCAGGGCTGGCAGCACAAGCAGTTTCTAGGCAATGGTGAGTTTGCCCTGCCCTTCGGTGACTACCGCGTGAGCATTACGGCCCCCGCCGACCACGTGGTGGGCGCCACCGGCGTGCTGCAAAACCCCGGCGAAGTCCTGACGGCCACCCAGCGCCAGCGCCTGGAGAAGGCTAAAAACGCCAAAACGCCCGTGCTCATCGTGAGCCAGCAGGAAGCGGAGCAGGCAGAGCAGAAGCGCGCCAAAGGCACCAAAACCTGGACCTACGCCGCCAAAAACGTTCGTGACTTTGCCTGGGCTTCGTCCCGCAAATTCATCTGGGATGCCATGCAGATTAAGCAGGCCGGCAAGCCCGTGATGTGCATGAGCTACTACCCCAAAGAGGGCAACCCGCTGTGGGGCAAATACTCTACGGAAGTGGTGGCCCACACCATCAAAACCTACTCCAAGTACACCATCGACTACGAGTACCCGGTAGCTATTTCGGTACACGGTCCGGTGGGCGGCATGGAATACCCCATGCTGTGCTTCAACGGCGGCCGCCCCGAGAAAGACGGCACTTACTCTGCCGAGCGGAAATACGGAATGATTTCGGTGATTATCCACGAAGTGGGTCACAACTTCTTCCCCATGATCATCAACTCCGATGAGCGCCAGTGGACGTGGATGGACGAAGGCCTGAACACCTTTGTGCAGTACCTCACGGAGCAGGAATGGGAGCGTGACTACCCCTCGCGCCGCGGCGAGCCCAAGCTGATTGTGGACTACATGCGCACCGGCAAAAACGTGCAGACCCCGATTATGACCAACTCGGAATCGGTACTGCAGTTTGGGCCGAACGCCTACGCCAAGCCCGCTACCGGCCTGAACATTCTGCGCGAGACTATTCTGGGCCGTCAGCTTTTCGACTACGCCTTTAAGGAATACGCCCGCCGCTGGGCCTACAAGCACCCCGAACCCGCCGATTTCTTCCGCACCATGGAAGACGCCTCCGGCACCGACCTGGACTGGTTCTGGCGCGGCTGGTTCTACACCACCGACTACACTGACCTCAGCATTGAGGGCGTGAAGTGGTACACCGTAGACTCCAAAAACCCGGAAATTGAAAACGCCCGCAAGCGCGAGCAGCTGAACGCCTCGCCCAAAACCCTGTCGGAGCAGCGCAACCTGCAGGACATCAAGCGCACCCTGGTGGATGAGAAGCCCGAGCTGAAGGACTTCTACAACCAGTATGACCCGCTGGCTACCACCGAGGCCGACAAGAAGCGCTACCAGGACTACGTGGCCAAGCTCACGCCCGAGCAGCAGAAACGCTTGGCCGGTGGCCTGCACTTCTACGAGGTAAGCCTGAAAAACCTGGGTGGCCTCACCATGCCGGTTATCGTGCAGATGACCTACGAGGACGGCAAGCAGGAAGTAGTGAATATTCCGGCCGAAATCTGGCGCAAGAACAACGCCCAGGTAACCAAGGTGTTCATCACCGAGAAGCCCGTAGTAAGCTTCGTGCTGGACCCCTTCCTGGAAACCGCCGATACGGACCTTTCCAACAATGCCTTCCCGCACCGGAACGCACCGTCGCGCTTTGAGCTGTTTGATCAGCAGCAGCGTACGCAGCCGAACCCCATGCAGAACGCTATGCAGCAGACGGAGAAGAAATCAACCGGCAGCAGCACCGGAGGCAGCAATTAGTAGCTGCAATGATCAGCAAACAAAAAAGCCAGCCGCTATTGCGGCTGGCTTTTTTGTTTGCTGATTTTCAGGACTTAAAAGGCCTTTCATATTGGGCTGAATTCAGGTCCTACGCTACTTTATTTGTACTAGATTTACAGCAGCTACTCTTCTAAAAGCATATAGCACTCATGGAATCTATAGAAGTCCGGAAAATCAATCCACTAACACAGATTTGGTTTAAACCAAAGCACACGCTACAGTACATCCTGCAATATTCTCCGGAGAAATATGTTCCTGTTTTATTATGCCTTGGGGGTATTGACAGAGCTATTGATCGGGCTTCGCTGAAAGATATGGGCGATAAAATGTCGACCCCATCAGTACTGTTTTCAGCTATTCTGGCTGGGGGTTTGTTTGGCTGGCTTTCCTATTATCTCTATGCATGGCTGTTGAGCGTTACCGGGAAATGGCTCAATGGCCAGGCCACTTTGTCTGTGCTTAAAACAGTACTTGCGTGGTCACTCCTTCCCGCTATTTTTTCGCTTGTGCTGGTAGTACCGGCACTGGCAATATTTGGGGATGATGTATTTAAAAGCCAACTGGTACATCAATCCATTTCCTACCAAATCATGTGGGTTTTCTATGGCCTATGCGAAGTCGTTTTGGGTATCTGGACCTTGGTTATTTTGGTTCAGGGGATATCCCTGGTTCAAGGATTTACAATGGGAAGATCAATTCTGAATCTGGTTCTTCCTGCCCTTGTGATTTTAGCACCTTTTGTGTTGCTGGCCGTACTCTTCAGGGCATTTTAGTATTTCACTTACCTATTAACACCCGTTTCACATGGGACTACTCGACGGCTTACTCGGAAATGCATCGGAGAAAGATGCGCAGGAACTACAGAATGAACTGACAAAGGTGCTGGCCTCTACCGAGCGGGTGGAGCGGGCCTACGTGCTTATCCGGGACCAACTTGTATTTACCAACAAGCGCCTGATTATGGTAGACAAGCAGGGCATAACGGGCAAGAAAGCGGAGCTGCTAAGCATCCCCTACCGCAGCATCACCCAGTTCAGCATGGAAACTACCGGGCACTTTGATATTGAATCGGAGCTGAAAATCTGGGTGCGCGGGCAGACGGAGCCCATTCTCAAAACCTTCCGCGACGATAAAAGCATCCATGACGTGTACCGGGCCCTGAGCGAGTATGCGTTGTAGCTCGTATGCCTGCAACCATTTTAGCGGGTCCGGGCTCCTTGCAGCATATCCCCTAGCCTCCCCGTTTTATGCATAGGTTATTTCTGGCCACGGTAGCCAGCTTATTGGCGCTGAGCCTGATCAGTAGCTGCAAGGAAGAAAACGTTAATCTGCAGCTGGATTGTGCCCGCGGCCGGGTAATTGGCCGGAGTTGTAATGGCCTGCTCATTCAGCTGCTGGAGGAAACCACGGTAGGCCAGAGCATTACGTATCAGGACACGGTATATACCAACGTATTCGGCACTTACTCCCCGCTTGCTGATACTCTGAAGGCCGGTGACACCTTCGTTTTCAGTCTGCAATCAGCTACCGATGCAGATGCGGCGGCTCGTCCGTGTCAGGCTATTTATCAGAGTTACGATGTTCCCCAACTCACCGTGGGGCCTGCCAAATGTCAGAAATAGCCGTACGCAGGGCTGGTTACCGGGCCCTGCTGCTTAGCGAATAAGGAAGCGGGCCTGACTTGTTATTGCATTTACTTATGGCCCGATTTACCCGCTCCTTTACCATCGCGCAAGCGCAAAGCACCCCGCTGATTCCCGTTTTCTACCACGCCGAAGCCGGGTATGCCCGCCAGGTATTGCAGGCCTGCTACGAGGGCGGTGTCCGGCTGTTTGAGTTTACCAACCGCGGGCCCAACGCCTTTGCCATCTTCGCGGATCTACAGCGCTTTGTTGAAGCCGAATACCCCGATCTGCTCCTGGGGGCCGGTACCATTTTCACGGCCGAAGAAGCCGAGCGGTTCATTCAGGCCGGGGCCGATTTCATCATCCAACCCATCATCAACGCGGAAGTAGCAGCCGTGTGCCAGCGCCACGACCTGGCCTGGCTGCCCGGCGCCATGACGCTGAACGAGGTTTACCAGGCACAACAGCTGGGCGCGGCCCTGGTGAAACTGTTTCCGGCGGCCCTGCTTACCCCGGCATACCTGAAAGCCCTGCGCGGCTCTATGCCCATAATGCCTATCATGGCTACGGGCGGCATTCAGCCTACCGTGCCGGTACTCACAGAATGGCGGGAAGCCGGCGCCACCTGCGTCGGCATCGACACCCGCCTGCTCCTCACGGATAGCCCGGTGGCTCTTACGGCGCAGGTAGCCACCTTAATGCAGGTCCTGATTTCTGCAACTTAGCTGCACAAAAACAGGCCGTCCTGTCGAGCAAAGCCGAGACATCTCGCGTGCTGATGTTGTTAGGAAACGAACGAATAAAACAAAGAACGTCATGCTGAGCGGAGTCGAAGCATCTTGGTAGTGTAGTAAACTCTTACGAAGCGGTAGAGATGCTTCGACAAGCTCAGCATGACAGTTACCATGGCAACATCAGCACGCGAGATGTCTCGGCTTTGCTCGACAGGACGGCCTTATTTATTGGGCAAGCCTGGCGTTATAACCATGCTATCTACCCCGCCGGGGTTTGGATGGCGGGCGGGGTGGGAATATACTCCGCGGTGGCGGTCTGGTGCTCTGCGGCTTTTTTGCCCCGGTCGTCTTTCACGTCGCGGCGGCTGAAGGGCCGGATAATGAGGCGCAGAGCCTGGTCGGAGTTGAAGTAGCTGAAGGCCCAGTCAATAAAGGCTACGATTTTATTACGGAAGCCCACCAAGGTCATCAGGTGCACAAATAGCCAGGTAAGCCAGCCAAAGAAGCCATTGAAGTGCACGTCCTTGGGCAGGTCTACCACGGCTTTATTGCGGCTTACAATGGCCATTACGCCTTTGTTCAGGTATTTAAAGTTCTCGGGCGTTTGTCCCTGCAGAATGCGCACCAGGTTTTTAGCCAGCAATTCGGCCTGCTGCTGGGCCACAGGCGCCAGCATGGGCAGGCCGCGGGGCATTTCCTCCGTCACCATATTGGCCACGTCGCCAATAGCAAAGACATTCTCGAAGCCCTCCACGCGGTTCCACTGGTTCACATTGATGCGCTTGTTGCGGGCCACAATTTCGGGCGGCAGGCCGGGTATGGCGGCGCCGTTCACCCCGGCCGCCCAAATCAGGTTTTCGGTAGGAATAAACTCAGTATCCGAATAATAAGCGCGGCAGTTTTCGTAGCGCTTAATAGCCGTGTTCAGCCGCACCTGCACGCCCAGGTCCTGCATGTAGCGCAAGGCATCCTCCTGCGACTTTTTAGACATGGGTCCCAGTAGTTCGGCACCGGCTTCTACCAGAATAATCTGCATCTGGCGCAAATCCAGCTCGGGGTAGTCTTTGGGCAGCACGTGCTTGCGCATCTCGGCCAGAGACCCGCTGATTTCCACGCCCGTAGGGCCGCCGCCCACCACCACAATATTCATCAGGGCCTGGCGCTCCTCGGGGTTTTCCGTGAGCAAGGCTTTTTCAAAATTCTGGAAGATAAAGCTGCGCAGATTCAGGGCATTGGGAATGCTCTTGATTTGCATGGCATTGCGCTCCAGGCTCTCAATACCAAAGAAATTGGTGAGCGAGCCGGTGGCCAGCACCAGGTAGTCGTAGCGAATGTCGCCGATGTGGGTCACCACCGTATTGCGCTCGGGCTCTACGCGCTGCACATCGGCCATGCGGTAGAAGAAATTCTCCTGACCCGCAAATATTTTCCGGATGGGATAGGCAATGCTATCAGCCTCCAGAGCACCAGTTGCTACCTGATAGAGCAGGGGCTGGAAATTATGATAGTTATTACGATCGATAACCACCACCTGCACGGGAGCATGGCGCAATTCTTTGGCCAGGCGCAGGCCGGCAAAGCCACAACCCACAATCACTACCCGCGGATTTTTAGAAACCGGAAGGTTGGTATCCATAAAGCACAAATACAGTTAGAACAAACACTGGCTTTACCGGGAAAACGCTTCGGGGGTTGCCTGGTATCAAATCAAGAACGTCATGCTGAGCGTAGTCGAAGCATCTCGCTAGTGTGGTAAATGGTTAGCACCACAACCTCAGCACGCGAGATGCTTCGACTACGCTCAGCATGACGTTCTATATTTATCAGGCTCCTATCAGGCCCGCCGCTTAATAATCGACGCCTTCTTTCTTCTTGAACTCACCATCTTTCACCTGTTTAATGAGCTGCAGCCAGCTGAAGGGATTGAGGAGCGGGTTGTTGGCCTGCACCGAGGGGCCGATACCCATGCGCCGGTCGCGCTCAAACTGCTGCTGCTGCATGGTTTGGCGATAGTTGCCCATGCTGGTAACGGGGGCATTGTTGAAAATGCGCTTCATGATTTCCTCGTTGAGGTTTTCAGCAGTGCGGGAGCCCCGCTCGGTAGGCAGGCGCAGGGCCAGGAAAGCCTTTTTAAAGTCCCGCTCCGTCACGTAGGGGAAAATGCGCACCTCCGGCAGCATGGTGGCATCTTCCTTCAGCTGCACAATAACGGAGTAGCTCTGGCGCGGGTAGTCGGGCGGAATAACCACCCACTGGTTGCGGTAGCCCAGGGAGCGAATCACGATACTATCACCGGCCAGCACGGGCAGGGAGAAGTAGCCGTAGGCATTGGTGGCGGTGCCGCGCCCGGCCTGGGGCACCATCACAGTAGCGCCGGGCACGCCCAGCAGGGAGTCGCCGGTGGCTACAATACCCGTAAACTGCACCACGCGCCGCTGGCCCTGGGCCTGCACGGTTGATGAGCAAGTGGCCCACACCAGCAGCACCAGCGCCGTGAAAAGGAATTTATATCGAACTACAACAGACATACAAGGCATTACAGACTACAAGTATACGGTGGATTTGGGGGGAGCCGGCCGGTTTAGCGTAAATTTGTGGCGCCCCCGGCCACTGGTTCTTCCCTGCTGCTTTTACAAAAGATGCGCCTAAAACACTTTACCGTTGCATTTGGCCTCCCAATATTTAAAGCCCTGGGCGACGAAAGCCGCGTCCGCATCCTGCATTTGCTCTGGCGCAACCAGGAAATGTGCATTTCCGACCTGGAACAGGTGTTGGACTTCACTCAAACTAAGACATCCCGTCAATTATTGTTTTTAAAAAATGCGGGGCTCGTCAGCTTCCGACGCCTCGATAACTGGGTGTTTTACTACCTCAAGGACGAGGTGCTGGAGCTGATGCAGCAACTGCTGGGCTACCTGGAGCGCGACGCCCAGCTGCTCCACGACCAGCAGGTGTACCAAACGCTGTGGTCTAACCGGGAGCTGGCCGCGTATAAGCTGCAAAACCGCCGCTGGACGGGCGCTCCGCCTGCATAAACTGGCCGGCGCGCGGCTTCCTCTGGCTCTCCCCTTTCCTGCCATGCTGCTCGATCATCACGTATTCGTCTGTACCAACCAGAAAAATGAAATTGGCCGGGACGTGGCCAAAGCGCTGAAAACCGAGCTGAAAAAGCAAGGTCTGAAAAACCTGCTGGCGGGTGGGGAAAAGCGCCGGAACCGCGTGCAGACCTGCAACTGCCTGGACCAGTGCAAGCATTGCAAAAAAGGCCCCGGCGCCGCCCTGGTTATTTATCCGGAGGGCACCTTCTACGGCGACGTAAAGCCCAAAGACGCCGCCGAAATCGTGCAGAAACACTTAGGCGAAGGCCAGGTTATCAAACGGTTATTAATTGACTGATTGCCCGTCATGTCGAGCGAAGGCGAGACATCTCGCGTGCTGACGTTGCCAAACTAATTACCACACTAGCGAGATGTCTCGCCTTCGCTCGACATGACGGGCTTTTTGCCTCATTTCTTCGTTACATCATTACCTCATCATCCGCTTTGAAATCCTACCGCCACCTCTTCTTCGACCTCGACCATACGCTCTGGGACTTCGAAACCAACGCCGACGAAACGCTGCGCCATCTGTATGACCATCATGATCTGGCGCGCTACGGCACGTTTTCAGTAGACCAATTCATTCAGGTGTATTCCGATATCAACCACGGCTTGTGGCGCCTGTACCAGAACAACAAAATCACGCAGCAGCAGCTGCGCGCCACCCGCTTCCCGCGCACCTTCGTGAAGCTGGGCCTCACGGAGGCGGACTCCCCGGCCGGTATCTCTGAGCAGTTCACGGATATCCTGCCCAAGAAGTCGGCGGTGTTTCCCTACACCTACGAGGTGCTGGACTACCTGCGCGACAAAGGCTACGAGCTACACCTGATTACCAACGGCTTCAAGGATATTCAGTACATCAAGCTGAATGCCTCCCGCCTGACGGACTATTTCCAGGAAATAGTCACCTCGGAGTGCTGCGGCCACCTCAAGCCCGACACACGCATCTTCCAGCACGCCCTGGAGCGCACCGGCGCCACTACTGCTGAGAGTATCATGATTGGCGACAACCTGGAGTGCGACATGCTGGGCGCCTACAATGCCGGCATCGACCAAGTGTATTTTAACCCTGAAAAGCGCCGGCACTTCAACCAGGTAACCTACGAAATCAGCTGCCTGAGCGAGCTGCGCACAATCCTGTAACCACGCTTTTCCCGGCAAGGGCTAACTATTGCCCCGTTCCTCCCGACCTTTGCCCGCTATGGTACACCTCATTGGCCTCTCGGGGAAGCGTGGCAGCGGCAAAGACACCGTGGCGCACCTCATTCAACTACTGCAGCCCGAGCGCAACTGGCAAATTATGTCCTTCGGTGATGCTATTAAGGCCGTGTGCGCCACGCTGGCCGGCGAAAGCACCGCGCCCTACTATACCCAAACCGGCAAAACTGAGCTGCTGCCGGCCTTTGGCCGCACCCGCGGCGAGATGCTGCAGCAGGTGGGCGCCGCCCTGCGCGCCTGGGACTATGAAATCTGGGTAAAGGCCTTTTTCGCCCGCCTGCCTAAAGACCAGTTTGTCATCATTCCTGATGTGCGCTTCCCCAACGAAGCCCAGCCCATTCTGGACCGGGGCGGCATTATGCTGCGCGTGGAAGGCGACCCACTCCACCAGCAAGGCGACGGCACCCGCGACGACTCGCACCCCAGCGAAACGGTGATGGATACGTATGACCAGTTTACGGCGGTGCTGCACAACACCGCCTCCCGCCAGGAGTTAGAGCAGCAGGTGCGGGCCTTGCTTAAAAAATTGTAAAAAACTGTCATCCTGAGGCGGCAGCCGAAGGACCTTCTCAAGTTAGAACGAATCGTTGTTACGAGAGTCGTGCTTTGGTGAGAAGGTCCTTCGGCTGCCGCCTCAGGATGACACATAGTATTCTTCTACCTTTGCTCCGCCCACCCATACATTAAATCTGCAACCCAAAACCAGTAACCGCTATGGCCAACGGCTTTTTTAACGTTCCCACCCCGATTAATGAGCCTGTAAAAGGCTACGCGCCCAACTCGCCGGAGCGCCTGGAGCTGCTCAAGACTCTGAAAGAGCTGAAGCAGCAGCAGCGCGACATTCCCATGCACATTGGTGGCAAGGAAATCCGCACGGGCAAAACCAAGAACATTACCCCGCCCCACGACCACCAGCACGTGCTGGGCCAGTTTCATGAGGGCGACAAAACCCACGTAGGCCAGGCCATTGAAGCCGCTCTGGCTGCCCGCGCCCACTGGGCCGAAATGCCCTGGGAGCACCGTGCCGCCATCTTCCTGAAAGCCGCCGATTTGCTAGCCGGCCCTTACCGCGCCCGCCTAAACGCGGCTACCATGCTGGGTCAAAGCAAAAACGCTTTCCAGGCTGAAATTGACGCTGCTTGCGAGTTGATCGACTTTTTCCGCTTCAACGTGCACTTCATGCAGCAGATCTACCAGCAGCAGCCGGAGAGCCTGCCTGGTATGTGGAACCGCCTGGAGCACCGCCCGCTGGAAGGCTTCGTGTTTGCCCTCACTCCTTTCAACTTCACTTCCATTGCCGGCAACCTGCCTACTTCGGTAGCCATGATGGGCAACGTGGTGGTATGGAAGCCCGCCAACACCCAGATTTACTCAGCCCAGGTGCTGATGGAGCTGTTCAAGGAAGCCGGCGTGCCGGATGGCGTTATCAACCTGGTGTATGTGGATGGCCCCACCGCTGGTGATGTTATCTTCTCGCATCCCGATTTTGCTGGTATCCACTTCACCGGCTCCACCGGCGTATTCCAGAACATCTGGAAAACCATCGGGCAGAATATTCACCTCTACAAGAGCTACCCCCGCATTGTGGGCGAAACCGGCGGCAAGGATTTCATCCTGGCCCATCACTCGGCGCACCCGCGCCAGGTAGCTACGGCCATCAGCCGCGGTGCTTTTGAATATCAGGGCCAGAAGTGCTCGGCCGCTTCCCGTGTGTACATCCCCAGCAACATGTGGGATGAGGTGAAAGGCTACCTGCAGGAAGATCTGAAGTCGTTCAAAATGGGCGATGTGGAGGATTTCTCCAACTTCATCAACGCCGTTATCGACGAGAAGTCGTTCGATAAGCTGGCCAAGTACATCGACGGTGCCAAGGCTGATGATTCGGCCGAAATCATTGCAGGCGGCAACTACGACAAGTCGAAAGGCTACTTCATTGAGCCCACAATTATCGTGACCAAGAACCCGCAGTATATCACCATGTGCGAGGAGCTGTTCGGCCCCGTGCTCACACTGTACGTGTATGATTCGCAGGAATTCGAGAAGACGCTGGATCTGGTAGACGGCACCTCGCCCTACGCCCTCACCGGCGCCATCTTCTCCCAGGACCGCTACGCCATTGATCTGGCCTCGAAGCGCCTGGTGCACGCCGCTGGCAACTTCTACATCAACGACAAGCCCACCGGTGCCGTGGTAGGCCAGCAGCCCTTCGGCGGTGCCCGCGCCTCCGGCACCAACGACAAGGCCGGCTCCATGCTGAACCTGCTCCGCTGGGTATCGCCGCGCGCCATCAAGGAAACCTTCGTGCCGCCGGTAGATTACCGCTACCCCTTCCTGGGCGTGGACAACCACGAGGACCTGAACGTAGCGAAAGGCGGCTTTTAAGCTGTTTGCTTTTCTTATAGAAAAAGCCGCTCTGGGTTACTGGGGCGGCTTTCTTGTTCACCTATCCTTTTAACTTGCTTTATGTTACGCTGCTTTTTGGTTGCAAGTCTGCTATTTCTCACGTCACTATGTTATGGTCAGGCATTCCATTGGCCTGCCAGCTATGCTGTAAAAGTCCCACATTCAGTATATCTACAATTAAAGTATCAAGCCCAAGTGAAGGAGAATTGGGGTGTCGTTCCTGACCGATTCACGTATCTGCCTGTATTCAATGTATTACACCCTAAGCAGCGTGAATTCACGGACGGCATTTACTACTACAGCTGTAGTGTGCATGATCAAGGCAGGCTTTTCATTTATAGAAAAGGCAAAACAACTTTTCTACGTAACACCTCTACTGTCACAATTTTAACGGACTACAATAATTTCATAAGATCTAATTCTTTATCAGAGCAAACTCAAGTCGAGTATCTAAGTGCAATATCTTCTTTCCTAAAATTCTTACAGGAGTAGAGTTGTTTCTGTATTTTTCTATTTATTGGATTGATTCTCAGCCGGTGGCTGCGCCCGCATCGGCGTAATGTCTATTTCATCATAAATATCCTGCACCCGCAGCGTGCTGGCCAGCTCCGAGATTTCCAGCGTGTCCGTCAGCTCCCCTAGCGGGGTGAAGGACCACACACCACTTTCCTCGCGCCGAAACCACTCTACCAGGCAGGTGTGCTGGGAAACCAGCAGGTAGTGCTGCAAAGAAGGGAGTTGTTTGTACTGATTGAATTTCCAGCTCCGGTCGTGGTCGGCGGTGGAGGGCGAGAGGATTTCAATGATGAGTACCGGATGGCGCATGGTACGCTGCTCGTTCACGTCCTCCGGGTGGCAGGTTACCAGTACATCAGGGTACGTGTAGTAGCGGCCATCCTGTACCGCAAGCTGCATTCCTTCGTCATAGACTTTGCAGCCTCGCCCCCGCAAGGCAGCACGCAGGCTAATGACGCAGTTCTGCCGGATAGTATGGTGCGTGGCCGAAGCCCCCGATATAGCATACACCTCCCCCTCATAAAACTCGTGCCGCTGCTCTGAAACTTCTTCCAGCGCCTGGTACTCTTCTACGGTATAGCGCCGTGGTGGGGATTGAAGATGTGCCATATTACAACTGCTGATTTGCCCAAATATACGCCATTCCCTACCCTGCCTGCCATAACCTTTGTTCCCAACCCTCCAAGCCCTACCTTTGCCCTCCAATGCCGTTCCCGAACGGCCTTTTCCCGTTGCTGCTTATGCTTCTTGCTGTAACCTCCAATTACCAGCCCTCTGACTTTCTGCCGATTATCGTGCAGTTTGTGTTGGCCATAGCCTTCGTGGCTTTTTCCATGATTGCCTCTCACCTCATCGGTCCGCGCCGCAAGAGTCGCGTGAAGGATGAAGCCTTTGAGTGCGGTATCGAATCGGTGGGCAATGCGCGCACGCCTATTTCGGTGAAGTACTTTCTCACAGCCATTCTGTTTGTGCTGTTTGATGTGGAAGTCATCTTCATGTACCCCTGGGCCGTGAACTTCCGGGAGCTGGGCAAAACCGGCTTCTACGAAATGATTGTATTCCTGGCTTTGCTGATGGCGGGCTTTGCCTACGTTATCAAAAAAGGCGTCCTGCGCTGGAACGAAGCCCGTTAGTAGCAACCTTTAGCCCGCCTGCAGTGTTGGCTATGCGGGGTTTCCCGCTTTCTAAACTGACCTTTCCTCATGGATAATAGAGTTCCTGAAATCAAAACCGTAGAGGCCCCTGAGGGCGTTGAAGGTGCCGGCTTCTTTGCTACCTCGCTGGAGAAAGTAGTGGGTATTGCCCGCGCCAACTCGCTCTGGCCTCTGCCCTTTGCCACCTCGTGTTGCGGTATCGAGTTCATGGCTACCATGGGCTCACACTACGATATTTCCCGCTTCGGCTCGGAGCGTCCTTCGTTCTCGCCCCGGCAGGCCGACCTGCTGATGGTGATGGGCACCATTGCCAAGAAGATGGCTCCCATTGTAAAGCAGGTATATGAGCAAATGGCCGAGCCCCGCTGGGTGCTGGCTATGGGTGCCTGCGCCTCCTCGGGTGGCATTTTCGATAGCTACTCCGTGCTGCAGGGCATCGACCGGATTATTCCGGTGGACGTGTACGTGCCCGGCTGCCCACCCCGCCCCGAGCAGGTGCTGGATGGCCTGATGCGTGTGCAGGATCTGGCCAAAAACGAATCAATGCGTCGCCGCAACTCGCCCGAGTATCAGGCCCTGCTGGCGTCTTATAATATTAAGTAGGAAACCAGTTGCGAGGAGCGGGAAGCACATTCCTGATCCTCGTTACACTTCTCTCCTCTAGCTTCTTCCACCAGAATGGCTGAACAGAACGAAGAATCCCCCGCTGCCCAGGAAACTGCCGCGGCACTGGACCCGGCCGCGCAGAAAAACGCGCAGCTGCTGGCTTTGCTGCACCGCTTGTTCGGGGCCGATGCCTTTACCGATGTAGAGGAGCCCTACGGCATGCTGACGGTGACCACCACGCGTGAGCGGATTCACGACATCATTGCCGGTCTGCAGCAGGATCAGGAATTGCAGCTCAACTTTCTCACCACCATGTGCGGCATGCACTGGCCGGAGCGCGAAGGCGAGGAGCTGGGCATGGTGTACATGCTGCACAGCCTGGTACACAACATCCGTCTGCGTCTGAAGATTTTCTTCCCCATTGCCGACCCGGTGGTGCCCACCATGACGGTCCTCTACGGCACGGCCAACTGGATGGAGCGCGAGGCTTATGACTTCTACGGCATTCTGTTCCCCGGCCATCCTAACCTCATTCGCATCCTCAACGTGGAGGACATGGACTACTACCCCATGCGCAAGGAGTACGCGCTGGAAGATGGTACCCGCGAAGACAAAACTGACCTTTTCTTCGGCCGCTAGGCCCCTGATACCTTTATCATGGCAGTAAACGACACGCTGGAAGGCACCCATAAAATTGTAGAGTCGGCGAAGGAGCAGGACCACCGCATCAACCCGATGCACCCGGCCGTCAACGACTTCAACCAGGAGCTGACCACGCTGAACCTGGGCCCCACGCACCCCGCTACCCACGGCATCTTCCAGAATATTCTGCAGATGGACGGGGAGCGTATTATTTCGGGCGTGCCCACCATCGGCTACATCCACCGCGCCTTCGAAAAGATTGCCGAGCGCCGGCCCTTCTACCAGATTACGCCCCTGACGGACCGCATGAACTACTGTTCGTCGCCCATCAACAACATGGGCTGGCACATGACTGTAGAGAAGCTGTTGGGCGTTACGGTGCCCACCCGCGCCCAGTACATGCGCGTAATTGTGATGGAGCTGGCGCGTATCACCGACCACCTAATTTGTAACTCCATTCTGGGCGTGGATACCGGCGCTTTCACGGGCTTCCTGTATGTGTTTCAGGAGCGCGAGAAGGTGTATGAGATTTACGAGGAAATCTGCGGCGCCCGCCTCACTACCAATATGGGCCGCGTGGGCGGCATGGAGCGTGACTTTACGCCGGTTGCCCTGCAAAAGCTGCGCGACTGGCTGAAGACCTTCCCGGCCGTAATGCGCGAGTTTGAGAAGATGTTCAACCGCAACCGCATCTTCATGGACCGCACTCAGAACGTGGGCGGTATCACGGCGGAAAAGGCGCTGAATTACGGCTTCACGGGCCCCAACCTGCGCGCCGCCGGCGTCGACTACGACGTGCGGGTGATGAACCCCTACTCCTCTTATCAGGATTTCGACTTTGAAATTCCGGTGGGCACCAATGGCGACACCTACGACCGTTTCCTGGTGCGCAACGAGGAAATCTGGCAGAGCCTGCGAATTATTAATCAGGCCCTGGAAAACCTGCCCGAAGGCCCCTTCCACGCCGATGCCCCGCATTACTACCTGCCGCCCAAGCAGGCCGTGTACCAGAATATGGAGGCCCTCATCTACCACTTCAAAATCATTATGGGTGAGATTGAAGCGCCGGTGGGTGAAGTGTACCACTCCGTGGAAGGCGGTAACGGCGAGCTGGGCTTCTACCTCGTTTCCGACGGGGGCCGCACGCCCTACCGCCTGCATTTCCGCCGCCCTTGCTTTATCTACTACCAGGCTTACCCCGAAATGGTGGTGGGCTCAACCCTCTCCGACGCCATCGTGACCCTGTCCTCGATGAACGTTATTGCCGGAGAGCTGGACGCGTAGTTTTTTGCTGAATTTGACTGATATGGAACCGACTACTGCGCCCGCTAAGCCGCAATTTTCTGAAGCTGCGAAGGCCGAAATTGCGCGCATCTGCAAGCAATATCCTGAAGAGCGCCGCAAGTCGGCCCTGCTACCTGTGCTGCACATTGCCCAAGCAGAATTTGGCGGCTGGGTAAGCCCCGAAGTACAGGACCTGGTGGCCGAAGTACTGGGCCTGGCTCCGATTGAGGTATACGAGGTGTCGACGTTCTACACCATGTTCAACCTGAAGCCGGTAGGCAAGCACGTGCTGGAAATTTGCCGCACGGGTCCCTGCATGCTGCGCGGCTCCGATGAGCTGACCGCTCACCTGGAGCGCATCACCGGTGCTAAAGTAGGTGGCGCCCCGTCAGAAGACGGTTTGTTTACCCTAAAAGAAGTGGAGTGCCTAGCCGCCTGCGGCTTTGCTCCCATTGTGCAGGTGCGCGAGAAATATTACGAGCAGCTGGACACACAGGAAGCCGTGGATGCTATGCTCTCGGAGCTGCGCAACCAGGTACACCGCCCGGCGCTGCCGTGGGAAGAAACTGGCCTCCCGAACGCGCTGGCCAATAATTAGGCTGTTGGCTGTTAGCTTTTAGCTGATAGCCTTTCTGCCTGAGTAACTTTGTTCGTCAGGTTTATTCTGACAGCCTACTTACCCTAGCTAACAGCCATCAGCCAATAGCTAACAGCTTCAAGACCAATGGGACGCAAACTGCTGACCGAACATATTAACGTTGAAGGCATCGAAACCCTGGAGGTATACCGCAAGCATGGCGGGTACCGCTCGGTGGAGAAGGCCATCAAAACCATGACGCCTGAGGAGGTGGTGGAAGAAGTGAAGAAGTCGGGCCTGCGGGGCCGCGGCGGCGCTGGCTTCCCCACGGGCATGAAGTGGAGCTTCCTGGCCAAGCCCGAGGGCGTGCCGCGCTACCTGGTCTGCAACGCCGACGAATCGGAGCCGGGCACCTTCAAGGACCGCCAGCTGATGTCGAAGCTGCCGCACCTGCTCATCGAGGGCATGATTACGAGCTCCTACGCGCTGGGTGCCAACACCTCGTACATCTACATCCGCGGCGAGTTGTTGTACGTGCTGCGTATCCTGGAAAAAGCCATTGCCGAAGCTTACGCGGCCGGTTACCTGGGCAAGAACATCCTCGGCTCAGGCTACGATCTGGACCTGTACGTGCACCCCGGTGGCGGCGCCTACATCTGCGGTGAGGAAACGGCGCTGCTGGAATCCCTGGAAGGCAAGCGTGGCAACCCGCGCAACAAGCCCCCATTCCCGGCGGTGCAGGGCCTGTACGCCCGCCCCACGGTGGTGAACAACGTGGAGTCCATTGCCGCCGTGCCGGTGATTGTGAACGAGGGCGGTGAGGAGTACGCTAAAATCGGGATTGGCCGGAGCACCGGTACCAAGCTGATTTCGGCCTGCGGCCACCTCAACAAGCCCGGTATCTACGAAATTGAGCTGGGTCTGCCCGTTGAAGAATTCATCTATTCCGATGAGTACTGCGGCGGCATCTGGAAAGGCCGGGAGCTGAAGGCGGTAGTAGCCGGTGGCTCTTCCGTACCGATTCTGCCCAAAGAGCTGATCCTGAAAACGGCCGCCGGTGAAAACCGCCTGATGACCTACGAGTCACTCTCGGATGGTGGTTTCGTGACGGGCACTATGCTGGGCTCCGGTGGCTTTATTGCCATGGACGAGACGACCTGCATTGTGCGCAACACCTGGAACTTCTCCCGCTTCTACCACCACGAGTCGTGCGGGCAATGCTCGCCCTGCCGTGAGGGTACGGGCTGGCTGGAAAAAGTACTCCACCGCCTGGAGTACGGGCACGGCCGCATGGAAGACATCGACCTGCTGGTGAGTGTAGCCAAGCAAATTGAAGGCAACACCATTTGCCCGCTGGGCGAAGCGGCTGCCTGGCCGGTAGCCGCCGCCGTGCGCCACTTCCGCCACGAGTTTGAATGGCACGTGACCAACGCCAAAGAAGCCGTGCAGCCCGGCGCGGTCTTCCCCGGCAAAGCAGTGCTGGTTTAAAATTGAACGTCATGCTGAGCTTGTGGAAGCAACTCGCCCGGCATCGTTAGCTTACTAATCATACGTCACCACGCGAGATGCTTCCACAAGCTCAGCATGACCGGCGTACTTTTAATGTGCGATACCCCCAATGGCTAAAATAACCTTCGACGGCATCGAGGTGGAAGTTCCGGACGGAACCACCATCCTCAACGCAGCCCGCCAGATTGGCGGCAGCATTGTGCCCCGGCCATGTGCTACTACACGCCCCTGAAAGGCTCGGGCGGCAAGTGCCGCGCCTGCCTGGTGCGCGTAGCCGCTGGCTCGGCCAAGGACCCGCGCCCCATGCCCAAGCTGGTGGCCTCGTGCGTTACGCCCGTGCAGGATGGGATGATAGTGGAAAACACTACGTCTGAACAGGTGATGGACGTGCGCAAAGGCATTGTGGAAATGCTGCTCATCAACCACCCGCTGGACTGCCCCGTGTGCGACCAGGCCGGCGAGTGCGACCTGCAGAACTTCGCCTACGAGCATGGCGTGAGCACCACCCGCTACGTAGAGGAGCGCCGCACCTTCGAGAAAATCGACATTGGCCCGCTGATTCAGCTGCACATGACGCGCTGCATCCTGTGCTACCGCTGCGTGTACACTGCCGACCAGCTAACCGACAAGCGCGTGCACGGCGTACTGGGCCGCGGCGACGCCGCTGAAATCGGCACCTACATCGAGAACATCATCGACAACGACTTCTCCGGCAACGTCATCGACGTATGCCCGGTGGGCGCCCTGACCGATAAAACCTTCCGCTTTAAGCAGCGCGTGTGGTTCACGAAGCCCGTGAATGCGCACCGCGACTGTGAGAACGAGAAGTGCGGCGGCCGCGTGGTACTCTGGTACAAAGGCAAAGACGTGCTCCGCGTAACGGCCCGCAAGGACGAGTACGGCGAGGTAAAGGAGTGGATCTGCAATACCTGTCGCTTCGACAAAAAGGAAACTGCTGACTGGACTATCGAAGGCCCGGCTCACATCGACCGTTCTTCGGTAATTTCGGCCAACCACTATGAGCTGCCGGTGGTAAACCCGCAGGTTATTGCCGATTTGCCCGAAAGCTCTATTCGTGATTTGGAGCAGAATCCGCCCATGAAACTGGGTAACTAAGCTGAGTATATACGGTTCTGCCACCCTCTTCAAAGGGTGATTTTAAGCAAGAAACTCTCCCATGATAGAAATACCAACCCTGGGCTGGCAATCCATCGTCATCTTCGTTGTATTCGCGCTTTCGCTGCTGATTGCTACGTATTGCACTTATGCTGAGCGGGTCATTGCCGCGTTTCTGCAGGACCGCGTAGGCCCGGACCGTGCCGGCCCCTATGGCCTGGCCCAACCCCTGGCCGATGCCGTGAAGATGTTCACGAAGGAAGAATTCTTCCCCGGCGGTGCCAATAAGGCCCTGTTCATCTTCGGCCCCTGCCTGGCCATGACTACGGCTCTGATGTCGTCGGCGGTTATTCCGTTCGGCAACAACGTGAGCTTCGGCAACAACCTTTTCTTCCTGCAGGGTATCGAGGTGAACATCGGCATGCTGTGGATTTTCGGCGTGGTTTCGCTGGGCGTGTATGGTGTGATGATTGGCGGCTGGGCCTCCAACAACAAATTCTCGCTGCTAGGCGCTATCCGGGCGGCCTCGCAGAACATTAGCTACGAGCTGGCCATGGGCATGTCGCTGATTGCGGTGCTGATGATTTCCGGCACCTTGTCGTTGCGCGAAATCACCCTGCAGCAGTCCATTGCCGGCGAGTGGCACTTCTGGAACATCGTAAAGCAGCCTTTGGGCTTTATCATCTTCCTGGTGTGCGCTTTCGCGGAAACCAACCGTACGCCTTTTGACTTGCCCGAGTGCGAAACGGAGCTGGTAGGCGGCTATCACACGGAGTATTCTTCCATGAAGCTGGGCCTGTACCTTTTCTCGGAGTACGTGAACATCTTTGTGGTGTCGGCCGTGATGAGCGTGCTGTACTTCGGCGGCTTCAACTTCCCCTTCCAGTACGAGCTGCGCGACTGGCTGGTGAGCAACCACGACTGGACGCTGGCTTCGGCTCAGAACCTGATTACCTTCCTGGGCACAGCGGGTCTGTTCCTGAAGATCTTCGCCTTCATCTTCTTCTTCATGTGGATTCGCTGGACCCTCCCGCGCTTCCGCTACGACCAACTGATGCGCCTGGGCTGGACTATGCTCATCCCACTGGCCGTGATAAACATCCTCATCACCGGCGGGCTCATCCTGTTCGGCGTGATTTAGTACCTTCAAGTACCCGCGTCTGTCATGCAGAGCGCAGCGAAGCATCTCGCGTGCTGACGTTGCAGAAGTATACCACACTAGCGAGATGCTTCGCTGCGCTCTGCATGACAGCCAAATATTCTGACAGTTTTCGCAACTGATTATATGCAACTCACCAACCGAGCCAAGATACTGGAGAAAAAGCCGATGACGCTGGCCGAGCGGGCCTACCTGCCGGCTATTTTTCAGGGGCTGAGCATTACGATGCGGCACTTTTTCATGAAGAAGGCCACCATCCGCTACCCCGAAGAAACGCGCCCCTTCTCCCCCATCTTCCGCGGCCTGCACGTGCTCAAGCGCGATGAGCAGGGCCGGGAACGGTGCACCGCCTGCGGCCTCTGCGCCGTAGCCTGTCCCGCCGAAGCCATTACCATGGTAGCCGGCGAGCGGAAAAAAGGCGAGGAAGGCCTCTACCGCGAGGAGAAGTACGCCATCAGCTACGAAATCAACATGCTGCGGTGCATTTTCTGCGGCCTCTGCGAAGAAGCCTGCCCGAAAGCCGCCGTGTATCTCCAGCCCGATAAGATGGCCCCGCCCCGCTATGAGCGCGACGAGTTCATCTACGGCAAAGACCGGCTGGTTGAGCCTGTGTCGCCAGATGCCCGCTCTATCCGCGGCATTCAGCTGACGCCGGAGCAGGCCGAGGCGCTTCGCGCCAAGCTGGTGTAGAGTGTAGCGCGAAGCTCCAGCTTCGCGTGGCAGTCGCGCCGATTCAACGATTATCGTTCAACGATACGCGAAGCTGGAGCTTCGCGCTACTTCTTTCGAAATGTCTCCACTTTTTCTCTTCCTGGCTTTTGTGGCGCTGCTGAGCGCGCTGGGCGTGGTGTTTGCCAAGAACCCGGTGCACAGCGTGCTGTTTCTGATTCTGACGTTCTTTGCGCTGTCGGGGCACTACCTGCTGCTGAACGCGCAGTTTCTGGCGGCCGTGAACATCATTGTGTACGCCGGCGCTATTATGGTGCTGTTCCTGTTCGTGATTATGTTCCTGAATCTGAACGTGGACACGGAGCCGCACAAGCCGGCGCTGGCGAAAATTGCCGCTGCCGTAGCCGGTGGCTCGCTGCTGCTCATCATGGTAGCAGCCATGAAAGACGTGCAGCCTGCGGGTTATGATGCCGCTACCTTCAACTCCCAGATTGGCATGGTAGATAAGCTGGGCATGGTACTCTATACCCAATACCTGCTGCCGTTTGAGTTGGCCTCGGTGCTGTTCCTTGTGGCTATGGTTGGCGCTGTAATGCTGGGCAAGCGCGAACTGGGCGAGCGGAATTTTTAATTAGGAGGTTCACATTAAATAGAAAGCGGCGTCTGATGTATCAGGCGCCGCTTTTTCTATATTTAACCAATACAGTTTTAACCCAAATGTCTACAGACGAGCACGAACTACACAATCAGGAAGCAGAAGATTCAATCAAGCGAATAATCAAAGAACATGGTTGGTACGTTGCCTTATTTGAAGCTGATACCGCGACTCCCGCTTTTGCTTATACAATTGGACTATGGAAGAATTTTAACCACCCAGAAATCATTGTTTTTGGTTTGCCCACAGACACTATGCACTGGATGTTAAATGATGCTGCCGAGCTTATCCAAAAGGAAAATCCAATTACGGTTAATGCTGACAACTACAATATTCTGAGTGAGGGCCCTGTTCAGTTTAGGCCTGTAGAATCCAGCAATATCCCTGACTACTTTGGTTATGCACGCTGGTTTTATGAGTACGGAGATTTTCCAGCAGTACAGCTAGTATGGCCTGATAACCAAGCTCGATTTCCATGGAATGAGGGCTTCGATGAGAGGTACGAGTTTGACCAACCAGTACTTGATAGGAAACTTGATTTCAAGTTTTTTGAACCCAGAAATGTGGCAACGTTTGTTGCTCGTCAGATCTTTTCTGAGGGCAGACCTATATTATATGTTTGTCACGATGACGATGATGGCAGCTGGCAATTTTTAACTGGCGACTCTGTTACAACTGATGACTGTATGATAGTTGCACTAGAAGAAGTCGTAAAGCATGATTTAACAATAAACGAGCTGTTCAACATGCCAACAGGTCAATATGCTACTAGACAGTTTGTAGGCGACCAATGGATTCGCGAATCTATGAACAATAACGACGAAGCAGAGTAAATGAAAAGCGCCAACTGATTCCTTAGTCGCCGCTTTTTAGTTTACTGGGCCTGGGAAGCAGACTTAGGTTGCTCTGCCGGCATGCGCATCCACGGCGGGCCGCAGCTGGTGCGCATCTTCTGGCGGAATTTCTCCCGTTCTTCTTCCGTCATGCCCTGCATGCGGTTTTCCATTTTGTTGCGCCAGTGTTCCTGGGCGCGGGCTTTCCAAGTGGCGCCTCCACCACCTTTGTGAAAACCGCCGAACAGGATGCGGCTCAGAATCAGCAGACCCAAGGCCTGCGCGAAGGAAAGAAGTGGCAGACCAAAGATGGCCGGCATCAGCCAGTTCCAGAGGCTCATCACCACAAAGCCAGCCAGCGCCACAAATAGCGCGGCAAAGAGGATAAATTTTAGGCCGCGAAGCAGCCAGAAGGAGCGGTTCATATATCGTTTGATGAGGGGTGCGAGAAGGGAGTAGTACGGCCGAAAAATCGTCGGCTTAGTTAATCCGTGAACAGGTCGGTGTAGAGGTCCTGTAGTTTGGTGCGCAGTTGTTGCACGGCGTAGTGCTTGCGCGAAATGAGGGTTTTGAGCGGCACGCCGGTTTCTTCTTCCATCTGCCGGAAGGTTTTACCTTCGAATTCGTGCCACACAAATACCTGGCGCTGGGCGGGCGGAAGCTCATCCAGGGCATCCAGAATAGCTTCCATGATGGCCTCGCGGGCCAGGGCAGTTTCGGTGGAGGAGTCGGCGGCGGGCAGCACGTCGGCCAGCAGCAGGGATTCTTCCGCGTCCTGAGTGGCGTGGTAGGCGGCGGCTTCTTCCAGGGAAGAGGTTTTGGGGCGGCGGTACCGGTCGATGATTTTGTTGCGGGCCACGCGGAACAGCCAGGCTGCCACCTGCTCTACCGGCTTCACCATGCGGTAGCTCTGCACCAACTCGTAGAACACGTCCTGCAGAACGTCTTCGGCATCGGCCTCATCGGGAATGCGCCGGCGGATGAACGACAGCAGCCGGCCGCGCTGCGCGCGCACGGCCTCCTGTATCTGCTGATCCTGGTGCCCGGCCGTCATGAAAGAGGCGTCGTCGATGTTGAGAGGTAGTGTTGCCATTCTGCTGATACAGACGGGCAGAGCCAGAAGATACTTTACTGGTAGCAGAAAATTTCTGGGCAGATATAAGCGGTCATTCCGAACGGGGCGAGGAATCCGGATATAAACCGTTGCGTAGGTTTATCCGGATTCCTCGCCCCGCTCGGAATGGCAGGTTCTAAACGGGAGATAACCGCTTACAGGAAGTGGTACAGAAACGTAATAACGCCTGTGTAGGCGGGTTTCTTGTTGCCTTCGATTTCCATCGTTACACCGATGTTGGCTTTAGCTATACCGCGCAAATCTTTCACGGCCAAAAGCTTGGCGTGCAAACGAACTGGCGTATTCACCAGCACAGCCTGGTTGAAGCGGAAGCTTTCGATTTCGTAGTTCACCTGCATCTTCAGGTTTTCTACCTGCACCAGCTGGTTCCAGAAGTAAGGCAGCAACGACAGCGTGAGGTAGCCGTGGGCAATGGTGCCCCCGAAAGGCGACTCAGCGGCGGCACGCACCGGGTCAGTATGAATCCACTGGAAATCGAGCGTGGCAGCGGCAAACTGGTTGATTTGCTCCTGCGTGATGGTATGCCAGGGCGTGATACCGAGGTCCTGGCCCTCATACTGTTGCAGCTCAGCTAAGCTGCTAATCGTAATGCTACTCATGGTGGTGGTTGTGGTGAATGGCGCACCTAAGGTAAGGTTCTTTCCCGCACGTTTTTCAGGTAGAAGCTCCCCTGGTGCCTTCTATCCGGTACGAGAACTAAACCCAGAATGGCCGGCCGGTATTCAGCTCAAATAAAAAAGGCGGCCCCAGGAGGAGCCGCCTTTTTAGGCAATAGTGAAGGAGTAGATTACTCTACTACCAGCTTCTGCGTGAAGCGGCCATCGGCCGTTTGCAGCGAGACGATGTACATGCCGGCTGCCAGCTTGGCAGCGGGCTTCACCAGCATATCCTGCTGATCCAGCGTCAGGTTAACCGCCATGCGGTACACCTCGCGGCCAAAGCCGTCGGTGATGCGCAAGGTGCCGGCCGTGCCTTTCAGGCCCTGTACCAGTACATTGAACTGCGTGCCTTTAGCGGGGTTAGGATACGCCTGCAGCGCCGCTTTGGCAAGGCCGGCCATCTTCACCACTACCACGGCGCTGTACGCTGTGCGGCCATCGTTATCCACCTGGCGCAGGCGGTAGTACGACTGGCCTTGGAACGGACGAGCATCAGTGGCAGCATACTCAAAGCGGGTAGTGCTGGTGCCCTGAGCGGCAACTTGCGCTACCGCTTCAAAGTCCTTACCGTTCAGGGAGCGTTCTACTACAAAGTACGAGCTGTTGCGCTCCATAGAAGTAGCCCAGGCCACGCGCACTGTAGTACCCACTGCTTTCGCCGTGAAGGTAACCAGTTCCACAGGCAGCGGGGTGTAGGAATTGTTCAGGGGGTTATCTACCAGGTTGGTAGATGCCAGGGCAAACAGCGAATTGTTGGTAATGCTGGTTATCCCGGAGGTAACATAGCCGGCAGGAGCCGCCGGGGAGAATACCCCCGCGCCGCCTTCATTTGTCCAGGTACCGCCGGCCGCTGTGGCCCGCGCTACGCGCAGGTTGCTGGGCACTTTAATTTCCTCATCGTTGATGTTGGTATTAAAGCTTAGCTGTACCGTTGGGCTGCTAATTGCTCCACTAAGTGCCGTAATGCTGTAGTAGCGCACCCGCGACAGGTTAGAGATGCCGGAGCCTGCTGCTACCTGACCGGTTGCCGAAGTCTGCACCATTTCTACCTGTACTACTGTACCTGCAGTGCTACCGCCCTGGGCCACAATAGTTACCGGACGATAGAAGTTGGTGGAGGTATCACCCGGCTTGAAGTTACCCACCGGGAACGTACGTGCAGCAAACGAAGTGGTAGGGAACGTAATGGCCAGTTTACCCAGAATGTAAGCACTCAGGCTCTGGCCAATTACCGGCTGCGTAGCAGCATTGGTGAGAGCCAGTGTGTTGGCACCCGTCACAATGTTACCATTGTTGAGGTTGAGCACGTTTCCAATCGTTATGTTCTGCGACATAGTCAGCGAACCGCTGCCCTGCTTGTAAACCGTGTAGAATGCCGTAGGCTGTGTGCCTCCCAGCGTACGGGCCACATTACTCAGGAAACGTACCGTGCCCATGTTGGGAATGAAAGTAGCCGAGTTGGTCCAGTTTCCTTGCAGATCAATAGTGCCGGTGCCCGCGTTGAAGCTACCAGTGCCCAGGTTAGCAAAGTCGCCGCCAATGGTGAGCGGGTTTGCGTTGGCAAAGTAAGCCCCCGAGTTTGACACGTTGCCGGCTACCGTCAAGTTGCCGTTGCCAGCCCGGAAGATGCCGGAGGTTGTCAGGTTACCACCTACCGTAATAGCGCCGCTTTGGTTCTCCGCGTTCAGGGTACCGGAGTTGGTCAGATCAGCCGTTACGCGTAGTGCACCAGCCCCCGTGTTATAAGTACCGGAGTTTACCAGGGTAGCAGCTACTACTTCGCCATCAGCGGAAGTTAGCGTGCCAGTGTTGGTTAGCGTGGCTCCTACCGTGGCTTTACCACCTAGCGTCAGGCTGGCCGCAACGTTATTCGTCAGGGAGCCCGCTACGGTAAGGGCGCCATTCCCCAGGTTCACTGTACCACTGTTGATAAAGTTCTGAGCGGCATTCAGCAGCGTAACATCAATGTTATCATTGTTATTCACCGTGTTGCCGGCCTCAATCGTCATATAACCATTCAGCTGCAAGGCCACGTTGCCCAAGGACTTGGTAGCCCCCGTGCCGGAGAACACCAGATTATTGTAGACAGAGCGGGGTGGCAGCGTTACAATGGAGCCGGTATATTCTACCGTTCCACCGGTGCCGCTCGTGAAGTCAGCATAATTACCGGCCGGGAAGGTAGAGGAGTTGATTTTCAGACGACCCGTGCCTGTTACCACACCAAAGTTGTTGGAGGTGTAGTTGCTGATGTCCAGTGTTCCGTTCAGCGTCAGTGACGAAGCATTCTGGCCAGCGGCTGCCGTTTTAATAACGTGGGTTGGCAAAATTACCACCGGCGTACCAGCCACAGGGCCTGCAGTCGGCATCACGGCTGCATCCGAGCCATCAGCCTGGAATGTCCAGGAACTGGCCGTAGCCCAGTCAGCACCGGTAGTAGTAATGTTGGGAGCCAAGTTGCGGCTGTAGTACACTTTCACCGCCTGGAATTCCGATGATGCACCAGCCGTGTAGTCACCATTAATATAGCTAACCGTCGTATTTGCTGTGATATTGGCGAGAGCAATAACATGCTGTGCCGTCAATATAGTAGAGCTGATACCACCAGTAGGGATCCAGCCATTAATCAGGAACCGACCGGCTACGTAGGAGCTTTCTTCAGGAGCATCCGCAGCCACATACTGGTACACGTGACGAATAGCTAATGCGCTGCCCGTACTGAATCCGGTACTATTCACGCGCCAGTAGTACTTCAGCTCTGATTTGGTGTTGTCAGTAGTGGAGGGATGTGCCGAGTTTACCGGCGCTACTGTGATGGTACCCGCTACCGCATTAGTATTCACATCATAGGAAGCCGGAGTATACTTGCCAGCTACACCAATGGGGAAGATGAAACGGGCAGCTGCAGAAGCCGGGAAGGCCTTTTGCACGCCTTCATCCGCCACGTTGCCATTAGTGATAATGTACTTGGTATTCGTTGTGCCAACAATAGCTGCACTGCTGGTATTGGTCAGTTTCAGGAGGTTGGAGCCAATGGTCAGGTTGCCGTTGGTGAGCGTAAGCACGCCATCAACCTGCTGGGCAACCAGAGTAGTTGCGCCATTACTATTGTTCACTTCCAGGTTACCAAAGATACCCGTGCCATTACCACCAATGGTTTGAGCAGCCGTACCAATCAGGGCAATTTTGCCCGTACCACTGTGCCTGGCAGAGTTTACTACATTGCCCAACACCGAAATAGTGTTGCCACCATCCGCCAGTTCGCCTTTCGTAAGCGTTAGCTGTCCCTGCACGCGCAGCGCGGTGCTGGCAGCCAGGGTTACTTTGCCACTGGAATTTGTGTTGTTCACTACCAGGTTGCCGAAGTTGGTCAGGTTACCGGGCGCACCGGTCAGCAGCTGGTTGTTGGATGAGCCGTTCAAAGTAGTGGTTTGCGTAGCAGTCTGCACGCGGTAACCACCCACTGCCAAACCGGTAGTGGTGGTGGTGTTACCGTTGCTGAAATTGCCGCCTACCGCTACATCGAAGCCATTGGTATCAAAAATAGAATTGGCGTTGCCAATAGTCAGGTTACCTTTCAGCGTGAGGGGATTTTGCAGCAGCTGTGCGGTATTGGCACCATTCTCCACCTTCAGGCTATACAAGGGCACTGAAGTATCCAGCGTCAGAGTAGAAGCAACCGTGGCACCACTGGTACCCAGGATGATTTCGCCACCCGTTACGGTGCTGGCAGCCGGGTGCAGGTATACATCGGCGGTAGTACCACTACTTAATGTTTTGAGCACGGTGAGCGTACCCCCTGACATGTTGAAGGAGCTGCCAGCGTTCAGCACCTCAAACTGGGCCCGGGTCAGGTTAGTAGTAGCATTGTTGCCCCGTACCAGCACGGCTCCGCCGGTCTGGGTGTAGGTTAGAGCGCCCTGGGTAGTAGTGAAAGGCCGACGAATACGGCCATCCACGTTTAGCGTACCGGTGGTTACCAGAATTTCCGGCTGGCTAGCGCCGGAATATTCTATGCTGCGCCCTACGTTTATGGTGCCAGCCAATGCACTCAGGCGGCCATCCAATTGCAGGTTAGCCCCCGTGGCAAGATTAATAACGGCTCCGGTGCCATTTACTGCCAGTCCAGCCGTGTTGCCAATAGTATATTCTCCGGCATTTACCTGAATAGTAGTATTGGTTTTGGCGAAACTGAATGTACCATTGGTCAGCACCAGCCAATTATCAGTGGTTGGTACGGATAAGGTACCCGCTACATCCAGTGTTATAACCGGTGTGCGGGAAGTGCCTTTGTCAACGGTGAGCTTATTGAATCTGGTGGTGGTACCGGTACCGGTTATTTTCTGGTCCGTGTCACCTACAAACGTTACATCAATCTTGCCACCTGCAGGTGCCAGATCAAATGTGCCGTTATTCGTAACGCCACCGCCTATCTGCAGCGTATTAGCTGCAGTACCGGTTACAATACCAAAAGCAGCCCCCGATCCAACCAGCACATTAGCACCTACCACAACGTTACGCGTGGCGGCACCATACTGGAGCCGGCCATTCTGTACATCTATATTGCCACCAATCGTGAGGTCACCATTCACTCCGGCGCTGAGCGCGGCCAAACCGGTGTAACCGGCCAGGGTACCCACGCTCAAATCATTATAAATGCGCAGGTTTTGGTTGGGCAGGGTAAGCGTGCGGCCAGCACCGGCATTCAATACCAGATTGTAGTAGCTGGCTACGGTGTTGGCGGGCAGTGTAAAGTTGGTATTTCCAACCGTGTAGTACTCTACCGTACCGCCTTGTGTTCCCAGGAAGTTAGCAAAGTCACCACCAGGGAATACGGCGGTAGCACCCGTGCTGGCAATGCGCAGCGTACCGGAGCCCTGCACAATTTCCTCGGGCAGGGAGCCAAAGTTATGGCCGGTAGTAGTTCCAACATCCAGCGTAGCCCCTTTATCTATCTGCAGGCTACCGGAGGCAACCCCGTTAGCCGTAACCGTTACCGTATAGTTGTTGCCAATGAATACAGGGTTGCCGGCACCCGGCACATCGGTAGTAGCTACGCCATCATAGCCGGTTCTCGACCACGTAGTGGCATCGTTCCAGTTACCGGTTTTGCGGCTGTAGAACTTGTTGATGGTACCGAAGGCCGTGCGGTAGTCACCAGCCGTGTATTCCCCATTAATGTTCACGCCCGAGAAGTTGATATCAAGGGTGGTCGCATTTTTCACTACATCACTGGCCTGGTTATTCGTCTTCCAGGTCACGGTAGCCGGGTCGTAGTAGGCGGCTACATAGAAAGCTTTATCCCCACTGATCAGCGCATTGGGTGCCGTGTACTTGTGCACGACCTTATTAGCAGCCAGACCAGCAAAGTCATATTCTGATACCTTCCAGTAATACTGCAGCGTTTTGGGCTTATCAGTGGAGAAAGGGTTCACCACTTTTACCGGAGCCACATTTATTTTCCCATACTTACCTGGCACGGCCGTGAGATTGATGGCGGCAGGGGTATAGTAATAAGTGGCGCCTACCTGCGTACCCACGGGGAAGATAAAGGCCTCCAGCGAGCCATAGGTTTTGCGAATACCACCGTCGCTCTGGTTACCCGCAGTCAGGATCATGCGCGTGCTGGAGAAAGCTCCTCCAGTAGCTACAATGGCGTCTTTGCTTACTGCAGTAATATATAACCGATGCGTGTTGATGTCGAACAGCCGGTCGTTGGCCAGGGTAAGCGTACCGCTTACGGTCTGATCGGCAGTAGCCTGCACGGCCAGAGTGCCCGCTGCACCCGTTGTGTTGTTGAGGATCAGGTTACCGAAGATACCGCTCCCATCGCCGCCTACGGTTTGCAGAGCTGTGCCGGCCAGCGTGATGCTGCCGGTGGTGGTGCCGCTGCTGGTGTGCGTAGCCGAGTTGACCACGTTGCCCAGCACCGTGAGAACTTTGCCCGCATCGTTGAATACACCGTTTGCCAAGGTAAGAGTGCTGCGCACCCGCATGGAAGCAGTAGAGGAACCAGCCAGCGTGAGCGTACCGTTCGATTTGTCCATCACCATCTGGTTCAGACCCAAGGCGCCGGTTAATCCAATGGTGCCGTCAATCTGCAGCGACTGATTTTTGCTGCCGGTAAAGCTGGTGGCATTGGCACCGGGTAGGTACACCGTACCAGTGTTAATTACAAAGTCACCCTGTACCGTTACGTTCTGGCTGTTGGTCTGTAGGGTGGGTTGGTTAGCGCTGCTTACCAGTATCAGATTATTCGCTACTACCAGCGGTTGAACGGTATTATTTACCGTAGCAGCTAAGGCGGCTACCGGCGTACCAGTGCCCGCTACCGGGCGGGAGATAGACAAATTCCAGAACGGCACCGTGCTGGAAATGTTCATGTTCTGCGTATTGTTGAAGATACCGGTGCCGGGCAAAATCACATTGAAGTCGCCGCCCGTAACCGAGTAGTTACCGGTCCCAACTCCGATTTCCACGGCGGACAGTGCACCCTGGCCGCTGTCTTCCGAGTTGTACACATTGATGGTACCACCACTTACGCTATACGTCTGTCCCGAATACGGAACAGAGAAGCGCGCATAGGGCTTCTGGTTATTCATATTAGCACCAGTTCCCTTCAGGTTCATGGTACCACCTGTCATCACAAAGCTGCCGACAGGCGTTCCTACCTTCTTTGGGCTGAACTTTTCAGAATTTACTGTTCCCCCTTCTATGGTATAGCTGCCTACGTCGCCAATTACGGTACCATCGTTACCGGTTGAGGTGAACGTACCTGCACTGATACGGAAACTCCCCAACGATATCAGACCACCATTTACAGCGGCAGGCACAGATATATCAGCACCATTCACCCAAAGGCCTGCTGTAGCGGGAATGACATAGCCATTGTTACCATTGGCTGAAACCATTAACTGCGTAGTGATATTGCTACCCAGCTGAATGGTACCGTTTTGAATATCGATTTTAGGATTGTTATTCCCGGTATCCGTTAAGGAGAGCAAGTTCGCGGCACCGGCAGTGACGGATAATATATACTGTGCGTTGCTACCCTTGTTAATTATAATGGACTTTAACGATGTAGCGCCATTAACTGCAAAGGTGCGGTTAGCGGCACCCGTGAAAGTAATAGAGCCCGTACTGCTGATAGTTCCGTTATTGGTTATATTCCCGCTGCTGGTAATGTCTCCACTTCCCGTAAGCATTGTACCAGCTGCCAGGGTCATATCCCCAGTAACGGCTATATCATTTGCGCCTAAAGACAGTGTGAGGGCGCCTGCACCGGTCTTCTTAGTGGTCAGGGTACCCAGCACCGTAGTACCGGTTCTGACCGAAGCTTCCATAGCCGTTGGCTTGCTATTACTGAACAGCAGGTTATTATACTGCGCAATTGTAGGCAGATTCTCCGTGCCCAGATCATAGTATTCTACCGTACCGGTGCCCGCATCATCAAAATTGTTGGTGGTGATACCAGGAAAGTTCACACTAGCCAGACGCAACAGACCCTGGCCATCCAGCTTGGTAATGGTGCTGCTGAAGCCAAAGTTCTGCATGTCCAGCACGCCACCTTTCTGAATAGTGATGCTCAAGCCGGTTGTGGCAACGCTGGCTGTTAGTTTAACCGTGTATCCGTTTAGGATTACTACCGCGTCCCCATTAGCCGGCACACCAGAATTCGTCAGAACAGAGCCTGTGGGGTCTGTTGTCCAGGTTTTGGTGCTAGCCGCGTTATTCCACGGGCCATTCGTGCCCCCACCTATATAGGTATAATAGGTAGCAGCATGCGCCAATGTACTACTGAGAATCAGCAGTAACAGAGTAAGTAATCTTCTCATAAGCAATAGGTAAGTGGAATTAGAAAAGTCAAAATCAGATTCAGAGTGCAATTTGGCGACTTTACTTTGGATAACGTATGACTTGGTATAGTGCTGGGTAAGGAAATTATAATTTTATCATTTTTTTATAATTTTAATCATTCCTTACATTGATATAATACAAGTATAATTTATAGCCCCGCCGTAATATGCGGCCTTTCTATCGGGTGTATAATTACGAGCTATTCAATAGCAAAATGGAAATGCTAACCAGGTGTATGTTAGTAAAGTTCAAGCCAGCGGCAGGAATATAAAGGCTACTGGATTTGTTTATCCCGCTAATGTGCTACAAAGGCAAAAGCCCTAGTGCGGCGGTATGGATTTCCCGATTTTCAGGATACCTTTGCCAGCTAATTGCCCCGCCCTGCCCAGGTAGTGCGGGACTTTCGTTCCGCCGTCAGCCTTCCCGCATGGACCAGAACATACCGCAGGTCATCCAAACGGTTCCTCTTCAGTACTACGTCTTCTTCGCTACTGCCCTGTTTTCTATTGGCGTGCTGGGCGTACTCACCCGGCGCAATGCCATTATCATCTTTATGTGCGTGGAGCTGATGCTCAACGCCGTAAACGTGCTGCTGACGGCCTTCTCCGCCTACCGCGCCGACCCCAACGGACAGGTATTCGTGTTCTTCATTATGGCCGTGGCCGCGGCCGAAGTGGCGGTGGGCTTGGCTATTATTGTAATGATTTACCGGAACCTGCAGAATACTGACGTTAATCTGCTTAACCGCCTGAAGTTCTGATTTCGCTTCTGCTTTGCTGAGCAGCCGGAAGCTCTCCTAAGGCTTCCTACGCTGCTCTGCAGGACTGAAACAATTCTGCATCTCTCTTATGCAAGAAACTGTTATACCCGCTGCCGGCGCCCCGTACTCTGCTTTGCTGTACGTGCTCATTCCGCTGTTGCCGTTCCTGGGCTTCCTGATTAACGGCCTGCTCAACCGCCGGCTCTCCGGCACCGTGGCCGGCTTCATCGGCAGCGCCACCGTACTGTGCTCCTTCCTGATTTCAGTCCTGCTGTTCTGGGAGTTTCAGCACCCCACGGCCCAGTGGATTGCCCCCGGCGCTACTGCCCACCAGGCCTACACGGTGCAGCTGTTCGACTGGATTTCCGTCGGCTCCCTACAGATTCCTTTCTCCTACCAGATTGACCAGCTCAGCCTGATTATGCTGCTGCTGGTAACGGGCGTGGGCTTCCTGATTCACGTGTACAGCATCGGGTACATGCACCACGATGAGAACGTGGGCAAGTTCTTCTCCTTTCTGAACCTGTTCGTTTTCTCAATGCTGGTGCTGGTGCTGGGCGCCAACTTCGTGATTCTGTTTATCGGCTGGGAAGGCGTGGGGCTCTGTTCCTATCTGCTTATCGGCTTCTGGAACAAGAACACCAGCTACAACAACGCCGCCAAGAAAGCCTTCATTATCAACCGCATCGGTGACCTGGGCTTCCTGCTCGGCATCTTCCTGATTTACCTCACCTTCGACTCGGTGCAGTACGCCGAGGTATTCCAGAAGGCCAGCGCCTTGCAGATTGGCACCATGACCGTGACGGCCATTACGCTGCTGCTGTTCGTGGGTGCCGCCGGTAAATCGGCTCAGCTGCCGCTCTACACCTGGTTGCCCGATGCTATGGCCGGCCCCACCCCGGTTTCGGCACTGATTCACGCCGCCACCATGGTAACGGCGGGTATCTACATGATTCTGCGCGCCAACGTGCTCTTCACACTGGCTCCCCATACGCTGGAAGTTATTGCCATTATTGGGGCGGCCACGGCGCTGTTTGCCGCTACTATTGGTCTGGCACAGAACGATATTAAGAAGGTGCTGGCTTACTCCACCGTGTCGCAGCTGGGTTATATGTTCCTGGCGCTGGGCGTTATGGGGTACAGCACCAGCCTGTTCCATGTGCTTACCCACGCCTTCTTCAAGGCGCTGATGTTCCTGGGCGCGGGCTCCGTGATTCACGCCATGAGCAATGAGCAGGACATGCGCCGCATGGGTGGCCTGCGCAAGGCGCTGCCTATCACCTTTATTACCTTCCTGATTGGCTGCCTGGCCATTGCCGGTATTCCGCCCTTCGCGGGCTTCTTCTCGAAAGATGAAATCCTGCTGCACGTGTACGAGCATAACAAAGTGCTGTACGCCGTGGGCCTGTTCACCGCTTTCCTGACGGCCTTCTATATGTTCCGTCTGCTGTTCCTCACCTTCTTCGGCGAGTTCCGGGGCACCGAGGAGCAGAAGCACCACCTGCACGAATCACCGGCCAGCATGACGCTGCCGCTCATTATCCTAGCTATTCTGGCCGCCGTGGGTGGTTTCATGAATGCGCCGCTGGTGCTGGGCAAAGGCTACCTAGCCGACTACCTCGCTCCCCTCTTTGCTTACTCACAGAAGCTGAACCCGGCTGCTTTCGGTGCCGAGGTTGACCATGCTACGGAGTACATGCTCATTGGGCTTTCCGTGGGTGCCGGCTTGCTGGGCATTATCCTGGCCTACGTGCAGTACGTGAGCCGCGGCGTGCGCCCAGTGGAAGATGGTGAGTCGCGCGGCTTCCTCGAAAACCTGATTTACCACAAGTACTACATCGACGAGCTGTATAATGCTCTGATCGTGCGCCCCATCATGTGGCTCTCGCGGGGTCTCTACCGCTTCGTGGAAAACGGCATCATCGACCCAATTGTCAACGGCTTCGGCCGCGTGACTATGGGCGGCGGACAGCTGCTACGCTACGTGCAAACCGGCTCCGTGGAAACCTACCTCATCCTGATGGTGGTGGGTATCGTGCTGGTACTGGCGCTGAACTTCGTGAAATTCTAATTCTATTCTGACGGCCGGGCCGGGCATTTTTCTACCGGTTTCTTCCGCATCCAGATTACGTATGCTGACTGTCTTACTCTTGCTTTATCCCTTGGCGGCCGCCCTGCTGCTGCACTTTTAATTGAAAAAAACCATCACTTATCAATCTTATTCAACATTATATTATTTATAGTTGACCATTAATTTACAAGCTTCTCAGCGCCATGATCATTCAGGAACTTTCCATCAACTCACACGGGAATCTGACCCGTCTTTCTGCTCAGATCGTTTGGGAAACTAGTAAGCAAGTGACCCAAACAATCTATTTCGATGTACCCAACAAGTATACTGACCATTTATACAAGTCCTACGACCCTTTTTTATCCGGGGCTATAGTACCGGCAATGTTTGCCGGTGAGAAGAGAATTAAAGTTGAGGGTGTAGTTTGCCCAGTACTGAAGCGTGGCTTACTTCTCAATATGCAGTGGTTGTCTTACTGGTACAAACCGGGTCATTCAATTCCTGAGATTGAAGCAGGATCTACTCTATCCTACAATCTTGGTGATACCAGATATGCGGCCTCATTCCTTTCGGGTGGTATAGATTCGCTCTGTACACTGCGACTCAATCATCTACAATTTCCTGAAGGACATCCCCAACGCATAAAAGAAGGAGTAATGGTTTTTGGGTTTGACATTGCTGGTCAATCTCATGAACTCAACACCGATCATGAGCAACAGTTTGAAATAGCATTAGAGGCACTTGAACAAATTGCCACCGGAGCAGGTATCAACTTAGTCCCTATTTATACTAACATCCGTTATCTGAATGATAATATTACATTCTGGATGCATCAATCACATGGTGCCGCTCTGGCAGCTACTGGATTAGCATTAGCCAATAAAATTGACTCAATTTATATCGGCTCTAGTTATGATATCCCTAATATGCAGCCTTGGGGTTCCCACCCCATTTTAGATACCAACTTTAGTAGCCAATATCTTAATATCCGTCATGATGGAGCGGAATTATCCCGTTTGGAAAAGACTAGGATAGTCGCCGAATGGCCGGTTGGTCTGAATAACATGCGCGTTTGCGTTGCGAATACGGGAAGACTCAATTGTGGACAGTGTGAAAAATGTGTCCGCACTATGTTTCAATTGGAGGCACTTAATAAACTCAAGGATAGTACTGCTTTTCCTAGCCATACGGTTAATCCGCAAATGTTGCTCTCTATAAATATTGGCAGCCGTTACGCCGAAATTTGCTACGAAGATCTATATCCTATATTCCGCCAACAAGGCCGCAACGATTTGGCAGATGCTATTAGCGCTTTTCTAAAAAGAAGAAAGAACTATCTAGCCAAAAGGAAGATAATTGATTTTGCAAAAAAGGTGCTTCGCAAATAATACTTACCCCGCTTCCATTCGACACTGCACCCTCACAGTAAAGCATGCTCACTGTCCTTCTTTTACTCTGGCCCTTGGCGGCCGCCCTGCTGCTGCACTTCTTCAAAGGCCGTGCGGCCCGGGTGGCGGCGCTGGGCGCAGCCCTCATTGAATTTGCGCTGGCGGTTTACGCGGCTGTTTCATTCAACGGCAACAATACCGCGCAACTCTCCTTCAACCACGACTGGATTGCCTCCGCGGGCATCAACTTCCACGTGGGTATGGATGGCCTGAGCCTCCTACTGGTACTGCTGACAGCTTTCCTGGTGCCAATTATTCTGCTGAGTGCCTTCCGCCGCAACTTCGAGAATGAGTCGGCTTTTTATGCGCTGGTGCTGTTTATGCAGACCGGCCTGATTGGCGTATTCACGGCTCAGGATGCTTTCCTGTTCTACTTCTTCTGGGAAGTAGCCCTGATTCCGATTTACTTCTTGGCCGGCATCTGGGGCGGCGTTAACCGGGCCCGCGTCACCTTCAAGTTCTTCCTCTACACTATTGTTGGCTCGCTGTTTATGCTGGCGGGCTTTGTGTACCTGTATTTCCAGACTGGCCCTGCGGCTAACGGCCTTGCGGCGCATAACTCGGAACTGGCCTCGTTCTATAACCTGAACCTGCCGGCCGAAACCCAATCCTGGCTGTTCTGGCTGATTTTCGCGGCCTTCGCCGTGAAGATGCCCATCTTCCCCTTCCACACCTGGCAGCCTGATACCTACACCGAGGCCCCGGCCCCGGCTACCATGCTGCTCTCGGGCATTATGCTGAAGATGGGTATCTACGGCACTATGCGCTGGCTGCTGCCGGTGGTACCCATGGGCGTGAGTCAGTGGCAGAATCTGGTTTTGATTCTCTCCATCATCGGCATCATCTACGGCGCTATCATTGCCATTCGTCAGCAGGACATGAAGCGCCTGATTGCCTATTCGTCCCTCTCGCACGTGGGACTGATGGCGGCCGGCGTATTCTCGCTCACACAAATCGGCCTGCAGGGCGCCAGCATTCAGATGCTGGCCCACGGCATCAACGTGGTAGGTATGTTCTTCATTGCTGACGCCATTGAGCGCCGCACCGGCACCCGCCTTATTCCTGATCTGGGCGGCCTCACGCGCCAGGCTCCTGTTCTCACGGTTTGCTTCCTGGTGCTGCTGCTGGGCATCGTAGCCTTACCACTCACCAACGGCTTTGTGGGTGAATTTCTGCTGCTGGCCGGCGTGTACCAGTACAACGCCTGGATGGGCGCCGTAGCCGGTGTTACCATCATTCTGGGGGCGGTGTACCTGCTGCGCATGTTCCAGCGCGTGATGCTGGGCCCCGACTCCGCGCACACTGCTACCTTCACCGACCTGACCGGCGCCGAGCTGGCCCTGCTGGTGCCGCTCATAGTACTGGTTTTCTGGATTGGCCTGTTCCCGAACACCTTCCTGCACCTGTCGGAAGGCAGCGTGCTGAATATTCTGAACGAGGTAGTAAAACGCTAATTCGCTTGTAGCGCGCAGCTCCAGCTTCGCGCCTCCTACGCACCGTCATAACGAGTATCGTTCAACGAATTCGTTTAACGATACGCGAAGCTGGAGCTTCGCGCTACAACGCAGCCGACTATGAATTCCATCATTCTACTTTCCGTTCTGGGCCTCGCGAATCTGTTTCTCGGGTTCCTGCGCTCCAACCGGCTCCTGCTGCCCGCGGCTATGCTCATGCTGGCCGTGGTGTTCGGAGTAAACTTCATCGACTGGAACGCCGGTACCCAGACCTTTTTCAGCGGTATGCTGGTCATCGATAATTTCTCGGTGGCTTTCACTGGTATTGTCGTGCTCACGGCGCTGCTGCTGATACCCTTTTCCCAGAAATACGTGCGCGACGGCGAAGCCAACCTGGCCGAGTACTACTCGCTGCTGCTGTTCTCGCTGGTGGGCGCCATCATGATGGTGAGCTACAACCACCTGCTCATGCTGTTCCTGGGTATCGAAATCCTGAGCGTGGCTATGTACGTGCTGGCCGGCTCTGATAAGCGCAATCTGCGCTCCAACGAAGCCGCCCTGAAGTATTTCCTGATGGGCGCATTCTTCACCGGCGTGCTGCTCTTTGGTATGGCGCTGGTATATGGTGCTACCGGCACGTTTGAGCTGAATAAAATTGGGCAAGCGGTGCTGATGCCAACCAACGCCTCGCTCACGCCCATGCTCTACATCGGCATGCTGCTGATGCTGATGGGTATTGGCTTTAAAGTATCGGCGGCGCCGTTCCACTTCTGGACGCCCGATGTGTACGAGGGCACGCCTACTTTCTTCGCCGCCTTTATGAGCACGGTGGTGAAAACCGCTGGTTTCGCGGCTTTCCTGAAGCTGTTGGTGCAGGCTTTCCCGGCTGCCTCGGCGGTGGGTATCTGGCTGCCCACGCTCACGGCTATGTGCGTACTCACGCTGCTCATCGGTAACATAGGCGCAGTGGCCCAGGCCAGCGTGAAGCGGATGCTGGCCTACTCCAGCGTATCGCACGCCGGCTATCTGCTGATTGGTCTGGTGGCTTTCAACGGGCAGTTGCAGGGTGCTTCCGCCAACGGTATTTTCTTCTATTCGCTGGCGTACTCAGTAGCTACGGTGGCCGCCTTCGGGGTGCTGAAACTGGTGGCCGATGCCCGCCAGCGCGAGGACTACAACGGCCTGAACGGCCTGGCCAAAACCAATCCGCTGCTGGCGTTTGTGATGACGGTGGCCATGCTTTCCCTGGCCGGCATTCCGCTCACGGGTGGCTTCTTCGGCAAGTTCTTCATCTTCTCAGCGGCTGTGGAGAATGACTATATCTGGCTGGTGGTGTTTGCCGTGGTTATGTCGATGGTAAGCATTTACTACTACCTGCGCCCCATCATTGCCATGTACATGCGCGATGCAGACGCGGATACCGCCGAACCTGTTTTCGTGGGCGGCTTCCAGTCGGCCGCGCTGCTGTTGCTGGCCTTGCTGACGGTAGTGCTGGGTGTGCTGCCCGGCCTGGTAAGCGGTATTTTGTAAACCGGTTTTATGACCTGTTATTCCTGAAAAGAGCGGCCCTCCGGCCGCTCTTTTTATTTGGAAGGTAGAGACGCAATATTTTGCGTCTCCTCGCGGGCGAATCGTTCAACGCTAAGACGCAAAATATTGCGTCTCTACCTTCCAATGGCTTAAGAGAACAGCACAAAGGCTTCCAAAACATTCTTTTTACCCCGACATCCAACCTGCGCCCCTCCAAAAGCATCTACCTACTACACCCGACTGGCTCTGCTATACCACCACGCTGTTTTATGAGGTTGATTTCTACTCTGATCTGCCTGCTGCTTACAATTAGCAGCAGTTATTCCACTCGCGCGCAACCAGCCTCCCTTAGCCTCCCGGAACAAAATTTTGAGCAGTTCTGGCAGGCCTTTCGGGACAACTACGCTTTCTTTCCGCTAAAGAAAGTGGATTGGAATGCCTCCTATCAAATCTTCAGCCCCCGGGTTTCGGCCCAAACCACCGAAGAGGAGCTGGTAGCCGTGTTCGGAGAAATGCTGACGCCGCTGCGCGATGGGCACCTCACCATTTCGCGGGGCGAAACCATTCTGTTTAAGGGCGAAAGCGCCCGCAACACCTTCAAGCAAACGTTTAAGGCAGTGCAGCCGGAGTTCTGGCGCGTGGCCTACCAGCAGCTGCAAGCCGCCGGTTTTACCCCGGCAAAAGGCCTCGGCCCCAGTTTTAAGGGTAAGCAGGTGCTGTACACCAGCCGAAACTGCACCATCAGCTACCTGCACCTCACCCGCAACTTCGCCGATGTAACCGGCGCCATCGGTACCGAGGCTCAGGAGCTTAAAGACCACCGCAAGCTGGAAAAGCTGTTCAGCCGGGCGCTGCGGCAGCTGGCCGGTTGCCGGGTACCTGCGCGACAACGGCGGCGGGCACAGCGGCTACGAGCTGGCCGGGCACTTCCTCCGGGAGCGCCGCCTGGTGAACTACAAAGCCCTGCGCCAGCCTGGCGGTTACGAGCAGTTTGGCGCGGAACAGGCCTTCTACGTAAATCCGACAACCGGCCCGCGCTTTCTGGGCCTGCTGGTGGTCCTCACCAGCGACCAGACTGCCAGCGCTGCCGAAGACCTAACCATTTCGCTGGCCCGGCGCCCGCGCACCACGCTGGTGGGCACCGCCACCAAGGGCATGCTTTCCGATATGCACAGCATACGCCTGCCTAACGGCCTGGACGTTACCCTTTCGAACCAACGCTACACCACCCCCGACGGACAGCTGCTGGAAGACACAGGCGTGCAGCCCACCGTAGCCGTGAAAAACACGCTGGCCGAGCTGCAACAGCAGCGCGACGCGGTGCTGCAACGGGCACTTTCTGAAGCGCAGCAGTTACTTAAAAAGTAAAAAGAGTCGGCCCTTCTGCGTGCAGAAGGGCCGACTCTTTTTATGAGTCAGGTACAACGCTTATTTTTTCGTCACGCGCACGTCTACCCGGCGGTTCTGAGCGCGGCCTTCGGGGGTATCATTGGAGGCTATGGGGTGCTCCTGGCCGTAGCCCTCGGCCGCCACGCGGCCGGCGTCAATACCGTTATTCATCAGGGCTTTGCGGGCAGCGTTGGCCCGGTCGGCGCTGAGAGTCAGGTTCATATCAGCCTTACCAACATTATCAGTATAGCCGCCGAATTTGATGGCCGCGTTGGGGAAGGCCTTCAGTATGGCCGCCATGTTCTTCAGCTGCGCCTGCGATTCGGCCGTGAGCGTAGACTTGCCGGTGTTGAAATACACCCGGTCCAGGCTAAACCAGCCCTGCGTCTTGTCGTCGCTCACCGTCATGTTGGCGTCGTTGAGGAAGTTGTACAGGCGGGCTTCGGTGGAGTTGGCGCCTACGTTCAGTACGGTGCCATCTGACAGCTTGATTTCCGTGGTGGAGCCGGTATCATAGATGTAGTTGCCGGTAGCCTCATCGTAGCGCCCGGTAGCGGTAGTAGCGGGCGCCATCCGGGTGGTGGTATCCATAGGCGCTTCAGTTGTGGTTGTATCAACCGCGTCCGGCTCCCGGTTGCAGCCGCGCATAAAGTACCACAACGCGGCCAAAGCCAGCACGGCCAGCAGCAGCCAGGGCCAGCGGGAAGGCGTGGCGGCGCGCTCGGGCACGTACCCTGCCCCCCGGGCGGCATCCTGCGTGTTGTGGGCAGCGGCCGACATGGTATTGCCTACGTTGTGGGCAGCACCGGTTACGGCATTTCCTACACTGGCGGCAGTACCGGCAGCGCCCAGCCCCAGGCCGGCCAGCATATTCCCCAGCCCGCCGGGCAAGCGGCTTAACGCCCCGGCAATACTCCCACGCTGACTATTCAGGTAGGTACCGAAACCTGCTTCATCTAAATTATTCTGCGCGGCATGGCGGCCCATTAGGCCCAGCCCTACCGGCACCGCCATACTTAGCAGGCTATTAATAGAAGAACTTTTTACGCCGGCCTGCTGCCCTACCTGCTCTACCGCAGTGGTATAGTGGCTGCCTAATACGGAGCGCAACAATTCGGCTCCGCGGTTTAACAGGGCCCCATCAGTATCGGCTGTGGCGGTGCTGCCCCGGCTCATACCGCCCAGCAAGTCGCCCAGGTTACCCAGAATGCCGGTGCTGTGCGCCTGGCGAGCCATCCCAAATACCTCGGCTGCGCCGCCGGGCTGCTGGGCGCGACCAAACAGGGCCGCCAGAGCCAGGGGAATGACGCTACGCAAAGCTGTACCAATACTACTTTCACTTTCGCCCAGCGCAGTGCTGGTCTGGTGCACGGTGTCGCTGCTGAAATAATTTTCAACAAGCTCCAGTAAGTTCTGGCTCATGGCAGGCAGGATTTAGCGTGAAGAATCTCCCTGCTTACGTAGTCAAGCATCTACACGACTATATATAAGACTAATTATTAATGATTATATACAAATTTTATCTCTCGATTCATAAAAACGTCTGTGGGACACGCCTCAGACGCGGCGCATTACGGCTGCCACCTCATCAGCATATACTACGGCTTCATCCCCGAAGGGCTCATCGCCCCGGAATTTCTGCAACACGCGGGCCGTGGTGATAATATCCTTCTGGCAATAGTGTACGATACGGGGCAGGTCCTTCTCGTTGTAATACACCCGGGCTACATCGGCCCCGCTGATGTCGTCTTTGGGCGTGGGAATGCCAAACATGGCAGCCAGTAGGGCCAACGAGGTAAAGGATTTCCGGTCGCCGAACTTCCAGAGCTCCATGGTATCCAGGTGGTTGATTTCCCAGGGCTTTTTGCCGGCCACATCCAGCTGCGGCGGCAGCTGCAGGCCGTTGATCAGCAGACGCCGGCCCAGGTAGGGGAAGTCGAATTCCTTGCCGTTGTGGGCGCACAGCAGGTAATTGGGCTTGCGGGCCAGTAGGGCGGCAAAATCGCGCAGCATGGTTTTCTCGTCGTGGTCGGCGAAGCTTTTCACCCGGAAGCGCCACCGCTCTTCCTCTTTATCAAAAAAGAAGCAGCCCACGGAAATACACACCACTTTCCCAAACTCGGCATAAATGCCGGCCTGCTCAAACAAGGAAGACGGATGCAGGTGGTCGGGCATTTCCGTGACGTCGGCGGCGCTGGAGTGCCAGCCTTTTTCCCGGCGCAGGGCGTGGCACTTATGCTCCCACAATAGCCGCAGCATATCATTCAGCTCATCGTGGCAGCCTACGCAGGGCACGGTTTCAATATCGAGAACGAAGAGCTGATCAAGGGAAACTTTGTGCAGAATCTGCATAACGGGCGCGGCTAACGGTATTCGGATTCCGAAGATACTTTTTTTAGCAAGCTCCGCGGTAAAAACTCTGTCAAAACCAGCAGGCACCCCAGCCCATTTTCTATGCTGCAGCTCCCGGCAGCCCCGTTTTACTGCTGCATCCCGGCGGCACTCCCCATGCTAATGGACCTTCCTGGTCACACCAGTGAGCAGCTGCCAGGCCATAGCAATGATTTATGTCATTTCTTATATATATATAATTAAATATTTTAAATACATACTCCCTAACCGCACAGGAATCCCCTGTAGTTAACTGATGACGTGCTATGTGAAAAATTTAACCAGGTATGAAAAATGCAACCGCCACTCTATCCATCCACTCGCCGGAGGCTGCTCCTGCTGGTAGCCTTGCTATTTACCAGCATAGTGGGCCAGGGACAGGCTCTTCTCTCCCCGGCTTCAGTGCCCAAATTCGTTAACCCGCTACCCATTCCGGCAGTTATTAACGCAACCGGTGCAAACAGCCGACTCATAACCATGACCATTTCGCAGTTTCAGCAGGATCTGGGACTGGGGCTGAAAGACGAGGCGGGAAAGCCGGTGCTCACTACGGTGTGGGGCTACAACGGCCAGTATCCCGGCCCTACCCTGCTGGCGAAGAAAGGCCAGCCCGTATTGGTGAAATGGCTGAACCGGCTGGTGGATGCCCACGGGGCGCCACTTCCCCACTTACTGCCCATTGATAAAACCATTGACTGGGCCGCGCCATCTACGCCGGGCATCCCCATTGTTACGCACCTGCATGGGGGCCACACCGAATCTGCCAGCGACGGCCTCTCCCAGGCCTGGTACACGCCTTTTGGGCGCAGCAAAGGCCCGGCCTACCGCAAAGGCGAGCAGACTCCCTATTTCTACGATAACAGCCAGGAGGCCGCCACCCTCTGGTACCACGACCACGCGCAGGGCATCACCCGCCTGAATGTGTATGCGGGCCTGGCCGGCTTCTATCTGCTGACCGATAACGTGGAGCAGGGGCTGCAAAAAAGCAACAAGCTGCCGGCCAGCCCCTATGATATTGGCCTGGCCATACAGGACCGGATGTTTACCACCGATGGGCAGTTGTTTTACCCCTCAGAGCCGGAGGAGCCCGACCAACCGGCACCCAGCATTCTGCCCGAGTTTTTTGGGGATATTATGCTGGTGAACGGCAAGGCCTGGCCCCTGCTAAAAGTGGAGCCCCGCCAGTACCGCTTCCGGCTGCTGAATGGCTCCGACTCCCGCTTCTATAACCTGCAGCTGACGCGGGGCCTGAAGATGTGGCAAATCGGCTCCGACAATGGCCTGCTGCCGCAACCCGTAGAGCAGGGCCAGCTGTTGCTAGCGCCCGCCGAGCGGAAAGACGTCATCATTGACTTCTCGGCGGCAGAGCTGCAAGGCAAAACCATCATCCTCACCAACAATGCCGCCATCCCTTTCCCAAACGGCGACCCGGTAGAGGCCGATGATGCCCTGGCACAGATTATGGCTTTTAAAGTGTGTGTGCCGCTGAACCCGGCCTATCCGCGCACGCCGGTGCCCGCTACCCTGCGCGCTCCGCTGCCCAGTTTACCCGCGGCTACCAACGTCAGAAAGCTGATTCTGTATGAAGCCGAAGATGAATATGGCCGCCTGAAACCCATGCTGGGTACGATGGATGGCGGCGTGTTTATGTTTGAAGACCCGATTACTGAAAACCCGGCCATGAACAGCACGGAAATCTGGGAGATTTATAACCTGACGGAAGATGCCCACCCCATTCATTTGCACCTGGTGTCTTTCCGGGTACTCAGCTCCCAGGAATTCACGGGCACTATCAATCCGGAAAACGGCGCCCTCTCTCAGGTGCAGCTGCAAGGGCCGCTGAAGCGCCCGGAAAGCGGACAGGACGGCAGAAAAGATACCTACCCCATCCGGCCCGGCGAAGTAACCCGCCTGGTGGCCACCTTTGATAGACCCGGGCTATACGTGTGGCACTGCCATATTCTCTCCCACGAAGACCATGATATGATGCGCTCCTTCTATGTGGGGGCTATGCCGGGCGCACCGCAGGTGGGCAACCCGGCGCAGCCAGGCCCGGGCCGGAATGTAGCCTTCAGCTTCTTTCCCAACCCTTTCTCCACTTCGGCTACCCTGCACCTGAGCGTATCAGAACCGGCCTCCGTGGCCGTGCGCCTGTTTGCGCTGGGTGGCCGCCTGGTGCGGGAGGTACCGGCCCGCCAGCTGCCGGCCGGGCAGCACCAACTGGAGCTAAACGGCGCCGGGCTGGACAACGGCCTCTATGTGTGCGAGCTGAAAGTAAACGACCAGCTTTACCACAGCCGGCTGGTGCTGGCCCGGTAGCCCGGCCAGAAATCCGGCAGCCACCCCATGGGGCAGCATAGAAACGCCCGGCTCAGGACTCTCATCCTAAGCCGGGCGTTTAGGTGGAGTGCCCACCACTACCCGAGCCACTTACTGCATAAAGCTCTCCGTTTGCGGCCCTGCGACTAGGCCAGGGCGGGCTTATGCAGCATCCACAAGCCTAATAGCATAATGGAAATGGTAGTAGACGAGGAGGCTGTGGCTGGTCTCATAACATTGCCACCAACCCCGGAACCCTCCGTTACGACCCGGATTTGCCGGAGCCAGTGGTAAGGGTAAGTTGCAGTTCTTTCTCGGTTTTGTCAATCACATGAACATGTGATAAGCCGCTCCCCTTTTTAGGTCAGGCCCTGGCGCAGCGCCTTGCTGACGGCCTCCGTCATGGAGCGTACGTGCAGCTTTTCGTAGATTTTCTTGATGTGGGAGCGGACGGTATCCAGACTGATGCCCCGGTCGGCGGCAATCATTTTGTAGCTGTAACCCTCCACCAGCAACCCCAGAATCTCCTGCTCCCGGGCGCTCAGGTTGGCCGCCGACTCCTCGGCCACGGCGCGGGGCGGCACCCGGGGAAACAGCCGGAGCACCTGCCGGGCAATAGCAGGCGTCATGGGCGCGCCGCCGGCCCGCACCTCCCCAATGGCTTCCAGCAGCCGGGCCGGGGGTGTTTTCTTCAGCAAATATCCATCAGCCCCGGCACAGATGGCCTCAAACACCCGGTCGTTTTCATCAAACACGGTAAGCATGACCACATTTACCTCCGGCGTGGTGGCTTTAATGCGCCGCAGTCCCTCAATGCCGCTCATGCCGGGCATGTCAATATCCATCAAGACCACATCCGGCTGCAGGCGGAGCATATCGGCCCCGGCCTGGGTGCAGTTGCTCAGGGCGCCGGCCAGCTCCAGCCCCGGCGAGCCCGCCAGCAGCTGACTCAGGCTGGCGCGCAGGTCGGCGTTGTCTTCGTAAATCAGAACGCGGGTGGGCTTATCCATGGCAAAGGGAAGAGAACTGGCAGGCAGCTATTTTTTCTGAAGATACTGCACTGACGGCCACAGCGGCTTCACATAATCATGTGAGCGGCCAGCTGGTTTAGCTGTTTAAGGGCACGCTCAGCCGCAGCTCGGTGCCCTGACCGGGCGCCGTCCGGATTTCCAGCTTGCCATGCAGCGCCGCGGCGCGGGCCTGCATGTTGGCCAGACCATTGCCGCCACCCTGGGCGGGCGCCTGCAGGTCAAACCCCACGCCGTCGTCGCGCACAGTCAGGAGCAGGTGGTGGTGCTGGTGGTCGAGGTGAATGGTGGCGTGCCGACACCGGGCGTACTTAGCCAAGTTATTGATGGCTTCTTTGAAGAGCAGATAAAACTCCCGCCGGGCACGCATCTGCAGGCGCAGTCCCTGCACCTCGGGCGTTGCAGTAAAGGAGAAGTCGAGGCCCCGGGCTTCCAGCACCTCGGAGGCAAAAATGCGCATGCGGGTGGTTACGGCCTCCATGGTATCGTGAGCGGGGTTAATGGCCCACACAATGTCATCCATGGAATCCAGCATCCGGCGCGAGCTGTCCCCAATCTGGTCCAGCAGGGCGGCGGCCTGGTCCGGGCGGTTTTCGTGCTGGTGGTTGCGGGCCAGCTGGCTAAGAATGGAAATACTGCTGAGCGTGGAGCCCATGTCGTCGTGCAGGTCGCGGGCAATGTGGTGGCGTACCCGCTCCAGGGCCAGCAGCTGCCGCACCCGCATGCGGTACAGGAGAAACAACACCGCCAACGCGGCCCAACTGGCCAGCACCCGAAACCACCACGTTTGGTACCACGGGGGCGTCACCATAATTTTCAGCTGGGCCCCCTGCTGGTTCCAGACCCCGTCATTATTAGCGGCGCGCACCTGAAAGGTATAGGTGCCGGGGTCCAGGTTGGTGTAGGTAGCCTCCTGGCGGGCGCCGGCCTCTACCCACTTTTCATCGAAACCATGCAGCCGGTATTCAAATCTGTTTTTGGCGGGCAGCTGATAGTTTAAGGCTGCAAACCCGATGGAGAAAAAGTTGTCGCGCGGGCCCAGACGCAGGGTGCGCCGCTCGGTAATGCTGGTATCCAAGGGCACGGGCCGATTGAACTTTCGAAAATCGGTGAGCACCACCGGCGGGGCTATCGTATTGGCCGGCACCGTGGCGGGCCGGAAGCTCACCAACCCGTTGCTGCCGCCAAAATACAGCTGCCCATCAGCCCCCCGCAGGCAGGAGCCAGCGTTGAACTCATCCTGCAGCAGCCCGTCGCGGGTATCGAAGGTGCGGAAGCGTTGTGTGGCGGGGGTAAAACAGGCAATACCCAGGTTGGTGGATAGCCAGAGGTTGCCCCGCTCATCCTCCAGCATACCATACACCACATCATTAGGCAGGCCCTGCGGCTCCCGGAAAGTGGTGAAGAGGCCTTTCGCCGGATCATCCAGCCGGTTGAGGCCACCGCCTTCGGTTCCAATCCATAAGGTGCCCCGGCGGTCCTGGAGTATGCAGCGCACAAAGTTGCTGCTCAGGCTACGGGGGTTCCCGGGAATGTTACGGTAAGGCCGGCACCGGCCGGTGGCGGCATCCAACAGCACCAGTCCGCCGCCACCGGTGCCCACCCACAGGCGCCGCTGGCGGTCCTGGTATGCCAGGCGCACGTAGTTGGTACCCAGGCTGGTGGCGGGCTGCCGGGGGTTATGGCGAAAAATGGTGCAGTGGCCGGTAGCGGGGTCCAGCAGGTTCAGGCCGCCTTCGGTGCTCACCCAGAGGCGGCCATTGTTGGCGCGGCTAATAGCCCGCACCGCATTATCACTCAGGCTTTGCGGGTTGGCAGGCTGGTGGCGAAAGTGCGTGATGCTGCCGGTGGCGGGGTTCAGGCAGTCGAGGCCGCTGCGCTGGGTGCCAATCCAGAGGCGGCCTTCAGCATCAAAACACAGCGCCCGCACAAAATCCTCGCTCAGGCTTTGTGGCCGCCCGGCGTTGTGCCGGTAGGCTTGCCGCTGGCCGGTGACCGGGTTATAACAGATTACGCCCTGCGTTTCGGTACCGGCCCAGAGGCGGCGCTGGGCGTCTTCGGCCACTGCCCAAACGGGCTCAGGGCCTGCGGTAACCGGCACCGTTACAAAGGCGTTGGGCCGGGGTGCAAATGAGCTGACTCCGGCATCAGTACCCACCCACAGCAACCCATTCCGGTCCTGAAACAGCGCCTGCACCGTATTATTGGGCAGGGAGTAGTTATTGCCAGGGCGTTGCTGATAAACGGTAAAATCATTGGTGGTCCGGTTCAGCAGATGCAGCCCTTCGGTAGTGCCCACCCACAGGCGCTCCTGCGGGTCTTCAATGAGGGCCCTTACCTCATTGCTGCGCAGGCTGCGGGAGTTTCCGGGTTCAAACCGCCAGGTGGTCATGGGCTGGTTGCCGGTGAGGGAAACGCGGCGCAGGCCGTTGGCTTCGGTGCCAATCCAGAGCATTCCGGCCCGGTCGGGGTGCAGGGCGGTAATGGAAGAGGCTGATGACCATTCCGGATAGGCCACTAACTCCTGTTTTTGCAGATCCAAATGGCACACCTGCCCTGCCCCGGTGCCTACCCAAAGCCGGCCCCGGGCATCCTGCCCAATAGCCCGAATAGAGTTGATACGCGGGTTAGTAGAGGCACTACCTGAATGGGTAAACAGCTGAAAGCGCCCGGTTTTGGGATTATAGCGGTGCAGGCCGCCCTCGGTGCCGGCCCATATCGAGCCCGATCTGTCGCAGAAAACGGTGCGCACAAAGTCATCCGTGAGCGTGCCGGGCTGGCCTTCCTGGTGCTTGAAAGCCCGAAATTTACCGGTTATGGGGTCGTAGCGGTTGAGGCCTCCCCCGCCGGTGCCAATCCAGAGGCCACCCCGGGCATCCACGGCCAGGGCCAGAATGAAGTTGCTGCTTAGGCTACCTATATGTTGCGGGTCGTTGCGGAATACTTTGAAGGTGCTGCCGTCGTAGCGGTTCAGGCCGTCCTGGGTGCCCAGCCATAGAAAGCCACGCTGGTCCTGGGCCAGGCAGTACACGCTGTTTTCTGACAGGCCCTGCGCCGCGGTGAGGGAGCGGAATGTGAACGGCATGGCGGTTTGGGCAGCCGAGATGCCTGCCCACAATACCAGGAAAGGCAGAAAGAAAGCGGGTAGCAAGCTACGATTCATGCTGATATGGCGAGCCTGCCCGCATGGCCGGGCGGGCTCGCCAAAGCTAGCAAAATAGGCGACTGACGCTACTCCTGTCCGCCAAGGCTTTCCTTCTCTGCCTGGCGGCGCCTTAGGCGGCTTTACTTACTTGTTGGTACAGGTAGTAAGAATAGCCATAAACCACTACTACTGTTGCCAGCACTCCGGCAATTAACACCCCCGTAGCCAACGGCGCCGACCATACCACGGCCAGCAGCGCGCTAAGCAAGCCGGTGGCAAAAAATAGCCAGCCGCCCACCCGATGGACACGGGCCCAGATCAAAGGAAACTCCAGGGCCCACGGCGTTTTAAAGCCCATAAAATAGTTGGGCGGCACGGTGGTCAGGTAGTTACCTATCAGCATAAAGAATAGCCCCATCAGAATGGCCATACCCTCCCCTGCTTTTACCAGCGGATGGACCGCCAGATACAAAGAGTAAACAAGCAAGCCACTCACCAAACCCACCAGGGCCAGCATCAGCTTCTGGTAATTGGCGCTGCCCGCGTTTAGGCGCTGCTTAGGGTCGAGGCGCGGGGCAAACCAGAGCAGCAGGTAGATACTAAGCGGCACCAGCGTGCATAGCAGCCACATGTTTTCTTTATTGGTAAAGCCATTGGCATTGCCGCCCGTATCAAAGTGCGTGGGCACATGGGCCGGCAGGCTGGGCCAGGTATAAAACAAGTAGAGCGAAGGCAGCAGCACGAGCAGCAGCGTAAACAAGCTCCAGATAGAAAAGGCAGATTTCATGGGATGTGGAATAGCACTATGATTTGAACTGCAGCAGCCAGCCCAGCAGCTCATCCATCACCGTCATATTTAGGGTGTAGCGGATAAACTGGCCCTGCTTTTCGCTACTCACCAAATCGGCTTGGCGCAGCAAATCGAGGTGGTGACTGATGGTAGGCTTCGAGAACTGGAAGTAGTCGGCTATTTCCCCGGCCGTGCGCGGCTGTTCGCTCAGCAGCTCCAGAATGGCGCGGCGCGTGGGGTCGTTGAGGGCTTTGAAGAGTGCGTTCAAGATTGATTAGTTATTTAGGCAAATATCTAAATATATTTCACATAAGCAAGAGTCCTACGGAATTTTGCTTCGCCTTATCTATCTGCTTTTGTAATCTGAGGTGGCCTTCAGGCTCTGGATGAAGTCGGCCTCCTTTGCAACAGGATAAACCCTGAAAGGCGCTGGTGATGCCGCATTCACGATTGACAGCAGCGCTACCAGTTCGGGCACGTAGTTATTATTCCAGAATAGCTCGGTCATTCTTCCGGCTTTTGTTACCGTTACTTCTGCCTGAAACCCATCATCCGCTGCCACATTATTGCTTCGTAAAGCCAACGAGTCTGGATTAGCACGGCGTAGAATTCGCCGAAACGCCCGGGCCTGTTGTGCACTTATACCCTTGCTGCCGATGCGGATAGGTGCAGCTTCCGGGCTATAAGCTGTTTTGTATAGCACCACCCCACGCTCATTCAATACATAGGTAATCCGGTAGACGTCTACCGTATAAGGCATTGGGCGCGCGAGTTTCACGGAATCTAAGCTGTATTCACGCCAGCTGTATTCCCGGTGTGGTAAGGTAAACTTGATTTCGAGTGGGTGCTCCTGCCGTTTTCTAGCGCTAGCGCAGGAACAAAGAAAAAGTAAAGTAAGCAGGCAGAATCTGGGTTGCATATCTGCGACTTGAATAACGTAATAGTCAGTTGATTTGCAAATCAAATGATTTACTCCGCTTTCAAATACAACACTACTTATTGTTCTTCTATAGTATTTATAAAACTACAATTCATTTAGAGTTGATGTTGAGCGAATCCAATAGTTGCACCAGTTCAGCCTTACTAATATCTAAATACTCTAGTTCCACACCACCTATTAATTTTTGTTTAGCTGGACTATCATAAAAGAAAATCCAATAAGTTGATGTTCAACCTTTTGTTACCTTTTCTATTACGGTGAATATCTTTTTCCACTCAATAAAAGAATGCTTTTTAGTCCATATCCCATCTACTCCAATCTTCAATTGAGGTGTATGAAGACGAAGTATTGGAAGAATTACTGGAGCGACGGCAACAGCATATAACAGACACAGAATTAACAATGCAATTCCAAAATTTGATGATTTTATTTCATTACTATTCAAAGTAAAAAATATTGGTATTACTAGTAACGGAACAACGATACTCTTCAATAGCTTCCACTTTGAATAATAAACCACTCTGAACCATTTTTTAGATTCAGAGTGGTTTATTATTTCACTGCGAAGAGTCTCCATATTGATTTAACAAATTATATAGACGGCCTTCACAAAAAAATATTTAATTCTTTATCGCCACATCCGTCTTTATCCTCAGCTCCTTCAATTGAGCACCAGAAATCTGCGAGGGCGAATCAATCATGACGTCGCGGCCGGAGTTGTTTTTGGGGAAGGCAATGAAGTCCCGGATGGAATCGGCGCCGCCGAAGAGCGAGCAGAGGCGGTCGAAGCCGAAGGCAATGCCGCCGTGGGGCGGCGCGCCGTACTCAAAGGCATCGAGCAGGAAGCCGAACTGCGCTTTAGCCTCCTCATCGGAGAAGCCCAGCAGCGAGAACATGCGGGCCTGCACGGCGCGGTCGTGAATACGGATGGAGCCGCCACCTACTTCTACGCCGTTAATAACCATGTCGTAGGCGTTGGCGCGTACTTCCCCAATGGTTTCGGGGTTATCGAGCAGCGCAATGTCCTCGGGCTTGGGCGAGGTGAAGGGATGGTGCATGGCGAAGTAGCGGCCTTCCTCCTCCAGATATTCCAGCAGCGGAAAATCGACTACCCACAGGGCGGAGAAAGTATCTTTATCGCGCAGGCCCATGCGCTGGCCCATCTCCAGGCGCAGCTCGCTCAGAGCCTTACGGGTTTTGGTAGGCTCGCCGGCCAGAATCAGCAACAGGTCGCCGGGGTTGGCATTGAAGGCGGCCTTCCACTTCTGCAGCTCTTCCTGAGAGTAGAACTTGTCTACGGAGGATTTCACCAGGCCATCGGGCTCTACGCGGGCGTACACCAGGCCGGTGGCCCCCACCTGCGGGCGCTTCACGAAATCGGTGAGCTCATCCAACTGCTTGCGGGTGTACACAGCGGAGTTAATGGCGTTGATGCCTACTACCAGACCGGCATTATCGAACACGGGGAAGCCCTGGCCTTTTACTAGGTCGTTCAGCTCCACAAACTTCATTTCGAAGCGGGTGTCAGGCTTGTCGTTGCCGTAGTAGCGCATGGCATCGGCGTAGGTCATGCGGGGCAGGGTGCCAATATCGAGGCCCTTCACTTCCTGAAACAGGTATTGTACCAGCCCTTCAAACGTGTTGAGGATGTCTTCCTGCTCCACAAAGGACATTTCGCAGTCAATCTGCGTGAACTCGGGCTGGCGGTCGGCGCGCAGGTCTTCGTCGCGGAAGCACTTCACAATCTGGAAGTAGCGGTCGAAGCCCGAAACCATCAGCAGCTGCTTAAACGTCTGGGGCGACTGCGGCAGGGCGTAAAACTCGCCTGGGTTCATGCGGGAAGGCACCACGAAGTCGCGGGCGCCTTCCGGCGTGCTTTTGATGAGCACGGGGGTTTCCACTTCGATGAACTCCTGGCCATCGAGGTAGCGGCGGGTGGCCTGGGCCACGCGGTGGCGCAGCATCAGGTTCTGGCGCACGGGGTTGCGGCGCAGGTCCAGGTAGCGGTATTTCATCCGCAGGTCGTCGCCGCCGTCGGTTTCGTCCTCAATCAGGAAAGGCGGCAGCTTAGCGGGGTTCAGCACCTCCAGCTGCTCCACCCGGATTTCAATGGCCCCGGTGGGCATTTTGTCGTTTTTGGAGTAGCGCTCGGCCACTTTGCCCGTCACGCAAATCACGAACTCGCGGCCCAGCTCGCGGCCTTTGGCGCGGATTTCTTCGGTCTCCACGCCTTCTTCCAAGGCCAGCTGGGTGAGGCCGTACCGGTCGCGCAGCACAATCCAGAAAATACCGCCAGCGTCGCGGGTGCGCTGTACCCAGCCACAGAGCGTAACGGTTTGGCCAATATGGTCGGGGCGAAGTTCGCCGCAGGTGTGCGTACGGAGCATAACAGAGATATTCAGATGAAAAGAGCCGGCGGCCCGCCGCAAAGATAGAAGACCGGGGCGGGCGCACCACACCCCGGCTGGCAAGCGGCCACATTTTACCCCGCGCCGGGTCCTGCGCCCCTGTGCTGGCCGATGTTGTAGTTATTCTGAGAAGAAATAGGTGAAATAGCGGAGAAAAAGCCGCCGAAGGCATATACAATTCCCTATGTTTGTCGGGAACTCCCACAAGCCTAGCCCATTACTGGCTGCAACCTATTACCAGTTCCTCGTCTCCTTCTCCCGCTTCACAACCTTAACACTTTCCCAAGCTATGGAACTGGTTATCGACCACCTCTCCAAAACATACCCCAACGGCACTAAGGCCCTCAACAATGTTTCCCTACGCATTGAGCCGGGTATGTTTGGCCTGCTGGGCCCCAACGGCGCGGGGAAATCCTCGTTGATGCGCACCATTTCCACCTTGCAGGAGGCCGATGCCGGCAGCATTCAGCTGGGCGATATTGACGTACTGCAGCAGCCCGAGAAAGTGCGGCAGGTGCTGGGCTATCTGCCCCAGGAGTTTGGCGTGTACCCCAAAGTAACGGCGGCCGAACTGCTGGAGCACTTTGCCGTGCTCAAAGGCATCAGCAATAAAGGTGAGCGGCGGCAAGTGGTAGATGCCCTGCTGCACCAGACCAACCTCTATAATGTGCGCAACAAGAACCTGGGCGGCTATTCCGGCGGCATGAAGCAGCGTTTCGGCATTGCGCAGGCCCTGCTCGGCAACCCCCGGCTTATCATTGTGGATGAGCCCACGGCCGGCCTCGACCCTACCGAGCGCAACCGCTTCCACAACCTGCTGGCGGAAATTGGCGAGGACCGCATTGTGATTCTGAGCACCCACATTGTGTCCGATGTATCGGACCTGTGCCGGCAGTTTGCCATCATCAACAAAGGGCAGGTACTGTATACCGGCGACCCGCTGCAGGCCATTGAGGAAATGCGCAACCAGATCTGGCGGCGCACCATCCGCAAGGATGAGCTAACGGCCTATCAGCAGCAGTTTTCGGTGATTTCCTCGCGTCTGTTTGCGGGCCAGACCATTATTCACGTGCACAGCCTGGCCCAGCCCGGCAACGGTTTTGAATCGGTAGAGCCCACCCTGGAAGACGTGTACTTTGCCCGCATTCACGCGGCCGAAAGCGTGGCTTCGGAAGCACTGAAAGGCTAAAAAGACACTAGTAAGACCGGCATGCAGAGGCGGAGCCGAAGCATCTCGCTAGTGTGGTAAATAGTTTGGCAACATCAGCACGCGAGATCCTTCGGCTTCGCCTCTGCATGACCCTGAATACTCCAACCCATGTTCCTGGAAATCTTCCTGTTTGAAATCCGTTACCGCCTGAAACGGCCGGCAACCTATATCTACTTTTTTCTGATGGCCCTGATGGGCTTCCTATTCATGCTGGCGGTGGGCGGCGTGTTTGGGGCTAATGTGACCATTGGCGGTGCGGGCGGCAAAGTGCTGGCCAACTCCGCTTACCAGGTAAACACCATTCTCACGGTGCTCAGCCTGTTTGGCGTGTTCATCACCTCCTCCATGATGGGTACCCCGGTGTACCGGGACTTCGACCACCGCACCCACTCCCTGTACTACACGGCGCCCATCAGCAAGGCCGGCTACCTGGGCGGGCGCTTTCTGGGCTCGTTTATCGTAACGGTGGCCATATTTCTGGGTGGGGCATTGGGCACCTGGCTGGCTACCTACTGGCCTACCATGCTGGCTGATAAGCTGGGTCCCAATATGCTGGCGGCCTACCTATATCCTTACCTGCAGATTGTGATTCCCAACCTGTTTCTGACGGGCGCCATCTTCTTCACGGCCGCTACGCTTACCCGCTCGGCGCTGGCTATTTACCTGGGTGGCGTGCTGTTTCTGGTGTTGTATTCCATCAGCGGCAGCCTGCAGCAGGATATGGACAATGAAACCCTGCGCAGCCTCCTCGACCCCCTGGGCGGTGCCGCCATCGACCTGACCCAGCGCTACTGGACGGTGGCCGAGCGCAACACCCTGCTGCTGCCCTGGAGCACTTACCTCCTGCAAAACCGGCTGCTCTGGATGAGCGTGGGCGTACTGACGCTGGTGGCCTGCTACGTTTTCTTCCGCTTTTCCTTCGCCAACAAAGCCGACTCCGGCCCCCGTCCCAAAGCGGGCGAAGCCCTGGGTGTGGCCGCCCGGCCTACGCAGCTCACGCTGCCCCAAATACAGCCTCAGTTCACGCCCGGCCTAGCCTGGGCGCAGCTGGGCCGCCTGGTGCGACTGGAGTTCTTCAGCACCATCCGCAGCGTGTACTTTATGGGCATTGTGGGCGCTGGCGTGCTGTTTCTGCTGATATCGGGCATGCAGGTGGGCAAAATGTATGGCACCAATACCTTCCCGGTTACGCCCGTGGTGGTGCAGCTGCTGGCCGGCACGTTTGCCCTGTTTCAACTCATCATTATTACTTTCTACGCCGGCGAGCTGGTGTGGCGTGAGCGGGATTCCAACGTGCACCAGATTTACGATGCCATGCCCATGCCCAGCTGGGTGCCGTTTGTGGCTAAACTGGGCGCCCTCATGCTCATTCAGGTGGTGCTGCTGGCCGTGGTCATGGTGTGCGGCCTGCTGCTGCAGACCTTTAAAGGCTATTTCAACTACGAGCTGGATGTGTACCTGAAAGAGCTGTTCGGCTTCCGGCTGGTTGGCATGCTGATGCTGTGCGTGCTGGCTATGCTGGTGCAGGTGCTGGCCAACAACAAGTACCTGGGGCACTTCATTATGATACTCTATTATGCCTTCAGCCTGTTCCAGAGCACGCTGGGGCTGGAGCATAACCTGTATACGTTTAACTCCGCCCCGGGCACGCCCTATTCAGCCATGAACGGCTATGGGCATTTTGTGCTGCCCTTCCTCACGTTTAAAGTGTACTGGGCCATGTTTGCCGTGCTGCTGGCCCTGGCCAGCTCCCTGCTCTGGCCCCGTGGCACCGAAACCCGCTTCTCGTGGCGCTGGCAGCAGGTGCGCGCCAACTTCTCGCCGGCCCTGCGCGTGGTAGCGGGCGTGGCATTCCTGGCCTTTGCGGGCCTGGGCGCTTACATTTTCTACAATACCAACGTGCTTAATACCTACCGCACGTCTAAGCAACAGGAGGAGCTCTCGGCCCGCTACGAGAAAACGTACAAGCGCTTTGCAAGCCGCCCCCAGCCGCGCATTGTGGCGGTTAATATTCAGGCCGATTTATACCCGCAGGAGCGTGACATCCGCTTCCGGGGCTCCTACTGGCTGCTGAACCGCTCCGGCCAGCCCATCGACTCGGTGCACCTCGTCAGCAACGCCGACGCCCAGGTAAAACAGCTGGCCCTTGGCCGCGCGGGCAAGGAAGTGCTGCACGACCAGATTGGCGACGTGGACTACCGCATTGTGCGCCTGGCCCAGGCCCTGCAGCCCGGCGACTCCGTGCAGCTCAACTTCGACCTAAGCTACACCAACCCGGGGTTCAAGAACGAGGAGCTCAGCACCAGCGTAGTGTACAATGGCACCTTCGTGAATAACTCCCAGATGCTACCGCACATTGGCTATCAGGAAGCCGTGGAGCTGAGCTCCGATGATACCCGCAAGGAGCAGGGACTGCAACCCAAGGCCCGCATGGCCGGGGTAAACGACTCGCTGGCGCGCATGAACACCTACATCGGCAACGACGGGGACTGGATTCGATTCGAAGCCACCGTGAGCACCACCCCCGACCAGATTGCCATTGCCCCGGGCTACCTGCAGAAGGAATGGACGAAAGATGGCCGCCGCTATTTCCACTACAAAATGGATGCGCCCATTCTCAACTTCTACTCCTTCCTCTCGGCGCGCTACGCCGTGTACAAAGACCAGTGGCAGAATATTCCCATTGAAATCTACTACCAGCCGGGCCACGAGTATAACCTGAAGCGCATGGCTACGGGCGTGAAAAAGGGCCTGGAGTACTACACCGCGCACTTTGGCCCCTATCAGCACCGGCAGGTACGTATTCTGGAATTTCCCGGCTACAGCTCTTTCGCCCAGAGCTTCCCCAACACTATTCCCTTCTCCGAGAGCATTGGCTTCATTGCCGAGGTAGACTCCACCGACCCCAAGGACATTGACTACCCGCTCTATATAACGGCGCACGAGGTGGCCCACCAGTGGTTTGCCCACCAGATTATTGGCGGCAACGTGCAGGGCGGCACGCTCATGTCGGAAACCCTGAGCCAGTATGGCGCCCTCATGGTGATGAAGCACCTGTACGGCGAGGAGAAAATGAAGAAGTTTCTGCGCTTTGAGCTGAACTCCTACCTCACGGGCCGCACCACGGAGCGCAAGAAGGAAGTGCCCCTGTACCTGGTAGAAAACCAGCCCTACATCCACTACCGCAAAGGCTCCCTGGTAATGTATGCCCTGCAGGATTATGTGGGCGAAGCCGCCGTGAATGCGGCTATTAAGGAGTACCGCGACAAAGTGGCCTACCAGCGCGCCCCATTCACCAACTCCGTAGAGTTTGTGGGCTACCTGCGCAAGCACACGCCCGATTCGTTGCAATACCTGGTCACGGACCTGTTTGAGCGCATCACGCTTTATGAGAACAAGGTAGACTCGGCCACGTACCGCCAGCTGCCCAACGGCCAGTACCGCGTACAGTTCACCGTAGATACCAAAAAGCTCTACGCCGACTCCCTGGGCAATGAAACGGCCGACCTGAAGTCTCGTGACCTGATTGATGTGGGTGTGCTGGGCCGCAAAAAAGTGAAGGGCAAGTGGCTGGATGTACCCCTCATGGTGCAAAAACAGCGCCTCAAGCCCGGTCGCAACCGTTTGGAGTTCACCGTGCCCCAGAAACCGGAGCGCGTGGGCATCGACCCCTTTAATAAGCTGGTAGACCGCAACCCCGATGACAACGTGAAAGCGCCCACCGAGAAAAAGGTATAAACCCAAAATGTGAACCTGTAAGAAAGCCCAGTCGTTACGGACTGGGCTTTCCTGTTGTAAGCACGCTTTACTATACTTAGCCTAAATATTAGCGTATATCCTTCCAGGGGGCTTTTTTCAAGTTTGGCCCGACTTCTGCAAAGACCTATGTACGGGCGGTTGCCCGCTTCCTTAGCCTTCTCTACTTACTATGAAACGTTTCGCACTTCTTGCTCTCGCTACCGCTCTTAGCTTCTCTGCCGCGCAGGCCCAGACTAAAATTAAAACCAAGGCCAAGGACGAAGATGCTTCCGTGAAATCGAAGAGCTCCGGCAATGATTCCGTGGTGCTCAGCGGGCCAATTCGGCGGGTAGAAACCCTCTCCGGCATTGATGTGTACCCCAACGCGGGCACCAATACCATTCTGCTCAGCTTTACGCAGCAGTTCACGGTGCCTGGCACGCTGGTGATGACCAACTACAAAAACGAGCCGATTTACACTACCCCGCTGGACCCCGCCAACAACACCGGCCAGCCCGTAGACCTGGGCCGCATTCCGGCCGGCACCTACCTGGTAGAGGCCAAAACCGGCAACTATGTGTACTGGAAGAAGGTGCGCATTAAATACCCCACGGTGGCCAGCTCCAGCAATACCAAAAAGAAAAAGCACCGCCGCTAACCGGCTTCTACTACCGATTTTTCAGCCTCCGCAGCCAGCCTGGTTGCGGAGGCTTTTCTTTAGAAGGGCGCACGCCAGCGCCTGTTTTTCCCGTTTTTCTCTCAGATTGCAGCGCCAAAGCGCTTAGCCGCCCGGCCTCTTCCTTTCTTCTGCCTCATGAAAATTCGCCTTTTTTCGTCTCTGTTCCTGGTTTTTTTGCTGGCGCTGACCGCTGTAGCCGGCCCGCGTCCTAAGCTCAAGAAAACCTCAGTAAACAACCGCATCAGCCTGGGCGTGCCCGTGGGCTTTATTCCGCTGCCCGATGAAGGCATTGCCGCCAAGTTTCCGGCCCCGCGCAAGCCCCTGGCCGTGTTCAGCGACCCCAGCGGCCGTACCGATCTGAGCGTGGCTCAAAAGCAGACGCCCTTCACCAGCCAAGACTACGGCCTGCTGCTGAAAATCTACAAGGCCAGCATTCAGAATATGTACACCAAGGTGGAGTTTCTGGCCGAGGATATCCGCACTATTAACAAGCGTGATTTTGTGGTGCTGGAATTCGTGTCCACCCTCGCCGACACGCGCCGCAACGGCAACCTGGCCCCCATCCGGCGCTACCAAATGGTGCAGTATGCCATCGACGGCGACCAGCTGACGGTCTTCACCTTCACGGCCCCGGCCGATGATCAGCCCAAATGGCAGCCCACGGCGCAAGCCATTATGCAGAGCATTTCCATGAAATAGCTGATGATTGATGTTGGATAAGCAGCAGATGTTTTCCTGATTTGTGAAAATTTATTCTGTTAATTATCCACATATCCACAATACTTATCCACATTCTTTTTTCGTGACCCTTTCCCTTTATTCCGACGAGCAGTACATGCGGGAAGCTTTGAAGCAGGCGCAGTATGCCCTGGCGGAGGAGGAAATTCCGATTGGAGCCGTGGTGGTGATGGACCGGCAGATTATTGCCCGCGCGTACAACCAGACGGAAAAGCTGCGCGACGTAACGGCCCACGCCGAAATGCTGGCCCTCACGGCCGCCGCTAACCACGTAGGCAACAAATACCTTTCTGACTGCACTTTATATGTAACCGTGGAGCCCTGCGTGATGTGCGCCGGGGCCAGCTTCTGGGCTCAGGTAAAGCGCGTGGTATACGGCGCCCCCGAGGATAAGCGCGGCTTCCGGCGGCATGGTAACCTGCTGCACCCGCGCACGGAGCTGGTCAGCGGCATTATGGCCCAGGAGTGTGCCGCCCTGATGCAGGAGTTTTTCGCCCGCAAGCGTAAATAATCTACTTTTGGCACGGCCGCTGCCCGCCCAGCGTAACCCTAAGGGCCCGGTGGCGGTTAGTAGTTAATTCCCTCCATCCTTCACTAAAACTCCTTACCCTATGGCTTTCGAACTGCCCCAGCTGCCCTACGCCTACGATGCCCTTGAGCCGCACATTGATGCCCGGACCATGGAAATCCACCATACCAAGCACCATCAGGCCTATGTGACCAATCTCAATAACGCCATTGCCGGCACCGAGCTGGAAAACCACTCGCTGGAAGAACTGATGCACAACATTGCGGCCGCTCCGGTAGCCGTGCGCAACAACGGCGGTGGCCACTGGAACCACTCCCTGTTCTGGACTATTATGAGCCCCAACGGCGGCGGTGAGCCTACCGGCACTATTGCCCAGGCCATTACCTCGGCTTTTGGCAGCTACGAGAAGTTCAAGGAAGAATTCACCAAAGCCGCGGTGGGCCGCTTCGGCTCCGGCTGGGCGTGGCTGTGCAAGCAGCCCGATGGCTCGGTGCAAATCTGCTCCACTCCCAACCAAGACAACCCGCTGATGCCCGATACCGGCTGCAAAGGCATTCCGGTACTGGGCCTGGACGTGTGGGAGCACGCCTACTACCTGCACTACCAGAACCGTCGGCCCGACTATATTTCTGCCTTCTACAATCTCATTAACTGGGATGAAGTAAACCGCCGCTTCGCTGAGGCAGGCTAATCCGCCGCGGCGGATAATTTCCACGGATTAGTGAACGGACCTGGCCTGCACATGCGGCCGGGTCCGTTTTTCTGTTTAGCGTTGCCTGCGCTGCACGTAGCCGCCGGTAGATTCTATCATTCTCATCGTACTTTCCTTGTACTTTCAGGTTCTGAAAAAGCAGCACTTATGCACCAAAGAACCGGTGTGATTGTTGCTCTGCTTACTACAACTTTATCAAAATATTAGTAGCGTACATTTCCCTTTTTGCTTGTAGCTATAGCCGTTTATCCTTTTCCAGTTCAGTATATCTTTCTTCCCTATGGATACCCAACTTGTGGCCAAATCGGCAGGGGCGCTGTCTGATAAATACCGTCTTAGCATTGTACTGGCCCTGAGCCAGCAGCCCACGCTGCCCTTTGCGCAGGTACAGGAGCTCACGGGCCTTTCGCAGCCCTGCGTATCCCATCACCTGAAAATTCTGGCCGATAGCGGCCTGGTATTGGTGCAGAAAAATGGCCGCTGCGTGAGCATAACCCTGAACCGGAGCGCTATGCAGGAGCTGGCTTCGTTTTTAGGGGGCCTTAGCTGAAACCCGAAAAAAAATTTACCGTAATCCATCCAAACATTTGAATGAATTGATACTTTATAGCGTCTGCATTCTAACTAACCTTTGACTTCCCCATATGGCTTCTAAGCTTTTTTCGCCCGCCCAGCTGGGCCAGCTTGCCCTTTCTAATCATATAGTTATGGCTCCCATGACGCGCAGCCGCGCGCTGGGTAACGTGCCCAATGCCCTGATGGCGGAATATTACGCCCAGCGCGCCTCGGCCGGCCTTATCATTACCGAAGGCACTGCGCCTTCCGCCAACGGTCTGGGCTATGCCCGCATTCCCGGGCTGTTTACCCCGGAGCAGGTAGCCGGCTGGAAGCTGGTAACCGATGCCGTGCACGCCAAAGGCGGCCGCATCTTCGTGCAGCTGATGCACACCGGCCGCATTTCGCACCCCCTGAACATGGCTGCTGACGCGGAAATCATTGCCCCCTCGGCCATTGCCGCCGCCGGCGACATGTGGACGGACCAGGAGCAGATGCAGCCCCAGCCCACGCCCCGCGCCCTCACCACCGAGGAAGTAAAGCAGGCAGTGAGGGAATATGTAACCTCGGCTAAGCTGGCTATCGAAGCTGGTTTCGACGGCGTGGAAATCCACGGCGCCAACGGCTATCTGATTGACCAGTTCCTGAACCCCAAGAGCAACCAGCGCACCGACGAGTACGGTGGCAGCACCGAAAACCGCGCCCGCTTTGCCCTGGAAATTGCCAAAGGCACTGTAGAAGCTATCGGCGCCGGGCGCACCGGCATCCGCCTTTCGCCCCACGGCGCCATGAACGACGTAGCCGCTGCTTACGACGACCTGAACGACCTGTACCTGCACCTGGCCACCGAGCTGCAAAAGCTGAACCTGGTGTACCTGCACCTGGCCGACCACAGCAGCATGGGTGCCCCGGAGGTGCCCGCCGCCCTGGTTGCCAGCATCCGCGAACAATTCACGAACACCCTCATCCTGAGCGGTGGCTACGATGTAGAGCGCGCCGAAGCCGACCTGCAGAGCGGCCGCGCCGACCTGGTGGCCTTCGGCCGGGGCTTCATTGCCAACCCCGACCTCACGGAGCGGCTGGAGCAGGGCACTGAGCTGGCCCAGGCCGACCAGGCTACGTTCTACGCCCCCGGTCCCGAGGGCTTCCACCAGGGCTACACCGACTACCCGGTGCTCGCTGAAACGGAGGCTGCGCGCTAACCATCCGGCTTATTAAGCCTGAAAAGCCCTTCTACCAGTGGTAGAAGGGCTTTTCTATTGCTGCCTGCTCCGGCAGCCTGCTATTGGAGCACCATATCAGGCTGGCATATAGTACCACTACCATTGCTTATAAATAGGTCATTCGGCGGCGGCAGGTGTTTCCGGCTCTGGGAAGTTTTCTTGTATCTTTAGGTGCAAAACGTACCTCCTACTTTCCCCAAAACTGCCCCGCATGAACACTAAGCTGCGTCTTATTGTATTGAGTTTCTTGCAATTCTTTATTTGGGGTTCGTGGTTGATAACCATTGGGGCATATTGGTTTAAAACCAAGGAATGGTCGGGGGCTGAGTTTGGGGCTATTTTCTCTACCATGGGTATTGCGGCCATTTTTATGCCCTCGCTCATGGGTATTCTGGCCGATAAGTACTTCAACGCCGAAAAGCTTTTCGGCATCCTGCACATCCTGGGCGGGGCCGTACTGATGATGGTGCCTTCCGTGAACGACCCCGGCACCATGTTCTGGGTGATGCTCCTGAACATGATTTTCTACATGCCTACCCTGGCTCTGTCCATTGCCGTGTCGTACTCGGTGCTGAAAAAGGAGGGCCTGGATGTCGTGAAAGACTATCCGCCGATTCGCGTATGGGGCACCGTGGGCTTTATTGTGGCCATGTGGACGGTGAGCCTGCTGCATATTGAAACTTCCGCCAGCCAGTTTTACGTGGCAGCCGGGGCGGCTTTCCTGCTGGGCATCTACTCGTTTACGCTGCCCGCCTGCCCGCCACAGGGCGCTAAAGAATCCAGCAAATCCTTGGCCGATGCGCTGGGCCTCCACTCCTTTGCGCTACTGAAGGACCGGAAAATGGCAGTTTTCTTCCTGTTTGCGCTGTTGCTGGGCGCTGCCCTGCAGCTGACTAATGCCTACGGCGACGTATACCTGCACGACATTAACAAGGATGTGCCTCTTGTCAATATTGAGTCTTGGGGACAGTTTTTATCCTTAATAGTATCCCATCCTTTTGAGACTATTAGCAGCTTAGCGGCGAAATATCCAGCAATTATTATGTCTATCTCGCAAATTTCAGAAACCCTTTTTATTCTGGCCATTCCTTTCTTCTTGCGCCGCTTTGGCATCAAGCAGGTCATGTTTTTCAGTATGATAGCCTGGGTACTTCGATTTGGATTATTTGCTTTTGGAAACTTGGAGACGGGGCTTTGGATGATTATCCTCTCGTGCATTGTGTACGGCATGGCCTTCGATTTCTTTAATATCTCGGGCTCCCTGTTCGTAGAAACTCAGACCAAGCCATCCATTCGGGCCAGCGCCCAGGGCCTATTTATGATGATGACCAATGGCTTTGGGGCCGTGTTGGGTAGCTTAGTGAGCGGCCTGGTTATCCAGCACTTCTTCACCAACCCCGATAACAGCAAAGACTGGCACGGCATCTGGCTGTCGTTTGCTGGCTACTCGCTGGTTATTGCCGTGCTGTTCGTTATTCTGTTCAAACACAAGCACGACCCACGCTCAGTGGATACCACCCAGGTAGAGCCACTGCTGACAGTAGAGCAGGCATAGGCTAAACGCTTACCTTGCCTTACGCAGGCAGCAGCTTTTGCCTCATGCTAAAGAATATGGATTCTCTGGATCAGAAGCCCCCCTTTGGAATAGGCTAGTTTTAAATCGGTATAAAAAAAGTTTATAAACAGCCTGTTTTTAGCAAACAGAAAACCCCGCTAAGCAGATGCTTAGCGGGGTTTTCTGTTTGTTTCGCTCTGGATCAGAACTGAAAAGCCATCAGCTAAAAGCTAACGGCCATCAGCTAAGAAGACTTAGAACTGCTCGTTGGCGGCGAAGAAGAAGTCACCTTCAATCTGCGCGTTTTCGTCGGAGTCAGAGCCGTGCACGGCGTTAGCTTCAATGCTCTTGGCGTATTTCTTCCGGATGGTGCCTTCAGCCGCCTGTGCTGGGTTGGTAGCGCCAATCAGGGTGCGGAAATCAGCTACGGCGTTATCCTTCTCCAGGATAGCGGCTACGATGGGGCCCGACGACATGTACTTTACCAGGTCGCCGTAGAAGGGGCGCTCTTTGTGTACGGCGTAGAACTCACCGGCACGCTCGGGCGTGAGGCTTACTTTTTTGAGGGCAACGATGCGAAAGCCGCCTTCTTCCATCATGTTCAGGATGCCACCAATGTGGTTTTCCTGGGTGGCATCGGGCTTAATCATCGTGAACGTGCGGTTCGTGGCCATGGGCTTTTCTTATGGTTGGGTTGAAATAAATTGACTTGGGGGAAGCAAAGAAGTTTGCGGCCGCAAAAGTAGCCGATTGCAAACGAAGAATACATCATGCGCAAAAATCTACTAGCCGCCCTCCTCCCCGGGTACCTCTCCTGTTAGCAGGCAGAAGGGCCCCGGTAGAGCATGCAGCGCCCTTCCGGGCCACCTTCAGCCCCCGCAGGACCAACTCCATTATTAATTGGCCACCCGGATTGTGACCAAGTTGGCGCACCAAACTGAAGGCCGGTTTGTTGAAACCCGGATTATTTCCGATTTTTGCCCCCTTGTACACGGCGTAAATCACCGGATTTCAGCCACCTATCAGCAGCAAATGCACGATATAAACGCTCTGCGGGAGCTGTTAGCCCAGCCCAGGCAGATATTTATCACCACCCACCACAAACCCGACGCCGACGCCCTGGGCTCGTCTTTGGGCCTGGCTGGCTACCTGCGCAAAAAAGGCCACCACGTAACGGTGGTTACGCCTTCTGATTACCCCAACTTCCTGGCCTGGATGCCCGGCAACGAGGACGTAATCATTTATGAGCGCAACCAGAATGATGCGCAGGTGCGGGACCTGATCAACCGCGCCGAGGTTATTTTCTGCCTCGATTTCAGCTGCCTGGGCCGCATCAATGAGATGGGCGAGTACATCCGCCACGCGCCCGGCACCAAAGTGCTCATCGACCACCACCTGGAGCCCGAGCAGTTTGCCGACCTGGACTTCTCCAACCCCAAAGCTGCCGCTACGGCCGAGCTGGTGTTTGAGGTAATCCGGGACCTGGGCGACCAGGCCATGATTGATGTAGGCATTGGCGAGTGTCTGTACGCCGGCATTATGACGGACACGGGCTCGTTCCGCCACCCCAGCACCTCCCGCAACGTGCACCTTATTATTGCCGAGTTGTTGAACGCCGGCATTAACCTGAGCGACGTGCACCGCCGCATCTACGACTCGCACTCCGAAATGCGCCTGCGCTTTCTGGGCTTCGTGCTCAAGGATAAGCTCACAGTGCTGCGCGAGTACAATACGGCCTACATTGCCATTACCCAGGACGAGCTGCGCCAGTACGATTCCAAAACCGGCGATACGGAAGGCCTGGTAAACTTTGCCTTAAGCATTGAAGGCGTGGTGTTTGCTGCTATTCTGATTGACCGCGGCCCGGCCGTGAAGATTTCCTTCCGCTCGGTGGGCGAGTTCTCCGTGAATGAGTTTGCCCGCAAGCATTTCAACGGCGGCGGCCACCATAATGCCGCTGGTGGCATCAGCTACGAGCCGCTGGAACCTACCGTACAACGCTTCCTCGACCTGCTGCCCCAGTATCAAACGCAGCTGGTCACGAGTCCTTTGGCAGTTGCGCCGCCTTCGGTGTAACTTGCCTGAAATTTATTCTTCATCCTCTTTTCCTTTTCATGCGCTCTACCAACTTTCTGTACCTCGCTCTGGCGGCCGGTACGCTTAGCTTATACTCCTGCAACAAAGGCGGCAGCGGGGATTTTGCCAAAACCAAATCTGGCGTTGAATACAAGCTTTTCAAGAACGAGGGCGGCAAATTCACTTCCAAAGAGGTGAATGAAAATGATACCACGTACAAAAGCCGCATCGGAAAAATCATTTCCCTGGACGTAGAGTACCGCACTGCTAAAGACTCGGTGCTGTTCAACTCCCGCAAGCAGCAAGGTGTACCGGTTATGGTGCCCCTGCAGGAAGTAACCACTAAAGGCGGCCTGGAAGAAGCTATTTCCATGCTGCAGCCCGGCGACAGCGGCGTATTCCGCTTTAACCTGGACACCATTTTCGAGCGCTCCTTCAAAACGCCGGTTCCTCCTTTCATGAAGAAAGCCGGCAACACCATGACCGTGTATGCTAAGGCTGTAAAGCTGATGTCGCGCGACGAAGCCATGGTAGAGCAGCAGAAGATGATGGCCGAGCAGCAGCAGAAAATGATGGCCTACGCTGAGCAGCAGCTCAAGAAGGACGACGTGATTCTGCAGGACTACATCAAGAAAAACAACCTGAAGGCCCAGAAAAGCCCCGACGGTATCTACTACATCGTAAACACCGCCGGCACGGGCGCCAAGCCTAAAACCGGTCAGCTGGTGTCGGTGCAGTACAAAGGCACCCTGCTCGATGGTAAAGAGTTTGACTCTTCGGCCAAGAGCAACGGCGGCAAGCCAATTCAGTTCCCCCTGGGCGTGGGCCAGGTAATTCCAGGCTGGGATAAGGGCATTGCCTTGCTCAGCAAAGGTACCAAAGGCACCCTGCTCATTCCTTCGTCGTTGGCCTACGGGCAGCGCGGCGCCGGCACCGATATTCCGGCTGATGCTCCGCTGCGCTTCGATGTAGAGCTGGTAGACATTCAGAACGCTCCGGCTGCTCCGCAGGGCGGTCCGGCTATGGGTCGCTAAGCTGCCCTTGAGTTAGTAGCATTTAATACCCGCGCCGCCGAATAGCGGCGCGGCTTTTTTCTCCTCACTATGGTACGCTCCTTTCCTTTGAAAAGCTCTTTCTTCCTCCGCTTGCTGGTGCTACTGCTGGTGGCCACCACGCCCCTCCTTTCCGGTTGCGGCAGTTCCGAGCCCGATTATATCAAAGCTGCCAAAAAACATCAGGAAGAGCAGAAGGTGAAAGACCTGGCTGCCATTCAGGAATGGCTGACCACGAACAACTACTCCGGCTCCCAGGTACAGACCACGGAATCGGGCATTTCCATTGTAACGCTGGAAGCCGGAACTGGTCCGGCCGTAGTGAAAGGCAAAACCCTGCAGGTGCAGTACATTGGCAAGCTGCTGGACGGCACCAAGTTCGACAGCTCCTTCGATAATGGCTCGGTATGTGGCTGCTTTAGCTTTGCAGTAGGCGCCGGCGGCGTAATTCCCGGCTGGGAAGAGGCCGTGCTCCTGATGAAAGCAGCCGGTAACAGCCAGGATGGAAAAGGAGACGAAAAGGGTGACCATAAACTGGTACTTATCCCCTCTTATCTGGCCTATGGCGCTGCCCCAAGAGGCAACATTCCTGCTGACTCGCCTCTGGTGTTTGATATGCAGCTGCTCAGTCAGCGCTAACATATGCCTGCTTGCCGGATTACGGGAAGGTTGGCCATGCTGGCCTTTCTCTTGCTACTTGCCCGCCTAAGCACCGCTCAGACCCCAGGCGCGGCCGCTGACACCGTGAAGCTGGCCAGCGGCGTGCGCTACGTGGTCCACTCGGTTGGCACGGGCGCGGTGCCCCGCATGGGGCAGATGGTTTACGTGCACTACACTGGCTTTTTGCCCAGTGGGCGCATGTTTGAGTCATCGGCGGAAGAAGGTAAGCCGGTGAAGTTTCGGTTGGGCCGGAAAGAGGTTATTGCGGGTTGGGAAGAAGTACTGGCGCTACTGTCGGAGGGCACCCGGGCCTGGGTGTATATTCCGGCCCAGCTGGCCTACGGCACAAAGGGCGTGCTCCTTCCCGATGATGAACAGCAACGCTTTCTTATTCCACCCAATACTAACCTCAGCTTTGAGCTGCAGGTAGTGAAGGTGAAGTAGCCTGCGCCGAAGAACCTTCAGGAATTAAAAAAGCCCCGCTATGCTTATAGCGGGGCTTTTTTATGCAAAATGAGCTAAAAGCTCCGGGAGCCTATAGCAGGCTTTTGTGCCGGCTTTACTCCGCCAGCACTTCGGAAAGCACGGCCAGGGAGCGTATCTCCCCCAGCTTCTCAATATGCAGCTGGTAGTAGCGAATCAGCACCAGGAGCAGCTCCCGGCGTACGCGGCCGTTGGGTACGGAGGCGCTGCCCGGGTCGCGCAGCAGCTCATCAAAATACTGATCGAACTCCTGAAAGCGCAGGGCAGTAGGGCCGGAATCGGCGGCGGTAGTGGGGGCAGCGCCGGCAAAGGCTACCTGCGAGGTTATTTCCTGCCCGGATTCGGCCCCGAAGCCCAGGTAGGAGGCCAAGCGTAGCAAAAAGGCCAGCGCAAAATTCTCGAAGCCCTCCTTTTGCTGATCGAAGGCCAGAATAGAATCGTGCAGGAAAGTGAACAGCAGCACGTTTTCCTCTTCCTCCAGCACCGTGCGGCTTACTACTTCCGAGAGAAACAGTACCACGCTGCTTTTGCGCACATCATACGGAATAGACGAAAACGACTCGGAGCATCGGAATTCCGACAACCGCGTGATGCCGCCCGTGCGGGAGGTATAGGCCACCAGATCCAGCAGCGTGAAGGGCTGAAACAGCGCAATGCGCCCGGGCGGCTTGGCCTTGCGCACGCCGTTTACCACGTACGTCTGCAGCCCCAGCCGCTCGGTATAGACGCGGGCAATAATGGATGTTTCGCGGTAGCGGATATAGCCCAGAACAATACCACGGGTTTTAATGAGCATAGTTGGTGGAGTAGATACGAGTTAGAAGCTAAAAGCTAAACAGCTAGTTCCCCTCCTTTCTAAGGAGGGGAACTAGCTGTTTAGCTTTTAGGGCGGCCCTTAGTTTATTCATTCACTACGGCAATTTTGCTGATGCAGCCATTCTGGCCATCGGCATCGGAGCTCAGCACCAGGTATACGCCCGACTGCACCCGGCGGCCATTGTAGTCCTGCAGGTTCCAGACCACGGTGCCGCCGCTGGCGCGCGTTTGGTATACCAGCTGCCCGGCCACATCCGTAATCTTGACCACGGCATTATTGGCCAGCCCGGAAATACCCACCTGGCCCGTGAAACTGCGGCGCACCGGGTTGGGAAACACTTTAGCGCAGCTGGGGGCACCTTCTGTTACGGTAGCCGAGCCCCGGTAGCTTACCAGCCCGGCGTCGGTGGCTACAAATACTTCCCCGGTTTTGTCGTTCACGGCCACATCCACAATGCGGTTGGAGGGCAAGGGGCTGTTGGCGGTAGTGAAGTGCTGCAGGGCCTCGTCGCCGTCGGCGTTGAAAAGCCAAAGGCCATTATCGGTGCCAAACCACTTGCGGTTGCCCCCATCTACGGCAATGGTTTTTACTACTTCCGTGAAGAGCAGGTCGTAGCCACTACCCTCTCCCCGGCTGACCAGCGGCTTGCGCAGGCCGGGGCTGCCGGGCAAAAAGACTTGGCTGGGGTCGTTGTACACGGCTACGCCGGCAATAGTAGCCACCCAAATGTCGCCGACCCGGTCTTTCACCACGTCATACAGCTCCACGGCGGGCAGGCCGCCATCTTCCTTGGTAAAGAGCCGGCGGGCCTGGGTTTTGCGGTCATACACCACCAGGCCCCGGCCATTCTTGCGGGACTCCGTTAGCCAGGCATACCCATTATCGTCAATAGCAATGCGGTCCAGGTTTTCAGCGCCGGAAAAATAGGGTATGGTAATCCACTGCTTGGTGGCGGGCTGATACAGAAATAACCCCGAGGTATTGGGCACCTCGTGCCGGTTTACCACCCACACGTTGCCGTCAGCATCCAGGGCCACATCGTTTATGCGGGTGTAATTGGGGTCGGCAATAACGCTTAGCAAGGGGTTAGGCTGATTACTGACCGGGTTGAAAAGCTTAAACCTGCCCGGCCCCTGCCACTCCAGCAGCCCATTGCCGTAGCTGCCAATGTAGAGCGTGCCATCCGGGGTGCGCACGCCCCGCGTGAGGTCTTTGGGCCGGGGATACTGGGCCAGGTCGGGCAGGGTTTGGGGCGTGGTGCTCTGCCAGCGGCCATCGGCATACTCGTAGAACCCATCGTACACTTCGGCCTGCAGATACCGGTCGCCGTACCCACCGGAGAAAACGGTTACGCGGCCGTTGGGCTCCGTTAGAATACTGAAAGACCGCGCCGAGGCCGGGGAGTTGGTAACATAATTGGTCACCTGCTGCCCATCAGGAGCTACAGCCAGCAGGCCATTGCCATTATCGGCCACGTACAGCACCCCGTCGCGGGCACGGGTTGCGGCCCGGGGGTTTTGTATCAGGGCATTCGGGTACGAGCGCACCTCACCATTGGGTTTCAGCAGTGCCACACCCATGTTACTAACTACCAGCAGCCCCGCGGCAGAGGGCGTTAGCTGCCGGTACTCATTGCCGGCCAGTGGCCCCAGTGGCACCCACTCCTTGCCGGTGAAGCGGTGTAACCCAATGCCGTTTATGCCCGCGTACACCCGCCCATCCTGGGTAGCCAGGGTGCGGTACGGGTCCCCGGGGCGGGTAAGGCCACCGGCATCGGTGCGCCAGCTGTGGTAGTCTACCAGGTTATCGGTCAGGCGGCCGCGCAGCAGGCCGTAGGAAGTGGCCGCGTACAGCGAGTCGTGCAATACGGTGGTAGCCAGCACGCGCACCGCCTCGCCGCCCGCACCAATATTGGTGTACGTATCCCGCACTTCCAGCCGGTTCATATCAAGCACCACCAGCCCAAAGTTGCCGGACAGGTAAGCGCGCCGGGCATTGAAGTAGATGCTGTTAATAATTTTTTCGCCGGGTAGCTGCTTGCGCAGAATATCGGTGAGGTTGTGGATGGAGCCATCGGGCCGCAGCACGTCCAGGTTACCGTTGCGGTACACCACCAGCACCGACTGCGTCAGGGAATCATAGGCCACGGTGCGCACGCCCACATCATGCAGGCCGTCGCGGCGGGAAAGCAGCCGGATGCTTTTCAGCTCCTTATCAAACAGCAGAAAAGCGTCATTCGTCGCCACATATACCTTGGCACCAGCGTCGGCCAGTGCGTAAGCGCCGTTGGTTGGCAGGTGCAACTGCCAGTCGCCGTAGCCTACTGCTCCCTGCCCCAGCGCTCCGCCGGCGGCCAGCAGACTGGCCACCAGCCCGGCAAAAATCCACCGCAGACAGTGTAGAAAGGGCATCAGCAGCAAAGACAGCAAGCGTGAGCGAAAACCAGGAGAAACCAGAAGAACGGAAAGCAGTTGGTTATGGGTGCTTGATGGTAGTACCGGTAGCCTCTGCCTCTTCCGACTTATCCTTCAGGCCTTCCAGAAAGCAATGGCGGCAGCGGGCTTCGTAGGAATCAGTTTCGCCCAGCAGAATCTTGTCTTCGGAAGCGGCAATGCGGAAGGAGTAGCTGGCAATTTCGCCGCAACGCACGCACACGGCGTGCACTTTGGTTACGTACTCGGCCACGGCCATGAGGGCGGGCATGGGGCCAAAAGGGTTACCCATGTAATCCATATCGAGGCCGGCCACAATCACGCGCTTGCCGTGGTTGGCCAGCTGAATGCAGACGTCAACCACGGAGGCATCAAAGAATTGGGCTTCGTCAATGCCTACTACGTCGCAGCCGCTGGCCAGTAGCAGCATTTCCTCCGGCAGCTGCACCGGCGTAGAACGGATGCTGTTGGCGTTGTGCGATACCACATCCAGCTCATGGTAGCGGGTATCGAGGGCGGGTTTAAAGATTTCAACGTGCTGCCGGGCTATGCGGGCGCGGTTCAGGCGCCGGATCAGCTCTTCCGTTTTGCCCGAAAACATAGAGCCGCACACAACTTCAATCCAGCCCCGGCGGGGCGTGTCACGGGCATTGCCGACGCGGGGTTCAATAAACACAGAGTAGTCAGTTTTCGGTGGCGGTTGTCAGTGGCCTGACAGCTCTCAGAACTCTAAAGTACGGCTTTCGGCGGCTAAGCTCAAACGGAAAATACCCCGACTACCGCTTACGTTCAGAGTATCAGCTGCTAGGGCTGCAACGCAAAGAGTAGCGCGAAGCTCCGGCTTCGCGCACGAGCGCAGCGAGTAGCAGGCGTAAGCTCACCTCTGCACAACGCGTAGGAACTCGCGTTGCTCGTACGCGAAGCCGGAACTTCGCGCTACTTTTCGCTATTTGATATACTGCTGGTGCGGCAACTGGGTGGCCTGGGGCACGCGGCCGGTTACGTGGCCGGCGGGCAGGCGCGTCTGGCAGGTAAGGCGCTCCGTGCTCAACAGGCGGCCGGCCGTGCGGTAACGCAACTCCGCATCGGTTGGCGGCGTTAGGAGCTCGGCCCCTTCCTGCACTATCATGCGGCAGGTAGTACAGCGGCCTTTCGCCCCACAGGCGTGCATCCAATCGTAGCCAGCGGCCTGCAAGGCGGCCAGTAAAGTGGCGCCGACTGGCACCTCCAGCGTGGCACCGGGCATATTTTGCACCGTCAGTGTGGGCATCTTTCTCTAACTTTCCCGCCTGAACAAGGCTTGCGATGAAGGACAAATATAGCCAACCAAAACTCGAAGAGTACGGCCGCCGCCTGGCTGCCCAGCTCTGTGAACGACATTTCGGTCCCCAGCCGGGGGCCTTGCTTGATGGGCCAGCCGTGCTGCGGTTTACGCCAGTGCGGCAGTTAAACCTGTTTGTGGTACAGCAGCTGCTGGCCAAATGGACGGAGGAAATGGCCAATCTGCGCAGTCCCTACTTCGATTTTGAAGATGCGGAGGTGCGGCAGGCGCTTACCCAGTTTATGAACGTGCTGTCCCGTCGCATCCGCCTGGGCCGGGAGGCCTTTGAGCCCCTGCTGGCCCGGGCCGTAACGGATACCCTGCGCGTAGCCGCCGACCCGGTGGTGGGCTTTGATGAAAAGCTGCTGCATGGCCGCGCCGCCGCTACCAAGGAGCAGCTGCTGGAAGGGGTGCGGTATATTGATGTAGAGAAGCCCCTTTTCCAGGGCTTTCTGGAGAGCCTACCCAGCGCGGCCGCCGTGCCACGGGCAGAGCTTTTGAAGCAGTTTCGCCAGTATCAGGAGGCCAACTACCAGACACTGCATCCGTTGGAAACCGTGGTGAATGAGCTGAGCGCCCTTCTGCCTTTGTCGGAAATTGATTTGCGGGTAGAAGAAGCTACCCTGCCCAGCCCGGCAGCTCCGGCAGCAGTTACTACGCCCGTAGCACCCCAGCCGGAGCCGGTTGTCCCGGCCGCGCCTGCTCCCCCTGCTCCAGCACCAGAGCCCACGCCGGCCCCCACGCAACCGGAGCCTGTGCGGCCCCCGGTGGCAGCAGAAGCATCTGCCCCGGCCGCGACCGAAAAGCCGCTCTATGAAAAGCTGAAAACCGAGCGCGCCACCCCACCTTTGGCCGAAACCCTGCGCACCGAGCGCACGGCCGCTACACTGGCGGAGAAGGCGCCCAAAGTAGAGTCTCTGCGGGAGGCTATTTCCATCAATCAGCGCTTTGGCTTCATTAATGAGTTATTCAATGGCGAGAACATGGAATACCATGCCGCCATTCAGAAGCTGGATGCCATGCCCGACGCTGCCACGGCCCGCCGCTATGTGCAGGAAGACCTGGCCCAGCAATACGGCTGGGTGCGCAAGGAAGAGCACGTGAACAAGCTTCTGCGCCTGATTGACCGGAAATTTGAGTAAGCCTGCCTGCTAGGAAAGAATACTTCTGCCCTGCTGCGCCCCGCGTAGCAGGGTTTTTTTTACCGGTTCAGATCCTGCTTGCGGTAGGCATCAATAGCCAGCAAAATAAACAGCAGAATCGTAAACGACCACAACGACGAGCCGCCGTAGCTGAAAAACGGCAGCGGAATACCTACCACCGGCGCCAACCCAATGGTCATGCCGATGTTGATACTGAAGTGGAAAAAGATAATGCTGGCCACGCAGTACCCGTACGTGCGTCCAAACACCGATTTCTGCCGCTCAGCCACGTATAAAATGCGCGCCAGCAGCGCCATAAAGAGAATGACCACCGTAATGGTGCCCAGCCAGCCCCACTCCTCCCCTACAGTACAGAAAATGAAGTCGGTGCTTTGCTCTGGCACGAAGTCGAACTTGGTTTGGGTGCCTTGCAGGAAGCCTTTGCCGGCAAAACCACCTGAGCCAATGGCAATTTTGGACTGGGTTACGTTCCAGCCCACGCCCAAGGGGTCGGCAGAGGGATTCAGCAGCACCTCAATACGCTTGCGCTGGTACTCGTGCAGCACACTGTTGAAGAAATAATTCACCCCAAATACCATCCCAATCACAATGGCCCACACGCTGAGCGCCACGGGCAGATGGTGCCGGAAAATGCGCGTGTTAAACACGAATACCAGCACCAGAATCAGGGTGAAAGTGCCCAGCAGCCACATAGTGGGTACCAGCAACGCCAGAATAAGAATGATGCCGGCAGAGGCCAGAATAATCAGAATCAAAGGCGACATGCCCTCCCGGAAGTAGGCCAGCAGCAGGGCCGCGTACACCAAAGCCTGCCCGGTTTCATTGGAGGCAATGATGAGCACGACGGGCAGCAGCGTCATGCCGGCCAGAATCAGCTGGTCGCGCCAGTTCTGGTGGCGCAGGTTAATGCTGGCCATGTAGCGCGAAACGGCCAGGGCCGTAGTAAACTTGGCAAACTCCGCCGGCTGCAGGCGCACCGGACCCAGCTCCAGCCAGGAGCGCGACCCGGCAATGGGCCGGGCAATGAAGAGCGTGAGTAGCAGCAGCAGAATCATGCCGCCATACAGCACGTAGGCCAGCGTGTCGTAGGCTTTGTAATCGATGACCAGCAGGATAACAATCAGCACCACGGCGGTGCCAATCCAGACCAGCTGCTTGCCGTAGTTGAAGTCGAAGTTGAAGAGGCCACTGGGGGCATCGGGCGAGTAGCTGGCCGCGTACACGTTCAGCCAGCCCAGCAGCACCATAAAGGCATATAGCCCCACGGTAACCCAATCTATACTGCGAGAATAGCGCGCCGGTGCGGGCATAACAAGGGAAAGCTGAAGAGAGCAGCCGCTGCCGGCTGGAATGATTAGTGTTTCTTTTTGCTGATGAATTTGCCGTTCATCACCCAATATTCCCAGGGTTTGCGCCCGGGCGAGATGCTGCCGCGCAGGTATTTCTCCATCATGAGCGAAGCCAGCGGCGCGGCAGAAACCCCACCAAAGCCGGCATTTTCAATAAACACGGCAATGGCAATTTTGGGGTCTTCGGCCGGGGCAAACGCCGCAAACGTGGCGTGGTCTTCGCCGTGGGGGTTTTGCACCGTACCGGTTTTGCCCGCTACGGAAATGCCCAGGCTGGCCAGGCTGGCAAAGCTACCGGTAGCACCCCGGCCCCCATCCACCACGGCCTGCATACCGGGAATGAGCGCCTCAAAATATTGAGGGTCTACGGTGGTCTTGTGCTTTACCTGATACTCCGGCCGGGGGCCGTCTTTGCCAATGCCGCGCACAAAGTGCGGGGGGTAGTAGTAGCCGCGGTTGGCAATGGTGGCCAGAATATTGGCCATTTGCAGGCCCGTAATGCCAATTTCGCCCTGCCCGATGGCCAGCGAATACACCGTGCGGAAGTTCCAGTGGTTTTTGCCGTAGCGCTTGTCGTAGAAATTGGGGGAAGGAATCAGACCCATTCGCTCGCCTGGCAAATCCACGCCCAGGTGCTGGGCCAGACCAAAGCTCACCACGTTTTGCCGCCAATCGGCCAGGCCCAGGGCGGCATCCTGGTTTTTCTTGCTGGAGCGGCCGCGCATCACGGTAGCCCGCATTACCTGATAGAAGTAAGGGTTACAGCTATTTTTAATGGCGATGCTCAGGTTGCTGGGATTCTCGTGGCGGTGGGTGCAGCGCACCAATTTCCAGTTGCAGGGAAAGCCCGTGTAGGGCGTTACCACGCCTTCCTGCAGGGCAATCAACTCGTTCACCAGCTTAAACACCGAGCCCGGCGGGTAGGTAGCCATCAGCGGGCGGTTGAACAGGGGCCGCTCCGGGTTATTGAGCAGGTCCATGTAGCGGTTGCCCAGGCCCTTGCCCGTGAGCTGGTTAGGATTGTAGAATGGGGCCGAAACGAAGGCCAGAATCTCGCCGGTTTTGGGGTCAATAGCCACCACAGAGCCGCGCTTTCCCTTCATCAGCAGCTCGCCGTAGCGCTGCAGCTCCAGGTCGATGCTGGTGTGCAGGTCCTGCCCGGCCACGGAAAGCGTGTCGAACTCGCCGCCCCGGAAGGCGCCTTTCTCAATGCCACGCACGTTTACCATGCGGTACTGCACGCCCCGGCGGCCCATCAGCTCCTGCTCGTAAAACGACTCCAGGCCGCTGATGCCCAGGTTGTCGCCGGCCTGGTATTTAGCATATTTCGGCTTCTCCAGCATGGCCGGCGACACCGGCCCCACGTAGCCTAGGGCGTGCGCCAGCACCGTATCCTGGTAGGAGCGCGCCATGCGGGCTTTGATGCTGAAGCCAGGAAAGTCCATCAGGTTATCCTGAATGGCAGCCAGCTCGGGTGTGCTCAGGTTCTGCACCAGCGGCGAGGCCTTTACCCGGGAGTAAATTTTGGCGGCCAGCAGCCCCTCGCGCAGTTCTTCCACGGATAGCTGCAGCAGCTGACAAAAGCGGGTGGTATCCAGGGTTTTTACTTCGCGCGGCACCACCATCAGGTCGTATACCGGCGTGTTCTGCACCAGTATTTTGCCGTTGCGGTCGTAAATCAGGCCCCGATAGGGCGTTTGTACGATGCGCTGCAACGTATTCCGGTCGGCGGCCAGCTTGTAGCTGCCGTCCAGCACCTGAATGTAGAAAAGGCGGGCGCCAAATATCGATGCTACGGCCAGGAAGATGGCCAGAACCACGTATTTGCGGCCTTCGAGATATTGCAAAACAGAGAAAACTAACGGTACGCGGCAACGGCCTAACAGCCGGATTTACAAAGGTAAGCGGTGGCCGCTTAGCAGTCACCCTTACTTTCACAACCAATAAGCGGAATGGGGCAGACAGCACAGCCAACTGCAGATTGCATCCGCATAACGGACTTCAGGCCCTCCGCAGTTCCCACGGGCCAAACAGCCCGCCACGCCCGTAGGTTTACCGGCTGCTGCGCCGCGTAGAGAAGAAAACCAGCTGGATAATGAGTAGCACAATTCCTGTAAAAAGGGTGCTTACGATAATCTTACCCAGTGTAAGGCCAATGGAGCGCAGGCCGCCCAGCTCTACAAAGAAGAAGGCGGCATTATGAATCCCCAATAGCAATACCGTGTAGACCATAAACCACTGCCACCCCATGCGGTGGATATTCACGGAGTCGGCGGAGTCGTAGCCGTCGCGGGGGGTGAGCAGGCGCAGCACCCACGGCCGCAGGTAGGCCACCAGCACCGAGGCCACTGCGTGCACGCCGCCGGTGTCAAAGAAAATATCCAGCGCAATACCCATCACAAAGCCCAGCACCAGCTGTAGTACAATAGGCGTATTGATGGGCAGAAACAGCAGAAAGCCCAGGTACAGAAAGCACCAGCCCAGCCCAAAAAGGCCGTCGGGCGCCAGCCGGCTCACCACAAATACCTGCAGCGCCAGGTAAAGCGCAAACCGCAGTATTTGAATCAGGATAGTCCCAATAGCTCCTTGCATCAGCGGGTGGCTCCTTCCGGCTTTATGCCCGCGTGTACGGCCAGCGTATCCCGCTCGGCCTGCGAGCGGCTGCCCACCACGTACACATAGGTCAGGTTTGAAAAATCGGTGGCCAGACGCACCTGCACCGTCCAGAAGTTTTTATCCGGCTCCTGCCGGAAGCCATCAATGGTGCCAATCATGACGCCCTCCGGAAATACGGCATTGTAGCCCGAGGTCACGATAGTATCGCCGCGCACGAGCTTGTTCTGGCGCGGAATATAGTCCAGCAGCGCATGTTTGGGGTCGTCGCCCAGCCATTTAATACTGCCAAAGGTGCCGTCGCGCAGGATTTTGGCCGAGATGGTGGTTTTAGAATGCAGCAGGGAGCTGACCGTGGCATAGTGCTCACTGACCACTTTCACCCGGCCCACCACGCCCGAAGCCGCAATAACGCCCATGCCCGGCTTGATGCCTTCCCGGTTGCCGACGTTCAGGGTCAGGTAGTTATCCACGCGCTGCAGGGTATTGCTGATGACGCGGGCCGGCGTAAGCGGGTACTCCGGGTCGGCGGCGGGCAGGTTGCGCAGGCCCAGCAGCAGCGAATCGGGCCGGCCTTTGGCTTGCAGGCGGTCCTGCGTGATGCTATCCTGGCTGACGGGCAGCACGGGCGCTTCGCGGCGCGTTAGGGTAGTGGGATACAGCTGCTCGCGCAGGGCTGCATTTTCCGTCACCAGCGTGCGGTTTACATCTACCAGCCGGAAATAATCATACACCTGCGTGCGCAGAGCCAGCATCTGGCCGGTGTACTCATTGGCCGAGTTGAAGAAAGCCGCCCGCTGATACGAGCTGTTGCGCAGCAGCAGAAACACGCTTATCACCTCCAGCAGCACAAATACCAGCGCCCCCCGATAGCGGAAAAGGAAGGTGAAAAGATTCTTCATTAACTAATTAGTAATTAAGAATTAATAATTAAGAATTGACCTCCACAAAATCCGTGAGAAGCAGGGGGCGCAACTCAGGCTTTGAAGAGGCCATTACTAATTCTTAACTACTAATTGCTAATTGAAGCTTAAGTCAGCAGCACGCTGCGGAACGCCTGAATATCCTTGATGGCCGCCCCCGTACCCCGCACTACGGCGCGCAATGGGTCTTCGGCAATGTGAATGGGCAGCTTGGTTTTGGCAGCCAGGCGCTTGTCCAGGCCGCGCAGCAGGGCACCGCCGCCGGTCAGGTGGATGCCGTTTTCGTAGATATCAGCCGATAGCTCGGGCGGAGAGATTTCCAGCGCCTTCAGCACGGCTTCCTCAATCTTGGCCACCGACTTATCCAGGGCAATGGCAATTTCGGAAGAGGTTACTTTGATAACCTTGGGAATACCGGTCATCAGGTCACGGCCACGTACTTCAAAGTCCGGGGGCGTTTCGTCCAGCTCCGTGAGGGCGGCACCTACTTCAATCTTGATGCGCTCGGCGGAACGCTCGCCGATGAGCAGGTTGTGCTGGCGGCGCATGTAGTCCAGAATATCCTGGTTGAACACGTCGCCGGCGGTTTTAATGGACTGGTCGCAGACGATACCGGACAAGGCAATAACCGCAATTTCGGTGGTGCCCCCTCCTATGTCAATAATCATGGAGCCGATGGGCTGCTCCACGTCGATACCAATACCGATGGCGGCGGCCATGGGCTCCTGAATCATCCAGACTTCCTTGGCGCCGGCGTGCTCGGCGGAGTCCCGGACGGCACGCTTTTCTACTTCCGTAATGCCCGAGGGAATGCAGATAACCATGCGGTGCGACGGCTGAAACAGCCGGTTCCGGGTATCAATCATTTTTATCATCCCCTTAATCATCTCCTCGGCGGCGTGGAAGTCGGCAATTACGCCGTCCTTCAGCGGACGAATGGTTTTGATGTTATCGTGGGTTTTCTCGTGCATTTGCTGGGCCTGACGGCCTACCGCAATTACTTTATTGGTTGTGCGGTCTTTAGCAATGATGCTCGGCTCATCCACCACGATTTTATCGTTGTGAATGATGAGGGTGTTGGCCGTTCCCAGGTCGATGGCAATGTCACTGGTCAGGAAATTGAAGAAACCCATTGAGTAGCGGCAAATGAATGAAAACGGGCGGGTTGCGCCCGTTAAAAGAGGTGCAAAAGTAAACAGATTTCAGGGAAGAACGACTTATAGCACTTTGGCATTGTGAGCAAAGCATAGCATTCCTGCCTGAGCAACACCCAAAGCTTCGGAAAGTGAAAAGCCCCTGCGGCCAACACGGGCAGCAGGGGCTTTTTTAATAGGCGAAAGAAGCCAGGAGTTTATTCTTTTATTTCTGACTACTTATTGAAGTCGAGTAAGTATGCGGCGCTTGTGCTTCACTGCGTTTGGCTACTACCAGCAGAATGCGGCGCTGAATCTCGCGCATTACATAATCCGTCCACAGGCCGGCATAGGGATTCAGCCGTGTGCTCAGCCGCTGCTGACTGTAGAGCAGGAGCCGCGTTTGCCGGGGGCTGACAACCTCTAACTCATAAGTACCCCGCAGCACGTCAAAAAAACGCCCTCCAACTGTTACATGCTCATCAAACGTGGTGGGCGGAATAGTGGCCGTATTGGGCTTGATGCTAAAGGAAATACGCTTGAGTGGCTCCCAGGCGTCTACCGTTTCAATAAATTCCACACCACGTTCAAAGGTAGCGTGCCGCACCCCTCCTATTCCTTCATATGAAAGCGTGGCTTCTACCGGGCGAGGAAATCCAATATCATCTACCAGACTTGAACCCAGATCCTGAGCGGATATGGGCGGTACCCGAATAATGTTCTGCCATACCACGGTGGCGGGCGCGTCAATTACAATAGAGTTTTCTACCCGCCGGAAATCATTGGGTGCAGATAGTTGACTCTCCAGTGGAGCTGCGAGGAAGGGCAACAGCGCAAAGCCAGCAACTACGTACGCTTTATGACTATCAGAACCTGTTTTTCGCGTGAGTCTTACATACAGTTCAGCCCCCAGCCAGGAGGTTAGCAGAAACAGCGGGGAGATAATTAGTACGCAGATCATGCCCTCCAGATGAAACAGGAGCGCCACCGTCAAGAACAAGAAAACCGTTAACCACGGGGCAAAAACAGTCCGCCAGTTCCGGGATGCTGAAATGGGTGTAAAGTGCGCGGTAATTGCTCCTAAGGCCACTGGAATTAATACCAGAAAGCATACCATTAGCAGCCCTCCCGCATTGTTAAACGCCTTGCTGGCAAAGGTAAAACGTCCTAAAAGAGCGAAGAATAGTCCCGCTGAAACCGCTATAGCATAATGAGCATAGCGGCGTTGAAATACGGACATAAAAACAGCATATAAACACTCGTGGATACTGCTGCGTCATTGTTCCACACAGCAGTACCCACAAACGGATTAAAATAAAATGATTAGTGCTTGAAGTGGCGCACGCCCGTCAGCACCATGGCCATGCCCAACTGGTCGCAGGCGTTGATGCTATCCTGGTCTTTGATGGAGCCGCCGGGCTGCACTACCGCCCGGATGCCGGCCTCGCCGGCAATTTCCACGCAGTCGGGGAAAGGAAAAAAGGCGTCGGAAGCCATAACAGCGCCGTGCAGATCAAAGCCAAAGGAGCGGGCTTTTTCAATGGCCTGGCGCAGGGCGTCTACGCGGGAGGTCTGCCCCACACCGGAAGCCAGCAGCTGGCCCGGGCGCGCCAGCACAATAGTATTGCTCTTGGTGTGCTTGCACACTTTCAGGGCAAACTCCAGTGCTGCCGTTTCCTCGGCCGTGGGCGTCGACTTGGTAACGGTGCGGAAGTCTTTGGCAGTTTCTGTCTTCCGGTCGAAATCCTGCTCAATCATGCCATTCAGCAGGGTTTTCACTTGCTTAGCGGGAAAATGCACCGGCTTCTGGCGCAGCAGAATACGGTTTTTCTTGCTTTGCAGAATGGGCAGCGCCTCGGCCGCAAACTCCGGGGCAATCAGCACTTCAAAGAACAGCTTGTTTAGCTCCTCGGCGGTGGCCACGTCCACGGGTTTGTTTACAATGATGACGCCCCCGAAGGCCGACACCGGGTCACAAGCCAAGGCGTTGAGGTAGGCCTGGTGCAGGGTTTCGGCCTGGGCCACGCCGCAGGCATTGGTGTGCTTCAGAATAGCGCAGGCCGCCGGGCCATCGGCCGCAAACTCCTGCATCAGCAGCACGGCCGCATCCACATCTACCAGGTTGTTGTAGCTGAGCTGCTTGCCGTGGAGCTGGTCGAAAAGGGCGTTCAGGTCGCCGTAAAAGGTGCCGGCCTGGTGGGGGTTTTCGCCATAGCGCAGGGCAGTGGCGGGCTTCTGGCTGATTTTGAGGGCGGCACCTTCCAGCGCCGTGCCCCCGCTCATGTAGCGGAAGATTTCCGTGTCGTAGTGGGAGGTGGCTTCGAAGGCCGCCGCCGCATACTGTTTCCGGTCGGCCAGCTCGGTAGCGCCGTTCTTCTCGCGCAGCAGCTCGGTCACGGCGGCGTACTGGTCGCGGCTGCTCACTACCAGCACGTCGCGGAAGTTTTTGGCGGCGGCGCGCAGCAGGGAGATACCGCCAATGTCTATTTTCTCGATTACGTCCTGCTCCGGCGCGCCGGAGGCTACAGTTTCCTCGAAGGGATACAGATCCACAATCACCAGGTCGATGGGCGGAATCTGGTGCTGCTCGGCTTCCTGCCGGTCACTGGCTTCGTGGCGGCGCTGCAGAATCCCTCCGAATACCTTGGGATGCAGGGTTTTCACGCGGCCGCCAAATACCTCCGGGAAGCCCGTCAGGCTTTCCACGGCCGTAACCGGAACGCCCAGGTCTTCAATAAACTTCTGGGTGCCGCCCGTGGAGTACAGCTGCACGCCATGCTGACGGAGGACCTCAATCAGCGGCTCCAGCCGGTCTTTGTAATACACGGAAACCAGGGCGGAGCGAATGGGCTGCATCATAACAAGAAAAGGTTGGGCTGAACGACGGCACGAAGGTAGGTAGCCCGGGGTTAGCGGGGCAAGCCATTACCTGATTTGTTCCCGCGCCAGGGGAAATCAGCCTCGCTTAGTTAAAGTAGCCCCCTATTGCCCCGGTTATTTCGCTGATGCACAACTCTTGCTGATTTTCTCAGGTTATAGTGAGCTACCCGGGGAAGTCCGGGTGGCTACCTCTTGCCGGTTTTCGCTATGCTTTCCTCTCCTTCGCCCTCTGTATTGGCAGCTCCCCCTTCTCTGGAAATGCTGCTGGCCGCTGCCGCCCACCTTGTCCCCTGTCTGGCAGCCCGCGCCGCGCAAACCGATACGGTGGGCGGCTTTCCTACTGAAGAGCTTGACCAGCTCCGCACGGCTGGCCTGCTAACGGCCCCGCTACCTCTGGCTGACAACGGGGCCGACCTGATGGCCCCCGCCAATACGCTCACAATGTTGAGCGTGCTAAAGCATATTGGGCGCGGCAACCTGGCCGTAGGGCGTATTTACGAGGGACACGTGAATGCCCTGCAGCTTATTCAGCGCTTTGCCAGCCCGGCGCAACAAGCCCGCTGGACGGTTGATGCGCAAGCTGGTCATGTATTTGGGGTTTGGAACACCCAAGCTGAGGACGGCGTGCATCTGCAGACACTACCCAGTGGCGGTTACCGCCTGCAGGGCAGCAAAACCTTTGCCTCGGGCGCCGGCCACATAACGCGGCCACTTATTACGGGCGCACTGCCTGACGGCGGCTGGCAGCTGTTTGTACTACCTACCGATAGCCAGCCGCCTGCCTTAGACGCGTCCTTCTGGCAACCACTGGGTATGCGGGCCACCGCCAGCCTGCACGCCGACTTAACGAACCTGGAAATCAGCCCGGAGGAGCTGGTAGGTCAGCCCGGTGCCTATTATCAGCAGCCGTGGTTTAGCGGCGGCGCCATCCGGTTTGCCGCCGTGCAGTTGGGCGGGGCCGAGGCAGTATTTGATGAAACCCGGCGTTTTCTGCAGGATTTGGGCCGTACTGATGACCCCTACCAACGGATGCGGCTGGGAGAAATGGCCATGCTGATTGAAAGCGGCAACCTGTGGCTGCGCGGCGCCGCCGACCACGCAGCGCGCCCCGCGGCTGAAACCGAGGCGGAAGCCACGGTAGCCTATGCCAACCTGGTGCGCACGGCCATAGAAGAAATCTGCCTGCGGGTACTACAGCTGGCCGAGCGCTGCGTGGGCGCCCGGGGCCTGCTGCAGCCCGAGCCCTTTGAGCGCCTGCACCGCGACCTGACCCACTACCTGCGCCAGCCCGCCCCCGATGCTGCCGTAGCCGATGCCGGCCGCTATGTACTCCATAACACCGCACCCGCCTACCAGCTCTGGCATGACTGAAGCCGCCGCGCTCTTCCACTCCCTGCCGCTATACCCGGCGGCTTATGCGGCCAGTCTGGGCTCCACCGTCGTCATAGTGCCCCACCCCGATGATGAAGCCCTGGGCTGTGGCGGCCTGCTGGCGCTGCTGCGGCAGGCCGGGCAAGAGGTGCGTGTGGTTTTAGTGAGTGATGGCACCATGTCTCACCCTAACTCCCGAAAATTTCCGCCAGCGGCCCGGCAGGCCTTACGGCAAGCCGAGTTAGAAGCCTCTTTGCGCTGCCTGGGCGCTAATGCGGCCCAGGTTTTATACCTGAAGCTGCCGGACGGGGCCGTGCCCGGCACCGGCCCGGAAACCGAGGTTCCGGCACAGGCTATCCGCCGGCTTCTTGCGGCGCATTCCCCTCAAACGGTACTGGTGCCCTGGCGGCGCGACCCTCACCCCGACCATCGAGCCACCCACGCCTTGCTGCAACTGGCGCTGGCCGGCTTCTCCTCTCCTCCCCGGGTAATTGAATACCTGGTATGGGCCTGGGAGCGGGCGGCCCCGGCTGATCTGCCACTGCCCGGCGAGGCCACCGGCTGGCGGCTGGATATTCAATCGGTTCTCGCGCAAAAGCAGGCGGCCCTGGCCGCGCATGCCTCCCAACTGCCGGGCAGCCCTATCAACGATGATCCGACGGGTTTTACTTTAGCTGAATCGATGCTGGCGCATTTCGCGCAGCCGTTTGAAACGTATCTGGAAGTACCACTGCCCACCGGAAACCAAGAACAACATGGGTGAGAACCCCGATAACCCCAGCCTGCCGCCCACTTACTTCGATGCGGTGTACCAGGCAAATACGGACCCCTGGCATTTCGAAACCAGCCCCTATGAGCACGCCAAGTACGCCGCCACGCTGGCGGCATTGCCCCAGGCGCGGTATGAGCGGGTGTTTGAAATTGGCTGTTCGCTGGGAGTACTTACAGCCCGGCTGGCCTCACGCTGCGGCTATCTGCTGGCCGTAGATGTGGCAGAGGCGGCACTGGCCCAGGCCCGGGCCCGCTGTACCGGGCTGCCCCAGGTAGACATTCGCCGAATGCAGGTACCCGAGAGCTTCCCCGAGGGCCAGTTCAATTTGATTCTGGTGTCGGAAGTGGGGTACTACTGGTCCTGGCAGGCGCTGGCGCAAGCGGCGGAGGCTATCCGGGCGGCCCTTCCCGTAGGCGGGCAGCTCCTGCTAGTGCACTGGACACCACCAGTCCATGACTACCCCCTCACCGGCGACCAAGTGCACGAATACTTCCTGCAGCACTCCGGCCCGGATGGTCCGTGGCGGCATCTACTGGGCCAGCGCGAGGCTACATACCGGCTGGATCTGCTGGAGAAAGCCCCTCAGGCGTAGTTTCTACTGTGCGCAACAGCTGCCGCACCTTCAGTAGGGCCTGTCCCAGGGGTACCATAACAGCCGGGTAGCGCGGCAGCCGTTGCGCCGCTACCTCTTCCCAGAGTTGCCCAAACGTTTCCGCCGACAGCAACTGCTGCATTAGCTCCGGGGTAGTACAGGCCAGGGCAGTGGCTAATTCAGCATACTGCGCATGGTACGTCGGGCAGCTTGCTACATGCTCCCGGCTTTGCCACAACCGGCGCAGCTTGCCGCGCAGCTTTAAGTGAGCGTAGAGATGGGTGCTGCTTTCTACCATCGGCTCGGTACCGGCCGCGCTTAGCCGGGCCCACTCGCGCAGCTGCCAGGACAACCCGACGGCCACGCGCCCTACCTGCCGGTCGGAGGTGTGCACGCGTACCTGGGGGCTGTGGCGCACGCGCAGGTCGTGGCGGCGCAGGGCGTGGCGCAGGGCCTCGTCTTCCAGATACGGCAGCACGGGCAGGCCTCCCACGCGCCGATAGGCCGCCGGGGTGAGGGCCAGGCTGCCGCCAAAGAACTGATGATGGCGCGGCCAGGGGTCGGCCGGGTCGGGGTCGAGGAGGCTTTCCAGACGGGCACATAGCAGCCGGTAAGCGGCATCGCGCAGATGGCTGCGCCGCACCGTGCACGTGACCGGGGCCATGCCAGGCGTTAGGATCCGCCCTCCTACGGCATCAGCGCCGGCGGCAATTTCGGCCAGGGTAGCGGCCAGCCATGTGGGGGCCGGAATGGTATCAGCATCGGTGGAAACAATGATGCCCTGGGGGCGCTGCACCTCCTCCAGGCGGCGGCAGGCCGCATCCATCAGCAAGCGGCGCGCCCGCCCAATGTGGGCCTCCGCCGGCGGCAGCTGTATTTCCACCACGTGCACAGCCAGGGCCGGATGGGCGGCGGCAAACCGCCGGGCCGCTGCTGCTGTGGCATCTGCGCAATTATTGGCCAGCACCAGTATCTCAAACAGCTCCGGTGCCAGGGCCTTGCCCGCCAGATCCAGCTGCGTGGCCAGGGCAGCCAGCGTGGCGGGCAGCGTTTCGGCTTCGTTTTTGGCGGGGATGATGATGCTGGCTAGCAGGGCTGGGTGCGGGGGCGTGCTCAACTGCAAAGCCGCTACGGCCAGTTCAGCCGGGGCACTGCCCTCCTGAAATAGATTGGGTGCCACAAGGTTCATTCCTGCGGTCTACGCCAATCAACTGGTTTTGGATTGCTGCTTTGCGGCTGGTGTGTTAGAAGGCCTCATTAAAGGCAAAATATACGCCGCTGGACTCGCCGGAGCCCACGCCATAATCAATCCGGATGCTTAGCCGGTCTTGGCGGTTGACATCAATGCGCAAACCGGCGCCGCCGGCCAGGTTAAACTGGCCGGGGCGGAAATCGGTAACCTGAGGTTGTACCTGCCCCACGCCGCCAAACAGCACACCGCGCAGCCGCCAGAAAAGCTGCTGCCGCACCTCAGCCTGCGCGGCCACCAGCTGCCGGTCCCGGAAGCGGCCTTCGTAAATCCCGCGCATCATCCGCTCGCCTCCCAGGTTAGCCAGCTCCCGGAAGGGTACCGTGCCGCCATGAAATATGCCCTGCACCTGCCCGGCCAGCACGGTACGCTCTACGTCCTTCGGCCCCAGCACCCAATACTGGCGCGCATCAAACTGCAGGCGCATAAAGCCATAGTCGCTGCCCAGAGCTTTGCCCGCGAATAGTACGCTGGCATCCAGAAAGCGGCCGTGGTGGGCACTCAGGATATTGTCACGGGTATCATAGAGCAACGCGGGGCCTATGCCGGAAGTAAGCGTGGCCTGCCGCTCGCGGGCGTCGCGCTCCAGCAGCCAGTTGGGGCGGGTGCCGTCATCGGTGAGGGCATCATCAATGCGCACATTGTACATGTTGGTGAGGCGGTACAGGCCGCCCACAAACAGGCCCGGCCGCAGGCGTTTCAGCACCCGCTGGTTGAGGATAAACACCTCGTAGGAAATGTCGCTTTTCTCGCTTTTCCGGGTGTCGTTACCGACGCCGTAATAGTAAATGGGGAAGTTGAAGTACTGCGCTTCGCCGCCCACAAACCACCGCTCGCCGGGCGTAAAGATAGAATGGGTAAGGCTGGCGCTGGACTGCTTACGCTGAGTACGGTAGGCCAGCACCCGGGCATTGGAGCTCCGCGTGGTGGTATCGGCCCCAAAACGCCACACGGGCAGCACGGCGGCCCCGTAGGCCAGCCCGGTTTCGGGTTGCGAAAACACGATGGGCAACACCGCAATTTTTACGCGGCGCGGCTTTTTAACGGGGGCACTGGTAGTTACCGAATCGGGGGCAGGCGACTGGGCAGCGGCGGGCAGCGTGAGCAGACTCAGCAGCAGTGCGGCCCCAAAATGAAACGCGGGCATACGGCGGGCGTGGTTGGGAGAGGGAAGGTTGCTAAATGTACAGGTTTAACCCAGACCAACTACCGCCCGCTTCCGTTGCCTGCGTGGTTTCTAGAAAGCTTCGTTTACGCCAAAATATAAACCGCTATTTCCGCCGGAACCCACCCCGTAATCAAAGCGGATGTTGAGCCGGTCGCGGCGGTTAAACTGGAAGCGGATACCCGCGCCGCCAGCCAGCTTGATACCGTCCAGGGACATGTCGTTCAGATGGGGGGCTACCTGCCCTACGCCGGCAAACACGGCCCCATTCAGGCGCCAGAACAGGTGGTGTCGCAGCTCGGTTTGGGCTGCCAGCAGCTGCCGGTCGCGAAAGCGGCCTTCGTAAATTCCCCGCAGCAGGCTCACGCCCCCCAGATTAGCCAGCTCCCGGAAAGGCACCGTGCCATTATGAAACATACCCACCACCTGACTGGCCCAGATGGTGCGGTTAGAGCCCAAAGGCAGGAAATAGCGCCCATCTACCACATAGCGCGTGAAGGTGTAGTCGCTGCCCAAACCTTTGGTATTGAAAATGGCCTGCAGATCCAAATAACGGCCCTGATAAGTGCTGAGAATAACGTCGCGGCTATCATAGATAAAGGTGGGACCGAAACCGGAAATGCGGGTTTTCAGCGTATCACGGGCTGAAAGGGTACGCAAAAGGTTGGGCCGCTGCCCATCCGTGGTGGTGCGCTCGTCTGACTGAATATCCCGCAGATCAGTAAAGCGGTACTGGGCGCCTACAAAAGTGTAGGGCCGGATGCTTTTCAGAGCCCGTTGGGTAATGGTGATGAGCTTGTAGGAAATTTCACTTTCATCCTCCTTGCGGGTATCATTGCCGATGCCGTAGAAGAAAATAGGGTAGTCGAAATACTGAATGTCGCCGATAAGCAGGTAGCGCTCCTGGCGGGTAAAAATGGTGTGCGAGAGCTGCAGGTTTACTTGCTTTTTCTGCGAAACCCAGCCCCCCAGGCGCCCATTTGATTTGCGCACGGTGGTATCGCGGCCGTGCCGCCAGGTGGGCAGGAAGGTTGCGCCCACCGCAAAGCCGGTTTCCGGCTCATAGAAGGCCACCGGGGCCGGAATAAAGCTGGGCCGGTCGGCCGGGTTTTTGGGTGGCTGCGCAGGGGCGGCCGTTACCGGGGCTGCTGGCTGCGCCGGGGCGGGCGCCGCCGGCACGGTTTGGAGAGAATCGGAGGCAGGAGCAGTTGTTTGGGCAAAAGCAGCCGGTGCCAGCCACAGGGCAGCCAGCAACAGGGTAATTATTCGCATGAGTCAGGAATACATAAGGTGAGCGGCAGGGGCCAAAAGCTCCGCCGCAATTCCTAACGTACCAGCCGCAGCCAAGTTTTACTGTTGAGCTTAGCTATACCAGCAGCATGGAGAGGATACCGGCCAGCATAAGCATTTTGCACCAGAGGCTCAGCTGGGAAAAGTGCTGCTTGCGGTCGGCGCGGGCCAGCTGCCGGGCGAAGGCCAGCAGCGGGAAAAGCACCAGCGCCGCCAGCCAGGCGCCCAGTGCCCAGCGGTGCATTTGCAGGCTCTGCCAAATGGCGCCGGTCAGGAGTACGGCCAGGTTCAGCAGGAAAAAGCCGGCCACCCATTTGGCTTTCGCCACGCCGGCCACAATAGGCAGTGTGCGGCAGTCGTGCTGGGCATCGCCGCGCATATCCTCGATATCCTTAATGATTTCGCGCACCACGGAAAGCAGAAAAGCGGCCAGGGCATAGGCCCATACGGCCTGGTTGCCGGTGCGCAGCTGCAATTCCGGCAGTAGCACCGAGGCAGCCGTGAGGGCGGCAATACTGACATTGCCAACCAAAGCCACGCGCTTAAACCGTACAGAATAGCCCCACAACAGCAGTGCCGAGCCCATATGCACCAGCCCCAGCAGCGGCGACAGTGCCCCGCTGATGAGAATACCCAGCCCCGACAGGATGAGGTGCGTGAGCATGGCGTGGCGCCGGTTGATGGCCCGGCCCACCACCAGGCGCTCAGGCCGGTTGATGGCATCAATCTTTACATCATAATAATCATTGATGATGTAGCCGGCCGCCGCCACGCATACCGTAGCCAGCATGAGCAGGGCAAAGGGCACATCCAGCGGCTTTATCTGGGGTACCTGCGGCCGCAGCAGACCCATGCGCACCAGCGCCATGCACAGCATGATAATGAGCAGATTGGGCAGGCGCACCAGCCGCCATAGCTCCCGCAGCCCGGCACCGGAAGGCGCCGCGGTAGCCGCAGAAGCAGGGGGAAACGGGGCAGCCATACGCAAGCGCAACGCAGAGGAAGATACAAAGATGCCACATGGCCCGCGGACTACGTACCGGCCGCAAAAAAAGAAAGCCTCCCCACGATGGAGAGGCTTTCCGCAAGCAAAAAACCTTGTCAGGCGAAGCGCCTTACAGTTTCTTCACATTCACCGCGTTAACACCTTTGCGGCCTTCCTGCGTGTCAAACTCCACGCGGTCATTTTGCTGAATCTGGCCCCCGTTAAGGCCGGTAACATGGACGAAGAAGTCTTCCTTCGTGCCGTCTTCCGTAATGAAGCCGTAGCCCTTCGACTCATTATAGAATTTTACGGTTCCTGTTTTCATGAAAAGAATAAGAAAGAGTGAATGGATGATTTTGTAAAGATAGAGGGATTTTATAAAAACACAACCGGTGTTTTGTGGCCCTCAAATTCACAAAAACATCTTCTAAAACCCTCTCTACCAAGTCTGTTGGCACTTCATTACGTTTTCCACCAGCTCGCGCACGGCACCTTTGCCGCCGGGCAGCTGAGCTATGTAATTGCAGATTTCGCGCACATCGGTGGCGGCATCGGAGGGGCAGGCGGCAATGGCACAGCGGCGCATTACTTCCACATCGGGCATATCGTCGCCCATGTAGGCAATGTGGGCGGGATCCAGCCGGTGCAGGTTGATGTACTTGTTGAAGATGACCATCTTATCATCGACGCCCAGGTAAATATCCTGGACATCCAGGGACTCCAGCCGGCGGCGGACACCTTCTTCCTCGCGGCCGGAAATGACCACAATGCGGTAGCCTTTGCGCAGAGCGTGCCGGATGGCAAATCCGTCGCGGATGTGGAAGGCGCGGGCCTGCTCACCGGAGTTCAGGGCCAGCAGCGTGCCATCGGTCAGCACCCCGTCCACATCAAAAATAAAGGCCTTCACTGCCGATAAATCCGGCATTTCTACAACTACTGACATGCAAGCGGGATAAAGGGAGCCTGGCAAAATATAACAAAGTCCTGGTCAGGAAAGCAACCAACGGCTGCCAGACCAGAACTAATGGGCCGGGCCCGGGCTTTTTATTTCTGATTGTCGCGCCACTCGTACACCCACTTGGCCTGAATCTGCTCCAGGTGGCCTTCGGTGGCCTGCTCGCGGGTGCCTTCAAAGTTGGGCAGGGTTAGTACCCAGTCCAGCAGATCGGTGAAGCGGATGCGGTAAATTTTGGCTTCGGAAAAGTCGTCGCCAAATTTCTCGTACAGCGCCATGGCAATATCCTCATGGTCGCTCCACTTGATGGGGGGCTCGAAATGATTCATCTTATCATCAGTTGAAAGTGGTCAGCTGCCCTGTGCTGATGGGGAGTTGGCGCGCTATATAAACGGGCCGCATACCAAATCAGCAGGATAAACTGAAAATTAGTGGCCCAGGAAATCCTGTGGCGGCACCAGAATAACCAGGTCTTCGTGGCCCTGCACCACGCACTGGCAGCCCAGGCGGGAGTTGATGCGGGGGTTAGCGGCCCGGTCAATGAAATCTTCTTCCTTGTCGCTGATTTCCGGCAGGTCATTTTCGCCCTGCACCACATATACGTGGCAGGTGCTGCAGCCGCAAACGCCCCCGCAGTTGTGCTGCAGCTGAATTCCATTGTTCAGGGCAACATCCAGCACCGATTCTCCTTCTGCGGCCACATGGGTCTGCTCGGGCTGTCCGTCCTCGAATTTAAAGGTGATATTAACAGCTTTCACGGCGTGGGGGTAAAGTGGCAAATTGCGGGCACAAAGGTAGGCAGGCAGCCTCCGGAATCAAAGTTGCGTGCCGGATATGCTCGGGCGCTGAGGATGTTGGCGCTGAATATCGGTGGTTAGCTGGGCATACAGCGCCTGCCAGGCCGGATGGGCGGCTAAGGCCGCCCGGTGCGCGGCCAGCGTGGGCGCATCGTAGCGCACGGCCGGGCCGGTTTGCACGCTAAACGGCGCGTTGCTCAGGGCTTTGTCTATGGTTTCGCGCACCAGGGGCTCCAGCAGCGGCAAGGGCAGCCCGGCCTCGGCCAATAGCTGCTGACTGATGCCGAGCAGATGGTTGGTGAAGTTGCAGGCAAAAACCGCGGCTATATGCAAAGCCTGGCGTTGCGGCGTGGCCACCAGCTGGGTGCGTTGGGGGCTCAGGCTACGGCCCAGGGCCAGCAGCAGGGCCTCGGCGGCCGGCTCGGCGGCTTCAATGCACAGGGGCACCTGCGCCCAGCTGATGGGGCGGCCCGGACTGAAGGTTTGCAGCGGGTAGAACACGCCCCCACGCAGGGCTGGATAGGGGGTAAATACTGCCAGCGGCACCGTACCGGACGTATGCGCTACTACGCTGCCGGCCGGAAACCGCGCCTCCTGCAATACCGCCGGAATGGCGGCATCGGGCACGGCCAGCAGATAAACGGCCGCGGGAGGCAGCAGGGTAAAATTGAGGGAAGAAAGCGCGGGAGTGCCGGGCACAGTGGCGGCCACGGCGGCAGCATGTGCCGGAGAGCGGCTCCATACGCCGGCCAGCTCCCAGCCCGCCCGGGCCAGCGCCGGTACCAGCTGCGCGGCTACTTTCCCCGCTCCTACTACCAGCACGCGCTGCCCCAAATCAGAAATCATTGTCATAGAGGGCACAAAAATGCGCCGAAAGAATCGACTTATTTTTTCAACGCAGAGGTTTGCTATTCAACTTGGCCGAGTGCTAAAAGTTATTGCCCGAATTTGCGCTAAAACCGGCACCTTTGCTTTTAGGATTTATTTGATTCTGTCCCTATTGACTTACTAATATGAAGAAACTGTACCCTTTACTTCAGCTTTCCTTCCGGGCACTGGTTTGCCTGGCACTTTTCCTGGCGGCTGCGCCAGTCCAGGCCCAGCGCCTGAACTATTCCAGCCGGGGATTCTCCCTGTTTGCGGGCACCTACACCGACCTGGGCCCGGAAGGAACAGTTATTACGCTGCCCACGCCGGATACTTACAACTCGGCCCCGCAGGAAATCGGGTTTACTTTCCAGTTCAATGGGCGGGCTTTCACGCAGTTTATTTTCAATACCAACGGGTTTCTGCGGCTGGGCAATGAGGCCCCCAAAACCTCCAAATCGGAGCAGGAAGGTTCTATAATGGGTGGCCCCATTACCAGCGCTGACCCTGCCGATGTAAACCTGATTGCGCCCTTCAGCATGAATCTGGCGGGGTCCGCTACCAAAACGCCCGAATACCGCGTGGCCACCACCGGCACAGCGCCTAACCGGGTGTGCACCATTCAGTGGAAAAACGTAGCCGACCTGGGATTGACGAAGCTCCGTCAATTTGAGAGCATGTCGTTCCAGGTAAAGCTCTACGAAACCAGCAATACCATTGAGTTCATCTACGACACCATTACGCCTACCAGCAATGCCGTCAGTCCTCTGCTGGCTGCGGTGGGCATAAAGGGCTCCGGCATAGCCGAGTACCAGCAGGTAATGGTTGGCAAAACCAGCATAGCAACCTGGGCATCGGCCAAAGCCATTAATACCAAGTACACCTCTAATACCAGTGCATTTGGTACGCGCCGCACGGAATTACCCACCCCCGGTATCACATTCCAGTTTAAGAGCACGCCGCTGCAGGATGTTACCGTAGCCAATATCTACACGCTCGGCCAGTTGCCCCTTACGGGCGTCTTGCCGCACAAAGTATCTGCGCGCATTGCCAATACGGGGATGAACGCCATAAGCGCCCTGAAAGTGACGCTTACAGTAACCGGGGCCACTGAATTCACCAACACCCGCACTATTGAGTTGCCGCAGTATGAGACGGTGTTGGTAGAGTTTGAGGGCTACACCCCGGCCCAGAGCGGCACCAACCAGGTTACTGTGCGCGTGACGGAAGATGATGACAATACCAACAACGCGCTAACAGTAACGCAGGAGGTGAGTCCCTCACTCCTGAGCTACGCGGATAACTCCCCGGTTCTGGTTAATACCCGGCGCTACGATGAGCGGCTTACGCTGGTGCGGCACGCCCTGCTTCAGCCCAAAGCCATAGAGGCCATCAAAATTCTGGTAGGCAACAGCACCTATAACACGGGCCAGACGGTGTATGGCGTGGTACTGGATGCCGCCGGCAAAGTCATCGGCCGTTCGCCTAACTACCGTGTTCTGGCAGATGATCTGGGCCAGGAGCATACTTTCACCCTGTATTCGCCTATTAAAATGGAGGCGAATACCGATTATTACTTTGGGGTGGCCCAAACGCTCCTCACGGGTAAATCCGGCTACGAGGTGGTAGCGGAGCAGGCAGAAACTCCGGTTCGGGACAATGCCTACTTCCAGGCTTCCCCGGACGGCAGCAACCTTCTGCCGTTCCTGAGTAGCCGTTTTGTTATTACGGGTAAGCTGATAGAGGTACCTGCCTGCCTGGCGCCTTTGGAACTGGCTGCCTCTGATGTCACAGCCGGAGGCGTAACTCTCACTTTTCCAACCGTGGAAGGTGCCCCGGCTTATACCGTAGAATATGGCCCGAAGGGCTTTATGCCCGGCACTGGCGCCGGCACTATCGTCAGCAATGTAACCACCAGCCCTTACCAGCTGACCGGCATGCCGGCCGGCACATGGTACGATGTATATGTCCGCACGGCCTGCTCTGAGACCAGCACCAGCGGTTTCGCAGGCCCTGTAGCCGTGCAAACGGAATGTGGCCCGGTAGAAGCAGCCACCATTCCCTACACCCTCGATTTCAGTAAAGTAATGGCAGGCACCCTGCCCTGCGGCGTTACTGTTTTCAATGGCAACCCGGACCAGGACGAATACAAGTACACCTGGGAAGTGGCTCCTGACCCCGCCGCTGACTATCAGAATGCCATGATGTCCACTTCGGGTGGTACCGGGCCTTCCGACGACTGGTTTTTCACCGCGCCACTCCAGCTTAATGCCGGAAGCCGTTATTTGGTAAGCTTCGATTACCATGGTTTCAGCGCTTCTTTACCTCATGCGCTGGCTGTTTCCTACGGCAGCGCCGCCACGGTTGAAAGTCAGAGCACGCTGCTATGGAGCAACGCTGATATTACTACCAAGGAGTATGTACCCGCAGAGGGTGTGGCTGTTATTGAGCCCGCTACTACCGGGAGCTACTACGTGGGGTTCCATACAACTACTGAAACGGGCCACCTCTTTATGTACGTCAAGAACGTGCAGGTGGTAGCCGCTGAGGTAACGGCCGCTTCCGGAGCCCTTGCCCGCGCTATCAGTGCCTACCCCAACCCTGCTGCCGATCAGCTGCTGCTGGAAGTGCGCGGAGCTAATGCCAAAGGCGCCCTGCAGGTGGAAATCGTGAATATGCTGGGCCAGCGCGTGTATGCCGGCACCGCCCACGACAACTTCATCAACCGCCTGAATGTAGCCTCCCTGGCCTCGGGCCGGTATATTCTGAAAGTGCAGTCGGCCAATGGCTACGCGGTGCGTGCTATCCAGATCCAACACTAAGTATCTGGCTTTTGGCTGATGGCTAATAGCTTATTATCATAAAAAAGGCCTGTCTGGAGTCAGACAGGCCTTTTTTATTTTATACATCCTGATAAGGTTCGCTGGAAAGCAAACAGCCAATAGCCATCAGCCAAAAGCTAAATCCCAAGCTACGCTACCTGCGCCGAGGCCGTCTGCTTGCGGCGGGCCGGGGCCTCGGGGCGCTGGGACTCCGGTTTGCGCTGGCGCAGAGCCATCAGGAAGCCCACGCCCATGAGCAGCGTGCCGCTCCAGAGCAGGTTGATGAAGGGCTTCTCCATGGCTTTCAGGATGATGTAGTCTTTCTGGGTAGTGCTCACGCCGAAGGTGAACTTGCCTTTGGTGGGGTCTACATTGTTGAAGGACAGGCGCAGGCCCAGGTCTTCTACCTCATCGGGAATGCGGCCAATCATTTTGTCGCGCACTACAAACACGGGGTGCACGTGGTACTGCTTTTTCTCGCCGGATACGATAAAGTCGCCCTGAATGGCCAGGTCGCCGGGTTTCAGGCCCAGGCCGGCGGTTTCGTGGGCGGGCTCAATGGCGCGCAGCACGGCAAAGTAGTCGTTCAGGTAAATGGTGTCGCCTACGGCCAGCACGTGCTCCTTCACCTCGCTCCAGTCCTTTTCCTTGGAAGGATCCGGCACGGTGCTGATGTGCGAGTAAATGTCGTGGTCCCAGAACTTCTTGATGTCAGGAGAAGCCAGCAGGCCCTCGCCCATTTCCTCGTTCACCTGCGCCCGGGGGAAGAGCGTGAAGGATTTGCCGGTTTTCCGGTCTTTATACTCCACGCGGTAGTAGGTGTTTTCGGGCCGGATTTCCAGCGTGTCGCCTACTTTATAGTACACCCGGTCGTTTTGCTTTACCTCGGCGCGGGCAATGGCCTTGAACTCGTCGTCGGTGCGGAAAAGCAGGTCTTTGTTTACGTATTCGGGCACGCCGGGCACATCATAATACTGGCCGGTGTAGCTGACATCGTAGCCCTGCATGGGGGCCGCTTCGTTGCGCCACAGCAGCACGTTGTCGCGGTTCACATCTTCCGGAAAATCCTTGGAGTACACCAGGCCCGATACGTTCTGCGAAATAATGTTGGAATACCCGGCCGAGGCCAGAATCCCCAGCAGCATCAGCGCAATGCCAATGTGCGACACGGCCCCGCCCGAAAGCTGAATCCGGCGCTTCAGCAAAACCAGAATGGTGCTCAGGTTAGCCAGCACGCCAAACAGGCCCGCCGTTACCAGCACAATGTACACCGGCTTCATGGGGTGCCCGAAGTAGCGTACCAGCAGAATAGCCAGCGCCGCGCCCAGCAGCGTGAGCACCACCGGCACGGTGAGGGAGTTGGTGAGGCTTTCCTTGTTGTTGCGCTGCCACCACATCACCTGCCCCAAACCAGACAGGAAGGCAATGGCCACGCCCATCCAGAGCTGGAACTTGGTGTAGTGCGCAATCTGGTCGGCGGGCAAAGCAAGGTTGGATTTAATACCCAGGAAGCCCAGGAAGGCATTATACACCGGAATGCTGGTGGTTACCAGCACCTGGAACGCGCCCAGGCACAGCACCGTGGCGCCAATGAATACCCACAGCTCGGGGTTGTAGGTTGTCAACTCTTTTTCTGATACCGGAATCTGTTTCCACTTCACTATCAGCAGCGCCACGGCCAGCACCACAAAAGCAGCCAGATAAATCATCAGCTGGCCGGAGAGGCCCAGGTCGGTGAAGGAGTGCACGGAGGCATTGCCCAGCACGCCGCTACGGGTGAGGAAGGTAGCGTAGAGAATCAGCAGGAAGGTGGAAATTACCAGCACGAAGGCGGTGCGCAGGCCCGTGCGGCGGCGCTGCCACAGCACCAGGGCATGCAGGGCAGCCACCAGTACCAGCCAGGGAATGTACACGGCATTTTCTACCGGGTCCCAGTTCCAAAAACCGCCAAAGTTCAGGGTTTCGTAGGCCCAGTAAGCGCCCATCATAATCCCAATGCCCAGCACGGCTCCCCCCCACAGGCTCCAGTTAATGGCTGGCTGTACCCACTTGGTCAGCTCGTTTTTCCAGAGGCCGGCAATGGCGAAGGCAAACGGCACCAGCGTGAGGGCAAAGCCCAGGAAGAGCGTGGGTGGGTGAATCACCATCCAGTAGTTCTGCAGCAGCGGGTTCAGACCGGTGCCATCGGTAGGCACAAAGTTGGGGTTGAGGCGGAACACCGGCGCATCGGTGAGAAAGTCGCGCAGCAGAATAAAGGGCGAGGAACCGATTTTTACGTCCAGCACCACCACGCCCAGAATCATGGACGTGAGAAACAGCTGCACGCCCGCGAATACGGCCATTACCGGGGCCTCCCACTGGCGGTTGAAGCGCATAATGGCAAAGCCCAGCAGCACGTGCCAGAATATCCAGAGTAGGAACGAGCCCTCCTGCCCTTCCCAGAAACAGGAAATCATGTAGTACACCGGCAGGTGGTTGCTGGCGTGGCTCCAGGCGTAGTGGTACTCGTAGCGGTGGTTATAAATGATATTGAACAGGCAGATGATGATGGAAAACACCGCCGCGCCATGTACAAAAAATGCCCCGCGCGCCAGCCGCAGCCAGGAGGCATCGGCCGAGCCCAGGGGCTGGTTGCGGGCCGCCATGAAGTAGGAATAGGTAGCCACAATGGCCGCCACAAACGCTACAATGACACTCAGATGTCCGGCGTCGCCAATAAATGTGTTCATACTAAATTCTGAATGATGAATTCTGAATGATGAAGTCTGTTTCGTAGACTGGTTACTGCGTAGACCAGCTCAGCATTCAACATTTAAAACCCAGAATTAACGAGTCGCCGTAGCGCCTTTGATGTCTTTCTCCACGTACTTCGAGGGGCACTTCAACAGGATTTTATCGGCCACGAACACGTCGTTGCGCATGGCGCCGGTAATCACCACCTGCTCGGATTTGTCGAAGTCCTGGGGCTTGGGGTTGAAGTACACCACGCGCTGGGCAATGCGGTTGGTATCTACCAGCGTGAAGGCGAAATAATTGGGGTCGAGGGTGGGGTTGTACTCCAGACCCATGATGTTTTTCTGCGTGTCGCGGGGCAGGCGGCCCACTACGTGCACTTTGGTGGTATTGCCTTCGGCGGCCAGCTCGCGGGCCTCCTTAAAGGACACGTATTGGCTTACATCACCGGCCGTGGTTACCAGAATGCCGATGGCAATGGCAATGACCGTCAGGATAAGCAGGTGTGATTTTTTCATGGTATTACGGAGCGGAAAGCACGAAGCTGGCTGTTGCGGGGCCAACTCTTCTGAACAACCAAAAAGGACCGAATAAATCCGTCGGCCTGGCGGAAAAATTTACAATCCGGCGGCAGTGAAAGTTTGTCTTGAAACTCTGCTGTATCGCCGGTTATGGCAGGCGCTTTATCTGATTTCCTTTTCCAGACGGCCCAGCTTGCGGTCCAGGGAAATGAGGTAGGCAAACAAGCCCGTCAGGAGGACCACAATAACGGCTACCACCACGTAGATTTTCCCGCTCTGGCGCAGGGTATCGGCCATTTCGGGCGTGCCGGAAGCGGTTTGGGCGGCGGCTTGCAGCACAGGCAGCAGCAGAGCCAGCACCAGCAGAAGGGCGTTACGCAAGCTGTTTTTCATATACTTTTTGTTTGAGCAGCGACAGGCGCACGGCCAGCTGCGTAATCCAGACGCCCAGCAGCGTCCAGCCAATTACGGCCGGATAGAACACCAGGCGCATATCACTGTCGAGGTCGTAGCGGGCAAAGGCGGGGTTGCCGCCCGCGCCGGGGTGGAGCGAATCCGTAAGGCGGGGCAGAATAAAGAACAGCGGCATGGCCGCGGCAAAAGCAAAGATGTTGTAGATGGCCGAGACGCGGGCGCGCTGCTGCTCATCGGTAAAAGAGGAGCGCAGCACTAGGTAGGCGCCGTAAATGAGCATGGCAATGGCCGCACCGTTCAGCTTGGGGTCGTTGGTCCACCAGGTGCCCCAGGTAAAGCGGGCCCAGATGCTGCCCGTGCTCAGGCCGATGAGGCCCATGAGAATGCCGGTTTTGGCAAACTCATGCGAGAGAGTATCCAGGCGGCTGGTGGGTGCGCGCAGGTAGCGCACGGAGAATACCACCGAGGTCGTCAGAATAATCGTCATCCCGAACCACATGGGCACGTGGAAGTACAGGTTGCGGATGGTTTCGTTGAGGATAGCCAGGCGCGGCACCGGCATCAGCAGCCCCGCAATAGCGGTGTAAAACACCAGCACCACGGCCAAAACTTTCCACCAATTGCTCTTCATCATAGGAACGTTGGAATCAGCTTCGCCACAAAAAAGGAAACAGAATGTAAGACACCGCTCCCACAATTAAATTCAGGGCCACCAGCGTAAGCATGGAGCTCCGGCTGGCTTCCCACTCCAGCCCATCCAAAGCATTTTTTGACACTTTGATGAGTAGCAGCAGCATCGGAATCATAATCGGGAAACCCAGCACGGCCATCAGCGTGTGGCTGTTGGCGGCTTTGGAGGCAATGCCGGATACCAGCGTGAGGGTGGCCGCAAAGCCCAGCGCACCCAGCAGCACATTGCTTACAAACAGCGGCACATCCTGCACGGGGTTGCCCAGCACCAGCGCATACACGCCAAAGCCCACCGTAGACAGCCCCAGCAGCAGCAGGGCGTTGTAGCCTATTTTAGCCACAATAACGGCCTGGGGCCGCACCAAGGCATAATAGTAGAGCTGCCGCCCACGACTTTCCTGCAGAAAGCCCTTCGCCACGGCATTCACGGCGGTGAAGAGCAGAATAATCCAGAACAGAGCATTCCAGGCAGGTACCGGCAGCTGGCCACCGCGCAGGGCAAAGCTCATATAGCACACAAATACCGTGCTGCCCACGTACAGCAGCATGCCGCTCAGGGCCGCGCGCTGCCGCCATTCCAGACGGAAGTCCTTCTGTATCAAATACCAAATCTCACGGAGGAGCTGCACGGCAACAGGAGTGGTGAACGGGACGGCAAAGATACAACCCAACTCCCGGATGGCCGCACCCCCGCGCTACCTATGACGAATGTCATGTAGCGGCCGCCCTCTAAAAAGCCAAAATCCCCGCCTGCGGGGGCAGACGAGGGATTTTTCCGGAGGCACTGGCTTTAGCCGTTAAAAATCATACCCCAGCGTGAAATAGAACTTGGGGCCATTCTGCTCAAAATCCTCTTCTCCCCACGCCACATCCAGCTTGCCATAGAAGCCCAGAATGGTGCTGCGGGCCCCCACGCCGTAGCCCACCAGCAGCGGGTTGCGGAAGCGTACCACTGTGGCCGAAAAGGCATTGCCGGGGTTAGGCTGCAGTTGGGTGTTGTAAGAGTTATCCTGGGTGAAGGGGTTGGCGCCGGAATAGGCACTGCCGGCATCAGCAAAGCCCGTGAGCTGCAGGTTGCGGAAGAAACCGGACTCAATAGGCTTGTTGGTGAAGTACTGGATAATGGGAATGCGCAGCTCCGAGTTAAACAGCACGTACTTGGGGCCGCTGCGGGCATTGTAGTTAAAGCCCCGCATGTTGGTCACAAACTCCTGGTAGAATACGTCGGCCAACTGTCCCTCAAACACTTCACTGGCCGGGCCATTATAACTGTTGTTCAGCCAGTTATCCATACCACCCATCCGGAAAGTTCTCGGCGACTTGCCAAAGAATGCCCCATAGCTGGCGCGGTTTGCCCAGATAATCTGGCGGTGCACTTTCTGGTAATGCCGCAAATCCACAAAGAACTTGTTGAAGCTCTGGTTGGCATCCCGGGTAGCATGCAGCATCTGGATGCCAACTTTCATGCGGGTGCCTTCCAGCATGTTCACGCCCGTGGCAATGGCGTTATCAAACACCAGCTCTGAACTACCGCCTAAGAAATTCTCCACGGAGTCCCGCTCCGTGAGCGGAATCATCCGGGTGGTGCGCACATTTACATAGCGGGCCGCTACCCGCACGCTCAGGTTGGGCGTGAGCGGATAGGCCAGGCGCGGGGCCACTTCGTGGCGGGTAAAGCGGGTTTCCCCTTTCTCCGTACCTACGTTGTAAGACTGTTTCTGGTAGCTCATACCCCAGTCGTAGCGGCCACGCAGGTTAGAATACTCCGTGAAGATGTTGCTGGTGCGCAGGTCCGTGAGAGCGAAGATACCCGCCCGGATGCGGTGGTCCTCAAACAGGTCAGACATGGCGGCCTGCCCAATCAGCCCCCAGCCCAGCAAAGGGTCCACATACACCGTGGATACTACTTTGTTGATGCTGAACTGCCGGCCATACCGGATGGGCCCTACCAGACCAATACCATCGGCGGGTGGTGTGGTGCCTGCCCGCTGGCCGCTGCGCTGCTGCGGGCGTACCGGTGTGTCTTCCTCATACTGGTATTCCTGGTTCTGGGTCTGCTGGGCCTGCTGCTGCTGCGTGGAGTCGGCGGAGGCGGGCGGCTGCGGTACCGTATCCTGCGCGGCCGGGGCGGGCGCCGGCGCGGGGGGCGCGGGCTTAGACCGGTCTTCCAGAATTTCCTGCCGCGCCGTTTTCGAGAGCTGCAGGCCGGTGGGCAGCGGGTACGCCGGATTTAGAAAGACGAAGGGGCGCGCCCGGTCATTAGCTACATAAGCCAGCGTAGAAGTAGCGGCGCTATAGTCGTAGCTGCGCAGGTTGGGCAGCAGGTTGGTAACGGGCGTGCGCTGTTTAGTGGTGATGTCGTAGCGGTAGAGGCTGCGCACGCCGCTTTCTTCGCTCAGAAATACCACTTCGTTATTCGACAGCGCCCGCGGGGCACTTTCGTTGGAAATGGTAGCTACCAACGACTCCACCGGCTGTGCGCGCCCATCCAGATGGTACAGAAACAGGTCGTAGTTATTCACCACGTAGGCGAAGTTGTTTTTAGCCAGCCCGGTAGTGTCCATCCAGCGGTTGGAGCTGAACACGATTCCCTGGCCGTTGGGCAGGAACGTGGGCTGCACATCGTCGAACAGGTCATTGGTGAGGCGCTCGGGCGTGCGGCTGCCGCTGCGCAGCAAAAACAGGTCGTTCTGGCCATTTACGGCCGCACTAAACACCATGGACCGGCCATCGGGGGAGTATTGCAGACCCATTATCTGCGTATACCGGCTGAGAATAGTGGAGCCCTCGCGCCCGCTAAACGGCAGGCCTTCCCATACCCGCGCCAGAATACCGGCGGCCCCGCCATTGGCCGGGCGCAGGCGCAGGCTCATCTCTCCCCTATCGGTTTCGGCTACAGCCAGCTCATTGTTGTTGCGCCAGGCCAGCACGGGCAGACGCTGGTCTACCTGCTGATCGGGCGTTTTGTAGCCGCCGCGGTGCACTACGTGCCGGTTATTGCCGGTGGCCGCATTGCTTACAATTACCCGGTAGCGGCCCCGGTCGTTCATCACGTAGGCCAGCTGCCGGCCATCGGGGCTCAGGGCTATTTGCGAATACTGCACCTCGTGCCGGTTGCGCTTTACCAGCCGGGATTTATCGTCGGGCAGGGTAGTGTAGGGCGTGGTGGGTTGCGCGTTCAGCTGGCGGTAGTAGGCCAGCCAGTCTTTCAGAAAGGTTTTATAGGGTACGTTCAGCGAGCTGCTGATACCGGTTTCCACGTCGCGGGTAATGCGCGTGAGGTTGAGAATATTCTGAATGGAGGTGTAGCCGTAGCGCTCGGCAATGTAGTTCCACACGCTCTGCCCGGCCAGCTCGGGGCTGCGGGCAAAGAATGGGGCCGGGCGGTTGGCGTCTATCTGCTGCGTCATATCGCGCATGTACTCGTCCATCTCCACGCTCCAGCCCTCGGCGGTGTAGGCGGCCGCGCCGGTGATAAACCAGTCGGGCAGCTGCAAGAGGTAGTTGCTCTGGATGACTTCCTTCAGGGAACCGCCGTACATCATGTCGTGCAGCAGCACGCGCGTTACCTGAAAGCTTACGTCGCGCTTCAGCAGGGTTTGCTGACCCTGAAAGGCAATCTGCACTTTATCCATGCGCAGCAAGTCGGTTTCGCCGCCCATCTGGTACTTGTCATCGTTCAGACCGATGTTGCTCTGCCGCAAATCCGTGACGGAGTTGTAGAGCATGAGCGTGGTTTTGGAGTAGGGATAATACCCCAGCAGCGAGGTAATGCGCTGCAGCTCCTTTTCCGCGTACTCGGCGGTGCGCCGGGCCGTGGCCTCGCCGCCGGCGTAGAAATACACGTTGAAGTTGGCGGTGGAGAAATAGCTCCAGTCAAACTTTTTATACTGAATCCGGACCCGTCCGAACGGCTCCTGCGACGTTTGCGCCACCGTGCCGGTGAGCGTGCTCAGCCACAACACGGCCGTGAGCAAGCCGCCCATCGAGAGCAAGCGCTGCCGTTGCCGAAAGGAAGTAAACAGGTGCATCATCGAGCTAAAGAGCAAAAAAATATCAGGAAGATATTACGGCTGCCGGATGGGCCGCAGAGTAGAACGATTGAAAGCGCCGAATATTGACCTCGGGCCACATTTCTGTGGTGCCCGCCAGCACATTGGCGAAGTGCTCGGCCAGCAGCGGCGCCATGAGCACGCCCTTGGAACCGAAACCGTTGCATATACTCAGGAAAGGCTCCGCCGGATGCGTGCCCAGTAAGGGTTTTCGGTCGCGCACGGCCGGGCGTACGCCCGCCCACTGCTGCAACACATCAAACGGCAGTGTGGTTACCTCCGCAAAGCGTTGGCTCAACTCCGTGCGGGCCTCCACTGTAGTGCCCGCCGCAAACGGCGGCCAGCGGTAAGTGGCCCCCACCCGGAACCGCCCGTTGCCGAGCGGTACTACGTAAGCGCCTTTATTTAATACTTGTTCTTCGGCTAATCCCGGGCAATGCACGTCCAGTACCTCGCCCTGGTTGGGCGTAAGCGGCAGCCAGCTAAACCAAGGGTTGTGCACGGCCGCGGAACCTTCGCAGAAGATAACGCGGCCCGCCCGTACCGTATCGGCGTAGCAGACATCCGTGGCATTGGTAACAAGCTGTTCCGGCACGAAAGTTTCCCGGCGCAGCCAGCCTTCCGCTACTCCTTTTTCGGCCTGCGCAGCCAGCATTTCCCGCACTGCTATATAGCCGCCGCCACGAATGCGCATGCCGCCGAAATCCTGCCGCACGCCCGGCAGCGGGGGCAGCTCGGCGCTGACTTCCTCTACAAATTCCTGCCAGGGGTGGTCGGCGCTGCGGGCCATGGCGTTGTTCTGGTCTGCTATCGAGGAAAAGAGCTTCAGAATGGGCATGAGCTGCAAAAACTGCGTGCCCAGCTCCTGCTCCAGACTTTGGTAATAGCGGATAGCGGCCGGCAGAAATTCGGCTACGCGCCAGCCCAGCGCCAGGCGCTTGCCGGCCACGGGGTTCAGCAGGCCGGCGGCCACGGTGGAGGCCGTATCTGCCGGGGCGGCATCCAGCACCAGCACGCTATGGCCGCGGCGGCGCAGCACGGTGGCCAGCGTAGCACCGGCCAGGCCGTGGCCTATGAGCAGATAATCGTAGTACTCTCGCATGGCGGCCAAGGTACACAAGTACGGCCCGAATGTGTAACTTACCTCGCCATTGAGCCTGTTTTTGGGCTGATTTCAGACTTTTTCGCATGCTGGTTTCCGGGTTTACTTTCAACGCCTTTTCCGAAAACACTTACCTCCTGCAGGATGAAACCGGGGAGTGCGTCATCGTAGATCCGGGCTGCTACTCCACCGAGGAGCAGCAGGCATTGCGGCAGTACATTGAGGAGCACAAGCTGCGTGTGGTATTGCTGCTCAATACCCACGCCCACATCGACCACGTGCTGGGCAACCGGTTTGTGCTGGATACTTATAAGGTACCCTTCCTGCTGCACGAAGCTGATTTCGCTACCCTGCGCGCCGTAGAAGCATATGCGCCATCTTATGGCTTTGCCCAATACCAGCCCGCCGAGCCCACCGGCACCCTCACGCCGGAGGAGCCCGTCCGGTTTGGTAAAACTGAGCTGGAAGTGCGCTTCACGCCCGGCCACGCGCCGGGCCACGTGGTATTCTACCATGCACCCACGCAAACCGTAATTGGCGGCGACGTGCTGTTCCAGGGCAGCATTGGCCGCACCGACCTGCCAGGCGGCGACTACGCCACCCTAATCAGCAGCATCAAAACCCAATTGCTTACCCTGCCGGATGAGGTAACGGTGTACCCCGGCCACGGCCCGGCTACAACGATTGGCGCAGAACGCCGTTCGAATCCGTTCCTGCAGTAAGCTTCTACCCTGCGCCCTTCTCTCTACCACCTCCAAGTTCTTCCCTTTGAAACGACACCTTCCCAACGCCGTTACCTGTCTCAACTTGTTTGCGGGCTGCCTGGCGCTGGTACAGATTTTTGCGGGCAATCCGCAGGCGGCAGCTTACCTGGTAGGCATTGCGGCGCTGTTTGATTTTGTGGATGGCCTGATTGCGCGGGCCCTGCACGTTAGCTCGCCCATTGGGAAAGACCTTGATTCCCTGGCCGACATGGTGTCGTTTGGGGTGGTGCCGGGTGCTTTCCTGTTTACGCTGCTGCAGCAGGCGCTGCCCGCGGCGGGCCTGCCGGCCTGGCTGGCCTACGCGGGTTTTATTGTGACAGTATTTTCGGCGCTGCGGCTCGCTAAGTTCAACAACGATACCCGCCAGACCACTTCGTTTATTGGTTTGCCCACGCCGGCCAATACGCTGCTGGTGGCCTCGCTGCCGCTTATCCTGGCCAATGACACTTTCGGCCTGACCTCCTATATTCTGAACCCCTGGGTGCTGCTGCCGCTCATGCTGCTGCTGTCATACCTGCTGGTGGCCGAAATTCCGCTTTTTGCCCTCAAGTTCAAGAATATGAGCTGGCAGGATAATTCCCTGCGGTTCATTTTTGTGCTGCTGGCCGTGGTGCTTATCCTGCTGCTGCAGGCTACCGCCATTCCGCTGATTGTGCTGTTATATGTAGCGTTATCCATGCTGAAACCCAGTTATAGCTAGGCTGCACAATAAAATACGGAGCAGGGAGGTTGTGCCTATGAACAGCGAATGAACCGGCTGCCGGGTGTTGCTGTTTCCAGCATCTATTCCCTTTTCATTTTCTGCTTTTGCCGCTGACCTGAATTTCTATGCCCCGTCGTGCTTTGTTGCTGCTCTGGATGCTGCTGGGCTGGTCGTGGACCGGGCAGGCACAGGCACCTGCTGATCAGGCGCTGCGGGTTGCGCTGCATTGGCAAGGCACCGCAACCGTTTATTTGCCGCAGGGCCGCACCCGGCAGGTTCCTACGTTTGCGGAAGCCGGTTTCCGGCCCGGCCAACTGCTGCCTTTCTACCAGTTTAGTGTGGATGGCCGGGTGGCTGCTGATGAGCTGCGGGATGCCGTGTACGAGCCGCTGACCGCAGCCGACAGCAAAATACTGGGTACCGCTACCATTGGCGGAACACCGGAGATTCGCCGCGCCAGCGGCACCGAGAACCGGCAGGCCCGCACCATTCTTACGCTCACGCCCCTGCGGCGCAATGCCGGCACGGGACAGGTAGAAAAGCTGGTTTCGTTTACTTATTCCTATACTACCCGGGAAGCGGTGGCTGCGCGCCGTGGTGGTACCCACGTTTACGCCGCCAACTCAGTCCTGAGTCAAGGACAATGGTACAAGATTGGAGTGCCCACCAGCGGCCTCTATAAGCTGGATAAAGCCACCCTACGCACCCTGGGGCTGGATGTGCAAACTTTGGATCCGCGCCGTCTGCAGCTCTACGGCAACGCCTTCGGCCAGCTTCCTCAGCTGAACAGTTCCCCGCGCCCCGACGACCTGGTAGAAAATGCCATCTACGTTTCCGGCAACAACGACGCCACCCTCAGCGACGACGAATATGTGCTGTTCTACGCCCGCGGGCCGCACACCTGGGAGCCTACCTCCAACGAGCAGCGCCCCTTCCGGCACCTGTACCACACCTACACCGATACCGCCTATTACTTCCTGACCGTAGGCGCCACGCCCGGCCGGCGGGTAGCCCCGGCGGCTACTGTCACCGGCCCGGCCTCCATTACCGTTTCCACCTTTCCCGATCATCAGTTTCACGAAATAGACCTGGTGAACCTTCTGAAGTCGGGCCGCCAGTGGCTGGGCGAAGGGTTTGATGCCGGCGCGGCGCAAAAGGACTTCACCTTTCCCTTCCCGGATCTGGTGGCGAGTGAGCCGGTTTCGGTTACCAGTCTCACCGCCGCCACCGCCAACAGAGCTACCACTTTTCGGCTGACCCTCAATGGACAGTCCATTGGCAGTCAAACTATTACCGGCCTCAGCGGCGACTATTTCCCAGAGGCCGCCAACCTGCAGCTTTCCACCTTCAGCAGCCCCGCCCCGGCTGGCAATGAGCTGCAGGTAAAGCTCACCTACGACGCAGGGGGCGACTTCTCCGCCAAAGGCTACCTCGACTATCTGGAAATTACGGCTTGGCGCAAGCTGCGTTTAAGCGCCTCCTCGCTGGAGTTTCGGGCCCTGGCCGGCTCTACTGCCGGCACCATCCAGAAGTTTGTTCTGGATAATGCCGCGGGCGCTACCGTCTGGGACGTCACCAACCCGCGCCGGGCACAGGAGCGGCCCCTCTCTAACGACACTTTCCTGGCTCCCGCCGATTCGTTGCGGGAGTTTGTGGCTTTCATGGGCAGCAGCTTTCCGGCGCCCCGCCTGTTCGGCCGCGTGGCCAACCAGAATCTGCACGCTCTCAGCCTGGGCAATCAGCTGGATGTAGTAATAGTGACGCATCCGGTTTTTCTGGCCGAAGCGGAACGCCTGGCTGCCCACCGCCGCAGCCACGATGGCCTGCAGGTGCAGGTAGTCACCACCGAGCAGGTATACAACGAGTTCAGCTCCGGCGGGCAGGATATTACCGCCATCCGGGACTTTATGAAGATGGTTTACGAAACCAACCAGCGACCTACTGGCGCAGTCCGCATGGCGCTTCTGCTCTTCGGCGACGCTTCCTACGACTACAAAGCCGACCCTGGCAACGACCCCAGGTTTTTGCCCGAGTACTGGTCTCAGCGGCAGATAACGGATAAAAATAACCAGAACTACGTACCGGTTTACGAGTCTTACGAGTCGTTTGCCCGCATTTTTCCGCGGGCCTTCAATGAGGCCATTTCGTTTTCTTCCGATGACTATTTTGGTCTGCTGGATGATGCGGAAGGCGAATGGAAGGAAAGCGCGGACGCTAATTTCGAGCTCCTGGATATTGGCGTCGGCCGCCTGCCGGTGCGTACGCCTAACGACCAGCCCCGTTCCGCCGCCCAGGCCCGCCTGGTAGTGGATAAGCTGATTAGCTATGATCAGCCCGCGAGCTTCGGGAAGTGGCGTAACCGCATCACCTTCGTCGCCGATGATGGCGACTCTAACCTGCACCTGCGCGGTGCCGAGCTGCTGGCCAATCAACTGGTAGCCAAGCAGCCAGCCTACAACGTGCACAAGGTGTACCTGGACATGTACCCGCAGGTGGTAGTGGCCGGCGGCCAACGCTCCCCCGAAGCGGCCCGGGCCATCGACCAAAGCCTGGAAGAAGGCTCCCTGCTGGTTAACTACACCGGACACGGCGGCACCAAAGCCTGGTCCGATGAACAGATTTTCAACATCGAATCCATTAAGAAGCTGCAGAACACCCAGCGGCTGGCCTTCCTCCTTACGGCCACCTGTGACTTCAGCACCTATGACGACCCCGGTTTTGACTCGGCCGGCGAAGTAGCCCTGACCGATGTAGCCGGCGGCGCCATTGGCCTGCTTACTACTACCCGCGTGGTTTTATCCGGCAACAACGCCGTCCTGAATCAGCAGTTTTATGAGGCTGTTTTCAAGGAAGAGAATGGCCGGCTGCCCCGCCTGGGCGAGGTGATGGCGCGAACCAAAAATCAGAGCGTTTCCGGTGCCTACAACCGCAACTTCGCCCTGCTCGGCGACCCTTCCATGCGGCTGGCCTATCCCAACTATACCGCCACCGTGCGCGAGCTGAACCACCGCGCCCTTACCACTACGCCCACCGATACGCTCAAGGCCCTGTCTCAGGTAGCACTGGCCGGTGACGTAACCGACCGGGCCGGCGCGCTGGCTACTGCCTTCAGCGGCACCGTGCAGGTAACGGTGCTCGATAAACCGGCGCCCGTGCTCACCCTGGGCAATGAGCCCAACGATGGCCAGCAATCTATACAGGTGCAGGAAAGTGTGTTGTACGATGGCAAGGCCACTGTGCGCGAGGGCCGTTTTCAGCTGGAGTTCATGGTCCCGCGCGACATCAATTACAACGTAGGCCCCGGCAAAATCAGCTTATATGCCGCCGCCCCCCAACTGGGGCTTGATGCACACGGCGCCAACAAAGACGTGCTGGTAGGCAGCGTGGCCTCCGATATCAAAGCCGATACCATTCCGCCCCAGGTGCGCCTGTTCATGGATTCAGAATCCTTCGTGTTTGGGGGCCTCACTGGCTCCGAAACCATGTTGCTGGCCCAGCTCAGCGACAGTAGCGGCATTAACACCGCTGGCGCCGGCATTGGCCACGAAATAACCGCGGTGCTGGATAATGACCCGTCTAAGCTTATTGTGCTCAATAGCTATTATACCGCCGATGTTGATAACTTTCGGAGTGGCCGCGTACGGTACCTGCTGAAAGGACTGGCACCGGGCCCGCACGTGTTGCGGTTTAAGGCCTGGGATACGTTCAATAACTCCACGGAACGGGAGCTGGAGTTTATAGTGGCCCGCAACGAAAAGCTGGCGCTGGAGCACATCCTGAACTACCCTAACCCGTTTGCTACCACCACTACGTTTCATTTCGACCATAACCGCAACGGCGAGGACCTGGACGTACAGGTTCAGATTTTTACCGTAACGGGGAAGCTGATCCGGACCCTGGCCACCTCAATCCCCGGCAGCCCGGCGCACGTAGGTACTTTAACCTGGGACGGGCGGGATGAATTTAATGACCAAGTTGCCCGTGGCGTGTATCTATATCGGCTTCACGTTCGTTCACCCCGCGACGGCGCGCAGGTAAGCAAGTATGAAAAACTTGTGCTCTTGCGTTAACGTGTTTACTTGCATCTCCATTACCCACCTTTTCTGATATATATGTTGTCGAAGTTGACTGTGCGACTGAGTTTTCTCACCACAACCGGGCTGCTTACCTTGTCGGTAGCCGCTTCGGCCCAGCAGCGTGATGACCACGCCATTACCACGGCCGTGCCCATTCTCACGCTCAGCCCCGATTCCCGCTCCGCCGCTTTAGGGGAAGCCGGGGTGGCCATTTCGCCCGATGCCAACTCCATGTACTACAATGCCGGTAAACTGGGCTTTGTGCCCTACAACACCAGCGTTTCCCCTTCCTACACACCTTGGCTCCGCTCCATTACCGATGACATGGGCTTGGCACATGTTTCAGCGTATCACCGCGTCGGCCAGCGCTCCGCTTTTGGGGCTTCGCTCACCTATTTCGATCTGGGCAGTATTCAGTATCGGGACAACCTCAACAACTCTAAGGGCGACTTCAACCCTAAAGAGTACGCCTTTAGTGTTTCCTACGGCCAGCGTTTGAGCGAAAACCTGGGGGTAGGCGTTGCAGCGCGCTTCATCCACTCCAACCTCACGGGCGGCGATACGGATACCAAGCCCGGCAACGCCGCCGCAGTAGACCTGGGTTTATATTATACCAAAGACGTGTCCATCGGCGCCCAAGATTACAACCTGGCATTTGGAGCTGCTATTGCCAATATTGGCAACAAGATTTCCTACACCAATCCGGAGGAAGGTAACTTCCTGCCCACTAACCTGAAAATTGGTACTGCTATTACGAAAGAGCTGGACCCCTACAACAAGCTTACCTTTACTATCGACGCCAACAAGCTCCTGGTGCCCAGCCCTTATTATGAAGGTGCTAACCCGGACTCAGCCTCTCAGGTACGCATAGATGCCAAGAACCGGGAAATAGCCGGTAAAAGTGTTGTTAGCGCTATACTGGGCTCTTTCTCGGACGCTCCTGGCGGCTTTAAGGAAGAAATGCAGGAAATCAACCTTTCCGCTGGCATAGAATACTGGTACAAAGATATGCTGGCAGTGCGCGCTGGCTACTTTTATGAGAACCCGCAGAAAGGAGCCCGTCAGTACCTGAGCTTAGGTGCCGGCCTGCGCTACCAGGTATTTGGGGTTGATGCGGCTTATCTGGTCCCTAACGACAAGAACAACCCGCTTTCCCAAACCTTACGGCTTTCTTTACACTTTAACTTTGGCGAAGGCGCCAACACCTCCGGCGCCACCGATACCCCGACCCCCACGAATTAGCCTATGCTCAACCGTTTGGTTGCCCCTCCCGTTCAGCCGCTGGCCAGTGTAACGCTGCCCGCGGCTGACGTGCTTTTACTGCCTAACGGCAGTCGTTTGCACGTTCTTCACAACGCGGCCCAGCCCGTTGTACGCCTACAGGTAGTATTCCGTGCCGGCAAATGGTACGAGCCTGCCCCTGGTATTTCCCTGCTAACCGCCCGCATGCTGCTGGAAGGTACCCGCACCCGCACTGCCCGCCAAATTGCCGATGAAGTAGCTTTCTATGGTGCTTCTCTAGAATGTGAGCAAGGCTTCGACCGGGCCACGCTGACCCTCTATTGCCTCACTCGGCATTTGGAGAAGCTACTCCCGCTGGTAAACGATGTACTCACAGAACCCACCTTCCCCGAGCCCGACTTGAGCCTGCTGAAAAACCGTACCATTCAAAACGTACGGGTAGAACGCCAGAAAACCAGCTATCTGGCCGCTGAGCAGTTTTCCCGTAATCTTTTTGGCAGTGCCAATCCTTATGGGGTAGTCTTTGATGAAGACAGCTTCCAGGCAATACAAGCAAGTGATGTCCAACGCTTCCACCACCAAGCCTATCGTTTAGCCGGAGCTGAAATTTTCCTTTGTGGTGATGTGGAAGCCCAACATATTGACCAAGTGCAAGCCATGGTGGGTAAAGGGAGCATTTCCACTCAGGATCTGAGTGCGTCTCATGGCTACACTGCTCCTACTGCCTCCCTCGCACATGATTACGTAACAGTAGCTGACAGCATTCAATCTTCACTACGAATCGGCCGCCTGTGGCCAGCCCCCAGTCACGCAGATACGCATAAGCTCCAGGTACTCACCAAGATATTAGGGGGGTATTTTGGCTCACGTTTGATGAAGAATATCCGCGAGGATAAAGGCTTTACCTACGGTATTTACGCCAGCGTAGGCCCACGGGAACACGCCACTAGCTTCGTCATCGGTACCGATGTAAATGCGGCCAGCACCCAAGCCACCATCACAGAAGTACATCATGAACTCAGAAAGCTACAGGAAGAACTCATCCCTGCTGAAGAGCTAAAAACCGTCAAGAACTATATGGCTGGCAAATTCGCCAACGAGCTCAGTACAGTATTCGAACAATGTGATAAATATAAAAGCTTAGTATTCCTTAACCTACCACCTACCTACTACACCGATTTCTTACATGATGTTAGCAGTATAGATGCTGCACAAGTACAGCACCTAGCCCAGCAATACCTTTCCCCCTCAGATATGCTTCAGGTTATAGCAGGCCCAGCATCAGCTTAACCATAATAAAATAGACCCAAAGAGCCTCTCGTAAATTTTACGGGAGGCTCTTTGGGTTTAGGCAATACTGTAATCTACAGAGAAATATAACTTCTATTAAAGGTTTCAGGCACTAGTATAATCGAACTATAGCTTAACTCCCAATGAGAATAAAGCAAAAGACCCTCCCGCATTTGTTGTGGGAGGGTCTTTTGCTCAAAGAGCCTGCTTGCTTTATGAAATAGGCCAAGACATTTTCAAAATAGATTAATCCTTGACGTTGGTCTAGGCCTAGCGGCTGATTGGCCCTGCGCACTGCATACCTAATCCTTACCAATAGCTGAAAAGGGAAGAGTTGACAAAGACGCCGGGCGCTTTCCTGGTGGCCGGGCGCGGGCACGGAGAAGTGGTAAAACGACGATACCCCTCCCGCAGCACAAAGTCGCAGGAGGGGTATCGAAAAATAAGGTTGGCGGCGACCTACTCTCCCGCCGGTGAAGGCAGTACCATGGGCGCTACGGGGCTTAACTGCTCTGTTCGGAATGGGAAGAGGTGAACACCCGTGCTAAAGCCACCATTAAGGTGTCAGTAATACGTGAAACGCAAACTGTCAAATCGTTGACGCAGGTAACGGGTAAGAAAAAGGAGTTGAGCTTACTGACAAGAAGCGTTCGAGTCATTAGTACACCTCGGCTGTGCTATTTCTAGCTTTAGACCTAGTGCCTATCAACGTGGTCATCTACCACGACTCTTAGTATGGGATATCTCATCTTGAGGTGAGTTTCGCACTTAGATGCTTTCAGCGCTTATCTCATCCCAGCGTAGCTACCCGGCGCTGCAGCTGGCGCCACAACCGGTGCACTAGCGGCTGGTCCATCCCGGTCCTCTCGTACTAAGGACAGGTCCTCTCAAATATCCAACGCCCACCACAGATAGGGACCGAACTGTCTCACGACGTTCTGAACCCAGCTCGCGTGCCACTTTAATCGGCGAACAGCCGAACCCTTGGGACCTTCTCCAGCCCCAGGACGTGACGAGCCGACATCGAGGTGCCAAACCTCCCCGTCGATATGAGCTCTTGGGGGAGATCAGCCTGTTATCCCCGGCGTACCTTTTATCCTTTGAGCGATGGCCCTTCCATGCGGAACCACCGGATCACTATATCCGTCTTTCGACCCTGCTCGGCTTGTAGGCCTCACAGTCAAGCCCGCTTCTGCTATTGCGCTCTGCGTACGGTTACCAAGCGTACTGAGCGGACCTTTGAAAGCCTCCGATACTTTTTTGGAGGCGACCACCCCAGTCAAACTACCCAGCAGACACTGTCTCCCTTTCAAGATTAGGCACCAAGCAACACAAGGGTGGTATTTCAACGTTGGCTCCCCCACGGCTGGCGCCGCGGGCTCATAGCCTCCCACCTATCCTACACATGTGTTACCCAGCGTCAATGTCAACCTATAGTAAAGGTGCACGGGGTCTTTCCGTCCCGTGGCGGGTACTCGGCATCTTCACCGAGACTACAATTTCACCGAGCTCATGGCTGAGACAGCGCCCAGATCGTTACACCATTCGTGCAGGTCGGAACTTACCCGACAAGGAATTTCGCTACCTTAGGACCGTTATAGTTACGGCCGCCGTTTACCGGGGCTTCGATTCAAACCTTCGCCTTGCGACTAAGTTCCCCTCTTAACCTTCCGGCACCGGGCAGGTGTCAGGCCTTATACTTCCGCTTGCGCGTTCGCAAAGCCATGTGTTTTTGTTAAACAGTCGCCTGGGCCTTTTCACTGCGGCTTCTTGCATTGCTGCAAGGAAGCGTCCCTTCTCCCGAAGTTACAGGACCATTTTGCCGAGTTCCTTGGCCATGATTCACTCGAGCGCCTCAGGATTCTCTCCTTGACTACCTGTGTCGGTTTGCGGTACGGGTTATCGAGCAGTAAACGCTTAGCAGGTTTTCTTGGCAGTCTGATTAGGTACACTATCCCCGTGGCCGAAGCCGTGGGGTACTATCATGTTTCAGCTAGGTCAGCGGATTTGCCTACTGTCCTAATACCTACGCACTTTAACGGGCACTTCCGTCCGCCCGCGGTACTTTCACTTCTGCGTCACTGCATCACTCTACTCAATAAGTGCTGGAATATCAACCAGCTGTCCATCGGTGTTCGCCCTTCGGCTTACCCTTAGGTCCCGACTAACCCTGCTCCGATTAGCGTTGAGCAGGAAACCTTAGTCTATCGGCGGGCAGGTTTCTCACCTGCCTTATCGTTACTCATGCCTACATTTGCTTTTCTAGCCGCTCCAGCACCCCTGACAGGATACCTTCACCGCTGCTAGAATGCTCCCCTACCACTCATACATAGTATGAATCCATCGCTTCGGTACCGGACTTGATGCCCGCGTATTATCGATGCCCTGTCGCTCGACCAGTGAGCTGTTACGCACTCTTTAAATGAATGGCTGCTTCCAAGCCAACATCCTGGCTGTCAAAGCAACTGGACCTCCTTTGTTCAACTTAGTCCGAATTTAGGGACCTTAGCGGATGGTCTGGGTTCTTTCCCTCTCGGCCTGGGACCTTAGCACCCCAAGCCTCACTGCCGAGTATATTTCCAGGCATTCGGAGTTCGTCAGGATTCGGTAGGCTGTGACACCCCCTAGTCCTATCGGTAGCTCTACCTCCTGGAAACTTCACCTCGACGCTGTACCTAAATACATTTCGGGGAGTACGAGCTATTTCTCAGTTTGATTGGCCTTTCACCCCTACCCACAGGTCATCCAAATCCTTTTCAACGGAAACTGGTTCGGGCCTCCAGTTGGTTTTACCCAACCTTCACCCTGCCCATGGGTAGATCACAAAGTTTCGCGTCTACCCCCTCTGACTCTGCGCCCTATTCAGACTCGCTTTCGCTGCGGCTCCATGCGTCCACGCATTTAACCTTGCCAGAGAGGAGTAACTCGTAGGCTCATTATGCAAAAGGCACGCCGTCACCCCACTAAAGGGCTCCGACCGCTTGTAAGCACACGGTTTCAGGTTCTTTTCACTCCGGTATTCCCGGTTCTTTTCACCTTTCCCTCACGGTACTAGTTCACTATCGGTCTCTCAGGAGTATGTAGCCTTAGCGGATGGTACCGCTGGATTCAGACGGGATTTCTCTGGTCCCGCCCTACTCAGGAATCCACTACCGTACCTAATCAGGTCGCTTACCGGGCTCTCACCGTCTATGGCCGACTTTCCCACGTCGTTCAGCTAAGATTAGATAATCAGATGTTGTGGTCCTACAACCCCACGGTGGCCGTAACCACCCTGGTTTGGGCTAGTCCCCGTTCGCTCGCCACTACTTGGGGAATCATTAGTTATTTTCTTTTCCTCCGGGTACTTAGATGTTTCAGTTCCCCGGGTTTGCCCTTGGTGCTAAATGCACGAAGTCTTACAGCTTCACTGTAAGGGGTTGCCCCATTCGGAAATGCCAGGATCAATTGGTATGTGCCCATCCCCTGGCCTTATCGCAGCTTATCACGTCCTTCATCGCCTCTGAGAGCCTAGGCATCCCCCGTGTGCCCTTGCTTACTTCTTGTAGCTCTCTATTGCTAGAGAGGGCTCGGGTGACTAACCATAGGTTAATCACTCTTTGTTACTTTTTCTTACTCGTTACACTACGTCAAAGAACGTTTGTTTTCCCTATTGGAAAACAACGTAGTACTGTCCTGTTGCCAGAAACACTACTATATGTTGGTATTCTCACCAAAGCTGATCCGATTGATCATACTTCTTGTTGGTGGAGAATAACGGATTCGAACCGTTGACCCCCTGCGTGCAAGGCAGGTGCTCTAGCCAGCTGAGCTAATCCCCCATTTCCGTGTTCCGTTGGCAATCCCAACTGTGAACAGTGGGCCTGCCTGGACTCGAACCAGGGACCTCTACATTATCAGTGTAGCGCTCTAACCACCTGAGCTACAAGCCCGGGTTTCGATGAGGGCATCGAATCCGTGAATATCTTGAATGAAGGAATGACAAATTTGATAGTCCAAAGGTAACGCGAGCAATAACTCACGAGTCGGACCGCTCCAGAAAGGAGGTGATCCAGCCGCACCTTCCGGTACGGCTACCTTGTTACGACTTAGCCCCAGTTACCTGTTCTACCCTAACTGGCTTCTGTGACGAGCACCAGCTTCAGGTCTACCAGACTTCCATGGCTTGACGGGCGGTGTGTACAAGGCCCGGGAACGTATTCACCGCGTCATTGCTGATACGCGATTACTAGTGATTCCAGCTTCACGAAGTCGAGTTGCAGACTTCGATCCGAACTGAGAACGGTTTTTTGAGATTGGCGTCACATCACTGTGTAGCGACCCTCTGTACCGTCCATTGTAGCACGTGTGTAGCCCTAGGCGTAAGGGCCATGATGACCTGACGTCGTCCCCGCCTTCCTCACTGCTTGCGCAGGCAGTCCATCTAGAGTCCCCGGCATAATCCGCTGGCAACTAAATGTAGGGGTTGCGCTCGTTGCGGGACTTAACCCAACACCTCACGGCACGAGCTGACGACGGCCATGCAGCACCTTGCTTTGTGTCCCGAAGGAAAGGTTCATCTCTGAACCGGTCACGCGCATTCTAGCCTAGGTAAGGTTCCTCGCGTATCATCGAATTAAACCACATGCTCCACCACTTGTGCGGGCCCCCGTCAATTCCTTTGAGTTTCACCCTTGCGGGCGTACTCCCCAGGTGGGATACTTAACGCTTTCGCTAAGTCACTAACTGTATATCGCTAGCAACGAGTATCCATCGTTTACGGCGTGGACTACCAGGGTATCTAATCCTGTTCGCTCCCCACGCTTTCGTGCCTCAGTGTCAGTACCAGCCTAGTCAGCTGCCTACGCAATCGGGGTTCTGGATGGTATCTATGCATTTCACCGCTACACCATCCATTCCGCCAACCTCGTCTGGACTCAAGCCTTGCAGTATCCATGGCAGTTCTCTCGTTAAGCGAGAGGCTTTCACCACGGACTTACAAGGCCACCTACGCACCCTTTAAACCCAATAAATCCGGACAACGCTTGCACCCTCCGTATTACCGCGGCTGCTGGCACGGAGTTAGCCGGTGCTTATTCCTCAGGTACCGTCAGTGTACCACGCATGGTCTTTTTCTTCCCTGAGAAAAGCCGTTTACAACCCAGAAGGCCTTCATCCGGCACGCGGCATGGCTGGGTCAGGCTCTCGCCCATTGCCCAATATTCCCTACTGCTGCCTCCCGTAGGAGTCTGGCCCGTATCTCAGTGCCAGTGTGGGGGATCACCCTCTCAGGTCCCCTAGACATCGTCGCCTTGGTGGGCCGTTACCCCGCCAACTAGCTAATGTCACGCAACCCCATCCTTGACCAATAAATCTTTACCAATTGCCTGATGCCAGGCTGTTGGTTTATGCGGTATTAATCCGCCTTTCGGCGGGCTATCCCCCAGTCAAGGGCAGGTTGGTTACGCGTTACGCACCCGTGCGCCACTAGTGTATTGCTACACCCGTTCGACTTGCATGTATTAGGCCTGCCGCTAGCGTTCATCCTGAGCCAGGATCAAACTCTCCATTGTAAAATTACTTGCTACTCTCTTCGAAAAGAGAGCCATGTCGAGTGCTGATCCGACCCGTATTGACGAGCTATTATTCGTTTGTTACGCTTGGTTGGTTTTAAAGCCGAAGCTCGAAAACCGCTTACCAAATTTGTCAATTCCAATCATTCAAAGAACGTGTGCTCTCGTCGTTTCGAGAACCGTGCGCTAGCCAGGCTAGCCGTGTTTTTCATTTCGTTTCCCGGCTTCCGTTCGAAGCGGGATGCAAAGGTAAGTACCTTTTTTGAAGTGACAAGCGAAAGGCGAAATAATTTTGAAGCTTTCGTTTTCGTCTGCCTGACTTGTTTTCCCCTTCCGTTTGAAGCGGGATGCAAAGGTAAGTAACTTTTCTGCTGCTTTCCAAATCCGGTTTCGAAGTTTTTTTTCGAAGCGGGTTGGGTTTGTTCAGCTCGAAGCGCTTCCGGTTGAAGCGGGTGGCAAAGGTAAGCCGCTTTTTTCGTTTCGCAAGCGAAGTGGAAAATTTCTTTTTTGAACTTTTCCGTGCTGCTGGCTGACTTCCGATGGAAGCGGGTGGCAAAGGTAAGGCTTTCTTTTCTTCGTTTGCAAACCCGAAAACAACTTTTTTTTCGGATCCGGCCCGGCTTCCGGTTGAAGCGGGCTGCAAAGATAGTAGAACCTTTCCCAGATTTCCAACTTCTTTTTCAAAACTTTCTCCAGCCGCCTCGCAGCTCTTGGCCCCGCCGCGTTCCGGTTTGGGAGTGCAAAAGTGCGACTCTTCTCCCCTATTTCCTAATCCGTACAGCAAATAATTGATGGAAATAGGTGCTATCAGGCTTAGGTATGATCAACGATATCCTCATCAAAACTGATTGACAGCACTTTACACCCTTCTCGCATAACCTGACTATTTTCGAGGAGAAGCAAAAACTAGCGGACTACTTCCTTAGCGAAGAGTTCTGACAGATCTGGATGGTGCGTGCGGGGGCGCCTGGCCTCGTATTGATAGAGCACCTGCCCCAATGCTTTCAGGAAAGGCAGCCCGATGGATTCGTATTCATAAGCGCCATCGTTGAGGATGCCGTCCTGGTTTACGTAGAGCACTGCGCTGAGCAAAAACTCGCTTTGGTGGGTGGAATCGGCGAAATAGGCCACATCGGCCAGGTAGCCGTGCGACATCCCTACTATATTATATAGGTGTAAGCCGGGCTGCGCTGGCCGGTTGGGTTGGCGGCCGAAGTAGAGATACTTCTTATAGGCATCGAAATAAGCGCGGCTTTGATAGCGCGAGAAGCCCGAGCCGTGGGGCGTACTGTGCAGATAATAGCGCAGGAAGGCATAATCATCGGGGGTGAGCTGGAAACGCTGGGCAGCCGGGGTGGATTCAGGGAACAGAACAGCCTTGAGCATATCCGTCACGTTCTGTAGCGGCAGATAGTTGGCGGTAGTGAAATCGTAGGGTTGATAAATGATGCGCCCTCCGGCTTGGTAGCCGCGGCCTTTTCGGATGTTCCCTAATGGCAAGGGGAAGGAATGTGGGTTAAAGGCGGCGGGCTGTTGATAGATAATCTGCCCCGTGGTGGCATTAAGGAAGGTTATGGGATTGGTATGGCGGTTGGCGGCCGTATCACAGGGAGCAAAGCGGCGGGTGATGCGTACCTGCGTGTACCCTAATTCCCATAAACGCACATTAAGTGGGCGCTGCCCCAGGAATTCATAGAGCCGGTTATAGGCTACGTTGTCGCTGACTAGCAGCATGCGCTTGATATAGTTGCCGACTGTATTCACCTGGTCGGAGTTGGCGGAAGGAATATAGGGTGCGGGGGTCTGGCAACGGAAGGCGGTGCCGGTGGCCATAGGTGTGCGGCGGGTGAGGCCGGATTGGTGCAGGCGGTTCAGCTTTTCCAGAGCCAGGGCAGCCGTGGGCAGCTTCACCAGACTGGCAGGGTTGAAGTACTGCCGGGCATTGAGGTGGTAATCGTACTGGGTGAAGTGCGGGCGGTTCTGCGCGTCGCGGTTGATTTGGGTATAGATGATCTGCAGCTCATACTTGTCGGCGTGGTTTACCACTTCGGCTAAGCGAGCATCGCTGTGAAGCAGGCTGTCGAGCAGCTGGCGGTTGACTCTTTGTTGTGCTATGGAACCTGGAGGAACCGGCGCTTTAGAAGGGCTATTGAAAGTACTCCCTATATATAGGAGTAGCCACAATAGGAATGGATGAAAAGCTAGCGGCATAAACATTCCGGAAAGGGATAATGGAACCGAGGACCAGTACGGCAATACATCCTTACGAAAACACAGCATGCCCTACTCTCTTGCTGGCATTAAATAACAAAAAGAGGCTGCGGCAACCATGCCACAGCCTCTTTTCTTTTGCTGCCGAATTTGCGCAGCCTACTCCTATATATATAGTATAGGCCGAAAGCTATTCCGCTACCGTTTTGGTGCGGCGGGCTAAAAGCAGGTTGGAGTCGTTTTGCCGCCAGTTGTAGCCGGTACCGAAGGGCAGCGGGCGGGGCCGGTGCACCGAATCGGTATAAACCTGGGTTAGCGTGGGCTGATAATGCTTGGCGAAAAGGTTGATGGGGCGCTTATAGGTGCCGTAGTAGGTGAATTGCCAGTCGGAAGCGGGGAAGTATTTCATGGCAATGCCCGAATCATCCTGTAAGATAAAGTTGCTGCGGTCCAGAATCAGGTTGCGCACTTTGCTGAAATAGGGCTTGTGCATGAGGTAAGTAGCCGATTTGATGTAGGTGACTACCGGCCCAAGCGTGCGCACATACTGCAGTATAGCGTCTTTCGTCGTGCCCAGCTTCCAGTCGCTGAGGTCGGCGGAGAAGTAGTACACGGTTTTCTCCTGGCCTTTGGCATCGCGCAGCTTCATTTCTACGCCGGGAATGATTTTGGGACCGGGCCGATGGATGGTCATGGTATCGGCTTCCGACATCTGCCCCTGAGTATTCAGCTGGAGGTAGCGAATATCAGTTACCTGGTTGCCGGTGCGCGTGGCGAAAAGCATCATCAAAGGCAAAGCCCCATCCAGCTCCACTGATTTGAGGTCGACGGCCATATCATTAGTGCGGAAAAAGCTAAAGTTGAGCACCGACCACAAAGAGGCTTTGATGGCGCTGAACAGCTTAGGATTTTCCAGGGTGCTGCGGCGGGGCACTGTGCCTACTGGCTCCAGCCCTACCAATACATAGGTTTGGGCCGTGGGAAACATGGTATAGGCATTCAGCAAATCGGGCCCGCTAAAGGGGTAGAACACGGTGGAGCTGCTGCGGCGTACGGAATCCAGCTCGGTGGCGGCCCACTGCTGAATACGGTTGGTGCGGGTGTTGTGATAGTTGGTCCAGCTTTTATCGGCATCGGCGGCAAATGCCTGCCAGGCAGGAAGGGCCGTAAGTGGGCGCAGGTCGCTACGTTGGCTTACTGGCTGACCGGCCAGATAGGCCGCTACATCCTGCACAGCGGTAGTATCCGGGGCGGGCGCCGCAACGGTTGGAGCCGATGTAGTGTCAACGGGAGCTGACGAGGCGGGCTTCTCTGGTTCAGTGGCAGTGGTTTTTTGCTCAGAGCAGGCAGCCAGCGTGGTAAAAAGAAAAGGAGCCAGAAGCCTGAAAAGGTAAATGCGCATGCGGGAGTACTTAGGAAGAACAAAACGAATGGAGCAGCAAGTTAGCTTTTCCGCTTTTTCACTCCTTATATATAGAGTGCATTGGAACATCGGCGTTTGGCTTCTTCATCGGGCGACTAACGCCTTTATAGACCAGCAGGCCCAGCAACACCGTGGCCAACCCATACAGGGACTCCATTGGTTTATCGCGCAGCAGAAAAAGGAGCGTCCAGCCACTTAAGCCCAAAAATAGCAGAGGCGTGATGGGGTAGCCCCAGGCCCGATAAGGCCGGGGCAGCGCCGGGTGCTTCCAGCGGAGGATAAACAGACCCAGCACCGTGAGAAATGTGAAAAGGCTCAATACAAAGCCTGCATATAGAAGCACCTGCTCAAAAGTGGCCGTCAGAATAAAAACCAGGGTGAGCAGCGTTTGCAACAGCATGGCCCGGACCGGTATGCCAGCCCGACTGACGTGCGCCAAAGCGCGCAGGCCGGTGAGGTCCTCCCCCATTACCTGCACAATGCGGGGCCCGGCAAAAATCATGGAGCTGACGGTGGATACCAGTAGCACCGCAATAACGCCGCCCATCAGACGGCCAATAGCGGGACCAAACAGGGAATTGGCCACCACGAAACCAACTTCTACCTGGCCGGCCAGGGTATTGAGCGGGGTGGAATACAGGAACACGAAATTCAGCCCTATATATAATAGGAGTACCACGGCGGTACCGATCAGCAAAATGCGTGGCAGATTCCGTTGCGGATCGGCCACTTCGCCCGTCATATACACGGCGGCATTCCAGCCGGAATAGGCATACGACACATAAATGAGGGAAACGGCAAAGGCCGGGCTCAACACTTCCTGCCAGCCCAGAGCACTGGGGCGGAAAGACAGCGGCTGTGGGGTGGCGGCCAGCAGCCCGGCGCCAATAAAACCAACCAAAACCAGCACTTTGATGGCCGTAATCAGAACCTGCAGGCGGCTGCCGGCCTGCTTGCTGCTGGCATGTACCGCCGTAAGCAGCAGGACCACCATCACCGATAGCACCTGCGGCTGCACCGAGGGCCATACATTTTGCGCATATTTTCCCAGAGCCATTGCCGCCAGCGCCGTGGGAGCCGCAAACCCAACCGTAGCCGATACCCAACCCGACAGAAAGCCTACCGCAGGGTGGTAAATCCTGGAGAGGTAGTGATATTCGCCACCCGAGCGGGGCATGGCCGCGGCCAGCTCACCATAGCTTAGCGCCCCGCATAAGGCAATTAGTCCGCCCACGGCCCACAACATCAGCAGCGCAAAGCCGCTTTTGAGGCCCAGTATCTGAAACCCCAAGCTGGTAAAGACGCCGGTGCCCACCATATTGGCAATAACAATGGCAATGCCCGTGATGACACTGATTTTGTAAGCGGCTTTTTGGGGTTGCGTCATAAGAGCTATTTACCGGCAAAGATGCAAAGTTGCTTTTTGCCGATTCAGAAGTACGCTCCTGCGGGGCTATGCAAACCTCAGCAACGCAAAAAGCCCCTGCCGTTTTATAACGCCAGGGGCTTTTAGATAACCTCGCCAGGAAAATTTCCGGCGAATCAGGCTTTCGGACGCTTGTACAGGGGTACCGTGCTGCAGGGCTCACCATACATAATGCTGCTGGCCACCGGCAGAAGTTTCTGCATAATGGCCACGTAAGCATACGTAGGCACGGGTTTCTCACCACAGCCTTTTACCACCATTTTGGCATCCCGGTACTGTTCAGCATCAATGCCCGCAATGGCTTCCTGGAACAGCTCCTGCTCCAAGGCTTCCAGGTTGCCGAATACATATCGATGGGCATGGCCCTGTAGCTTGGAAGCCAGCAGCATGTACGCCCAGGTAGGTACAATGGCATCGGCGGAGCAGATGATGGCTACGTTCTTGCCGTCGTACTGGCTCCAGTCGTGGGTTTTGATGAACTCGCGGAAGTCCTTTTCCCGCAGCATTAAGCCATGGAACAGGTTTTCTTTGATGTCATATACCACCCGCTCACCAGGATGAATAAACTCTTCCAGATTGAGCGTAGTGAGGGCACTTTGCGTGACGCGGTTGATGAGGGTGTCTTCCATTATATAGCTGATAGACGTTAGAGGGAAGATTTTTTGACAGCTTGCCTCCTGGTGCTAAGCCTTAGGCCTGGGGGTAGTGGTGTATACTTCTTTTAAGTAGAACGGCTCGTAGTAGGCCACATCCCGGAAGTCCTGCTCCCGGAAAGCCTGCACGGCCAGCGCCCCTACCGCCACCGCAGATGGCTGAATATCTGCCAGAAAATCGGCGTGGACATTACCGGCCACAAGCGGCTGAAACTTAACGGCGCCGTTACCAAAGCATAACAAGCGGTGGTGGGCTAATTGTTCGGCCAGCGTGGTTTCCTCCAGAATAAGCGGTGTGGGCGCCAGCACTTCCCGGCCTTCGTGGGTGTAGAGCGCGGCATATACCTCCATACGACGGGCATCCAGCATGGGACAAAAGAGGTATTGCTCCGGCCGGGCCGTGTAGGAAGCTACCTGATAAGCCAACGCCTGCAGGGTACTGATAGCCACCAAAGGAATTTCCAGCGCAAAGCAGAGGCCTTTTGCTGCGGCTGCTCCTATGCGCAAACCAGTGTAGGAGCCCGGTCCATCAGAAACCGCCACGGCCGCCACATCCTGCAACGTGTACTGGCAGTTTTCCAACAGCTGATTCACCAGCACGCTCAGGTGCGAGGAGTGCGACTTCTCCAACCGCAGTTCCGACTGCCCCACCAGGCTACCATCGGCTACCCGGTGCAGGGCTACGGAGCAAATGGAGGAGGAAGTTTCGAGGGAGAGAATGAGAAAGGACATAAGCAGCGAAAACGGAGGAGAACAGTTCCTCTCACAGAATGAAAAAAGCAGACTCATAAGGAGTCTGCTTTTCATTACAAAGGTATAACAAACCTTACTTCGTACCGGCACTCTTCATGGCACTGGCCGCTTTGCCGCCGGGCTTAAGCAAGGCAGCATAGCGGTTGGGCTCGTTCAGCACCTGCACGGCAGCCAGAATATTGGGGTCATCATCAAAGCTGGCTTCAATGCTGCCTTTCTGGAAGTAGTAGCGCGACACAATTTCCTGCTCCAGAAACTCCCGGATTTCGGGCTTAAAGCGAATCAGGTCGTTGCTCTTGTTGGTGGATACTTTCCGCCGGATGGCTTCCAGTTCGTTCTTCACGTCGTCGTAGTGCTTTTCCTCCTTGGCTTTCTTCACTACATCGGCCAGGCTTTTCTCTACCTCGGTGCTGTAGCTGATGTCTTTGCCCTGCAGAAACTGAATAAATTTCTGGTACTCGGCATCGGAAAGCTTGAAGTCGCGGGCTGGTGGAATGCTGGTATGCTCGGCGCGGTAGCGCGTGGCATAGTCGAAGACGTAATTTTTCTGCAACAGCAAGCGGGTGATTTCGGCCACATCCTGCTCCTGTACTTCCACATCCGGCGCTACTCCGCCACCATCAAATACGGTGCGGCCGGTCTGGGTTTTGAAAGCAGTGCGCAGGGAATCGGGGAATTTGCCCAGCGAGCCATCATCGGCGCGGTGCGAATAGTCGATTTCCTGAATGCAGCGGCCGCTGGGAATGTAGTATTTGGCGGTAGTTACCTTTAGCTGGGAGTTATAGCTAAGCGGGCGCGTGGCCTGCACCAGGCCTTTCCCGAAAGTACGCTCCCCTACCAGCACGGCCCGGTCGTAGTCCTGCAATACCCCCGATACAATTTCGGAAGCCGAGGCGGAACGGTTGCTGGTGATAATGGCAATGGGTATCTGGGTATCCAGCGGCGTATCAAGGGCCTTATAGGTCTTATTCCACTCGGTTACTTTGCCTTTGGTGCTGACAATATCGAGGCCTTTATCCACAAACAGGTTGGAGATATTCACCGCCTCGTTCAGCAGTCCACCGGGATTGTCCCGGATATCGAAGACAATTTTCTTGGCGCCCTGCTCTTTCAGCTTGCTTACCGCCAGCCGAACTTCCTTGCCGGCGTCAACCGTAAAGCCGGCCAGCTGGAAATAGCCGATATCACTGGTGAGCATGCCGTAGTAAGGCACGTTGTCTACCTGAATCTTGTCGCGGGTGATGTTCACTTCTACCGGCGCATCCTGCCCGTAGCGGGTCACCATCAGCTTCACCTGCGAGTTGGCCTGCCCCTTCAGCAGCTTGCTGATATCGGAGTTGGTTTTTTTCTCGAGGCTCACGCCGTTGATGTTCAGGATTTCGTCGCCGGGCAGCAGGCCAGCTTTCTGGGCCGGGTAGCCCTCATACGCTGCCTGCACAACGGTCTTGTTGGCCCGCTTCACCACTACGGCCCCAATACCGCCGTACTGGCCGGTGGTCATGGTGCGGAAATCCTCGATATCGTCTTCGGGAATGTAGTTGGTGTACGGGTCCAGGGACTTGAGCATGGCGTCAATCCCGGTTTTCACCAGCTTGGAAGGCGGCACCTCGTCTACATAGTAGGTATTCACCTCCTTAAACAAGGTGGCGAAAATGTCGAGGTTCTTGGCAATTTCGAAGTAGCGCTCGTTGTCGGACGCTGACCGAAAGGATACGAGTAGCGCAGTGCCTCCTAGCAGAAGACCGGCAGCAATAGATTTTTTACGCATAGACTGAGCAGGAAGCAAGTAAACAACCCTACGAACCAGACACCCCGCCGGCCTGCGGCGTTGCATCTGTCAACAAACGCTCTAGCCCTGAAATTAATTTTTTTTCGACCAGCGTAAAAGGCTTTTTTTCCTTGCCGGTATAAATAATAGCCAGCAGGCCCACGCTGTGGCCTCCTGCTGCCTCCGTGAGGCGATATTTATTTTGCCGGTACGCTTCGCGCATCAGCCGCTTAAAGTAGTTGCGGTCTACGGCGCGCTTAAAGTTGCGCTTGGATACACTTACTAATACCTGCGGCGGCGCGGTGGTAGCGGCGGGGGCAGGCAGCCAAATCAGCCGTAGGGGGTATAAACCAAAAGAAGAACCCCGTGCGAACAGCTCATCAATGAGCTTTTTTCGGCACAAGTGTTCTTCTTTCGAAAACGAATAAGAGCGCGCCCCCGGCGTAGTATCATCCATGGGTGGGGGCAAAGCGGCGGCAGCCGTCAGCGGTTTAGCGCTTATGACGGCCTTCGTCGGATACGCTGATGCGCTTGCGACCTTTGGCACGACGGGCGGCCAGCACACGGCGGCCATTGGCGGTTTCCATGCGCGAGCGGAAACCGTGCTTATTGCGGCGCTTGCGCTGCGAAGGCTGAAAAGTACGTTTCATGATATGTGAAGTGACTCAGTAACAGGTAAGGCCGGCAAAGGTACGCCCTTGTTTTGAAAATGGCAATGCTTCTACCGGCTTTTTGCAGCAATACGGCAAACAAGTTCCCCGGCACTCCGGCAAAGTTCCAAACAAAAGTACTACTATCTGCCGGGCAAACCTGTAAGAAAGGCCGCGTGTATCAGCCGGATAGGCGTACCTTTACTCTGATTTTCTGCTCTGCCGCCCCGCGCTTATATGATTCACTATTACGTTTCGTTTGAGAACCCGCTCACGTTTTACGCGCAGGTTCAGATAACCTTTGAAGTGCCCGCTACGGCTGCTGGCGCGCTGGAATTGCAACTGCCCGCCTGGCGCCCGGGCCGCTACGAGCTGCAGAATTTCGCCCAGAAAGTACAGCGGGTGGTGGTAGAAGATGCCGCTTCCAGTGAGCCCCTCTCCTACCGCAAGCTCACCAAAGACCGGTGGGAGGTAAGCAGCGCGGCTGGCCGCACCGTACGGGTACGCTACAATTTCTACGCCCACCAGATGGATGCCGGCGGCTCCTGGCTGGATGAAACCCAGCTCTACCTGAACGGGGTGCAGTGCTTTATGTACGTGGAAGGCCGGCAGGAAGAAGCCTGTCAGCTGACGCTGGCGCTGCCTACGGGCTGGCAGATTGCCTGCGGCCTCCCGCAAAGCGGCCCCAACACGCTCCAGGCCCGCAGCTTCGACCATTTAGTGGACTCCCCCCTGATTGCCAGCCCCACGCTGGCGCAGCATACCTATCAGGCGCAGGGTATTCCGTTTTACGTCTGGATTCAGGGCGAATGCACGCCGGACTGGGCGCGCATTCTGCAGGACTTTGCCGCCTTTACCGAGGAGCAACTCACACTATTCGGCGGCTTTCCGGTATCCGATTACCATTTCCTGAATCAGATTCTGCCTTATAAGCACTACCACGGCGTAGAGCACGGCAACTCTACCGTTATTACGCTGGGGCCCGCGGAGCTCTTGATGACGGAAGTGCTTTATAAGGAGTTTCTGGGCGTGAGCTGCCACGAGCTGTTCCATACCTGGAATATCAAGAGCATTCGGCCCGCCGAGATGCAGCCGTACGACTACGCCCGCGAGAATTACTTCCGCACCTGCTACATAGCCGAAGGCATTACCACCTACTATGGCGAGTATCTGCTGGCTCGCAGCGGCGTCCGTACTGTGGAGCAGTATTTCCAGGAGCTGAACACGGTGCTGCGCAAGCATTACGATGATTACGGCCGCTACAACCTTTCCCTGGCCGATGCCAGCATGGACCTGTGGCTGGATGGCTACAAGCCCGGCGTGCCCGACCGCAAAGTATCCGTGTATCACAAAGGTGCCCTGGTGGCCCTGCTGCTAGATATTACCATTCGGAACCTCTCCCAACACCAGCGCAGCCTGGATGATGTAATGCGCCGCCTATGGCAGGAATTTGGCCAACCCGGCATTGGCTACACGGAGCAGGATTACATGCACTTGGTAACCGAAGTGGCCGGCCAGGATATGCAGGGCTATTTCAATGACTACGTGTATGGCACCGCCGCGCTGGAGCAACCGCTGGCGGAGGCCCTGGCCACCGTAGGCTGTATGCTGCTGATCGAAGAAAACCCATCGGCCTCCGAAGGCACTTTTGGCTTCCGGACAGTGGTGAAAAACGAGCGGACTGAGGTTACCGACATTCTGCCCGGCTCACCGGCTGCGGCGGCGCTGACCGTAGACGATGAGATTGTGGCCGTGAATGGCCGCCGCGTAGCCATGAACTTACAGTCCCTGCTTTCCGCCAACCAGGAAATGCAGTACGAAGTATCCGTGTTCCGGCAGAACAAGCTGCTGACGGTTACGCTGCAGGCCCGGCCGGAGCAGCGCTACTGGCAGAAGCTTACGGTAGAGAAGCGGCCGGATGCCACCCCCGCCCAGCAGGCCAGCTTCCGGCAGTGGCTGAAGCAGGATTTTTAAGCGCTGGCTCTTGATCCTATGATGCCATCTGTACGCATCCTTTCGTCGGGGCTGGCGCTGAGTATGCTGGCGGCCTGCTCCCTGCGGGTACAACCGCAGGAGCACGCCAAGCCTGAGCCAAGCGGCGCCTCTCTCAAGCGCGCGGAACCCCGCCCCATCTACCGCTGGGCCCACCTGGACACCCTTACGCTGGAAGGCGGCCGGGTGTTGAAGCTATACCCAGCCCCCACATCAGTCTACAACCGCCTACCCGCCCCGGCCTGGCTGGCCGCGGCCACGGCCGCCGAAGATGACGGCGAGCTGGATATATCCGTGGAAGAGCAGCGCCGCCTGCGCACGGCGGGCCCGGCAGTACGCCGCGTGGGCCGCAACCTGCTGTTGCGCACTCGCAGCGGGGCCACCGTGCGCCTCACAGATAACCCGGCCGAAGACTACGATACCAATATTGCTTTCGAGTACGTGGCTGCCCTGCCCAGCATTGGTCAGTGGCTGGTTTCGGTGCATTTGTACGAAGGCGGCTACTACATGCTGGTAAGCCAGCACACGGGTCGGCGCACCAAAATCTGGAGCCCGCCGGTAATATCTCCGGACGGTCATCATTTCGTGTGCGGCAACTCCGATGTACTGGCCCGCTACGAGCCCAGTGGCCTGCAGGTGTGGGAAGTACAGGGCCAGCAGCTGCGCCTGCTCTGGCAGCGGCAAACGGAGTGGGGCCTCAGCCAACCGCGCTGGCTCGATAACCGCACTATCCTGTTCGGGCAGGATTACTTTGATAACGGCGACGTGGACACCCGCGTGATGCGCCTGGCCGTGGTACCGTAGCTTTTGCAGATTATCAAACATAAAAAAGCCCCGTCATGATTACTGACGGGGCTTTTTTTGATAAGGCTATAAGCCGGTATTAGTGGCGCGAATCGCCGCCTTTTCCCACTTTGCTGTTGCCGTCCACCGACATGGGCTTGTTGCCTTGCGGGTTGCTGCGGATGTGGGCGTTCTTGTTAGGGTCTTTCCCTTGGGTGTTCCCATCGGTGGTGTTGCCGTGCGTAGACACGTTGCTCACGTTAGGGTTCTGAACCTGGGTGCTTTTCTTCTTGGTATTGGCAGCGGGGTTCACCGACGTTTTCTGGTTGGCGAGGTCCGATTCTTTCTTATTCATGGCACTGACTGTTAAAGTGAATGACTATTCCTTCTACCGTACCCTTTGTAAAAGGTTGCCATAAATCAGGGCATAAAAAAACTCTGACCGGTGCCAAAAAGACCGGTCAGAGTTTTCCGTTGGCTGATTCCTCAGCCCGGTAATTCTAGTTACACCGTAGCCACGGGCATCACGCTCACCAGATCGGCAAACTGCTGCTCGCGGGCTTCCACTTCTTTATCTGTGAGATGCAGCAAACGCTCGGTGCCAAACTTCTCCACGCAGAACGAGGCCATGGCCGAACCATGAATGACGGCGCGCTTCATATTATCGAAGCTGATGTCGTCGGTAGCGGCCAGGTAGCCGATAAAGCCACCCGCGAAGGTGTCGCCGGCGCCGGTGGGGTCAAACACCTCTTCCAGTGGCAGGGCCGGGGCAAAGAAAATCTGCTTTTTATGGAAGAGCAGCGCGCCATGCTCGCCTTTCTTAATGATGAGGTATTTCGGGCCCATCTCCATGATTTTGCGGGCCGCCTTCACCAGGGAATACTCACCGGAAAGCTGGCGGGCTTCTTCATCATTGATGCTGAGCACGTCTACCATTTCAATGGTGCTGATGAGCTCATCCAGGGCCACGTCCATCCAGAAGTTCATGGTGTCCATCACAATGAGCTTGGGGCGGTTCACGAGGCGCTGAATCACGAGGCGCTGCACCTGCGGGGCCAGGTTGCCCAGCATCAGGTATTTGCAGTCCTGGTAGGAGTCCGGAATAATAGGGTCGAAATCGGCCAGCACGTTCAGCTCCGTTACCAGCGTCTCGCGCGAGTTCAGGTCGTTAGCGTACTTACCCGACCAGAAGAACGACTTCTCTCCTTCTTTGATCTGCAGGCCTTCGGTATCTACTCCATGCTTTTCCAGCAGGCTGATATCCGACTGCGGAAAGTCGTCGCCGACTACGGCTACCAGTTTCACGGGCTTCAGCGAGTAGGACGCCGACAGGGAGATATAAGTAGCCGCGCCGCCAATAATCTTGTCGGTTTTGCCGAAGGGGGTTTCCAGCGCGTCGAACGCTACGGAGCCGATAACAACCAGACTCATAAGGAGAGGGTCTAAAGTGAGGTCTGCAAAAATGCCTTGCCGGAGCAACGCTTCAATCAACAAAAAAGTCCCCGGAAATTTCTCTCCGGGGACTTCCATTGGGGTAAATAATGGGGCTCGAACCCACGACCTTCGGAATCACAATCCGACGCTCTAACCAGCTGAGCTATATCTACCAGGTAGGTAATGGAGTGACAAAAGTAGTGTTGAGGGAGGAAATTACAAGCATTCTAGGCAGATTTTTTTCTGGCACGATGCCTCTCAATTCGTAGTAAGCTGACCCTCTGTGACTCTTTCCGCCGGTATTCCCCGTACCTTTGCAGCTTCAAAAGCATCATAAGATTATGTCTGATTCGCCCCAGCCGGCAGCGTTTGCCGATTTCAAGCTCAACAAGCAATTGCTCACGGCCGTGGCCGAAGCAGGCTTTGAGCACCCTACGCCCGTGCAGGAGCAAACCATTCCGCTGCTGCTGGCGGGCCACGACGTGCTAGGCATTGCCCAGACCGGCACCGGCAAAACCGCCGCCTTCGGCCTGCCGCTGCTCATGAAGGTGAAGTATGCGCAAGGCGTAAACCCAAGGGCCCTGATTCTGGCCCCTACCCGCGAGCTGGCCATGCAGCTTGAAAGCCACCTACGCAAGATGGCCGTGCACACCGACCTGCGCATATTCGCCATTTACGGCGGTCTGGGTCCCAAAACCCAGATTGAAACCATTGCCAAGGGCGTAGACATTCTGATTGCCACGCCCGGCCGCCTCATGGAGCTGTACCTGAAAGGCAACCTGGTGCTAAAGGATATTAAGACCCTGGTGCTGGATGAGGCCGACAAAATGATGGATATGGGCTTTATGCCCCAGATCCGCCGCATTCTGGAGGTAATTCCAAGCAAGCGCCAGAATGTGCTGTTCTCTGCCACCATGCCCGATAAAGTATCGGTGCTCAGCGAGGAATTCCTGGAATTCCCGGTGCGGGTGGAGGTAACCCCCGCCGCCACCTCGGCCCAGAATGTGACGCAGTCCTTGTATGAGGTGCCCAACCTGCTCACCAAGATTAACCTGCTGGAATACCTGTTTCTGGACTGGGACGCTTTCCACCGCGTCATGATTTTTACCCGCACCAAGGAGCACGCCGAAAATGTGGCCAGCTTCCTGAAGCGCAAAGCCCACGGCGAGGTGCGCGCCATTCATGGCAACAAAGGACAGAACGTGCGCATCAACGCCATGGAAGCCTTTAAGGCCGGGGAAATCCGCTTTCTGGTAGCTACCGATGTAGCCGCCCGCGGCATCGACGTGCCCCAGGTAAGCCACGTTATTAACTTTGATGTGCCGCTGGTGTATGATGACTACGTGCACCGCATTGGGCGCACCGGCCGGGCGCAGCACACGGGGGCCGCTATTACCTTTGCCAACCAGGCCGAGATGCACCACATGGGCCGCATTGAGGAGCTCATCAACCAGAAAATTCCGCTGCTACCGCTGCCGCCGGAGGTGAAGGTGATGGAAACCCAGTTCGATGAGCAACAGGGCATGGACCGGGAGATAGATGAGCGCCGCCGCCGTGAGGACCCCTCCTTCCAGGGTGCCTTCCATGAGCGCAAAGAGTATGTGAAGCCCGGCGTAACCATAGACAAGCGCACCGGCAAAACCTATCAGGAAGGGCCCAACCGCAGCCAGAAAGGCAACAAAGCCAACCCGTCTAAAAAGACGGCCTCCAAGCCCGCCGTGAAAGCCGCCAAAGCGGCCATGGCCCGGGCCAAGCGCCGGAAGTAAGATTAAAAGCCATAGAAAAAGCCGCTCCGGATATCCGGAGCGGCTTTTTCTATGAAAGGAAACCTGCTAATGCTGAAAGATAGCCAGGTGGCTGAACCTAACGGCCAGCGTGGTGAACAGGAATCCCCAAAAAACAGCGCTCCACAGCATATGCAGCATAATTTTAAAGCGAGGCACGTGTAGCTGCGTGGCAATAACGGTACCGCCAATGGGGCTGAACAGAATAGGTGTGAGAAACGCAATGCCACCCATTCCAAAGCGGGAATAGATCATAACGATGCGCCGGGAGCGTTTGGAAAACAACGGCTTACGGTTCTTAATTCTTTTCCGGCGCTGGTGCAGGGCCCAGGCCTTGCCCAGGCTCGAAATCAGGATAACGCTGGACATCATGCCGGCTACGGTGAGCCCCACGGTGGCCATGTACGGCACGCCGGCAGCTACCCCCGCTACGGGGCCACCGAAAAATTTTACCATGCTAAGCAGGAAAACAGAAGCGTATTTTAGAACGTGTGGTACCACGGTTGTTTTCGGAGCGGAGAATGGAAATAGCGAGCTATTCTAGCGTCAACTAAAGATAACAGGTTGAGCCTGCCGGAATAGTTCCGGCAGATCATCTGATTGTGACCGATGTATAAACAGATGATGGTGGCGTAGGGCACTGCCTGCGCCAGACTTCCAGCCGATTTTCCTTACAGCTTACTGCCGTAGGAAAGGTCGCCGGCATCGCCCAGGCCGGGCACAATGTAGGCCTGCTCATTCAGCCCTTCATCAATAGCCGCTACCCACAGCGTGGCTTCCGGAATTTCGCGGGTGACGTAGGCTACGCCTTCCGGGCTGGCAATAACGGCGGCAATGTGCACCTGCCGGGGGGTGCCAAAGCGCAGCATGGCCCGGTACGTTTGCACCAGGGATTTGCCGGAGGCCAGCATGGGGTCGGCCAGAATCAGCACCCGCTCATCCAGGCTGGGGGCCGTGAGGTAGTCTACCTGCACCTGTACTTGTGAGGTACCCTCAATGCGGTAGGCCGCGGCAAAGGCCGATGGGGATTGATCAAAGTAGTTTAGAAAACCCTGGTGGAACGGCAGACCCGCGCGCAGCACGGTAGCCAGCACCGGAAAATCGTGCAGGTGCATGCTGCTGGACTGGCCCAGGGGCGTGCGCACCGTTTTGGTGGTGTAGCTGAGCTGGGAGCTGATGCGGTAGGCCATGATTTCGCCCAAGCGCTGCAGGTTGCGGCGGAAGCGTAGGGAGTCGCGCTGCACGTCTACATCACGAAGCTCAGCCAGAAAATGGTTGGCCACCGAGGGCTCGGCACATACTACATGTACACGATTCAGATCGGGGGCAGACGTAGGATTCAGCGCATCAGCCATGAGAGATACCAGGGGTTTCGGGTTTGGGTGAGGGCAGCATACGGCACCGCTGCGGCACCGAAGTTGGCGAAAAATCGGGCAATAGACGGTATCATGCCGCCTTCGAAATCGAGGAGCAAGCCCCGGGTGCCGGCATGGTGCTGTATTATGTAGTTGAGCAGCAGCAGCGGGGCACCTGCCTGCCGCCCCGCCGCGGAGGCGGCTGCGAACAAGTAAATCAGGCGGTGCGGGTGCGTAACGAAGACGGCGCCGGCCAGCAACGCGCCGGACTGCGGCGCCCGCACCTCCAGCACCTGTCCCAGGCCACGGGTTTTTAAGGCTCCGAGCAGCTTTTTTAGTCGCTCGTATTCCTGGGGCTTGAGGCCCGCGGCGGCTCCGGTGGCTTCAGTTTGAAAGAGAGTAATCAGCTCATCGGCCGCGGCTGCGGAAGTAACCGCCAGTGGCTGCGGCTGCTCCTGGTTGCGGCGCAGGCGCCGCCGGTAGTCGGCTTCAAAACCGGCCAGCAGCGCCGGGTAGTGCGGGGCTAGACTCAGCTGATAGGTGTAACGCTCTTTGAGCTGAAAGCCTGCCGGGGCGCTGGCAAGCTCCTGCCCGGTATGCAGTTGCAGGTAAAAGCGGGCAAACCGGCCTTTTATCAGGGTAAGATAATCCAGCACATTCCGCTGGCGGCTACCGGCTGTCGTGAGCAAACCCAGCTGCTGGGTGAAGGGCGGCTGGTATACTTCCCGGCCCCACGGCCGGCGCTTAATGGGCAACGGGAATACCGAGAGGTACGCTCCGCTGGTCTCATCTATCTCCACCACGGCATCCCAACGGCCAGCGGTAGCCGCCAGCCACCAGGAGTAGGCGTACGGCACCGGCTCCGTGGCAGCCGCCACGCAGGTATCCCAGGCAGACAGGTCTAGTTGGGCATGAGGCAGATAGCGGAGCGACAAGGAATAAGGCCGTTGGTATAGCTCAAAAGAGTACGCAATATGCCACACCACGGCCAAGCAAATGGGGTAATCGGGAGAAAAACCAACTCCTTTCGCGTAACTGCGTAGGTTTGCGCCATTGGCTGCCGCGTCGGCAGCGCTGTCTACTTCTGTATGATACGACCTCTCCTGCTTTTGCTCGCTACCGGGACGCTGCTGGCGGGCCCTGCCATTGCTCAGGATACCCTCTCCACTGCCCCCACAAGCGCGCCTACTGATACGGCTACCACCTCGCCCTGGCGGATATACAACCAGCCTATAGAGGCGCCACGCAAGGCCAAAGAAGTGGCCGCCCCTACTCCTGCCTCAGCGGCTCCGGCAGCCCAGCCTGTGGCGCAGCCGGCAGCCGTCCCGCCGCCCCAGCCAGTACAGGCACCCGCCTCGCGCACGCTCCAGGGTACCACCTACGTACCGCTTGACGCTGATATTTACCGCCTGATTGACCGCTACGCGGCCAAGTCCGGCGCCGATTCGTTGCAGGAGCTGCACACGGCCGTGCGGCCCTACCCGCGGGCTATGGTGGCCCGCCTGGCCGAGCAGATGCTGCGCGACTCTGCCGCCGGCCTCTCCCGTGCCGACCGGTTTAACCTGCGCTACCTGCTGCGCGACAACTGGAACTATTCCACTCAGGCCGCCGCAGTAAACGAAAGCGCCCGCCCCCTGCTCACCCATTTCTACCGCCGGCAGTCCGACCTGTTTTCGGTAAACAACCCCGACTTTACGCTGCGCATCAACCCGGTGATAGGCGTGCAGCTGGGCAAGGACACGGATAGCGACGGAATTCGCTTCCTTAATACCCGCGGCGTGCAGGTGGAGGGCACTATTGATGAGAAGCTGGGCTTTTACACCTTCCTGGCCGATAACCAGATGGCCGTGCCGGAATACGTGCGCCAGCGCATTGTGCGCGACAATATTGTGCCGCACGAAGGCTATTGGAAGCCGTTCAAAACCAAGCCCGGCCAGTATGACTTCCTCTCAGCGCGCGGCTACATTACCTATGCGGCTACCAAGCACATTAACGTGCAGCTGGGCCACGACCGGAACATTATCGGCAACGGGTACCGCTCCCTGATTCTCTCCGATTACGCCGCGCCATACTTCTTTCTGAAGCTGAACACGCGCATCTGGAAGTTCAACTACCAGAACCTGTTTGCAGAAATGACGGCCGACAAGGCCAACGCCGATACCATCTATCAGAAGAAGTACTTTGCTCAGCACCACCTCAGTTTCGACATCACCCCTAACTTCAATGTGGGGGTGTTTGAGTCGGTAGTATTTTCCCGGGGCAAGGGCCGTTTTGAGCTGCAGTACCTGAACCCCATCATCTTTTACCGCAGCGTAGAGCAGCAAATCGGCTCCCAGGATAACGCTTTGCTGGGCATGGATTTCAAGTGGAATATTGCCCACACGGCCCAGCTCTACGGCCAGCTGATGCTGGATGAGTTTGTGGTAAGTCAGGTGCGTTCCGGCAATGGCTGGTGGGCCAATAAGCAGGCCTTTCAGCTAGGCGCGAAGTACTTTGATGCCGTGGGCATCCGCAATCTGGATCTGCAGGCGGAGTTCAACTACATCCGCCCTTACACCTACGAGCACGAAGACAAGTTCCGCAACTACCAGCACTACAACCAGCCGCTGGCGCACCCCATGGGGGCTAACCTCTGGGAAATTTTGGGGATAGTGAGCTACCAGCCGCTGCCGCGTCTGATGCTGGTAGGCAAGGGCTTTTTCTCGGAGCAGGGCCTGAACACCACCATCAGCCCCGATTTTCCGCCTTACACGCCTATTCCTATTAACTACGGTGGCAACGTGCTACTGCCCTACACCACCCGCGTGCAGGAATATGGTAACCGCGTGGGCCAGGGCAACACCACTCACCTGTTTCACGGCGACCTGACGGCAACCTACCAGCTGCGGCACAACCTCTTTATTGATGCCACGCAGATAGTACGCCACCAGACTTCCCAGATTGCTACCCCGTTGGCAGGCACGGAAGCCTATTCGGCCCTTTCGCTCCGCTGGAACATTGCCCAGCGCGTGCACGAGTTTTAAGCCGCAGTCCTCTTTCCGTTTATGCGCCACGACCCCGCCGCCCTGCTGCTTTTCCGGCCGGTCAATCAGCAGGAGCTGGATTTAATAGCCGCCGCCAACTGGCTGGCTTTTCCACCGCGCTTGCCCGAGCAGCCCTACTTCTACCCGGTGCTGCATGAGGCCTACGCCAGCCAGATTGCCCGCGACTGGAACGTGTCCTACTACGGCATCGGCTACGTGCTGCGCTTTGCCGTGGATGCGGATTACGCCGCCACCTTCCCGGTGCAGAACGTGGGCGGCCCGAGCACGACGAGCTGTGGGTACCGGCCGAAGAGCTGGCCGAGTTCAACCAGCATATTCTGGGGCAGATTGAGGTGGTAGCCGTGTTCAACGCGGAGTAGCGCCGGCAGCGCAAAGCAGCCCGTCTGCAATCGGAATCCGGGGGTTACCTTTGCAGCCTCCATGAAGACCTACCTCCGCATTCTGCAGTACGCGCGGCCCTACGCCGATTTTCTGCCCTTCTACTTTCTCTACACCATCCTGGGCATCATTTTCAGCATTGGCAACTTTGCGCTGATTATTCCCTTGCTGAAAGTGCTGTTTGACAAGACGGGCAAGGTGCAGATGAATGCGCCGGACCACCTCCCCGGCTTCGCCCCTTCTCTCGATTACGTTACCAGCACCTTCAACTACTTCTTCGCGCACGTTATTGCCACGCAGGGCAAGATGGGTGCCCTGCTGTTTGTGTGCCTGGTGCTGGTGGTATCGGTGTTTTTTAGCAACGTATTCCGGTATCTGAGCTTGCGGCTGGTGGCCCGGGTGCGGGCCCGCGTTATCCGCAACATGCGCCGGGCGCTCTACCACCGCGTCATTCAGCTGCAGCTGGGCTACTTCGCCACCGGCCGCAAGGGTGATTTGATGTCGCGCTTTACCAACGACGTGCAGGAAGTGGAAGGCTCCGTGGTGAATACCCTCACGGCCGTCATTCGGGACCCACTGACTATTGTGGCCTTCTTCGCGGTGCTGTTTTACATGTCGTTTAAGCTCACGCTGTTTACGCTGGTGCTGCTGCCCATTTCCGGGGGAATTATTGCCAGCCTGGCCAAGCGGCTCCGCTCTCAGGCCAAAACCAGCCAGAGCACGCTGGGCTCCATGCTTTCTGTGATTGATGAGACGCTGGGCGGCATCCGCGTGATTAAGGCCTTCAATGCCCAGGACTACATCAAGGACAAGTTTGAGCAGCAGAACGACCTGTACGCCAAAACCTCGCGCCGCATTGATAACACCCGGGACCTCGCTTCCCCCTTCTCCGAGTTTGCCGGGGTGCTGGTAGTAGCCGGCCTGATTTACTTTGGCGGCACCCTCATTCTGGGTGGCAATTCCGATCTGGAAGGCGAATCGTTCATCACCTATATCGTGCTGTTTTCGCAGGTACTCACGCCGGCCAAAGCGCTGTCGTCGGCGTTTGGCAACATTCAGCGCGGCCTGGTGGCCGGCGAGCGGGTGCTGAGCATTATTGATACGGAGCCGGTGATTCGGGACAAGGCCGATGCGCAGTTGCTGCCCGCTTTTGAGAAGGAAATCGAGCTGCGCAACCTGCAGTTCACCTACGGCGACCAGCCCGTTTTGCAGGACATCAACCTCATTATTCCGAAAGGCAAAACGGTGGCGCTGGTGGGCCCCTCGGGCGGTGGCAAATCAACCCTGGCCGATCTACTGCCCCGCTTTTACGACCCCACCGGCGGGCAACTCCTGATTGATGGCCACGATGTGCGCGACTGCACCATTCACTCCGTGCGCGACCAGATGGGCATTGTAACCCAGGAAAGCATCCTGTTTAACGATACCATCTTCAACAACATCCGCTTCAACCAGACCCAGGCCACCGAAGAGGAAGTGATGAATGCCGCCCGCATTGCCAATGCTCACGAGTTCATTATGAGCACCCCGGAAGGCTACCAGACCATCATCGGCGACCGGGGCACGCGGCTTTCGGGCGGGCAGCGGCAGCGCCTGAGCATTGCACGCGCCGTGCTGCGCAACCCACCTATTCTCATTCTGGATGAAGCTACTTCCGCCCTCGATACCGAGAGTGAAAAGCTGGTGCAGGAAGCGCTGATGCGCCTGATGCAGAACCGCACTTCCCTGGTTATTGCCCACCGCCTGAGCACCGTGCAGCACGCCGATGAGATTGTAGTGCTGCAGCACGGCCGCATTGTGGAGCGCGGCACCCACGATGAATTGCTGCAGCGCGGCGGCCTTTACCAGCGCCTGAGCCAGATGCAAACCAACGTGGCGTTAGCCTAAGCCAACGCGGAACCGGGACTTTGCGTTTAGACGGGCAGCCGGGCTCACCGCGCCGTAATTAGATATCTCCTATATTTAATTCGCCAAGCCACTGCCGTGGGCCGGTGCTATTCGTTTTGTACTCTCTAAGCCTCTCTCCCATGCTTGCTCTCAAACGCCTCGTCACCATCCTGGTTATGGTGTATCTGCTCCTGGCGCTGCTCTTTATTTTAAGCCCCGCCACCCGCGACGCCGTAGCCGGCGCCTTTGGTCTGGGTACCGATATGAGCACCTTTTATTGGGTGCTGTTTATTGTAGCCGCCGTGCTGCTGGCCGTGCAACTGCTGGTTGAGAACCTGGACAGCACCATGCTGCGCCGTAATATCTCCCAGCACGAAGGCAAAATCAACGAGTTGAAAGCCCGCCTCTACGACCAGCAGATGGAGCTGCGCGAGCGGGAGTTTCAGCAGCGGCCTGGAGTGGTCACGGGCACTACTACGTATCCCGAAACGGTGTATACGCCTTCGCCAACAACTACTCCCGTGCCGGAAGCTACCCGGCCGGTTTTTCCTCAGGAAGACCCCAGCCTACCTAACGCGCCCCTGCAGCAGCCAAATTCTATCATTCCCCCGGCCTCACCTGATGTAGATGAGCGGCCAGTGCGGTAGTTTTGCACCGTGACTGAATCCCTTACTGACCTCATCCGGGCCGAGCTGACGGAAGCCCGCACCGTTCTCGACCGTTTTCTGGCCGATCCGGCCAATCTGCAAGCCATTGAGCAGGCCGCCCGCCTTATGGCGGATTCCCTGCGCGCCGGCGGCAAAATCCTGACCTGCGGCAACGGCGGCTCGCTCTGCGATGCGCAGCATTTTGCCGAGGAGCTCACCGGCCGCTACCGCCAGAACCGCCCTGCGCTGGCCGCCATTCCGCTCACGGAAGCTTCTCACATGAGCTGCGTAGCCAATGATTTCGGCTACGACCATGTATTCAGCCGCTACGTGCAGGCCCTAGGCCGCCCCGGCGACTTGCTCCTGGCCATCAGCACCAGCGGCAACTCGCCCAACGTGCTGCTGGCCGCCGAGGCCGCCAAAGCCGCGGGCATGCGGGTGGTTAGCCTCACCGGCAAAGACGGGGGCCAGCTGGCCGGTATCAGCGACGTGGAAATCCGGGCCCCACACAGCGGCTACGCCGACCGGATTCAGGAAATCCACATCAAAGCCATTCACATCATGATTATGCTCATTGAGCAGCTGGTAGCCTAAGCCTACTAACACTTTACAGAAAAAGCCGACTCCTAAGAGTTGGCTTTTTCTGTAACACGTGGCACTCTATCCTAGTATCTTCGGTTACTGAACCGCTTTATCCTTACCCCCACTGTATGCTTACAAAAACCTACGGCTCGGCCGTGCAGGGTGTCAATGCCAATACTATTACTATTGAAGTAGTTGTATCGCAGGGGACGAATTTTTATGTAGTGGGCTTAGCTGATAATGCCATTAAGGAAAGTCAGCAGCGGATAGAAGCCGCCCTCAAGTTCAGGGGCTACCGCATGCCGCGCACCAAAGTGGTGGTAAACATGGCCCCGGCTGATGTGCGTAAGGAAGGCTCCGCCTACGATTTACCCATTGCGCTGGGCATTCTGCACGCTTCCCAGCAACTGACCACCGAGCGACTGGGCGACTATATAATTATGGGCGAGCTGGCCCTGGATGGTGGGCTGCGGCCTATCCGGGGGGTGTTGCCTATTGCCATTCAGGCGCGCAAAGAAGGCTTCAAAGGCATTATTCTGCCGAAGGAAAACGCGCAGGAAGCGGCCATCGTGAATAATCTGGATGTGATTCCCGTGGAAACCATGCAGGAGGCCATCGACTTTTTCGAGGGCCGCCAAGATATTGCGCCGGTGAAGGTGGACACGCGCGACATTTTCCAGCACGCCGCCAACCAGTACGCCGCCGATTTTGCCGATGTGCAGGGTCAGGAGAACATCAAACGGGCGCTGGAAATAGCCGCGGCCGGCGGCCATAACGTTATCATGATCGGCCCGCCCGGTGCCGGCAAGACCATGTTGGCCAAGCGCCTGCCCAGCATTCTGCCGCCCCTCACGATGCACGAGGCACTGGAAACCACCAAGATTCACTCCGTAGCGGGCAAGCTGGGCACTAATGCTTCGCTGCTCAGCTCACGGCCATTCCGGGCTCCGCACCACACCATTTCCGATGTGGCCCTGGTGGGTGGTGGCGGTAATCCGCAGCCGGGAGAAATATCCCTCTCGCACAACGGGGTGCTGTTTCTGGATGAGCTGCCCGAGTTTAAGCGCACGGTACTGGAGGTGATGCGCCAGCCTTTGGAAGAGCGGCGCGTGACCATTTCCCGCGCCAAAATCAGCATCGATTTCCCGGCCAACTTTATGCTGATAGCCAGCATGAACCCTTGCCCCTGCGGCTACTATAATCACCCGGAAAAGGAGTGCGTGTGCGGCCCCGGCGTGGTGCAGCGCTACCTCAACAAAGTAAGCGGCCCGTTGCTGGACCGCATTGATCTGCACGTGGAAGTAACGCCGGTTTCCTTCGACCAGATGACGGAAACCCGCCGCTCCGAAACCAGCGCCGATATTCAGCAGCGCGTTTCCACGGCCCGGGAACGGCAGGCCGTGCGGTTCCAGGATTTCCCCGAAATCCACTCCAATGCTATGATGCCCCCGCAAATGGTGAAGGACCTGTGTCAGATAAACGATGCTGGCCGCCTGCTGCTGAAAACCGCCATGGAGCGCCTTGGCCTCTCCGCCCGCGCCTACGACCGGATCCTGAAAGTAGCCCGCACCATTGCCGACCTGGCCGCTTCGGAGGAAATCCAGATTCAGCATCTGGCCGAAGCCATTCAATACCGCAGCCTGGATAGAGAAGGCTGGGCGGGGTAAACAAATTGTCATTGCGAGGCACGAAGCAATCTGTCCTCTCAGAAGTGACCAACCCTCTCTTACCAGAAAGCCCTTGATGTATAGTACGTCAAGGGCTTTTCACATCTCAGAGCTTTCTGCGTTTCAGAGGACGGATTGCTTCGTGCCTCGCAATGACACTTCCTCCCCATTGCGTAGCTTTGCCTTGCCATGTACAAAGCCCTGCTGAAGCCCCTGTTTTTCCAGTTGGATGCCGAACGCGCGCACCATCTGGTATTCGATAACCTGAAGCGGATGGCCCGCGTGCCGGGCGGCCAGGCGCTGCTGCGGGGGCTTTATGACTATCAGAATCCGGGGCTGGAGCGGGAAGTGTTCGGGCTGAAGTTCCGGAACCCGGTGGGCCTGGCGGCTGGCTTTGATAAGAATGCGGAGCTAACCGACGAGCTGGCGGCCCTGGGCTTTGGTTTTGTGGAAATTGGCACCGTAACGCCCCGCCCGCAGCCCGGCAACCCACAGCCCCGCCTGTTCCGCTTGCCGCAGGACGAGGCCCTGGTAAACCGCATGGGCTTCAATAATGCCGGGGCCGCTGCGGCCGCCGAGCGCCTGCGTCACCGCCGTTCCGATATGATTATCGGCGGTAACATCGGCAAAAACAAAGACACCCCGAATGAGCAGGCCGCGCAGGATTACGTGGCCTGCGTAGAGGCCCTGCACGAGGTGGTGGACTATTTTGTGGTGAATGTCAGCTCGCCTAATACGCCCAACCTGCGCCAGCTGCAGGAGCGCGAGCCGCTGATTCAGCTGTTGCAGCAGGTGCAGGAGCGCAACCAGGCCCTGCCGAAACCCCGGCCCCTCCTACTCAAAATAGCCCCCGATCTGACGGACACTCAGTTGGACGACATTCTGCTGATTGCCCGCGAAACCAACCTTAGCGGGCTGGTAGCTACCAATACTACCATCAGTCGGGAAGGCCTGCGCACCAGTCCGGAGCATGTGGCCAGCCTGGGGGCGGGTGGATTAAGCGGGCGGCCTTTGCGTCAGCGCGCTACGGAGGTTATTCGCTACCTGCACCGGCATAGTGATGGCGCCTTGCCCATCATTGGGGTGGGCGGTATTCATTCCCCGCAGGATGCGCGGGAAAAGCTAGCCGCCGGGGCCGTGTTGGTGCAGCTCTATACCGGGTTTATTTACGAAGGGCCCGCCATAGTGAAGCGCATTAATCAGGCGCTCCTGGCCGCCAAATAGAAGGCAGCTATTATAGCTTTATCCCGGCTTTCCACTCCAGCACATCGGCCGCGCCGCGGTGTACTTTCAGGTCTACGGCGCCAAACAGGCGGTTGGTAAAGTGGTATTTCAGCCCCACCCGCTCGTAGTAAAAGTTGTTGGATTTGTAGGGGTTGTACACGTATACGCCCAGGTGCGTAACCAGCGCCAGGCGGCCAAACAGCAGCTCATGGCCCAGAAAAACGCCGGCTTTTTTTACGTCTACTAAAGGCGCGTCCTGGCGGGCGGTATCCCGCTGCTCGGCGCGCAGAGAACGGTCGTAGAAGCCCTCCAGGCCCAGCAGCAGGTTGCTTTTACGATCCAGGCGGCGGCCAGCTACTATTGAAACGGAGTTGACCAGGTAGATTTGCTGGTCGATTTCATTGAGGCGTTTCAGTCCCAGGCTAGTGCTTAGGTTCAGGAAATTCCGGCCGATATCGGTTGGCTCGGGCAGCGGGGGTACATCCAGCGGCCGGAAGGGGCGCTGCTGATGGAAATTGAGGCCCAGTACTACGGTGGGAATATTAATACCCAGATTGGGCTTGGCCGTGGCGCCGTTGGAAAAATGATTCAGCCCCACGCCTACCAGCAGGCCAACCTGCCGCGACAGGGCCCGGTCGTACTCCACGCGGGCCTGCAGCATGGCATTGAGGTGGGAGCTGACGAGCGTATTTTTGTGGTTGAGTTCCTGTGAAAACCCCTGCGTAAACCACCCCAGGCCAGTGCCCAGTCGGAAATTTAGCTCCTGCCGGGTGGTGCGCCAATAGGTTTTATTAAGGTAAAAGGAAGCCCCGTAGCTCTTCCCCAGCACCGGGTTATGGTAATCATAATAGACCAACGCCACGCCTATTTTAGGGTAGCCATACCAGGCGTGCCAGGGGGCCTGCCCGGTGGTTTGGCGCTGCAAATTCAGCTCCAGGCCGGTAGGGTGCGCCCGCACCAGGTGCCGCACCCGCGGCGAGTGGGCCACTATAAAGCCTCCCTGGGCATAGAGCCCTGCCACCCAGGGGGCGCGCGGCACTTGGCCCCAGACGGGGCCGGCGCTACTGCTAAGCAGCACCACTACTACGGATAGTGCTGCCCAAATGCGGATAGTGGAATCAGAGTTAGCCAACGCTCAAAAATACGAGCCGCTGCTTTATCGGATGTACCCTGCAACGCCAAGGGCATAAAATCAATCTTACCAGAGCAGCTGGTTGCGGGTAACTCACGCCATTGCCGTAACATTGTCTTTTCATTGGGCTCCGCCGGGCAACATGCGGCGGGTTCCCTGTATTATTCATTCACTGCAATTTCTATTTTCATGGTTAAGAAGGCCGTACTGGCAGTTGCCCTCGCCGCTTTGGCCTCGGTGGCCCACGCCCAAAACCCCGGCAAGCCCCGCCTGGGCCTGAAAGCCGGTGCTACGCTGGCCCGCCTCACGGGCAACGAGCTGGACATGCTGGCCGGCCCCAACTACCGGGTGCAGCTGGGCGACCGGCATACGGGCTATAATGTGAGTCTGGCGGCGACTATTCCCCTTTCCAGCACTGGTTTGTTCACGGTAGCGCCCGAACTGCAGCTGAACCATAAAGGCTATAAGCTCACGCAAACCTCCCTGAACACTACTGAGCTGGGCGAAAGCGAAACGCTGCGCATCAATACCGTAGACCGCACCCTGAGTTATCTGGATTTGCCCGTTCCTGTGCGCGTGAACACCAACGGAGGCGTGTACTTTGAGCTGGGTCCGCAGGTAGGCTACCTGCTGGGCAGCAGCACCGATACCGAAACCTACAGCAAATTCTCCGACAGCCGCAAAGAAGCCACCACCAAGGCCTCTTCCGACGCCAGCGGCGACGTAGCCAAGTGGGATTTTGGCGCCCTGGCGGGAGTAGGCTACCAGTCCCGCAATGGCCTCACCCTTGGCCTGCGCTACAACCGCGGCTTTCAGACGGTGCTGGATACCAAGGCCATTGAAAGCAAGCCCAAGAGCGCCAACGACGCCGTTATTTTGCAGGTGGGCTACCTGCTGCAACTGGGCAAATAATCAGGCGGTTACCGCCGCCTGAAAATGGTCTGGCCGCAAGGCCGGGCCATTTTTTTTTGCGGTGATATGTATCCGTTACCAATTTCTCCGTTTAAGGCCCCATGGAACCCCGGGTTGGGGTGCCAATGTGCAATGTTCACTAAACCCTTGTTGCACCATGAAAAAGACAACAATCCTACTCGCTTCGCTTCTGGCGGCCGCCACTTTCTCTTCTCAGGATGCCAAAGCCCAGGGCGTACGCCTGGGTATTAAAGGCGGCGTAAACTATTCCAACCTCTCCGGCGACCTGGTCAATGAGGACCGTTTCGAAAGTAAATTCGGTGGCCACGGTGGCATTATGGCTAATTTCAGCGTAACCGATGATGGCTTCTTCTCCATTCAGCCGGAAGTACTGTATTCTCAAAAGGGCTTTAAAAATGCTGATAAAGAAATTGCGGGTACAAAGTTTGAAGGCAGCCGCACCTATAACTACATCGATGTACCAGTATTGCTGAAGATTAATGCTGATGGCTTTTTCTTTGAAGCTGGCCCGCAATACAGCTATTTGCTTAAAATAAAAGATGAAACTAAGTCGACTAGGAATGGCACAACTCTTTATAAAAGAGAGGATACAGAAAACCTGAACAATGTGAATCGTAGCGAAATTGGCTACGCCGCTGGCTTGGGTTATCAGTCTACCGCAGGCTTCCTGGTGGGTATCCGCTACAATGGCTCCTTTACTGACTTTGCCAAAGACGGCTACACAGGTGATGATGACGTGAAGAATGCCCGTAACCAGGTATTCCAGGCTTCGCTAGGTTACCTCATTGGTGGTAAATAAGCCGTAGCTTTTAAAGCAGAAACACTTGGGCGCTTACTTTCTTCGGAGAGTAAGCGCCTTTCTGTTTTATAGCAATTCCGGAATAATGGCACAATTCCTGCAGCACTTTTCAGCCTCTGTTGCAACGTCCGCTCTCGTCCTCATCACCGAACTTTTCTCTCCCTTCTGTTCTTCGATTTTGCATGAAAAAGGCCGTTTTTATCCTAGCCGCTGCGCTTTTTACTACGGGTGCCGTGCAGGCGCAAAAAACCATATTTGGACTTAAAGCCGGGGCTAACCTGAGCAACATTGTGGGCTCTGATGCGCCGGATGCCAACCAGCTCAAGCTAGGTGGGCTGGGCGGCGCAGTAGTCAATTTTCCGGCTTCTTCTAATGGGTTCCTATCCATTCAGCCCGAGCTGCTGTACTCCATGAAGGGCACCAGCCAGAATGCTGGTGCTACCAAATCCACCATCCATTACATAGACGTGCCCGTGCTGGCCCGGCTGGATCTGGAGGGGCCGTTTCTGGTGCTGGGCCCTCAGGCTAACGTTCTATTGACTTCCAACTCTGGTAGAACGGGCTACCGGCCGGTTAACTACGGCGGCACGGCCGGGGTGGGCTATCAGTCGGAAGGCGGGCTGAGCGTAGAGTTGCGTTATAACCGGGATGTAACTCCTCTGAAGGAAGACAACGGGAATATCAAAGTACACAACTACAACTCCGTCATACAGGCGCAGGTGGGCTACTTGTTTTTGGGCAGTGATAACCCTTCATTTAACCGCGCCAGACACAACCGCAGCAAGTACTAATAATCAGTGGCCTGCTTGTAGAAGCCTGCTTTCCCCAGGAGGGGAAGCAGGCTTTTTTTACGCCAACAGTGCCTGCATAAATCAGATTGGCACATTTTTCGAATAGAGGCCGGCATACGATTTCCTTTCCCTAATTCGTATCTGACCTTATGAAAAAGTCCACCGTTCTCGTAGCCGCTTTGCTTTCTGTCGCGGCATTTTCTTCGGCCCAGGCACAGGGTGTGCGTTTGGGTCTGCGCGCCGGCGCTAACTATTCCAACCTGTCCGGCAATATCAAAAACGAAAACACTTACAATAACAAGCTCGGCTTTGTGGGTGGCGTTATGCTGAATGCCCCTATCGTGGAGAATTTCTTCTCCATTCAGCCTGAGCTTTTGTACTCGCAGAAAGGCTTTGAAAACAAGCCTACGGAGTATACTAACATACTGGGTTACCAGACAAAGCGTGAAGGCAAGGTAAACTACAACTACCTGGACCTTCCTATTCTGGCCAAAATCAATGCTGATGGTTTCTACTTTGAAGCAGGCCCGCAGATATCATATCTGCTGAGTTCGAATAATCAGACTAAAACTACCACCACCAGCCCACTGACAGGTGAGCCCGAGACTTCCCAAGCCGAAAACCAGAACGACGTGAGCGAGCTGAACCGCACGGAACTGGGCTACGCTGCCGGCTTGGGCTACCAAGCCGAAAATGGCCTAAGCATAGGCCTGCGCTACACTGGCGCCTTCAGCGACCTGGTGAAGAGCGACAATGGCGACACCTACTTCAACGGCGACCTGAAAAATGCCCGCCACTCTGCCTTCCAGGTTTCTCTGGGGTATCTGATTGGCAATAAGTAAGCCTCGTCGCTACCGCAAACCTTGCCCCTTCCCCTCCACGGGAAGGGGCTTTTTGTTACCCGAAGAGTAAGCACAGACGGTTTTCAGTGTAGTTTTACGCCTGTACAGTACGTCTCTCTGACTTTGGCACTTCCTATGAAAAAAGCATTTCTTCCTCTTTTGCTGCTGGCCGGCCTGGCGGGTACCGCTCAGGCTCAAAGCGACGTTTCCTTAGGCCTGAAGGCGGGCGGCACCCTTTCCTCTTTTGTGGGCAAGCAGGCCGGCAGCGCTAAGTCTATTTTCGGCTTCCACGCCGGGGGCTTCGCTAACATCGGCTTTACGGATATGCTGGCCTTTCAGCCCGAGCTGCTGTATTCCCAGAAAGGGGCCGAAATACCTTCCGTTCCCAACCCACACACCCGCCATCTGGGCTACGTGGATGTTCCACTGCTGCTGCACGTAAATGCCGATGGCCTGTTCTTTGAAGCCGGCCCGCAACTGGGCTTTCTGGTGTCGGCCAAAGACAAGTACAACACCATTACCTACGATCGAAAAAGCCGGTACAACACCTTTGATCTGGGTTATGCGGCGGGCCTGGGCTATCAGCGCAAAACGGGGCCGGGCATTGGCCTGCGCTATAATGGCGGCATCACCAACATAGAAAAAGCCACTACGGTGGGCAGCGCCACGGTGCAGAACAACATCCGCAACAGTGCTTTTCAGCTTTATCTTACTTACTCCTTCAACGGCCGTTAAGCTTCCTCCTGCTAACAAGCAAAAGCCCGGCTCCTGCTAAAGGAACCGGGCTTTTGCTTACACTGTCATTCCGAGCAGCGCGAGGAATCTGGGTTAATCTTAAGCAGAGAAACTCAGCTTCCTCGCTTTGCTCGGAATGACAGTTACTTCTGCATGCCCGCCGCGTAGTTGCGGTAGAAATGCGGAATGGTTTCAATGCCCTTAAAGAAGTTAAACACGCCGTAGTGCTCATTGGGCGAGTGAATGGCGTCCGAATCCAGTCCGAAGCCGAGCAGCACGGTATCCAGGCCCAGCTCTGATTTAAACATGGCCACAATGGGAATGGAACCGCCACCCCGGGTAGGAATAGGCTTTTTGCCGAAGGTGGTTTCCAAAGCATCGGCGGCGGCCTGGTAGGCTACCGAATTGGTGGGTGTTACTACCGGCTCACCGCCGTGGTGCGGGGTTACTTTTACGGTTACGCTGGCCGGGGCAATGCTTTCGAAATGCTTCTGGAAGAGCGCCGTAATTTCATCCGAGGTCTGGTGCGGCACCAGGCGCATGGAGATTTTGGCGTAGGCTTTGGAGGCAATAACCGTTTTGGCACCCTCGCCGGTGTAGCCGCCCCAGATGCCGTTTACGTCCAGCGTGGGCCGAATGCCAATGCGCTCCACGGTGGTGTAGCCTTTTTCGCCGTAGATATCTTTCAGGCCGATGCTCTCCTTAAACTCCTCATCGGAGTGCGGCACGCGGTTCAACTCGGCACGGTCGGCCTCGCTGAGTACGGCTACATTGTTGTAGAACTCGGGAATGGTAATGTGGTTGTTCTCATCGTGCAGGGAGGCAATCATCTTGCACAGCACGTTGATGGGGTTGGGTACGGCGCCCCCGTAGAGGCCGGAGTGCAGGTCGCGGTTGGGGCCGGTTACTTCTACCTGGTGGTAGCTCAGGCCACGCAGACCTACCTCAATGCTGGGCTGGTCGTTGGAGAGGATGCCGGTGTCCGAAATCAGGATGACATCGGCCTTCAGTTTCTCCTTGTTGGCTTTCACGAAGATGCCCAGGTTGCTGGAGCCTACTTCCTCCTCGCCCTCAAACATCACCTTCACGTTGCAAGGCACGCCGCCGTCCTGCATCATCATTTCGAAGGCTTTTACGTGCATGTACACCTGGCCTTTGTCGTCGCAGGCGCCGCGGGCGTAGATCTTACCGTCTTTAATAACGGGCTCGAAGGGTGGCGAGGTCCACAGCTCATACGGGTCGGCGGGCTGCACATCGTAGTGGCCGTACACCAGCACGGTGGGCAGGCTGGGGTCAATGATTTTGTCGCCGTACACAATGGGGTAACCGGCCGTCTGGCACAGCTCCACGTTTTCCATGCCGGCTTCTTCCAGGCGCGTTTTCAGGAAGTCGGCGGCCCGCAGCACGTCGCCGTGGAACTTAGGGTCAGCGGAAACCGAAGGGATGCGGAGCCAGTCGAGCAGTTCGCTCAGGAAACGGTCTTTATTCTGTTCGAGGTAAGAAGCCATGCAGAGTAGATTGGGTGGAAATGCTGGGGTAAAAGTAGCCAACGAATAGATAGTACGGGAAAGCACAACTTCCACCTTTTTTATGAGAGGTAGCAATCTGTTATCCGGCCCTATTCAACAAAGCAGCCATTACCTCATCTGGTGCTTTATAAGGCCCTAAATAATCTTTAATTGTCTGGGCCTTGAGTTCAGTGTCAAGTGAGTCCCAATTATCAAGCTTACGCAGATGGTAATTAACTATTTCATAAATTTCATCTCCCTTCTTCACCAAAGGCCAGCCGTTTTCGAGTAGGTTTTTTGTTGCGCGGGAACCTTTTGACATCTCCCATATCCTCTCACAAATTTTCTGATACAGGTCTGAAATGATAGGACTGCCAGCTAAAAAAGATGCGGTTTCTCCCTTCGATTCATACTTAACGAAACTCAATGCTTTTGCTAAAGCAACCAGTTCATAACGTTCAAATGAGTCAAAGTTCATTGGTCTCTTATTAGTCAATTCCAAAGAGAAATGATTTTTATGAACCGAATTAGCTCCTAACTGTTCGCGGCGTAGACAGCACTTATCTGTTGGAACACGCCTATTAAGTACCTCCTACTTCTTATCCCATGGCATGGGCACGCGGCTTTCCGTACCGGCCCGCAGCCTCCCAATATTAGCGCGGTGGGTGTAAATCAGCAGCAGGGACAGCACGAAACCAAACCACACCAGCAGCGAATTATCGGGACGGAAAGCCGGGAAGAGTTGCAGCAGCGCAAAGACTACTCCGGCCGTCATGCTGCTGAGCGAAACGTAGCGAAACAGCAGTAGCATCACGATAAACACCAGAATACACACGCCCACCGTAGCCGGGGCAATAGCCAGCATCATACCCAATACGGTAGCCACGCCTTTGCCGCCCCGGAAGCCCGCCCAGATGGGATAAATGTGTCCAATGACGGCCAGCACCCCACAGGCCAGCTGAAAGTAGAGCAACTGCCCGGGCTGAATGGCGCCCTGCTGCATCATCACAGTAGCCAGAGAAGTAGCGGCCCAGCCCTTCAGCACATCCACGGCCATAACGAAGGAGCCGGGCTTTTTGCCCAGCACCCGGAAGGTATTGGTGGCGCCGGCGTTGCCCGAGCCGTGCTCCCGGATATCGAGGCCAAAAAACCAGCGGCCTACCCACAGCGCGGTGGGAATGGAGCCAACCAGGTAAGCGGCCACCAGCAGACCGATGACAATGGGCAGATTCATACAAAAAGAGCGTAACGGTGGGAAATAGGCAGCGGGGAGAAAGGCCGAACAAGGCCAAATATAACGGTTGCGTGGTAGCGCGAAGCTCCGGCTTCGCGCACGAGCGAGGCGAGTAGCCGGAACCGCGCCAGCTGTACCCACGCGCAGGAACTCGCGTTGCTCGTGCGCGAAGCCGGAGCTTCGCGCTACTATCCGGAAGCAAACAGCCCCGCTCCGGTTTCGGAGCGGGGCTGCGGCCAGAAGGAGCTTACTGACCGCCGAAGGGGTCGTCTTCGTTTTTCTTCTTTTTCTTCTTTTTACTGGTGTCTTCCGTGGGAGCGGCAGAAGCATCTGCGGGCGGGTTGTCCGCATCGGCCTTCGCCTCTTTCTTGCTCTTCTTTTTGCTGGTTTCCTCTGCCGGAGCGGTACCCGCGGCCTCTTTGGCGGCAGCATCAATCAGCGCCTGGTCGTCGTCCTTTTTCTTCTTTTTCTTGCGGTCTACCGGGGCGTCGTCTACAGGCGCATCAGCGGCCGGCTGGTCAGAGTTGGTCATATCGAACTCCGAGCCTTTTTTCTTCTTTTTCTTCTTGCCATCCTCTTCTACCGAAGGGTCGGGCTCGGGCTGGGTAGTCACAATTTTCTTGGCAGCCTCTTTGCCTTTCAAACCCAGGTAAGTTTTGCGGAAGCGCGTGAGGAATTCCTGCACCGTCTGGTCATCACCCAGGAAGAAGCCGTACTCCGTGGCCGTGTTGTAGTCGCCCTTGGCTTTGTAGCCTACAATCTCGTCGAAGGAGCCGTGCTGGGCTTTGGCCAGCATGGTGTTGTTGGCATACTTGAGGTAGTACCAGGTTTGCGGCTCGGCCTCCAGGTACATTTCCACCACGTCGCCCGTCGATTCGTGCTTGATTTCGATGTAGCCGTCAATCAGGGCGTTGATGTCCTTTTTCAGGATGCTCACCAAGCCAATTTTGCCGGTGGAGTACCAGGCCCGCTGCTTGTCAGACCAAACCAGGTCCACTTTGTTCAGCACCAGCGTGCGGGCCAGTTTAGACGATACTTTCTGCAGGGACGTGTAGCCACCGCGGCGGTTCATGTAGGCGGCGGCATCTTTGCTGCCCACAAACTCACCCAGCTTCAGAGCCGTTTCGCGGGAGTTGTCCACGGCTTCGGGCAGGCCTTTGGAATAGCGGGCCATATCATCGCCCATAGCTATCAGAGCCTTTTCGGGCAGGTTGATGTCCAGGGCCATGAAGGTATCCAGTTCGTAGCGGCTGCTGTCGGGCTTGGCGTAGCCCAGACCGGCGGCCTCCAGGGTATAGTCCTTGTTGGAGTTGATGAGGTTAAGCTTGCCCCGGAAGGTCATGGCTGAGGTAGAGTCATTAAACGTCAGCACATTTCCCTGCAGGATATCGGGGCTCTCGTCCTGCGGCCCCAGCCGGAACTGCCGGGTCTTAGGATCAAAAGCCAGGGTGCCTTCCGCCTGAAAGATATTCTGGTCGGTGATGCTCTGCTTGGGGCCTACAAACAGCGGATAAACTCTATTGGCCTCCGATAAAAACAGACCCGTAAACAAGGTGGTGCCGTCGTCGGATTTCGGGTCCTTAATCGGAATACGGATGCGGTTGGGGTCAATCGAGTCCTGCACCGCAAACCAGGTAGAGGCCGCGGCATTCTTGCTGAACTCCAGCCGCGACTGTCCATCAAAAGCAAACCGCTTACGCTGGGAGTTCATAATGGCGCTGCCCCGGTACGCAATGCGTGGGGCCAGATGGAACTTGTCCTCGGCCTTAATGCTGGCGGTGGCCAGCGTGGGCGGCGAGAATTTAGCGCCATCGTTCCTGCTCAGCAGCTTAGCGGCCCGGCTGCGGTTATCGCCGCCCAGCGCCTGCGCGGAGTCTACCCGGAAGTTCTCGAACTTGATAGCAAAAGAATCGGCGGAGGCATTCTTGTAGTTATACAGCGCATTGCCCACAAATGAGCGCCGCGACAGGATATCGACCTCGCCCTTGTACAGCTGGTGGTACTTGTGCAGCGTGTCCATGGTGATGTTGGCATTCTTGAACGCGCGCATATCAGCGTTGGCCGAGATATACACCTTGTTGCTGTCCGGCTCAATCCAGGCATCGGCGGCGGCAATATGCGGCACGCCACCGGCCAGCAGGCGGTACTTGTTCAGATCGTACATGCCGCTGGAAGCCTGAAACTTCAGGCCGTACTGATCGGGCTTGGTGGAGTAGAAGAAGGAGCGCGTGGAGTCGGCGCCCGGCGCTACCCGGAACACAATAGTTTTCTTCTTAAAGTCCCACTTACCGCCACTCAGCGAGGTTTTGTACTGGGTATAGGGCAGCTCTACGTTGGCCACACCGGCCTTTTCCGGCGAGAAATCCGCAAAGCCCTGCTTAATGTCATAGTCGAAAGCCACGTCCGATGCCGTTACCGCCGGCTTGTTCTGCTCACTGGATTTGATGTTGAGCACCGCGTTACTGCCTTTGTAGTGGTGCTGCAGGAACGTGAACTTGGGGGAGCGAATCACGGACTGTGGTCCTTCCATCCGGCCGTCACCGTACAGGCCGGTGGGCGTCAGCACGGCTTCGCCGCGGTAGGTGTAGGTACCATCGTAAAAGCGCATGGCCGAGCTGGATTTGGCCGTGCTGAAGTACATGGAGTCGGCGGCTACGGCCCACTTCATCTGGTAGCCGGGCAGCAGACTCAGCTTAGGATACTCCGCGCCTTTATAAGAGCCTTCGGCCAAGGTGGCGGTTTTGCCCACCGTTACCACGGAATCTTTGTAAAAGATGAACTGGTCGCTCTGCAGCGTGGCCGCCAGGTACTTAATTTCGCCAATGCCCTGAATACCGCGGTTACTCATCTTCACCTGGTTAAACAGCTGGGCCTTGCCGCCATACAGGGCAAAGCCACCTTTGGGAATGTTGTAAGTGAAGCCCAGGGAGCCATCTTCCTGCAGGCTGAGCTTGGTGGCAAAGCGGGGCATGATATTACCCGAGACGAAGGTACCCTTGAAGCCTACCGCCGAGCGGTTTTTGTTGTTCAGGGAGTCCAGGCGGAAAGGCGGAATATCGAAGTAAACCGTGGTATCGTAGGCGCCGCCCAGTACTTCCGGCTTATCAAAGAACACGTAAGCCCCTGTGGTAGCATCAAACGAAGGATACGCCCCCAGCTTCTTGCGGCCTGACTTATTTCTGGGGTCGTTGATGTAGAGCTTACCGGCCGAGGTTTTCTTTTTGTTGGTGAGGGTAAAGTCCGTGTCCTTGCGGGCTTTCATCACCGAGCCTTTGGAGTTCTTGCCCTTCACAATGATGGAGTCAATCTTCATCATATCCACGAAGAACCCATCGTAATCAAAGCGAAACTCCTTGCCCTTGAACACGAAGGCCGACGCTACCATGGTGCCGTTGAACAGAATGTTGCGGTTTTTCTGAATGCGAATCTGGCTGCTGTCGGGCTTCACGAATACCGTTACGGAGTCGTCGGAGAAGTTAAACCGGTCTACGCCCCGCACCAGCAAATCGTCGTTCTGCATGTTCAACGTGGCATTGCGCCCGCCACCAGCCACCGACTTAATAGAAATATGGTCGTAGTCTTTCTTGCCGCGCGCCGAGTTAACGTAGTGCGTGGCCTTGGGCAGCAAGAGAATATTGTCGCTGTTGGGGTTGATGCGCACGTAGCCATCCCGGGCTAGTGCCGCCATAGCCGAGCGTACGTTCGGCTCCGTTACCTTATAGGTAGTTATCAGGTCGTTTACGGTAAAGCTTTTGGTATTGCCGTGGCTCTGGCTGTAGCCCACCACCATTTGCAGCGGGTGCATCTTGTTAATGCCTTTCAGCTGTTGATACCGGGTATTCGTGTAGAATTCTTTAGAATCGAAGGTGGCGGCTACCTGGCTTTTGGCCGTGAGCATGGTAAAGTTGATGAATGGCGTATTGATGGGCCAGGTCAGCAACTCGGTGGCAATTTCAATCTGGTGGTAAGAGTCGGCGTAGGGCGTGGTTTTGTACAGGCCGTCTTCGCGGGCCAGCTGCAGCACCTGCCGGGGCTTGGAGAACTTCAGCTTCACGCCAGGGTGATAGAGCGAGTCAATCTTGGCCTGGTAGATGGTAACGGCGGCGCGGGCGGAGGAAATCAGTGTATCGCCCAGCTCATAAGCGCGGGCATCGGCCCGGAACTTGGTTTTGCCATCGGCCTGCACACTAATGGTAGACAGGGAACCATCGAGGCTGGCGCTGAAGGTGCGCTGCCCGTTCAGGGCAAAACCACCCACGTATTTGATGTTGTCGCCGATGTTCTTAACGCGGGCGTCGTTAGTGAGGGAGATAAAGCGCGGGAAGGAAGAATCGGTGCTGCCGGGCTTTTTCTTGAGGCTTTTAAACGCCAGCGCCCCGCGCACGGGGTTTTCCAGCACGGCCGGATACGTCAGCGTTACGGGCTCAGCCTTAAACTCCGGCCTGGCCACGTCAAAATCGTAGTGGGTGAGGTCGGCGGTGGCGGGGTTCTGCCCTACCTGCCACGCATACTGGCCGCCCTGCCCCACAAAGCGGGTTTGCAGGGGCACCAGCATGCCGCTGGTTTTGGTGATAAGCGCCGAGTCGGCCCCGAAGCCGCCCAGCAGTAAATCCACTTCCTTCAGCACAATTACGGGCCCGCGGGTGCTGGGCGCGGCATAATCATCATAGTACTGGGGCGCGGCTACCGGCTCCGGCTCAGCGGCCCGCTCTACGGGCGCCGCTTTGCTGGCAGTAGTTTTAGCCGGGGCTTTTTTTACGGGCACGGCCTTTTTCTTGGGCGCCCCCCAGCCATCATCGTCGCCCCAGCCACTACTGCCGGAAGATGACCAGTCAGAAGTATCCCACCCATCATTTTTCTTTTTGGCGGCAGGCTTAGCCGCTGATTTGGCCTTGGTTTTCAGCGGAGCCGTGGTAACGGCGGCTGGTGTAGGCGTAGGGGCTGGCGCGGCTACCGGTGCGGCCAGGGGCTGGTCGTTCTCGTTATAGGCAAAGGTAAAGCTGCCGCGCACCAGCTCTACGCGGTTGTAGCGCGAGCGGTAGAGCATATTGCTGGCCGTAAACTGGGCCAGCGTGTTCAGCAGCTTTTCGGTTTCCTTCACCGGCTCCTTTTCCACCGTTTTGCCGATGGTAGTAAGCAGGTCCGTCATCTGCTGGTCAGAGAGGTTCTGCTTGGCATTGCCGGCCAGAATGGTATTGAAGAACAGCTCGAAGTGGGGCTTAGGCCGAAACTTGCGGGCCAGCATCTGCTGCGAAATAGCAATAATAGTGCGCTGCTGCGTAGCCGTGAGCTTGTTGGAGCCCCACAGGCTCTGCAGTTGCGCGGCGGTAGCCTTGGCTGCTACATTGTTAGTGGAGGCCATCATAGCCTGCACATCCTGGATAAACTGCTCAGGGTCCTGGGAAAGTTTACCGGCCTGCGGGCGCGCCGTGGCCGGTTGCTGGCCGGGCTTGGGGGCGGCCGGCTGCTGGGCATGCACCACCGTGCTCAGTCCCAGGGTCATTACGCATAGCCATCCAAATACTAGTTGCTTCATACTCAATACCGTCAGAACATACTTATTCGCCTACAATTTCATCAAAAATCGGCGCATTCTTTTTGAAACGGCCGCCAACGCCCACAATTCCCGGTGGATGAAATATTCGGCTGGCTATTATCCAAACCAACGCTAAAAACCCGGGCGCAAGTGCCCAAGGGGTTCAAACAAAACGAGGGAAAGAGCTATTGCTCCTCCCCTCGCCCATTACCTGATTCCCTCGCTTATTTCCGGAAAATAGCCGATACCCAATGGTTGCGCGTGCGCATAGATTCATACCGGAAGCCAGCCTTTTCCGCGGCGGCCCGAATCAGGGGCAGATCTTCCTCATAGAAACCGGAGAACAGAATAGGTCCGCCCGGCTTCAGATACTGACCATAGGCGCCCATATCTTCCAGCAGTACGTTGCGGTTGATGTTGGCCAGAATAATATCGAAAGGAGCTTCGCCTTCCAGGGCGGTGATGTCGCCGAGGCGGGCTTCCACTTTGTCCTGCACATTGTTTTCGGCGGCGTTGTCGGCGGCATTTTCGGCGGTCCAGGGCTCTACGTCCACGGCCAGCACGTAGTCGGCGCCCAGGTGCACGGCCATAACGGCCAGAATGCCGGTGCCGCAGCCCATGTCCAGCACACGCTTATGCTGGTGGTCGATAGTGAGCTGATTTTCAATCATCAGCGCGGTGGTATCGTGGTGGCCGGTGCCGAAGGACATGCGCGGCATAATCACGATTTCGTATTCCAGATCCGGTCGGGCCTCGTGGAACGGCGCCCGCACCGATACTTTCTCGGCAATAACCAGCGGCTGGAAGTTCTTCTCCCACTCGGCGTTCCAGTTCTGGCGAGTGATGATGCGGTGGCTGTGCTCTACCTCCCCAATGCCTTCGTAGCGGCTCACAATTTCCGCTACATTGTCGGGGTTAAATACGTCCTCGGTGGTGTAGGCGCAGAAGCCTTCGTCGTTGTCTTCGAAGGTATCAAACCCTACTTCGGCCAGCTCGGCTACTAAGATATCGGCCAGCTCGCGGGGCGCCTTCACGCGCAGTTCTATAAAATCCATCAGCTCTGAGTAAGTAAATCCAAGGAAGGCGGCCGGGTGGGCCGCGCTGCAAAGGTCGCAGGAAAACTTGGGCGGAAAACCTCCTGCCTGCAAATGGACATGTTGTATTTAAGTATTCTTATATAAATATTCATTTTATTTGTTCGATCTATACACGCTTAGCCCTTCTGCTTTTCATGAAACAAACTTCTCCTCTCGTAGCTTCCGCCCTTTTGTTGGCGGGTGTACTCTCCTCCTGCGGCTCCAAAGACAAGGCCGCCGGAGAATCAGCCACAGCCACCGTTGAAACCACCGAAACCACTGCTCCTGCCCCCGCGTCGGCTGAGCCGGCCGCTGTATTAGCCAGTGAAGCCCCCGCCACCACGCCGGCAGCTACTTTCGATATCAATACTGTTCCGGTTACGGACGCCAACCTGGGTACTTTCCCCTATTTGAGCGCCCTGAAAGGCTACCAGACCAAGTACAGCAGCGACAGTGTGGGCTTCGATTTTGACCGGGCTTACTTCTTCGATGGCAAGAATATTATTGCGGTGGAAGGCAAAATGGTGTCCCGCACGTTCCGCCCCGTCGACTCCAACAAGCCCGCCTCGGAACTAATGATGCAGCGCAACTACGAGAACCTGATTAAGAGCCTGGGCGGCGTAAAAGTGCATTCCGGCATTATTAACGAGGAAGCCATCAAGAAGCTGGGCGAGCAGGAATATGACAAGCATAACGGCTCCGTCAGCACCTACCGGCCCACCGATACCTATGTCATTCGGCAGAAAGACAAAGAGGTTTGGATACAGGTGCAGCCCGATGACGAGAAGTACAACCTGGACATAGTGGAGAAAGCCGCCATGCCCCAGCAGGCATCCGTAGTGGGTGCCACGGAGTTAAAAAAAAACTAGAAACTGACGGCAAAGCCACGCTCTACATCAACTTCGATACCGACCAGGCCAGCATCCGCCCCGAGTCGGAGGCCACAGTGGCGGAGGTGGTGAAGCTGCTGCAGCAAAACCCAGCGCTGCGCCTGGCTGTGCAGGGCCACACCGATAACACCGGCAGCGCCGAGCACAACCGCAAGCTTTCCACGGCCCGAGCCCAGGCCGTGGTAGCCAACCTCACGCAGCACGCCATTGCCAGCCCGCGCCTGCAAGCCGCCGGCTTCGGCCCCGATCGGCCCATTGCTGATAACAGCACGGAGCAGGGCAAAGCCAGGAACCGGCGGGTAGAGCTGGTAGAGCTGGTAGAGCTGGTAGAGCTGGTAAAGCTGGTAAAGCTTTAGAAAGACAGAGTAACAGCCTAAAAAAAGCCCTTCTGCATGATGCGGAAGGGCTTTTTTAGTATCAAGAGCTAAAGCGGATTACCGCTGGGAACGGCAACCAGCGTAGCTGCGCACCTTGGTATACTGAATGCTGAAATCGGCTAAAGCGCGCTTATCCGTCACGAATAGCACATAATCGGCAAAGTCGCGGGCCCTGGTGAAGTACCAGAAGCCGGCTTTATCGGCAAAAAGCTTGTTGTCTTCCTGGTACACCAACACATCGGCAAAGGCTTCCTCCGGCTCCCGATACACCGTAGCAAAGCACCGGGCCCGTCGGCGGGGGTCGGTTTCCAGAAAGATGCTGCCATAAATTCGGCAGGCATCAACGGAGCCTACCGGCCCGGCCTCCACAAACGGTATGGCCGGAGCCGGCTGAAACGGATTCAGCGCCAGGAAACCGGAAAGCAGCAGGGTATGGAGCATGGCGGTGAGTAAACAAGAATCCGGCCGTGATTTGTCATTCCGAGCAAAGCGAGGAATCTGGGTGCTCACTAACAGATTAACTCAGATTCCTCGCTTTGCTCAGAATGACATCTAAAACGACTTGATGATTTCCGTGAAGTCGCGGGACTTGAGGGAGGCGCCACCGATGAGGCCGCCATCTACATCGGGCTGGCTGAACAGCTCACGGGCGTTCTGGGCGTTGGCCGAGCCGCCGTACAGAATGGTTGTGTTCAGGGCCGCTTCGGCATCATAAGCGCGGGCAATCTGCTCGCGGATGAAGGCATGCACTTCCTGCGCCTGGGCGCTGGTGGCCGTTTTGCCGGTGCCAATGGCCCAGATGGGCTCGTAAGCAACTACTACCTGCTCAAACTCCTCATTGGAGAGGTGGAACAGGCCGTCTTTCAGCTGCTTCTCAATGTATTTGAAAGTGTCGTCGGCTTCGCGGGTTTCCAGGCTCTCGCCCACGCAGAAAATAGGCTTCAGACCGGCAGCCAGGGCCGCTTTCAGCTTCTGGCTCAGCAACTCATCATCCTCACGGAAATACTGGCGGCGCTCAGAATGGCCCAGAATCACATACTCTGTTCCTACTGATTGCAGCATTTTGGCCGACACCTCGCCCGTGAAAGCACCGCTTTCCTTCTGGTGGCAGTTCTGTGCGCCCAGGTGGAACTGGCTGCCAGCGGGCAGCTGCTTGCCAATGGCCGACAGAAACGGAAACGGTGGGCAGATAACCACCTGCACATCGGAGCCGGTTACCTCGTCCTGTACCATGTTGGTGATTTCGGAAACCAGCGCCAGGCCATCCTGGAGCGTCATGTTCATTTTCCAGTTGCCGGCAACGATGTTCTTACGCATAGCGGAGATGTAGTGATGGAGGAAAGAATGCGTCAAAAGTAAGCAGACAATTCAGACTCCGGCTACTACGCGCCGCCGGCGCAGGGCCAGCGCCACGCCTACTACCCCCGCCAGCACCGCGCCGGCCAGCGCAGCCCAGGCCAGCTCCGGATACTGCGGGCGCCGTGCCAGCCAGATAGCCACCAGCGCCCAGGCCACCACCAGCGGAATCACTACGTCCCGGAAAGCGCTGCCTACCAGAATACCCAGGGCTGTAACTATGGCAATCAGCACCAAAGCCAGCAGCAGCGACACATTCAGCTCCGGCTGCCAGCCCAGGTCGCGCAGCGCAATAGTTAGGTTGATGACCGTAGCCACCGAAATCCAGCCCAGATACAGCGCCACCGGCACGCTGCCTATGGCGGGGCTTTGGTCCTCCAGCACCAGCCGCCGCGCCCGCCCGTAGGCCACAATCAAACTACCCAGAATAATAAGCATTACGGCCGCACTCAGGGGCATTAACTCATAGGCAAACACCACCAGCCAGGCGCCGGTAGCCAGGTTGGCTACCACCAGCGGCCGGGCCACCGCGCTGGGCAAAGGGTTGTGCCGCTGGGCAGGCAGCAGCTGCCACACCGCGTACGCCAGCAAGCTCAGAAATATCAGCCCCCAAATACTGAACGCATAGCCCGCCGGCGTGAGCAGCGTGGGGTACTTACCCGAAACCACCGCATTGGTTTGCCCATTAAACGGGTATTGCTGAGACACATAGTTGAGTGCAATATTGAGTACAATGGCTACGGCCGCCAGCCCGCGCCACACGCGGCTTTCGGCGTAGGTGGCGGAGAAATGAGGATGCGGGGTGATTTCCATATGGGCCGCGAATAGCAGATAAATGAGTGACTTACGAAACCGGTTTGGTCAGCGTTGATTACTACCCGCTAACTTACGAATACCGCACTTCTGGTAATGTAAATCCTGGTTGGCAGACAAGTAGGCTATCGGAAAACTCCGGGTATGGCCATGCACTATTCCACCACTACGCGCTTAACCAACACTTCGGCTCCGGCCTGCAGACGCAGCACGTACACACCAGCCCGCAGGTCCCGCACATCGAAATCAAAATGAGTACCGGCGGCAGGCAGGAGTGCCGTTTTCCGGCATACTGCCTGCCCTAGCATATTGAGCAACGTGGCCTGCACCTGCTTGGCACCGGGCACGGCTGGCAGTAGCAGACTGAAGCGCTGATGGGCTGGGTTAGGATAGAGTTGCACGCTGGCGGCACTCAGAGCAGCCGCGCTGGCGCTAGTGCTTATTGGCTCAAAGCGCAACTCAAACCGACCATTCAGTGGCCCGGCCGCCCCTACCACGAAATTATAGCGCGGTTGCTGGCTCAGATTGACATCCTGCCCGGTCAGGGCATCGTGCAGGTCACGGTGGCCGTGCTTAGGTTCAATAGTTGAGCAGCTTCCAGCGTGTAGGTGCCCGCCTGCGGAAGGGCCATGCCCAGCGGCACAACTGCGGAGCCGGTCAGTTGAGAGAGGCCATTGATAGCCTGCTCGGTGCCCGCCGCCAGGGTCCAGAGTGTAAGCACCGTGTCGGGGCTGTGTTGCATTTTCAGCGCATCAAAGCGTGCGTCAAAGTCAGAGGTGGCTCCTGCCTCGAAGTACACGTAGGTCTCATCGGTCAGGGACGAGCCGGCGCGGGCGAGAGTCAGCTGCAGTAAGGGCCGGGTTTCAGCGTCCGGCTGCTCCCAAGGCTCTTGCCGGAACGTGGTAACGCGCGCCGCATTGGGCAAAGTCAGGCTCACTACCGAGTTGGGCTGGCTCACGCGCACAAAAAAGCCCTGACCCAGTGGCAGCACGGGGTTGCCAATGCCGTTGACGTAGCTGTGGTACCGGCCGCCATACTGCCCAATACTCTGGTACACGTAAAGCGCCGCATCAAGGCCGGCGGGCACGGGTACTTGGCGCCAGTCCAGCGGCGCAGGAAACGGGTTGCCCAGCAGCTGCCAGCCTGCATCGGCTTCAGACCCGCGGTTCAGCGTCAGTGTTACGTCACTCTGGTTCGGCACGCCCTGGAAATTAATGATGCTACTGGCGGGCAGATTCACGTTATAGCCCCGGCCCACTGCCAGCGGGTCGCTGAGGGAGGCCGGCGAAACCCAGCCCTTATCGAACGGACTCAGGCCCACGGCCGGGCTGCTGGCCAGCCGGGCTTGGTCGTAGCCGAACACCGTGGGAAAAGGCAAGACGCTGCCCGGCGCGGCGGCCCCATTGTAAGCGGGGTTGACTACAGGTGTAAAACCGGCCGTAGCCAGCATACCGACGGAAGCACCCTGCACCGGGGCGGCGAGGTGGCGGTAGCCAAGTCCCGCGTTCAGACTCGGGTCGATACTGCGCTGGATGACGATGGGCCGGGTGATGACCGGCCCCGGTGGCACCCCGTTAGCTGTCCGATCCATTATCAGGGCGGTTCCGCGCACGGGGTCCGAAAGCAGTGTAATCGTACGGGCTGGCCCCGGTCCCAGCAGAAAATCCGGGTCGATGATGGTACTGTTGTAGGTGCCCAGCACTTCGGCAACGCTCACGTCGCTTTCCAGCGCCAGAATGTTGTTGCCCGGCGTGCCCTGCAAGTTCACCACGTTTGCTATCAGACTACGAACCCGCGCAGGCAGCCCCGAGCCGGTATACTGCACCACAGGCGCGTCTTGGAAGCGTATCACTGCATCGTAAACGTAATTGGCGTCGGGACTGTACGAGCGGCTCTCAGAATAGATACTCCCGCCATTAGGTGAGGTGCTGCCCGCTGCCATGATGCCGAATGCGTCCCCGATGTGCAGCGTGCCACCCGCCTGCAACTCAAAAGCGCCTCCTCCTACCAGCCATTCATCGGTAATCAGGGTGCCGCCGTCCTCCACGCGCAACGTTTCGGTTACAGTTACATTGGCCCGCATCGTGGCAATCCCGCCCCGGGCAATGGTCAGGTTGGTGTAATCGCCGCCGATATCCTCGCTCGAGGTTATCGTTACATTCTGAGCCAGGGCCGCCGAGGCCGGCAACAGCAAACTCACCATCAGGACAAGGACATACCTCAACTGCGGGCGGCGAGTGGTGGGTGGTACTGTATCCATACAGCGGTGATAATAAGTGGATGGGAAATACCAGCGGGCCTCGGCTGTGGTGGGCTCGGTGGGCAAGCTGCAACCAGAGCTGTCTATTTAAATTACTGAATTTACCGGCTCCAGTCCAATTTGACCAGCATCATTTTGGCAGAGGGCGGGTCATGTGCCGACAAACCGTTTTACTCACCTTAAGCACAAAGAAAGGGCACCCATGCGGGTGCCCTTTGTACCAGACAGGCTGCCAGAAGCTGTTGCTACAGCTTCTCGGCCAGGAACCGCGCCGTGTGGTTGCTATCCTTAATTTTCACCATCTCCTCCGGCGTACCTTCAAACAGCAGGTGGCCACCGTTGATGCCGCCTTCGGGGCCGAGGTCGATAATCCAGTCGGCGCACTTGATGATGTCCATGTTGTGCTCGATGATGAGTACCGAGTTGCCTTGCTCTACCAGCGCATTCAGGGCCGTCATCAGCTTGTTGATGTCGTGGAAGTGCAGGCCGGTGCTGGGCTCATCAAAAATGAACAGAATCTTATCCTGCTGCAGTGTGGCGCCTTTGGTCAGGAAGGAAGCCAGCTTCACGCGCTGGGCCTCGCCGCCGGAAAGCGTGTTGGCCGACTGCCCCAGGCGGATATAGCCCAGGCCCACATCATCGAGCGGCCGGAGGCGCTCCACAATCTTCAACTGGTTTTTGAAGAACTCAATGCTGTCCTCAATGGTCATTTCCAGCACCTCGTTGATGCTCTTGTCCTGGTATTTCACGTCCAATACATCCTGCTTGAACTTGCGGCCCTCACAGGCTTCGCAGGTCAGGTAGATATCGGCCATGAACTGCATTTCAATCTTCACCTGGCCTTCGCCCTGGCAAACCTCACAGCGGCCGCCATCAATGTTGAAGGAGAAGTGCGACGGTTTGAAGCCGCGGGCCTTGGCCAGCTGCTGATCCGCGAACAGGCTGCGGATAGCGTCGTAGGCCTTTACGTACGTCACCGGGTTGGAGCGGCTGCTTTTGCCGATGGGGTTCTGGTCCACAAACTCCACGTGCGTTACCTGCCCGCTCACGCCCATGAGGCGGTCGAACTTGCCGGTAGCCTCGCCGGCGCCGCCGCCCAGCTGCTTCATGAGCGCGGGTGCCAGAATGCGGCGAATGAGCGTTGACTTGCCCGAGCCGGATACGCCCGTTACTACCGTCATAACGTTCAGCGGAAACTTGACGGAGACGTTCTTCAGATTGTTTTCGCGGGCGCCGGTCAGTTCCAGGGCATTGCGCCAGGGGCGGCGGGTTTTGGGCACGGCCACTTCCATTTTCCCGCTCAGGTACTGGCCGGTGTAGGTAGCGGTGTCCTTCAGAATCTCTTGGTAGGTACCCTGGAACATGAGGTGGCCGCCACCGCTGCCGGCTTCGGGGCCGATGTCGATGATCTGGTCGGCCTCTTCCATGATTTTCTCCTCGTGCTCTACCACAATAACCGTGTTGCCCAGCTTTTGCAAGGAGCGCAGCACGCCAATCAGCTGCTCGGCATCCTTGGGGTGCAGGCCAATGCTGGGCTCATCGAGGATATACATGGAGCCTACCAGCGCCGAGCCCAGCGAGGTTGCCAGCGAAATACGCTGGCTTTCGCCGCCGGAAAGCGTGCTGCTCAGGCGGTTCAGGGTGAGGTAGCCCAGGCCCACGCGGTTGAGGTACTCCAGGCGGTTGGTTACTTCCGTTACCAGACGCTCGGCCACCTTGGCGTCGTGCTCGTCCAGATTCATGTTCTGGAAGAACTCCAGGGCCTTGCTCACCGGCAGCAGCACCAGATCAGTAATGCTTTGGCCGCTGATTTTCACGTACTGGGCGTCTTTACGCAGGCGCGTGCCGCGACAGTCGGGGCAGGTGGTGCGGCCCCGGTAGCGGCTTTGCAGCACGCGGTATTGGATTTTGTGCGTTTGGGTGGAAACCCACTTAAAGTAGTCGTCGAGGCCGTCGAAGTACTTATTGCCCTTCCAGAGCAGCTGGCGTTCAGCCTCACTCAGCTCATTGTAGGGCCGGTGAATGGGGAAATCGAAGCGGATACCGTTTTTGAGCAGGGGCTTCAGCCACTCGCTCTGCTTGTCGGTGCGCCAGGGGGCAATGGCGCCTTCATACACCGTCAGGCTTTTGTCGGGAATCACCAGGTCTTCATCAATACCCAGCACCGAGCCGAAGCCTTCGCAGGTCTGGCAGGCGCCGTAGGGATTGTTGAAGGAAAAGAAGTTGACGCTGGGCTCCTCGAACACTTCGCCGTCCAGCTCAAACCGGTCGGAGAAGGTGCGGGTTTCGTCGTCGAGCTTAATGATACAGGTGCCGTGGCCCTCGAAGAAAGCGGTTTGTACCGAGTCAGAGAGGCGGAACATCAAGTCTTCGTCGCCGGGCTGAATCACGGCGCGGTCAATCATGATGAACACGTCGCCTTTCACCTCGGGCTGGCCTTCGGCAATCAGCTCTTCAATGAAGGATGTTTCGCCGTTTACGACTACGCGGCTGTAGCCTTTCTGCAGCAGCAAATCCAGCTCCTTGCTCATGGGCCGGCCCGCTTCCGAGGGCATCAGAGGCGCCAGCACCATAATGCGGGTGCCGCCGGGCAGGCGGAACAGGTAATCCACCACATCGGCCACGTTATCCTTGCGCACCTGCTCCCCGCTGATGGGCGAGAACGTGCGGCCTACGCGGGCGAAGAGTAGCTTGAGGTAGTCGTAAATCTCGGTGCTGGTGCCTACCGTGGAGCGGTTGTTCTTGATGCTGACCTTCTGCTCGATGGCAATGGCCGGCGAAATGCCCCGGATGTAGTCTACATCGGGCTTATCCATGCGGCCCAGGAACTGGCGGGCGTAGGACGAGAGGCTTTCCACGTACATACGCTGGCCCTCGGCATATAAGGTATCAAACGCCAGCGAGGACTTGCCCGAGCCCGAGAGGCCCGTAACCACAATGAATTTATTGCGCGGCAGCGCCACGCTCAGGTTCTTGAGATTATGAACCCGGGCATTTTTTATCAGGATAAACTCGCGTGGGTCGAGCTGGTCAATGGGGTCGGCTGCCGGAGCGGCCATTTGCAGAGCGGAATTGTCGGCCATAGAACGGGTAAACAGCCGCAGGGCTGGGTTTGGTTTCCGGCCTCTGCGGTTTGGTCAGGCGAAGGTACGGCGGGGGCGGTTGGATTGGTAGTGGCAATCTTCTCACCACTACCTGCATAGTCCGCCGCGGGGTGATTATTTGGCTACTGTTGGTTTGAGAAACGCTACTACCTTGCGTAGGCATGCGCTGGTACTGCACTGGGCACTAGTGGTACTACCACATAGTATCAATCCTTGTAAAAAAGACCGTCACCACGCACAGACAACTACACCTCTTACAAGCACATGAGAAAACTAATTTCATTTATGCACATCTCCCTGGACGGTTTTGTATCAGGGCCGAACGGAGAAATGAATTGGATTACCGTGAATGAAGAAATCTTCGCTCATATCGATAAGCGGATAAGCAAAACCGACACGGCAGCCTATGGCCGGGCAACCTATCAGATGATGGAGAGTTACTGGCCAAAGCAGGGAAACGAGCCCGATGCCAGCCAGCACGACATTGACCACTCAACGTGGTATAACCACGTGCACAAGGTGGTTGTATCCAACTCCATGCAAGGCGCGGATTTATCGAACACCATCATTATTAATGGTAACCTCGCGGAGAGCCTACAGGAAATAAAACAGCAGGGGGATACAGACATTCTGCTGTTTGGCAGCCCAACAGCCACCCACTCCCTGATGCAACAGAATTTAATTGACGGCTTCTGGCTGTTTGTGAATCCCGTAATTCTGGGCCAGGGCATTCCCTTGTTTACCAACGTCCAGGACAAAATAAAACTTAAGCTATTGACCACCCAACAATTCACTTGCGGAGTAACAGAACTGAGTTATATAGTGGACAAATAATAACAACGAACGGCTACGTTCATGTAGCGCGAGAATCATAACGCAACGAAGCGCAGACAACTAAATGCACTACATAAAAGTATTTCAACCGCAGAAAGTGCTTCAACGGTAATCTAAAAAGGACTTATGAACTCGTCTGCCCACAACGATATTGACCTTCTCTTGGAAAAAGCAAAAAGCTCTGGAAGAAATGAAGACCTCTCCGCTTTGTGGAAAGCTGCCCTCAATTTGCCTCAATGGCATTTTATAACGCAACAAACGGCAAATATTGAAGACAGAAAACCGGCCGTGGGAATGGTTGATAACAAGCCTTGGGTATTCTTATTTACTGATAGGCAAAGAGCGCAGGAGTATGGGAGAACTATTAAAGACGGCGGGTTTGTCGATGAAAGTGGCAACGTTATGGTTATATCCACGGATACGCAAAGAGCCATTGACTACCTTCTGGCTCTCGCTTCGCAAGGCGTGTATGGATTAAGATTCAATGAGCTTAATGGCTGGTTTTCACCCATCGAAAACTTGCCTGCTATTATAAAACACGTGAATAAAGGCTAAGTAGTAATTACCTCACCAAGCAATGGTGAGCCCCCCCGCAGTCGCTCGGCTGTGCCGAGTGACTAATGCATGCGCTTGAGCAGCTAGGCTGCGAATCCGGCCGAGGCGCTGCCCCACATGGCGCGGGACGCTCGCGGCAGAGCCGCTCTGACTTATAGCTCACTCGGCACAGCCGAGCGACTGCACCTGTACTTTATTGGACCGACAACAAAACAATTACTTGATATTAGAATCGAAAATGAAGACTGAAACTATTAATAGGGTTATTCTCAACAGCAATAATGAGCTACTATTAATTTTAGCTGGCCCAGGAAAGCCTATGTATCAATATGTTTATCGTGAAGCAGCAGGTGTTTATTGGGATAACAGCCAAAAAGGATTTAGATCCACGCCGTTAAGAGAATGGACTATCTCAGATTGGTTTATGCATATTAAAGAAATTGTAAAAACAAGTCTGAATGTAGATTTAAAATTGAGTAACTCCTTAATCTGGGAAAATATACCGGAAATCGAACAGACAAAAATTAAAAGCGCACTATAACAGGCGTTTGACCCCTACTGGCGCTAATTTAGTGTAGCGTAACTCGTGACCAGCCTAGAGGATGATGTTGCACCTCATCTGCCGCAAGGCAGCAAGCCGAATCAGCCCTAATCAGAGGATATAGCCCTTTTTTTAAACCCCTTGGATAGAGCCTCGGCAGCTCCATAACCCGGCCGGAAACACAATAAAAAAAGGGCCGCTGCCGCGGCCCCTTTTTATTTGCATAGGTGTAATGATACTATAGTAATAATCAAGTCAATAAGCTTAGTATTCTTTCGTAGCCCGGGTAACTGAATAAGCTGTCTGATAGCACTATACAAAAGTGCAGTCTTCCCATGCGTGGTACAAAGGCCAAAAATTTCTTTTTTTGGCCCTTCGTTACTGTTTAGTGTTCTATCTATGCCCGTTATATCTGCTACGCAGCAAGCCGCTCTTTGCGCGGCAGTAGCTACCCGCTTTGGCCAGCCCATCCGTTACCCCAGCCACTGCGAGGCCCTGGAAGCCTCCATTGCCCAGGCCCAACCTCAGGACGGCCGCCTAAGTGCCAACACGCTGCGCCGGTTTTTTGGGCTGGTGAAGAAAACCGGCGGCTACCACCTACACACCCTGGATGCCCTGGCCCGTTATGCCGGCTTCGCAGATTTTGAGGCTTTCGTAGCGGGCACTTTTACCACCGCCGATGCTATTCCGGACATTCCCGAGCTGCTGGCCTTTCCCCGGCTGCAACATGCCGAGCGGCTCCTGATGGGTTACTTCTTGGGCCAGATTACCCGCACCGATGATTTCACGGCCAATGCGTTGGCCCTGCGCTTAGCGGCCCACCCCGCCGGGCAGGAATATTTCGTGGAAAGCTACGTGGACCTGGCATACCTCAACGGCGCATATGGGCAGGTAGTGCGGGAGTATTTACGCCATAAGAAAACGCCCGAAGCCCAGCTCTATGGCCACAGCGTGCTGTTCCTGGGCGAGTTTCTGGCCGAAGATGAACCCGCCTGGCAGGCCCGTTTGCAGCATTTGCTGGCTCTGTCCGTTCCGCCCGATACGCACCCTTTCCCGCGCGGCCGTCGGGCCTTTGCCACAATTGCCGCCACGTGGTATAAGGCACCCGCGCAGCCGCTACCGGCCGCGCTGTGGGCGCAACTACTGGATGAGGCGGCTCAAATTCCCATTCTCCCCACGGATGCTGGCAGCTTACCTCCCTTTTACAATTACTTTCCGGCCGGATATTACTTCTTGGTGGCGGAGGCCTTCTTTCTCACCAATCAGTTTGAGCCGCTAGTTGCCTGGATAGAGCTTACGCTGGAAGCTTACCCCACCTTGCGGCATTACGAACACAACGTTTTTAATGAGTTGATGCGGGCTTTTCAGGCAGTAGCTGCCCTGCGTACCGGCACCGCCACCACCTGGGATTCGGCACCGCTGGGCGCCGTGCTGACTACCCACGCCTGGCTGCGCGACTACTATCAGGTGCATTGCTGGCTGGCGAGCCTACATTTTGCCGTAGCCGGCCCACCCGACCCGTCGGCAGTTGCCAAGATTCGGCAGCACATCAGCCGGTTTGCCCAAAAGCGCCGGATGCCGTTTTTTGAAAGCCTGGCCGCGCGCATTGCGTAGCTGGCGCTTGTGGTCTGATAAATCTACTTCTTCAAATACGGCGCTACCACGCGCGTCCAAATCTCATACCCGGCGCGGGTCATGTGCAGGCTGTCTGACACATAAAGATCCGGGCGGGGCTTGCCGTTTGGGCCCAGCATAGGCGTGCTCACATCCACGTATGTAAGCCGTTTGGGATGTTGCTCAATGTACTGGCGGATGAGGGCGTTGGCCTCCTGCATCCTGGGATAAAGCGCCCAGCGCGAGGGGCTGGGTTTGATGGACAGGAACACGACGGGCACGCGGCGCAGCTTTTTGTTCTGGCGCATCAGCTTCTCAAACGCCAGAAACGATGCATACACTTCCTGCGGCGTAGCCCCGGCGTTAATATCGTTGTCGCCCTCATAAAGCAGTACCTGTCGCGGCTGGTAGGGCACCACCAGCTTCTCGAAAAAGTAAATAGCATCGGGAAAGCGGGAGCCTCCGAAGCCGCGGTTGAGCACGGGCCGGCCGGGGAAGTCTTGCGGCAGCGTTTCCCACTTCCTGATAGACGAGCTGCCATAGAACAGAATGGGCTTGCGGGGAGGCGGCGTGAGGCTGTCCTGCCGGGCAAAGGCGCGCAGTTCCTCCGCCCATTGGGCCGGATCAATAGCCGGCACCTGGGAAGTCTGGGCAAAACCCGTGAGGCTGCTTAGCAGGATAAAAACCAGCCCTGCACTCAGGAAACGAAGGATAGATGGACGCATAGCAAGAATTATCAGCTTACAGGAAGCAGCAAGCTATGAAGTTGTCTGGTAATGGTCGTTAGGTTGAAAAAGGAACGTCATGCTGAGCGGAGTCGAAGCATCTCGCTAGTGTGGTAAAATCAATAGCACCACAAACTCAGCACGCGAGATGCTTCGATCCTGGCTTGATGCGCCACATGCTCGACATGACAGGCTTTTCCCCAACAACATCAGCACGCGAGATGCTTCGACTGCGCTCAGCATGACGGTTATTATGGCAACGCCACCACGCAACATGTCTCGACTACACTCGCCGTGAGGAATCTTGTTGCCATCTGCAATCCTGGCTACCCTTCTTTCTATTTTCCCGTTCGGAACAGAGCCTCCTTACCCAACGTTGTACCAGCACACCGTAATTTTCGGCACTCATCTTGTGCTGTACCAGCCTATGCGTTCTACCTTCTTTGCCTGCCTGCTTCTATTAATTTCCTTTTCGGTGGCTTTCGGGCAGCGTACGCCCGGGCTGGCCGGCCAATGGGCCGGCACCCTGAAGCTGCCTAATGGCGGCGCCCTGCCCCTGCTCATTGCCATGCAGGATGCCAACGGCCGCCGCACCGCCACGCTGGACGTGCCCAGCCAGGGCGCAAGCGGCATTCTGGTAGACCAGGTACTCGTGCGCGGTGATAGTGTGCTACTGGCCATCAATACCATAAAAGCCCGCTATGCCGGCCGGCTCAGCGCCGATGGCCGTCAGATGCAGGGCTTCTGGCGCCAGAATAATGCCCGCTTGCCCCTTACCTTGGTGCGTAGCTCGGTAGGCGCGCCACCGGCCGCGGCGGCCCCGGCTACTTCCGGGCGGCCCGGCGCCAAACAAAACCGCCCTCAGGAGCCGGTAGCGCCCTTCCCCTACCGTGAGGAAGAAGTCAAATTCACGAACCGGGCGGGCGGCGTTACGCTGGGTGGCACGCTCACGGTGCCGCCTGGTGCGGGACCCTTCCCGGCGGTGGTGCTGCTCTCCGGCTCCGGCGCCCAGGACCGCGACGAATCTGTTTTCGGCCACCGCCCTTTCCGGGTAATAGCCGATTATCTGACCCGCCGCGGCATTGCCGTGCTGCGCTTCGATGACCGGGGCGTGGGCCAGTCTACCGGCAACGCCAAAACCGCCACGGCCGGCGACTACACCACCGACGCCCAGGCGGCGCTGGCTTTTCTGCGCACCCGCCGTGAAATCAATGGCAAGCAGCTGGGCCTGATTGGGCACAGCGAGGGCGGCACGGCCGCTATTGCTGCCGCCGGCCAGCCCCAAGGCCCGGCCTTTCTGGTGCTGCTGGCCACGCCCGGCGTGCCCGGCCCCGATTTAATTACTCGTCAGGCCCTGGATCAGGCCCGCCTCAAGACTACCAACCCTAAAATTCTGGCCGGGGTAGAACAGCGCCAGCGCAACCTGCTCGGCATTGTGCAGCGCATCGCCGATAACAATGCTGCCCAGGCCCAGCTGGTGGCCGCCCTCATCCCCCCCATTGACCTGCCTCCCGAGCAGGCGGCTCAGATTAAAGCCGTAGCCCAGGGCCAGGCCGCCCTCATGGTCACGCCGGCCTACCGCTATCTGCTGAACGACAACCCGCAGAAAACCCTGAAGGCCGTGCGCTGCCCGGTGCTGGCCCTGGGCGGCAGCAAAGACCTGCAGGTAGCCTCGTGCGTGAATTTGCCGGCCATTGAGAAAACCCTGAAGGCCGTGCCCAACCGCGACGTAACCGTGAAAGAGCTGCCGGGCCTGAATCATTTATTCCAGACCGCCAACACCGGCGGCGTGGGAGAATACGCACAGCTGGAAGAAACCTTCTCGCCCACTGCCCTAAAAATTATCGGCGACTGGGTGACGGAGCACACCAAGCGTTAAGCGGCTTTTTGAGTTAATCTGTCACGTAAGACTACTGCTCCGGAGGGAGCTTCTGCGGGTGTACCTGCGGAGGCTCCCTCCTTCATTTTTAGCCCGTTAAGGGACGGGGCAGCACCAGGGCTTTCCTCTGTTCCTGCTCCATTCCTTACAAAGCCCACCTTTATTCTCTGCCCTACCCTCCGCCAGGTAAGCATAGCGCAGGCCCACGCAGCTTATTATGGCTTGATGATTGCGGATTAAAAAAATGGTTAGATTTCAACCTTCACCTGCACCCATCAGCCCTATTAACAGCCTTACATAGAACTTTATGAATACAAGCTTACTCGCCCTGCGCAGGTTCTGTGCCTTTGTGCTGTTGATTCTCCTGCCGGGTATTTTGTTGGCCGGGCCCGAAGACCAAAAGCTCAACGGCCAATGGTCGGGGATGCTGAAAGTAGGCGGCACAGAGATGGAGATGATTGTGACCATTGTGCCGCTCTCCACCGGGGGCTATTATGCGGCGCTGGATATTCCCAAGCAGAAAATCAGCCGCATGCCTATGCAGGCATCCTTAACCAACCAGGATGTGCTGCTGAAGATTGACCAGGCCGGCAGCCGCTTCACGGGCAAGCTGAATACTGCGGGCACGGCTATGACGGGCACCTGGCAACAGCCGGGCATTACCAGCCCACTGGTACTCAAGCGTATTTCCACTTCTATTCTGAACGCTACTTTCAACGCGGCGCCGCCTTACCGGCGCGAGGAAGTGATTGTGCCCAACAAGCCGTTTAAACTGCGCCTGGGTGCTACCCTAACCATGCCCAACGGGGCCGGCCCTTTCCCCGCTGTGGCCTTGGTATCGGACCTGGGCGCGCAGGACCGCGACGCTTCCCAGGAGCAATACCGCATGTTTGCTATTCTGGCCGACTACCTCACGCGCCGGGGCTTTGCCGTGTTGCGCTACGATGACCGGGGCGTGGGCAAATCAAACGGCAAATACTACGCCGCCACCACCGCCGACCTGGTGACCGATGCGCAGGCCGCTATGGGTTTCCTGCGGGCGCACTATCGGGTAAAGAAAAACCAGGTGGGTTTGATTGGGCATGGCGAGGGCGCCAACATTGCGCTCCTGGCCGCCGCGCAGCCCAAAGGCCCCGATTTTATAGTCTCCCTGGCGGGCTCCGGGCAAAGTGGCCACGCCGTGATGCAGCAGCAGCAGGTAGAAATTCTGCGCCTGATTGGCGCTAATGCCAACCAGGTGAAATCGGCCCTGGCCCTGGATAATCAGATGGTAAATGTAATTCGCCAGAACCCCGACAATAAGCTGGCTCGCGCTAAACTGGGCGTGTTGCTGCGCCAGATTAACAACGACCTGGCGTTTACCATGGTGCAGGCCCGCGTAGACCAACTGACCTCGCCCTGGTACCGCTACTACCTGGACTTCAACCCAAGCGCCAAGCTCCCCGCCGTGAAATGCCCCGTGCTGGCCATGAACGGCACCGCCGACCTACAGGTAATGGCCAACAAAAATCTTTCGCTCTTGCACAAAGGCCTCCGCAACAGCCGCAAAGTCACCATTGTAAAGCTGCCCGGCGTAAACCACCTGTTCCAGCCCGACCGCAACGAATGGGCGCTAATTAATAACGAGCAACAGCCGGTTTTTGCCCCCAAGGCTTTGGCTACCATAGATGTATGGCTGAAAAACCGCACCAAAACCAGAACCTCCTTCACAGCCCCTATTAAAGCTAAGCTGGCGGCACCGCTACGTAAGCCAGCTACCGATAAAACTGCCAGCCGGTAAGTTAAAAGAGTTAAAAAACCGAAATGCTCCGGTAGCCAGTCAGGCTACCGGAGCATTTCGGTTTTAAGGGCGTTTACTTTCGCCCTGATCAGGCCTTCACCGGCTCGGTTTCCTGTTTTGGAGATAAGTCCAGTACGCGCAGCTGGTTGGCGCGCCAGGCCGTTACGGCCACCACTACCAGCGTCATGGTGCCGCCCAGCACCACCGAGGTAACCGTGCCCAGCAGCCGCGCCGTGGCTCCCGACTCAAAGGCGCCGATTTCATTGGAAGAGCCAATAAAGATGTTGTTTACCGCCGAAACGCGCCCTTTCATGTACTCCGGCGTGAAGGTGTGCAACAGCGTGGAGCGCACAATCACGGACACGGAATCGAAGATGCCCGTCATGAACAGCAGCACCAGGGACAGCCAGAAGTTGCGGGATAGCGCAAACAGAATAGTAGCTACGCCAAAGCCCGCCACCGCCCACAGGAGCTTGCGGCCGGCGTGCCGGCGCAGCGGGAAGTACGTCAGCAGCACCGCCATCAGCACGGAGCCTACGGCCGGCGCGGCCCGCAGGTAGCCCAGCCCCTCGGCGCCGGTGTGCAGAATCTCATCGGCAAAAATGGGCAGCAGCGCCACCGCACCACCAAACAGCACGGCAAACAGATCCAGCGACAAGGCAGCCAGTACAATCTGGTTTTGGAAGATGAACTGCACCCCGCTCAGCACGCTTTCCTTTAGCCCCAGGCGCTGGCCTTCTATAGGCGGCAGCGGGCGCCCAGCAATACTCAGAAAGAGCGCCAGGGAAAGAGTGGTCAGCACTACATCGGTGAGGTAAGCGGCGGAAATACCCAGCTTGGCATACACCAGTCCACCAATGGCCGGGCCCAGCACGGCGGCAGCCTGCCAGGTAGAGCTGTTCCAGGTTATGGCATTGGCCAGCCGCTCCCGGTCGGGCAGCAGCTGGGGCATAAAGGAAAACAAAGCCGGCCCCAGGAAACCGCGCGCCAGCCCACTGGTAAAAATAACGGCGTATAAAGGCAGCGCATGATAGCGCAGCAGCCAGCCGGCGCCTTCCGGGCGGGTAAAGGAGAGCAACGCCGCCGCACAGAACAGCAGCACCACCACGGCGGCCAGAATAATATTCTTGCGGCGCACAGAATCGGCCAGGTGGCCGGCGTATAACGATACCACAATGCTGGGCACGGCTTCGGCCAGGCCAATAAGGCCCAGCGCCAGGGGGTCTTTGGTAAGCTGATAGATCTGCCAGCCCACTACTACCGCCTGCATTTGGGTAGCTACCACCAGGCACACGCGGGCCCCAATCAGGCGCCGGAACTCAGGAATGCGCAGGGCCGCATAGGGGTCATGCCGGGGCGCTGGAGGAAAGCTGGGAGAAGATGTCATAACGGTTTTCGCAGAGCCGGCAAAGGTAGCCCAAACGCGCCGCAGAAGTACAGAATATGGGCCGCTTATTCGCCTGGCTTGCTATAGCTGAGTATTCTGTGTATCATTGACTTATTCTTCCTGCTCTGCCGGTGCGGCCACTTTTCCAGGCACCTGCCCTTCCTTATAGGACGCTACCACGGCGCCACCGCCTCCCTCCACCTAGCTGCCACTTCTCTTACCGATGTCTTCTGGCATAGGGTGCTGCTGCTGCCCTTTCTGCCCACTGGCCTGTCAGATACAGCTAACTGCGCTTTGCTATGGTCGATTTTCTTGCCCTCACGCATCAGCCTGCTACCTCGGTGCTGGTGGCCCGCTGGCTGCGGGCAGCCACGCCCGAAGAACTACAACAGGGGTATCACGAGCTGCTGTCGGTGGCTACGCTGCATAAAGTGCGCTACTGGCTGCTGGACTTACGCCGCCGTGGCCCCGTCAGCACTGAGCTGGTGCAGTGGGTGCAGCAGACCTTCTTCCCGCACGCGGCCCGGGAGCTGCAGGGCAGCATCTACCTGTCTTATTTCATCTCGCCCGACCATCTGGAGCAGCTGCAGCTACAGCCTGACTGGTTCGCGGAAGATCAGGGCCATTGCCTGGCCCGGCTTTTTACCGATGAGCGGCAGGCAACCGAGTGGCTGAGCCAAACCCGTCAGCAGGAACAAGTCGCCTGATTCGACTTATTCTATTGGTTTGCGTACTAAGCGAAATCCTCCTGATTTCGCTTTTTTTATTGTCCGCCGTTCCTCCTCTTTCCTATGCTACGCACTACTATCCTTGGCTTTCTGGCAGTTTTTTGCCTGAACACAGCTGCCTCCGCCCAAACCCAACCCACCACCCAGGGCCAGCAAGCCGTGCGCGTATCCCTGAAGGATGGCGCCTTTCGCCGCAAGGGAGTAATGATGCGCATCCAAAGCGGTAAAATCACCCGCCTGACTTCATCCTTCCAGCTAACCAACGGCACCACTGTTTACCCCGATGGCCATGTGGTAACCACTAACGGCACCCGCCAGCAGCTGCCCGATGGGCGCGCCATTAATATGCAGGGCGAGATTGTGGGCCTGAGTGATGATATGCTGACCGCGGCCACCATTCAGCAGCTGGATCAAATGGTAACCGGCTACACCGGCACCGTAATTAGCCTGCCCAATGCCGTGCCCGCCGAGGCTGCAACCGCCCTGCAGCGCCTGGAGCGCAAAGCCGCCTTGCTGGAGCAGCTCACCGACCGCCTCGCCCAGCGCACCGCCCAGGCCGTGCCCGCCTCCCCGGAAGCCGCCAGCTTAGATGCCCAGATCAATGCCCTGGCGCCTCCAGCCAAGCCATAAGCAGCCCCTCTCAACAATGGAAAGCCCGCGTTAAGCGGGCTTTTTTATTTGCTTCCATTCCATTTTTAAGTATTTTAAGCTGATAGAAAGCAAAACTGAACAATTGCACCGGTTCAGGAACATGTGAAAAATTTCTGCTTTTATTCTTATCTGGCATTGTGTTTGGGCGATTGGTTCTTTACATTTGGTCAGGAGATATCTCCGCCAATCCCCTAATTTTCTTCTTTATCCTCTAGCTGCACAATATGGCTTAAAGCTCTACGTTCCCTTATTCGTAGCCTTTATGGAAACCATGCAGCCGAGCGACTCCGCGTTGATTTCGCTCTATATCAACGGAAAAGAAGAAGCCTTCGAACTGTTGTTGAACCGGCACAAAAGCCGCGTCTTTACCACGATTATGTTAATCGTGCGGGACGAAGCCGTAGCCGAGGATCTGCTACAGGACACCTTTATCAAGGCTATCCATACCATGAAAAGTGGCCGCTACAACGAGGAGGGCAAGTTCTCGTCGTGGATTGGCCGTATTGCCCACAACCTGGCCATTGATTTCTTCCGTCGGGAGAAGCGCAGCCCGCTGCTCAACCTCGACATCACGAGCCACGCTTTCAATTCTCTCTCGCACGCCGAGGAAGGAGTAGAGGCCAGCCTCACCCGCGAAGAAACCTATAGCCGGCTGCGGGAGTTAATACAAGACCTGCCCGCCGCGCAGAAAGAAGTGCTGGTGATGCGCCACTACGGCGACATGAGCTTTCAGGAAATTGCGGACGCGACAGGGGTGAGCATCAACACGGCGCTGGGGCGTATGCGCTACGCGCTGATCAATCTGCGGAAGAAAATGGCCGCACATCCTGTCTTCTATGATCAAAACCTTTACCCAAGAGAAACTGCTCCGGTACGTGTACAACGAATTGCCGGCTGATGAGCAAGCCGGCCTGGAGCAAGCCCTGACCCACGATGCCGAACTGGCGGGCCAGTGCGCCGATCTGTTGCTAGCCCAGCGGGTGCTAGATGGCGTGCGCAGCACGCCCAGTGCTGGTACAACTCAATCTATTCTGCAGTATTCGCGTACGTTTTTAGCCGCGTCCTAAGGGCGCGGCTTTTCTTTTTTTATGCGTAAGACCGAGCGGTACCGCCGCTTTCTGGACTACTTCACCACCCACTTTCCTGCCCCCGAAACCGAGCTGCACTACTGCAGCCCGTACGAGCTGATTGTGGCCGTGGTGCTCAGTGCCCAATGCACTGACAAACGCGTGAACCTGGTCACGCCGGCTCTTTTTGAGCAGTTCCCCACGCCGGCGCATCTGGCGGCTGCCTCTGTGGAGGAAATTTTCCCTTTCATTCGGAGTGTCTCCTACCCCAACAACAAAGCCAAACACCTGGCCGGGCTGGGGCGCCTGCTGGTGCAGGATTTCAATTCCGAGGTACCCAGTCAGCTGGAAGATCTGCAGCGCCTGCCTGGCGTGGGCCGCAAAACGGCCAATGTGGTTATGTCCGTGATTTACAACCAGCCCGCTATGGCCGTGGATACGCACGTCTTTCGGGTGTCGCATCGGTTGGGCCTGGTTAGCAAAACGGCCACTACCCCGCTGGCCGTAGAGAAAGAGCTGGTGCGGTATATTCCGGAAGAGTTGGTGAACAAAGCACACCACTGGCTGATCCTGCACGGGCGCTACATCTGCGTGGCACGCCAACCTAAATGCGGCATCTGTCCACTCACGGACATTTGCGCCTATTACCAGAAGGTAGTAAAGCCTACTGCCGCGCTTGGACTGAACACCGCTCAGCAGCTGGAAAACGAGGGAACCGTCGAATAAAGCAGCCCGTTAGTACAACTTAGTATAAAAGTAGCTTTAAGCGGCACAACGCTTTAGCGCAGGGTGGCCGCCTTTTCCAGCACCTGCTTAACCGTGTGAGCAATCTGCTGGCGGTCAAATAATTGCCGGGCTGCCTGCTTACCACGTTGGCCGGCTGTCTGCAGTTTTTCTGGCTGCGCAAGCAGTTCCAGCAGCTTGGTAGCCAGGGCATCAGGCTGCCCGGCCGGTACAAACCAACCGGCTCCGTGCTGCTCTACAAATGCCTTGGTCCAGCCCTGGTTGGTTACAATTACCGGGGTGCCTACCGCGAGGCTGTCGTAGAATTTAGCGGGGGAATTGGCATCCAGTACAGGCATCTCCAGAAACGAAACTACTGATACTGCCGCCAACCGAAACCACGTGAATACCGCATGCCTTGGCTGCGGCGGCACCAGCCGAATAGCGGGGCAACGCGCCGCTGCCTCCCGGATCAGCGGCTCGTGGTAGCCAAGGCCCATAAACAGCCAGCACATGTCCGGATTCTGCGCCGCCAGTTCCTCGGCGGCAGCTACCAGGGTCGGGATGTCATTGGCTCGGCCAAACGTGCCGGCATACAACACTACCTGCTTGCCTTCCAACCTATACTCCTGGCGCAGCGCAGCCACTGCTGCATCTGTAGCGCGGGCAGCCAGGTCCAGATCGGTGCCATTGAGAACGGTAGTTACCTTGGCGGCCGGTATTCCCAGATCGGTAACGTAGCGCGTCATATCCGGCGAGAGGGGCAGAACATGGGCGGCGCTCTGGTACAGGCTTTTCTCCAGCGCAAACAGCCGTTGCCGGGCCCAGCCGGCAGGTACGGCCCCCATAGCAATGGGGAAAGATGGCCACAAATCCTGCACCTCAAATACCCACGGCACCCGGCGCCGGCGCGCTACCCGGGCCGCCACCCAGGCGGCCGTGAGCGGCGTGGAAATGCCCCAGATAACATCCGGCTTATCTACTTTCAGCCCTTCCCGATAGGCGTAGGCTACGTACTGCCCAAACGCCAGTACCCGCCGCGCCGGCCCCATGCGGTTATGGTACGGTATATCGGCGGCGCGCATCTCTACGCCTTCCGGTAGCCACGGAAACTCCTGCGTCAGGCGCTGTTGCTCCCAGGTGCGGGTGGTAATGAGCGTAACGCGGTGGTACCGGGCAATATGCGCCAGCAGGGAGTAATGCCGGCTCGTGGCCGGGCAGTCGGGATTGGTGTGGTACTGGCTGAAAACGAGGATGTGCATAAATTCAGTAGCGAATTCAGTAGCGCCCACAGTAGCGCGAAGCTCCAGATTCGTGCACGAGCGAAGCGAGTAGCCGGCGTATGCAGACGCGTGGGAACTCGCGTTGCTCGTACGCGAAGCTGGAGCTTCGCGCTACACCTTCCTTACCGCCTACTTACGCTTCTGCGGGCGGTAGCGCGACTGGTTAAGGATCTGCTGCGCGTCTCGGTTGGCCATAAGCTGCGGCAAGGTCACCTTAGCGTTTTCAGCCATATACTTACGCACAATCTGCCAGCCAACCCATGCTCCTATGCGGCCGGGCGCCGTCTTGTCGATTTCCGGTACGTCGGGCCGCTCACCTACGTACTTCTGAATCACGAAGGGCGTGGTATTGTACAGCAGGTTTTTCTCAATGAAATGGCCCCACACTTTGCCTTCGTTGTACTGTACACCTTCTATTTCTTTGGCCGTGTAGCCAATCAGCAGGGAATCGGGGGTGCAGGGCAGCATTTTTTCGGCGAAGTACAGCGCCTTGCCAAACTGGACCATTTCGGCCAGCATGGTTTGGTTGGTTAGCTGCTTGCGGTTGTATTTGCTGGATACGGCCAGCATCACGGTAGGCAACAAATGCTCCGGCGTATAGCGGCGGACAATGTACTCGGGCACGTTGGGCCGGTAGCTGGCCTTGGGGCCCACAAAAAAGTCGAGCCCCAGCACCAGCAGGCTGTCGTTCACGAATACGTCCTGGCTTAGGCCGCTTACAAAGGTCTTGACGGGCGGCACCCGGAAATCGGGGAAGTAGAAGCGCACGTGCTGGAAGGCCTGCTGCAATTGGCGCCGCAGGGCCGCGGTATCCTTAAAGGCGGCTTCTGTTTCGCGGCCCAGCTTCTGCAGTCCTTCGTTGGTGGCCAACTGCGTCAGGCGCTGGGCCAGCACGTCGTCTGAGGGGTATTGGCGGCGCAGCAGGAAATGGGTAGCAAACAGGGGCTCGGCCGCCAGAAAACGTTTGGCGTCGGCGGGCGTCTTAATCTGGAAGAACGGGCGCGTCAGATCCTCCATCTGTACCGGGGCCTCTACCCGCGCTACGGCCGGGTCAAGCTCACAGGAGGAAGTATCCCGGCTACAGCCGGCCAGCAGTCCTATGGCACACAGCCACGGCAGAAAGTGAAACAACGGGCGCATGTGGGGGAGATTGTACTTCACGCTTCTATCTTTAGGGCGAAATTAGCCAAAACGAAACGCCGCGCTACTGACGCTATTGTCTGACCCCGTTTTTCCTTGCTTTTATATGAAAAAGACGTTCCTGGCCCTTTTCCTGACGGCCGCCACCGCTACTGCCGCTTCGGCGCAGGTTGAAATTGGCCTGAAGGTATCCCCTTCCATTACATATCTGCGAGCCGATGGCTCGGCCAATAGCTTCGAGAAAGAAAAATCGAAGCTCGGTTTGGGCGGCGGCCTGGTAGTTGATTATTTCTTTGGCGAAAACTACGCCTTCAGTTCCGGGCTGGAGCTGGCCGGCAAAGGCGGCACCATTCGCTACAACGACCCGGGTACCGGCACCTCGCAGACGGCTAAAATCACGGCCCAGTATCTGCAGATTCCGCTCACCATGAAGCTTTTCACCAACGATATTGCCACCGATACCAAGCTCTATTTCCAGCTGGGCGGCGTGGTCGGCGCCAACATCGGCACCCGGATCAACGGCGAGAAAGAATACAAAGACCCAGGCAATAACAACGCCGTTTTCAAAGCCAATAAATTCCTGCTGGTGCCTGATCTGGGCGTGATGATAGGCTTTGGCACCGAGTACCAGATGGGCCAGAGCACCAAGGTATTCGCCGGCCTGCACTACCAGCGCGGCCTGCCCAACATCGACAACTATTATGGCGATGAGCGCAACTTCAGCAATGTGGTGCTCAAAAATAGTGAGTTTGCCCTGGATCTGGGCCTGAAGTTCTAGGCCAGCCTTCTACCGCACAAAAAAGCCCGCGTTGCTTCCAGCAGCGCGGGCTTTTCTTCTTGTTCAGGCGGGGCTTTCGCAGAAAAACCGTTAGTCTGTAATTTCTATTTCACGATCCTGCAGGCGGCTCATAGCCGCAGCGGCCGAGTGTAGGGCAATATCTTCGCCTTGCTCGTCTTCGATGCGGTATTCCGTCAGGCCCAGGGACGTGTCCTTCATGATTTTCACCCACTTGTAGTACTTGAGGTACCACTTCATCTGCCGGCTTACCAAGCCTTTAGTATAGTAGGCGTGCAGGAACGGATGCACATACAGCGTGATGCCCGCCTGGTTTTGAGTTACCAGAAGGTCTTCAATGCTGTTGTCGATTTCATCCGTTACCAGAATAGAAGCGGAAATCTTGCCCGTGCCACCACAGGTGGGGCACACCTCACCGGTTACAATGTTCTCGGCGGGGCGTACGCGCTGCCGCGTAATCTGGAGCAGGCCAAACTTGGTGATGGGCAGAATAGTGAAGCGCGCTTTATCGTGCTTCATAATGTCCTTCACCGCGTCTTCTACCTTCTTGCGGCTATCTGCCGACTTCATATCAATGAAATCGACCACGATAATGCCGCCCATATCACGCAGGCGCAGCTGCCGGGCTACTTCCTTGGCCGCCAGCATATTGATCATGAGAGCCGTAGCCTCCTGGTCGCCTTCCTGGTTGCTTTTGTTGCCCGAGTTCACGTCGATAACGTGCAGGGCTTCGGTGTGCTCAATAACGAGGTAACCACCGCCCGGCACCGTCACGGTTTTGCCAAACAGCGACTTCAGCTGCTTTTCAATGCCGTGCTGCTCAAACACCTTTACTTTGGCGTTGTGAAGCTTAAGCAGACCCAGCTTATCGGGGGCAATTTTCTGGAGGTAGCTGCGCATCTCCTCATACATCGGCGCCGAGTCCACGGTAATGGCATCGAACGACTCGTTGAGCATATCGCGCAGCATGGAGCTGGTCCGGCCCAGCTCGCCCAGCACCTTGTCGTTCGGCTTGGCCGTGCGCAGGGTCTGGTAAAGCTGGTTCCAGTTATCCACCATGCTCTGCATATCCTTGTCGAGCTCAGCCACTTCGCGGCCTTCAGCCACGGTGCGGATGATCACGCCAAAATTATCGGGCTTAATGGAGGCAATGAGACGCTTGAGACGCTCCCGCTCCGTGCGGCTGACAATTTTCTTGGAAACACTGATGGTATTGGAAAAGGGCACCAGCACGAGGTAGCGACCGGCCATGGAAATATCCGTGGACAGGCGTGGGCCTTTGGTGGAAATGGGCTCCTTGACAATTTGAACCAGCATTTGCTGGCCCTTTTTCACGGTGTCAGCAATCTTGCCGACTTTGTCCAGCTGCCCATCAAACTGGAAGGTTTTCAGGGGGCCGACGGTAATTTTCTGCGACTGGACACCTTTCACCCACTTGGTAAGCGAGGGAAAATTTTCCCCAAGGTCGCCGTAGTGTAGAAAAGCATCCTTTTGATACCCGATATCAATGAACGCGGCGTTCAGACCGGGCATAACTTTCTTGACCGTACCCAGGAAGATGTCACCAACGGAATAGTTGGTGTCGTTGCGGTCGAAATGATATTCGATGAGCCGCTTGTCCTGGAGCAGAGCAATCCGTTCTCCGTCCTGAGTAGAATTAATGATTAATTCGTTACTCAATGGATTAGGCTGTTTAAGGTATATCTCCGAGTGAGCAGCCCGCTGGCCTGACCAGAAACCCGCAAAGGGAAGCCAGTGCACAGAGCACCAGCTTCCCTTTCAAGCCACGGGGAAAGCGCACAGTTAGCCACTCTCGGGGATATGACATGAGAGATAGACGGGCGCTTAAACGCGCAGTGCGTTACGCCCGCCAGCAAACCCCGAAAGGCTTACTTCTTCTTGTGACGGTTCTTGCGCAGACGCTTCTTGCGTTTGTGGGTAGCAATCTTATGACGCTTTCTTTTTTTACCGCAGGGCATGGGTGAAAGTGGTTAAGGTTAAAAAATGATTATTGCAGCTTCTGCAATTCCTGATCAACCGAGGCCGACAAAGCCGGATCGGTACTGTTTTTCTTTACTTCGGTGAACACCTTGCGGGCTTCGGCACGGTTGCCGGTTTGCGCCAGGGCCACCCCCAGGTAAAATTGGCCGCTTTCGTTTTCGGGGTGATATTTCACCAGCTCCCGGAAACGCTCCACGGCCTTTTCGGCCTGGTTGCTTTGCAACGACAACACACCCAGATTATAGAGCGCCTTTTCGTTGCGGGGGTCGGTGGCCAGCACCTCGCGCAGCATTACAACACCCTGTACGGGGTTTTCGCTGGCCATGTACGTCATCCCCAGGTTGGTTTTCGCATCCAGGTTATCGGGGTTGTTCTTGAGCACCCGCTCATACAGCTCCCGGGCCTTGGCACTCAGCTGCTTAGCCCGCTCCTCGGTAGCCGCGAAGCTGAACGCTTCGAAGTACTGATCGGCGGCCCGTTTCCAGGCTTGCTCACCGGGGCGGGCCACGGCTACCTGCTCGTAGTAGTATCCTGCGCTGTCAAACTTATTGACGGCGGCATACTGCTTGGCCAGGTCACCGGCCAGGCGGGATTTTGCGGTGCCATCGGCAGCAGCGTATTTAGCCCGCAGCTGCGCCAGCTCCTTCTGCTGCGCCGGAGTAGCGGCCATGTGGGGCTGCTCAGGCGTAGCACCGGCCGTAACGGGCGCAGCCCCTTCTACAGAAGCTGTAGAGGGGGCTGCGGCACCATTGTCGCGGTTAGCTGTGCGAGCTGCGGTTTGCGCCAGCTCGCCTTTGCCTTCTTTGGGCTTCACAATTCCCTTCGGCAACATAAACAAGGCCCCCACTATCACCAGAGCGACGAGGACCAGAATCAGTTGATGCGAAGAGGAAGTACGAGCCATGCGAAGAAAAAAGCAGGCCGCCGGGCTTTACACGAAAACCTGGCGGCGCTGCGGCAATGTTACAAAGAAACGAACTTATGCCTGAGCCAGCTCCTTGATCTTCTTGCTGTTTTTGATCTTGCCGATGAAGGTTTTCGACGGCTTGAAGCTCGGGATGAAGTGTTCGTCGATGATAATCGACGTGTTTTTCGAGATGTTGCGGGCTACTTTTTTCGCCCGTTTTTTGTTGACGAAGCTTCCGAAGCCACGCACGTAGATGTTGTTGCCATCGGCCATGGAATCCTTCACTACTTTGAAGAAGGCTTCTACGGTAGCCGAAACGTCTGCTTTCTCAATGCCAGTCTTCTCGGCAATTTCGGCGATTACTTCTGCTTTAGTCACGCTGGTAAGTGTACTATGGAGTGAAAAAATATACGGGCAAAACTCCCCGATTCTATACGTAAGCCTTTGCCCAATAGGCGGTTCGCCTACGAATTGGGGCCACAAAGGTAGTTTCCTTTTTTTGTTTTACAATACTTTCTCCCGAATCCATGTTGGATGCTCTTCATCTGACAAGCCTTTCTTCTTCACCATTTTGACGCCTTCTTCCTCTTCTGCCGCCCATCCGTTCTTCTCCCGCGCCCTGCTGGCCTGGTATCCGCGCCACCGCCGGGACCTGCCCTGGCGGCACACCCGCGACCCTTATGCCATCTGGCTTTCGGAAGTGATTCTGCAGCAAACCCGGGTCAAGCAGGGCCTCCCCTACTACCTCGATTTTATCACCACTTATCCCACTGTGCATGATCTGGCGGCCGCTCCCGAGGATGAGGTGCTGCGCCACTGGCAGGGCCTGGGCTATTATTCCCGGGCCCGCAACATGCATCATACCGCCCAGCAGGTAGTACGGGAATTTGAGGGGCAGTTTCCTGGTACGTACGCCGGCTTGCTGCAGCTGCGCGGCGTGGGCCAGTACACCGCGGCCGCCATTGCCTCTTTTGCTTACGATGAAAAAGTAGCGGTGCTGGATGGCAACGTATTCCGGGTGCTGGCCCGAGTGTTTGGCATTTCGGCTGACATTGCCGTGCCGGCCAGCCGCAAGGTTTTCCAGCAGCTGGCTGATACGCTGATTCCGGCCGATGCGCCCGCTGAGTTCAACCAGGCCATTATGGAGTTTGGTGCCATTCAGTGCACCCCGCTGAAGCCGGACTGCCTGTTTTGCCCTGTGCAGAGCGAGTGCTACGCCTTTCAGCACGGGCTGGTAGCCGAGCTACCGGTGAAAAGCAAGGCAAAAGTCGCCCGTACCCGCTATTTCCACTACTTGGTGCTCCGCCACGCCGATAGAATCTACATGCGCAAGCGCATAGAGAAAGACATCTGGCTGGGGCTCTATGATTTTGCCCTAACGGAGACGGAATTGCCGGAACTAGCCCCGCACAGAATTATTGACCAGGTAGAGGCCCTGGGCGGCAAGCTGGCTACCGACCGGGTAGAAGAGCCAACGCCCGCTTTCCGGCAGGTGTTAAGCCACCAGAAGCTGGAAGCCCGGTTTCACGCGGTGTGGTTGCAGGAGCCCTTATCGGCGGCGGCTATTGCCGCTACGGGCTTAACGGCCTTCTCCATGGAAGAAGTGGAACAGCTACCTAAACCATTATTGATTACTAATTATATTGGCATATAAAACACAAGCTAAACCTGTTGGAATTTATGATATTTATATCTATCTTTAACCTATCATAAAACAACCCTATTTCATACTTAAACTTTTCATTGTCAGACTATGGCAGGCATAAACAAAGTAATCCTGGTTGGGAACCTGGGCAAAGACCCAGAAGTCCGTCATTTGGAAGGCGGCACCAGTGTAGCTCATTTCACGCTGGCCACCAACGACTATTACAAAGACAAGCAAGGCAACCGGGTAGAGCGCACCGAGTGGCATAACATTACTGCCTGGCGCGGCCTGGCCGAAATGGCTGAGAAGTACCTCAAAAAGGGCCAGCAGGTGTACGTAGAAGGCAAGCTGCGCACCCGCCAGTTCCAGGATAAGGACAATCAGACGCGCTACATCACGGAGATTGTAGCCGATGAGATTTCCATGCTGGGCGGCCGCCCGCACAACGATGATACGCCCGCCGCAGAGCAATCTGCGGCGGCGCCTACTACATTCCGCCAGGAGCCGGAACTCGACCAGCTTCCTTTCTAATCAGAACAGCCGCTCTGCGGCTTGTGAGTAGCCTCGGCACTTTGCCGGGGCTTTTTTGCGTTGTGCGGCACAGTGCCCGTTAGTGGCTACCTTTGAGTAAACTCCGCATTGTTTCAAATGCCTGCTTCTTCCTTTCTCCGCAGCCTGGGTGCTGCTTTAGGCTTTCTGCTATTAGCGGCCGGCTGCTCTTCTGCCCCCGATTTTACGCCCAAGCCCAAGGGCTTTAACCGCATTGATCTGCCGCCGCACCGCTACCAACAGCTGGCGCCCGGGCATCCCTACACGTTTGAGTACTCCCGCTTTGCCAAAGTGCTGCGCGATTCATCCTACCTGGCCCAGCCGCACTGGATTAACGTGTACTACCCCACGCTGAAAGCCAACGTACAGATTACTTACACCGATGTGCGCCAGAACCCCAAGCTCTACAACAAGATGATGGAGGACGCGCGCAAGCTCACGGGCAAGCACGAAATCAAGGCCACCGCTATTGATGAAAGCTTGCTGAAAACGCCCAGCGGCATGCGCGTATCGGTATTTGAGTTGCAGGGAGAGGTACCCAGCCAGCTGCAGTTTTATACTACGGATAGCACCAAACACTTCTTCCGGGGTGCCCTCTACTTCCGCACGGCTACCGCCAATGATTCCCTGGCGCCCGTCATCGACTATGTAAAGCAGGACATTGTGCACCTGCTGAACACCCTCAAATATCAGTGAGTTGAGCTGCAAGCCACAAGCTTTGTAGCCTGTAGCCGCCTTTTTCTCCGAGCATTTTTTTGTTTTTTAAGCTTGCAGCCTGAAGCTTATAGCTTGCAGCTGATCCATGAGTAATTTCTTTCAAACCAAAATTGAGTATCTGCGGGGTGTGGGCCTGCAACGGGCCCAGCTGCTGCAAAAGGAGCTGGGCATTTTCACGTACGGCGACCTGATTCAGCGCTACCCGTTCCGCTACCTCGACCGCACCCAGTTCTATAACATCTGCGACCTGCACGACGACCTTCCTTACGTGCAGGTGAAAGGCGTGCTCCGCAACCGTGAAGTGCTGGGAGAGGGCCCTAAAAAGCGCATGGTGGCCAAAGTCGCCGATGCCAGCGGGGAGCTGGAGCTGGTCTGGTTTAAGGGGGTGAACTACCTGGAGAAGATCATCCGGAATCACCAGGAATACATTGTCTTTGGCAAGCCCACCATGTTCAACGGCCGGCCCCAGATGGCGCACCCCGAACTGGAAGAAGTGACCGAGGCCAAACCGGGCCAGAGCTTCCTGCAGCCAGTCTACAACACCACCGAAAAGCTCAAGAACTACCACCGCATCGACAGCAAGGCCATTGCCCGCATGGTGGCCGACTTGCTGAAGATTGCGCTGCCGCAGGTGCAGGAAACCCTGTCGCCGGCCCTGATTCAGCACTATGCGCTGATGGATAAGGCCACGGCGCTCCAGCAGATTCACTTTCCGCAGACGCCCGAGCTGCTGCAGGCCGCCCGCTTCCGCCTCAAGTTTGAGGAGCTGTTTTACGTGCAGCTCAAGCTGCTGCGCCAGAAAACCCAGCGCAAGATTGAGCTGGCCGGCCAGATTTTCAAGGAAGTGCCCACGCTGGTGCACTTCTACAAAAACATCATGCCCTTCGACCTCACCGGGGCGCAGAAGCGGGTGATTCACGACATCTACAAGGATTTTTGCGCCGGCAAGCAGATGAACCGCCTGCTGCAGGGCGACGTGGGCTCGGGCAAAACCATCGTGGCCTTTATCAGCATGCTCATGGCCGCCGACAACGGCGCGCAAAGCTGCCTGATGGCGCCCACCGAAATTCTGGCCGACCAGCACTATGTGGGCCTGAAGCAGTATGCCGACCTGCTGGGACTGAAGATTGGCAAGCTGACGGGCAGCACCCGCACCGCCGAGCGGCGCGTGCTGCACGAGCAGCTGCGCTCCGGCGAGATGCATATGCTGGTGGGCACCCACGCCCTGCTGGAAGATGTGGTGCAGTTCCGCAACCTGGGGCTCACCATTATGGATGAGCAGCACCGCTTTGGCGTGGCCCAGCGCTCCAAGCTCTGGCAGAAAAACCCCCACGTGATACCCCACGTGCTGGTAATGACGGCCACGCCCATTCCGCGCACCCTGGCCATGACGCTCTACGGCGACCTGGACGTGTCCGTGATTGATGAGCTGCCGGCCGGCCGTAAGCCCATTGTTACGGTGCACCGCTTTGACTCCAACCGCCTGAAGGTATTCCAGTTTCTGCGCGACCAGGTTGCCCTGGGCCGGCAGGTGTACATTGTGTACCCGCTGATTGAAGAAAGCGAGGCCATGGCCGACTATAAAGACCTTATGGATGGCTACGAAAGCGTGGCCCGCGCCTTCCCGGACTTGCAAATCAGCATTGTGCACGGCCGCATGACGGCCGGCGAGAAAGACGCCGAGATGCAGCGCTTCATTGAGCGCAAAACCCAGATTATGGTGGCCACCACCGTTATTGAGGTGGGTGTAAATGTGCCTAATGCCTCCGTAATGGTCATTGAAAGCACCGAGCGTTTCGGCCTTTCCCAACTGCACCAGCTGCGTGGCCGCGTGGGCCGGGGCGCCGACCAGAGCTACTGTATTCTGATGAGCGGCTACAAGCTCAGCAAAGACTCCCGCACCCGCATTGAAACCATGGTGCGCACCAACAACGGGTTTGAAATTGCCGACATCGACCTGAAGCTGCGCGGCCCCGGCGACCTGATGGGCACCCAGCAAAGTGGCGTGCTGGACCTGCTCATTGCTGATCTGGCCAAAGATGGCCGCATTCTAACGGAAAGCCGGGCCGCCGCCCAGGGCCTGCTGAACGAAGACCCGGAGCTGAACCACCCGGAAAACCGCAACATCCGGCAGCATATTGATTCGCTGCCGGCCACGGCTGTAAACTGGAGCCGGATTAGCTAAACCCGACGGCAGCGGGCATAAAAAAAGCGGAATCACTTCCGCTTTTCGCTTTACTCAATCGTAAAGATTTGATCACCGCTTGAGGAAGGCGGTGTGCCGGGGGCCTGGTGATAGCCGCCTGATTTATGGCTTACCTGCTGCACAAAAAACGTGTGGCTATCCGTTGAGGTAGTACCTACTACGGTTTGGGGCTTTTCAGCAACCAGATTTACGTACGTTAATGGTTGTTTGGCAAGCTTACCAACTACAATCAGCGTGAATAATAAAAAAGCTTTGAGTAAAAATTTCATATGAATGGTGGTCTTCAAATAAGCGCTGGCTGATAGTGCAAGAATTAAGCCAGAGCCGTCGTAAAATCGAGGTAAATCAAAGAATCAGGGGCAAAAGTACGATGATTGGCTGGTAGATGCCGGCAAAAATCACCAGAACATCCTAGAGGACAAAATATCCTTTTTATAAGTCAATCAGCACCTTTCTACTGTGAAGGCACAGACAAAGGAACGGTGAAGCGGGAGAGCGAGGACAAAAAAGGCGGTTAAGGATTCGTGAAGATTTCAAAAAGCGGTGGTGGCCATTCGCGGCATTGTGGCCATGTACGGAACTGAGGGCAGAGTTGATACCTTTGGAGAAGACTTTTTCAGTTTTTTTTCATTTTTTCTTGTTAACTGTCTTTTGCCGTGCGTCTTAACTTTCTTTTTTGGATAAGCAGCCTTGCTCTGGCCTGGACCGTTGCCGCCCCTACGGCTACCGCCCAAAAGGCAAAAACCGCTTTCAGCTACGTACCCGAGCAGTCGGAGGACCGCTACAACCAGCGCGTGCCCCACAAAACCCTAGCGCTGGCCGGCTCTACTGATTTCATCGTCCTCGGCCACAAATCGGCCACCGAGTATACCGTAGAGCGCTACAACACGGAGCTGAAGCGGGCCTGGCAGGCCATTATCCCCGTGGCCGCCGGCGAAACCATTGAGGCATTTTCCCGCAATAAGGAGCAGGCGCTGGTAGTGATACACCACAAGGAAACCGGCGCCCAGAACCTCTCCGTTATAGCCGTAGACCTGAGCAATGGCCAGAAGACCGCCGCGAAGAAGCTGATAGATGCTGCCCCGCGCGACCGGCGCCCCGGCGTAGCTATTTCACCCGATGGCACGCACCTGGTGGCCTTCCGCTACCTCACCCGCGACGTGCAGATCCGGGCCCTGAGCGCCAACATCTTCGATCAGAAGCTGACCAAGCTGAAAACCCGCGTCTACGATTTCCATGACCTAGGCGACTTCTTCTCCCCCACCGTGTACGTAGCCAACGACGGCACCCAGTACGTGGCCCTGGTAACGGACGGCATGAAAAAAATAGCTGTGCGCCAGTATCGCAACGACAACCCCGATGTGAAGGTGATGTCGGTAGTGGTGGGCGGCACGTTTGGCGGCAAAGTGGTGAATGTGTTCGACACTAAATTCACGGTGCACCCGAACGGCGTTATCCTGGGGGCGGCTATCTGCACGGAGCGCGAAACCGGGCAGTACTATAGCCTCAAGCTTCTCAAGTTTGACCCCACTGCCGGCGGCGAGCTGAAGTTTGCGCCGGAATTCCGGTTCAAGCCGGAGTATCTCACCATCGTAAACAAAGCCACGCAGAGCAGTGCCAAGCGCCTGGAAGACATATATCTATCCGATGTGATCATGACGCCCGACAGCTCACTGGTAGTAATAGCCGAGAAAAAGTATGAAGAAGGTGGTGATACCTCGCCGGTACACGCCCGCGAGCTGCATCTATTCGGTTACAACCAGTTTCAGACGCCCACCTGGAATACCATCATTGCCAAAGATCAGGTGGCTTCGCCCGCGGAAGGCTTTGCTGGTATCGGCTACCGCATGGCTTCCTTCGGCAATGAGCTGGAAATCCTGACCCAGGAAAAAATCAAAGGCAAGTCTGACCTGTACCTGCGCCGCGTGAATGCCCGCACCGGTGTGGTAACGGAGCCCAAAAAGCTGGGCCTGAATGTAGCCGCCGACCAGAACCTGGCTTACGTGAAGGACTTTACCACCTGGCTGGATGCCAAAACCATCATCGGCGTGAGCCGCCCTAACAAGAAATCAGCAGCCCTGATGCTGAACAAGATTACCGTGAAATAGCCACCTCCGCGCATAAAAAAGGCGTGGCCCGATGACTTACGGTCGTCGGGCCACGCCTTTTTTGCGGGGTTTCTGCCGGGGTTTACGGGAAGATTCCCAGCGCCTGGTAGCTCACGCCAATTTTCTCAATGGCGTTGTAGAAGGCCGCCGTGCGCAGGTCCGTGATGCCGGGCACGTCCTTCATTACCTGCCGGATGGCGTGGTAGGCCGTAATCATGGTGTCTTCGAGGCCGGAGCGCACCAGGTCAATTTCGTCGGCGCCGTGCACGATGAGCTGCCGCTCCTGCTCCGAAACTTTCTTGCCCGTGTTGCGCTCAATGGTTTCTACCAGGCGCTTCATGGCCGCTTCCTCCGCCCGCTTGCCCATGCGGCCAAAGCGCACGTTGGAAAGATTTTTCAGCCACTCGAAGTATGAAACGGTTACGCCGCCGGCGTTTAGGTAGAGGTCGGGCAGAATTACGATGCCGCGCTCCAGCAGAATTTTCTCCGCGTCTTTGGTGGTGGGGCCGTTGGCGCCTTCGGCAATGATTTTGGCTTTGATACGCGGCGCATTTCCCTCGTGAATCTGGTTTTCCAGCGCGGCCGGTAGTAGCACATCACACTCGTATTCCAGCAGCTCCAGGGACTGGGGCACATCCTTAGCGCCGGCAAAACCCAGAATGGAGCCCGTATCCTGGCGGTGCTTGAACACGGCCGCTACGTCCAGCCCACGCTCACTATAAATTCCGCCTTCGCGCTCGGCAATGCCCGTAATAAGCGCGCCGGCTTCCTGGCAGAAGTGGGCGGCATAGTACCCTACATTTCCCAGGCCCTGCACAACGATGCGCTTGCCGGCAATGCCGCTACTCAGCCCTATTTTCTGAAGCATGGGCTCATCTTCCAGCAGCTCGCGCAGCCCGTAGAACACGCCCAGGCCGGTAGCCTCCGTGCGTCCCCGAATACCGCCCTGCCCCACGGGCTTGCCCGTAACGCAGCCCAGGGCGCTGGTGTCGCCGTATTTAAAAGTCATGTAGGTATCGGCAATCCAGGCCATTTCCCGGCTACCGGTGCCGTAGTCCGGGGCGGGCACGTCCATGCCGGGGCCAATCAGGTTTTTCTTGATCAGCTCGCTGGCGTAGCGGCGCGTAACCCGTTCCAGCGTTTGCAGGGAGCTGGTGCGCGGGTTGATTTTTACCCCGCCCTTGGCTCCGCCAAACGGTACATCTACCAGGGCACACTTAAAGGTCATGAGGGTGGCCAGAGCCATTACTTCTTCCTCATCTACGTACACGCTGTAGCGAATACCGCCCTTGCTGGGCAGCTTGTGATGGCTGTGCTGCACCCGAATCCCTTCAAACACCTGCACGTGCCCGTCTACCTCTACCGGGAAATTTACCTTGTAGATGCTGTTGCAGGCCCTGATCTGTGCAATAATGCCGGGGTCCAGCTTAGAGAAGCTCGCCGCATGGTCATAAAACTGCAGTACGCTGTTGTAAAAGTCCTGGCCCTTTACTTGTTCGTTCGTCATGGTTTCGCGGATGGGTTGAAGGTGGGATGTCTGCTGCAAACGGCATCTGCTTATCCGGCGTTGTACCAAACAAAAAAAGCCGCCCCCAGCGGGAGCGGCTTTTGGTAGTGAGTTTTCCTTACGTGAATTACCCCTAATACACGTAATCGTTGGCCTGAATCATGGCATCCGCAATGCGACGACGGGCCTCTTTGGCGTTGAACAGCTCAGCTTTGGTGAAGCGCTTGAGGCCCATGGCCAGCAGGCGCTGCTCGTCGCCTTCCGTCATGGAGGCAATGGCGTCTTTGCCGGCCTTGTTCACCAGGTCCACGGTATCGTAGAGGTACACGCGGGCAATGTCTACCTGATTGGCAACGGCTTCTTCGCCTTTGGTGCCAGCCTCTTTCTCCACGCGCAGCAAAGTGCTTTCGGCGGTGTAGACCTTGATGGCCATGTCGGCAATGTTCATGAGCACTTCCTGCTCTTTGGCCAGGGAGTTCATGTACTTCTGCACCGCCGTGCCGGCCACCATCAGAATTGCCTTCTTCAGCTTCTGAAGGGTCTTTTTCTCGGCAGCAAACAGGCCGGTTTCTTCTTCGGTATTGAAGTCCGGAATAGCCATCAGCTCCTGCTGCACGGCCTGGGCGGGGCCCATCAGATCCAGCTCGCCCTTCATGGCCTTTTTCAGGATCATGTCTACGGCCAGCATCCGGTTGATTTCGTTGGTGCCTTCGAAGATGCGGTTAATGCGGGAGTCACGGTAAGCGCGGTCCATGGGGTAGTCGGCTGAGAAGCCGTAGCCGCCATAAATCTGCACGCCTTCATCCACCACGTAATCCAGCACTTCCGAGCCTTCTACTTTCAGGATAGCACACTCCACAGCAAACTCGCGGGCAGCGCCCAGCAAAGCTTCGTTGTGGCTCTGGCCCTGGCTCAGCAGCTCCTGCTCCATGCGGTGGATATCCATACCCGCCCGGTAAATAGCCGATTCTACGGCGTAGGTGCGGATGGCCTGCTGGGCCAGCTTGTACTTGATGGCGCCGAACTTGGAGATAGGCAGCTTAAACTGAATCCGCTCGTTGGCATACTTCACGCTGGTAGCCACCACTCGCTTGGTAGCGCCCAGGCAGGCCGCGGCCAGCTTAATGCGGCCAATGTTCAGGATGTTGAAGGCAATGAGGTGGCCTTTGCCAATCTCGCCCAGCACGTTTTCCTTCGGGATTTTCACATCCGAGAGGAATACCTGGCGGGTGGATGAGCCTTTGATGCCCATCTTGTGCTCTTCGTTGCCGAAGCTGAGGCCGGGGGTGCCGCGCTCCACAATGAAGCCCGTGAACTTATCCCCATCTACCTGCGCAAACACGATGAACACGTGCGCGAAACCGGCGTTGGTAATCCACATTTTCTGGCCGTTGAGCACGTAGCTCTCGCCATCTTCCGTCAGCACAGCTTTGCTGCGTGCGCCCAGGGCGTCGGAGCCCGAGCCGGGCTCGGTGAGGCAATAAGCCCCCAGCCACTCGCCGCTGGTCAGCTTGGGAATGTATTTGTCTTTCTGCTCCTGGGTACCAAAGTACAGGATGGGCAGCATGCCGATACCCGTGTGAGCCGCGAAGGCTACCGGGAAGGAGTGGCCGCCACCTACGCCTTCTGTCACCAGCAGGGCAGTGTTGAAGTCCATATCGTAGCCGCCGTACTGCTCGGGAATGCTCACGCCGAACAGGCCCAGTTCGCCGGCCTTTTTCATCAGGCCTTCCAGCAGGCCTTCCTCGTGGTTATCGAGGCGCTCCAGCAAAGGGTCTACTTCGGTCTGCACAAAGTCCAGACAGGTCTGGTACATCATGCGCTGCTCCTCCGAGAATTCGGCGGGGGTAAATACTTCCTGAGCGTCGGTCTCTTTGATGATGAACTCGCCGCCCTTGGTCAGTTTGTTGGTTACTTCCATGACTGGGTGAGGTATTGAGGGGGTTGGGGATTATCGAGGGGAAAGCAAATTATTCCGATGGCTGTCAACTACTTATTAACACAGTAGCTCAACAAATTGTCGTACCGAAATATACAAAAAAATAGTAGGCTTGCCGAGTATATTCCGGAAAGAAAACCCCGAACTGCCGGGGTTGTTCTTGCAAACCAGTTGTCATGTCGAGCGAAGTCGAGACATCTCGCTAGTGTGGTAAATAGTTGAATTACTACTCCAACATCAGCACGCGAGATGCTTCGACTTCGCTCAGCATGACAACCGTCTTTTATTTCAGCAGTTCATAAATGCCGGCTACGCCCTGGCCGCCGCCCACGCAGGCGGTTACCATGCCGTATTTCTTGTTTTGCGCCCGCAGCTCGTGGAACAGTTGAATGCTGAGCTTGGCTCCCGAGCAGCCCAGTGGGTGCCCCAGCGCAATGGCGCCGCCATTCACGTTCACTTTGCTCTGGTCCATGCCCAGCTCGCGCATAACGGCCAGACTCTGAGAAGCAAAAGCCTCGTTCAGCTCGAACAAGTCAATGTCTTCCAGCTTCATGCCGGCCTGCTTCAGTGCCTTCGGAATGGCTTTAATCGGGCCCATGCCCATGATGCGCGGGTCAATGCCTTCGGTGGCGTAGGTTACCATGCGGGCAATGGGCTCCAGGTTCAGCTCCTTCACCATGCGCTCCGACATCACAATGACGAAGGCAGCGCCATCGGAAGTCTGGGAGGAGTTGCCGGCCGTTACGGTACCGTTGGCTGCAAACACGGGGCGCAGCTTGCCCAGGGCTTCTACCGAGGTATCAGCACGGGGGCCTTCATCGGTATCTACCACGTAAGAGCGGGTTTTCTTTTTGCCGCTGGCGGGGTCCAGGTAAGTTTCTTCTACCGTGATGGGCACAATCTGTTCCTTGAACTTGCCGGCCTGAATGGCTTTAATGGCCTTCTGGTGGGAGTTGTAGGAGAACTGGTCCTGGTCTTCGCGGGAAATCTTGTAGTCCTGGGCTACGGCTTCGGCGGTGAGGCCCATGCCGAGGTAGTAGTCCGGGTGCTCTTTGGCCAGCTTGTAGTTGGGCACCGTTTTCCAGCCTACGGTGGGCACCAGGCTCATGCTTTCCGTACCACCGGCCACGATGCAGTCGGCCATGCCGGCGGCAATTTTACCGGCGGCCATGGCAATGGTTTCTACCCCGGAGCCGCAGTAGCGGTTCACAATAAGGCCTGATACGTTCATGGGCAAAGCCAGCAGCGAAATCAGACGGCCCATTTGCAGGCCCTGCTCGGCTTCCGGCACGGCATTGCCCACTATCACATCGTCGATGCGCGTGGGGTCGAGGGCGGGCACGGAGGCCACCAGGTGCTTGATGACGTCGGCGGCCAGGTCATCGGGGCGGGTGAAGCGGAAACCGCCACGGTTGGCTTTGCCTACGGCCGTACGGTAACCAGCTACGATATATGCATTCATGAGAAGTTTCTTCTTAGAGAGTTGAATCGAATGTCCTTCCGAGCGAAGGCGAGGAATCTGAAGTTAGCAAGTCAACAACTTTTTCAGGCCAGATGTCTCGCTCTGCTCGACATGACAAGTAGTTAGTTGCGCAGCGGCTTGCCAGTGGTCAGAATAGACTGAATCCGCTCCAGCGTTTTCCGCTCGCCGGTCAGCGAGAGGAAAGCTTCGCGCTCCAGATCCAGCAGGTACTGCTCCGATACTTCCGTAGGGGCGCTCAGGTCGCCGCCGCACATCACGTAGGCCAGCTTGTTGGCAATCTTCACGTCATGGTCGGAGATGTAGCGGCCTTCCTTCATGGCCGAAACGCCCGTCAGGAACATGCCCAGCGCGCCTTTGCCGTGCACCTTGATGTTGGTTTTCTGCGTGGGCTGGGTGTAGCCATCATCGGCCAGCTCAATGGCCGCGGCCTTGGCCTGGGCAATGACGCGGTTGGAGTTCACCACCACTTCATCGCCGCGGCGCATAAAGCCCAGATCGAAGGCTTCAGCAGCGGAGGTCGACACCTTGGCCGTGCTGATGGTCATGAAGGTGTTGCGGAGCATGTTGTACTCCGGCTCTCCTTCCTCGTACTTGGCGGCGGTGCGCAGGGTCATTTCCTTGGTGCCGCCACCGGCCGGAATCAGGCCTACGCCAAATTCTACCAGGCCCATGTAGGTTTCCGCCGAAGCTACTACCCGGTCGCAGTGCAGGTTCAGCTCGCAGCCGCCACCCAGCGTGAGGCCATGGGGTGTACCCACCACCGGAATGCTACTGTAGCGCATGCGCATCATGGCCTGCTGAAACTGAGCAATCATCATGTTTATCTCATCGTACTCCTGCTCCAAGGCAAACATGTACACGAGGCCCAAATTGGCGCCCGCCGAGAAGTTGGGGGCGTCGTTCCCCACCACCAGACCGCGGAAATCTTTCTCAGCCAGCTCCACGCCTTTCAGCAAGCCCTGAATAACATCAGAGCCCAGCGTGTTCATTTTGCTGTGGAATTCCACGTTCAGGATACCGTCGCCGAGGTCGATAACTGAAGCCCCGGCGTTTTTCCAGAGCACTTTGCCCGTGGCGCGCAGGTTATCCAGAATCACGAAGTTCTCGACGCCCGGAATGGCCTTGTAGCTCTTCGATTCGAGGTCGTAATACTGCTTTACGCCCTGCTTATTTACCTGGTAGAAGGAAGTATTGCCGGCGTCCAGCATCTCGCGCACCCAGTCGGCGGCCTCTTTGCCTTCGGCCTGCAGCAGCTCCAGGCCTCTCTCCACGCCCAGGGCATCCCAGGTTTCAAACGGACCCAACTCCCAGCCAAAGCCGGCACGCAGGGCATCGTCAATCTTGTAGAGCGAGTCGGTGATTTCCGGAATGCGGTTGGTCACGTAGGCAAACAGGCCCGCGAACATCTTGCGGTAGAACGCACCGGCTTTGTCTTTGCCCGCGGCCAGCACCTTGAAGCGGTCCGCCAGCTTTTCAATCGGCTTGGTGGCTTCTAAGGTGGCAAACTTCACCTTCTGGCTGGGCTTATACTCCAGCGTGTTCAGGTCCAGCGCCAGAATTTCTGACTTGCCATTAGCTCCAGTTACTTTCTTGTAGAAGCCCTGCTTGGTTTTATCGCCCAGCCACTTGTTTTCGCCCATCTTCTTGAGGAAGTCGGGCAGTTGGAATACAGCTTTGGCTTCGTCGTTGGGCAGGCCCTGGGCCAGCCCATTGGCTACGTTCATCAGCGTATCCAGACCCACTACATCGGAGGTGCGGAACGTGGCTGATTTGGCGTGGCCGATAACCGGACCGGTGAGCTTGTCTACTTCTTCTACCGTGAGGCCCAGCTCCTGCATCACCTGCAGCACGTCCATAATGGCGAAAACGCCCACGCGGTTGGCAATGAAGGCAGGCGTGTCTTTGGCCAGCACGGTGGTTTTACCCAGGTACAGGTCGCCGTAGTGCAGCAGGAAGTCCACAATGGCCGGATCGGTGTCCGGCGTGGGGATAATTTCCAGCAGCTTCAGGTAGCGCGGCGGGTTAAAGAAGTGCGTGCCGCAGAAGTGCTTTTTAAAGTCCTCGGAGCGGCCTTCCGTCATCAGATGAATCGGGATGCCGCTGGTGTTGGAGGTAATGAGCGTACCGGGCTTGCGGAACTGCTCCACGCGCTCAAACAGGCTCTTTTTGATGTCGAGACGCTCTACTACCACCTCAATTGTCCAGTCATACTGAGCAATATTCTTGAGGTTGTCGTCGAAGTTGCCGGTTTTGATGCGCGAAGCATCGGCCTTGCGGTACAGCGGCGAAGGGTTGCTGGCAATGGCCGCCTGCAGGGAGCTGTTGACGATGCGGTTCTTGACGGCCGGCGCGTCCAGCTTCAAGCCTTTTTTCTCTTCGTCGGGCGTCAGCTCTTTGGGAGCAATGTCGAGCAGCAACACCTGCACGCCAATGTTGGCGAAGTGGCAGGCAATGCGGGAGCCCATGACGCCCGAGCCTAAAACAGCTACTTTTTTAATGGTTCGATTCATGAGGAGATGAAGCGGGTGGCAGGAATGCGTTATAAACAGGATACGCTCCGGGTCCGGACCGGCTAAGCCGACTTAGACTCCGAGCGCAGGGGTTTCAGGGTGAAGTCCTCGAATAGGGTTTTGCCCTCAATCATGGCCGTAATCTGAGAAATGACCGTGAAGAAGGTATCCAGCTGGTTTTGCGGGATTTTCTCGCGCACCTTCAGGTTGAAGTGGCGCACCGTCTGGCGGGAAATTTCCTTTTTCTGCAGGCCTTCTTCGGTCAGGAAAATGCGCACGGAGCGCTTGTCCAGCTGGTCGGCCTGTTTGTAGATCAGGCCCTTCTCTTCCATGCTGCGCAGAATGCGCGTGAGGCTGCGCGTTTCCAGGCCCAGCAGGGGCGCAATTTTGGTAGCCGGCGTGCCGTTTTCCTGATCAATGTTCAGGAGCACGAAGCCAATACTGGTGGTGATGTCGTGCTTGGCAGCCTGCGTGTTGTACATGCGCGAAATGGCGTGCCAGGCTACTTTGATGTTATAATCGACGGTTTCTTCCGGTGTCATGAGCGGGGTGAAGTCCGGTAAACATACATAAATATGTTATGCTTGCATACTAGTTCAGGCAAAAAAAGTTTAGCCTAACTGCTGCCAGGTTTTCCGACTTCCCACCTATTATAAATAAAAAGACCCCGCTACTCCAATAGCGGGGCCTTGGGGTTAGCGGCGGCTGTCGGTATGATATAAGCTGTCGATCAGGTCGGTGTTGTTCTGGAAGATGACTTTGCGCTTCACCTTCATGGTGGGCGTCATCTCACCGGTTTCCACCGTCCATTGCTGGGGTAGCAGCGCCACTTTCTTTACCTGCTCCCACTGCGCAAAGCCTTGGTTGTATTTCTTCACCAGGTCTTCGTACATCGATATAATCTTCTCGTTTTTGATCAGCTCGTCGTTGGGCCCGGTGCAGTCTAAACCGTTGCGCTTGCACCAGCCGCGCAGGTCGTCGAAGGCGGGAATAATCAGTACGGAGGGGAATTTCTGCCCGTCGCCCACCACCATGCACTGCTCTACCAGCGGCGACTCCTTCAGCTTGCCTTCAATTACCTGCGGGGCAATGTACTTGCCGCCCGAGGTCTTGAACATCTCCTTTTTGCGGTCCGTGATTTTGAGGAAGCGGCCGTTCACCAGCTCGCCAATGTCGCCGGTGTGGAACCAGCCTTCCTCATCAAACTCCTTGGCCGTCAGCTCAGGCTTGTTGTAGTAGCCCTTCATCACGGAGGCCGATTTGGTCAGGATTTCGCCATCGGGCGCAATCTTTACTTCCGTGTTGTCGATGATGGGTCCCACGGTGCCAATCAGGTTGTTTTCGGGCTCGAAGCCGCCCACAGCAATAACCGGCGAGGTTTCGGTGAGGCCGTAGCCTTCCATTACCCGGATGCCAGCGGCCCAGAACACGCGCGCCAAACGCGGCTGCAACGCACCACCGCCGGAAACGATGCACTTGAGGTTACCGCCCAGCGCTTCGCGCCATTTATTGAAAATGAGCTTGTTGGCCAAGGCCAGCTGGGCATTGTAGAAGGCGCCCTGGTCTTTCTGCGTGTCGTACTTCAGACCCAGATTCAGCGCCCAGAAAAACAGGCTTTTTTTGATGCCGGTCAGCTCGTGGCCTTTGGCTACAATCTTATCGAACACCTTTTCCAGCAGACGCGGCACAGTGGTGAAGATGCTGGGCTTTACTTCGCGCAGGTTATCCGCAATGACTTCCATGCTCTCGGCGTAGTAAATGCTCACGCCGTTAATCATATAGAGGTAGGTGACCATGCGCTCAAAGATGTGGCAGAGCGGCAGGAAGCTCAGGGCCATATCATTCTTATTCACCGGCACAAAGCGCTGCGAATTGCGGCAGTTACTCAGAATGTTGTCGTGGGACAGCATCACGCCTTTAGGCTGGCCGGTGGTGCCGCTGGTGTAAATCAGCGTGAGCAGGTCGTCGGGCTGCACAGCATCCTTCAGGGGCTGCAGTGAGGCTACGTCGCCCGTCTTGCCCATTTCCACCAGCTCGGAGAAATGGCGGGCGCCGGGAATGGTATCGAATGTAAAAATATTGGTGGCGGGGATACTCAGACCCTCAATAGCGGCTGTTACATTGGCATACAGCTTCTTATCGGCCACGAAAACGGCTTTTACCCCGGCATCGGCAAAGATGTACTTATAGTCCTCCACCGTAATGCTGGGGTACATAGGCACGCTCACGGCACCAATTTGCGAGATGCCGTAGTCGGCCAGCATCCACTCCGGGCGGTTCATGGAGATGATGGCCACTTTATCGTCCTTCTTCAGCCCCAACTTTACCAGACCCAAGCTCACCAGTTGCGCGGCATCGTACACCTGCTGGGTACTCATTTTTTCCCACGTTCCGTTTACTTTGGCAGCCAGGCAATCAGATTTAGGGGTGTTCTCCAGTTGATAAGGAAGAATATCAAAAGCGCGACGAACTTGCATGAACAAAGGTGGTGAGGTGGAAATAGTGGTTAAATAAATTGATTTTTTAGCGGAAAGCCTATTTACGGCCGGTTGGAATACCGTAGCAGCGGCCTTTTTAACTAGTTTTGTCAGCAGCACTGCCCGAGCCTGATGAACCTTGCGATATTCTTTGATCCGCTTCTCGAAGATCCGCTGGCCGCGGCGCCTGCGCCTACTACGCTGGGCGCCTATGCCACGCGCTTTGTGGATACGTTTCCCGACTGGCGCGCGGCTGATCTGGCCCTGATTGGGCTGGACGAGTGGCGCGGCAGCGCCGCCGGCGCGCCGGCCAGCCATGCTGCCAACGCCGTGCGGGAACGGTTTTACCAGCTTCAGAAAGGCACCGGACCTATCCGGCTGGTTGATTTAGGTAACCTGCGCCCCGGCCTCACCCTGGAAGATACCTACCTGCGCCTACGGGAAATTGTGGCTGCTCTGCTGGAGCAAAAGACCATTCCGCTGTTGCTGGGTGGCAGCCACGACCTGGACTACGGGCAATTTCTGGCTTACGAAACCCTGGAGCGCCCCGTCAGCCACGTGACCATTGACTCCCGCGTGGACATGGCCGAGCAGGATACGGCCCCGGCCGAAGAATCGCACCTGCAGCGGATTCTGATGCACGAGCCGAATTTCCTGTTCGCCTTCAGCCAGATTGGCCACCAGCAGTACCTGGTGCAGCCCGGCGTGCTGGCTACGCTGGAGAAACTGCACTTTGAAACCCTGCGTCTGGGTGAAGTGCATACCGATGTGCGGCAGGCGGAGCCGCTGATCCGGCAGGCCGATATGATGAGCTTTGACCTCTCGGCACTGCGCTGGCCCGACTTTCCGGGCTACTACCCGGCCAGCCCGTATGGGCTTACCGGCGAGGAAGCCTCCCAGCTGTGCTGGTATGCCGGCCACAACGACCAACTCAGCTCCTTTGGACTGTACGGCTACCGCCCCGACCACGACCCACACGGCCTGGCGGCATTTGCAACGGCCACCATGCTGTGGTATTTCATTGAGGGCTTTTACCACCGCCACGGCGAAACTGATTTTCAGAGCCGGCGCTTTATGCGCTACGCGGTGGGCCTGCCGGGCACACCGGCCAAGCTGGTGTTCTACAAAGCGCGTCGTACGGAAAAATGGTGGCTGGAAGTGGAAAGCCTCGCCGATAGCAACCTCAAGCGCATTGTGCCCTGCAGCTACCAGGACTACCTGCACGCCGCCCAGGGCGACCTGCCTAACCGCTGGATTCTGACGCAGGCTTTGTTAGGATGAGTTGCCAGTTGCCAGTTTTTAGTTGCCAGCAAAAACCGGCAACTGACGATTATTAACCAACATCCGGCAACTGACCATCATCACCTGACCACTAACAAACGAATGACTCTGGCAACTGGCAACCCGCAACCGGCAACTGATAGCCTGCCCGAATACTCCCGCGCTCAGCTGGCCCTGCGCAACGGGCAGGACCGGGACGAAGTCTGGGTAAGCTACCAGGGGCTGATTTATGACGTAACCCGCTCCCGCCTGTGGCGGCGCGGTAACCACTACGAGCACTGGGCCGGCCAGGACCTCACCCGCGAGCTGGAGGTAGATGCCCCGCACACACCCAACGTTTTCGACCGGTTTCCGGTTATAGGGCGGCTAAAAACCACGGCGGCTTCGGCCAAGTCTTAATCTTCTCCGCCCATACTATTCTCTGTGAACAACACCGAAAGTCCTTCCCACTTCCATAACCTCGAAACGCTGAGTACCCACGAACTGCTGGCCGGGATTAACAGCGTAGATCAGACGGTGCCGCTGGCAGTTGCCAAGGCACTGCCGCAGATTGAGGCACTGGTACAAGCTACCGTAGCCCGGCTGCGGGAAGGCGGACGCCTTTTCTACATCGGTGCCGGCACCAGTGGCCGCCTGGGTATTCTGGATGCCTCTGAGTGCCCGCCCACGTTTGGCGTGCCTCAGGGGCTGGTTATCGGGCTGATTGCGGGTGGTGATAAGGCCATTCGGCAGGCGGTAGAAAACGCGGAGGACGATGCGGAACAGGCCTGGAAGGATTTGCGGGCCTTCGACATCAGTGAAAAAGATATAGTGGTAGGCATTGCAGCCTCGGGCCGCACACCCTACGTAATTGGCGGGCTCAACCAGGCCCGGCAGCACGGCATAGCCACGGGCTGTATTGTGTGCAATGCCGGCTCGGCAGTGGCCACGGCCGCTGAGTTTCCGGTGGAAGTGGTAACCGGGCCGGAGTTTGTAACAGGCAGCACGCGCATGAAAGCCGGCACCGCGCAAAAGCTGGTGCTCAACATGCTCACTACGGCCACCATGATTCAACTGGGCCGCGTGAAGGGCAATAAAATGGTGGATATGCAGCTCAGCAACGCCAAGCTGGTAGACCGCGGCGAGCGGATGCTGATGGATGAGCTAGGTATTGCGCAGGCAGAAGCAGCGGAGCTGCTGCGCCAGCATGGTTCAGTGCGGGCTGCGCTGGATGCCCGGCTAAACCCCTAAAATAAATACTATATGTTGCCCCGCTTTCGTAGCCAGACAATTTTCGGGTCACTTGGGTCCTAGTCTTGCTACAATTGGGAAGTTTCCTGTTAGCCTCATGGCTAGGCGATGGACTCTTTTCAGTGGCATCTTACTTTATTGGCCCGTTAGGCATCATGCTGCTTGCTGTTGCATTCATTGCAGGTAGACAACGGCGCTGGCTAACCTGCTGTATAGCTTTGTTAGCTGCCTTTCCGGGCTTGTTAGTATGTATAATGCTATTGCACTTAACCTTATAATTCATCCTGCAAGTAAAAGGGGAAAGGTATCGGCGATAACTGAACAAATGCCTTGGATACCGCTGTTAAACTAGCTGCGTAAGCTATACCTGACGCTGTATCCCATGCATACCATTGAGCCGCATTATAACTGGATAGAGCAGTACTCGGCTGCCGAGGACCCCCGCTCGCCGCTGTTTGAAACCGAAAACAGCCTGGACCATTACGTCAATACCATCTACGGCTACTACATCCACCCCCAGTGGGACAGCCTGGAATCAGATACCTTATTCCTGAAAATCCTGTTTGTGGATTACGAGCAGGGCATCGGCATTATTGAGTTTATTGGCGAGTGGAATGATGCCATTGAGAATGACGTGATGCAGCTCAAGCGCAACATCGTGGATTCCATGGTGCACGAAGGCATCCGCAAATTCGTGCTCATCGGGGAAAACGTGTTCAACTTTCACGGCTCCGACGACTGCTATTACGAGGAGTGGTTTGAGGACGTGGAGGATGGCTGGATTGCCGCCGTTAACTTTCAGGAGCACGTTATCCGGGAAATGCGCCAGTATAATATCGACAGCTACGTGAACTTTGGCGGGCAGCTGGATGAGCTGCCCTGGCGCACGTACGGGCCCCGTAAGCTTTTTAAGGTGATTGACGGGCTGCTGGAGCGTCGTCTGGGCTAAACCTTATCCGGCCGCAAACTTCCTGAACGAAAAAGAGGGCTTCTCCCGTGGGAGAAGCCCTCTTTTTACATGCGCTGGGCGCAGACGAAATTACTTAGCGTCCGTGGCGTCAGCTGCGTTTTCCATAGCGTCAGCCTTGGCATCAGCCGAGTCACGTACTGCATCAGCAGCAGCCTCGTTAGCACCAGCATCTTCCATAGCGTCAGCTTTGGCTTCGCCAGCTTCTTCTACGTTGTCAGCAGCTTGCTCCTGAGCGTTTTCAGTTTTGCTGTCGCAAGAAGCGAACGAGAAAGAAACAGCGGCCAGGGCGAGGAACAATACCTTTTTCATGGTGGGGGTTGATTTGGAAATGAAAAGTCTTTTTTAGGTCGACTCCGCAGAGAAACTCCGTAGAATCTGGGGTTTATCCCGATTACTGAAAAAGGTAACCCGGCCGGCAGAAAAAATTTCCTGAATCTGCCTTAAACCACTGTCCAAGGCTTATTTCTTCCGGAAAATAATACCTACTGGTACTCCCGTAAAGTCGAAATGCTCGCGGAGGCGGTTTTCCAGGTAGCGCGTGTAGCTTTCCAGCACGTACTGCGGCAGGTTGCAGAAGAAGGCAAACACCGGGTTGTGCGTGGGCAGCTGCGTTACGTATTTGATGCGCACCATTTTGCCTTTCTGGATGGGCGGCGGATACCGCTCAATCTCCTTCAGCATTACCTCGTTCAGCTCCGAGGTGGGAATTTTGCGGCGCTTGTTCTCGTACACGTCAATGGCGGTTTCAATGGCCTTGTGCACGCGCTGCTTGTTCAGCACCGAAATGAAGATGATGGGCGGATAGCTGATAGGCGCAATTTTCTCGCGGATTTTCTCCTCAAAGTCCTTGGCCGTGTTGGTTTCCTTGTTCTCGATGAGGTCCCATTTGTTCACCAGAATTACAATGCCCTTGCGGTTTTTATCGGCCAGGCCAATGATGTTCAGGTCCTGGGCCTCAATGCCGCGGGTGGCATCCAGCATCACAATGCAGATATCAGACTCTTCCAGCGCCCGGATGGAGCGCAGCACCGAGTAGAACTCTACATCTTCATGCACCTTGGTTTTGCGGCGCAAACCAGCCGTATCCACCAGAATAAACTCCTTACCAAAGGCATTGTAGCGCGCCTGAATAGAGTCGCGGGTGGTGCCGGCAATGTCCGTTACAATACTGCGTTCGGTGCCCAGCAGCAGGTTCACGAAGGAGGACTTACCCACGTTGGGGCGGCCTACCACGGCAATTTTAGGAATCCCGGCATCGGGCTCCTCTATACCTTCTTCCTCAAAGTGGCTGACCACGGCGTCCAGCAGGTCGCCGGTACCGGAGCCGCTCTGCGAGCTGATGGGGAAGATTTCGCCGTCGCCCACGCCCAGGGAGTAAAACTCGCCGGCGGCGTGAATGCGGGCGTTGGTATCAGCCTTGTTCGCTACAATGTAAATCGGCTTTTTGCCTTGGTAGCGGCGCAGTACGCTGGCAAACTCCTCGTCGAGGTGGTGCACGCCGGCATCCACATCTACCATAAACAACACCACGTCGGCCTCATCAATAGCCAGCTTTACCTGCTTGTTGATTTCGCCTTCGAAGATGTCATCGGAGTTGTGCACGTAGCCACCAGTGTCAATCACGGTGTAGTACTTCCCGATCCAGTCGCCGTAGCCGTAGTGCCGGTCGCGCGTTACGCCGGACTCGTTGTCCATAATGGCTTTGCGCTGGCCTACCAGGCGGTTGAATAGCGTGGACTTGCCCACGTTGGGGCGGCCCACAATAGCAATGGTATTTTTCATGTGTCTGACTCCAGCCGCCGGCCCGACCATTTTCGGCAGTGCCCGGAGTAGTTAAGTGAATGTGAGGTCGGTAGTTGTGTTCTTTAGAACGTCATTCCGAGCGAAGTCGAGGAATCTCGCGTGCTGATGTTGCAGTGGTATACCACACTAGCGAGATGCTTCGGCTGCGCTCAGCATGACGTTCTTTTATGTGTTGTCTACTGATTATACCCGAACCGGCTCAGGGCTTTGGGGTCGGCGCGCCAGTTTTCGTTGACTTTCACGTGGATTTCGAGGAACACTTTCTTCAGAAAGAATTTCTCCATTTCCTCGCGGGCCCAGGTGCCTACTTTCTTTAGCGCCTCGCCTTTCTGGCCAATGACAATGCCTTTCTGGCTGGCCCGCTCCACATAAATAGTGGAGCGCATCCGGATGATGTCTTCTTCTTCTTTAAACTCATCAATAGTGACCTCACAGCTGTAAGGCACCTCTTTTTTGTAGAGCTTAAAGATTTTCTCCCGAATCATCTCGGCGGCAAAAAACCGCTCGGGCTTGTCGGTTAGTTCATCTTTGGGATAATACGGCGGGTGCACCGGCAGCTTTTCCAGCACAAGCTCCAGCACCCGTTCGGTCCCGAAGGCATTCAGGGCGGAGATGGGCAGCACCTCGGCGGCGTTGGGTAGCTGCTCGTGCCAGTAGGCCAGCTTGGCTTCCACATCGGCCTGGTCGGCCTGGTCTATTTTATTGACGAGCACCATAATGGTAACGTCCTGCATCTTGCGCAGGCGCTCCACAATGGGTTCTTCGTCGTGCTTTTCGTAGATATCCGTTACAAACAGCACCACGTCAGCATCTTCCAGAGAAGAGTACACAAACGACATCATGGCGTTGTGCAGCTCATATTTGGGCTGAATGATGCCGGGCGTATCGGAGTAGATCAGCTGGAAATCGTCGCCGTTGAGGATGCCGAGGATACGGTGGCGGGTGGTTTGGGCTTTGCTCGTGACGATGCTCAGCCGCTCACCTACCAGCGCGTTCATCAGCGTCGACTTGCCCACGTTGGGTTTGCCGATAATGCTCACGAAGCCAGCGCGGTGTGGAGTAGGGGTGGTATTCATTTCAGACTCTGAAATTTGGCCCGCAAAGGTACGACTTTTACCCCGCCCGGCCGCCGGTTATTAAAACATCGGGGGTGGCCAGATTGTCTGTACCCCAAATTGAAAGATGACGGAAGTCAGTTTTAGTTCGGCAACGGTTATACGACCTTTGCAGTTCTTCCCCCTGGCTGGCTCCTCTGACACGCTCTGACGACTTGCCTGCTTACTTCTTTCGGCATTACGGTTTCTATGTCCTCTACCCCTGCTTCTTCCAAAGGCCGCATCGGCGTCCTGCTCGTGAACCTTGGCACGCCCGACTCGCCCCAGACCAGCGACGTGCGCCGCTACCTCAACGAATTTCTGACGGATGCCCGCGTCATTGATATGCCGGCCGCCGTGCGTTACCCGCTGTTTCAGGGCCTGGTGGTACCCTTGCGGGCCCCCAAATCAGCCAAAATATACCAGCAGCTCTGGACGGACCGGGGCTCGCCCCTGCTCTATCACGGCCTCGATCTGAAAAAGCTGGTGCAGGAGAAGCTGGGCCCCGATTACCTGGTGGCGTTTGGCATGCGCTACCAAAAGCCCAGCATTGAGCTGGCCCTGCAGGAGCTACGCGACGCGGCCGTGGAGCGCATTATTGTGCTGCCCCTGTTTCCGCAATACGCCGCGGCCAGCACGGGCTCGGTGCAGCAGAAGGTGATGGAGATTGTAAGCAAGTGGTGGGTGGTGCCCAATATCAGCTTCATCAGCACGTTTACGGATGACCCCGGCTTTATTGCCTGCTTTGCGGCCCTGGGCCTGCATGAAATGCAGAAGCATAATTACGACCATGTGGTGTTCAGCTACCACGGCATTCCGGAGCGCCACGTGCTAAAAGGCAGCCAGAACGGCTTTTGCAAGCTGAGCAGCTGCTGCAATACCTATAACAAAAACAACCGCTACTGCTACCGGGCGCAGTGCTACGAAACCTCCCGCCTGCTGGCCAAGGCCATGAATTTGCAGCCGGAGCAATACACCACCACCTTCCAGAGCCGCCTGCAGAGCCGCCTCCGCGACCCATGGCTGCAGCCCTACACCGATGAGGTATTGAAGGAATTTCCGGCCAAAGGCATTCACAACGTGCTGGCCTTCAGCCCCGCTTTCGTGGCCGACTGCCTAGAAACTACCATTGAGGTAGGCGAAGAATTCAAGGAAATGTTCGAGGAAGCCGGCGGTAAGCACTGGCAGCTGGTGCCCAGCCTGAACGCCAACCCCATGTGGGTAGATGCCGTGGCCAGTATGATTCGGCGGAATTAACCGGCAACGCTTAAAACAGCAAGGCCTGGCCTCTGCTTACGAGCGGAGGCCAGGCCTTGCTGTTTTGATTGAAGATTAAGTTACCCTATGCGGCGGCGCAGGTTGCTGGCCGGCTCGGAGGGGCGGCGGTTCTGGTAGAAGTGCTGCTCGCTGTAAGGCGCCTGATCATAAAAAGGCGTGGTGTGCTCCGGCAAAGGCAGTTTTAAGGAGCGCAACATGGCTTCTTCATACTCCCGGGTTATTTGAATTTCCGTGTAAGGCGGGTATTCCAGCACCGACTGCAGGTTAAGAGAGGGCACGAAGATATTGTCGCCATCCTCATCAATGGTAGCTACGCCAATGGGCAGCAGAATATGCCGCTCCCATTTGTTGATTTGCAGGGAAGGATCCAGCTCAATATCGAGGTAGCGCACTTTCATGGCTTCTTCCTCCACAATTAGCTCAAATACGTCCCCAAACTTCTTACCATCACTGCCGCGCACGGCCCAGCCGCGCACGTCTGCGCTATCGTCGGCCACTTCAAAGTTTTCCAGGTCGCGCAGGCGGCGCAGGTGCATGCCCTGGGCGGAGGGTACGGGAGTAGGTTCCATGGGTGTAGCGTTTTGGCAAAGCCAGACAGTGCTGACTGCTGAGTTGGCTCTAAGGTTTAGCTGAAGCTTTTCAGGATTTGGGCAGCCTGCCGGAAAAAGGCGCGCTGCAGCTCCTGCTGCGCGGGTTCGTCGCGGCCGCTGAGGGTGGCGGCTTGCTCGGTGAGGCGGTTTACCGGGCCGGCCTGCTCGGGGTAGGCTTTCTGCTGAATGGCCTGCAGCACTGCGGCGGTGGCCGTAAAGCCGGGCCGCAGGCTGGTGCCGGGCTCCTCCAGGCGGCTGGTGGCGCTGGTAAGGTCGTTGCGCCGCTCCTGCACGGTGGCATCCTGGCGCAGGTCGTCACGGTCGGCCAGGCTCACCAGCACGCCGGTGAGCAGGCGCAGGCCGTGGCGGCCGTAGTTGGCTACGGAGCCGGCAGAGTCGGCGGCAAACTGATAGAAAGCCTCCGGGGTGGCGGCTTCCTCGTTGGCCATAGCGGCCATTGCCTGGTTGGAGCTGCCGGCAGTATCCCGGGTGGCTCCCAACGGCTGGGCGGTGTTAGTGGGTGGAATGGCGTCAATGGGTTGCTCCGGATCGGCGCGGAAAAAGAAAAACCAGACCAGGCCCAGTACTAGCAAAGCCAGCAATACAGCCAGCCAGGGGCTCAGGGACTTTTTCTTGCGTTGAATATTGATGTCAGCCATATCGGTATATAGGGTTGCTGAAACAGTACGGCACAATTCGGAATTAGGTGCTGTTGGCCGGCTAATTTCAATTAAAAACAAGGCCCTCCCTTAGCAAGCTAAAGGAGGGCGCAGGTTTCATTCAAAAGACCCGACAAAACTAAGCCGGCACCTTGCGGTACATTTTGGCCAACTGCTCTACGGCGTAATCTACTTCCTGCTCCGTGTTGAACTTGCTCATGGAGAAGCGGATGGTGCCCCGGTCAGGGTCGCAGCCCAGGGCCTGCAGCACGTGCGAGCCGGCCTGCGCCCCACTGGTGCACGCCGAGCCGCCCGACACCGATACCTTATTGATATCGAGGTTGAACAGCAGCATTTCGTTCATTTCCGACGGCGGCAGGCTCACGCTCAGCACCGTGTACAGGCTCTGCTCCGCCTCAGCGGAGGTGCCGTTGAACTCCACGCCGTCAATTTCCGCGCGCAGCTTTTCAATAAACCGGTCTTTCAGGGCCTGAATAGTGCGCTGGTGCTCCGCCATGTCGCGGTAAGCAATTTCCAGCGCCTTGGCCAGCCCGATAATGCCGTACACATTCTCGGTGCCGGCCCGCTGGTTACGCTCCTGCGAGCCGCCATGAATCAGCGCATCAACCATCAAACCGGAGCGGCGGTACAGGAAGCCCACGCCTTTCGGCCCGTGAAATTTATGGCCGGAACCTACCAGAAAGTGTGCTTGCAGCTGTTGCACATCGTGGCGGTAGTGGCCCATAGTCTGCACCGTATCGGTGTGGAAAATGGCATCGTGGCGGGCACATATTTCGCCGATGGCCGCAATATCATTGAGGTTGCCAATTTCATTGTTGGCGTGCATCAGGCTCACAAAAGTGCGCGGATGCGTGGCCAACAGCTCCTCTAAATGCTCCAGATCCAAACGCCCTTTGGCATCATGGCGCAGGTAGCTCAGGGTTAAGTCGCCGGCTTTTTCCAGGGCCTGCATGGTGTGCAGCACGGCGTGGTGCTCCAATTTGGAGGTGATGCCGTGCTTCAGGCCCAGGGTGCGCACACTGCCAAAGGCCGCGTAATTATCCGCCTCCGTTCCGCAGGAAGTGAATACAATTTCCGCCGGGGCGGCATTAATCAGGTGGGCAATGGTTTTGCGGGCGTTTTCGATGGCGGCCCGCACCTGCCGGCCGTGGCTATGTATGCTGCTGGGGTTGCCAAAATGCTCACGGAGGAACGGCAGCATAGCATCCAGCACCTCGGGGTCCAGCGGCGTGGTGGCCGCGTTATCAAAATATACGGCCCGTGGCGCTGAGGAGGGAGTACAATCGGAGGGAGTTGACATAGCCCGGCAACAAAGAATAAGTGAGTGGCGCCCTTGCCCCTACCGGCCGGGCGCTCCTGCAAAAGTAAGATTTTCTGTGGCTCGCCGGACGAAGCGCTACTTACAGAATGTGACAAGCCTAACGCTACCAGCGGCTGCCCCGGACAGAAAAAGGTCCGGACTACACAGCCCGGACCTTTCTGTTCTCCTGCCAGGCCGCACTTGGTCAGCCTGCCTGCATTGCGCTATACGGTGATAATCTCCTTGATATCGGCAATGATCTTATTGGCCAGATAGTCGGCCGTGGCGTTGGATTCCGACTCCGCGTAGATGCGGATAATGGGCTCAGTATTCGACTTGCGCAGGTGCACCCACTCTTTATCGAACTCAATCTTCACCCCATCAATGGTGTTTACGGGTTGCTTGGCGTAGCGCTGCTGCATCTTCTCCAGCACCTCGTCGGTATTGATTTCCGGCGTCAGCTCAATTTTATTCTTGGAGATGAAGTAGTTGGGGTATGAAGCCCGCAGGCGCGTCATGGTGAGGCCGGTTTTCGCCAGATGGCTCAGGAAAAGCGCAATGCCCACCAATGAGTCGCGGCCGTAGTGCAGCTCGGGGTAGATAATGCCGCCGTTGCCTTCACCACCAATAATGGCGTTGGTTTCCTTCATTTTAGTTACCACGTTCACCTCGCCAACGGCCGCGGCGGCGTACTGGCCGCCGTGTTTTTCCGTCACGTCGCGCAGGGCGCGGGTGCTGCTTAGGTTGCTCACCGTGTTACCGCCCCCGCTTTGCTGCAGCACGTAATCGGCTACTGCTACCAGGGTATATTCTTCCCCGAACATGGTGCCATCTTCGTTTACCAGCGCCAGGCGGTCTACATCGGGGTCTACCACAATACCCACATCAAAGGAGCCTTTTTCCAGCACCCGGGCAATTTCGCGCAGGTTCTCGGGCAGCGGCTCGGGATTGTGCGCAAAGTCGCCGGTGGGCTCGCAGAACAGCTTTTCAATGGTAGTAACACCCAGTGCCTCCAGCAGCATGGGCACCGCAAAACCGCCTGTGGAGTTCACCGCATCTACCACTACCCGGAAGTTTTTAGCCTTAATAGCGGCCACGTCCACCAGCGGCAGGGCCAGAATAGCCTCGATATGGGTTTTTAAGAACGTATCGTCGATGCTGTACTGGCCGAGCTTAGTGACGGGGGCAAACTCGAAGGCTTCTGAGTCGCCCAGCGCCAGCACTTTCTGGCCATCGGCATCCGAAATGAATTCGCCTTTGTCGTTCAGAAGCTTCAGCGCATTCCACTGCTTCGGGTTGTGCGAGGCGGTGAGAATGATGCCGCCGCCGGCTTTTTTGGCGGGCACGGCCATTTCCACGGTGGGCGTGGTGCTCAGGCCCAGGTCGATGACGTGGATGCCCAAACCCTGCAGCGTGGCCGCTACCAGCTTGCTTACCATTTCGCCCGATAAACGGGCGTCGCGGCCAATGACAATCGTATTATTTTGGGTTTTGTCCAGAACCCAGCTGCCGAAAGCGGCAGCATATTTCACCACGTCCAACGGCGTCAGGCCTTCACCTGCCGCGCCCCCGATAGTGCCTCGTATGCCCGAAATGGATTTGATGAGTGCCACTAGAAATGTTGTTTTTTTGAATGGGCAAAAGTATGGAAAAGCCCGTTGTTTTTTATGAACCTCGGGCGGCCCGCTATTCTGCGGCGGTGCCGCCAAGCTGTTACGCAGCCGGCTGCGGAAGGGCTATATTTTTCCGCACCAGCTTCCGGGTTGTATATTTGACTTAATGAACAATACTTCATCTGCTGACCGCCGGCCCGAGCAGCTGGCCGCTTTTGGGCGCTTGCTGGACGTGCTCGACCGGCTCCGGGCCGAGTGCCCCTGGGACCGAAAACAAACGATGCAGAGCCTGCGGCATCTGACTATCGAAGAAACCTACGAACTCTCCGATGCTATCCTGCGGGATGATCTTTCCGATGTGCGCAAGGAGCTGGGCGACGTGATGCTGCACTTGGTTTTCTACGCCAAAATAGCGGCGGAGAAAGGCGCTTTTGATATTGCGGATGTGCTGAACGCCCAGTGCGAGAAACTTATTTTCCGGCACCCCCACATTTACGGCGACGTGACCGTGAGCAGCGAGGAAGATGTAAAGCGCAACTGGGAGCAGCTGAAACTCAAGGAGAAAGGAAACTCTTCCGTACTAGGCGGTGTACCGGTATCGTTGCCGGCGCTGGTGAAGGCCATGCGCATTCAGGAAAAAGCCCGGGGCGCCGGGTTCGACTGGGAGCGAAAGGAGCAGGTGTGGGAGAAAGTACAGGAAGAGCTACAGGAATTTCGCGAGGAGTTTGCCGAGGCCGAGCACAGCCCCGAGCATCAGCAGCGCGCCCAGGCCGAGTTCGGCGACCTGCTCTTTTCCTTAATCAACTTCGCCCGTTTTGCCGGCATTAACCCGGAAGAGGCCCTGGAACACACCAACCGCAAGTTTATCCGGCGGTTTCAATATCTGGAAACCGAGGCCGCCCGCGACGGCCACCAACTGGCCGACCTGACGCTGGCGCAGATGGATGTGTATTGGAACCAAGCCAAGGTCCTGCCCGTAGACGACCCAAACCCAAAATCCGGGAAATAGCCTTTTTTCCAGATGAAGGCTACAAGGAAGCGTTTAAACGCAAGTTGGATTTGGCAGGGACAAGGCTTTTGCTTAGGTTTGCCAAGGAGAGTATAGGTTCCGAAGTAGTCCCCGTTCACAAGCAGACCCATTGTTTTGCCTCACACCGGCTTAGTAGTGCGGGTTAACGGGGCTTCGTCGTCTTTATACAAACCATTTCCGTTTTCACTTACAAAATTACCTTTCACCAACCATCCCCTAATTTTCCGGAACAATGGAACAAAAGAATGCCATGAACAAGAACGTGCGGCCTGCCGCTCCCGCTGCGCCTAAGAGCGAAGCCAAAGGCGGTTCCGCGTTTGCCGCCATCGTGATTCCACTGGCTTTTGTTGTGAGCATCGTTATCTTCATTTTTGTATTGGGTAACGGCTCTAACTTCCAAGGTGGCGATAACGCAAATGCTGCGCTGCCAGGTAACTACTTGGGTACTGTTTACAAAGGCGGTGTCATTGTACCGGTCCTGATGTCGCTTTTCCTGTTGGTAATCACCTTCTCGATTGAGCGCTTCCTCACCATCAGCAAAGCCAAAGGCACCAAGAGCATTGAGAGCTTTGTGCGCACTATCCGCCAGAAGCTGAACAGCAATGACATTTCGGGTGCTATTGCCGCCTGCGACCAGCAGAAAGGCTCCGTAGCCGCCGTAGTAAAGTCGGGTCTGCTGAAGTACCAGGAAATGGCCCGCGAGCGGGGCATGGACAAAGACCAGAAGATCCTGGCTATCCAGAAAGAAATCGAGGAATCGACTACGCTGGAGCTGCCTATGCTGGAAAAGAACCTCGTTATCCTGTCCACCATTGCTTCGGTGTCTACCCTGGTAGGTCTGCTGGGTACGGTATTCGGTATGATCAAGGCCTTCTCGGCTCTGGCCCAGGCTGGTAACCCAGACGCAGTAGCCCTGGCAGAAGGTATTTCGGAAGCACTGATCAACACGGCTATCGGTATTGCCGGTTCGGCCATTGCTATCATTGCCTACAACTTCTTCACCAGCAAAATTGACGAGCTGACCTACAGCATCGACGAGGCTGGGTTCAGCATCATTCAGACCTTCGCTGCTCAGCACGGCGAAAAGGAAACTTACACGGCTTAGTTTGCGGTTAACGCACTAAAGCCTTCGTAAGTCTCGTTTTCTGAATATTCTCAACCACGCTCGAAATGCCTAAAGTAAAGCCCCATAGAACGTCCCCTTCGCTGGATATGACCCCGATGGTGGACCTGGCATTCCTGCTGGTGACGTTCTTCATGCTCACGACTAAGTTTTCGCCCGAGGAAGTGGTAGTAGTGGATACGCCCTCTTCTACCTCGGAACTGAAACTGCCCGAGAGCAACGTAATTCGCATCCTGATTGACAAGGATAAGCGCGTGTTTTTTGGCTTGGAAAGCGACAAGGCCAAGCCTTTGCTGCTTGACCGGATGGGCGCCAAGTATGGCGTAACCTTCTCCGAAAAGCAGAAGCGCGCTTTTGGCGGCCTCAACAGCTTTGGGGTGCCCGTTCAGCAGCTGGGCTCTTTGCTCAGCATGAGCTCGGAGCAGCGCAAAGAAGTTAAGCAGCCCGGTGTTCCGGCCGACTCACTGAATAATCAGCTGATCGACTGGGTAATGGAAGCGCGTAAAGCCAACCAGGAAGCCATTGGTAAGCCCACCTTCATTGCCATTAAAGGCGACGGCAATGCCGATGTACCAACCGTGAAGAAGGTCATCAAGTTTCTGCAGGAGAAGAACATCAACCGTTTCAACCTCATCACGGACTTGGAAAACAAGCCCACAGTGAGCAAATAAGCGCAGCGCCATGGCAGAAATACAACAACAAGCCGACTCCGGCAAAGGCGGGAAGAAGCGGGCCAAGAAAATGTCGACCAAAATCGACATGACCCCGATGGTGGACCTAGCCTTCCTGCTCCTGACGTTCTTCATGCTGACCACCACGTTCAACAAGCCGAACGTGATGCAGATTACCATGCCGGTGAAACCGAAGCCTGGTGATCCACCAGTGGAATTGAAGGCGTCGGACGCTCTTACCGTTCTTCTAGGAGAAAACAATAAGATCTACTACTACGACGGCTTGCTCTCTGATAAGGACAAGCCGGAGTTGAAACTTTCCAGCTACGATGCCAACGGCATCCGGAAAGTTCTGCTGGACCATCAGCGCCAGAACCCGAAAACGGTGGTGCTGATTAAGCCAGACGACAAGTCCAACTACAAAAACATGGTGGACATCCTGGATGAGATGAACATCACCGACCAGAAAAAATATGCGTTGGTGGACATCTCGAAGGCCGATACCGAACTCATTAAATCTTCCGGGCTATGATGGATAACTCTCAAATAGCGCGTGCGAGTCTTAATGATCTTGTATTTGAAGGCCGCAATAAAGCCTACGGGGCTTATGTGCTGCGCCGTCTGTACAACCGTCACGTCACGCGCGCCCTTCTCATCGCCGTTGCGCTGTTTGCCCTGTTGGTATTTATACCAACCATTGCCCGCATGTTTAGCAGCAATGAGGTAGTAGATGACGAGAAGATGCTGAAGGAAAACGTCCTGATGGAGGCACCTCCACTGGACCAGACCAAACCACCACCACCACCACCGCCACCAGACGCGCCACCACCACCACCACCCAAGCTTTCCACCATCAAATTCACGCCTCCGGTAGTGAAGAAAGATGAGGAAGTACGGAAGGTGGAGGAAATTCCAGATCAGAAGGAACTGGAAGATAAGGTAGTGTCTACGGTTACCGTGAAAGGCAACACCGACAACCCCAACTTAGAGGGCTTAGAAGGTGAAGGCAACGCGGTAGTAGCTGACGTGGTAGATACGAAAGTGTATACCTATGTAGAACAGATGCCGGTATTCCCCGGCGGTCAGGAAGCCCTGCTGCAATACATTGGTAAAAACATCAAGTATCCGGCCATGGCACTGCGTAACCAGATTGAAGGCAAGGTATTCGTTCAGTTCACTGTAAACCCCGAGGGGCAGGTGCAGGATGTGAAAGTAACCAAGCCGCTGGGTGGCGGTACCGATGAAGAAGCCGTACGCGTTATTAAAACGCTGCCGCGCTTCTCGCCTGGTAAGCAGAACGGCCGCGCAGTAAGCGTGTCCTACACCGTACCGGTAACCTTCGCTATTCGCTAGCAAAAGGCTTTTATAGCCACTTGAAAACCGCCCCGGGCTTGCTGCCCGGGGCGGTTTTTTATTTTAACAATATAGCGCGGCATGCATACTATACTGAGAATAGCCGCCGTTTTGTAGATGAAAGCCGGGCAGTAGGTACTGTGCAGAATGGATGGCTTGGGTAATACGCGTCGAGGACCTTTGCTCACCTTTAACCCATACCGCCATGAACACCGCACAATTGCAGACTGCGTCTCTGGACGACATGATCTTTGAGGGCCGTAACAAAGCCTACGGCGCTTACCTGCTCCGGCGCCTGTACCACCGCCACCTGGCCACGGCCATTACCATTGCCACTACCCTATTTGCGCTGCTGATAGCTACGCCTCTGGTAGTTCAGTATCTGTTTCCTCCGGTGGTTATTGTGCCCGAGCTGCCTATTCCGGATGAAGGCACGGTAATCAGCAGATTCGACTTTCCCAAAAGCCCACCGGCAGCCAGTGTACAGCCGGTGGTGCGCCCACAGCAGGACATCCCCACCAAAGTGGTAAAAACACTAACTAAAGTGGTGCCCCCAGTGGAAGACCAGCGAGTAATTCCGGCACAGGATGGCCCGGTGGGTAATGTATCGGGCACGGCCGCTACGGATTCCGGCGCGGGCACTGGCAGCCCCGGCGGCATAGATTCTGGTATGGTTACGGCCCCTGTTACGGCCCCGGCCAAGCCATTCACCTACGCGGAAGTAATGCCGGAATTTGCCGGCGGCTCTAAAGCCTTACAAGCCTATTTGCAGCGCCATCTGCGTTTCCCTGGCCAGGCCATCCGGAATCAGGTGTCCGGCCGCGTGTACGTGGCTTTTACAGTAGGCATTGATGGGGCTATTTCCGATGTAGAAATAGTAAAGGCCCTGGGCTATGGCACCGGCGAAGAAGCGGAGCGAGTGGTTCGCGCCATGCCAGACTGGACGCCGGGCCGGCAGAACGGGCAGAATGTGCCCGTGCGCTACACTCTTCCCATTACCTTTCAATTTGAATAAACCTTATTGCCAGCGTTTTAAGTAAAAGCAGGCTATTCCGGAGTAACCTCTTCGGAGTAGCCTGCTTTTTTACGCTAAATAGCCTTGTTCTTATATAGCGCGTTGTGGGGGTAAACCATCTGGTTACTTTTACACGTTTAACAGTAGTATTTGCTGATTCAGCGCTTCCTTCTTTTCTATGATTGACCGCCCACCCACCAACGAGCGGCTCCGCCCGCGTGGCAACCGCAACTTCAGCCAGTACTTTGTGCTGGTGATGGCAGTGGTATACATAGGCCTGGGTTTATACCTGCTCCTGAGCTCCGTTACTATCTTCACCCTCCCTCCCACTCCACGCCGGATCCTGGGCGCACTTTTCGTATTCTACGGAATCGTTAGATTTGTTCGCACCTATCGGCAACACTTACGGCAATCCAATGATGAATAGTCCTACTTCGCTGCGGGCCCTGGGCATGGCCCTGGCCGCTGGCTTTTGTGTACTGTCGGGCTGTAATCAGGGCGGACCCTCCGGGGCAGCCAACGACGATACCCCCACCAGCGGCAGTGTAGCCATTGCCGTTGATGCCACCTTTGAGCCCATTGTGAAGTCACAGGTAGATACCTTTCACAAGCTCTATCAGTATGCCAAAATCAGCGCCCGGTATGAGCCCGAGGCTAATGCCATGCAGGACCTGCTGAACGATAAAGTTCGTTTGGCTGTTGTAACCCGTGAATTGACGGCTGAAGAGAAGGCGGCATTTGACCGCAAGAAGTTATTTCCGCGTACCACGCACATTGCCACCGATGGCTTAGCCATTATCGTGCACCCATCCAACCCGGATACGCTTCTCACGATGGAGCAGCTGCGGGGTATCTTTAGTGGCCAGACCAAGCAGTGGCAGCAGGTAAACCGAAAAAATAAGCTGGGAGATATTACGGTCGTTTTCGACTCGAATAACTCCAGCACCAGCCGTTACATGCAGGATTCGGTTACGAAGGGTACGCCTTTGGCTAAAGGAGCCTTCGCCTCTGAGTCGAACCCGGCCCTGCTGGATTACGTTGCTACGCACCCCAAGGCTATTGGCGTGATTGGGGTAAACTGGATTAGCGACCAGGATGACAAGGAAGTGCGTGGCTTTTTGGAGAAAATACGGGTCGTGGGCATCAGTACATCAGCCCGGCCCCAGAAAACCGATGAGTACGTACAACCTTACCAAGCCTACTTAGCGTTGAAGACGTACCCGTTGCGGCGCAACGTATATGTTATCAGCCGGGAGGCCCGCGCCGGACTTGGCACCGGTTTTGCATCCTTCGTTGCCGGGACCAAAGGCCAGCTCATTATTCTCAAATCCGGGCTGGTACCGGCCATTGGCCAAACGCGCATCGTGAACACGACGCCCAATTAATACCGACTCCCTAGTTCATTTTTCTTACGCTTTTTCACTTAATTTTTCGCACATGAAGTTCAAGCCCTGGAAGCTCTCGCTCCTCGTTGCCTTGTCTGCTACCAGTACTGCTGCTTTCGCACAGGATATTGCTGGCGCTCAAAAAGCCATGAATCTGGAGCGCTATAGCGAAGCCCGTCGTATGTTGGCCCAAGGCCAGTCGCCGGAAGCTGCCGTTGAGATGGGTCGTTTGTATCTGTTGATGGAGAAGCCGGACTCGGCTGCTTACTTTTTCAATAAGGGCGTAACCAACGCCAAGTCGCCGCAATCGATGGTGGCAGCTGGTCGGGCGTTTCTGGCCCAAGGCAAAAAAGCCGAAGCTGAAATTCAGTTTGACAACGCAGTAAAGGCCTCTAAGTCTAAGGACAAAGAGATTCTGACCATGATTGGGCAGGCCTATGCCGAGTCAAATGAGAAAGACACGAAAAAGGCCATTGAATACCTGAACCTGGCTACCAAGCTCAACAAGAAGGATGACCCACGGGTGATGGTTCTGCTGGGCGACCTCTACCTGAAGCAGGAAAATGGTGGTGGTGACGCCATGAACGCCTATGAGCGTGCTACGCTGGCTGACCCCAATTACGTACAGGCTTATTTCCGTAAGGGCCAGCTGAATGTACGCTCGCGCAACTACAACGGTGCCCGCGACGCTTTCCAGAAGGTTATCAGCATCGACCCAAACTACGCGCCTGCTTACCGGGAGCTGGGTGAAATGTACTACCTCATTGGTAAGTATGATGACGCCCTGAGCACCTTCCAGAAGTACCGGGACATGGCGGAAAACACGCCCAGCACGCAGGCCAAATATGCTTCGTTCCTGTTCCTGACCAAGAAGTACCCGGAGGCACTGACGGAAATTCAGAAGAATCTGCAAGCAGATCCGAAGAACGTTACGATGAACCGTCTGCAGGCTTATGCCCTCTATGAAACCGGCCAGAACGACAAGGCACTGCCGGCTATGGAGGCTTACATGAAGAATACGCCGGCGGATAAGATCATCACGCAGGACTACATCTACCAAGGTAAGATGCTGGCCAAAGCTGGTCGCTCGGAAGAAGGTATTGCCATGATTAAGAAGGCAATTGCCGCTGACCCCACGCAGGCTGCTGATCTGCAGAATGACCTGGCGCAGGCGTACATTGCTTCTAAAAACTACCCTATGGCCATTGCTACCTACCGGGCTAAGCTCCAGGATGGCAAAGGTGACCTGACCGACAATGTGTACCTGGCTCGTGCTTATGAGTTTAATAAGCAGTATGCGCAGGCTGACAGCCTCTACGGGGTAATTCTGACTGCCCGCCCAACTTACGTACCCGGTTACCTGATGCGTGCCCGGGCCAATGCTAACCTGGATCCTGACTCCAAGCAGGGCACGGCTAAGCCGTACTACGAGAAGTACATTGAGGTAGCTAATGCCAACGACCCTTCCAAGTATACGGATGGCCTGGTAGAAGCCAATAAGTACCTGGGCTACTACTACTACCAGAAAGGCGACAAAGCTGCTTCGCTTCCTTACTGGCAGGCTGCCAAGACCCTGGCTCCTGGCGATGCGCAGGCCACTACGGCTATCAATGAGATAACCAAGAAGGCTGCTCCGCGCAAAACCACTACTACCACCAAGAAAACGACTGTTAAGCAGAAGTAATCATCTGGTTCATAAAAAAAGCCCGCTACTACGGTAGCGGGCTTTTTTTATGGGCGTTTGGGTAGGCTAGGCTGATTCCTCAGCATACTTTTCCCATTCCTCCAGGGCGGCGGCAAAGTCGGCGGGCAGCTCTACTTCCTGCTGAATGTGGGCGCCCGTTACGGGATGCACAAACCCCAGGGATTTGGCATGCAGCGCCTGCCGGGGCATCAGCGCCATTACCTTCTCGGCAAAAGCCTTGTACGTCCCGGTACGCTGCCCGTAGAGCACCTTATCACCGCCATAGGTGGCATCGGAGAACAAAGGGTGGCCAATGTGCTTCATATGCACTCTGATCTGGTGGGTGCGGCCGGTTTCCAGATTACACTGCACCAGCGAGACATGCTTAAACGTGCGTAGCACTTTATAATGGGTAACGGCATGCTTACCCTGGTCGCCCTCGGGGAATACAGCTTGCACTTTGCGGTCCTTTATACTGCGACCAATGTGCCCGCGCACGGTACCTTCCGCTTCTTTCGGTACACCCCACACCAGCGCCAGATAGGTACGCTCAATAGTATGGTGAAAGAACTGCTGGGATAAGTGCGTCATGGCCCATTCGGTCTTGCCAATCACCAACAGACCCGAGGTATCCTTATCAATGCGGTGTACCAGGCCCGGGCGGATCTCACCATTGCGCCCCGTGGGCAGGTTCCGGAAATGGTAGGCCAGCCCGTTTACCAGGGTGCCCTGCCAGTTGCCGAAGGCCGGGTGCACCACCATGCCAGCCGGCTTGTTCACCAGCAGCACCGAATCGTCCTCATAGCGGATATCCAACTCCATGGGCTCGGGCGTCACTTTTACTTCCCGGGGAGGTTCAGGCAGCGTTATAGTGATAACATCGAGCGGCTTGACGCGGTAATTGGCTTTGGCCGGCTTGTCGTTTACCTGAACTGCTTCGGCTTTAATGGCATTCTGGATTTTGGTGCGCGAGGCATTCGGCAGCCGGTTCATCAGAAACTTATCCAGGCGCAACAGCTCTTGCCCGCGGTCGGCGCGGATGCGGTGGTGCTCATACAGCTCGTCACTGGTTTCCAGGTCGTCGGCCTCGAAGTTCTCGTCAGCTAAATCAATCATAAGGGGTATGGAGCCGCAAAGGGTAAGCGCAAACAAACAAGAAAGCCGGAACCTTGGGTTCCGGCTTTCAGCAAAGCTACTGCGTAGGGGCAGATTAGTTCTTCTTCGTCTTGGTTTTGGTTTTTCCAGCGGCGGGAGCGGCGGCAGGAGCAGCAGGCTTAGCAGCAGCGGGAGCCGCGGCAGCCGGTGCTGCATTGGGATCAATACCCATTTTCTTTAATACCAGATCCGAGATGTCGCCATCCTTGGGGCCGTGCAGCAAAATAGGCGTGGTGCCGTAGCCGGCATCGGAGTTGAACACGTAGGCATAGCCATTTTCGTCGGCTACCTGGTCAATGGTCTTCTGCAGCTTGTCCAGCACGGGCTTCAGCAGGGTTTGCTGCTTCTGCTGGATAGAAGCATCGGCATTGCGCTGGAACTCCTGGATGGACTGCTGCAGGTTCTGCAGCTCTTTCTCTTTGTCGGCGCGTACTACGTCCGTCATCGTGGAAGCACCTTTCTGGTAGGCTTCGCCCTTAGTCTGGAACTCCGTGTATTTGGCTTTCAGCTGGTTTTCCAGCTGGGTGCTGTAGTCTTTCAGCTGCGACTCTACCTGCTTGCTCTCGGGCATTTTGCTCAGCACATAGTCTACGTTGGTGTAGCCAATTTTTTGCGGAGCCGTTTGGGCGATAGAAGCAGTGGCAGAAGCAACCATGAGGGCCGCGGCCGCCAGCATCAGACGAATTTTAGGAAATGCGTTCATTCGAAAGGAAAGGAAATTTCTAAAGTGAGAAAGCAAAGTTAATTTTTTCGGCCACTACTGCGCGGAGCAGGCTTGGTGGTTTTGGGAGCCGACGTAGCGGGCTTGACATTATCCTGCTCGCTGCCGGGTTCATCCGAGGCGGGCGTGGTCGGGGTAGTGACGGTACGCACCGCCCCTTTCTGCCCGGGTTGGTTGCGTTCTTCCGAACCCAGCCCTAACTCTTCCAACACAAATTCGGTGTAATCGTGCGTTGGGTTGGTATAGAGCATGGTCAGGTCGCCGGCTTTATCGAAGACAATGGCCAGCTGCTTTTTCTTGGCCACCTTCTCAATGGCTTCAAATACCTTGTCCTGTACCGGTTTCGTCAGCTCCTGGCGCTTTTTGAACAGAGTGCCTTCGTACCCAAAAATTTTATTCTGATACGTCTTGATGTCCTGTTCTTTTTTCAGAATCTCATCCTGGCGCTTCTTTTTCATCGGCTCCGTTAGCAGTACTTCTTCCGCCTGATAAGCGCGATACATCTTGTCGAGGTCCTTACGCATCGACTCAATATCCTTCTGCCAGTTCTGGGACAGGGTATTGAGCTCCTGCTGCGCGGCGCCATATGCCGGCATCTTACTCATGATGTACTCTGAGTCGACGTAGCCGAACTTCTGGGCCCAGGCTGCCGGAACGGCCAGCAAGAGCAGCAGTGGCAGCAAACACACTAGTTTTTTCATGCGGAATACCGTGCTGAGCGGCCCGGCAGACTAGCGAATCTGCTGGCCGATGATGAAGTGAAAATGACCTTTGTCCTGTGGCCCCTGCGTAACGCCGGGGTAACGGGGTACTGCGTCCAGACCGTAGCCGTAGTCGAAGCCTAGCAAACCGAATGCCGACATGAATACGCGGGCACCCACGCCCACCGAGCGGTACAGTTTATAAGGGTTATAATCGGAGTAGCGTTCCACCGCATTGCCCGCTTCGGCAAAGCTGAGCACGTATACAGTAGCGGCCGGGTTCAGAGAAACCGGATAACGCAGTTCCATTACATATTTATTGTACGCCACGCCGCCGCTGGAATTAGGCGACTGAATGGCATTGACCTCGTTGGGGTCATCGTAGCCGCGCAGGCCCACATATTCGGTACCCACCAGGAAGTTGGAAGAACCGCCCGAGGCCATACCCGAACCACCCAGCTTGAAGCGCTCAAACGGACCAATAGGACGGCTGGAATTGTAGGTACCAATAAAGCCGAAGTGCGCCCGGGTATTCAGCACCAGTTTACCAATGATGGGGGTAAACCAGGAAGCATCGAACATCCATTTGTGGAATTCTACCCACTCATTTACGTTGGGATGTGCGCCTTTAAACGCTGAGTAAGGCGGCGTCAGGTTAACACTGAGCGACAAGGCTGAGCCACGACGTGTGTAAGTTGGGTTATCAGTGCTATTGCGGGAAAGGGTGGTATTCAGGGTAATGTTGTTGGCATTGCCCGTACCATTCTGGAAGCCCTGCAGGTAGGTGTAGTTATTCAGCTTGTACTGACTCACCGACAGCGAATTGCTCAGAGAGAAGTAGTCATCGGGCCAGCGCAGGTAGCGACCCAGGCTCACCGAAGCGCTATTTACTTTAATAGAGCTACCCGTCTTCACATCGAAGTTGGTACCTACCCGCTGAATGCTTTTGTTGAGCGATACCGACAGCGAGTTACGCTTACGACCACCCAGCCAGGGCTCCGTGAAGGAGAAGGAATAGGCCTGGTACTGCAAGCCGTTAGCCTGAATATTCAGAGCCAGGCGCTGGCCATCACCGGCCGGCACAGGGCGCCAGTTGCTCAGGCTACCCGCTTTGCGCAGCGAGAAGTTGTTGAAAACCAAGCCTACGGTACCGATGAAGCCGGCGTAGCCGCCCCAGCCGCCCGACAGCGTAATCTGGTCAGAAGGCTTTTCTTCTACCGTGTAATTAATATCCACCGTGCCATCGGCCTGGTTAGGCACCGGGTTGATGCCCACTTTCTCGGGGTCGAAATATCCCAGAGACGAAATTTCCCGCTGGGAACGAATCAGCAGTTCCCGGTTGAACTTCTCACCCGGGAGGGTGCGCAGCTCGCGCCGGATTACATGGTCGCTGGTTTTGGTATTCCCGGCAATGTTGATGTCTTTAATACGGGCCTGCACCCCTTCATTGATGCGCATCTCAATATCAATGGAGTCTCCCTCTACCTTGGTTTCAATGGGGTCAATGGAGAAGAACAGGTAGCCATCGTTCATATAGAGCGAGGTAATATCCTGGCCGGTGGGGTTGTAGTTCAGGCGCTTATCCAGCGTTTCCTTGCTGTAAACGCTGCCTTCCTTAATGCCCAGCACGGAGGCCAGGGTTTTGTTATCGTAGAGGTAGTTGCCCGCCCAGGTAATGTTGCGGAAGTAGTATTTGGGGCCTTCATCCACCCGAATCTGCAAAGCCAGCTTATCGACATCCTGCACCGTGGTTTTATGAATACCGAATTTTCCATTTTCAGTACCCAGCCAGAGGTAGGAGTGGTTTTGCGCCGTGCTAATCAATGAGTCAGATACGATAATAGCGTCACGGTAGCCCTGCGAGTTGTAGTACTCAATTACCTTGTCCTTATCGTCTTCAAACTCCTTGCGCTGGAACTTGCCGGCATTCAGGAATTTGTAGAATTTCTTCTCCTTGGTCTTCTTCATCTGACCCTTCAGCTTGCTATCTTTTATGGCTGAGTTTCCAAGGAAGGTAATGTCGCTGATATGCACCCGGGCGCCGCGGTTTACGGCAAACACCAGCACTACACTGTTGGGCAGGGTAGAATCAGGACGTTGCGTAACGTCTACTTTTGCATTCAGGAAGCCCTTGTTGGTAAAGAACTTGCGTACCTGGTCACGCGTGTTGCTGAGCAGGGCGTCCGTTACTACTTTACCGCGGATGAGCTTAATCTTCGCTTTCACATCATCGGCCTGGGTTTTGCCAATACCGGTGAACACGAAGTTGGACAGGCGCGGCCGCTCCTTTACATCGAACACCAAGAAAATGCGTGTGCCTTCAATCCGGTCAATGGCCACGGTCACGTCGCCGACAATTCCCTGGTCCCACAACTTGCGGATAGCCTTGCCTATTTCCTCCCCAGGAATCGTGACCGGGTCGCCTATTTTCAGGCCGGTAATGCCCACCAGCGTGTTAGGATCCAGATAGCGGGTACCGGTAAAGGTGATGCCGCCCACCTGATACCGCTGTGGCTCAGGGGCAGCGGGTGCATTCTGAGCTAGGGCAGGTGTGGCCAGCCAGCTAAACGCCAACAGGAAGGTGAGCAGGCTAAAAACCCGGATACTGGTGAAATTCATTCGACAGGACTTACGAAACGGTGAGCTGCTCACTGGTTTTACCAAAGCGCCGTTCGCGGCGTTGGTAGGCACAAATTGCGTCATAAAAATGTTCGCGGCGGAAATCGGGCCAGAGCAGCTCCGTGATATAAAGTTCGGTATAGGCCAGCTGCCACAACAGAAAGTTGCTGATGCGCTGCTCGCCACTGGTACGGATCAGCAATTCCGGGTCGGGCATTCCGGCAGTTGCCAGATACCCGGCTATAGTTTGCTCAGTGATGCTGGCGGGCAGCAGAGAACCGGCCGCAACGGCTTCCCCCATCCGGCGGGCAGCCTGCGTCAGGTCCCAGCGGCCGCTATAGCTCAGCGCGAGCACCAGCGTCATGCGCGTCCCCGTGCGGGTAAGCTCTTTCGCCTCCGCCAGCTCCTGCTGGCAGGCGGCGGGCAGATTTTCGGTTTCCCCGATAGCCTCCAGCCGGATATTATTTTTTAACAGCGTAGGCGTTTCCTGCCGGATGGTATGCACCAGCAACTGCATCAGCGCCATTACCTCGTGCTTGGGTCTTGACCAGTTTTCGGTAGAAAACGCATACATCGTCAGGTATTGCACGCCCAGTTCAGCAGCAGCCTCCACCGTTTCGCGCACGGCCGTTATGGCATTCTGATGACCAAAGATGCGGAGTCCGCCCTTCTGCTTGGCCCAACGGCCGTTGCCATCCATAATGACGGCTACATGGGCGGGGATTCTGGTAGGATCTATTTCGGACCGGGCGGCCATTCGTGTGTTTTGCGTAAAGAGGCTGCAAGTTACGCAAATGGTTGCATTACCCTTATCCGGTTTTGTTATTGCAGTAACCGGCTATTCTCTTTGTACACTTCCGGGCACCGTATTTTATAGAACGTGTAAGAAACGCTCAACCCGCTGTAGAAATACCAGTCCTGATCATGCCGGTTGGCAATGACATTGTTCTGCTCGCTGAGTTGGTCCAACTCATCCGTAAAGGCTTTCCGGGCCCCTACTTCCAGCCCCAGATTCCAGTGGCGTGACAAGCCTAATTTGGCCCCTATGCCCGCCGGCACAGCTACTCCGATTACTGTATTAGAAAAGGTCTGGCCATCCTGCAACACCGTTTTCACGGGCGATAGAAAACCGGCTACACCCACAAAAACGAAAGGCGTGAACCGGGTCTTGGCTTTGGTACTATAATAATCGAAGAAGTTGTACTCCAGAATGCCGGCCACTTCATAGATGCTTCCTTTCAGGTAGCCTCCCCGAGACGCATTCAGCGGGGCCGTGTCCCCGTTTACTCCTTTTACCTGCTTATCATCAGCTCGTAAGAGCCCAGCCATGAGGTTGCCCCGCAATGTGATAGGCGCCGATATATCTTTCCTATAAAATGCGGATACCGCCGGGCGGTTGTTTGCAAACCGATATTCGGGAGACAATTCCCCTTTATAGTTTACAGCACCAAAGCCTAAGCCTACTTCACTGGTGTTCTGGGCTTGCGCATGGCAGGCAAAAAAAACACTCCCTACTTGCGCCAGGCAAATAAGGAGTGCTTTATGCGAGTTCAAATGGATCATCAGACTGGCTGTGGATTAAACATGACAGCCACTTGCTGGCTATCGGAATTTGGGGCTCTTGATTTTGGGAGCGAGGATGTAATTCAGCGTTATGCCGGTAACGATGTACCAGTCCTTTTCATTGCTATGGCCACGGATTTCACCTGCTTGGTTGTATTCGCCGAAAGTACCAAGCTGGGCTCCATCGTTACGGGTAATATCATAACCAAAGTACTGAGCAGCAGGACTTTTCAGATCAGCTCTATCCTGAACATAGTCACCACCTACATCATCAATGTAGTCAGTGAAAGTTTTGCGCCAGCCAATTTCGAAACCTAAGTCAAAGTGACGGTCCAGTTTGTAACGCACACCTGCACCGAAAGGAATGGCAATTTGACCACGCTTGTAAGGTTTATCGTAACCTTTACCGCTTACATTCTGGCCTTCAGTGCCCAAAGGCTGAAGTGCTACATATTGGCCTTTCAAATTTGCGGGGCATCAGCTTCCGAACCCACTAAACCTTTGGGGTTATGCTTGAAGGCAGCTACCCCGGCAAATACGTAAGGAACAAAGTCAGGGCGACGAATATAGTTGTTACGGTTTTCGATCAGGTCGAACATACCAACTGCAGAAGCTTCAAAAATATCGTTGCGGAAGTTCATGTTCCGAGTGTAGCGATATTTAGCATCCTTGTCTTTATCGTCGGCGGATTTCTGGTCATCACCAGTTACGCGGCCATAAGACAGACCGAAACGGCCCGAAATCCGGGGCGCGAAGCGGCGCGTGAAGGTAAAGCCAAGGTTAGGACGGGTAGCACCCAGCCGTAGGCTGGTAATATTAGTACGCGGTACGATGTCGCCAAAATAGTTCATGGCGTTTAGGTTCACACCTACCGAGTTATACATTTTCCGCTTGGTAAACCGTTGGGCGCTTGCGTCTGAAGCTACCAGCGCAAAAGCCAGTATAAGCGCCAGGATAAGGGGGAAAAATCTCTTCATAATCGAACGAAGGTTAAGTATATCGGGGTGCAGGAAAAGCTATTGATCCGTACGGACACGATTACAGTCAGTGACAAAAGTAGTGGTTGCCAGCAAGATTAAAAATAAAAGCTTTAAAAAGTCCTTATTTTATGGGAGTAAGCTACCATCAGGATTCCGACGGTCATACCCCCAGTTTAACTTACTGCGCAGGGTGCTCAAAAAATTTACGTGGTTAAGACGTATCAAACGGGCATTAAAGGTTTCCCGGCGCACGGCAATCTGTACCGTGGCATCAACGGGAACCGAGCGCGAATCCAGGGAAAGCAGGAAGTTATTGCTCCTTCCTTCAATCTCAAATGAAATAACGCTGCGGTCGGATACAACGAGAGGACGCACGTTCAGGTTGTGCGGACATACGGGAGAGATGATAAAATTGTTGGTTTGCGGCAACATTACCGGTCCACCACAGCTAAGCGAATAGCCGGTAGAGCCGGTTGGCGTGGATACAATCAAACCATCGGCCCAGTAAGAATTGAGATACTCCCCATCAATATAGGTGTGCACTACAATCATGGAAGAGGTGTCTCGCTTCAGAATGGAGAATTCATTCAGGCCGAAATTCACCTCGCCAAATACCTCCGGATCAGTATCTACGCGAATCAGGCTGCGCTCTTCCACCACGAAATGCCCTTTGAACAAGGCGTCAATAGCTTGCGGAATACGGTCGGGCGTGATAGTGGCCAAGAAGCCGAGCCGGCCGGTATGAATACCCAGAATTGGAATTTGCAGGCTGCCTACATAAGTCACAGTGTCCAGCAGAGTCCCATCGCCGCCAATACTGAGCACGAATTGCATACCACGCAGGGAGTCCCCGCGCCGAAAAGTGGTGATGGTATCGGGTAATTCCAGCCGGGTATCGAGGTAAACCCGGAACGACTCTACAATGTACAACTCAGCATTGCGGGCCAGTAAACTGTGCAGCAATGCCTGAATAGCCGGAGCTACGCTGTCATCGAAGGGCTTACCGAGGATGGCTATTTTCATATCTAGAGGCAAACTATTAGGTGCCACAGAGGCGGCAGCGGCTCAGATGGGAAAGGCCGTGCGAATGTATAATCCGGTTTGACCAAGCGCATTTAAGGCATATTCCACCGCAAAAACCCGGTCGTAATACGTAACCAGGTGCAGACCTACCCCTGCTGCCAACAGAAACTGATTGGGCAGCCGGTTGTTGGCATCCGCCAGCGAAGCAGGTGCCGCCACGTAGCCCATGTCGGCAAAGGTATTTAAATAAATGGCCAGCGGAAGGGTACTGAACTTGGGATTGTTGGTGGCCTCCAGTTGAAGCTGCCGGGCCGGCAGGATGGGATAGGAAAGCCCCTGCTGCAATAACAGGTAATGCTGCCCATCCACTACATACCGGTCGTAGCCTCGCACAAGGGCCGCGTAGCCCAGCGCGCGGGAATCGGCATAGGCCAGGCGGCGGTTGGTCAGGCGGGTTTGCCCTTCCAGCCCGGCGCTATAGTACAGCTTATGAGGCAATGGAATGTAGCGGGCATACCGCGCATACAGCGTGGTATAGCTGGGGCTGGCTGAGTGCAGAAACATACGCCGTGACAGGGTAACCTGCGCAAAACGGCCGGTAAGTGGGTAACTAAAATTATTTCGTCGATTTATAATTCGCGTCAGGGCCACATCTATATAGCGCCGTTCTAAGTCGCCGGAGAAGTACCCTGGGTTACCAATCTGAATTGAATCGGATATCTGCTCCCGCCGCCAGGCCACATCCAGGGCGGTGCGGCGCTGTACGGTGTTGCGCCAGCGCAGTCCGGCCACGAAGTAGGTGCGGTGAAACGCAAAGCCACTCTCGGAACGATAAGTAATTAGTTGATCCTGGATGGTGCGGTAATCAACCGCCCGGCTGCGGGCCAGGGAAGCGCCCAGTGCCAGCCCCGGGCGCTGCCTAGTGCCGGGGTTTTCAAAAAAGACCTCATATTTCTGGTTGAAGCCCAGCTGCAGATTGCCCCGCAGCTGCTCATTGCGGCCGCGGAAGTTGTTGCGCACCACATGCACGCCGTAATCCACGCGCCGCCAACGGTCGGGCCGGTCCAGCCAGGAGCGGATGTTACGGTCGGCGAGCGAGAAAATGGGAATGGGAAACGTATACCAGCGCTCCTGCAGGCTGAATAGTACCGTAATTTCGCCGTCGCGGCAAACGGCTTGCACCAAAACGGAGTGAAACAGCTGCAGGTTGAGCAAGCGGCGGCGGTTGGCTTCCAGCCGCCCAACCAAGGCGGTAGCCGCCAGCGTATCGCCTTCCCGAATGTCCAGCTCAGCCCGTAAAATACGCTCTTTGGTCACTTCATTCCCCACAAAAACAACCGAGGAAATCCGCAGGGTGCTATACGTGGGGCAATGTACCCGTACCAGACTATCCACAGGGGAATGGCGGACCGTGTCCGGCACCCCTATGTGTGCATCAGAGGGCAACCAGGCTAGTAACCAAGCAAAGAAAAATCCCAGCACCCGGCGCCGCGCTTACAGGCTCAGGTATTTCAGCAGAGCATCGTACCGATCCTGCTCATCTTCCCCCAACTCACTGCTGCCACTGAACTGAGCGCTGATAGTATACCCAAACCGCTCCAGCGTAGCGACAATGCTGGCCAGCTCTGGGGTATTCAGCTTTAGGGTAAGTCTGATTTTGTAGGGCTCATTTTCGTCCCGGGCCACGTGGGCACTCAGCACTTTGGCATTGTTCTCTTCTACGTAGCGGCTGATCTGGGAAAGGGAATAGTCGCGCTCATCCATAGTCAGCACAATAATTCCGCCCAGCCCAACGGCCACCGGGGTTTCGCCGAAGGCGGCCAGCGTATCACTCACCGAAACCACGCCCATATAATCGTGCCGGTCATCCAGCACCGGAATAAGCTGTACTTTGTTCTGCACCGCCATTTCAATGATGTTGTAGAAATGCTGGTCGCGCTGCACGTGCACGTCGGCAAAGCCAAAGGGGATATTGGCCAACAGCTTTTCTGTGCTGTCTACGTCCAGGATATCGGCTTCCGTAATCAGGCCGCGGTAGCGGCGGTTTTCAATGACCGGTAGCTGTCCAACGTGAAACTCATCGAGCCACTTCGCTGCCTTGCCGGCTGAGTCCGTCACTTTCAGTGGCGGAATCATTTGATTAATCATGTCTTCGGCAATCATCGAGAGCATCGGCTAGAACCAGAAAAACGGAAGGTAAGCGCTGGCCACGCCGGGAACAAACCCCGGCCGTGGTACTTTGTTCTAAACCTACTGGAAAGGAACCAGGCAGGTTTTACCGGCTGATCACCGCCTGCGGCGTGGTACGCTCCAAAAACTGCGCCAGCAGGGCATTAAAGGCCTTCGGGCGCTCCATCATGGGCGCGTGGCAGCAATGATCCAGAAAGTGCAGCTCAGCGTTGGGCAGCAGCCGGTGAAACTCATGTGCCACCTGGGGCGGCGTAATGGTATCGTTCAGCCCCCAGATGAGCAGCGTGGGAACGGATATACGGCTTAGGTCCTTCCCCAGATTGTGTCGCTGCGCCGAACGGGCAATACTAATGATACGCAGACACTTGGAGTTGGAATTGGTGATGCTGAACACTTCATCCACCAGCTCTTTGGTAGCCACGGTGGGGTCATAGAAAGTATAGGCCACGCGCTCCTGCACAAAGGCATAGTTGCCGCGCTTGGGGAAGGAGCCGCCCATGGAGTCCTCAAACAGCCCACTGCTGCCGGTGAGCACCAGGCGGCTTACCTGCTGCGCGTTGTGCAGGGTGTATACCAGGGCAACGTGCCCGCCCAGGGAGTTGCCCAGCACGGTGTACGGCCCGGGCAGCTGCACGGCCGCCACAAAGTCTTCCACAAAGTTTACCAGGCCCGGTACGCCGGCCTTCAGCAGGGGCATATCATAAATGGGCAGCAGCGGAATAACCACGCGGTAGTGCGGGCGGAAGGTTTCTACTACGTCTTCCCAGTTGCTGAGGGCCCCAAACAGGCCATGCAGCAAAAGGAGCACGTCGCCGCTTCCTTCGTCTACATATTGAAAGCCGTTGTGTTCCTTAATTTGAAGTTCCATCGGTTGAGGGAGCCGGCGCGGAGGGCGCCCCGGTCTTTGCAATGATACAACACTTGACCCAATTGCGTAACAGCGCCAGCCCATGGGTCGTGAGCAGGGCTTCGGGATGAAATTGCACGCCGTACAGCGGCAGCTTGCGGTGCCGGAGCGCCATGATTTCCGCGTGCGCATCGGCGGTGAAAGCCAAAGGCAGCAATACCTCCGGCAACGACTGCAGCCCCAACGAATGATACCGGGTGACTGGTATACGCGCCGGCAGCCCGGAAAATAGCGGATCCGTCAGGTCCACATCAATATCCGAAACCTTGCCGTGCATGGGGCGGCTGGCCCGGGTAAGCGTGGCGCCAAAAAACTGCCCCAGCGCCTGATGCCCCAGACATACGCCCAACATAGGCACCTGCTGATGGTAGGCCGCAATAACCTCCAGCAAAATACCCGCCGACTCTGGGGTTCCTGGCCCCGGCGACAAAACCAAGCCATCAAACGAATGCTCGGCCAACTGGGCCAGCGGTGCATCGTTGCGCAGGACCTGCACGGTGGCACCCAGCTGCTGCAGGTAGTCCAGCAGGTTATAGGTAAAGGAATCGAAGTTATCGAGCAGCAGCAGGCGCAAGGGCTCTGGAGCGGCCGGCGGCGGAAGGGGTGCGGCGGAAGCGGCGGGTTGAGTCACTAGTTGTAAAGTCGGCAGCCAATAGGCGGGCCGATATTCCGGGAGTATAACCCTAAAATACGCCCCGCAGTTTCTCCAGCAGGGTACCGGCAAAGGGCATGACAAAACCCACCACTTGCAGAGCGAAAGGCGTGGCCTGGCGCACCAGCGGCAATACCTGGGACTGCGCCACCAGATTCGGCGATAACAGCTGCAGGCCCGCCATGCCCACGCCGTGCAGCAGCAAACTCAGGCCCAGCACCCATTTCACTACCCCCGCCGCGCCTCCCAATGCATTATCGAGCACGCCCAGCGGAGTGAGATGCACAGCTGTTTTCAGGAATGTACCCAGCAAATGCACGCCCCACACAATCAGCACAAACACCAGCAGGAACGATACGAAAGGCAAAAACCCGAAAGCCTCTCCCACATAATGCCGCACCAGCGGAATGGCATCGTGCAGGAGTACCAGCCCACCAATAGAGCCCAGAATGAAAGCCAGCAACGAGGCTACCTCCAGCACCAGGCCACGGCGGAAACCTTTCACGGCGCCAATGCCCAACGGAATCAGCAGCAGAATATCAAACCCGGACATACAGTGAGGTGGTGGGGTGGTGAAATTGTGACTTGTTTTATTGATGGTATTGCCAGCGCATAATAGCGCGGGACAAACAAAAATTTCCCAATTTCACCACCCCACAATTTCACCAATTACACATTCGTGTTGTTGAGCAGGTTGTTTACCACCTGCGAAATCATTTTGCCATCGGCCTGGCCGGAAAGCTCCCGGGCTGCTACCCCCATCACTTTGCCCAGATCAGAAGGGCCGGTAGCGCCTACGCGCTGAATGATTTCTACCAGACGCTCTACCAGATCAGCCTCCGAAAGCTGCTGGGGCAGGTATTCCTCAATAATAGCCAGTTCGGCCAGCTCTACTTCCTCCAGATCCGAGCGGAACTGCTTCTGGTAAGTATCGGCGGCTTCACGGCGCTGTTTGGCGGCTTTGGTCAGGAGCTTTAGCTCCGCATCTGCCGTGATGGTGCCGTGCTGACCTTCCGCCGTTTCGGCCAGCAGAATCTGGGATTTGATGCTGCGCAGGGCCGTGAGGCGTACTTTGTCTTTGGCCAGCATGGCCTTTTTAATATCAGCGTCGATGATTTCTTTCAGAGCCATAGGTCAGGAAAAATAAAAAGATGAAAACGCCCGGAAGAAGCCGGGCGGCAGACAAGGGCAAAACCAACGGCTCCCACGATTTCCGCGTACTTTTGGGGCAACCCGGAGGGCCGGGAACCTGTTTTGGCCTTGTAGAATGACGAAACTAAGCGTAAACATAAATAAAATAGCCACGCTGCGGAATGCGCGCGGCCACAACCGCCCCGATTTGCTGCAGGTAGCCCGTGACTGTGAGCGGTTTGGCGCGCAGGGCATCACGGTGCATCCGCGGCCCGATGAGCGCCACATCCGCTACCAGGACGTGCGCGACCTGAAGCGCATAGTCACCACGGAGCTGAACGTGGAAGGCAACCCCACCCCCGACTTTTTGGCCCTGGTACGGGAAGTACGCCCCGAGCAGGTGACGCTGGTGCCGGATGCGCCCGATGCCATTACCTCCAACGCCGGCTGGAACACGGTAGAGCACTTAGTATACCTGATGGGCGTGGTGCAGGAGCTGAAATCCATTGGCTGCCGGGTGAGCATTTTCCTCGACCCCGACCCGGCCATGGTGAAAGCCGCCGTGGGCACCGGCACCGACCGGATTGAGCTTTACACCGAAGCCTACGCCACCGGCTACCCCACCAACCGCGAAGCCGCCGTGGCCCCCTACCGCCTGGCCGCCACCATGGCCCAGGAGTTGGGGCTGGGCCTGAACGCCGGCCACGACCTTGACCTGGAAAACCTGGCCTACTTAAAACAGCAGCTGCCCGGCCTGGCCGAGGTCAGTATTGGGCACGCCCTGATTTGCGACGCGCTTTACCTGGGTCTGGAAAACACCATTCAGCTATACCGGCGCCAGCTGGTGTAACTTGCCGCCTGCCCGCTCCTACCCCGCCTTATGCCTCGTATTCCGCTTACTGATTTTCTGACTGGCCCCACGCACGCGCCCATTCTGGACGTGCGCGCCCCGCTGGAGTACGCCCACGGCCATATTCCGGGCGCTCTAAACCTGCCGTTGTTCTCCAACGAAGAGCGGGCCCGCATCGGCACTACCTACAAGCAGGTAAGCCAGGAAAAAGCGGTACTGCTGGGCCTCGATTTTTTTGGCCCGAACATGAGCAGCATGGTAAAGCAGGCGCAAAAGCTGGCGCCCAACAAAGAAGTGCGGCTGCACTGCTGGCGCGGCGGTATGCGCAGCGGCGCGGTGCAGTGGCTGCTGGAGCTGGCCGGCTTTCGGGTGCATCTGCTCGATAAGGGCTACAAAGACTACCGCCGCTGGGTACTGGAGCAGTTTTCGCAGCCCCTGCCCCTGCTGGTACTGGGCGGCCTCACGGGTTCCGGCAAAACCGACGTGCTGCAGGTGCTGGCTCATCGGGGCGAGACGATTATTGATCTGGAAGGCCTGGCCCATCACAAAGGCTCCTCGTTTGGCGGCATTGGTATGGAAGCCCAGCCTACACCCGAGCAGTTTGAAAACGACCTGGCCGGCGCCCTTTCCCGCACCCCGCTCGATAATCTGATTTGGGTAGAAGACGAAAGCCTGATGATAGGCGCGGTGCACCTGCCCAAGCCGCTGTACGAGCAAATGCACCGCGCCCCTCTGATTGTGCTGGAAGTGCCCCGCCCCATGCGCACCCGTAAGCTGGCCGAGGAATATTGTCAGGCTGACCCCGAACTGCTGAAAGCTGCCATCCAGCGCATCAGCAAGCGCCTGGGCGGGCTGGCTACCCAGGAAGCCCTGGCCGCCATTGACGCCGGCGACATGGAAAAGATGGTGGATCTGGCGCTTACCTATTACGATAAAGCCTACCGCTACGCTCTGGCGGCCCGCACCGGCACCCAGCTGATTCAGGTGCCTTCGGAAACCTGTGACCCGGTAGAAAATGCCGGCCGTGTGATGGCTGCCCTTCGCCGTGAAGGCATCAGCAATTTACCGGCTACCATGAGTCTGCCCGATACGGACGTTGCGTAATCCAGCTGATTGCTGGCCCTTCCTTTTTGCTATTTCTGCCTTATGACTCCTGAAAACGCCACCGCCGCCGATAGTATCCGCCTGACCCAATACAGCCACGGGGCTGGCTGCGGCTGCAAAATTGCGCCCAAGGTCCTCGACCAGATTCTGCACACCAGCATTGCCCAGCCCCACGATGACAAGCTGCTGGTAGGCAACAGCTCCCGCGACGATGCGGCCGTGTACGACATCGGCAACGGGCAAGCGCTGATTAGTACCACGGATTTTTTCATGCCCATCGTAGACGATGCCTACGATTTCGGGCGCATTGCTTCCGCCAACGCCATTTCCGATGTGTACGCTATGGGCGGACGGCCGGTGCTGGCTATTGCCGTGCTGGGCTGGCCCATTGATAAGCTGGCGCCGGAAGTGGCCCGCCGCGTGATTGAAGGCAGCCGCAGCATTTGCCTGGAAGCCGGCATTCCGCTGGCCGGCGGCCACAGCATCGACTCGCCCGAGCCTATCTTCGGGCTGGCCGTTACGGGCATGCTCGACATTAAAAATCTGAAGCGCAACGATACCGCCACTGCCGGCTGCGAGCTGTTCCTGACCAAGCCCCTGGGCGTGGGCATGCTGACCACGGCCCAGAAGCGCGGCATTCTGCGCCCCGAGCACGAGCAGATTGCCCCCCAAAGCATGATGCACCTCAACAAAATCGGGGAAGATCTGGGCAAGCTCTCCGCGGTAACGGCTATGACGGACGTAACCGGTTTCGGCCTGCTGGGCCACCTAAGCGAAGTATGCGAAGGCAGCAACCTGACCGCCGAAATTGATTTCAGCAAAGTACCCCTGATTCGGGAAGCCGAGGAATACCGGGCCCAGAAGTCTATTCCGGGCGGCACGGTGCGCAACTGGGACAGCTATGGCCACAAAGTAGGCCCTATCACCGACGAGCAGCGCAACTGGCTCTGCGACCCGCAGACGTCCGGCGGCTTGCTGGTGTGCGTGGTGCCGGAAGGCCGCGCGGCCGTGCAGGAAGTATTTGCCCGCCATGGCTTGCAACTGGAGGCCTTCGGCTCGCTGCGCCCCCACACGACCGATGAGCCCTGGATTTTGGTGCGCTAACGGGTGAAGCTTTTTCCTCTTCTGCGCCAGTTCATGGAAATAGGCATCGGGCTGGGCGCGGTACTGCTGGCTTTGCGCTTTGTGACGGGCCTGTTTAGCAAGCGGGGGCGGGTATACCGCCCCAACTTCACCCGGCAGCTGTATCTGTTGTTCTGGCCTTTGCTGTGCCTGGCGGTGGACCTGCCGTTTCTGGCTTCTTTCTTTTTGATGGGTAGCCTTTCTGCCTTCGAGCTGGTGCTGCTGGTAGCGCTGGCGGCGGTAGTGCTGGGCTTTTCGGTACCGGCACTGGTGCTGCATATACAGTATTATCTGCGAAATCAACAAACCACGCTGGTTTTCGATCCTAAGCAGAATATTCTGGAAGTGTATGAGCATGGTGCTCTCCTGCCTTTTCGCCGGCAGGATATTGTGCGCGTGGAGCGGGTGACGTGTGCCTCTAAACGCATGTTCTGGAGCAACTACGATTTTATCCGGCTGCACTTCCGGCAGGGCCCGCCCATTACGCTCACCTCCCTGCTACTCAACCTGGAGCCGGTGGCGGAATTTCTGCGTAACACCCATCTGGAGAAGCATACCCGCTGGATGTGCTTTGCGTAGTACCACCACGGTAGTCCCCCTTCCGGCGGCACGCTACTTCCTGCTTTCGCATCTTTGTAACCATTATGCTGCAACTTCATTACCGCGAAATGGGCCAGGGCAAGCCGCTGGTCATTCTGCACGGCCTGTTTGGCACCCTGGATAACTGGCAAACCCTGGCCCGCCGCTGGGCCGACGCTGGGCACCGCGTTATCGTAGTAGACCTGCGCAACCACGGCCGCTCCCCCACACCCCGGAACACAGCTACGAGCTGATGAGCCAGGACGTGCTGGGCTTGTTCGATCAATTACAGTTGGGGGCCGATACCACACTGCTGGGCCACAGCATGGGCGGCAAAGTAGCCATGCGCTTTGCCCTGGACCACCCCGACCGCCTCGCCAAGTTGGTAGTTGTAGATATTGCGCCGCGTCATTCCGATATGAACCATCAGGACGACATCATCACCGGCCTGAACTCCCTGCCCCTGGCCTCCCTGCAAAGCCGCCAGGAAGCCGATACGGCCCTGGCCCGGTTCATTCCCCAGCCCGGTGTGCGCCAGTTTCTGTTGAAGAATCTATACCGCAGCGAGGATAACACGTTTGCCTGGCGGCAGAACCTGGAGGTACTGACCGCGCAAATGGAGGCCGTCGGAGCTGAAATCAGCAGTTCGCAGCCATTTCTGAAGCCAGCGTTGTTCATCCGCGGCGGGAAGTCCAACTACATTTCCACAGAGGACAAGCTCTACGGCATTCCGGCGCTGTTCCCCAACTCCCAGGTAGAAACCATAGTAGATGCCGGCCACTGGGTACACGCCGAAAAACCCGACGAGGTTTTTGCGCTGGTAAAAGCGTTTATCGAACAGTAGTCTACTCTGTCCTCCATATTACAAATGTCATCCTGAGCTTTGCGAAGCACCTTCTCACATAAGCATGAGTCGTTGTTAAGCGAGTCGCTCTAGCGTGAGAAGGTCCTTCGCCAGTTCAGGATGACAACTGGTAGTTAAGTCACCACACCAACCCATCATAAATGCCCGGCACGCTCTACCTCATTCCCACCGTTTTAGCCGAGGACACGGCCACGCAGGTACTGCCGCCGCAGGTGGCCGAACGGGTAGCGGTGCTGTCGTATTTTCTGGTGGAGAATGCCCGTACGGCCCGGCGCTTTATCAAGCAGGTGGCACCACAGCACGTGATAGAGGAGCTGCAGATTTCGGTGATTGACAAGGACAGTTCCGAGGCGCAGATTCAGGCGGCGCTGAAGCTGGTGCTGGCCGGGCAGGACGCGGGGGTAATTTCCGAAGCGGGCTGCCCCGGCATTGCCGACCCCGGCGCGGAACTGGCCCGGGCAGCGCACCAACTGGGCATTAAAGTAGTACCGCTGGTAGGTCCGTCCTCCCTTCTATTGGCTCTGATGGCTTCCGGCATGAACGGGCAGAGCTTTGCGTTTCACGGCTACCTGCCCATTGACCGCAGTCGGCGCAGTGCGGCTATCAAACAGTTGGAGCGTGTAGCCCTGGCTCAGAAGCAAACCCAGCTGTTTATTGAAACGCCCTACCGGAACATGCAAATGCTGGAGGATTTACTCACCCAGCTGACCGGCACCACCCGCCTCTGCATTGCCGCCAACCTAACCGCTCCCAACGAACTGGTGCGCACCAACACCGTAGCCGGCTGGCGCAAAGCCGGACTACCCGATATCCACAAGCAGCCAGCCGTATTTCTGGTAGGAATGTAGCGCATGAAGTAGCGCGAAGCTCCAGCTTCGCGTACGAGCGGAGCGAGTAGCAGGCGTATGCTGATGTTGCCGGTAACTACATGCGCGTAGGAATTCGCTGCGCGAATACGCGAAGCTGGAGCTTCGCGCTACTTCATGAGCTGGTACACCAGCAGCGAAGACACGTAAGCCAGGCCCGTCATGTACACCAGTTGCATCATGGGCCATTTCCAGCCTTTGGTTTCGCGGTAGGTGGTGGCCAGCGTGCTCATGCACTGCATGGCAAATACGTAGAACACCAGCAGGGAAACGGCCCGGGCGGGCGTGAAGAACGGCTGCCCCTCGGTATCCTTGGCCAAAGCCAGCTTTTGCTGCACGGTACGCATGTCCGCATCCTGGCCCACGCTGTAAATAGTGGAAATAGTGCCCACAAATACCTCCCGGGCGGCAAAAGAAGTAAGCAGTGCAATACCAATTTTCCAGTCGAAGCCCAGCGGGCGGATGGCGGGCTCCATGGTGCGGCCAAATACGCCGGCGTAGGAGTTTTCCAGGCGGGCGGAGGCTACGTTGATGTCGGTTTCTGCGGCGGTGAGGCCCTGAGCGGCGCCTTGCTGCCGGGCCTGGATTTCGGCGCGCTCCAGCGCTTGGCCCGGGCCGAACGACGCCAGCACCCAGAGCAGCACCGAAATAGCCACAATCACCTTACCAGCCTGAAACACGAAGGTTTTTACTTTCTCTACGATAGTGATACCGACGTTTTTCCAGCGCGGCCAGCGGTACACCGGAAACTCCATAATGAAGTAGCTCCGCTCCTTGGTCTTCAATAGAAACTTCAGACCCAGCGCTGAGAAAATAGCCGCGAAGAAGCCTAGCATATAGAGCCCCATCAATACAAATCCCTGCAGGTTAAAAACCCCTAGCACGGCCCGGTTGGGCACCACCAGCCCGATGAGCACGGTATACACCGGAATGCGCGCTGAGCAGGACATGAGCGGGGTGACGAAGATGGTAATCATCCGGTCTTTCCAGTTCTCAATGGTGCGCGCGCTCATAATGGCCGGCACGGCACAGGCCACGCCGGAAATCAGGGGCACCACGCTCTTGCCGTTCAGCCCGAACTTGCGCATAATGCGGTCCATCATGAACGTGACGCGGGCCATGTAGCCGGTTTCTTCCAGCACGGCAATGAAGGCGAAGAGCAGGGCAATCTGGGGCACAAACATCAGCACCCCGCCCAGGCCAGCCAATACTCCTTCCGTGAGCAGGTTAATGAGCGGGCCTTTGAAGTTGGTTTGGATGAGTCCGTTGATGAGGGCAATGCCCTGGTCGATGAGCTCCATGGGGTAGCTGGCCCAGGCAAATACGGCCTGAAACATCATAAACAGCACGCCAAAGAAAATCAGGTACCCCCACACGCGGTGCGTGAGTACCCGGTCGAGGCGGTTGCTGTAGGGCTCCTCCTTTTCCGTGCGCGTCACGGATACCGTGTTCAGCAGGATGTCGTTGATGCGGGCGTAGCGGGCAATGGTTTCCTGCGCCTGGCGCGGTGTGGCCTCAAACCCATACTTCTGCACCAGCTCCCCGATGTAGGTCTTATCGTCAGCAGAAAGGAAGCTGATATGCCGGAACTGGTGCGCGTAGTGCAGCGCCAGGTAGTCGTTGTGCAGGTTGAAGTAGTAGCGGATCTGCCGGATCATCGGCAGCAGGTCTTCCTCGGGCTCGTAGAAGTGGATGGTGGGCGCGGCCAGCTGCTGCGCCATCACAATTTTGAGGGCCGCTACGCCAATGCCGTTGCGGGCATTCATGGGAATAACGGGCACGCCCAGCTCTTCCTGCAGGGCAGCTACATCAATGGCAACACCGTGCTGGGCGGCCACGTCCATCATGTTGAGGGAAAGCACAATGGGCAGGCCCAGATCCGCCAGTTGGGTGAACAGCAGCAGGTTGCGGCGCAGGTTGGAGGCATCCACCGTCACCACCACAAAATCGGGGTACTGCCGGGAGGTGCGGTCGTAGAGTAGGTCGGTGATGACCTTCTCGTCCAGGCTCTTGGGATAGAGCGAGTAGGTGCCGGGCAGGTCAATGATTTCGGCCCGCATAGAGGGCGAAATCTGCGCTATACCGGTTTTGCGGTCTACAGTTACGCCGGGGAAGTTGCCTACTTTCTGATTGAGCCCGGTGAGTTGATTGAACAGCGAGGACTTCCCGGAGTTGGGGTTGCCGATGAGGGCAATGCGCGTAAGGGAGCCCGGCAAACGCTGGGAAGAGGTTTCCAGCGCGGCCGCTGATAGCGCCGCTCCGGCCCGGCTGGTAATCAGTTCTGGACCTGCCATTCGTTCGGGCTAGTCTTTCAGCAGTATGGTGGCGGCCTCACTCACCCGCAGGGAAAGGGTATACTCCCCGCCTTCGCCTACCAGGAGCGTAATGGGGCAGCCCAGGGGGGCGCGGCTGTTCAGGCGCACCTGCGTACCGGGTATGCAGCCCATTTCCAGCAGCTTCAACGCCATTTCCGGGTCGTTGAGGCAGCAAATCGTTCCAGCTTCACCCATATGAAGGTCTTTCACGCTTCGGGCGGCAGGCTTGGCAGAGGTGGAACGAGTAGACACGGCGGAGTTATTTAGATTCTCTTTAAACAAAGGTACACCCCATTTAAGTTTCGGCCAAAAAAAGCGCGGTTTGAGTCCTTTTTTTCCCAAAGAACCCGCGGTTGTATAATTATTTCAAAACGCAATTGATTATTATAAATAATCACAGAATATATGCATCAGTTAGGGGTATTCCTTGTATTTTTGACATATAATCCGCTGCATATGCTTCAACGTATACTCACTGTCATTGCTATTATCCTCCTGTTTCCGGCGCTGGCGCAGGCTCAGGAAAACCGCATCACCGGCCGCATTGTAGATCAGAAGACCAAAGAGCCGGTACCTTTTTCCGCCATTGGCCTGAAGGAGGAGCAATCTGGTGCCCTCACCAACGAATATGGCTTCTTCCAGATAGCCATGCCCGAGAAAAACGAGCAGGACTCCCTGATTGTGCAGGCTCTGGGCTTCTTCCGCAAAGCCATAGCTGTAAAGCGCGGCACTAAAATGGAAGACATTACCATTGAGGTAACCAAGCGCGTGATTGAGTTGGGCGAGGTAAAAGTGCAGGGTGGTAAAATCAAGGATCTGGCCCTGGGTGCCCGCTCCTCTACCCCCGGCGAAGGCATGATTCAGGGCCAGCCCGGCAGCCAGTATGCTTTCTTCGTGAAGAATGAGAAAGGCAAGCACCTCGGCATGATTCGCTCGGTATCATTCTACATTGGGGAGCACGGCTTCCCGCAGGAGCCGTTCCGGGTGCGCATCTACAAGCCCGATGGCAACTATAACTCGCCTAACACCGACCTGCTCACGGATAACGTAGTAGTGTCGGCGCCCGGTGGCGGCCAGTGGTACACCATCGACCTGACCCAGTACAACATTCCCGCCCCCGACGAAGGATTCTTCGTGGCCATGGAATGGGTAGTGAGCGGCGACAAGTTCTACACCACTAACTTCTCCGATAACTACACGCCCTACGGCCAGATTATGCGCCCCACGTTCGAGTTCAAAGAGAGCCGCACCTGGAGCTATAGCATTGGCAAGGGTTGGAGCCTGATTACCCTGGTGAATAATGGCAAGTTCTACAATGCCATGATTAAGGCTGAGGTAGACGCCTATAAATAAGCTCCAACCACGCTTGCCGGGTCCGGAAAATAGTTTCCGGATTTGATTGAACTCCCTGTATTTTTGGCAGATAAAAGCTCTCTATGCAACAGCGCGTACTCTCTCTTTTTACCTTCCTGCTGGTGCTGCTGCCGGCTCTGGCTTTTGCCCAGAACGACCGGATTGCCGGCCGGATAGTAGACGCCAAGACCAAGGAGCCGATTTCCTTTGCCTCGGTTAACCTGAAGGAAGAGCAGACGGGCGCTCTGTCCAACGAGTATGGCTTCTTCCAGCTGCCCATGCCGCAGAAGGGCCAGCTCGACTCGCTGATCATCATGGCCCTGGGCTTTGAGCGCAAAGCCATTCTGGTGAAGCGCGGCACCAATATGGACGAGCTCATTATTGAGGTACCCAAGCGCAACATTGTCCTGCAAAACGTAACCGTTACGGCCGGCAAACTGAAGGCGCTGGAACTGGGCTCCCGCACGAACACGCCCGGCTCGGGCATGATTCAGGGCCAGCCCGGCAGCCAGTATGCTTTCTGGGTGAAGAATGAAAAGGGCCGCAAGCTGGGTATGATTCGCTCGGTGTCCTTCTACATCAGTGAAAGCGGCTTCCCGCGGGAGCCGTTCCGCGTGCGTATCTACGCTCCTGATGGCAACTACAGTTCCCCCAATACAGATTTGCTCACGGACAACGTGGTGGTTTCCGCACCCGGTGGCGGCCAGTGGTATACCATTGATCTGACCTCTTATAACATACCCGCTCCTGACGAAGGATTCTACGTGGCCATGGAATGGATTGTGAGCGGTGACAAGTTCTACACCACCAACTTCATGGACTCCTACACGCCCTACGGCCAGATTCTGCGTCCTACCTTCGAGTTCAAAGAGAGCCGTACCTGGACGTACAGCATGGGCAAGGGCTGGAGCCTGATTACCTTGGCTAACAACGGCATGCGCTACAACGCCATGATTAAGGCCGAGGTAGATATGTATAAGTAAGGATGACAGTACAGGGAGGCGCAAGTGTCATTGCGAGGCGTAAGCCGAAGCAATCCGTCCTCTGAAATGTAGTAAGCCCTGAGATGTGAAAAGCCCTTGACGTGCACTACGTCAAGGGCTTTCTGGTACTTAGAGGCCGGATTGCTTCGGCTTACGCCTCGCAATAACAGAGCATTATTCCGCGTAAAACACCCGTTTCACCCGCTCACTCACGTTGGTCAGCAACTCATAAGGAATAGTGCCAATTCGGTTGGCCAGCTCCAGCAGCGTGATGCCTGGCCCAAATACCTCGGCGGTGTCGCCGGCCTGGGCGCCGGCAATATGGGTTACGTCGGCCATGCACATATCCATGCAGACGTTGCCAACAATGGGCGCCCGCTGCCCGCGGATGATAACCTCCCCGCCCCCGTTACCAAAGCGCCGGTCGTAGCCATCGGCGTAGCCAATGGCCAGGGTGGCTATGCGGCGGTTGTGGGCAGTGGCGGAGCCGCGCCGGCCATACCCCACCGTTTGCCCCGCGGCCAGCGTCTTCACCTGAGAAACGGTGGTACGCAGGGTGCTAACGGGGCGCAAGGCTTCCTGCTCCTGCCCGGTGGCCTCCACGCCATACAGCCCGATGCCCAGCCGTACCATATCAAAATGAGCCTGCGGAAAGCGCAGAATGCCGGCTGAGTTAAGCGCGTGCTTGATGATGGAATAGCCCAGGGCGGCTTCCACCAGCGGCGTCATGCGACTAAAGGCCGCCAGTTGCTCCTGAGAAAAGCTATTGTGCTGCTCTTCGTCGGCGCCGGCCAGGTGCGTGAGGGCACTGGCCACGCGCAGCCGGCCCGCGTTGGCGCGCAGCAGGGCGCACAGCTGCGGCATATCTTCTTCGGCAAAACCCAGGCGGCGCATGCCGGTATCCAGCTTTAAATGAACGGCCGGCAATGGCTGTTCAGCGGCCACCTGCAGGTATTGCTGCAATACTTCAAACGAATAGATTTCGGGCTCCAGATGGTACTGCTGCATTTTCTGGAAGCTGTCGGGCGAGGGGTTCATCACCATCAGCGGCAGGCTGATGCCCTGCTCCCGCAGCGCCACGCCTTCATCGGTGTAAGCCACGGCCAGGTAGTCGGCGCGGTGAAACTGCAGCAGGTTGGCCACTTCGTAGCTGCCGCTGCCGTAGGCAAAAGCCTTCACCATTACCATCAGCCGGGTGCCGGGCTGCAGGCGGGAGCGGTAAAAGTTGAGGTTGTGCACCAGGGCATCAAAGTTCACCTCCAGCACGGTGCCATGAATTTTCTGCTGAAACGCGGCCACAATCCGCTCAAAGCCAAACCGGCGGGCGCCTTTTACCAAGATGGTTTCGTGGCGAAACTGCTCGGGGCGCACTCGCGCCAGGAATTCCTCGGTATCGGCAAAAAACTCCTTATCTATGCCGGGAAAGGCGGCGGCGTGGGCACTGATATCGGGCCCCACGCCCAGCAGGCGCTCTACCTGGTGCGTAGCCAGCTGCGTGGCCACCCGGGCGTACAGTTCGGCCGCAGGCAACCCGGATTGCAGCAAATCAGACAGAATGAGGCTGCGGCGACCCCGACGCGGCTGGCGGGCCAGCATGTCCAGCGCCAGCGAGAGGCCGGCCAGGTCGTTGTTGTAGGTGTCGTCCAGAATGTAGCAATCGTTCAGGGCCTGCTTCATTTCCAGGCGCATGGCCACGGGGTGTAGCCTATCCAGGCGGTGCTGAATTTCAGTGGCCGGCACCTGCAGCCAGAGCAGTACCGTGAGAACGTGCAGCGCATTTTCCAGGGAGGGCTCGTCGGCGAAGGGCACCGTGAACGTGTATTCCTGGGGCAGGGGGCGGTCCAGCGCCACGTGTACCACGGTGCGGTCGGCACTGGCTTCGGCTACGGTAACGGCTACGTGGGCTTGCTGCGGGTGCTGCCGGCTCCAGGTAAACGTGCGGGATTCATCCAGCACTTCCTGCGCGGTGGCATGCACCAGGGCGTGGTCGCGGCAGTAGAACAGCGTATCGACGCCGGCAAAAAGGCGCATTTTTTCCCGCGCTTTATCGGTGGCGGAGGTAAAGCCGGCATCGTGCGCGGTGCCCAGGTTAGTGAAAATACCCAGCGTGGGCTGAATTACGCGGGCCAGCCGCTCCATCTCACCCCGCTCAGAAATGCCGGCTTCAAAAATACCAAAAGTGTGCGTGCTGTTCAGCTCCCATACACTCAGCGGCACGCCCACCTGGGAGTTGTAGCTGCGCGGGCTTTTGCAGATCAGCTCATCGGGGCTCAGCAGCTGGGCCAGCCATTCTTTCACAATGGTTTTGCCGTTGGAACCCGTAATACCCACCACGGGCACGCGGAATTGCGCGCGGTGGTGCGCTGCTATTGCCTGTAGCGCCAGCAAACTATCCGAAACCAGCAAAAAACAGGCTTCCGGGTAGGCTTCCACGCCCTGGGGAATTTCGTCGGCGCGGTCTACCACAAACTGGCGCACCCCCTGCTGGTACAGGTCCGGCAGGTAGCAGTGGCCATTGTGCTGAGCGCCCCGAATGGCAAAGAACAGTGCCCCGGCCGCTACGCCCACGTGCCGGCTATCCAGCAGCAGATGTTGCACGGGGCGGGGCGGAGCGGCGGGCGTGGGCAGCAACGTACCGCCGGTAATATGGGGCAGGTGGGAGAATAGCAGCATACCAGAGAGGAAACAGCGGCCAAGGTACGGGAGTTTGCAGGCATGCCCACGCCGGATAAAATGACCGGCAGCACAACAGCCTGGCAAACAAGCCGTATTTTTGCGCCTTCGTCCTTCAACCACTGCTTTTCTGTGAAGTTCTCGCGCTACCATCTGGCCGCTTTTATGGCCTTTCTGATCTGGGGATTTTTCCCGTTGCCCCTGCGCATGCTGAGCAGCTACGCCAGCGGACAGATTCTGTTTTTCCGGGTGGTGCTGTCTTTGTTGCTGTTGCTGTTGATCAATGGCGTGCTACGCCTCTCGGCCGTGCGCGCCACCTGGCAGCAATACCAGCAGGCAGTCCGTAGGGAGCAGCGCCGGGTACTGTCCCTCACGGCCGTGGGCGGACTCCTGCTTGTGGGCAACTGGCTGCTGTTTATCTATGTCATCAACCATGTCAGCGTACAGGCGGGGTCGTTTGCCTACCTGATTTGCCCTATCATTACGGCGCTGCTGGGCTTTTTCCTACTGCACGAGCCGCTGCATTTCAAGCAGTGGCTGGCCATTGGGCTGAGCGCGCTTAGCTGCGTAATGCTGGGCGCCGGTGACATCTATACCGTGGCGCTGAGCTTTCTGGTGGCCTTCACCTACGCCTTTTACCTCATTACCCAGCGCCTGCTGCGCGACTACGATAAGCTGATTCTGCTGACGCTGCAGCTCAGCCTGGCGGCCGTGGTGCTGATTCCGCTGGCTGAGCCGCTGGATGCTCATCCTCTGGCTGGTTTTCAGGATGCGCACCTGTTGCTTTATGCGGGTATCCTGAGCGTAGGCTTCACTGTGCTGCCCTTGTTTCTGAACCTGTACGCATTGAACGTACTGCCCTCCGGCACCGTGGGCATTCTGATGTACATCAACCCCCTGGTGAGCTTTGTGCTGGCTTTTGTGTACTACCACGAGGCCTCCGGCACCACGCAGGCTATTGCCTATGCCGTTATTCTGGCCTCAGTAGTGCTCTATAACCTGCCGGACCGCCGCAAAGAGCCACAGCCGGTATTGCAGGAGCATTAGAAGCCGGCGCCAATACGCACCCCGGTGCTCAGATGCTGACCCGAGCGGAGGGCCGTGTACATATCTACCCGGAATACTTTGAAGATGTGCTCTATGCCGGCGCCCAGCTCCACATACTGGCCTACAGTAGGCGTACTCAGGTAATTCAGTGAGGCCACTTCCTGCCACTTCAGCTTCCGCAAGAGCGGCACCTTGTTCAGCAGAAACCCATTGAAGTGGTGATTCACGTGGGCTTCCAGGTAGCGGCCGCGGGTGCTGAACCGGTAGTAATCCAGTAACTGAAACTGCTCAAAGTTGGCGGCAAAGCCCGTGAGGTTACCCGAGAAATGGCGGTAGTCCATAAACGAGAGCTGCGGGCGGCCCAGGAAGGCGCCGGCCGTCACGTTCAGGTGGGTTTCGCCTACCAAACCCAAGGACGCCTCTTTGCGCACGCCGGCCTCCAGCCGGGTATAGCGCACATCGGAGCCCAGCACACCGCGTATCCCCTGCCGCCAGGCCAGACGGAAAGTGGGGTATCTGGAGCCGAGGTTGAACTTGCCATCGGGCCGAATGATGTACTGCTGGCCGGGCTGCCACGTTAGCTCCGCCTGCACCGTGAGCGACTGATTGCGGCCGAAAGAAGGATTGGGTAGCTCCTCGCTGACGGGCTGGTTGGGCGTAAAGGCCCGGCCGGGCACGTCAATCAGCACTTTGCGGCTGTGGTTTTGCAGCTCCCGGCGGTCGGCGTAGCCCAGCGCGGTGCGCAATATCAGGCCGTTTATCAGCTCGTGGCGCAGGTTCAGCTCGCCGCCGTCGCGCTGGTAGTACTTGGCGTAGTTATGGTTGCGCAGCAGCGTGTATTGGGTGTTGATGAAGGGCGTAAGTTGCGAGTTGGGGTCGAAGTCCTCCACGGTACGGCCCACCATAAACCCTACCCGGGTGAAGGAAAGCGGCCGGAACGTGTAGCCCCCGGCCAGGCTGGGGCTGAAAAGCTTAGCGGCCACCCCGTAGCGCAACGCGGGCGTAAGCGAGTAGCTGCGCCGGTCTTCGTAGCGCTGCGTGTAGGTTACTTCCGGGTTGATGATAACGCCTTCCACGGTGCTGTACTGCAGCAGGTTGAACACGGGCTGCACAGACACGGTGCGCCGCCGAAAGGAATTGTTGTATGTGTAGCCCGTGAGCAGCAGCTTGGTAGCATCGGGCACGTTGCGTTTGCGGTCCAGGGAGTCCTGGTAGGGCCTGGATTTCTTAACTACCTCGGCGCTGTCTTTCACGTGAAAGTCCTTCTGCTCTTCGTCCGTGAGCGGAATGGGGCGCACCTCTTCCCAGAAAGCGGAGTCGCGCTCATTCACGCCTTTTTCAATGCGCATTACCTCGCCCTTTGCCAGCGGTTCTATTCCGGCTACTGCTTCCGTTTGCTTTTCGGCGTCTTTCACCTGTTGGCGTACGCGGCGGTTCAGGTTACGCAGATCAGGGCGCTGCTTTTTGGCCTCGGCCACCGTTTCGCGACGCACGGGGCCGGCTACCTCGGGGGTAGCCGGCTGGGGCACAGCTTTTTCCTGGGGCCGGGCGGGGTAGGTGGCCTGCACGCGGTAGTTGGAAAACACGGCGTTAAAGTACCCGCTGCCTTTAAAGCCCATGCCCTTGCCGGTCAGGTTTACTTTCTGCGACTGCAGCACCCAGATGTCGGGGCGGCCGGGCGCGGGCATAAACTGCTGCTCAATGCGCACGGTTTCTACATACTCAATGCCGGAGTTCTGATCCAGGGAAAGCTCCAGGCTGTGCAGCCGCCAGGAGCCATCTACCAGGTATATATAGCCGGTAAAGGCGGGGTCGGTGCGGCGGCGGGGCGTTACCCGGATTTTATGAATCTGCTCGCCGTTGCGCTCCGTGGTGCCCACCAGCTCGTAGCGGTAGAACAGCATGGCATTCTGGGCAATGGGCGACACAAAGCCGCGCTCTGAGAAGCCGGAGTTCAGCAGGTTATCGTAAAAATTGAAGTTGCGGCCCGAGGCCCGGTTAAAGCTAAAGCCCTTGCTGCTACCGCTCACGCGGGAGGCAATCATTCGCTCCCGCACCACATTCGGCTGCCGGAAACTCAGCTCCGACACTGATTCTGATAAGTAGATGACACCGGGTTTCAGGCTGGGGTCGGTTTTGAACAGGCCCAGAATCTTAGCGGGCACATCAATCAGGCGCACCAGGCCTTTGATGTACGTGCGGGCCGAAAAGGCCGCTACCTCGGCGCGGTGGTAGCGCCGCCACTCAATGGCGTGCTGCACCAGGGCGTAGGCCGGGTCCCGGTCTTTGGCGCGCACCAGCACCTCGTTCAGCTTATAGCTTTCGGGCTGCAGTGTCACGTCGAGGGTGGTTGCCGTGTCGCCGCCGGCTACGCGCACGGTTTCAAAGTGCGGCCGGTAGCCCACGTACTGGAACACCAGCTCGTAGCTGCCGGGAGCCAGGCGCAGCTGGTACTGGCCCTGCTCGTTGGTGCCCGTGCTTTGCGTGGTGCCGCGCACGGCTACGTTGGCAAAAGCCAGCGGCGCTTTATCCGGGCCCGTCACCCGGCCGCGCACTACGCCGGCATGGGCCATCAGTACATTCAGGACTACACTTATACTCAGCAATGCAACACGCAGCATACCAGCTCAACTCAGTCTTATATCCGGTGAAGATAGAGACAAACCCGGCTTCGTGGGTTGCATACCTAACCCGCCGCCGGCCGAACGACTTCGCCCCCGTCCTCGTTACTTTACTGCCTGCTACCGGCTCCGCCAATCCCTATCTTATGTTTCAGTCTTCGAAAAAGAAAAGTTATACGCCCGCTGAGGCGCTTCAGAAAATAGCCGCTTTCTGCACCTACCAGGAGCGCAACTTTAAAGAAGTGGAAGCCAAGCTGCGCGACTACGGCCTGGACGAAGACGAAGCCGGCGAGATTATCATCCGCCTGAGCCGCGAGAAACTGCTGGATGAGGAGCGCTACGCCAAAAGCTTTGTGCGCGGCAAGTACCGCCAGAAAAAGTGGGGCCGCCGCCGCATTCAGCAGGAGCTGAAGCAGAAAGGCATTTCCGAATTCTGCATTAAGGCCGGCATGAAGGAAATAGACGGCGACGAGTACTACCAGAACCTGGTAGACCTGCTGGAAAAGAAAGATGCCCAGGAAAAAGAGCGGCACCCCGCCAAGCGCCGCCAGAAGCTGACGCAGTTCCTGACCCTGAAAGGCTACGAATCGGACCTGATCCGGATGGCTATGGATGACCTGGGCAAAGAACCGGAGGCGGAAGATTAACTCAGCCGCAAAGCCGTTGGCTGGTATTCTGACTGCAAAAGGCCATACAATATTGCGTCCTGCCATTCCTCGTACAGATAATACCGTTCCCGCTGATGGCCTTCCTGCTGAAACCCAATGCGCTCCAGGCAGCGCCGGGAGGCCGTATTGCGCGGGTCCACGTCTGCCTCCAGGCGGTGTAGGGCCAGCTCGGTGAAGGCAAATTCTACCAGCGCCGCCACAGCCTCGGAGCCATAGCCCTGCCGCCAATGCGCCGAGCCCACTGCATACCCAATACCGGCATGTTTATTCGTATTGCTGAGGCTGTACAGGGTACCGGTGCCAATCACCACATCATCGGAGCGCCGCGCCAGGCCCCACTGGAACAGGCTGCGAGCAGCAAAGTATTCCGCTATCTGGACTTGGAGGGCGGCTGCTTCGGCTTCCGACGTCATGGGTGGGCGGCTCCAGTAGCGCATCACGGCGGGGTCAGAGAATATGGTAAACAAGGCGGGCACATCGGCGGGCGTGAGCCAGCGGAGGTGCAAACGGCTGGTGGTAATGGTGGGCAGGTGCGGGAGCCCGGGCAGAAAGTTGGTAGCAGCATTCATAACCCAAGAATACTGCTTTCCGGGGTTACCGCCGCCTGGGCAGGGCCGGCACGGTCATTTGTTGGGTAAGCACTACGCGGCGGCCGGTCATGGTTTCCAGCATGGGGCGCAGAATAAGCTCCGCGTTTTGCGTAGTCTGAGCCAGAATACCGGATTGCAGGGCGGCGCGGCGCACATTTTTCTCGGCGTAGCGGTAGCCTTCATCTACCAGCTCGGCATCCTGAAAAAATCCGTTTTCTACGCTGTACACCTTGCTGGCACTGTGGTCTACCTGCCAGGTGCACAGCTCGGCCGGGGGCAGCGCTATGCGCACTACCGAGTCGCCTTCGAATACCACGTCCTGGGGGCGCACTTTGCGCAAATCCAGGCAGCCTACAGCATCGCCGGCTACAATAAGGGCTACTTTGGCATCGGGCAGGAAGCGGTAGGTGCTTTTTTTGTACTCCACCACGTCTTTGAAGCGGTAGCGCACCAGCTCCAGCCGGCCCAGGTTTTCCACTTTTTGCAGCACTGTGTTGTGGGTTACGGTGATGCGCGGGTCGGCCCGGAGCGGATCAAATCCGGTGAGAGTAGGTTCTACTTTTTTCCACAGAAACCACCCCAGTAGCAGTAGAAAGGCCAGGGGGAGCAGACGGCGTAGTAAGCGGGCTATGGGCATTTGATAAATTAGTGGTTTGCTACTGATTCAGGTGCTGGCACAGCGAAGACAAGCTATTTAAACGAAGTCTGCCTGCCAGCTCCTCAACAGTACATACGGTATTCTGCCGCTATTTGCTGACTAAACCTATCCGGCACTGCCCTCCGGCCACCACGCACTACGGTTACCGAAACGCTGCCGGAAGCCAGCCCACCCCTGCAGGCCGCCGGTGTGCACCGCTACTACCGTACTACCGGGCGGGAAATAGCCTTGCTTGAGCAAGTCCAGCACGGCCCAGAGCAGCTTGCCGGTATAAACAGGGTCCAGCAATACGTCGTAGCGCTCCTGAAACGAGCGAATAAACCCGAGAATCTCCGGTGAGAACCGGGCATAGCCGCCGGCGTGATACTGCGTTTGCAGGGAGTAGTTGGTGAAGGCCTGTCCGGTACCGGCCTGCGTCAGGGCATCCACTTCCTGACGCAGAAACTCCCCTCCTTTTAAAGCCGCTACGCCCACTGCCTGCTGTGCGCCCTGCAGGCCGGTGAGCAGGCCCGCCAGCGTGCCGCCGGTGCCACAGGCCACGCAGAGGTAATCAAACGGCAATTGGTCTTGCAGCGCCGTTACCAGCTCGGCGCAACCCGGCAAGGCCAGCGCATTGGAGCCGCCTTCAGGAATGATATAAGCCGGGCCGGTTTGCAGGAGCAGGCCGGCCAGCACGGCCTGCTCCTGCTTGCGCCGATAGGTGGCGCGGTCCAGGTACAGGAGTTGCATGCCATCGGCCACCGCTTGGGCCAAGGTAGGATTCAGCGCCGAAGCTGGGCTGTTTTGCAGTTCCTCGCCGCGCACTACGCCTATGGTGCGCAGGCCGGTCAGACGGCCGGCGGCAGCCACAGCAGCCAGATGGTTAGAATAGGCTCCCCCAAAAGTGAGTAGGGTGTCATGTCCCTGGCGTCGGGCTTCCAGCAGGTTATATTTCAGCTTGCGCCACTTGTTGCCGGGTAGTTCAGGGTGCGTCAGATCATCGCGCAGCAGCACCAGTCGCACGCCCCGCGCCTGGGCAACCGGCTCCACCAACTCCTGCAGCACCAGCAGCGGCGCCTCTCCTGCTTCTCGGTTCATGCGCAAACCATTCTTAAAACTTCTGTAAAACAACTGACCCCGCTTCTGGCGCATAAAGGCCGAAAGCGGGGTCAGACTACCGACCGAAGCTTGCTCTTAATTTAAGCTACCAGCTTCTCTTGCTCTTCCAGTACCGGCTCCGGTTTCTGGCGCAGGGCATATACCAGCGCTGCCACCATGGCCAGAATCAGCACCACCGAAGAGATGAGCGACACCGTGTTGCCCAGCTTATAGGAAGTAGGCTCAAACTTGAAATCGATGATGTGCTTGCCGGCGGGCACGGGCAGGGCGCGTAGCACGTAGTTGGCGCGCAGGTGTGGGGTCAGCTTGCCATCGATATACGCATTCCAGCCATCCTTGTAATAGATTTCGGAGAACACCACAAAGCCATCCTGCACGGCATTGGCCTCGTAGCGCAGGGCATCGGGGGAATAATTGGTGAGGCGAATGGTGGAGCCTTCCGCGGAGTAGCTGGTTTTGCTGACGGGGAATTTCGACACATCCACTACGGCCGTGGTAGCCAGATTGGTGTTGCTCAGGGCGTTGATTTCCTGATCGGGGTTTTGCACCTTCTCAATCTCGCGCACAAACCAGGCATTGCCCAGCGCCCCGGGGTTGCGCTGCACGGGCGTTTTCTGGTCGCCGGTGATGATGTAGCGCATATTCAGCATGCCCAGCACCTGCGGGTTCCGGGTGGAAATCTGCCGCTCAATTAAGTCCTGATAGCGGCGCAGCTTGGCGCCGTGGTAGCCGCCCAGGCTCTTGTGGAAGTACGAAGTATTGGCTTCGTTGAAGGGATTATCGGCGTTCAGCACGCGGTAGCTCAGGCTTTTATCCTGCAGAATCAGCTGATCGGCCACCGAAGGCACAAACTGCTGGGCCACAGTTTCGCGCTGGAAGTTGCTGTCGTTGAGGTAGCGCTTATCCACGCTCCACAAATCTACCAGCGTAAGCACGCCCACCAGGGCTACGGCCAGGGTAGCGGATAGCTTGCGCTGCAGGTAGAACCACAGCACCCCGGCCGTCAGCAGAATAAACACCAGTGAGCGGAAGATGTCCGAGTGCATGAGGCTGGCGCGGTCCTGGCGCAGGGCATCCAGCGGGAAGCCCTGCTGCTGCAGCATGCTGTCGATGGGGGAAGCAAAATCAGCCCCCAGGCCAAACAGGAAGGCCAGCACGCAGATACCGGCCGTGATACCCACGGCATACACCAGCTTGCGCTTGAGGTCGGCGGTTTCGGGCGTATCAACGGCTTTGGGGGTTAAGGCCGGATGACCACCCGCGGGTACTACTTCCGGGCGGCTGCGCAGCACGCGGGCCAGGGCCAGCACGGCCAGCAGCGGCACGGCCAGCTGGGCAATAACCAGCGCCATGCTCACCGAGCGGAACTTGTTGTAGCCGGGGAAGTAATCAAACATCAGGTTGTTGAACACCTCAAAGTTCTTACCCCAGGCCAGCAGAATAGACAGAATAGTAGCCGACAGCAGCCAGATACGGGTGCGGCGGTCGGCCACAAACAAGCCCAGGAAGAACAGCATCAGGATGCCGGCTCCCAGATAAACCGGGCCGCTGGTGCTGGGCTGAGCACCCCAGTACAGGGGCAGCTGCGCCAGATAATCCTTCAGCTGCATGGGCGGCACGCCCAGTGCGCTCAGCGCCTTAGCCGTTTCCGACGACTCACTCAGCTTACCCTGCGAAGCACCACCATAGTAGTTGGGCACGAGCAGCGTAATGGTTTCGCCTACGCCGTAGCTCCAGCCAAAGGCATAGTCCCGGTCGAGGCCGGAGCCCACGCCTTCTTCCGTGGCAGCCGGCGCCTGGCCGGGAGCCGTGGGTGGCGGGGTGGTTAGCTCAGAGCGGCCCCGGATGCTGTACTTGCCGTATTCCAGCGTGGTGTACAGGCGGCCGAAGCTTACGCCCACGGCCAGCAGCGCGGCCAGCCCCAGCAGCGCCGTGCGGGACAGGAAATCGGGCAGGCGGTTGTTCCGAATGGCAAAAATCAACTCAACTACCCCAAACACCAGCACCAGCAACAGCAGGTAGTAGGTAATCTGCAGGTGATTGGAGCGCAGGTTCATGGCCAGGCCCAGCGCAAACAGCGCCGTTCCCAGCAGCTTGTTGCGCCGGAAGGTGACCAGCAGGCCGGCCAGCACCAGAGGCGCGTAAGCCAGCGCCAGGGACTTGGTATTGTGCCCGGCAGCCAGAATAATGAGGTTGTAGCTGGTGAAGCCCAGCGCAATGGCACCTACGGTAGCCAGCAGAGGCCGCACGCCCAGCGCAATAAACAGCACGTAGCCACACAGCAGCGCCAGAAACAGGTTAGCCACTACGGCCGGCAGATGCAGGGTAAAGAGCTGATGCAGGTACAGGGACAGGTCGCCGGGGAAGCGAGTGCTGATGAGGTAGGTGGGCATGCCGGAAAACATGGAGTTCGTCCAGAGGGCCTCCTTGCCCGTTACCTCACGGTACTGGGCGGCTTCATGCGCTCCACCATTGAACTGCACAATATCGTGCTGGGACAAGGTTTTGCCATCAAAAAGGATAGGCGAGAAATACACGGCGACCAGCACCAGGAAAAACACGACGGCCAGCAGGTGCGGCAGCACCCGCCGCCACAGCGGCGCGGGGCCGGAGGTAACGGTTGTCATTCGGCGAAAAAAGAAAGCTAAAAACCTGCTTTGGCGGCATACAAGCCGGGAAAGCAGCCCCAAGGTAGCCTGATTATTTCATTTCAGGCAGTACAATTTCAGATTCCCAGGTCTACCCCATCGGCTATCTGCCACGAAAAAACCCTTCTACCGGAGCCGGCAGAAGGGTTGATTTTGCTTTCGGAACGCAAGCCACCGGTAGTGGGAAGCAACGCAGCTTACTTCACTTCCTCAAAGTCAACGTACTCGCCGCCTTTGAATTCCTGCGGTTTTTCGGCGGGCTTGGGCGGCACGTAGTCCACGCGCACATCACCGGTAGCAGTGGAACCGTTAGGCTTGGGCTGGCTGAATGGAGCTTCGAAGGGTGCCTGGCCGCCAAACTGCTGACTGTAGCGGCGGGCCTGCTTTTGCACAAACCGGCCTACCACCAGTCGCAGCACCACCGGCACCACGAAGCGCATAATCAGAGAAATAATGAGAAGGGTGAGCAGAAACTTAACCATCAGAGAGCCGCCGGAGCGGCAGGGTTGGTGGGTTGAAAGTAAAAATCAGCGGAAACGGCGCTTTCCAGCTGCGCCGGGCTGCACGGTACGAGGTCAGAACGCTCAGACAGCACAAATGGTTTGTAGCCCAGCGTTTCCAGCAGGGTCGTTACCTGGCGGCGGTTTTCCAGGCCATTGAGCTCCGTTTGGATAAGCGGGCGGAAGCGGCGGAGTGTGTGCTGCATGTGGCGGAACACCTCGTACTCGAAGCCTTCCACATCACACTTCACAAAATCCAGGCGGGGCAGATCGGCAAACAACTCATCGGGCACGCGCATGGGCACCTCGTAGGTGCGGGCATATTGTTCCTGGGTGTTGCTGGCCGCTACTTTGGTCATGCCGTGGTGTAGCAGGCCGTCGCGCTCCGGGGTGCCCATTTGCACGGTGGCGTTTTCGCCGCCCAGGGCGTAAGGCAAGAGGGTAAGGTTTTGGTAGCCGCTCAGGCGCACATTATCCTGCCAGATCTGCTGAAACAGCGGAATAGGCTCCACGGCCAGCACGCGGCCCTGCGGCCCCACCAGGCGGGAAAGTGCCACGGAATAGTAGCCCAGGTTGGCGCCAATATCCACGCACACAAAGCCCGGCTGCACAATCTTCGAAAGAAAAAAAAGCTCCGGGTACTTCTGTTTGCCCCACCCCGCGCCCACCAGCCGCAGGTACACGCGGCTTACCAGACGGATATACCGCTCAAAGCCGAGCGCCTGCACCAGAAGTTTGCGGAGTTGTTTCATTACGGCCACAAAGATGCCGGAAACCCGGGAAACGCGCAGCCTTCTTTGCAAACAGACGCTTTGCTCTTTTAGCGGCTACTGCTCTGGCTCCATAGTCTGGAAGCTGCGGCCGCGGCCAGGCCACCTATCAGGTACCATGCTACAGTCATAGCCTGGGTTTGCGGGGTACGGTTGCTGGGCGCCTCGCCTAAACCCATGGGCCCGGGTAGCATTACGCCGCCTATGCCGGCCGCCAGGCCCAGAGCGGCGCCGCGCAGCCACACGCCCCGGCCGGTGCCTACCAGACTATAATAGAGGCCATTACTCAGCACGTCGCCGGCCATAGTGAGGGCATACGCCGTATGGTCATCGGGTTGGGGCGCATCAGCCTTATATAATAGCATGCGCAGGCCTCTTTTGCCCAGAACGTCCATGCGCGGGGCATCGGCGGGGCGCAGGTGGCGCACGGTTTCGTGCAGGGCGTTGAGCACCAGCGCGCCGGCCAGGCCGCTGCCTAATGACTGTGTAATGGTGGATGAATTCATAAATCAGAAGAAGTTGTAACGGATAAGCCTTTGTGCCAACGCGGCTTCAGGCCTGGGGGTTAGTGGCAGGCACGGTAAATTTTTGCCCGGCAGGTTGCGCATTGTCTGCCGGGCTCTTTATCTTTGCTGCCCCTAGCGGCAACCGGCCCCGGGGAAACGCCTTCTTAGCTCAGTTGGTAGAGCAGCTCATTCGTAATGAGCAGGTCGCAGGTTCGAGTCCCGTAGAAGGCTCCAGCAAAAAGCCCCACTTCGTAACAAACGTAGTGGGGCTTTTTCATGCCTATCAAAAACAAAACAGGCCAGGTATAACTACCTGACCTGTTTTGTTACTAAGCTACAACGGCTTTACAGCACGTTGTCATAGTCAGAAGAAGAGCCAAACCGGGTATCGGTTTCGCTGCTGGACTTCCGGAACGAACGGCTGGTTTCCGAAGAAGAAGAGGGCTTATCCCAGGAAGACGAAGACGAGGAAGTAGAGGGCTTATTCCAGTCGGAGCGGTGCGAAGACTCCGTGCGCGGAATATTACCGGAGCGGTAGTCGCGGGCCCGGCGGGTGGCCGAGTCCATCAGGTTGCTGGTGCGCGAGCCCGAAGAACGGGACGCCAGGTAGCTGATGCCGCCCAGCAGCAGGGCACCGCCTACTACTTTTTGCGTGGTAGAGAGCTTGTTGAATTGCTCAGCGGCTTTAGAGCCGATGTCCTTAAGAGACTGGGGCAGCTGGTTTACCGTATCCTTCAGGTTTGCCTGGCCCATCCACGAATTGCGGTCCTCATTGGAAGCGTTATTGCGCTGCACGGAGCTGGAGCCGGACTGGTTCTGGCGGCTGGCGCCCGGCGTTTGGTTCTGGCTCTGGCTGCGCACATCACTACCCTGGCCGCTGCTTTGTGTGCTACCAATAGAAGTAGACTGATCCGAGCGGGAAGAAGTATCACCGGAAGCACCGGCCACGGGCGAATTCTGACGATTTACACCTGCGTTAGAAGACTGGGAAGATTTATTAGCAGCCGAACCGGCTGACGAAGACGAGGGATTTTTGGGGGTGTTTTCCATAAGACATATGCAGAATTAGGAGTACATTAATCTGCACCGGCAGTCGGGCCGGGCAACACTCCCTATTCGTAAGTAATGCCTTAGAGGTTACAGCTTTCCCGCGCTTTTGCCATGAATCTGTACATCGGCAGTAGCACAAAAAGAAGCCCGGCCGCCGCCCGAAAAACCTTCTCCGCCGGCACCTTTAGTTACCGGAACTCTTAAGCGAAGAGCCGCCCAGACAGGGCATAAAAAGCTACCCCCGGGTACTATCCTGGCCCGGCGTGCGGGCGCCCTGGTGCATCTGCGCCGGATCGGGCAGGGGGCGGCCGGCGGCGTACAGGTGGGCCTCGTCGCGGCCGGCCTGCCGGGCCTCGGCCTCAAAGCGGTTGGCGTAATACCCTACCCGCACCGACTCCACCAAATACTTCCACAGAAAGCCCGCAAAGCCGTGTTCCCGGAACTGCCGGATATGGCACATCTCATGCGCCACCCAGTAGGGGTCCTGCAAAAATTCCTCGCGCCGGGCCCCGCTCAGGTGCACTGTATTGCCCAGCACCATGGCCACACTTTGGGCCCGCAGCACCACGCGGGCAACGCGGGCAAAGGGGGAGTTTTCTAAAATGCGGGGGGTACTCATAGCTTACAGGAAACGGCCGGAATATACGGGGCGGGTTTGCAGGAAGTTGCATGCAGCTTCTGCATCATTCTTCCTATTCTTTGCACTTAACCATGGATTTTGATTTTTTTTAAGGATTTAGCTTGGATGCACCCGCCGGCTATGCCTAGTTTTACTCAACAGGGTATTTCAGCGAAGGCTGATTTCTTCCTGGCTTACCTCTCTTTTCAACCTTTTCTACAGCTGCTTCACCCCTGGTTATTGAGTAACGAAGGAGTATGCTAAGGCCCTGGCTGGGCCGACCCACCAAAACGATTCTGCCACCTCACGACGGACAATGAAAAACAGAATACTGTATTGCCTCGCCGCTGCCTCTCTGGCTCTATCCTTTTTCTTCGAGAAAGCACCCGTTACTGCTGCCGGCGCGCCGGTGGTAGCTGAAGCCTCTCTCTTCCCCGAATTTCTGGTTGCCAACGACGGCGAAGCCGCCAACGACCGGGCCTCTTACCGCGACTCGGTTCTGTACCAGCACTACTCCAGCGCCCTGGGCGTAAAGCTGGCTTACACCGAGGACAAAGACCTCCTCCGCACCGTAGCCGACTGGATGGGCACTCCCTACCGCTTTGGCAGCAACACCAAGCGCGGCACCGACTGCTCCGGCTTCGTAACCCGCGTTTTTAAAGAAGTATACGGCGTAACGCTGCAGCGCAGCTCCCGCTCCATGTTTCAGAACGTGAAGCGCGTAGACAAAGACGAAATGCAGACCGGCGACCTGGTATTCTTCCGTCGCGGCCCCGGCCAGCCAATCTACCACGTAGGCATTTACCTGAAGGATGGCAAGTTTGCCCATTCCGCTACCAACGGGGGCGTTATGGTTAGCTCCCTGAACCAGGCCTACTATCACCGCAATTTTTATGCAGCGGGTCGCGTAGCTCAAAACTAAGCTTCCCGGTATTTCTGCTTCCGCTGGTGCCCGGCCTGTTCTGCAGGTCGGGCACTGGTTTTTTATGCAAGGTGAGTTGAAACTCGGCAGGTCAACTATTTTTGAGCGCGCACAGTATAGAATACCTCTCCCGGCTTCTTCCGGAGCCCTCCCTCCACACTACATTCTTTTCTCTTCCATGGCTACTCAACCACCCAAAGGCGAACAGGTAAGCTCCTCGCCTTTTTTCAAGCGGGCCCTGCGCACCGCCGAAGAATACGTTCAGAAACCTACCCGCATCAAGCAGCTGCTCACGGATGCTTACCAGAAAGCCAGCGACAAAAAAGACGTAGGCACCCTGGCCCACGAAGCCTGGGAAGGACTGCAGCGCATGTTCCGGCTGGTACGGGCGGCTTCCAGCGGCGAGTACAAAGGTCTGCCCACCCCTACTATTGTGGCGGCCGTGGCCGTACTGCTGTACTTCCTGAGCCCCATCGACTTGATTCCGGATTTCATTCCCGTGCTGGGTCTGCTGGATGACGTAGCGCTGGTAGCCTGGTTTACCTCCACGCTGAAAGACGAGATGGACAAGTTTGAAGAGTGGGAAAGAACCCAGGCCGTGGTGGTTTCCGGCTCTTCCTCAGCTTCCCAGAGCTTTACGCCGCACGTAGATGCCACCGAAGAGCGCCCCGAGCAGGCGGCTCCCGCCAAAGCCAATGCTCCGGCTACGCCCGAAAGCGAATCGGCCAAGAAAGCTGGCACCGACCCGGTATATTCTGAAAAGAGCCCGTCGCACTCCGCCGCGAAACCCCACGCCGATGTAGCCGCCAATACCACCGACAGCAGCCGGGAGCGAAACTCCACGAACAATGCCAACGGAGACACGGGCGGCAACATCCGCTAGGCCGTAGTTAAAAAGCAATAAAAAAGCCCGGCACCATTTGGTGTCGGGCTTTTTTATTGCCTTAGGGCAGCCGCGGAGTTAGGCGGCGGCTTCCGGAGTGTGAGTGGCTACGTAGTTTACAAAATCTCCCACGGTACTGATGGGCACCTCATCCGGGATGATGATGTGAAAGCTGCGCTCCAGCTCTAGAATGATGTCCACGACATCCACTGTATCGAAGCCCAGCTCACGGCTGAGGTTACTGGAAATACGCAGGCGCGAAGGCTTAATGGCTTTGCGCTTGCTGATAATGCGCACCACTTGCTGGGCAATGGCACGGGAGGAAGGGCTCGTCGAGGCAATCATATTAAGGGACGACGTTCAGGAAAACGAGTGAGTTAGTAGTTGGCGAATACCGGTGGGGTAGCCGCCTCAATTTCTTCGGCATCAGCCGCGCCTGCTTCCGCGCCGGGGCCATCGGCCGAGCGGCCGGTTACCTTCTCGCGGATTTTCTCATTGAGCAGGTACATCACCGGGACTACCACCAGGGTAATAACGGTTGCAAACGACAACCCGAAAATGATAGTCCAGGCCAGTGGCCCCCAGAACACCACCGATTCGCCACCGATGAAGAAGTGCGGATTGCCGGAGTTGAATAGCTCGTAGAAGTCAATATTCAAGCCAATGGCCAACGGAATCAGACCCAGAATGGCGGCCGTGGCCGTCAGAATAACCGGGTTCAGACGCGTGCGGCCCGCCAGAATAATGGCTTCGCGCAGCGGCATGCCCTGCGTGCGCAGCATATCGGTGAATTCCACCAGCAGAATACCGTTTTTCACCACGATACCGGCCAGGGCAATAATACCCACGCCCGTCATCACAATACTGATGTTCATGCCCGTAATGGCCAGGCCCAGCAGCACCCCGATAACGGAGAAGATTACTTCCGTGAGGATAATGAGCGGCTTGCTGAACGAGTTGAACTGTGTTACCAGAATCAGGAAGATGAGGCCAATGGCGCCCAGACCGGCCAGCGGCAGGAAGTCCGAGGTTTCTTTCTGGTTTTCCTGCGCACCACCCATTTTAATAGTGTAGCCGGGCGGCGTGGGGAAGGCCTTCAGCGCCTGCTGAATGTTGGCCACCACATCAGGCCCCGTAAAGCCGTTCAGCACGTTGGAAGAAATGGTAATCACGCGCTTCACGTCTTTGCGCTTGATGCCGCCGTAGGTGGTGCCGTAGGTCACATCGGCCACGGCCGAGATGGGCACCTGGCGTACCTGGCCGGTGGCGTCGCGGAAGGTGAGCGGGGCATTCACAATGGCGTCCACGTCTTCGCGGTAGGGCTTGGCGTAGCGCACCTGAATGGGGTACTCATCATCCGGGGTTTTGAATTTACTAGCCTCGGAACCGTAAATCGAGGTCCGGACTTCCATGCCGATCTGGGCAGTGCTGATGCCCTCGCGGTTGGCGCGGGTGCGGTCAATGTTCACCGCAATTTCGGGGTTGCGGTCTTCCAGGTTGGAGCGCAGCTGCTCCACGCCCCCAATGTTCTTCGAGTTGATATAGCGAATCACCTCTTTTGACAGCGCCGCCAGCTTCACGTAGTCGTCGCCGGCTACTTCAATGGCAATTTCCTTACCCGTGGGCGGGCCGCTGGCTTCCTGGTCTACGGCTACTTCGGCGCCCGGAATGCCTTTCACCACTTCCCGGATTTTATCCATGTACACGCTGGTGGGCGGGCCTTTCCGCTCGCTCAGTTCTTTGAAGGCCACGCCTACCTTGCCCAGGTGCGACTGCGACACACCGGAAGCGGAGGCCTCGCCCGGGTCGCCGGCACCAATGGCCACGTTGGTAATCACCGATTCCACATCAGGGTTGTTGCGGCCGATAACGCCGTAGATGCGGTTTTCCAGCACTTTCGTCACGGAATCCGTGATTTCAACGCGGGTGCCTACCGGCATTTTCAGGTAGGTGTATACAAACTTGGGGTCACCCTTCGGGAAGAAGGCTACTTTGGGCTTGCGGATGCCGACTGCCACAATGGACAGGAAGAACAGCACAATCATGCCGAACAGAATGCCCACCTGTCGCCACAGCGTACCACCAGTTACCGCCCGAACCACGCTGGCATAGCCGTTCTGGAAGCGCGGCAGCGCCCGGGTCTGGAACCAGGCAATCATCTTCACAAACACGAACTTATCAAGGAAGACGAACAGGATGATGGTTAGCATCAGGTTGCCCACGAAGGGCGAGCCGAATACGTAACCCAGCACCGCAATCAGCCCCATAATACCGATGGCTATGAGGAAATTGCGGCTCATTTTGGGCTTGTTATCCTCGGCGTGGTGATCTTCGCGCTCCATAAAGCTCACGGCAAATACCGGGTTCATGATGAAGGCCACCACCAGCGACGACATCAGTGTGAGAATGAGCGTAACGGGCAGGTAGTACATGAATGAGCCCACAATGCCGGGCCAGAACAGCAGCGGCACGAAAGGCGCTACCGTGGTCAGGGTACCGGCCAATACGGGCACGAATACCTCACCAGCGGCGAATTTGGCGGCTTTGGGCGTATCCAGCTCGGGGTGTTCGTGCAGCAGGCGGTGCGTGTTTTCAATCACCACAATGGCGTCGTCTACCACTATACCCAAGGCCAGCAGGAAGGCGAACAGCACAATCATGTTCAGCGAGAAGCCGAAGATGGGAATGAGCAGGAACGCCAGGAACATGGAAATGGGCACCGAAAGGCCCACAAACAGAGCGTTGGTGGTGCCCATGAAGAACATCAGAATCAGGGTTACCAGCAGGAAACCGATGATGATGGTGTTGATCAGGTCGTGAAGGGTAACGCGGGTGTCGTTGGATGTGTCACCGGTTACGGTGATGGTCAGCTCCTTGGGCAGGCTGGTTTTCGACTCCGCAATAATCTGCTTGATCTTATCGGAAGCATCAATCAGGTTTTCGCCCTGGCGCTTTACCACGTTCAGGCTGATGCTGGGCTTGCCGTCGAGGCGGGCGTAGCTTTCGCGGTCCTTAAAGGCATCTTCCACAGTGGCAATGTCGCCGAGGCGAATGGCCTGGCCGTTCAGGTTCTTCACCTGAATATCGGCAATGTCGGAAGCCTTGGTGTACTGGCCGGCCACGCGCACGGCGCGCTTCTGGTTGCCTACATCAATAGAGCCGCCGGAAATGGTGATGTTCTCGCTGGCAATGGCGCGCTGGATATCCGAGAAGCCCAGGCGCGAGGCGCGCAGCTTATTCAGGTCCACGTCCACATTTACCTGCTGCTCCAGGGCGCCAATGATGTCTACGCGGGTGATTTCGGGCAGGGCCTCAATCTTATCCTGGAAGTCATCGGCGTACTTTTTCAGCTGGCTCACGGGCAGGTTGCCGGCCAGGTTGATGTTCATGATGGGCAGCTCCGAGAGGTTTACTTCCTGCACAGTAGGCGGCGTGGGCAAGTCGTTGGGCAGGTCACTGCTGGCCTTGTCCACGGCATCCTTGATGAGCTGCTTGGCATACTGCACGTCTACGCCGGAGTCAAACTCCACGTCCACGATGCAATAGTCCTGGTTGGAGGTGGAAGAAATCTTCTTCACCCCGTTTACGCTCTTGATTTCCTTCTCCAGCTGGCGCGTTACCAGGTTTTCGATGTCCGTGGGCGACGTGCCGGGGTACACCGTGGCCACAATGATGCGCGGAATCACGATATCCGGGAATTTCTCCTTGCCCAGCTTAATGTAGGCGAAGATACCCGCGATACAGAGTATCACCGTGATGATGTAAATACTGGTTTTGTTGTTGATGGACCAACTGGTGGGTCCAAACTCTTTTTCAACGTCCTGCATGATATGGTCTTTGCGGGGTGGACGATACTCGCCGGCTCAGCTGGAGCCGGGAGTGATACTGCTTTATAGACTAACCGTCTGTCCTTCGTTCAGATTCTGATACCCGGCGGAAATTACCTGGTCATCGGCCTTTAAACCGCTAGTTACTTCCACCTTGCCGTTGTAGGTGTTCCCGGTCTGGATAATGCGCTTGGCGGCCACTTTCTGGTTGCCCTTCTGCTCCACTACCAGCACGTAGCTGTTTTGTTCATCCTTCTGCACCAGGTCAACGGGCAGCACGGTGGCGTTATTTTGCGCGTAGTTCTGGATGCGTACCGTGGCCACCATGTTGGGGCGCAGTTGGGTGGCTTTGCTGCCCAGCACCCGCAGCTCTACCGCAAACGTGCGGCTGGTGGGGTTAATGGTGCGGCTCACCGTGCGCACGGTGGAGGTAATTTCCTCATTGCCGAGGTCCGGAATGGTGACCAGGGCCTGGTCGCCGGCTTTGATGCGGCTGGCGTAGGCTTCTGATACATCGGCCACAATCTTGCCGCCGCTGCCGCTTACCAAGCGCACCACCGGCACGCCGGGGCTGCCCATCTCGCCTACTTTGGCGGGCACATCGTCTACAGTACCGCTGAAGGGCGCTACCACGTTGTACATGGCGCGCTGGCGCTGCTGGGTAGCCAGGCTGCGCTGCAGCGCCTCGTAGTTGTTCTTGGCCTGCAGGTACTGAATTTCGGTGCCAATCTGCTGTTTCCAGAGGCGCTCCTGCTTTTGATAAACCGTGCGGGCCAGCTCCAGACGGGTGCGCAGCTCGGCAATGCCGGACTCCAGCACGGCCGCATCCTGGGTAGCCAGCACCTGGCCTTTGCTTACCCGGTCGCCGCGCTGCACGCGGATGTTGGTAATCATGGCTGGTACGCGGGGCGAAACGTTGGCATTTTCATCAAACTCCACCCGCCCCTGCACTTCCAGGTAGCTCTTAAAGCTTTCGGGCTTTACGTTGATAACGGATACTGGCGTGGCGGCCAACGCAGGGTTGGCGGGTTTGCCGGTTTTGGCTTCCAGCTCGGCAATTTTGGCCGCATTGGCGGCCTGCTCCTGTTTCAGCTTGGCCAGCTCAGCCGCGGGGTCTTTTTTGCCACCACAGGAAGAAGCCAGCAGGGCCAGGGCCAGTACGGCCGCCGAAGAAGTATTGGTAAAGTTCATGAGGGAAAAGCGAGTCGCTTTCATCAGAGGAGAGCAGTTTAGAATGGGTTGCCTGCAGAGGCTTATTTCTGAGCCTGATACAGGCTGCCGTTGGCTTTAGCGAAGTCTACTTTGGCTACCAGCACATCGTAGAGGGCGGCGTAGTAGTTGGTTTGGGCCTGGCGCAGGTCGGTTTCGGCGGTAATCACTTCCAGGTTAGAGCCTACGCCCTCCTGAAATTTGATTTTCGAAACGCGGGCTACTTCGGTGGCCAGGTCCAGGTTGGCTTTTTGGTTATTCAGCACGTCCAGCGAGTTCTGCAGGGTGGTTTCGCCCTGCTGGCGCTGCAGATCCACGCTCTGCTGCAGGGTGGTAAAGCCTTTGTTTACCTGCTCCAGGGCCAGCTTGGCCTGCTGAATAGAGTACTTCTTGCGGAAGCCATCGAACACGGGCAGCTGCAGCTGCAGGCCCACATTGCCGAAACCAAACCAGTTCTGGTTGATGTAGCCGGCCGCGTTGCGGGAGTCCGGGCCGCGGAACTCCATCAGGCCGCCAAAGCGGGGGTCGGAGCCGGTGACACCGTAGGCGGCCACCAGGTTCAGCTTGGGCAGGTAGCCCGAGCGGCGGTTGCGCACGTCCAGCACAGCCAGGTCGCGCTGCGTTTCCAGCACGGAGTACTCAATGCGGTTGCTGTAATTGAAGTTATCAGTGGTCTGTACCGATGTTTGCGCCCCCGTAATGGCGGCGTCCAGGGAGTCGGCCAGCACAATGGGCTGGCGCTGATCCAGGCCCATCTGGAAGCGGAGCAGGTCTACGCTCAGGTCTACCAGACGCTGGGCTTTCTGCTGCTCAATCTTCAGGTTGTTGGCCTGCACCTGCAGGCGCTGCACGTCCAGCTTCTCCACAAACCCTTCTTTATAGGTTTGGGTGGTCTGGTATAATAAGGTATCAAGGCGGGTAACGTTGCGGGCCAGCAGCTTCAGCCGCTCGCGGGCCACCAGCGTGCTGTAGTAAGCTTTGCTTACCTGCTCTACCACATCAATTTCGCTTTGCCTGGTTTGCTTTACGGAGAGCTTCTCGTACACGCTGGCCGCTTTCAGGCCCAGCAGGTAAGAGCCATCAAACAGCAGCTGGGAAGCCGAAATGGCGGCGTTGCCGGCATACTGCAGGCCAAAGGCCAGCGGCGTAGGACCGGTCTGGGGCGCTTCGCCGTACTTGGGCTGCAGCACCACCGGGCCGCTTTGGGCCTTCACAATATCCTCTTGGGTAAGCGTGGTGCCGGAGAGCGGCGCGCCCCCAAAGCGGGAGAAATCAACCAGGGACTTCTGCAGCTTAAAGTTATCGGTAATGCCGGCGGCCCCGTTGATCTGGGGCAGGCCCTGGGAGCGAATCTCGCCCACGCGGGCTTTGGCTACCTGCTCATTCAGGCGGGTAGACTGCAGCGTGGATTTGTTCTGCAGAGCATAATCAATGGCCTGCTGCAGCGTGAGGGGCATAGGGGTTGAGGAAGCCACTGTCTGACCCGTGGAAGGCGTCTGGGCCAGCAGCTCGTGCAGTCCCAGAAAGCCCAGCACCGCGAGCAGCAGCAGGAAGCGAAGCGTGTTTTTCATAGATGTTAAGAAGGGAAAGGGCTATTCTTCCGTCGCCTGACGGTATTCGTTGATCAGTTGGTGGCCTTTGATGGTGGAAACGCCAATCAGGAAGTGCTCTATCATGGCCGAGTTCACCCGCTGCAGGCCAAACTGCTTGGGCGGAAACACCACGTTGTTAAACATCAGCTCTATTTCGGCCAGGTGCAGGCGGGCCAGCACCTCCACATCCAGATCAGGGCGGTAAAGGCCTTCTTCCATGCCCCGCTGAATGTTAGCGGCTATTTTGGCCAGAATGAAGGTGTTTTTATGCTCATCAAACAGCGTCCAGGCCTGGGGGTAGTATTTCTGCAGGTCGTGAAAAATGCCGGGGTGAATATTAGCCAGCATGTCGCGGTGCCAGTCAATCATGTTAAACATGGCTTCCAGGGCATTGTCGCCTTTGCCGAAGGCCGTTTCACATTCGCCTTCTTCTTTATGAAGATGCTGCTGCATCACGGCCAGCACAATCTGGTCTTTGTTTTCAAACCATTTGTAAAGCGTCTTTTTCGACATGCCCAGGCGGCTGGCTATATCATCCATCGACACGCTACGGATGCCATTCCGCATAAACAGCTCTATTGCCCCTACTAAAATCCGGTCTTTAATTTCCATTGCGGGAGCAAAGGTACAATGGAAACTTTGCATGACTTCAAAGTTTCCATTAATTTTTTTATATGTTTTTAGGTTGGGGGCTGGTCAGTAGTATTTCTGACGCAGAAGCCCGGCGTTTACTTTAGATCAGTGCTGATTTTCAGGCATTTTCTTTACGCCTGGGGAGCCACCGTACCGCCAGACCGGAAAAACGCGCCGACGGTTGTACCTTGTAGGCCCACATTTTCCTTTTTCTGCTCCTTATGAAGATCCGCACCGGCTTCGGGTACGACGTTCATCAACTCCGCGAGGGCCTGCCCTTCTGGCTCGGCGGCATTCAGATTCCGCACACCCACGGCGCACTGGGCCACTCCGATGCCGACGTGCTCATCCACGTTATTTGTGATGCGCTGCTGGGCGCCGCCAACCTGCGCGACATCGGCTACCACTTCCCCGACACCGACCCGCAGTACAAAGGCATCGACAGCAAGCGCCTGCTGGCCGAGGTGATGCGCCTCCTGCGCGAGCAAAACTACCAGGTGAGCAACATCGACTCTACCATATGCCTGGAGCAGCCCAAAGTGAACCCGCACATTGCGGAAATGCAGCGCGTGCTCTCTGAGGTAATGGGCATTCCTGCCGAGGATATATCCATTAAAGCCACTACCACCGAAAAGCTGGGCTTTGTGGGCCGGCAGGAAGGCGTGGCCGCCTACGCATCGGTGTTGATTACCCATTCTTAAAATTCAGTTCCGGAATTTTTTCGGGGGCATGCAAGCTTTTCCCTAAGCTGGTGTCTTTGCTCCTAACTTCTTTTTCTCCCGCCTTTTAGATTCGTATGAAGCATCATTCCCTGTATGCGCTGCTGCTGGCCACCCTATGCAGCACCGCGGCGGTGGCCCAACAAGCCCCCACCAAGCACAAGATTAAGGTTAAGCACAAGCCGAAAACCGAGAAAACCACCGCTCCGGTAATGGAAGCCGCAGCCCCAGTGGCCGCCCCTGCTCCGGCGGACGTGAAACAGACCTACGCCGAAACCATCACGCAGGAAGACCTGCGCCGCCACCTCACCGTGCTGGCCTCTGATGAGTATGAAGGCCGCGAAACCGGCGAAAAAGGCCAGAAAATGGCCGCTGAGTACATTGCCAAGCGCTTCCAGGAGCTGGGCCTCGCCGGCCCGGTGCCGAACTCGGACAATCCCTACATTCAGCACTTCACTATGGTGCGCTCCAGCTGGGATGCCGCTAAGGCTCCCACGCTGAAAATTGGCAGCCAGAGCTACAAGTGGCTCACTGATTTCTATGCTGCCGGCACCTCCCCCTTCCAGCAGCCTACTACCGTGCAGCCCGTGTTTGCGGGCTACGGCATTGAGCAGGACGGCTACTCCGACTATACCGGGCTGGACGTGAAAGGCAAAGACGTGATTATCCTGCTGGGCGAGCCGATGAAAGACGGCAAGCCGCTGCTGGGCAAAGACGGCCAGCCCAGCAAATGGGGCAAGGAATACCGCTCTAAGTCGGCGCTGGCTACGCAGAAAGGCGCGCGCAGCGTGTTCTTCGTGAGCTTTAACCCGAACGACAACTTTGAGAAGACGGCTGCCCGCATGACGCCGTACCTGCAGAAGCCCACCATTTCCTTTGCCGATGCCAAGGACGCCCGCGCGCTAACGTTCTTCGTGTCGCCGGCCGTGGGCTACAAGCTGCTGGGAACCAATGCCGCCGGCATTGCCAAGTATGATGCCGCCCTAGGCAAAGCCGGTAAGCCGGTGAAAGCCAGCTTCAAGCCTGCCAAATTTACCGTAACGGCCCCCAAAACGCAGGAGCAGTTCACCACGGAAAACGTAATGGGCTACCTGGAAGGCACTGATAAAAAGGACGAAGTGCTGGTGGTTTCCGCCCACTACGACCACATCGGCATCATTAATGGCGAGGTAAACAACGGCGCCGACGACGACGGCTCGGGTACGGTATCGGTGCTGGAGATGGCCGAAGCCTTCAGCAAGGCCAAAGCCGATGGCCACGGCCCCCGCCGCAGCATCCTTTTCCTGACGGTAACCGGCGAAGAAAAAGGCCTGCTGGGCTCGGAGTACTACGCCAGCCACCCCATTTTCCCGCTGGCCCAAACGGTAACCGACCTGAATATTGACATGGTAGGCCGCACCGATAAGGACCACGAAGGCAAAGGTGACTACGTGTATGTTATCGGTTCCGATAAGCTTTCCTCCACGCTGCACAGCATTGTGCTGGCCGCCAATGACCAGTACACGAAGATGGACCTGGACTTCCGCTTCAACGACCCCCAGGACCCCAACCGCTTCTACTACCGCTCCGACCACTATAACTTCGCCAAAAACGGCGTGCCGGTGGCCTTCTTCTTCAATGGCGTGCACGATGACTACCACGGCGCCGGCGACGAAGTAAGCAAAATCGAATTTCCGAAAATGGAAAAGCGCGCCCGCCTGGTGTACTATGCCGCCTGGGAGCTGGCCAACCGTGACCAGCGCCCGGTAGTGGACTCCAACAAGCCGTAAGCCGGTTGTCATTCCGAGCGAGAGCGAGGAATCTGCGGTAACTGCCAGCCAGATTCCTCACTGCGTTCGGAATGACAATTCTCCATCATAAAAACCCGCTGAACCCGTTTGGGTGCGGCGGGTTTTTATCTTTGTTAGTATCCGCTGACCTAATTGCCGCCCTGCTATGAACCCTACTGCCACCAATCCATCGAAAGCCGCCCAGTTTCTGGTTGATTCCGACGCCAAAGCCTTCGATCTGGAGCATCGGCGTAAGATTCGCTTCAATATTGGCAAGTACAACGCGGCCGTGCAGACCGGGCTGGGCTTCTATCAGGACCACGAGCTGGCCCGGGAGCGGGCATCGTACCTAAAAACCAAGGTCATCAACAACCTGGACCAGTACCTGCTGGAGTTTGAGCGCAACTTTACGGAGCGCGGCGGCCGCGTTATCTGGGCGCAGAATGCGGAAGAGGCCCTGCACGAAATCGGCAAGATCATGGCCCGCCGGCACGCGCGCACCGTGGTGAAAGCCAAGAGCATGACCACGGAGGAGATTCACCTGAACCCTTTCCTGGAAAAGCAAGGCATTGAGTCCATTGAAACCGACCTGGGCGAATACATTGTGCAGCTGAATGGCGAGCGGCCCTACCACATTGTAACGCCGGCCATGCACCTGAGCAAGCAGGACATTGCCAACATCTTTGTAAAGCACCTGCATATTGCCCCCACCGATGATGCCCAGGAGTTGGTGCTCACGGCCCGGCGTCTGCTGCGCAACAAGTATACCTCGGCGGAAGTGGGCATTACGGGCGGCAACTTTCTGGTGGCTGATGTGGGCGGCGTGGCCGTGACGGAGAACGAAGGCAACGCCCGCCTTTCCGCCACCTTCCCGCGCACGCACATTGCCATTGTGGGCATTGAAAAGGTGATTCCCTCGCTGGAAGACCTGGATTTGTTCTGGCCGCTACTAAGCACCAGCGGCACCGGCCAGCAGGTAACGGTGTACAACACAGTATACACCGGCCCGCGCCAGCCCCTGGAAAAAGACGGCCCCGAGGAAATGTACGTGGTGCTGCTGGACAACGGCCGCACCACTCTGCTGGCCCAGCCCGACAAGCGCGAGGCCCTGAACTGCATCCGCTGCGGCGCCTGCCTGAACGTGTGCCCCGTGTACAAGAACATTGGCGGCCACACTTACGAAAACACGTACTCCGGCCCTATTGGCTCGGTTATCTCGCCCCACCTTTCCGGCATGGCCGAGAACAAGCACCTGAGCTTTGCTTCCTCCTTGTGCGGGGCCTGCACCTCGGTGTGCCCGGTTAAAATCCCGATTCATAACCTGCTGCTCAAAAACCGCCAGCAAAGCGTGGAGGAAGGCCTTTCCGAAAAAGAGGAATCCCGCGCTATTAAGCTCTGGATGCGCGCCATGCTCAGCCGCACGCTGTTTAACCTGCTGCCCATGCGGGCCAAGAACTGGGTGCTGATGCGCCTGCTGAGCCAAGTAGGCTGGAGTAAGCGCCGCGAGCCGCTACTAGTGGCCGATACTTCATTTAACAAGCTCTGGCGGCAGGGCAAGCGGCCGTAGGCTTTAATCTTTTCCGGCGCTATAAAGGCAGTCCGCTATCCTGATCAGGATAGCGGACTGCCTTTATAGCGCCTAGGGCCACATGGTTTTTATCTGACAGGATTTCGAGAAACTACAGGAGCAACAGCTTATCTACTACTCTGACAAGCAGGACTTAAGCTAAGCTCACCAGTTTTCCACCAAGTCGAATTTCAGGCAAAAACTTTCTAATTAGCCAAAGTTATATTCTAAATCAAGTGTAATTAAAAATAAAAATAGTTATTTTTATAAAAAGGCTGCTGAGTGGCTCGAAGTGCCGGGCTAACGGTGGGTAGTGTAGTGGATAGGACCTCTAAAGCGTATAGGCCATGCAACTTTTTACCAGCTCCCTCAAAAGTACTTTCAGCAGTTGCCGGGCAGGCTGCTACAATGAAAAGCCTGCTGCCCTGGCAGGATTGTCGCTCTCCTGGGTGGCCGCTTCAAAGAAAGTAAAGCCAGTATTGCTAACGCAGAGAGCGGGCCTCTTATGGTTTTTTTTCCTGCTTCCTTTTACCTCGTTGGGTCAGCTATTTAGCAATGGGTTTGAAACCGCAGGGGGCTTTGTGTATAGTGCCACGTCTGCTGAAACCTCAAATAATCAAAACAACTCCCCTTTTGGGCGTTTGAATGTTACGACTACCGGAGGAGAAGTTACGGCCAGAACAGGCTCTTGGGTTGGTTATGTGCAGGCAACCGGCTCTAACACGAAGACCTACGATGCCTCCATCATCACCGCAACTGATATACTTTTTCGGCCGGGTTACACCTATACCATTTCAGTTTACGCCCGCATTGGCGTCCGCCAGAATGCTTCCTTAACACCAGGTGCTCTCACGATTTTAACTACGGACCAAACGACTAATGCTGGTATTCGAAGTGCGGTAACCTCTTCAAGTGCCAATACAGTTGTGCGGCTGGGTACGCTCTCTGCTACCGGCTTTCCTACTACGACCAACGTTACTACCACTGCTTATACGCTATATACCACTCAATTTACCGTTGCAACGCAGATATCCCGGCGGGTTGCTTTTCAATTGTTTTCCAATACCGCAACGGGCAATGGGGCTCCGTACCTGTCTATCGATGATGTAACCGTCACGGAGGCCTGTTCGCCTGCTAGTTTAAGCGCCTTTAATCCGGTTTGTGATAACACGGCGGCCTTTGCTCTTTCCGGTGGCGCTCCGGCAGGTGGTACTTATGCCGTAAATGGCACTACGACTACCACGTTTGATCCGGTGGCCCGTGATGCCGGCAATTATACCATTACCTATACTTCACCCTGCGGCAGCACTTCCTCCCAAACGCTCACCGTTATTGCGCTGCCTACCCTTGGTACTTTAGGCTCTATCTGCGAAGGCGACTCTAAGACGCTTTCGGCCGGCACGCCGGCGGGTGGCTCTTACTCGGGCCTTGGGGTTACTTCCATCACCAACCCATCTGGCACTACCTATGCCTTCAATGCGGCCGGCACCTTAGCTCCGGGAGACTATACCATTACTTATTCCACGGGCTGTGGCAGTGCTTCGCAAACCATTACGATTATCCCCAAGCCCTCATTTTCCCAAAGTTTTAAGGCGGTTTGTGCCGGTACTACCCTCGATTTAGCCCCTTATGCATCGCCATCCGGAGGCACTTTTTCCGGGCCTGGTGTTTCTACCAGTGGGATATTCAATCCGGGTGGCTTAACGGGTACCGGCCCTTTCACTATTACGTACACTACCAGCTGCGGTAGCGCTACCATTGATCTGAACGTTACCGGTACTTCTGACTGGACGGGAGCGGTGTCAAATGACTGGTCTGATGCCCGGAACTGGTCTAACTGCGTACCCAGCACCACCATTGGCGCATTTATTCCGGCTTCTGCTTCCAACAATTACCCCGTCATTACCCCTGGCACTACGGTGGACGTACGCAGCCTCGTAGTGGCGGGCACATGGCTCCCCACCTCAGGAAACATTAATCTGCATGGCGACTTAATTATTTCCGGGTCAGGTCGATTTGTGCACACTGGCGGTACCGTTAAGTTGATGGGCAACAGCCAGATTGTGGGGGTTGCTACTTTTAATAACCTGATAGTAGCTACTACCGGTACCACCGCCTTAAATGGCAATATTGCAGTAACCGGTACCCTTACCATGCAGAGTGGGGTAATAAATACGGGTGACTTAAATGGCTCCGCCGATTTCCGGATAGACTTGGGCACTACCGGCAATCTGATTGAGACGGAAGATAGTTATGTATATGCCCGCGTACGGGCTGAGCGGCCCCTTCCCGCCTCGGGCACTCAAAACTTTGGGGGAATTGGACTTTCATTAGCCCTTACCTCCGGCACTTCACCCGGCACTATTGTAGTTAACAGAATATCGGGCACCGTTGGTGCCATTCAAACCGGCGAAGGTACCAGCCAAAGCATTGAGCGGTACTTTGATGTGGTAGCCGTACCGGCAACAACCGCCCCTTTTACGCTGTCAGGCACACTTAACTACCGGCAGGCCGAGCTGAACGGTATTCCGGAAAACAACCTGCGCGCCTTTCGCTCCGCCGATGGCGGCATTCCCTGGACTCCGCTGCCCAGCGTAGCAAACCCGACCGCCAACCAGGTGGCTTTCACGAACCTGACGGCGCTGGGGCGCCTCACGCTGGGTGACCGGGCAAATCCGCTGCCCATTACGCTGGTGGCCTTTGAGGCGAAGGGCAGCAACCAGGCAGTACGCCTGACGTGGAGCACGGCCATGGAGAAGAATAACCGCGGGTTTGGCGTAGAAGTAGCCGCTCAGGGGCCCGTTAACTTCCAGGAGCTGGCTTTCGTGCCATCGGAGGGAGGGAATAGCACCACGCTGCAGTCTTACGCTTACACCGATGCTACACCGCGGGCTGCCGGCACGTACTTCTACCGCCTGCGCCAGGTAGATATGGATGGTACAACTGCCTACAGCCCGGTGCGTGCCGTCACAATAAGTCAGGCGGCAAGCAGCGCCAAGGCTTACCCCAATCCATTTAGCAACTCTTTCCTGGTAGAACTGCCCGCGCAGCTGCGGCAGCAGGCTATTACGCTAGTACTGCACGATGCGCTGGGCCGGGAAGTATACCGCGCCGCCATGGCGGCCGATACCACCAGCAGCGGGTTGCTTACCATCAGCCCCAATACCCGTACGCCGGGAGTGTATATGCTGAGCATTCTGTCCGGAAACCTACCGGCCCAACGGATAAGACTGGTGCAGGAATAACCTGCTGACTACCACTGCGGCGAGGTTGCTCTAATGCAGGGGACCGGGATGAAATGATTTCATCCCGGTCCCCTGCATTTCTTTATACCCGCTGCTACCATCCGGCAATCCGGCCAGGCGGAGGTAACAGGTAAAAGCCAGGGAGAGTAGTAAATCCGGATAGCTAAGCCTTCAGAGGTGCCGGGGCGGCGGCATTCCATCTCCGATGTATGGCCGCTTTTGAAATCCACTCATCAAAAGCACTATAACCAGCTGCTTATCTGGCAGATGAAGAATAATCAGCATGCGTAATAGTAGGATATATTACTTTTTTAAGTGCCTTATACTCATAGCACCTTCCAGTAAGTGTGTTTTATAAAATTAACAATCACTGTATATCCTTATAATAATCATAGGAATAGGCCTAAACACAACTTGGATGAAAAAATAATAATTTATTATAAAAAAATATGAACAAGCATATAGATTAATCAAAAACAATCTTCTAATATTATTACTGAAAAAGGTTACACTCTTTCGATATATTCTTTTAAAAAGGAAATTTCTTACTGATTATATACTAAATACCTCATGCAACACATTCTACCTCCTTTTTCTGTTCCTTCTGCATCAAGGGATGGGAAACCGCTACTCACTCTACTGGCGGGTATTCTTAAGCGGAACTATGCGGCCACGTGGCGCGGCGTACTGTTGCTGGGGATTATCCTGCTGAGCAGCCTGCCTGGCCTGGGACAGGTTCTTTACCAATCGGGTTTTGAAGGAGGCGACTGCCCGGCTACTAACCCGATAGAAAATGAGGCTTTCGACCCGGTGCTTACTTATGACAAGGCGGTAGGTACCACCATTGGGCGGGTAGCGAAAGACCTGTCTAATGGGGTTAACAGAGAGCCTAGAACTGGGTGCTATGCTGGCTTAATCACCAATGAGGGTACTAATACTCAGACCTATGATGGATCCATCATAACCCAGTTAATCACCTTTGAGCCAGGCTATGATTACAGAGTGGAGGTTTTTGCCAAGGTATCTACTACTGCCAACAGCACGCCTAAGCCTGGGTCGTTGCGCATTATGGGGATACCCGGCAGCTTGGCTCCTACTAATGCAAATGCCACTAATAGTGCTGCCCGCGTGATTTATGCGCCATCAGGCACAACCAGTACTTTCGTTCCGAATAACGTTCTTATAGATACTTATACCTCCTACGCAGGGACATTTTCCGTTACCGCTACAACGCAATACTACATTGCCTTTAAGCTGCAAAGTCCTAGTGTAACTACAGGAGCTCAGTCTAAGGACTTTATGATTATTGATGATATCAATATATCATTCTGCCCCACCACCACTTTACCCGCACTGCCTACTGTTTGCTCTACTTATGCACCCTTTAATCTTAGTGGCGGCCTGCCAGCAGGTGGGGTTTACTCGGGTACGGGCGTAACTACGCCAGCGCAGAATGGTACCGCTAACTATCAGTTTGACCCTTCCCTGGCCGGCGTAGGCACATTTACCATTACTTATACGGCGCCCAATGCCCCTAAATCACAGGGAAACAGCGCTTGTCCAATTTCTGCTTACAAAGCCACGCAACCCATTACCGTTACGGCTCCCACCACTTTAGCCGCGCTGAATCCGGTTTGTCTTGATGCAGGTGCCTTCACGCTGAGCGGTGGCGCGCCGGCCGGCGGCGTGTACTCCGGGACGGGGGTTACGTCCTCAACTCAGAATGGGGTAACCACCTATCAGTTTAACCCTGCTACGGCCGGCATAGGCACCAAAACCATTACGTATACAGCCAATGGCTGCTCCGCTTCGCAAAGCATTTTGGTTAAATCTACCACGCTGGCTGCTTTCAGCAGTGTGTGTGCCAATGCCGGCGCCTTTGTGCTGACGGGCGGCCTGCCCGAAGGCGGCGTATACTCGGGCACCGGCGTTACCTCTCCGGCCCAGAATGGCACCGGCGGGTATCAGTTTGACCCGGCGCTGGCCGGCGCTGGCACCCGCACCATAACGTATACTGCCGATGGCTGCGCGGCCTCCCGGAGCATCACGGTTATTGCGGCGCCCACGCTGGCAGCTTTTACCGCCATTTGTGAGGGCACTTCCCGTACGCTGTCTGGTGGAGGTCCGGCGGGCGGGGTGTACAGCAGCGCCACGGCCGGGGCCGTAACGCAGCCCACGGCGGGCACCTACGTGTTTAACGCCGCCAAAACGCTGGCCCCCGGCACTTATCAGATTGATTATACTACCAGCTGCGGCACCGCTTCCCAGAGTATTACCATCACCCCACTGCCTACTCTGGCGGCATTTAGTGATATCTGTGTTAACGCCGAACCACTTATTCTCACGGGTGGGGCACCGGCCGGTGGGGTATATTCCGGTACCGGCGTATCCCTGGTAGGTGGCAGTTATCAATTTAACCCTGCTACCGCGGGTACGGGTGGTAAAACCATTACCTACACGGTAAATGGATGTTCAGCTTCGCAAGGCATTATGGTAAAAGCCATTGCCTTAACTGCCTTTACGGATGTATGCGCCAATGCTGCCCCCTTCCAGCTGACGGGCGGCTCGCCCGCGGGCGGTGTGTACTCCGGCGACGGGGTTACGTCTTCAACTCAGAATGGGGTAACTACCTATCAGTTTAACCCTGCTACGGCCGGCATAGGCACCAAGACCATTACCTATACAGCAAATGACTGCTCCGTTTCCCGCAGCATCGTAGTGAAAACGACGATCCTTCCTGCTTTTGGGGATGTATGTCTGAATGCGGCGGCTTTTCCTTTGAATAGCGGCTCACCCTCAGGCGGCATTTATTCCGGGCCGGGGGTTACCGGAAGCAATGGCGTGTACCAGTTTACTCCGTCTACCGCTGGCATAGGCACCCACACTATTCAATATTCAGCCAATGGCTGCTCGACCTCGCAGAGCATTACGGTGAAGGAAATTGCCCTGGCCAGCCTGTCCGATATCTGTGTTAACGCGCCGGCGCTGGTATTAGCCGGCGGCTCACCGGCCGGAGGCGTTTACTCCGGAACGGGTGTTTCGCTGGTAAGTGGCAGCTACCGTTTTAATCCCGCTACAGTCGGAGAAGGTACCCACACTATTACCTACACCGTGAATGGCTGCTCGGCCACGCAGCCCATCAATGTTAGAGCTATATCCCTTGCTGCATTTAATGATGTGTGCCTGAATGCATCGTTTTTGACCCTTTCCGGTGGCTTGCCAGCCGGGGGAGCTTATTCCGGAAAAGGAGTAACACTGGTTAATGGCACTTACCGCTTTACCCCTTCTGCTGCCGGTGTAGGCACTTTCCCTATAACCTATACGGTAAATGAATGCTCGGCCACCCAGAACATTACGGTGAAGGATATTTCACTGGCTGCCTTTGCGGCTGTCTGCGCCAATGCGGCGCCATTTGAGCTGACGGGTGGTGCGCCTATAGGCGGTGTATACACGGGCACAGGTGTGGCGTACCTTAATGGAAAGTATATGCTAGATCCAGCCGTGGGAGGCACTGGCTCACGCAATATAACCTACGCTATTAATGGCTGCTCCGCCACGCAAAGCATTAATGTGAAGCCCATTGCCTTTCCTGCCTTTTCCGATGTGTGCGCTAATGCTTCCGCTTTCATCCTGACAACTGGCTCACCGGCGGGCGGGGTGTATTCCGGCACCGGGGTGACGGTAAATAATGGGGTGTATCAGTTTACACCTACTTCTGTTGCTGCCGGTACTTATCCCATTACCTACGCCGTAAATGGGTGTTCAGCTACGCAGAGCATCACGGTAAAGGCCATTGCTTTAACAGCCTTTAACGCCGTATGTGCCAATACCGCAGCCTTTACGCTGACGGGCGGCTCGCCCGCGGGCGGTGTATATTCCGGCACCGGGGTTACGGAGAGTAATGGCGTATACAAATTTAACCCCGCTGCTGTGGGTGATGGTACCTATACCATTTACTATGCGGTAAACGGCTGCTCCGTTTCCCGTACTATCACAGTTAAGGAAATTTCGCTGGCTGCTTTCCCGGATGTGTGCGCTAATGAAAGTGCATTTACCTTAACCGGGGGCCTACCAACCGGGGGCATCTATTCCGGGCCGGGCGTAACGGCCATTGGCAACAGCGGCAGCTACCGCTTTACCCCCTCCCCTAGTCTGGTAGGCAAGACCAACCTTATTACCTATACCATAAACGGCTGCTCGGCATCTCAGCTCATTACGGTGAAGGCCGTGCCTACTTTAGCCGCCTACTCTCCCATTTGTCAGAGCACTTCGCTAACCCTGAATACGGGTACGCCTACGGGCGGCGTATACAGCAGCCCCACGGCCGGGGCCATAACGCAGCCCACGGCCGGCACCTACGTGTTCAACGCCGCCAAAACTCTGGCCGCCGGCACTTATCAGATTACCTATCAGGCCACGAATGGGTGCGCTGTTTCGCAGCCTATCACCGTTATTGCCACGCCTACGCTGGCCGCGCTCAGTACCATGTGCCAGAGCGACGCCGCCATTACGCTTTCGGGCGGGGCACCGGCAGGCGGCGCATATTCCGGGCCGGGGGTTTCGTCCTCTATCGTGAATGGGGTAACTACCTACCAGTTTAGCCCCACGGGGGCTGGCGCCGGCGTGCATACCATTTCCTATACTACCAGCTGCGGCGTGGCCACCCGTTCCCTTACTGTTATTGCCACGCCTACGCTGGCAGCATTTGCGAAGCCGGTTTGCATTAATGGTACGCTGGCTCTCACGGGCGCCAACCCAGCGGGCGGCACCTGGTCGGGGCCGGGGGTTACGGGTTCCACCTTCAGCGCGGCAGCTGCCTTGCAGACCGGGTCCGGGCCGTTTATCATCACCTACACCACCGGCTGCGGCAGTGCTTCTCAGTCCCTGGCCGTTACCAACACCACTACCTGGACGGGTGAGGTTTCCAACAACTGGTTTGATGCCAGGAACTGGACCGCCTGCGTGCCGGATCCTACCATTAATGGTATTGTGCCGGTACCAAGTGGCTCCCGCCCCTACCCGGTTATCAGCGGAAGCACTGGTGAGGTACTTACCCTCACGGTGAGCGGAAAGTGGACGCTGCCGGGCGGCAATCTGGACCTGTATGGTGATTTTGACACCAGTGGAGGCGGCACCTTCGAGCAGAAGGCGGGCACTTTCACCCTAAAAGGCATCAACCAGGCTATTGCCGGCGCCACGTTCTATAACCTCACCTCCGGCACCGCCGGCATTAAAACCCTTACCGGCACAGTGAGCGTGACTAATCTGCTGAATATGCAGGTGGGCGTAATGGAAACCTCCGCCAACTATATGGCCGACCTGGGCACTACCGGCAGCATCAGTGAAACCGATGCCAGCTATGTTCTCGGACGGGTAAGATCTATCCGCACGGTTCCGGCTTCGGGCACGCAGGCATTCGGCAATATTGGCCTGGCGCTGGCGGTTAATTCCGGGCTGTCGCCGGGGACGACCACGGTACTGCGGGTAACCGGACCCAATACGGCTCAGACGGGCCTGCCGGGCAGCACCAGCATCCTGCGCTACTTTGATGTTTCGGCCACGGGCGCTAACCTGACCGCCCCGCCCATGGATATGACCGCCACGTTTGCGTACCGGGAAGCGGAGCTGAACGGTATTGCCGAAAGCAGTCTGGCCCTGTTCCGCTCTACCAATAATGGCGTAAGCTGGGGCCGGGTTGGGGGTACCCTATCGGAAGCCGATAACAGATTTGTTGGGGTACGCCTGGCGAGCCTGGGCCGCCTGACACTGGGCGACAAAGGTATGCCGCTGCCGGTGTCGCTCATATCCTTCTCTGCCCGGCGCCAGCAGCAGACTACCCTGCTTAACTGGAGCACGGCCAGCGAGAAGAACAATGATGGATTCTCGGTTGAAACCTCCCACAACGGCGTAAATTTCCAGAGTATCGGCTTTGTGAAATCCGTAGCCGGCAACTCCCAGACAGTGCAGAACTACTCCTTTGTGGACCGCGCCAACCGGCCGGCCGGCGTGCAGTACTACCGCCTGCAGCAGCTGGATCTGGATGGGAAAGCCGGCTACAGCCCCGTGCAAACGGTGGTAGTACAGGCCGGTGGCCTGCAGATGTCGGCTTACCCCAACCCGTTCCGGGGCACTCTGACCGTTGATGTAAGCCTGGTAGCCAATTCGCCCGTTACCATTGTCATGCACGATGCGCTGGGCCGGGAAGTGTACCGCACGTCCACCAAAACGCTACCGGCGGGTACGCACAGCCTGCTGGTTGCCCCGGATACTAAAGCCCAGGGAATGTATATGCTCAATATCAGCACTAACAACGGGCCCACCCAGCATATCAGGGTAGTGCAGCAATAACCCGCGGCCAGGCACGCAAAAAAGCCTCCTGATGGATTCAGGAGGCTTTTTTTATAGCTTGATCTTACTCAGTATCCTCGTCGGGTAGAATATTGACATCCTGCACCAGCACCATTTTCTCAATCTCGCGGCCCCGGGTGGTGTTGGCCAGGCCGCCGAGGGCGGTTTCCTTGTAGCGGGTTTCCATGCTCTGGCCCACCTCGCCCAGCGCCGCCACGCACTGGTCCACCGGAATAACGGGGTCTACACCGGCTATGGCAATTTGGGCAGAGCTGAAGGCAATGGCCGCGGCCGAGGCGTTGCGCACCACGCAGGGTACTTCCACCAGGCCCGCTACCGGGTCGCAAACCAGGCCCAGCATACACTGAATGGTAATGGCCACGGCCGCAAAGGTGTACTCTACGCTGCCGCCCAGGCAATACACAATGGCCCCGCTGCCCATAGCCGCTGCCGAGCCGGTTTCGGCCTGACAGCCGCCTACGGCGCCGGCCAGGGAGGCATTCTGCTCAATAATCAGCGCAATACCAGCCGACACCAGCAGGCCTTCCAGAATCTTTCGGTCGTCTAGCTTATGCAGGTCCTGCAGCGTAACCAGCACGCCGGGCAAAATGCCGGAAGCACCGGCGGTGGGCGCCGCCACTACGCGGCCCATGCACGAATTCACTTCCTTGGCCCCCAATGCCCTAATAACCAGATTTTTGAACTCCGGAGACAGCACCGTAATGGGCGAAGCCGCTATTTTCTTCGCGCCGTTGTTGATCATGCCTGAGCGGGAGGTCATGTCGCCGGTAAGGCCGGTATGCACGGCGTCGCGCATCACGTCATAGGCGCGCTGCAGCCCCGCCCATATTTCTTCTTCGGTACGGCCTTTCTGCTCTATTTCGTAGGTCAGCACGGGCTGGTATAGCGGCTCGCCGGTAGCGGCGCAGTGTGCCTGCCAGGAGGCAAAATCAGTGAATAATAAGGACATGGGTGGGGAGTTTAGAATGGGACAGGCCTTGTGCAAAAACAGCGGGCCCAGGGTAGTGGTGCGAAAATCGACATAATTTCCGGCACGCTCACCCACAAAAAGCCCCTATATGCCTGTACGGCATATAGGGGCTTTGTACGTACGCGCGCGGCTATCTATTGCACCGGCGCACCTTCCGTCACCAGCTTAATGGCCGCCGAGTTAATGCACAGGCGCAGGCCACTGGGCGGGGGGCCGTCGGGGAAAACGTGGCCCTGGTGGGCATCACAGGTATTGCAGAGCACTTCCACGCGCGTCATGCCGTAGCTGGTGTCTTTCTTGTATTTGAGGGCATTTTCCTTCACTGGCTGCGTAAAGCTGGGCCAGCCAGTGCCCGACTCAAACTTGGTGCGGGAGTCGTAGAGCGGAGTACCGCAGCACACGCAGGCGTAAAGGCCGGCTTCGTGGGCTTCGCAGTACTCGCCGGCAAAGGCCCGCTCCGTGCCGTGCTGGCGGGTAATGTAATACTGCTCCGGCGTGAGTAGGGCTTTCCACTCTTCGTCGGTTTTTTCTACGCGCTTATCGGGGGCCGGGCTGCCGTGGTTGGCCAGCCGGATGACGTCATTCCAGGTTTGCATAGCAAGTACTTCTAACAGTCAGAAAACAAACAACAATTACCAGACAAACGCCCAAAACCAGCCCGAAGTTTTCAGACTTGTCTGTTTGCCCGCCGTACGTAGATATCAGCCATGAAACTTCTCTCCGCGTCCCAAACCCGCCAGGCCGATCAGGCCACTATTCAGGCCGAAGGCATTCGTTCCGAAGACCTGATGGAGCGGGCGGCTACGGCGTTGGCCCGGTGGCTGATGCAGCGCCTGCCTCTGCAAACGCCAGCCCGGGAGATTCACGTCTTCTGCGGCCCCGGCAATAATGGTGGTGACGGGCTGGCTGCAGCCCGCCTCCTGCACCACGCCGGCTACCCTGTACAGGTCTGGCTATTACCCGCCAGCCAGCACTCCCCGGACTTCACCCTAAACCGTCAGCGCTTACCCGCTGATGTTCCGTGCCAGGAGCTTCACCCGGAACAGCTGCCTGCACTTCCCCAAGCAGCGGTGGTAGTAGATGCCTTGTTTGGCACCGGGCTAACCCGGCCGCTGGAAGACCCGGCCGCAGCCCTAGTCCATCACCTCAACCAGGCAGCGGTCACGGTTGTGGCTGTTGATGTGCCTTCCGGTCTATTACTGGATGCGCCCCAGCCTTCGGTTAGCGCTGTGGTGCAGGCCAAGCATACGATTAGCTTTGATTTGCCGAAACTGGCTTTTCTGCTGCCCCAAAACGCCCCGTACGTGGGGGAATGGCACGTTTTGCCCATTGGGCTAGCAGTTGAAGTTATCCACAATTTACCTGTGGATAACTACTTTGTGGATGAAATAATGTTGATGAACCGTTTGCCACACCGGCAAACCTTCAGCCATAAAGGCACCTATGGCCGTGCCCTGCTGCTGCTGGGCAGCTATGGTAAAATAGGCGCCGGAGTATTGGCGGCCCGGGCTTGCCTGCATAGTGGCGTGGGGTTGCTGACGGTTAGTCTCCCAGCCACTGGTTACAACATCCTGCAAACTGCCGTGCCCGAGGCTATGGCGCTTACCGATTCACAGCCAAATCATCTCTGCGACCTGCCGGAGCTTAAGCCCTATTCTGCCATTGGAATAGGGCCGGGCGTGGGGCAGCACGACGACACCCGCTCCTTGCTGGAAGAATTGCTCTGCACCAGCAAAGCCCCACTGGTGCTGGATGCCGATGCGCTGAATCTGATGGCCGCCAACCGCCCCCTGCTGGATCTATTGCCCCCCGACTCTATCCTGACGCCCCACCCCAAGGAGTTTGAGCGCCTGACGGAACCGGCTCGAAACGATTATCACCGCCTGGAGCTGCTGCGCACTTTTTGCCAACAATACCGCTGTTTTACTGTGCTTAAAGGCGCCTATACCTGCACCGGCACGCCCACCGGCGAGCTGTATTTCAACAGCACCGGCAACCCCGGCATGGCTACCGGCGGCAGCGGCGACGTGCTGACCGGGGTACTTACGGCTTTACGCGCCCAGGGGCTGACCCCGCTGGATGCCTGCCTGGTAGGCGTGTATGCCCACGGCCGCGCCGGCGACCTGGCCGCGCTCCAGACGGGGGAAATGGGCCTGACCGCCTCCGATTTGGTGGCGCAGCTTGGCCCAGCCCTGCGGGAGCTAACGCCTCCCAAAACTTTATAAACTTAGCGGGCAGCCCAGTACACGGCCAGGAACTGGAGCAACATTACCCCATCGGCCAGCAAAGCAAAATAATAGTCGGAGCGCGCCTCATTGGCCTGCCAGATAATGCCGGCGGTTAAGATGAGCGGCAGCGTGAGCACCCATATGTGTAAGGTGGAGGCCCCGGGCGGAATCAGCACGGTAGCCAGCGCCAACGCCCCCAGCGCCAGAAACTTGGCGGCCCGCACGCCAAACAGCCCGGGAAAGGTCTGGGTACCACTTAGCCGGTCTTTGGTATAGTCCCGAATGTCGAAGACAAAGGTGAGGGCCAGAATAAAGAAGAAGCGGCGGGCAAACAGCACCAGCACCACGGGCGAAAACAGCGGCTGGTGCAGCTGCAGCGCCGGCATCCATACCGTCACCGCCGACCATACATAGGCAATGAGAAAGCCCTTCAGCAGGGGTACGTCGCGCAGGCTGCGGCGCTGGCCCCGGCGGCCCAGCACTGGCAACGAGTACAGCACCGAAATAACCGCCAGGTGACCCAGAAACGGCGTTAGGTGCAGCCACCCATCAAACAGAAAAACCCAGCCCGCTATGGCCAGGCTTACTACCGCCACTCCCAGCAGGGCGCGGCGGTGGCGTAGCATCCAGCGCTTGCGCTGGGAGAGCAATGCCGGCTGCGTGTATTTGTAAGGCAGAATGCTGTCGAGGTTATACAGGAACAGCGTGGCTGCGAAGATGAGCAGGGCCAGCCGGGGGGGCATGAGCTGCTGCCAGAACAGGAAGGTAGCGGCCGTGAGGCCGGTGGCCGCGGCAGCTACCAACAAGCTACTGTATAGAATGGCATCCAGCAGCCCTCGCAGCAAGCTTATAAGTTGCGCCGCTATGCCAGCCGGGGCAGTATGAGAGGAAGGGCGCATAGCGGAGAAAGCAGCGGTTGGATAGCACCGGAGGAGTGCCCGGCAAAGATACGACGCTCGGCTGCTTTCCGGCGGCTACTCGCCGGTTTCGTCGTTGGGGGCATCCACCGGCTTCGACTCCGGGGAGCCTTGCTGCCGCAGGAAAATGGACAGTCCCACAATAGAAACAATAGACAGGAACTCGCTCTGCCAGTTCTGCAGCGACTCAAACCAAAAGCGGGTGGTGCTCATATACTCCCAGGTGCTTACCAACGGCTTGTGTTGCTGCAGCTGCTCTACATTGTACACCTCGGCGCCGCCTTTGGCATGCAGAAACAGGCTGGCAAAAAACAGCAGGGTGAAGGCAATGCTGAGGGAATTTTTGAATAGCAGCAGCCAGATGCCGCCCCAACGTACCGGAGCCGGGGCGCCCTTGCGGTTAGGATCCGGCTTCCGGTCTACTTCTTCTTTCTCGTATAGCTTCTTGGACTCTGACGAGCCTTTTTGCCGCAGCCCCACCGTGAGCAGCACGTACAGGGCCATTTGCAGAAACTCGCTTTCCCAGTTTTCGAAGGTGGCTTCCAGAAAATGACCCGAGCCAAGGTATTGCTGTAAAGCTAGTTGGGGCAGCTTCATTTGCTCTAGCTCATCGTTGTAATCCTGCCAGCCGGTATAGCACTGCCCGGCCAGGGTGCCCAGCACCAGGGCGGTGCCTACCAACAGCAGGCTGTTCTCATAGAGGAAACGCAGAAACGGCGACCTAGCGGGTTTTTTGGGCATAGAGGCTGATACGCAAACTCCCCAAAAATGTAAATACTCTTTGGTTGGTCCAAAAGCAAAGCGCCCCTGCCGGCTATAAAAGCTCTGACAGGGGCGCTCGGATAGCTCCGCGCTGCGGTAGTTACTGCGCAGCGGCGGCCTGCGCGGCGTGCTTGGTACCAAAGGTTTCGTTGTAGAGCTGAATGCTCTTCTCCACGATGTGGTACGCGTCTTCGCGGCCCATAAAGCGCTCCACGCTCACATGCTTGTGCTCCAGGGCTTTGTAGTCCTCAAAAAAACGCTGCATTTCCAGCAGGGTGTGCGGGGGCAGGTCGGCAATATCGTTGTAGTGGTTTACCGATACATCGTTAGCGGCCACGGCAATAATTTTGTCGTCTTCCTCGTCGCCGTCAATCATCTGCATCACCCCAATTACCTTGGCGTCTACCAGGCACATGGGTACAATATCTACCGAGCACAGCACCAGAATGTCCAAGGGGTCTTTATCGTCGCAGTAGGTGCGGGGAATAAAACCGTATGCGGCCGGATAATGCACGGCGGAAAACAGAACCCGGTCCAGCTTCAGCAGGCCGCTTTCTTTGTCCAGCTCGTATTTGCCTTTCGAGCCTTTCGGAATTTCAATAATGCCATTCACTACTTGCGGGGCGTTATCACCGAGGGCTACGTCATGCCAGGGATTAAAATGCGTCATTTTGGAGTGCAGTTAGCCGCCCGCGCAGTGGGGGCAGCTGTATGAAAAAGAAACTATGTTATTACTTCCTGAAAGTAGGCGGCCTGACAACCGCCGCCAGCCTGTTCCTGTTTTATCGGCCCAGTACTTCCTGCAGCGGTTCTCCGGTGCAGCCGTTGGGCTCCTGAATGTGCAGCCAGCGCGCCACCGTGGGCGCAATGTCGATGATACGTGCGGCCGAGTTAGACTCGCCGTGCTTTACGTGCCAGCCCCAGAAAAGTAGCGGCACGTGCGTATCGTAGTTGCCGGAGGAGCCGTGCGTAGCGCCTTTGTTGATGGGGTAGGTATACGATTCCAGCCAGCCCGGCGCTAATACCACCGAAACATCACCGCTGCGCTTGGGGAAAAAGCCGTTTTCCAGGTACATAGGCAGCCCACTCTCAAAGTGCGACTGCTGAAAGTCAGGCGCGGTATAGGTGCGTGCTACGCCGGTCATGTCCAGCATCACTTCAGCCACTTCGCGCTGCATCTGATTCAGGTCCAGCTTCTTTTGCGCCACCAGCGGCCGGTTCAGGTACACCTGCTGATTTTCGAAGCTCAGCACCCATTTGCCGGCCCCGTGCCGGCGCACCAGCTCGCGCTGCAGAGAGTCGCGCATCAGCGCCGAGCCCACGTTGCCGGCCGGAATGCCTTTGTCCAGTAGGAAATCGGGGGCGTGCGCCCCGCCGTGGTCGGCAGAGAGGAACACCAGCACCTGGCCTTTGCCCACATTATCATCCAGGTAGCGCAGCAGGCGCTCCAGGTCCTGGTCGAGGCGCAGGTAGGTATCTTCTACCTCAATGGAGTTGGGGCCAAACTGATGCCCCAGGTAGTCCGTGCTGGAAAAGCTCAGCGCCAGAAAATCGGTTACGTCACGCTGACCCAGCTGCTCGTTGCGCAGGGCTTCCAGCGCGAAATCCAGCGTCAGGGAATTGCCGAAGGGCGTAGAGCGAATCAGGTCCAGATTCCGGGACGTGGCCAACGGGGCTTTCTCCCCTTCCGCCTTGAGGGCGTCTTTCACCGCGGGCGGGGCGCCGGCGCTGAGTTGGGGTAAATCATGCGGAAAAACCGGTCTGGCTTCACCCTTAAACGCCGATTCCCACGGCACATCATCGGCAGAGCTTTCCGTGTATTGGGCAATGGGCAGCAGCGTTTCCCAGGGCTTGCTCAGGTACTGGGCGGCTTTCTGCTGGCTATTGAAGTTGGCCACCCAGCCGGGCAGCGTGTTCTGGTAGTAGGAGCTGCTGATAAAAGCCCCATTCGTGCCATCGTACCAGTAGGCCGCATTGGCCGCGTGGCCGGCGGGCAGAATGGAGCCCCGGTCCTTAATACACACCCCAATGACTTTGCTCTGAAAATTGGTAGCCAGGCGCAGCTCATCGGTAATGGTGCTGGTAAGCATGTAGTGCGGCGACTGCTGCCCGGCGGCTGCGGAGCCGCCCACCGCCTTCACCGATTTATCTTCCGTTACGTACGTGCCGCGGCCTTCTTCCCGCACATACCAGTTGTTGCCCACAATACCGTGCACGGAGGGCGTAGTGCCCGTGTAAATGCTGGCGTGACCCGGCCCGGTGTAGGTGGGCACGTAGTTATAGTGTGTGTTTTCGTAGCTGAAGCCCTGCCCCAGCAGGCGCTTGAAGCCGCCACTGCCATACTTGTTCCAGTAGCGGTACAGGTAGTCGTAGCGCATTTGATCTACCACAATACCCACCATCAGCTTGGGGCGCTCCAGCGTCTGCGTCTTGCTTTTCTTCTGGGCAACTGCGGGCAACGACACCAGGGCCACCGCCAGCCACAACAGGCTCTTTTTCAAATCGAAAGACAATTAAGCACGTCATCAGCTTTCAGGAAACTCCCTAAAGCGGCTGCAAAGATAACTCTCCTCGGTGGAGTTCCGTTGCTGACAGCTAAATCGGGCGGGCTTGCGTAGGCACTAGCGGTTATTTCTTTGTTACCTCAGTTGATTTCTTCATGCCTGATTTCTCTTCCTACGCCCTCATCTTTGATATGGATGGCGTACTGATTGACAATACGCCTACGCAGGCCCGCGCCTTTCAGCTTTTATTCCGGGACCTGGGGCTAACGACTAACGCCAGCCGCCTGCTGCGCCGCCTGAACGGCATGCCCGCCAGTAAAATTCTTTCCACTGTCTTCACCAATCCGGTGCCCAAAAAGCAGCTGGAAGAATATGCCTCGCAACGTGAGTTCCTGTACCGCACTTTGTACTGGAACAAACGCAAACCCCTGCCGGGCCTGGTCTCCTTTCTGGAAAAGGCGCGCGCCGCCGGCTTCAAAATAGGCCTGGGTACAGGCTCCGGCACAGAAACCATCCGCTATATCATCGATTACCTGGACCTGCGCCGCTTTTTTGATGCCGTCATCGGGAAAGATGATGTAGACCACGGCAAGCCTCACGCCGATACCTATACCGTAACGGCTCGTAAGCTGGGCATTCCGCCAGAGCGCTGCATTGTGTTTGAAGATGCTATGCTGGGCGAGCAGGCCGCCTACAAAGCCGGCATGCGCTGTATCGGCGTATCCACCACCCTGAAGCCGACTGAGTTTCAAGCCCCACTCACGGTTATCAAGGACTTCACTGAAATAACCCCCGCCCAGGTTCTTCAACTCCTGACCAAGCAACATGATGCGCCCAAACCCGACGCGCAGCTGGCCAAGCGGCAGTACATGAAACTATAGCACAAAGATTAGCGCGAACAGGTGCGAAAAAGTAGCGCGAAGCTCCAGCTTCGCGGACGAGCAACGCGAGTTCCTACGCGTAGTGCAAACGCCTGCTACTCGCTGCGCTCGTCCGCGAAGCCGGAGCTTCGCGCTACAAGAAAAAAGCCCGTTTCCAGCAGGAAACGGGCTTTTTTAAATTCGTAAAAAGTAGAACCTTACCGGCTGGCGGCCAGCGCTTCGGCACCACCCACGATTTCGAGAATCTCGGTGGTGATGGCCGCCTGACGCGTGCGGTTGTACGTCAGCTTGAGTTGCTTCAGCAGTTCACCGGCGTTGTCGGTGGCTTTGTCCATGGCCGTCATGCGGGCGCCATGCTCCGAGGCGTTGCTTTCCAGTACGGCCTTGTACAGCTGCACTTTCAACGACTGGGGAATCAGCGTCTGGATGATTTCTTCTTTCGAAGGCTCAAAGATGTAATCCACGTTCATCGTGTCCGTAGCGCCCTGGGGCAGCTCGGCGGGCACCAGCGGCAACAGCTGCTGCGTGCGTACAATTTGCGTAGCTACGTTCTTGAACTCGTTATAAACCATCACCACCTCATCGAACTGACCCATGCGGAAACCTTCCATAGCCTGCTCAGCGGCCACGCGCACCGTGTCGAAGGACAGCTTGGTGAATACGTGGTTATAGTCACCCAGCAGCGGGCCACGCTTCCCGAAGTAATCGTGAGCCTTCTTACCGATGGCCAGAACAGTAATGTTGCCAGCAGCCGCTTGTGCCGCGTAACGCTCCTGTACCAGGGCATTCACACCCTTGAAGATGTTGCTGTTGAACGCACCCGCCAGGCCTCGGTCAGAGGTAACCGCAATAACCAGCACGCGGCGCACCTCACGCTGCACTGCATACTCGCTTACAATTTCGCCGCCGGCCAGCCCCGTGAGGTTGCTCAGAATGCTGTTCAGCCGCTGGGCGTAAGGGCGCATGCGCAGGATGTTGTCCTGCGCGCGACGCAGCTTAGCCGCCGCTACCATTTTCATGGCTTTGGTGATTTGCTGCGTGCTGCTCACCGACTGAATTCGGTTACGGACTTCTTTTAAGCTAGCCATTGATTGCGTGTTGATTGTTAGTTGCTACCTGCAGCTGATGAAATATTCAACCAGCCGCAGGTAGCAATCAACCAATTACTTATTAGCGTATACCGCCGACAGGTCTTTGGCAACCTGACGGATAGCACCGGTGATGGAATCGTCCAGCTTACCAGCCTTCAGCCCTTGTAGAGCCTCTGGGTGGCGCGAGGTCATCACCTGCACAAACTCCTTCTCGAACTCCCGCACCTTGTTTACTGGTACTTGGTCAAGCAGGCCGTTGGTAGCGGCGTAGATAACGGCCACCTGATCTTCTACCCGCTGGGGCGAGAACTGGGGCTGCTTCAGGATTTCGAGGTTACGACGGCCACGCTCAATAGTGAGCTTGGTCGAGGCATCGAGGTCGGAGCCGAACTTGGCGAAGGCTTCCAGCTCGCGGAACTGCGCCTGGTCCAGCTTCAGCGTACCGGCCACCTTCTTCATCGACTTGATCTGGGCGTTACCACCTACGCGGGATACCGAGATACCTACGTTGATGGCCGGGCGGATACCGGCATTGAACAGGTTGGTTTCGAGGAAGATCTGACCGTCCGTAATCGAAATTACGTTCGTGGGGATATACGCCGATACGTCACCAGCCTGCGTCTCAATGATGGGCAGAGCCGTCAGCGAACCACCACCTTTTACGAGGTGCTTGATGCTGTCGGGCAGGTCGTTCATGCTGCGGGCAATTTCGTCCGAAGCGTTGATCTTCGCGGCGCGCTCCAACAGGCGGCTGTGCAGATAGAATACGTCGCCGGGATAAGCTTCACGTCCGGGAGGACGACGCAGCAGCAGCGACACCTCACGGTAAGCAACTGCCTGCTTCGACAAGTCATCGTACACTACCAGTGCCGGACGGCCCGTGTCGCGGAAGTACTCGCCAATGGCGGCACCCGTGAAGGGCGCGAAGAACTGCATAGGAGCCGGATCAGCCGCCGAGGCCGAAACCACCACGGTGTAATCCATGGCGCCGCCGCGCTGCAGCGAGTTTACGATTTGGGCAACCGTAGAGGCTTTCTGACCTACGGCAACGTAGATGCAGAATACCGGCTCGCCGCGGTCGTAAAACTCACGCTGGTTCAGGATGGTATCCAGGGCTACCGTCGACTTACCCGTCTGACGGTCACCGATGATCAGCTCGCGCTGGCCACGGCCAATCGGAATCATGGCGTCAATAGCCTTGATACCCGTCTGCATGGGCTCGTTTACCGGCTGACGGAAGATAACGCCCGGCGCTTTACGCTCCAGAGGCATATCGTAGGTCTGGCCCTGGATGGGGCCGCGGCCGTCGATAGGCAGACCCAGCGTGTTTACCACGCGGCCTACGATACCTTCGCCTACCTGAATAGAGGCAATTTTATTGGTGCGGCGCACCGTAGCTCCTTCCCGGATTTCGCTGTAGTCGCCGAGCATTACGGCACCTACGTTGTCTTCTTCCAGGTTGAGAACCAGGGCCTGCAGGCCGTTTTCAAACTCGAGCAATTCCCCCGACTGGGCTTTGCCCAGGCCGTAGATGCGGGCTACACCGTCGCCAACCTGCAGTACCGTACCAACCTCTTCGAGTTCGGCTTCGGTTTTGAAGTTGGACAGCTGCTCCCGCAGAATGGCGGATACTTCATCCGGACGTACTTCTGCCATGGTGGGTTATAGTTGGGGTTGGTAGGGGTTCTTAGAGAATTCGCTGCGCAGCTTGCGCAGGCGGTGACGTACCGAGTCGTCGATCTGCCGGTCGCCCACGCGCAGCACAAAGCCGCCAATGAGCGAGGCATCGATTTTCTCGGTGAGTTCGACCTGCTGGAGGCCGGCTTGCTGGCGAACCAGCTGTTCCACTTCCGCGCGCAGCGCGGGCGTGAGCGGGGTGGCCGTAATCACCTCGGCTACCTGCACACCACGCAGCAGATTGTACTGGCTGCGAAACTCGGAGCCAATAAATTCCAGTGCGCTTTCGCGGTTTTTCTGGGTAACGATGGTGAGGAACTTCTCAGTCAGTTCCGACACCTTGCCCCCAAATATGGCCCGCAGAATAGCGAGCTTCTTGTCGTGCTTGACGATGGGGTTACGCAGCAACAGGCGCAGGTCACGGTTCTCCTCCAGCGTTTTGCTGAACAGATCCATGTCCTCTTTCACCTGGGCCAGCGTCCCACGCTCCTCTGCCAGATCTAGCAGCGACTTAGCGTAACGGGAGGCAACTCGTTGTTCAGACATTGATTTCAGTTGTCAGTTGATAGTTGTCAGTTGCCAGTTTTTAGCTGTTGATGCCCGGCTGTACTACCCGGGCAACTGACAACTGAAAACCAACAACCCCCAACAGACTAATTCAATTTTACTTCCTTCAGGTACGAATCCACCAGCTGAGTTTGTGCCGAGGCATCCGTCAGCTCGCGGCGCAGAATGCGCTCCGCAATATCAATGGACAGTTGCGCAGCCGTGTTTTTCACTTCGGCCAGAGCAGCATTCTTCTCATTCTGGATGGCTTCGCGGGCTTGCGAAATCAGGCGCTGGCCTTCTTCCGAAGCCTTGTTTTTGGCATCTTCAATTTGCTGGGTAGCAATAGCTGATGCCTCCTTCAGAATGTTGTCGCGCTCCAGGCGCGCTTCAGCCAGCAGCTTTTCGTTGCCGGCTTTCAGCAGCTGCATTTCCAGCTTGGCCTGGTCGGCCATGCGCAGAGCACCTTCGATGGAGTTTTCCCGCTCCTTCAGCGAGCTGAGGATAGGCTTCCAAGCGAATTTGGTGAGCAGGAAGAGAAGGATCAGGAAGATGACCAGCTGCCAGAACAGCAGGCCAATACTAGGGTTGGTAAGCATGGATGCTCAGCTAAATCGGTGAATAATCGGCCGTGAACTCCAGGGGTTGAATTACCGGAGAATCCGGCCGCCACAACCCAAAGAAAACGCAAACCCGACGAACCGGCCGGACTAGAAACTAGCCCGGCCGGTGTATCGGGTTTTGCAGGTTCTCTACTGAAGCTTCAGGGCAATCAGCAGGCAAACTACTACTGCGAACAGAGCAGCACCTTCTACCAGAGCGGCTACGATCAGCATAGCAGTCTGGATTTTGCCGGAGGCTTCCGGCTGACGGCCGATGGCTTCCATAGCCGAGCCACCGATGCGGCCGATACCCAGACCAGCACCCAGAATAGCCAGACCGGCACCGATACCGGCACCCATTACAGCCAGACCAACAGCATTAACAACCTGCAGCAACAGAGAGAGCAGCATAAGACAAAGATTTTGAGGAATGTGTGAGAAAAAACAAAGAAAAATAAGGGGGAATTTGGTGCTTAGTGACCGTGGCTACCGCTTACGTGCAGTGGCGCATCGGCATCATCACCGCCAATGCCGTAATCGTGGTCGTGGTGTTCTTCCACGGCGCCACCGATGTACATGGCCGTTAGCAGGGTGAAGATGTAGGCCTGCAGAATGGCTACCAGCAGCTCCAGCACATTAATAAACAGGCCGAAGGCAATGGATAGCGGCGCAATGCCAATAGTATTGAAGATAAAAATCAGGGAAATGAAGCTCAGAATGATGATGTGACCGGCCGTGATATTGGCAAACAGTCGAACCATCAGGGAGAAGGGCTTCGAGATTACGCCAATCAGTTCCACCGGAATCATGATGGGGCGCAGCCACAGCGGAACACCGGGCGTCCAGAAAATGTGCGACCAGTAGTATTTATTAGAGCTGAACGTGGTGATGAGCAGCGTAATAAAGGCAAACAGGAAGGTAACGGCCAGATTGCCGGTCAGGTTGGCAGCACCGGGCAGCAAACCCATCAGGTTGTTGAACCAGATGAAGAAGAAGATAGTCAGCAGGTAAGGTAGATACTTCTCGTACTTCGGGCCAATGGCCTTCTTGGCTACCTCGTCGCGCACAAATACAATAACGGGCTCAAAGAACGACTGGATGCCGCGGGGGGCCTGGCCGTGGTTCTTGCGGTAGCCTGCGGCCACGGAGAAGAACACGAACAGCAGCAGGGCCACGCTCAGCAGCATGGAAGCTACGTTCTTGGTGATGGAGAAGTCGTGCACCTCGGTGCCGTCTGCGGACTCCAGCTGCTCATGCTCCAGCTTCAGACCATCGTGCACGGTACCCTCGGGGTACAGGTGATGCGAGGAGAAAACCGACAGGCCGTGGCCCGCGCGGTAAGCAATAACGGGCAGCGGCAAGGTGAAGTGGGCACCTTCGTTTGCTTCCCCAAAGAAATGCCACTCGTGCGAGTCGCCTACGTGATGAAGAATCATCTCGCCGGCATTGAAGCCTTCTTCTTTGGTAGCCTCGTGGACGGAAGCCGTTTGCTCTTGGGCAAAAACAGGAAGCGTAAGAATGCAGAAGAGGGCTATCAGTAAGCGCTTCATTCAGAAGACCTTAGGGTGGGATTCGGGAGGTACTTAAACGGTGGGCTCCCCCGGTTTTGAAAACGGGCGCAAGTTAGTCAGAACGCTCCAGACTTCAAACCCCGTAAAGAGAAAATACCCAATAAAGAAGGCGCCCAGGAAGGTATACGTACCCATACCCTCGTGTGCGCCTCCTTTATATAGATACACCAGCACCAGGCCCATGGATAGCAGCATGCGCAGCACCATGGAGCCAAAATAGGCCGACATAAAATTATCGGGGCTGGCTTTTACCAACCGGGCCGTTACCCAATAGATAATAGCCGTGAGCACCGCAAAATAGCCCAGAATGTAGCCGGCCAACGGGTGAATAACCTGCGTGCCGTAGCGGGCATTCAGCAAATAAGCCGTGCCATAAAGCAGCAGAATCAGCAGCAGAAGGTTGCGGAAAAATCGAAGCAAAGCGGGGTGGTGTTCACAAGTGAGGCGCAAAGGTAGCACGTAACGCCACAGTCTGGTACCGCCCGCTTATAACAACTCCACTTCTCCCCTATTTCTCCGACACGGAACGGATAACCTGATACATAGCCAGAAACACGCCCAGCAGGGTGAGCCCCACCGTACCCCAGGGTCCGCTCCCGAAGCGGCCATCCAGCCACACGCCCAGCCAGGTGCTCAGGCCAATGGTGGCCAGCATTTGAATACCCAGCCCGGAATACTTGCCTACGGTGCGCATTTTATCCGATGCGGGCTTGGGAGGCTCAGGGGGCAACTGCTCGGCCATATTATAAGGAAGTAGAAGGTGAGAAAATGGTTTTATGAGCTGCTGAATGGGCTCCTCTCTTATACGGAGCAGAACAAACAGCCGTGGCCGGGAATTTCCCGTAATTTTACCCGAAGTGCTGCGTTGTGCAAGATACCTCCCGCGCGCTGCCGAACGAATCGGCCGCCGGAATGCGTTTTTCTTTTGCCTACTGCCTATCCCGCCGTTTTGACAAATTATTTGCCTCTACGTCTTTTCTCTGCCCCGCTGGCACTGGCTCTGCTGCTGGCCTGCCTGCAGGCTTGCTCCTCCGGCGAGCGTACCTCGGTGGTAGGGCGCACCTATCAGAATATAGCCGCCCGCGACAACGCCTACTTTCTGGGCCGCGAGAAGCTCCGCGCCACGGAGGCCAGCCTCTACAAGTCCCGCAACAACGACTATAACCGCATTCTGCCGCTGCTGCCGGTAGTAGATTCCGTGACGGCCACCCAGCTGGCCACGGATATGGAGGATATCATCAAGAAAGCATCCATCCCCATTCAGCACCACGCGGCCAGCGACTGGACCGACGACAGCTACATCCTCATTGGCAAGGCCCGCTACTACAAGCGGGAGTTTGAAGACGCCGCCAAGACGTTTAAGTACGTTAATACCACCAGCAAAGACCCCAACGCCCGCCACGAGGCCCTGATCTGGCTGATGCGCACTTTCCTGGCTACTAAGGAATACGAAAGCGCCGCGGCCGTATCCGATATTCTGGACAAAGAGAAAGGTACGGAGGTGAATGCCCGGGAGCTGTTCCTGACGCGGGCCCAGTATTACCTGCTGACCGACAATCAGCCCCTGGCCATTGAGAATCTGGAGAAGGCCATACCTTATATAAAGCCGAAGGATGAACGCTCCCGCACGCGCTACATTCTGGCGCAGCTCTATCAGGCTACCGGCAACGATAAGCAGGCCTACGCCCAGCTCAACCAGATTCTGAAGCGCAACCCACCCTATGAGCTGGACTTCTTCTCCAAGCTGATGCTGGGCCAGGTCTCGGACCTGAACACCACCGATAAGGCCCGCCTGGATAAATACTTTGCCCGGCTGCTGAAGGACGGCAAGAACACCGAGTACCGCGACAAGATTTATTACGAAATGGCCCGGCTGCAATACCGCCAGCAGCATTATCCGGAAGCCATAGCCTTGCTGGAGCAATCGGCCAGAGCCGCCGGCCCCAACCGGGCGCAGAAAGGCTATACCTATCTGCTGGCCGGGCGCATCTACTACGATAATCTGCAGCGCTACTCGCTGGCGGCGGCTTACTACGACAGCACCATGCAGATGCTGCCCCGCGAAGCCCAGGACTACGCGGCCTTGGCCGAGCGCGCCAGCATTCTGAAGGAATTTGCCAACCAGCTCAACATCGTGACCACCCAGGACAGCCTGCAAATGCTGGCCCGCCTGGATACCGCCGCCCTGCGCACCCGCCTGACTGCTTACGCCCAGACGGAATTAACCACGCGCCGCCAGGCCGAAGAGCGGTTGGCCGCGCAGCAAGCCCGGCAGGAGCAACGCCAGACGGCCACCGGCATCAGTGATGTACGCAGCGGCAACCCTGATATTGACCCGCTGGCTTTTACGGCCAGCAACACCGGCGCCCAGTGGTATTTTGATAACCCCACCGCCATGAGCACGGCCCGCTCTGAGTTTGTGCGCCGCTGGGGCAACCGCCAGCTGCAGGATAACTGGCGCATCAGTAGCCAGGCCAATACCTCTCCGGTTACCAACCAGGGCGGCAACGTGCCGGTATCCATAGCCGGCACCGATGCCACGGTGGTCAACACGGCCGCGGCCGATCCGGCCGCGCAGCTTACGGCATTGGTGGCGCAATATCAAAAGAACGTGCCCACCACCGCTGATCAGTTGGCCGCCTCCAACAAACAGATTGAAGAAGCCTTATTTGCTTTAGGCGCCATCTACAACCAACAGCTGAAAGAGCCCGACCGCGCCATTACCACGTACGAAACCCTTCTGAGCCGCTTCCCGCGCAGCGGCCACGTGCCGGAGGTGTATTACGGCCTGTACCTGCTCTACCGTGATAAGCAGGACACCAAGGCTGAAACCTACGCCCAACGTCTGCGGCAGGAATACCCCACCACTTCCTACGCCCGGCTGGTTGCCGACCCGGAATATCTGCGCCGCATGTCGGTGGCCAATGCCGGGGTGAGCGTACAGCTGGATTCAGCTTTCACCTTCTATAAAAAGCAGGAGTTTAAAAAGGCCGGCGCCGTGCTGGCTCGCACCCGCAAAAAGTATCCGGAAAGTGACTACACCGACCGGCTGGCTTATATGGATTTGCTGTTGGCGCTCCGCACCCAGGCTCCCGCTACCACCAAGCCGCAGGTAGAGCGCTTCCTGAAAACCTACCCCAATAGCCCCCTGGCCCCCGATGCGCAGGAACTGCTGGCCACCTTTACCCGCTACGAGCAAGGCCAGCTGCCCGGGGCGCTGGCTTCGGCCCAAAAGCCTTCCATTTCTTATTTCCGCCCGGGTGAGGTAGACAACAAGCTGCGGATTTTCAATAATGACCCTACGCCGGGCATAACGGCCCCCACCGCCGCGCCCGGTTCTGCTACGCCGCCGGCGCCAACTACTTCTGCGGCGCCAGCTGCTAAGGCACTGACTACTCCTGCTTCCGCGCCAGCAAAACCCGTTGCCGCGCCTGATTCTGCCAAGGCTACGCGGGCTGGAGTTCCGCCGGCTGCGCCAGGCAATGCGCCTGCTGCCCCGACTACGGTTGCCACTGCGCCTCCACCCGTTCCCGCCTCTCCTTATGCGGCCGGCACCAATGGCGCCCATGCGGTAGTGCTGGTAGTGAGTAAAAACTCTCCTTTGCTGAAGGATTTACCGGGGCAGCTGGGCACCTATAACAACCGTTTTTATCGCGCCAGCAACCTGCAGGTGCAGCCCCAGAGTCTGAATGATTCTTTGTCGCTGATTGTGGTGCAGCCATTGGCCGGAGCTAAAGTGGCCCAGAGCTACGGGCTGAAACTGCGCGGCCCCCAGAGCCCGCTGGGCCGCCTGCGGGGCGTGGGTTACCAAACCCTGATAGTAGGTATTGAGAATATACCGGTGCTGCTCCAGCGTAAGGATGTGGAAGAGTACCTCCGTTTTTACCAGCAAGTTTATCGTCCGTAAATTTGCGGCAGCGGACTGGCACCTGATGGTGCTGCCGGCCCTTGATTTTGCTTCTTAAATATCCTCCATGGCATATTCTGCTGCCAAGCCTAAAATTGCTCCCCGTAAACCGGTTCGTACCGGCCGCTTTGCCGCTTTCACCCGCACCCTATGGGTTTTGCTGGTGCTGGGGCTGGTGGGTGCCGTAGTGTTTGTGTGGGCCGTTAGCGTGAACCTGCTGAACCTGTTCGGCAGCATGCCCAACCTGCGCACCCTGGAAAACCCCAAGAGTGAGCTGGCCTCGCAGGTATATTCTGCCGATGGCGTGCTGATGGGCAAGTATTTCCGCGAAAACCGCACCCCGGTTGATTACGATGACCTACCCCAGAACCTGGTAGATGCGCTGATTGCTACCGAGGACGTGCGCTTCGAAAATCACTCGGGCATCGACCTGAAAGGCATGGCGGCTATTCCCTACTACGTAGCTTCCGGCCGCATTCGGCGGGGTTCCAGTACGCTCACGCAGCAGCTGGCCAAAATGCTGTTCCGCACCCGCGAAGACCTGAACGACGGCCGCCTGAACGAAACCCCGGGTATCGGCATGCTCATCACCAAAACTAAAGAGTGGATTTTGGCGGTGCGGCTGGAGCGCAACTACACCAAGCGGGAAATCCTGCGCATGTACTTAAACACAGCCGAGTATGGTTCCAATGCTTTTGGAGTGCATACAGCGGCTAAAACCTTCTTTAATAAGCGCCCCCAGGATCTGAAACTGGAAGAATCGGCGCTGCTGGTGGGGCTGGTGAACGGCCCTTCGTGGTTTAACCCGGTGCGCAACCCGGAGCGCTCCGTAAAGCGGCGCAACTGGGTGCTGAGCCAGATGCAGAAGTATGGCTACATCACGCCCCCTGCCTATACGGCGGCGGTAGCCAAGCCGCTTAAGCTCGATTACAAGGTGGAAAACCAGAACGAGGGCATTGCACCCTACTTCCGCATGGAAGTAAGCAAGATGCTGCGCGAATGGGCCAAGGAAACCGACCACGACCTGTACGCCGATGGCCTGAAAATCTATACCACCATTGATTCCCGCATGCAGAAATATGCGGAAACGGCCATTGCCGACCACATGAAGCTGCAGCAAAAGTGGTTTGATGCCCATTGGAAAGGCCAGCAGCCCTGGCGCGATGAGAACGGCAAGCTCATCCCCAACTTCCTGAGCACGGCCATCAAGCGCACGGAGCGGTACCGGTCGTTGGCCGCCCGCTATGAAGGCCAGCCTGATTCTATTAAGTACTATCTGAATAAGAAGTACAAGATGAAGGTGTTTACCTGGAAGGGCGAGAAAGAGGTGCTCATGTCGCCGATGGACTCCCTGGCTTACTATAAGCGCTACCTGCACGCTGGCTTTATGGCCATGAACCCGCTGAACGGCCAGATTAAGGCCTGGGTGGGCGGCACCAACTACAAGTACTTCAAGTACGACCACGTGAAGCAGGGCAAGCGCCAGCCGGGCTCCACGTTTAAGCCCTTCGTGTATGTAGCTGCCATCGACCAGGGCTACTCGCCTTGCTACCAGCGCCCCGACGTGGCTACCACCTTCCCCGCCGTAGCGGGGCGGGAGGCCTATACGCCCCAGAACTTCGAAGGCAAATTCAGCGGGCGCACCTTTACGCTCCGGCAGGCTCTGGCCCGCTCCATGAACTCCATCACGGCCTGGCTGGTGCAGAAACTGGGGCCGGAAACGGTGGTGGCCTACGCCAAGCGTTTGGGCATTACCTCGCCCATTGAGGCGGTGCCTTCCGTAGGCTTTGGTTCTTCCGATGTAAGCATTTACGAGCTGAGCGGTGCCTACAGCACCTTCGTGAACAAAGGCGTCTGGACGGCGCCCATGATGGTTACCCGCATTGAAGACAAAAACGGCAATGTACTACGCGAATTCGTGCCTCAGACCAAAGAGGCCCTGAGCGAGGAAACGGCCTACCTCATGACGTATATGATGCGCGGCGCCGTGGAAGAGCAAGGCGGCACCTCCATCATTCTGCGCGGTGGCTTTAAGTTTCCGTACCAGATTGCGGCCAAAACCGGTACCACCTCCAACTACTCCGATGGCTGGTTTATGGGTATGACGCCTGACCTGGTGTGTGGCATGTGGGTGGGCGGCGAGGACCGCAGTATTCACTTTCGCACCGGTGCCTACGGGCAGGGCTCGCGCCTGGCCTTGCCTATTTATGGCCTGTTTATGAAGCAGGTGTATGCCCATAACAAGGAAATAGGCATCAGCACCGCCGACTTCCCCGCGCCGGCCCAACCGCTGAGCGTGGAAATAGACTGCTCGCGCTACTACGGTGGGCAGCGGGACACGATTCCTTCTGATCAGAAGCTGAACCAGACCGACCTACAGGATCTGAACGACCAGGATATTTAATTGCTGCCCTACGGGTGCAAAACGGGAGTGGCAGGTGTTCTACATCTGCCACTTTTGCTTTCTTACCATGGGCAGCCCACTTTAGCCCAGGCAAACAAAAAGCCGGAATCGGAGTATTCCGCAGTAGTCATCTTTCCGCATTTTATGGCCGCCAACGCCCAAATACAGGAGCAAATCCGCCAGCTGCCGCACCGCCCCGGCGTGTACAAATACTTCGGCGACGAGGATACTATCATTTACGTGGGCAAAGCCATTGATCTGCGCAAACGGGTCAGCAGCTACTTCACCAAGCAGGACCACAACAAGAAGACCATTCAGCTGGTCAAGAATATCCGCCGCATCGAGTTTACTATCGTTGACTCGGAGTCGGATGCGTTTCTGCTGGAGAATAACCTCATCAAGCAGCACCAGCCCAAGTATAACATCCTACTGAAAGATGGTAAGACCTACCCCTACCTGCTGCTCACCAACGAGCGGTTTCCGCGCCTGATTCCTACCCGCAACAAGCGCCCCGGCGACGGCCGCTACTACGGCCCCTACGCTAACCTGACCGCCATGAACGTGCTGCTGGAACTGATTCGGGCCCTGTATCCGCTGCGTACCTGCACCTACAACTTGGCGCCCCAGAACATTGAGGCCGGCAAGTTTAAAGTGTGCCTGGAGTACCACCTGGGCAACTGCAAGGGCCCCTGCGAGGGGCTGCAAGATGAGGAAACGTACAACCAGTACATCCAGCAGATTCGCAATATCCTGAACGGCAACCTGACTATTCCCAAGCAATACTTCCGGGAGAAAATGACCCAGGCAGCGCAGGATCAGCAGTATGAGCTGGCGCATCAGTTCAAACAGAAGCTCGACCGGCTGGACGAGTTTCAGGCGAAAAGCACCATCGTCAATGCTTCGCTTTCAAACATTGATGTGTTCAGCATCGCGGCCAATGAGAAGCTGGCTTTTATCAACTATCTGAAAGTGATGAACGGCAGCATCATCCTCACGCAGTCCGTGGAGGTGCAGAAGAAGCTGGATGAGCCCGACGATGAGATTCTGGCTTCCATGGTGATGCAGATGCGGGAGGAATTTGAAAGCCAGTCGAAGGAGATTTTGACCAACGTGGCACTGCCGGAGCTGCCGTTGCCCGGCGTAACAATTACGCAGCCCCAGATTGGGGACAAGCGCAAGCTACTGGAGCTCAGCATCAAGAACGTCATGTACCTCCGCAAGGAAAAGGAGAGCATGAACGACCGGAGCAAGGATGTAAACGAGGTCCGCATCATGGAAACCATGAAGAAGGATCTGCGCCTCAAAGACCTGCCCAAGCACATTGAGTGCTTCGACAACTCCAACTTTCAGGGCGACAACCCGGTGGCGGCCATGGTGTGCTTTCGCAATACCAAGCCCAGCAAAAAGGACTACCGGCACTTCCACATCAAAACCGTCGTCGGCCCCAACGACTTTGACTCGATGTACGAAATCGTGACGCGCCGCTACCGCCGCCTGATAGATGAGGGGGCCAGCCTGCCACAGCTGGTAATTGTGGATGGCGGAAAGGGCCAGCTGGGCATGGGCGTGAAGGCGCTAAAGGATCTGGGCCTGTGGGGGCAGATACCCATTATTGGCATTGCCAAGCGCCTGGAGGAAATCTACGTGCCCAACGACCCGCTTCCACTATACATCGACAAGAAGAGCGAAACGCTACGCCTTATTCAGCGCATGCGCGACGAAGCCCACCGGTTTGGTATCACCTTCCACCGTTCCCGCCGCGACGCGGCCACGCTCAAGACTGAGCTGACGGATGTAAAAGGCCTTGGGCCGGTGACGGCTGATAAGCTCCTCACTAAGTTCAAATCCGTCAAGAAAATTAAGGAGTTGACGGAAGCGGAGCTCATTGCCGAGGTTGGTAAGGCCAAAGCCCGGGTGCTGCTGGATTATTTTGCGCAGCAGGATGCACCTGCCGAAAGCTAACCGTTGACCTATCCGGAAACAAAAAGCCCCGACCAGCTGGCCGGGGCTTTTTTAGCATCAGAGTTACTGCTGAGGCTTAGAAGCTCCACAGGTTATACTCGTACTCAATCAGGTCGGACGCAGCTTGCTGCGAGGCCAGAATGCCTTGCTGAGCACCACCGTAGATGTCGTCTAGACGCGAGTCGTTCGGGTTAGAAACCTTCACGATGTACGAGTTGAACAGCCACAGTTCGAAAGCATCGGCCAGGTTCTTGTGCTGGGCATCGTTCTGGGGGTTAAACCAGATGGCTTTGTCCGGGTTGTTGCGGAACACGCGTACCAGGTCGCTGTACTTGAACGTACCAATGGGCTTTTCAATGCCGGAGGTGTTCGAGGAAAGCGTAGAGGGCACCAACAGCGTAATGGTTTTGATGTCGTGATACATCCGTGACCGTTTCTTGTCAAAGATCATATCCTCTTTCAATTCCATCTGGTAGATGTCCTTGGGGCGGTACTCGTAGCTGGCGGGAGCAACCGGCGCAGCTTTCGCTACGGCCTTTTTGCCTTTGGCACCTTTTTTAGGCGCCGGGGCACCCCAGCCATCATCCGAAGCACCAAAACCAGCGTCAGCATCCGTAAAACCGGCAGCTTTCTCTTCCTCACTCAGGCCAGCGCTGGCTTCAGCGTACGAGGCGTTGGAAGAAACTTCCTGCGGCGTGTAGGTAGTGGTCAGCGAGTCGTTACGATACGCCTGCAGCTCACCACGGCGCACTGCATCCATAATTACCTTGGTAATCTCATTACCCTGCGAGAACATAGGCTTGTTCTGCTTTTCGCGCAGGTCAATGGCACGCCAGATGGTCTTCCGGAACATGATGTCCGAATTCGGAATCGGGCGGTACGAGCCGTTGCTGCTCGCAGTAGTGGCTTGTTCCTGAGCCGAAGCTGACACCGACAGCGTCAGGCCGGCCACCAGGGCGGCGAAGGAAAGGAATTTGTTCATACCAGATAATCAAAAAAGCGCAGCACTTAGTTCAGCAGAGTAACGCTTAGATCAGCGGAATATTGAATTGCTTCGACACTTTTACTTCCTCAGTGTTACCCTGGAAGTTCATACGCTGCACCTCTTTTACTTCGATGTAGAGACGGTCACCTTCACGAGCGGTGTTTACCACGTCGGTCAGGTTAACATCAGGGCCGTTGACAGTGCGGGTAGGCATAGCAGGGCGCTTGCCACGTACCAGCGTTACTTCATAGCGGGTTACCCGGTAGCGGGCATCTTCCGGCAGGAAAGTAGCAAAACCGGCATCCGGAATAGCCTTCAGGCTCATGTTGCGCACCGCCGTTACCGGGGTACCCTGCTTTTCGTTGGCTTCGCGGCCACCTACTACGCATTTGATTTCCGGCTTAGGAATAGGACGCACCTGGAAGGTTTGCGAGCCAATGGCGTTGCCACCGCTGCTTACATTCAGGGTTACCTCACGCGAGTTGGGCACTAGGGTTACTTCACCTTTAGCCGAGCCTTTGATGGTAGAAGCACCGGAAGCCGAGAAGCTTGGATCATACTGCGCACCCAGGGCGGGCACTTGTACGCTTAGCTTGTTGCCGCACTTGAAGTACAGGGCCTGTACCGAAGCCGACTGAATCTGCATTACCGGTTTGGTAACGGTGTACGGCACGGTCACTTTGAAGGTAGTATCGCGACCGTTCTGGTTGAAGCGGATGGTACCGGTCCAGGAAGCCTTGGCGTTGCCAGCAGCATCAAAGCTGCCGGGGCGGGCCGTGAACTCTACCTTGCCTTTGCCATCGGGACCAACTGGCAGCGGCGAGCCGTTCAGGGTCATGGAAGGACGCAGGTTGCTGGCGGAAGCCGTCAGGAACAGTTCGGCTTTGTACTTGGTACCGGCTGCTACCGTGTTGGACTCGGCGCTAGCAAAAGCATTTACCTTGTCGAATACAATTGTAGAAGCACCTACCTGCGAAGCCAGCTTGTTCAAAGCATCCGACTCGTACTTCAGCACTTCGGTTTCTTTCTGCGAAAGAGTAGCCAGCGCGGCTACAATCGGAGTATTTTCGAAGTTCAGCTCAGCAAAGTTTTTGCTCTTCTGGCTGGGCTCCAGCACGTTCGGATCCTGGCCAGCATCAAGTGCCAGTGGACCAGCTTCTGGTACAAACTGCTTGATGTAGGTAGCGTAGTTGTTCAACTCATCTTTCAGGGGGTAAGCCAGACCATTCTTTTTGCCGCCAATCATAGTGATGGCAACTTTATCTTCCATGCTCATATTCTTGAAAGCATTCTTGCCCTGGTTCTCAGTAGCAACTAATAGCTTCTCACGAATATCACGCAGGTAGCCTACCATTTTGGAGGTACGCTCACGTACTTCCTGGCTTTGCTTGAGAATGGCAAGGTCACGCGCCTGATTCCGGTTTTTAGCAACCGTGGCTTCAATACCTTTTACAGCACCTTGGTTAGCTGTCGCCGTTTTTCCATTTACTCCGAGCAAGCTGTCGTCCAAAAACTTGAACTTGAGCAGAATCGCGGAGTTTACTTGTAGGGCCAGAAGCGCAGTCAGTACCAGGTACATCATGCCAATCATCTTCTGCCGTGGAGTTTCTTTACCTCCCGCCATCGTATCTTCCTATTCTAAAACTAGTGGAACTGAAACGTTTAATGCTCTTACTACTCAGCTTGCTTAGCTGGTAGCACGCATAGCGTTCAGCATGTTGCCGTACACGCGGTTGAGCGAGGTCAGGTTGCTCGTCAGGCTGGTTACTTCCTGCTTGAACTGCTCGGTTTCTTTGCCGGCTTCGGTCAGATTTTCCATGGCCTGGCTCAGCGTGCCATAGAACTTGTTCATGGACTTCAGGTGCGTGTTGGCATCCTGCAGTTCCATTTCATACACTGCGTTCAGAGCGCCCAGGTTCTTGGTTACGTTCTGTACCTGCAAGTGGTATTCCTTGGCATCAGAAGTAGCGCTGGACATAGCCGTAATAGCTTCTACCGTGTTGGAATAGGCTTCGTTGATGCGCTCCAGTGAGTTAGCAGCGGTACGAACCTTAGCGGTATACTCGTCGGTTACGTTGGTAGCCTCGCCCAGCGACGAAAGCTGCTGCGTGGTGGTGCTCAGGCGGTTCAGGCCGGCACCCAGGGAAGAAATAGCTTCGGGGGTTACGTTAGCATCTTTCAGCATATCATCCAGCTTGCGGGTCAGGCCTTTGCCATTGTCCGTAGAGAAGCTGGGGTTGCCGGTAGAAGGGTCGTAGCCTTCGCTCAGCTCAGGATACACCAGTGACCAATCGTGCTCTTTGTGCTGGGGTTGGAAGGCGCTCAGGAAGAAGATAACAGCTTCCGTGCTCAAGCCCACAATCAGCATCAAGTCAGCGCCAGCCCAGTGTTCAATTTTGAACAATGCTCCCACGATAACTACTGCTGCCCCAATGCCGTAAATTTTCGGCATTAATACGTCATATAGAAAACTGCCGCCTTTTTGTGCCATTGTACTTGTGTTGTTGAAAAGAAAAGGTGAAGGTTGTTAAAACACTAAATAAGTTGGAACGAAAGAGGGCTTAGTTCAAAGCATTGTTGGTACCCATGCCAATCTGAATCATGGCCGTGCGGAAACCGATATAAGAGCGGGCCGAATCCTGATACTCGAAGTTGCGGGCACCGGTCTCCAGGAAGTAGGCAATGTCTTTCCAGGAACCACCGCGCACTACTTTGCGGGGCTCGTTATCGTCGGGGTTGGTGGGGTTCAAATCCCATACTACCGGTACCGAGGCTTCCATGTAAGCATCATCGCACCACTCCGACACGTTACCGGACATATCATACAGGCCGAAGTCGTTCGGAAAGAAGGCGCCTACCGGGGAAGTGTAAGCAAAGCCATCGGAAGCATAGTCGCCACGGCCGGGTTTGAAGTTGGCCAGCATGCAGCCTTTGGAGTTACGCAGGTAAGGACCGCCCCAGGGATAGGTAGCCAGGTCGCGGCCACCACGAGCGGCGTACTCCCATTCAGCTTCCGAAGGAAGGCGGAAGTTTGGCGTTGGCGCCAGACCCACTTCTTCGTTCGAGGCATTCTTGTGCTTGGTGCGCCAGTTGCAGAAATACTTGGCGGCAAACCAGTCTACGCCCACTACCGGATAATCGTCGAACGCGGGATGGGTATAGTAATACTCCATCAGCGGGTCACCCATGTGGTAGGTGAAGTCCCGTACCCAAACCGTGGTGTCAGGGTACAGTTCCGTCATGACATACTCTTCGCCCAGCACATCGATGGAATCCTGCCGGATAGCATCCATGAACTGACGGTATTCATTATTGGTAATTTCGGTTTCATCCATGTAGAAGCCGGCAATAGTTACCTGCTTGTTCATGTTCACCATAGAGGCAGAAATATCCTGGTCGGTCTGGCCCATGTGGAAGGTGCCACCGGGGCAGGGTACCATACCATACGGAACTTCCTGGGGGTTAAACTCAGGCCGATCCTCGGAGCCGTATAGGTCGCCCTGAGGCCCTTTACCAAAACCACACCCTCCCAGGAGCAGTGCCGACATGGCAACGAGAGGCAATACGAAAAGCTTGTTCATAGTCAGGAACCGAAAGACTTACTAGGAGGCAATAACCAAAGATTACAATTTTTGCAGCTGGCAAATTTAGTACTTTAAACAAACGCAAACAAGTTATTCGTTTAACATTACCAACTTGTCTGCGAAACCCTATTTACACCGGATAAATAGAAGTAGTTCAACTTCTTGCAGGCGTAGCGGGGGAATGTATTCGCTTAAATCCACCCTACCCCATCAGCACGCCTAATATACGTACAAGTCCTAAAAGCTGTAGCGCGGAGTACGAATTGCTGGCCGCAGAATATTACCAGGCTTAGGCAACCGATAAGAAAGCATTATTTCATGAGAGCTCAATGCACGAGCATCTTGGTTGAATGCAATAAAATCAAATGCATAGCCCACTTTGAATGCGTTATCCTTTGCAAAACTTACTCCTACCAATGCGTTGAAAGACTCCTGAAAACGGTAGCCAACTCCGCCCCAATACTTATCATTGAAGGTGGCCCGGGCGCCCAGCTCAAAGGAGGTTTTATCCTGAGCAAACTTGCCCGAGTCTCCCACCTTACCTGGCAACACCATTTTAACCAGAACCGTTGGCGTAACAACAACGGAAGAAGTAGCCTGAATATTATAACCGCCGGTCAGATAGACGTGGTTTTCGCCAATCACCCGGGCTGAGTCTGTGTTGCCCCGAAAGTTCTGAAACTTATACTCTGACCGTAACAGGTTGTTAACGCTCAGGCCCGCATAATAAGATTCGGTTTCATACCACGCCCCTGCGCCAGCATCAAATTTACGGTCCGAGCTTTCTACCGGCACCGCCGGATCATTCGGCTCGACCGGGCGGAAGTTGCCCTGATGAATATTGGTGAGGATACCTTGCACCCCAAGCCCTAGCGTGCCTTCGCCTATCTTTAAATGATAGGCATAGGATAAGTTAGCGGTAGTAACATCCGTCTCGGCAATCTTGTCCTTATACAGGTTTATGCCCAAACCGCCATGCAGGAGCTTAAGCGGAACGGAAGCCGAAAGCAAATAGGTTTGGGGAGAGCCTCCCGCGTCTACAGAAGCATTATATCCTACGTATTGGTAACGGCCTATAGTAGTTATTTCACCGTATCCTTTTACCCCGGCATACCCCGGATTCAGATACATGCCATTAAAGCCGTATTGAGTAAACTGGGGCTGCTGCTGCCCCAAAGCGAAACCGGCCGCTATAAATAGCAGAAGAACAGTAAGTACTGATCCCTTCATAACTGCAACCGAATAGAAGTAAGAGATAATTTGGGGCTGGATTTCTTCTCTTTCAAATGTAACAAAAAAACGTCACGCGAAAGAGAAGGAGCCTGCAAGCAGGCTCCTCTGCCTCAACGAGCAAACTAGCTGCTCGGTTTACCTACTTTGCTTTTCGCATTGCTCTGCTCGGCGGCACCGGAATGATAAAGGATATACTGCTCAATAGCACCTGTCATAGAGGGCGCGTTGGGATGAGGCGCCTGGATATCCAGCTCCAGACCAGCGTCCAGCACGGCTTTGGCCGTCGTAGGTCCGAAAGCAGCAATACGGGTGCCGTCCTGCACGAAATCAGGGAAGTTGATGAACAGCGAACTGATACCGGAAGGACTGAAGAAGGCAATACAATCGTATTTCACATCCGACAGATCCGATAGATCGCTGGCTACCGTGCGGTAGATGACGGCCTCGGTAAACTTGAAGTTATTGGCCCGCATGAACTCCGGAATATCATCCTTACGGATGTCAGAGCAAGGGTACAGGAACTTCTCGCCTTTGTGCTTCTTGATTACGTCGAAGAGGTCGGCGGCGGTGCGGCTGCCCACAAACAGCTTGCGCTTGCGCAGTACAATGTACTTCTGCAGGTAGTTAGCCGTCTGCTCCGAGATGCAGAAATACTTCATCTCGGCGGGCATCTCAATCTTGGCCTCCTGACAAATGCGGAAAAAGTGGTCTACGGCATTGCGGCTGGTGAAAATGATTGCCGTATGCTCCAGAAAATTAACTTTTTCCTTCCGGAAGTCTTTGTAAGACACCGGGTCTACCTGAATAAACTCCCGGAAATCAACTTTAATACCATATTTCTCGGCAATGGAGAAGTAAGGGGAAACGTCGCCGGTAGGTTTAGGCTGGGTGACAAGGATGCTGGAGATGCGCTTGGCGTGACGGCCAGTCCCCGGGTTATCTTTGTTTTCGGCCATAGTAAAAAAGAGCGTAAATCTAGGGCTATAAGAGGAACGGTGAGGTGCTAAAACTATTATCGACAACTATGTTTCACCAATAACCCCTTGATTAGTAAGGAAAAACGATGATTTTGAGCAGCACAATAAAGGGCAGGACTTCGGTGGCGCAAAGGTACGAAAACAAATGCAGATTTAGGAGCGAGGCTCGTTGATTCAGGGTTCGGCCGATGCGTAGAACCGTTACCAGTAATAGCAAGGCAACCACCCCATTAGAAACCCACAGCACCATAGAGGGGGCAGAGGAGTTCAGGGCCAGGTAGAGCAGCATAACAAAGGGCAGCACCAGGCCCATCAGCAGAATAGTGCGGATAAACTCCCGGTACTGCACCATCACCAGCCCCGACACGTCAAAAATGTACCCCATTACCTGCAGGTACAGATATTTCAGCAGCACGAAGGCGGCAATGAGGCCAGTATACAGCAGCACTCGCACCACCAGCGCCGATTCCGGCACGTTGAAGAGCCGCCGGATAAGGGGCACGTCCTGCACACTGGTATGAATAGCCACCAGGAGCAGCGCAAAGGACAGCGAGAACACCAGCACCAGCACCAGGTTAAGCCAGGTAATGGTGGGCTTAATCAGAAAATCCTGGTCGGTGGAGGAGTTACTCCAGAAGCTGCTTAGCTGGTAAATGCGGGTAAAGCCCGGGCGGTAAGTGGCCCGAATGCCGCCGTAGCCCAGCCCAATCAGCAGCAGAAATACGATATATACATTCTGGGGACCGGGCACCCGCTCCTGGGGCAGCAGTGCATTAGCCGCCTGCCCCTGCTGAACAGCCGGCTGCGGCACCGTATTGACGAACGAGGTGTAGGTTGGCGATTCATCGGGATGCCATACGCACAACAGGTGCCGGGCCGCCGGCGAGCCAGGCGGAATCAAGCGGGCCAGATCCAGGGAAAACACGCCCGCTTCCGGCGCGGTAAATACCAACCGGTTATCCAGAAACAGGCTGAGGTTTTGCCGGGCCGTGAAGGTAATGGGCACCGGCTGGCCCCACTTCAGACTAACCCATTGGTAGTAAGCATGGGCCGGCGGGTGATAATCGGGCAGGTAGAGCGTGAGGCGGTTCTGGGCCGGATTGTAAATCAGCCAGTCGTTGGTCAGGCCCTGCTGCGGAGCCGGGGGCAACGGGCGATACTCGGCGGCCAGCGCCGTGTGTCCCAGCAGCAGTATTCCTACTACTATCCCATACCACCACTGATAACGCCCCGCTGGCATCTGCTTACCTGTTTAAGAAGCCACCCGCTGGCGGGCACTCCGGCTCTGGTACACGCCCAGAAACACACTCAACGCTACCGAGAAAGCCACCAGGTACACTATCAGCAAGGTATTACCCAGGTAAGCAAAGTTGATAACAAACAGAATCACCAGAATATTCAGCAAAGCCAGCAGCATAACGGTACTGATCTGCTGAAAGCCCATGGCTAGAATACGGTGGTGCACGTGGTTTTTATCGGGCGAGAAGGGGGAGCGGCCGGCCATCATGCGCACAATAAAAATACGCAGCGTATCAAACAGCGGTACAAAGAGGATACCAGCCGCTACAGAAGGTGCAGCATCCGGGAAAGGTTGCCGCATCTCAATAAACTGAATGGTGAGCACCGAAACAATAAACCCGCAAACCAGGGAGCCGGTATCGCCCATAAAAATGGTGGCCCGGTGAAAGTTGTAGCGCAGGAAACCTATCAGCCCCCCAATCACACACACGGAAACGTACACGTAGTTGCCGTACCGCTCGCCACCATACCGGAAGAAGAAATAACCCAATGTGCTTACAATGATGAGCACGATGGTACCGGCCAGCCCATCCAGGCCATCAATCAGGTTAATGGCGTTGGTAATACCTACAATAGCTATGAACGTAATAGCGTAGCTGATGCCGATGGGCAGCTCCTGAATGCCTAGTATGCCCTGAAAGCTGGTAATCCGGATGTCGGCCATAATCATAACCACGCCGGTGGCCAGCAGCTGACCCACAAACTTTTTGGAGACGGAGATGCTCACCAGGTCATCTTTCAGCCCCACGAAAAACAGCACAATACAGCCCGCTAAAAGCTGCTGCACGCCATTGGCTAGGTTTCCGAAAATGGTAAGGGCCGACATAAAGCCGGCAAAGACGGCCACTCCGCCTAAGCGGGGCGTCAAGGACTCATGCACCGTGCGCAGGTTGGGCGCATCGAGCATATTCTTGAGGTGAGCAATGTATATAATGGAAGGCACCGCGAACAGTGCTACCAAAAACGCCCACAAAAACGAGAGACTCAGCGAAATACCTAATGCAGTCATATGGCAGGGCCCGAAGTTAAGCAATTACGCCAGAAGCCCGGTGCGTGGTTTGCGGATAACTCCCGAAGCTTAACTATGCAATACACCTTCCCGGTGAAGAAGGGCAATGCGGGTAAGATTTTCGGGAACAATGGAGTCGGGAACAAAGATGAACTTCTTATCGAAAATCTGCGAGCCCCGATAATAGCTCACCCAGTACTGGTTATTCAAATGAAACAGGTCTGGGTCAATGGGCTCAATGGGAACAGCGGTGTGTGGCTCTACTTCCAGAATAACGTGGCGCAACGTGGAGGTACGCACCGTTTCACCACTGGGCTGCACACCGTAGCCATTAGAGCTTACGATGACGTTCCGCAAGGGAAAATCGTTATGATTCAGCAGGTATACTTGCCAGCCCTGCTTGCCTTCTTCCGTAGCAGCAGCTTCATCGGGCACTACTGCCACCGAAACGCCTTCCACCGGATCGAAGATAATATCGTCTTTCATAAAGGACTTAGCTGATCAAATCGGCCTGCAATAAGTTGGCCAAATGGGGCAACAGGCGGTTTTCTACTTCCGTTATGGGTACGGCGCGGCCCAGCTCCTGCTGCAGCGAGGTGACGGCCTTATCCGTAATGCCGCAGGGCACGATATGGCCGAAATACGACAGATCGGGATTGACGTTGAGGGCAAAGCCGTGCATGGTTACCCAGCGGCTGCACTTCACCCCCATAGCGCAAATCTTACGCGGGTTGGATGCGCCTTCCTCAAAGTCCAGCCATACGCCGGTGAGCCCCGCAATGCGGCCGGCCCGCAGGCCATACTCGGCCAGCGTCAGGATAACGGCTTCTTCCAGCACCCGCAGGTAGCGGTGAATGTCAGTAAAGAAGTTATCGAGGTCGAGGATGGGGTAGCCCACCAGCTGGCCGGGACCGTGGTATGTTATGTCGCCGCCGCGGTTGATGCGGTGGAACGTGGCGCCGTGCGCGGCTAAAGCCGTTTCATCGAGCAACAGATGCTCAGGCTTGCCGCTTTTGCCCAGCGTGTACACGTGGGGGTGCTGGCACAGCAGCAGGTGGTTAGGCGTAGGCTCCAAAGGCACGCCGGATTCAGCGGCCAGCCGGTTGCGGGTTTTAACCGCCAACGCCGCCGCCAGCAACTGTTCCTGATAGGCCCAGGTAGACGCATAGTCCACCAACCCCAGGCGCTCCACCTTAATTTGTCGGTTTTGGCCGGGCATTGCCGCCGCCGCTCCGGCCACGGGGGCCGGAGCGGGGCTGGTAACAGCGCAGGAACTATAGAGAGAATCCATGCCGGGAAAATCAAACGCCAGGCCCGAAAAACGGGCTACTCCACTCTAAGCCAGCTTAGGCTGGCTGCGCCGACAGCTGATTTTTCAGCTTGTCAATCACCTTCACGGGCGCCGGATCGGTACCGTTTTTCTCGGCCAGGTAAATACTTACCCAGTCCAGCAGGTGAATCAGGTAGAAAATCTGAGCGGTGAGGGACTTGCCTTTGGCGGTTACGTCGAGCACTTTAGCGCCCTGGGCCTCAAACACGGGGCGGCACAGCTCCATACGCTGGGCTACGCGCTTGTGGTCGAAGGCCGAGTGCAGGAAGAGCACGGTAGTGGCGGTCAGGATTTTGGTGGGGAATTCCCAGCCCACAATTTCATTGTGGTTCATCTCCGGGAAGCTGTTCACGTGGCACAGCTGCTTGGAGTTTTCGTTTACCTGCTGCTGAAAGCGCACGGCGGTAGACTCCAATAGGGCATCACCATATACGATGGGCAGCCGCTCATAAAGAGCACCGGTGATAACCTGCGCCTCTTCGCGCACAGCGGTTTCGGTTTCTTCTACCAGCGCAACGGCTTCGTGCAGATCAGCCAGGTAGGAGTTATCAATCAGGCCGGCTGCTTCCAGCACGAAGAACAACTGGAACGCCGAGTAGCCGATGTTGGCACGGGGCATCTTGGTTTCGCCGGGGAACACAATGGTGGGATACTTGTGCTCCTGAGCCAGCTTCAGCATTTGGCCGCCGGTGGTTACGCACACAATGGTGGCGCCTTTCTGCTGGGCTTCTTCCATGCCCGCCAGCGTTTCCTCGGTGTTGCCGGAGAACGAGCAGGCAATGAACAGGGTATCCTGGTTTACAAAACCGGGGATATTATAGGTTTTCACTACCGACACAGGAACCGGCAGCTTATCAAGCAAAATAGACTGCACTACGCTGCCGCCAATGCCTGATCCGCCCATGCCGGCAATGACCACATTGCGGTAGGCTTTCTTCTCTATGGTAATCTGGCTGGCCTGTCCGATGCGGATGGCGTCCTTCATTTGCTCGTTAAACTGCTCGACTAGTGTCTTCATAAGTATCTGGAATTTCGCGGAAAACACGCAAAGGTACTAGTTTTAGACCCAACGCCAATTCAAAGCCGGCGGTACGCCGGCTTTTATCCCATCGGGCAGCCATCAGCCCTACCACGCTTTATTAAAGCCATTATGACTTCTGCTGCTCATATGTTAGGCCGGGCCGGCGAAGAAGCAGCGGCCGATTACCTGACTGCGTTGGGCTATGAGCTAGTGCACCGCGGCTACCGCTACCGCCGCGCCGAAGTGGACCTGGTAGTGCGCCAGGGCAATAAGCTGCTTGTGTTTGTAGAAGTGAAAGCCCGTTCCTCCAGCCAGTTTGGCTACCCCGAAACGTTTGTAACCGTCCGCAAGCAGCAGCTTTTCCGGCTGGCCGCCGAGCAGCTACAGGAAGAGCTGAACTGGACCGGTGATATCCGCTTCGATATTCTGGCCGTGACGCCAGGCGGTGCCGGCTTCCGCATCGAGCATTTTGAGGATGCGTTTTATTAGCGCCTGAGCTTAGTTTTTGGCACCGGGTCGGGAAAGGTCAGGCTGACCGCGCTTGTCCAGCTTATCCTTCTCGTAAATCAGCACGGAGTTGCGGTTATATTCCCGGATTAGCTCGGGTTCGGTTACTTCGGGGTCGTAGCCGGTTTCGCCGTATTGGTACACGTAGTGGCGGCGGTCCTTGGTGTTCCGGAAACCCCAGTACTTGGTCCACTCCCCTACTTTCTTGCCGTTCTCAAACTGCCCGTCCCAGTCGCGCTTGCCATTTTCCAGAAAGCGCACGTAGTCACCTTCCAGCTTGCCATTTTCATAGGGCACTACTTCCTTTATCTGCTTCCGCTCCCCATCATAATAGGAGATAACTGCATCCCGCGGGAAGCCCATTTCATAGTGGGTTTTGCTGAGCAGGATGTTCTCTTTATTGTATTTCTCCCACCGCAGATGGCGCGTGCCCACGGCGTAAAAGCCGGTTTCCACCACTTTGCCGCCCTGCAGCTTTTTGTAAGGGCCGTGCAGCACTTTATCGGTGGCGGGGTCCAGCTCGCCGGCGGCTTTAAATATTTTGCCTTTCCGCTGATTGAAGTAGTAGCGGGCCGGGGCGTAGGCGTTAGGCTGCTGAAAATTTTTCAGGTAGTAGAAAATCTCAATAACCTGGTTTTTGCCTTTGGGGCCCGATTTCGTGTAGCCCTTCTTAATAGGCTCGCCAAGGAAAACGTTCTTTTTCTTCTTGGGCTTGCGCTGGTTGGCTTTTTCCTGCTCCTTGGCCTTTTTCTCCTGCTCTTTGGTAAGCCCCGCCCGCGCCAGCAAGGACGGCGCTTTGGTCGTATCGCGGGCAGTGGTGAGCGTATCCAGGCCGGCGGCCAGCTGGGGCTGCTCCGGCTTGCTGGAGAAGGAAACGGTTTTGGGCGAGCAGGCCGCCACTAACAGCAGCAGCCCCACCCCCACCGACGAAAGGAATGGGCGCATCAGAAGTATGAAAGTATTCGGAGCAACGAACGTAAATATAGCCGGATTTGGTGCCCCAAAAGGTGAAGTGGTGAAAATGCAAAATGGTGAGTTTGACGTTCTGAACGCGCCATTAGCGCCAATAGAACATCAAACTCACCATTTCACTATTTCACCGCTTACTCAGCGGCCAGCAGCTCGGCGCTACGCTTCACAAACTGCGTGAGGGCTTCACCTTTCAGCATACCCTGAGCCAGCAGTGCTAAGTCGAAGGCCTGACGGGCCAAGCGGGCAGCATCCTCGTCGGAGGCTTTCAGTACCCGCTGGGCTACGGCGTTGTTGGCGTTTACGCTTACCGTGTAGGAGTCGGGCAGGGAGCCGAACATCTGCATGCCGCCGCCACCGCCGGTGCGCTGCATATCCTTCATGCGGCGCATGAACTCAGGCAGCGTAATGATAACGGGGGCATCCTGCGGCGACAGGGCCTCTACCTGCACGTGCATTTGCTCGTTATTAATGGCCTTGGCGAAGAGCTGCTGCAGTTTCGTTTTCTCTTCGTCGCTGAGGACGCTTTCGGTGGTTTCCGCCTTCTCAATGAGCTTGCCGATGGTATCGGCATCCACCCGCTTAAAGGTGGTTTTCTCCAGCTTCTGCTCCAGCTGACCAATAAAGTGCGAGTCGAGCGGGCCGTTGAGCTCCAGCACATCGTAGCCGCGGTCCTGGGCAGCTTCCACGAAGCTGTGCTGGGCCTCCGCATCGGTGGTATAAAGCACTACCGTCTGCTCGTTCTTATCCTTCTGGTTAGCCTGGATGAACTCCTGGTACTCGGGCAAGGTGAAGAACTTGCCCGCCGTGTTTTTCACTAAGGCAAAATCCTTAGCCTTCTCGTAGAATTTTTCATCCGAGAGCATGCCGTACTTCACGAACAGCCCAATATCCGACCATTTCTCCTCGAAGCCCGCGCGGTCTTTGCGGAACAACTCGGCCAGCTTGTCGGCTACCTTTTTGGTGATGTAAGTATTGATTTTGCGCACCGCGGCGTCGGCTTGCAGGAACGAGCGGGACACGTTCAGGGGGATGTCGGGCGAGTCAATAACGCCGTGCAGCAGCATCAGAAACTCGGGTACCACGTCCTTCACCTCATCGGTAATGAACACCTGCCGCGAGTAGAGCTGGATTTTGTTGCGCTGAAACTGCAGTTCGTCCTTCACCTTAGGGAAGTATAGAATGCCCGTCAGGTTGAATGGATAATCCACGTTCAGGTGAATCCAGAACAGCGGCGGCTCCGAGAAAGGATACAGCTCCTGGTAGAACTTGGTGTAGTCCTCGTCCGTCAGCTCCGAAGGCTGCTTGGTCCAGATGGGCGTGGTCTGGTTGATGACCTCACCTTCGAACTCAATAGGAATCGGCAGGAACTTGCAGTACTTGGTGAGGATGGTGCGCAGGCGGGCCGGCTCCAGGAACTCGTCGGAGTCTTCGGCTACGTGCAGCACCACGTCGGTGCCGCGGTCAGCCTTGTCAGCGGTATCCAGGCTGAACTCGGTGCTGCCGTCGCACACCCAGTGGGCGGCTTCGGTGCCCTCCTTATAGCTCCGGGAGAAGATTTCCACCTCCTTGGCCACCATGAAGGCGGAGTAGAAGCCCAGACCAAACTGACCAATAATCTGGTCTTTGGCGGCGGCATCCTTCTCCTTATACTTCTCCACAAACTCGGTGGCACCGGAGAAGGCAATCTGGTTGATGTACTTCTTGATTTCCTCGCCCGTCATACCCAGGCCCCGGTCGGAGATGGTGATGGTGCGCTTCTCCTTGTCCAGGCTCACCTTCACGGTCAGGTCGCCCAGCTCGCCTTTGAACTCGCCGAGCTGCGCCAGGCTCTTCAGCTTTTGGGAGGCATCCACAGCATTGGACGTCAGCTCCCGCAGGAAGATTTCGTGGTCGGAGTACAGGAATTTCTTGATGATGGGGAAGATATTCTCGGTGTGAATCGAGATGCTACCTTTCTCTTGCATAACGCTTTGGCAAAGGGTGGAAACAAAAAACCGGACTTACCGCCAGCTCTGGTAAGAGTGGAGGCTGTCGGGTACCGCGCTTCAAAACACGTTCCACGCCTGGCTTCGCTGTCAGATTGACATTCTCAAACCTCGACCAGCCCGCTTTGCGTATGTAATCCTGACTCTCCGCCCCATCCACCGTATTGCTTCTTTCCCATGGCACCTTTCCGCACTGTTTCCCGCCGTGATTTTCGTGAGTTAATGGCCCTGGAACGCACGCACATGGCCAATGAGCGCACCATGCTGGCTTACGTGCGCACCGCCATGACGCTAATTGTAGCGGGGTTCTCCCTGATTCAATTTTTCCGGGATAATTTCTTTGTGTGGGTCGGCGTGGCGCTGGTGCCCATAGGCGTAGGCGTGATAGTAGCCGGCTGGCTGCGCTACCGCCAAAAAACTGCCCATATGAGTCAGGATGCAACAGAAACCTTCCCGAATACTACGGCGGCCGTTTAAATCATTTTTATATAATTATTCTGGCACAACTTCCTTAATCAAGCAAGTAACAGCAGCTGCTTTATTTAGCACTATGGCGCATGATTCAAGTAACCCTGCCGCATACGGGGCAAGATTATTGAAAAGAAGTAAACAGGAACTAAGCTACCTGCTTACGGGCACCTACGCTTAACTGCCACTGGCGCTCCAGCAGTTCGGCCTCATCAGGGCTTCGCGTGAGCCAGTCCAATGCGGCCGGCGCACAGTTGAAGAACTGAATAAGCCCGCAGTCATACTGATGGGCTTCGTGAAGGGCGGTTTCCAATATTAACTGGTTGTGCAGACTATCTGGCAGAATAAGAGCCAGATGATGCACCGCCGTATTCAGCCCGAACTCCGGTAGCCACTCCTCACTAAGCCAGGCCTGCTCCTGCGGCCCCAGGGGCGGCAGGCCGCGTGTATCGGCCATCCAGCGCTGCACATCATAGTGCAGAGTAATAAACAGCAGCTCCTGAAAAGCCTCCTCAAAACGGGCCTGACTCAGGGGGCCCTGCCACTGCCAACGCAGAAGCTTTAAGGGCTCGTGGTACTGTAAATACAGAGATTTTCGGGTAAATATCATCCTGGCGGCACGTAACTTTCTCTCCTCACTGATGGGGTAAAAGTACGCGCCGCTTTTAGGACTTGGACATGAATTCGTCGAAAAGACAATAAGTCAAAACAAATAGAATTTTCCTCCTACTATTATAACTGAATAGGGCAATTATTTACACAAAAAGTTCATCCTTTGGGTTAACCGCCGGGGCCGATGGGCGGATGCGAACGGCGAGACGATGCAGTAAAAAGCGGGTAAGTCGTTTCATAGGTCAGGGGTTATATCAGCAGGCAACACAAAAGTACTGCCAGAGTATTACTGCAAGATGATGAGGCGGTTATGGTTTTGTGACTCTTACCGAACAACTCCCCGGCCATAAATCCGTCCTTGCCCTTCCACCTACTGCCGGAAAGTCAGTATGTTTGATTTGTTGTGAGGCTTCTGTTAGACGTACGCATCTCCCGCCCCCGGCTGGCTTTCTGGCTGCTGCTGTGCTTTCTGCGCGTACTCCTGCCCGATTCCTGGATTCTGGCTCTGCACACGCACCAGCACACACACAAAGAGGTGTCGTTTGCGCCGCATAAGCCGGGCGCCCGCCCTAAGGCAGCCCTTACTACCAAACACCAGCACTGCCCCATTGATCAGTTTTATTCGGCAGCGTTTCAACCCGGCCTTCCGCCAGAGCTGCCCCAGCCCGTGGTAGGCTATGGCACCAGCCAACTGGCCATATGGGTATTGCAGCGGCCGGTAAGCCGCGTTAGCAGCATTAAGCTGCGGGGGCCGCCGGCAACCGCTCCGCACCAACTTTCCTAAGGGGCAGCACCGCAACCTATGGGTCATCCCCTTGGGGCACTTTGCTGCTGACCCAGGCTGGCTTATGCCGAGGCTGGCAGGAGATAACGCCGGCTTTTCCAGGGCGTACTCCGTCCAATTTCCTTTTTCCTGACTTTGCTCTCCGTCCATTCTATATGGCTCGAATACTTCTTTTTTTAATGAGCTGCCTGCTTCTCAGCAACGCTGCCCTGGGGCAGGTAAAGCCCACCACGACGCCCGTTACCGGCCGTGTGCTGGACCAGCGCACCCAGGAACCATTACCGGGCGCTACCGTCCTGTTCCCCGACCTTAAACAAGGCACCAGCACGGCTGCCGATGGCACTTTTCGTTTCAATAACCTACCCCGCGGGCGCTTTCTCATTCAGGTGCGCTTTATTGGCTACAGCACGGTAGCACGGTCCGTGGAAACCGGCAGTGCTGCTCCGCTGGAAATAGCCCTTACCCCCGCCGACACCGAAATTGGGCAGGTGGTGGTTACGGGGGTATCAGCCAGTACGGAAATGCGCCGCTCGCCAGTGCCCACCTCCGTTATTGACCATGCCCGCCTAAACCAGTCGGCTTCTACCAATGCCGTGGATGCCATTGCGCACACGCCCGGGCTGTCCCAGATTACCACCGGTGCCGCCATCAGCAAGCCCGTGATTCGGGGACTGGGCGGCAACCGCGTCATCACCCTGAATAACGGTTCCAAGCAGGAAGGCCAGCAGTGGGGCGATGAGCACGGCATCGAAATAGATGAATACAGCATTGACCGGGCCGAGGTAATTAAAGGCCCCGGCAGCCTGCTCTACGGTTCCGATGGCATGGCTGGCGTGGTGAATTTTCTGGCCCCCGACCCCGTAGACGATGGCAAAGTGCTGCTGGAAGCGGCCGCCGGCTACCAGACCAACAACCATCAGCAGGGCTATTCTTTGATGAATGCCGGTAACCGCCACGGCTTTAACTGGCTGGTGCGCGGCAGCCGCAAAGTGGCCGGCAACTACCAGAACCGCTACGATGGCCGGGTGTACAACTCTGGCTTCCGGGAGCTGAACGGCAATGGCTACGTGGGCCTCAATAAAAGCTGGGGCTACTCGCACCTCACCTTTAGCTCTTTTAACCAGCGCATTGGCTTGGTGGAAGGCGACCGGCACCCGGTTACGGGCCGCTTTGTGCGTCCCGGCATTGGGCCCGCCGATGAAGGGTATGAAACGGTGCCCGATGAGGACCTGCGCGGCTACGCTATTGCGGTGCCTTATCAGCGCATCAACCACCTGCGCGTGGGCACAGAAAACAACCTGATTTTTGGCCAGCACCGGTTTACCCTGAATGTGGGCTGGCAGCAGAATCTGCGGCGGGAATACGGCGAGGTAGAAGCCCCCAACACTCCCGGCCTGTATTTCCAGCTGCGCACTGTGGACTACGCACTGCGCTATTTCCTGCCCGAGCGCAACGGCTGGAACACCACAGTAGGGGTAAGCGGCATGCGCCAGGAGAACGTAAACAAAGGCGTAGAATTTCTCATTCCGGCCTACCGCCTATTGGATGGGGGACTGTTTGCCGTCACCAAAAAATCCTTCGGCGCCCTGGACCTGAGCGGTGGCCTGCGCTACGATTTGCGCCATATCTCAGCCGATGCGCTTTATCTGGGGGCAGAAGAAGAGCCGATACCCGCTCCGCTGGGCGAGCAGAAGTTCGCCGATTTTACGTCTACTTTCCGCAACGTGTCCGGTAGTGTGGGCGGGGCCTACAGTCTCACCGAAAACCTGGTATTAAAAGCCAATGCTTCCCGGGGCTTCCGGGCGCCTAACATTGCCGAGCTGGGCTCCAACGGCATTCACGAAGGCACCATTCGCTATGAAATTGGGGCCCCAAACCTGAAAGCAGAAACCAGTCTGCAGCTGGATGGCGGCGTAAGTTTCACATCCGACCACGTGGGCCTCACAGTAGATGCCTTCCGCAACGGCATCCGGAACTACGTTTTCCCCACCCGGCTAGCCGACTCCGTTTCCGTGGATGGGGACCCGGTGTTCCGCTACGGGCAAGGCAACGCCCGCCTGGCCGGCGGCGAAATCAGCCTGGACCTGCACCCTCACCCCCTGGACTGGCTGCACTTTGAAAACAGCTTTTCCATGGTGCGGGCCGTGCAGCTACACCAGCCCGACAGCCTGCGCTACCTGCCCATGATTCCTGCCGACCGGCTGCAGTCGGAGGTGCGCGTGAACTTCCGGAAGGTGGGCACCTCGCGCCTGGCTAACCTCTATGCCCGGCTGGGCGTGGAATACACCTTCGCCCAAAACCGCTTTTTCTCCGCTTACGAAACCGAAACCCGCACGCCCGGCTACACGCTCCTTAATGCCGGCCTGGGTTCTGATGTGCTCAACGCCCGGGGCAAAACACTGTTTTCCCTGTACCTAACAGGCAACAACCTGCTGGATGCGGGCTACCAGAGTCACCTCAGCCGCTTAAAATACGCTGCTTATAATGAAGCCAATGGGCGAAGAGGTGTGTTTAACATGGGCCGCAATGTGAGTGTAAAACTGGTAGTGCCGCTATCCTGGACCATGAATACCGGGGAGTAGCCAGGCGGACTTTGGCGGGCTGCTTCGGCCAGGCCCGCCCAACTTCCGTTTAAGTAGCTGAGCATTCTGCTCTTTTCATCTTCTCCCTTCTTTTCACCGAATTTCAAATGGCGCACGCACACAACCACGGGCACGGCCACCAGCATGGCGCAGCGGCACCCATGCAATACGGGCGGGCTTTTGGCTGGGGCATTGTCCTCAATCTGGCTTTTGTGGCCGCTGAAGCCGCAGGCGGTTTATGGGCTAACTCCTCGGCGCTGCTTTCTGATGCGGGCCACAACCTGAGTGATGTGCTGAGTCTGGCCCTGGCCTGGGGTGCTATGCTACTGGCCCGGCGGCCATCCTCGGCGCGCTATACCTATGGTTTTAAAGGCATTACTATTCAGGCCGCCCTGGTGAACGCGGCGCTGCTGTATGTGGCTTTAGGCATTATTCTGTGGGATACCATAGACCACCTGCGGCACCCGGCGCCGGTAAACGGGCAGCTGGTGATGCTGCTGGCCGGAATTGGCATTGCGGTGAATGGCTTTACGGCCTGGCTGTTTAGCCGCGGCCAGCACGGCGACGTGAACGTGCGCGGCGCCTACCTGCACATGCTCACCGATGCTTTGGTATCAGTAGGCGTGGTGGTGGGCGGGGCGCTGGTGTACTGGACGGGCTGGCTCTGGCTCGATCCGGCCATCAGCTTTGTTATTCTGGGTATTGTGGCCTTTGGCTCCTGGGGGCTGCTGCGCGAAACCATGCAGCTTAGTCTGCAGGCCGTTCCCAATAACATTGACCTGGAGGCCGTGCAGCGCTTCCTGCTGGCGCAAACCGGCGTGCAGCAGGTGCATCACCTGCACGTATGGCCCCTTAGTACCCAGGAAACGGCCCTCACGGTGCATTTGGTACGCCCGGGCTACCCCCACGATAACACCTTTCTACACCAGTTGCAGGACGATTTGCAGCACCAGTTCCACATCGGCCACGCCACCATTCAGATTGAAGAAGCCTCGCCCGCCGGGTGTGCTTCCGATGTTTGCGAGGTTCGCCCGGTTAGCAATACCGTCAGCAGCTAAGCCTGTTTTTACCTCTTTTCTAAAAAGCCGCTTCTCCGCAGAAGCGGCTTTTTACGCTTTCAGCGGGCCGGTTTGGAAAAATCTGCTTATCTCGATAAGCCAAACCCGGTTCTCCTCCCCTAACCCTCCACCCCACCCTCTTTTTCGTGCAATTAATTTCGTCTGAAAAGCCTGCCCGGCACGCCTCCCTGCTGAGCGCCGCCGTGGTAGTAGCCGCCCTGGGCTACTTCGTGGATATATATGACCTGGTGCTGTTCAGTATAGTGCGCGTACCCAGCCTGAAAGCGCTGGGCATTGCCGATGCCGCCATTCTGGACCAGGGCGTGCTGCTGCTGAATATGCAGATGGCCGGTATGCTGGTGGGGGGCATTCTGTGGGGCGTACTAGGCGACAAGCGCGGCCGGCTAACCGTGCTTTTTGGGTCAATTCTGCTGTATTCGCTGGCCAATATTGCCAATGGCTTTGTGCAGGAATTGAGGCAATACGCCGCCCTCCGGCTGATTGCCGGCATTGGCCTGGCCGGCGAGCTGGGCGCAGGCATAACGCTGGTAAGCGAGGTACTACCCAAAGAAAAGCGCGGCTACGGCACTATGATTGTGGCCACCGTGGGCGTATCCGGAGCCATGCTGGCATATTGGGTGGGCGAGCAGTTTGGCTGGCGCACGGCCTATTTTATCGGCGGCGGGCTGGGCCTGGCCTTGTTGATTTTGCGCGTCAGCGTGTTTGAGTCGGGTATGTTTGAGAAGGCCGCGGCGGCGGCCCATATCCGCCGGGGCGACTTCCTAAGTTTGTTTTCCAACCCGGAGCGGCTGCAGAAATACCTGAAGTGTATTCTGATGGGTATTCCGCTGTGGTTTGTGGTGGGCATCCTCATCACCTTTGCGCCGGAGTTTGGCCGGGAGCTGGGCATCAGCGGGGAAGTATCGGCGGGCAAGGGCGTATTCTGGTGTTACTTCGGGCTGGTTTTCGGCGACTTTCTGACCGGCTGGCTTTCCCAGCGCTGGCGCAGCCGCAACCGGGTGATGCTGGTATTCCTGGGCCTGAGCGCAGTACTGATTGCCGTGTATCTGTTTGCGCTGCGCGGCAGCACGCTCAGCACGGTATATGCCGTTTGTTTTGCGCTGGGCCTGGGCTCCGGCTACTGGGCGGTATTTGTGACCATAGCGGCCGAGCAGTTTGGCACCAACGTGCGCGCTACGGTGGCTACCACCGTTCCCAACTTTGTGCGGGGTTCCGTGGTGCCCATGACCTTGGCTTTTCAGGCCCTGAAAGGCCCGCTTACGCTGGTAGGCGCCGCCGCTATTTTGGGGGCTATTGTACTGCTGGTAGCCGTTTGGGCCGTAGCTACGCTGCCCGAGAGCTATGGCAAGGAGCTGGATTACTACGAATAAGCCATGAGAATAGCCCGGGGTAAACTTTCCGCGGCCAAACCAGTATTCATTTTCGGCCCCGACCTGGAGTCAGCTTCGTCTCTTTTCCATTTTAGTCATGGCCTCCTCCTCTCCCCGGCGCACGGTGCGCTGGTACGCACCCCACCATTTTATTCTGCTGCCAGCGGCGCTGGTAATGGCTTTTTACACCGGCCGGCGCTATACCACCGTGGCCGGCACTGATACCAATGATGCCCGGCTATGGTTTTCCCTGGCGGCTCTGGCCTTTATTGTATTGGGCATGCTGCTCATGATGCGCCAACATTACGCCCTTACGCTGCAGGACCGCATTATTCGGCTGGAAATGCGGCAGCGGTATTTTGAAATCACCCGCGAGAGTTTTCAGCCGCTGGAGCAGCAGCTCACCTTCAAGCAGATAGCCTCCCTGCGCTACGCCAGCGACGCCGAGCTGCCGGGCCTGGTGCAGGCCGCCATCCGCGAAAAACTCTCCCCGGCCGCTATCAATGAGCGTATTAACCTGCTGCAGCCCGATAATATGCGGGTCTGAGAAATATCTTTGCCGCATACCGGCCGCCCTGGCTGCTGGTATGCCTACTCCCTTTTCTGCTTTCCCATGATTCTTTACAACGTAACCAGCAGCCTCGACCCGGAAATTGAAGACCAATGGGTGGCTTATATGCGCGACACCCATATGCCGGAGGTGATGGAAACCGGTTTCTTTCTGAAAAGCCAGCTCTGCCGCCTCCTTAATGAGGAAGACAACGGCATAACCTACGCCGCGCAGTATTACTGCATCAGCCTGGAGCAGTTGGAAGAATACCAGCAGGTAGCCGCCCCCGCCCTGCGCGCCGATATGGAGAAGCACTTTGCCGGGCGCTATGCTTCCTTCCGTACCATGCTGGAAGTAATCGATTAAGGCAACTTCTTCTTACCACCAAAAAGGCCGCTTCCTCAGCAGGGAGCGGCCTTTTATCTTTTTGCATAAGCAGCTTTAACTAGCCCCGCACGGCTGCTTCTACAGCCGGGTGGCACACATAAGCCTGCAGCTCCGCCGCCGACATGTTGCCGTTGTGCCACTCGGGGTCCAGGTTGGCGCCTATGCGCTTGTAAAAGCCGATGGCGGGTTCGTTCCACTCCAGCACCTGCCATTTGAGGCGGTGGGCACCGGTGGCACGGGCTTCAGCTACCACGGCATCAAACAACAGCTTGCCCAGTCCCATACCGCGGGCAGCCTCCGTCACCACCAGGTCCTCCAGATACAGCATACGGCCTTTCCAGGTAGAATAGGCCGTGTAGTACAGCGCAATGCCCAGAATCCCGGCCTCGGGCGTTTCGGCCACGAAGAAGCCAAAAATAGGTTGGGGGCCGAATCCGTCGCGGCGCATGTCCTCTAGGGTGGTGGTTACCTCGTGGGGGGCGCGCTCATACTCGGCCAGTTCCAGAATAAGCTCCCGCACGCGGGGCAGGTCGGCTTCGGTGCCGCGGCGAATGGTAGTCATAGCAAGAGAAGTTAAAAGGAAAAGCAAATGACAGGCTAGTCTGAAAAAGCAATGAGCAACAGCTCCTGGGGGCCATTGCTCATTGCATTGTATTCAGAACCCGGAAAATTACATCTGGGGCTGCATCTTTTTGATGGCATTGGTGGCATTCACCGCGTTGATTTCCTCTTTCGCGGCGGCCTCAGCCGTGGCGGCGGAATCCTGGCCTTCGGCGGCAGCCGGCACCGGTGGCAGCGGCGTGTCAACTACCTCATCGTTCTTCTGGAAATCAGGATTGCTGCACGACGACACCGTGAGCGTCAGGGAAGCGGCGGCCAGCAGACCGAGGAAAAGCGTTTTTTTCATTGTATCAGCTTGAAAAAGCGAGGCAGGTTCAGGTTTGGGCCCGCAAGATACAAAGCCCACCCGGAAAGCCATAAACAGAAAGGAAGGCGGCCGGGGTTACTTCAGCACGCGGCCGTAGGGGTTCAGGCCCATATTGTAGTACGCAAACGACCAGATATCGGTCCACTCATCAATGAGCAGCCGGGTGCTCTTGCCCGCGCCGTGGCCGGCATTCACATCAATGCGAATCAGCTGGGGATTGGGACCTGAGTTGACTTCCTGCAGCGTGGCGGCAAACTTAAAGGAGTGCGCGGGCACTACCCGGTCGTCGTGGTCGGCGGTGGTAATGAGGGTGGCGGGGTAGTTGACACCCGTTTTCAGGTTGTGCAGGGGCGAGAACTTGTAGAGGTTCTGGAACTGCGCGTAGTTATCGGAAGAGCCATATTCCGGCACCCAGTTCCAGCCAATGGTGAACTTCTGGTACCGCAGCATGTCCATCACGCCCACGGCCGGGAAGGCCACATGCGCCACATCGGGGCGCTGCGTCATGGTAGCGCCTACCAGCAGGCCGCCATTGGAGCCGCCGGCAATGGCCAGCTTCCCGGGGTTGGTGTAGCTCTGGATGGAGAGGTACTCGGCCGCCGCAATAAAGTCATCAAACACGTTCTGCTTGTGGGGCGTCATGCCGGCCTGGTGCCAGGCCTCGCCGTACTCGCCGCCGCCGCGCAGGTTGGGAATAGCCAGCACGCCGCCGTTTTCCAGCCACAGCATGCGCGTTACGCTGAAGCCGGGCGTGAGCGACACGTTGAAGCCGCCGTAAGCATACAGGTAAGTGGGGTTCTGCCCGTCCAGCTTCAGCCCCTTCCGGTGCACAATAAACATCGGAATCTTTGTGTGGTCTTTGCTGGCGTAGAACACCTGCTGCACCACATAGTCATCGGGGTTTACATCAACTTTTGGCTTGCGGAACACCGTGCTCTGCCCGCTGGCCACGTTATAGCGGTAAATGGTGGTGGGGTAAGCAAACGAGGTGAAGGCGTAATACACTTCCTTATCCGCGCGGCGGCCATGAAAGCCACTGGCGGTACCAAGCGCCGGCAGTGCTACGTCGCTCAGAAACTCGCCTTTCTCCGAATATACCTTCACCAGGCTGCTGGCATCATGCAGGTAAGAGGCTATCAGGTGGCCGCCCACCTGCGATACTTCTTCCAGCTTATCGGTGGTTTGGGGCAGCACGTCTTTCCAGTTGGCTTCCTGCGGCTTTTTGGGGTCGATGAGAACCAGGCGGAAGCGGGGCGCTTTGTAGTTGGTATGCACCAGCAGCTTGCCGTCCAGGTTGCCTATCACGGAGCTGTTAAACTCATAGGTGCTGCCCACGGCTGTGAATTTGGCGGCCGGTTTTGGGGCTTTCAGGTCGCGCACCAGCAAGCGGTTGCCGTCGGCTTTGCCATCCGTCAGCGAGATAATCAGGAACCGTTCATCGTCGGTGGTGCCGGCATAGCGGAAGCCCAGGGGCATGGTTTTATCCTCGTACACCAGCTTGTCGGCGCTTTGCTCGGTACCCAGCTGGTGGTAGTATACTTTGTGGAATTCGTTTTTGCCGGAGAGCTTATTTTCGCCGGCTTTGGGCGCGTCGTAGCGGCTGTAATAGAAGCCGTTCTTGTCCCAGGCCGCGCCGGATACTTTCACCCAGTTCAGCTCGTCTTTTAGCGGCTGCCGGGTTTTCAGGTCCATTACCTTCAGCTGCTGCCAGTCGGAACCGCCGCCGGAGGTGGCGTAGGCCAGGTAGCGGTGGTCGTTGGAGAAGTAGGTGCCGGCCAGGGCCGTGGTGCCGTCGGTCGAGAACTTATTGGGGTCCAGCAGCATTTCTTCTTTCTCCTCTCCTACCTTCTGCACATACAGTACAGCCTGGTTTTGCAGGCCATCGTTCTTCTGAAAATACAGGTACTCGCCTTCCTGCTGCGGAATGCCATACCGCTCATAATTCCAGATCTGGGTGAGCCGCTCCCGGATTTTATCCCGGAACGGAATCTTGTCCAGATATCCGAAGGTGACTTTATTCTCGGCCGTCACCCACGCCTTGGTTTCCGGCGAGTCGGCATCTTCCAGCCACCGGTAGGCATCCGTTACGGACGTGCCATGGTAATCATCGGTCTGGTTGCTTTTGCGGGGAGTGGGGTACACAAGCTTGTGGCGCGAAATCGGAGAGCTGGTAGTGGTAGACACGGCAGGTGCTGAGGAAGTAGAGGAGGCGCCCGCCTGCCCCAATGGTCGCGACGGGCTACAAGCCGTCAGGGCAGACAGCGTAAGCAGGCAGAGAGTAGAAGTCTTCATAGCAACAGGAACGAGTAAGAAAAAGCCGGGAAAGTATCCTTCGACCGGGAAGCCGCTAAGGTAGCAGTCAAACGGTGTTTTTCCGGCGGCGCGGCACTTTGCCGGCTTAGGCCCGCATGCGCCCCACCTTCGGAATCACCTGAATCAGAAAGCGTTTGTTCTGGCCTTCGCGGGCGGCCGGGTAGCGCCCCGTGCCGTAGAAGCCACTGCCGCCGATAATTAATTCTATGCTTTGGTCGCGGTTGAAATTTAACCCGTTCTGCGACCATAAGTTCAGCAGGTTCAGGGCGCGGCGGTAGCTTAGCAGGTAGGCAAACTGTTCGTCGCGCTTGGTGCGGGCTTCATCGTAGAGGTAGCGGGCGGCCATGCCTTCCACAATGACCAGGTAGCGCACGTTCTGGCCCCGGGAGCTGGCACTCAGGCTGCGCAGGCGGTCCTGCAGCAGGCGCCCGGCCCGTAGCAGCGCGGGCTTATCACGCTCCTGAATCTCGTCGCGGCCGGCTTTGAACTGCACGTCCAGCTTTAGCTCGTAGCGCTCATTCTGCGGGTCGTAGCGGAAGTACTGGCCTTCCAGCCGGCGTAATGATTCCCGGATTCGGGTAATCTGCTCCAGCTCAATGGCCTTGGCTTTCAGCTCCCCGTTGGCATCTTTCAACTCCCGCTCCCGGTCTTTGAAGAGCTTGAAGCTGTACACAAACAGCACCAGCATCACCACGAACAGGGACGTCATCAGGTCCACGTAACTGGGCCAGAAGAAGTCGTTGGATTCGCGTTTGGAGGAGCTGTTCATGAGTAGCTGACTTTATTGGACTTGCAGGCTGATGTTCTGGTCGGCCATTTACACGAGTCGGGCTGATGCCACAATAATAATTTTAATATTCCGCGCAAAGCAGGGCAACTCCTACGCCGGGCGTTGCATCTGCCCCATTACCTCTCGCCCTATTTCTCTTTGGTATGTCAAACATCTCCTTTTCTCTACGCAAGGCAGCACTTATTACGGGGCTAGCGCTGCTGGGCTCGGTTATCGCGGCGCCTTTTGCCGAAATGTATGTCTTACCCAAGCTGGTAATCCCCTACAAAGCCACGGAAACTGCCCAGAATATTCTGGCGCACAAAGGACTTTTTACCGCTGGCATCTTCGCTTATTTCTTCACGTTTATTCTGGATCTGGTGCTAAGCTGGTCGCTGTATTTATTATGCAAGCCCGTTAGTAAAGCCCTGGCGCAACTTACCGCCGGGTTTCGGCTGGTGTATACCATTCTGGCGCTGGTAGCCCTCAATAACTTGGTAACCGGCTTCCGGCTGATTACTGCTCCCGAATACCTGACGCTGTTTGCCAAAGACCAGCTGTACGCCTTATCCATGGTGTACCTCCGCGCCTTCAAAAATCACTGGTATCTGGGGCTTATCCTGTTCGGTATTCACCTCGTGCTGTTGGGCTATCTGGTGGTAAAATCAACCTACATTCCCCGTATACTGGGCTTTGCCTTAATGATTACCGGCGCAGGGTATATCCTGACCAGCTTACGGCCCTACCTCGCGCCCGATCTGAACATTGACTTTGCCATGTATACCTTTTATGGTGAAATCCTCTTTATGATTTGGCTCCTCGTTCGATGGAGAAGATTACCGGAAACGCTCTAGCAACAAATGCTGGTCTGGAGTACCATTGAGAATACTTTCCTACTGCGGCTGCACCCCGCCAAACAGCTTGTCCATAAACCGCTGAAAACGGTTCTTCGCGGTAGCCTTCACCAGCACCGTATTCAGGTTCGATAACTCGGCGAGCAGCTTGGCCTGAATTTGGGAGTCCAGCTCCACTTTGCGGAGCAGCTCGCGCTGGGTGGCGGTTACGTCGCGGCTGAGGGCCTGCTGGCTGGCGTCCACGTTTTTGAGAGGGTCCAGCTGGCGCATGATTCGCTCAAATACGTTGTCCTGGTTGACGCGCTGGAAGTACTCGCCCCACTTCTCGTAGGCCTGCTGGGCGTCGCGCTCATGGTACTGCAGGCGTTTCTGCATGAGGTCCGTTAGGGACATGGAGGCCTGGTCGAAGTACTGCTCGGTGCGACTGCGCAGGGCGTCCATTTCCTTCTGGTGGCGTTGGAAAAAGTCGAGCTGGTGCTGGATGAGGTTGTCGTTCTGGCCAATGTACTGGCCCAGGTCATTGATGCCGCGCTCAAAGCCACGAAGGCGGTCCAGAATGCCGGCCACGCTGTGCGCGGTGTTGGTGCCCTCGGCCAGCATCTGGTTCAGCTTCTGCTGGTAGCCGGTAAACTGCCCAAACATTTCCGCCGACTCCCGCACCTTATCAAACACTTCTAGGTTAGCCTGCGCCATCCGGTCGTAACCGATTTCCTCCAGCTTCACCAGGAAGTCGCGCTGCACCCGGATGTTCTCGGTAATGGTGTTCAGAATGGGCTCGAAAAGCGTGACTTTGCCCACGAAATCCTGATTGAAGGCATCAAGCACCGCTTTCAGGTTAGTGAGCGAGCCGGCCATATCTGAGTGCAGAATAGGCAGCAGCTTCACCTGCAGGAAAGTGTAGTATTGGTTCTGGCGCTCATCTACCACCTTGCGGGCCCGCCGCACTAAGCCGTTGCCCAACAGCGTGAGCAGCAGCCCCACAAAGGAGCCGGCCATAGCAATAAGCACCCCGGTCAGGAAGGGTGTCAGGGCGTTTTCATCTGCCACCCCATTACGGGCAATACCCACCAGGCCCAGAATTACGCCCAGAAACGTACCCAGCAAACCCAGATACAGTGGCGTAGCCACGCCCGACTGCACTTCATTGGTTAGTACCTCACTGCGCCGCTCCGATATATCCTTGAGGATATCAAAGTCGGCCGCGGCGCCTTTGTTATGGCGCAGATACTCATTGGTGTCCAGCAGAATGTCGCGGAAGTCGTCCGTGGCCGGGTCGGCTTTAATCAGGTCTGCTACATAGGAATCGGCCGGCGCATCGGCGGCGTAGTCCGGCATATCCCGGCCATCGGGCGTTACCAGGCGGCGCTCCACGCGCAGGGCGCTACGCTCCGGATACAGCAGTTCCAGCCGCCGCGCGCGGGACCGGGTAAGCAGAAACTCGCGTATCTGCAGCCCCACCACCACGAGTACAACAACCAGTTCGAGAATGATTTCAAGCATAGTGCTACGAAACTACAAGCTATTCTTTAAAGCTAGTTCCCCTCCTTTTTGCAAGGAGGGGTTAGGGGTGGTTCATTTCGTTGAACGATGACCAGCTCTAAATTTAGCTCTAGCTGACCACCCCTAACCCCTCCTTGCAAAAAGGAGGGGAACTAGCTTTTTACTTTTACTCAAACCGAATGGCGGCCTTGTGCTCAATCTGCCAGGCACCCGCTACGCGACGTAGCGTGCCATCTTCGTCCGTTATAATGCGCGACACAGGGCCGGCGGGCTGCTGGTAGCGGCATGCCTCGCGTAGCGAGTACTGGGCGCTTTGAATGGCGTAGGCATGCACCGCCGGGTTGGGATTCACGCGGAACGTGGCCATATCCGGGTTTAGAGGGCTGAGCGTAATCTGATAGATGCTGTCGTGCTGGGGCTGGTCGGAGAGGTCATACTCACTGAAACCGCCATTCACGGGTACCTTCACGTAGCGCAGCTCCGGACCGGGGGCCACTGGGCGCGGCGGCTCCGGCAACGTTACAGGCGGCACCAAGCTATCAAACTCATCCCGCGAAGCGGCGGCCGGTGGGCCGGCCGGCGTTACCACGGGCGGTGCGGGCGTTTCCGTCATGGCTACGGGCGGCTCGTACGCCGATGGTGCCTGGCTAATGTTGGCGAAAGGAGTAGCAGCGGGGGTTGGCGCTGCTTCCACCCGTGCGGCCACAGGCGCAGGCTTGGACTTTTCTACCAGCCGGTTTTGGTTTTGACTCTGGTTTTGATTCTGCCGCTGCTTGCCATCATTTCCACCTTGGGGTGCGGCAGCCGGACGCTTGCTTAGCTCCTCAGCTACCCGCTGCTGCACCAGTTGCTCTACCTGGCGCTGCATTTCCGGCGTGAGGCGCGTTAGAGCAGGCTGGCCTCCACCGGCGGGGGCTCCCTGCAAAGCCATGATTTCCTCGCGACGCTTGTCGATACGGGCACTTAACTCCTTCTGGAAGCTGTCGAGGCTGCGGCGCATCAGTACATACAGAAACAGGCTCAGCAAAGACACAATCAGGGCCAGCGGCGCAAAGAACTTGCTCATCAGACTTTCTCCCCCACCCCGGGCAGCCGGAGTTGCCACCGTTTCATCAGTACCAGCCGTTCCTACTTCATCCAAGCTCGCTTCGGTGCCTATCGATGTCGTGTCGGAGGCGGCTTCCGAATCGGAGGCCGATACGCCGGTGGGCGGTGTGCCGTTCTGCACGTAGCCGTTCAGCTGCGTGGCCAGCTCTTCCACACGCTGCATGCGGGCCGGGTCTTTGCGCCGGGCCGGCGAGGCTTTCAGACGGTTAATGATTTCCGTAGCCAGCTTCTGCAGCCGCGACTTATCCGAGCCCAGGCCTTTATACATCGCGCCCTTGCCTTCCAGCGGTTGGTACAAGGCGCTGTACACCCGCTGGCTGTCGGCTTTGATGCTGTTTTCAAAAGCTTTCAGCGAGCTGCCGCACTGCAGACTATTCTTAAGATTTGGCCGCCCGGTGTCTTCATAAACGAACTTCACCGTGGCACACCAGATCTGCACCTTTTGCTCATCAAGCGTGGGCTGACCGAGGGGCGTTTGGGCGTGGGCGCCTGCCGCTAACAGCAACAGACCGAAGAGCAAAGAAGCAGCGCGGCGGGAAAGAGTCATAGGGTTTCAGAGCAAGAGAAGGCGCAACGAAAGAAGGCAACGGTACTTGTCCGTCATGCTGAGCGCCGTCGAAGCATCTCGCGTGCTGATGTTGTAGTGCTAACTATTTACCACACTAGCGAGATGTCTCGACTACGCTCGACATGACAAGGGATTAACTCATCGGGTTCTGCAAATCCCGACTCAGGTTATACAACGCCTGTTTCAGTGGCAGGAAGAACAGCGTTTCCGGCAGGGTTTCATCAGCCGACAAGAGGCGCTGGAACTGGTGCAGGCCCAGGCTCAGACTGTCCTCAATTTCGCGGAGCAGAATATCTTTCACCCGCTGCCGGTCCACATCTACGCCTACTTCGCGCATGAGGGGCGCTACTTCGTCGCCTTCCAGCACCAGCGTGAGGAAGTGGCGCACGTTTTCGAGCACCTGCGCTTTCAGGTCAGCATCTACCTGCGCCAGCTTGAGGCGGCGCTGCCCGATTTCGCCCGAATCCGGGGCGCCGGTGAACTTGACGGGCTTGATCCGGTCGTAGTCGGCAGTGGAAGCGCCGTCTTCGAAGAGCACGCCGCCGTTGGTGGTGGCCTCCTTGGGGTTGTCGGCCAGAATCACGCGGAAATTATGCGGTGCTTCGGTGCCGGTTACGGCTTGGAAAATGGCTTTGGTAATCTTCTCAATAGCTGCTAGGTTGCTGCCCCCGGCCAGCAGGCGCAGGTACAGGCTGCCTTTACCGGAAAAGCACAGGTAGCGCGGCGTTTTCAGGCCGAGGTGCTGCACCAGCTGGGCGGTGTGGTAGATAATGGCCGTGTAGTGCAGGTAGAACAACACCCGCAGCTGGCGGCCTTTGCCTAAGCCCAGCGCCTGCGAGAAGCGCAGTGCATCATCGTACTTAAACAGCAGCGAGGTTACGTCAGCGGAGCCGAAGTCGGCGTTGCGCAGGGCCGCGTTCAGGTAGCCTTTGTATTCCTGGTTCTGCTCCGAATCGGGCAGGCTTTCGGCGTGCGCTACGCCCAGGCGCAGCAGGCCGTTTTGCTTGGGCGCACCCTGCACGCGGGCGTAGCCGTCGCCCCACAGGTCGTCGCCGGCAAAGCGGAACGAGGTGCTGAAGGCCGGATGCTGCTCGGCAAACACCAGCAAGTCGGTGGTGCCACCGCCAATGTCGATGTTGATGACGTTTTCGTCGCGGTTGGGCACCACCTGGTTAGTAGCTGTGAGGTAGTAGTACGGCGCCACCGATTCGGTGAGACATACCGTGGAACGGCGCACTTTAAACACCTCCTGGAACTTCTCGTCCCAGACCTGCTGGAACTGGTTGCGCAGGAAACCATCAAAGCTCAGCGGGGCAAACCACACCACGCGGGTGTCTTCCAGAATGCCACCGTGCAAAGCCGCTTTGTGGCGCATCAGCAAGAGCATTTCCTTGAAGAACGCCTCAATGCGCGATACACCCTGCGGATCCAGCTCGGCCGACCACTTCAGATTGGTTACAAAGCGGTTTTGCGGCAGCTCCGAGAGGGTTTCGGTGTTGATGCTGAAGCCTACGTTGATGTTGCTGAGCACCTTGGCCGGCTCGTTGGCGAAGCTGGTGGTTTCGCACACGGCCGTCCGAATCGGAAACTCATAGGCAGAGCCACCTTCGCCGATAAAGCTGGGGACAAACTCGCGGGTTTGCAGCGTGGCAATATCACTCTGCATCTGCCCGGCACCGGAGCGGTAGCGCTGGGTTGCCGACTGCCCGGCATCGGGCAGCGGAGCGTGCAGCCATTCCACCTGCACATCGGCTTCGCCAATGGTAAGGGGCCGTGGATGCGCGCGCGGGCTATCAGCATAGGCCACGTGGGTGTTGGTAGTGCCAAAGTCTACCGCGAAGGTGAAGCGGCGGGTTCCGCGCTCCAGCTCGCGCCAGCGGGGCACTACCAGCCCCCGGGCCGGCGCAGCACCCAGCATGGCGGGCGGGCAGGTCAGCTCGGCAATATCGAAGTGAGTGCCGGTTATTTCGTAGTAGGTACTGCCGGCGCTGGCCACGCTCTTGGTAGTGCGCTCCTGTTTTGTGGCCCGACGAGCGGCTCCCTGGTCGGTTATACGCTCCCCGCCGGCAAAGAAGGCCAGCTCGTAGCGGCGCTGCAGCATGGTGGGCGAGTTATCGGCATCCACCAGCATCACCTTGTACAAGTCGTTGTACTCGGGCTGCTGGCGGAATACGTAGAACGGGAAGATGCCCACACCCACGTTGGCCCGCACAATGCGGCCTTTTTCCAGAATCTCGCGGCCCTGCGCGTCTTTCGGGTTCTGCGGATTGGTATAGTAGCTGCGCTCGAAGGTGATAAAGCGGCCACCCTGCACCGGCACGCGCAGCTGTACGCGCACGTGGTTCAGGTCGATGGTGAAGGTGAGCAGCTCGGCCAGATCATGCTCCGTGAAGTACTCGAAGAAGGCCTGGCGCAGCGGCAGCAGGTACGGGAAACGGGCGCGGCCCTGGCCGTCGGCCCCGTACTGGAACGTGACTTTGCCGGTATGGTAGCGCTGGGTGTTCAGCTCGTAGGGCAGCTCCACCAGGGAGTCTTCCAGGAAGTCGCCTACCGTCAGATAAGGATATTTAAAGCCTTTGCCGGGCAGCACGCGGCTTTCCAGCGCCAGCTCATCGTGGTAGGGCACGGGCGTGCGGTCGTCCCAGGGCTGGCCGTTGAGGTAGTTGGCCCCGGCCATGGTCAGGTTGGGGCGCAGCACCAGCGGGCGCGGGCGGCCGTTGCCGGCTTCGCGCGTGGGCTGAATGAACAGGTCGGAGCTGGTCACGGCCGACTGGTCGGCGCGGCCGGGCAGGGGCACCCCTTTTACCGATACCAGGTTGCCCTGGGCATCGGGCAGGGCCGGGAAGCGGCTCTGGAACTGCTGGGCCGTCCGGTCGCCCTGCATCTGCATCTGGTTGATGCGGGTGCGGTCGAGGGCGGCGTATACGCTACCGGCAAACTCGCGGCTGCGCAGCTGCGGATACGCCAGGAACAGCTCGTACACAAACTCCTGAAACTGCGGGTCGCGCTGCTCCAGCAAAACCGTCTGGCCATCGAAATAATGACCCCGGGCCTGCGGACGCTCCAGATCCAGCGGCTTCACGGCCGGACCGGTAAACAGCAGCGTAAGCGGCGAGGTGCCTCCCAGCAGGCGCGGTCCGCCCGCCAGCTCCGGCGACTCATAGAAAATGAGGTACATGTCGGAGAAGCCCTGGAAGCGCTGGTCCTGGAAGAACAGCTGCAGGGTTTCGCCCAGCAGGCGGGTGCCTTCCTCGCTGCGCATCTTCCGGATTTCGGCCTCTGTGTTCCAGCGGCGCAGCGTGAGCTTGCGGCCGGCCTGCCCATAGAGGTGGAAGTTGTAAAGCAGCTCCAGCAAGTCCCAGTAGTGCGTTACCAGCTCGTGGTACACCGAGTTGGGGTTGCGCTGCCCTTCGCGGGCCAGGAAATCAAACGCCGTTTCAAACAGATGCATCCGCGCAAACGGCGTGGGAATGCTAATAGCCAGGTTGCGGGCTTTGCCGCCCGTGGGGTCCGTTACGGTGTTGATTTCGGTACTGGTGACGGGGGCGGTTTTCTGCCAGCCTTGAACTTGCTGGGACCCGTTATTATGCAGGCGAAGGACTTTAGCCATTCTGAGTTTGCTTTGATTTGAACGGAGTCCCCTCCTTTTTTAAGAAGGGGTGCCCGAAGGGCGGGATGGTTCAGGCGTTGATTTTTCTGGTGCTACTGGTTCAACCAAACAACATCAGCAACGAGGTCAACCACCCCAGCGGCAGTAAACTGCCGCGTCCCCTCCTCATCTGAGGAGGGGAATTAACGTTCTGTTTAGACCACTTTTACCTTTTCCTCAAAGGCCTTGTCGGTCACATCGTAGAACAGGGCCAGCAGCTTCTTGAAGTTATCGGGCTCGTTGATGGACTTATCGGCTTTGTTGAGACTATCGAGGATGTAGTTGTGGCTGAGGCCTTTGTTGAAGAAGTCGTTCCACTTTTTTTCCACGGGCTTACCGGCAATCATGGCGTTGAAATCCTCGGTGGTCAGATCGAAGGGACGGAAGGCGCGGCGGTTCTGGGAGAGTTCCTGCAGCCACTGGTCTACCCCGAATTCGGGGCTGTGCAGCAGGTTGTTCAGCTCCCGGAAGATGGGCTCGTTGCGCAGAGCATAATCCAGCTTCAGGTTGTCGTGGTAAGGCGCCTTGTCATCGGGCAGGTGCTGCTTGTGGTAGCGCGAGAAGTACAGCAGCTGTGTGAGGTGCTTGGCAATCAGCTCCCGGGTTTCATCGGGCAGGTGGCCAAACTGCACCTCCATCGAATCAGACCCGAGGCCATACTCGTGGAAGTGAGGCGCGCCGCTGCGCAGTTCGGCATCGGAGTACTGCATGAAGTCCACAATGCTCAGGGCAGCCAGTAGCTCAATGAGGTGGGCTTTGTTTTTCTGCTGGGTGCCGCCGGGCTGGTTATCGTAGGGGGTGTCGGGCGTGTCGGCCAGGTAGTACAGCGCATCCAGGCCCGGCAGGTTGTGCTCGTAATAGCTGAGCGCCGCCTTGGTCTTGGTCAGGAAGTTATTGGAGTCGATAACCTGATTGTCCTCGCTCTGCAGCGCAAAATAGGGCATCACGGTTACGGCGCCGGTCAGCGCGTCGCGCAGGTAGCGGGCGTTGCTGAGGCGGGTGTTGGGGTCTTTCAGGTTTTTGAGCAGCAGCGGGAAACCAGCCGCGCCGGTACCCCCAAAAATGCTCGACACGAAGAACACCCGGTCACCTTCCTGGAAGTTATCGGCGAAAAACCTCATTTCCGGGCTCTCCACCACCTTATTCAGGACCACGGAGCCTACGTTCGGCGAGCCGCGGAAGCCAATGGTGAGCGGGCTTTCCAGGTTGTCCTGGGTGAATAGCAGCTCTACCACGGCCTTGGAATCCACGGAAAGCTGGTCGTAGTGCAGGTACTGGCGGAAGCTCTGGTTGATGCCGCCGAAGTCGAAGATAAAGGTATCCTTCACGCCGCCATTGGCATCGGCTGAGATATTGCTCAGCGTGCTGATGTCGGTTTTGAAGAAGCCTTCTTCCTGCTGGCCCAGGCGGCGGTGCACCTGCTGGTAGCTTTGCAGCAAGGCCACCGTGCGGTTCATGTCGCCGTTGTGGGCATCAGGGTCGATGATGATGGGCACTACCCGGTCGCAGTTGGGCAGCTCTACGCCCGAGGCCAGCAGCATGGTGAGCGAGCGAATGACGCGCGAGCCTGTGCCGCCGATGCCGAATAAAAACAGTTTAGCCATGAGTTGCGAGTGCTAAATGACTGTAGCGCGAAGCTCCAGCTTCGCGCATCGTTCAACGAAATATCTGAACGATAAAAACAATCAGAATCGTAAAAACGGCGCGGTGGCCATTGTTCAACGATACACGAAGCTGGAGCTTCGCGCTACACTTAAAACGGTGTGGTGCTGGCGTTGGTAGAGCCACGCCGCAGAATCAGCGAGAACACAAAGAACCACAGCATGCTCAAAACTGCGTTCCAGGTAGCCAGCCAGTAGATATAGCTGTGCTCCGTAGCCTGCTGGGCGTTGGCCTGCCAAATGGCGATAATGAAAGCCAGCACCGCATTCAGGAAAAAGAAAATTCCCCAGTGGCGGCCCTTATTGAAGGTGGCCACACCCATGGCGCGGTTAATCACATAGTAGAACACCACCACCAGCGCCAGGGAAAGACCGAGGTTTAGCAGGCCAATGTTGGGGAAGATGACGTCGCGGTACACGGGGGTATCCGCGGGTGGTTGAGGGGAGCCAATGATTTCGTAGAGGAACCGGAAGAATGCTTTCATGGAACGGGGAGAGAGGCGCGCCTGGCTGGTGCGTGGGTAAAGAAACGGTAAACGAACAGGTATTAGTACGTAGGGAGGTTGCGCCGGGCAATTACCGGGCCGGTTGCAGGATCAGGGGCACCGTGAAAACGGGCCGAACGTCCTGCTCACTGGTGGTTACCGCTTCCACGCCGTCCAGCAAAGAGCTGAAGGCAAAGGTTTTAGCACCGGCCTGATTGATATTGCTGTCGTTTTTAGTGGTCCACTCATTTATCCAGGCGGGGCGCTTGTTGTTGAGCACCAGCTGGAGCGGGCGCTCGGCCTTGGCCATGCGGGTAAGGCGCACTTTCACAAAGTGCGTGTAGCCGGACTCGGGGCCGCTGCTGGCGCGGGTCTGGTCAGTGGCGGCAAATACCTGGGTAATTTTGGCATCGGTGTCCACGCCTACCAGCTGCAGGTTGGCTTTCAGATACGTCAGGTCACGGTACAGGGCCGGCAACGGCGCCAGGTTCAGACCCACCACAAACTCCACGGGCTGCTGGGCCGATACTTCACTGACGGCCACCGTGTGGTAGGAAGCCCCCGCGGCCCGCTTGCTGGCCCCGGCATCACCATAGTACCAGCCGCCCTGGTTCTGGAATTTGCTGAGCAGTGAGGAGGAAGGCGTAGGGTATTTCACGCCGAAATGCGCCTGCTGGGCGGGCTGCTTGCTGAGCAGCGCGGCATCAAAGCGGCGCACGGCATCGGCGGGGCCAATTACCCAGAAATAGTACGGAATGTCAGTATCGCAGCAGTTGGCGCGCTTGGGCCCGCCGGTTTTCAGGGCCGGGTAGTAGGTGCCGTGAAAATCAGAAGTAAAACCGTAGACCGACACGGCCAGATCGGAGCGGCCAGCGCGGTTCAGAGCGTCGGTAATGTCGGTTTTGATGTAGGGAATGGCCCCGGCATTTTTCGGCGAGTAGATAAAGTCCGAAATCAGCACGCTGACGGTGTTAGGCTCATAATAATGGCTCACCAGCGTATCCAGCACGGAGGGAATATCAGTGCTCTTGGCGGGCTCCCGGATGCCGCCGCGCACGGTACCGGAAAGCTGCTGGTAGGTGTCGCGGTAAGGCTTTTCCTTGATGCGGAAGAACTGCTTCTGCTGCACGGCCGTGCTCCGGTTCACATCGGATAGAAACTGGGCTACGTGCTGCTGGAAGCGGGTATTCTGGGCGCTGGCGCCGGGCTTCGGCATAAAACCTTCCATGGAGCCCGATACTTCCAGGAAAATAGCGGCCCGGTCCAGCGGGGCTTCGGGCTGCTCCCCTTCCGGAACGGAGTTTTCCGCCGCCTCCGGCGCTTGAGCCGTGGGCTTTTCTTCCGCGGGCGCTGTGGTTTTAGATACCGTAGCGGTGTTTTCGGAGTTCATATCCTCCCGCGAATAACAGCCGGTAAGCAGCAGGGCAGCTGCCATAGCCGGCAGCAGGCGAGAAAAAACAGGGTTTCGCATCGAGCCAAAGTAACGTTTCACGGCCGAAGCCGCAACCCCGCGTACTGCCAAGCCGGCCCGCAGGTTGTGCCGAAACGTACTCCGGAGCAGAAAATTTTGTCTCAGTGATATTTCAACGTGTCATTGCGAGGCGCCAGCCGAAGCAATCCGTCCCCTGAAACGCGGAGAGCCTTAAGATGTGAAAAGCCCTTGACGTATCGTACGACAAGGGCTTTCTGGTAAAAGAGACTTCAGTGCTTTTTAAAGGACGGATTGCTTCGTCCTTCGTCCTCGCAATGACACATACCGCCTTAGCTGTAATCTATTTCGGTATTGTCCCCGATGTTGATGCTGTGGTTGAGGCCGCGGAAGGAGGCATCGGAACCCACAATGCAGTCGTGCATCACGGCGGAGCGCAGCTCGGAGTAGGAGCCGATGATGGAGTCGCTCAGGATAGTGTTTTTGACGATGGTACGGTCGCCGATGGCCACGTTGGGGCCGATGATGGAGTGCGAAATCTGGCAGTCCTTGCCAATGCTGACGGGCGGAATGATGATGGTATCGGGAAACTCGGGGTACAGGCGGGCCAGGAACTCGGGGCGGTTGAGCAGGCGGGCGTTGGCTTCCAGCAGGGTTTCCTTGCGGCCGCAGTCAAACCAGTTGTCTACCGGCGTGGTGGTAATTTCCTCGCCCTGCTGAATCAGGCGCATCAGCGCATCCGTGAGCTGGAACTCGCCGTGGGTGCGCTGGTCCTCATTGATGATATATTCCAGGGCTTCGGCCAGCCGCTCGGGGTTGGCTATTTTGTAGAGGCCCACCATGGCGTAGTTCGACTTGGGGATTTTGGGCTTCTCCACCACTTTGGTCACGCGGCCGCTACCGCTGGTTTCTACCAGGCCAAACATGCCGGGGGTTTTCACCTCTTTCACGGCCAGCACGGTGCCGGGCATTTCCAGCAGCCGGGGCAGGTCCACGTCCACAATGGTGTCGCCCAGCAGAATCAGTACGCCGTCAGGGTCGTGGCGGAAAGTGTCACGGGCCAGCCACAGGGCGTGGCCGATGCCCTCACGGGGTTCCTGCACCACAAAGGTGACTTTCAGATCGGGATACTCGCGGCGCACGTAGCGCTCAATTTTCTCGCCCAGGTAGCCAATGATGAACACAAACTCCTCAAAACCGGCATCGCGCAAACGGTCGATGATATGGCCCAGAATAGTATTTCCGGCCACGGGTACCAACGACTTAGGCTGGGTGTGCGTGTGAGGCCGCAGGCGCGACCCAATGCCGGCAACGGGAATAACTGCTTTCATGTGCGGTGCAATGGTGGTCAGATAGACTCGCAAAATAAGGATTCGGCGCGGTTGGCGGCCTATAATACAACCGCTGCGTTCTGATTTCGTACTGGCAGCACGTGTATATAGGATTTCGTGCATAGTATTGCCGGGGCAGTAAGCTCATCAGCAACTGCTTTCCTGGGGCGGCAGCCCGCTTTTCTTTGATTTTCTCTCCCTCACTTTCTTTCCCAATCCTTTCTCATGAAACGTTTCCTCCTTTATCTGGCCGGCCTGGTCATTATGCTGAGTCAGTCTTCCTGCGGTTACAACTCCATGGTATCGAAAGACCAGGCCGTGAAAGCCCAGTGGGCCAACGTGCAGAACAGCTACCAGCGCCGCTCCGACTTGATTCCGAACCTGGTAAACACCGTGAAAGGCGCCGCCAACTTCGAGAAGTCAACCCTGACCGACGTAATTAATGCCCGCGCCAAGGCCACCAGCGTGCAGCTTTCCGCTGACCAGCTGACGCCCGAAAACATCAAGAAATTCCAGGAAGCCCAAAGCCAGGTATCGGCCGGGCTGGGCCGCCTGCTGGCCGTTTCGGAAAACTATCCGGACCTGAAAGCCAACGCCAACTTCCAGGAACTGCAGGCTCAGATTGAGGGGACCGAGAACCGTATTAACGTGGAGCGGCAGAAGTTTAACACCGTCACCAACGACTACAACGGCTACATCAAGTCTTTCCCCAATAACATCTTTGCGGGTATGTTTGGCTTCACTGAAAAGCCCTACTTTGAGGCAGAAGCCGGCGCGCAGAAAGCGCCTACCGTACAATTTTAATTGAGTTGCCAGTTGTCAATTGCCAGTTGCCAGTTGTTAATGCTTCGTTAAACGAACTGACAACTGGCGACTGGCGACTGACAACTGACAACTGACAACTGAACTATGGTTAATCCTCTCACGCCCCAGCAGGAGGCTGCACTGGTAGCAGCCATCCGGCAGGCTGAAGTCACGACTTCCGGCGAAATCCGGGTGCATTTTGAAGACACCTGCCCTACCCCGGAGCCGCTGGACCGGGCCGCGCAAATATTTGCGCAGCTTAACATGCAGGAAACGGCGGAGCGCAACGGGGTCTTGTTTTATGTAGCCTGGGAAACCCGTCAGTTTGCCATTGTGGGTGATGCCGGTATTAACTCTGCCGTGCCCGATGACTTCTGGGAAACCACGAAGGAAATTGTGCTCGAGAATTTTCGGACCCACAAGTTTGTACTGGGCCTGGAGCGCGGCATTCAGATGGTAGGCGAGCAGTTGCAGCGGTATTTCCCCTATAACGCCCACACCGACCAGAACGAACTAGACGACTCCATTTCGTTTGGCGACGCTACGCCGCCGCGTATATGATGCTACCTCTCTTCCGGCCCGGTGCCGCCCTGCGCCCCATCTACTTTCTGTGGCTGCTGCTCCTGCTGGTGGCCCCGCCCCTGTTTGCGCAAACCCTGCCGGAACGCCCCTCGCCCCCGCGCCTGGTAAATGACCTGGCCGGGCTGATGCGCCCGGAGGAAGTGGAGGCCCTGGAGCGCAAGCTGGTGGCCTATGATGACTCCACCTCCTCGCAAATGGCCATTGTGACGGTACCTTCCCTGGAAGGCGCCGAGGTGGCCGACTACGCCCAGCAGCTGTTTGAGAAGTGGGGCATTGGCCGCAAAGGCAAGAATAATGGTCTGCTGATTCTGGTTTCCAAGGAAGAGCATAAAATCAACATCCATACCGGCTACGGCCTGGAAGGCGCTATTCCCGATGCCTTGGCCAAGCGCATCATCACCAATGTGCTGGTGCCCAACTTCCGCGCCGACGAGTACTATAAAGGACTGGATGCCGCTACGGACCGCCTGTTTGCGCTAGCCGCCGGCGAGTACCAGGCCGAGCCCCGCCCCTCCGGCGACTACAATGATAGTGGCGGCTCCGGCTGGCTGTTCTGGGTAGTGCTGGCCCTGCTCATCTTCCTGTTCATCTCCCGCATGGGCGGTGGTAAAGGCGGTGGCGGCCGGCGCAACCGCGGCTTTGGCGGCGGCATGATTCCGCCCATCATCTTTGGTAGCGGCGGTTTCGGCGGCGGTGGCTTCGGCGGAGGTGGTGGTGGTTTTGGGGGCGGCGGCGGTTTCGGCGGCTTTGGCGGCGGCAGCTCCGGGGGCGGTGGCGCCAGCGGCAGCTGGTAAACCCAGCTTGTATCCTGATAAAAACAGAGCGCCCGCAGCATGCTGCGGGCGCTCTGTTTTTGGAGCGAAAAGTTAGAATTAATGCGGGCTCTTCACACCGGCTTCTATGGCCACGGGCAGGCGGTTTTCGGCGGGCGGCACGGGGCAGGAGTAGCGGCCACTGTAGGCGCAGAAGGGATTATAAGCGCGGTTGAAGTCCAGCACCAACATGCCACCCTGTATCTGGCCGGTGCGCACATCCAGATAGCGCCCGCCGCCATAGCTGGTTTGGCCATTGGTGGGGTCAGTGAAGGGCACGAAGAGGTAGTCTTCAAACCCCGGCTTTTGCATCAGCTCCTGGTTTTGATACACCGTGAGCTTTAGGGGCTGGCCACTTAATGTGAAATGCACCTCTCCATACTTGCGGTACATGGGGCGGCGGCTGGTGCTGGTTTGCATGGCAAAAGGCACTGAGAGCGAATCAGCCACAAACCGGCCTTCTACGCAGGCACTGTAGTTAACCGGAAAAAAGAGCAGGCCCGTGAAAGCCGCGCGGTCCTCCGGCGTCAGTGGCGACTCCGCGGGGTTACGGTATTCCGCGTTCAGTTCCTGCTGAAAGGTTGCTACAGCCCGGGCGTGCTCCGCGGCCGTGGGGCGTAGGCTGCGGGAAGCAGGCGGAACTTGTGCCCAGGCAGTCAGGCCCTGGAGCAGCAACAGGAAAAGCAAGCTGGTTTTCATAGCCGCAAGATAAGTGGCCCCGCTGTTTCATTCTGATAACCAAGCCTCCCAGGGCACCCGCGGAAAGTTATTTCAATGTAGCCTGCCGATTGTTTACCTTTCTCAGAAAAGCGCCCGGCCGCTGCTCCAGAAGCTGTATTATGCTGCAAAACCTTGCCCTTCCATCTACTATTCAAGCCATCGAGGTAGATGCCTTACGCTGACAGCATTAAAACCTGTCTTTTTCTTTTCCTGCTGGCCTTCGGGGTTTCCTTGGCGGCGCGGGGGCAGGTGCCGCACCCGGACTCCACATTTCTCACGGCTGCTGCCCGGCAGCTCACCCACCATTATGAGGCCATGCGGCAGGATCAGTCGCAGCTTTACCATGGCAAAGAGTACGTAGACTATACCCGCTACTACCGCAAATCGGAGGGGCACCAGTTTTTTGAATCCAACAAGCCCCAACTGGGCAGTGTGGCATACTGGGGCCATAGCTACCCTAACGTCCCGCTGCTTTACGATATCCGGCTGGATCAGCTGGTTTTGCAGCAGCCGGCTACGGCTTTGTTTCTGCACCTGGTAGAAGAAAAGGTAGCGGGCTTTACGGTAGGGACGCATCGGTTTGTGCGGCTGGAAAACCAGCCCGGTGCCCCGCATGCGGTAGCTACCGGTTTTTACGAGGTATTGCTGGATGGCCCGGTGCGGGTGCTGGCCAAACGTCGGAAAGAAATGAAGGAGCAGTCGGACCAGAAAATCTATTACCCGGTTTTCCGCGTCATTGATCAGCTGTATGTGCAGATGGGCAACGCCTACTACCCGGTTAGCCAGTTGGCCCCGGTATTGCGCATTTTCCCGGACCAGCGGAAAGAGCTGCAGAAATTTAGCCGCAGCCAGAAGCTCCGCTTTAAAAAAGCCACCCGCGAGGCCGACCTGGTCCGGCTAATCCGCTACTACCAGAGTCTGCCGGCGGCCACACCTTAATTCCCGGGCTGTTTCCCTTATTTGCTGCATGCGCCTTTCATGAAATACCTCTACCGGATAGTACTGCTACTGGCACTCAGCAGCCTGTTGCAGCCGGGTTATGGGCAGCAACGGCCCACCCCGGAAGTGGTCAGCGGCACCTATCGGCAGGTGCCGTTTGCAGAGTTTATCCGTCAGCTGGAAACCCAGACGCGCTACCACTTTTACTTTAACCCCGCCGAGACAGATAGCCTAGCCATAACCGCCGAGCTAAGCGCCCAACCTCTGCCCCAGGCGCTGGAGCTGGCCCTGCGGGGCACGCCACTGCAGTTTGTGCTGGATGAGGAGGAAAAGCGGGTGTATATTCTGGGTGGGCCGCCTCTGCAGGCTACCGTACCGGAAAGCTTTTTTCAACTGGCCACAACGGAACAAACCGCGCAGGAAACCCCAGTAGTGCCGACTGAAAGAGGCACCGGGAGGGTGGCCAGCGTAAGTGCCGCCGAGTTGAAGCGCTACGAAATTGGAACGGCAGGAAGCGCGGCGCCAGGCAACAAAGCCACGGTAGCGGGCCACATACGCACCCAAACTTCCGGCGAGCCGGTGATTGGCGCTACCGTGTATGTAGAAGCCCTGAAAGTCGGAACTACTACCGATCAGTACGGCTATTACTCCCTCACGCTGCCCCTGGGCCGCCATGAATTGCGGTTGCGCGGCATCGGCATTCAGAATACCCGGCGCCAGCTGGTGCTGCACGGCAACGGCAAGCTGGACATTGAAACCGAGGAGGATATTATCCCGCTGAAGGAAGTGGTGATTGAAGCCGAGAAGGACAAGAACGTTTCGGGCATGCAGATGGGCCTGGAGAAGCTCGACATCAAAACCATGCGGCAGGTGCCCACGGCCTTTGGTGAAACCGATATCCTGCGGGTGGTGCTCACGCTGCCGGGTGTGAAGTCAGTGAGTGAAGGCAACACCGGCCTGAATGTGCGCGGCGGCACTGCCGACCAGAACCTGATTCTGTTCAACGATGCCATTATCTACAACCCTTCCCATCTATTTGGCTTTTTCTCGGCTTTTAACCCCGATATTCTGCAGGGCGTGGAGCTGTATAAAAGTGCCATTCCGGCCAAGTACGGCGGGCGGCTTTCCTCGGTGCTGGACATCACCACGCGGGAAGGCAACAAGAAGAAGTTTTCCGGCTCCGGGGGTGTTGGCCCGCTTACCAGTCGCCTGACGTTGGAAGGGCCCATTGTGAAGGACAAAAGCGCGTTTATCCTGAGCGGGCGCAGCAGCTACTCCGACTGGCTGCTGAAGCTGCTGCCCGGAAAAACCTTTCAGGAAAGCTCGGCTTCTTTTTATGATCTGGCCGCCCACGTCAGCCACGCCTTTTCCGACAAAAACACCCTCTACCTGACGGCCTACCGCAGCGCCGATAAATTTCAGCTGGCCAGTGATACGGCGTACCGCTACAACAACCAAACGGCCAGCCTGAAGTGGCGGCATTCCTTCAGCAATAAGCTCTACGGGGTACTCACGGGCACCCTCTCCGACTACGGTTATAACATTACCAGTCAGCGGGACGCGGCCACGGCCTCCCGGCTGGCCTACGGCATCAGGCAGTACAGCGGGCTGGCCGATTTCAGCTATTTCCCCAACGCCCGCCATACCGTAGATTTTGGGGTGAGCTCCCTGCGGTACAACATCGAGCCGGGCAGCCAGCGGCCCTCGGGCGCGGAGTCGTTGGTAACGCCCAATGTATTGCCCCGCGAGCAGGCCCTGGAAAGCGCCCTGTACGCTTCCGACCGGTTTGATATCACGCCCCGGCTGTCGGTTTCGGTGGGGCTGCGCTACTCGCTTTATCAGGCCCTGGGCCCGCGCGCCGTGTACCAGTACGCGCCGGGCAAGTCCCGATCTACCTCGAGTATACTTGATACCGTGCAGTATGGCGCCGGGAAGGTGCTGGCCTCCTACCACGGGCCGGAATACCGGTTTTCGGCCCGCTACTCGCTTACCGACCACTCCTCCGTGAAGCTGAGCTACAACCGCACCCGCCAGTACCTGCATCTGCTGTCGAACACGGTGGCTGTTTCGCCTACTGATATCTGGAAGCTGAGCGACGCCTACATCCGCCCGCAGGTGGGCAACCAGGCATCCATGGGCTATTACCACAACCTGAAGAGCAACACGGTAGAAACCTCCGTGGAACTGTATTATAAGTCTACGCGCGACTTTGTGGATTATAAGGGCGGCGCTACGCTGCTGCTCAACCCCCACCTGGAAACCGATGTCGTGAATGCCATGGGCCGGGCCTATGGCGTAGAGCTACTGGTGCGCAAGCTCACGGGCAAGCTCAATGGCTGGGTGAGCTATACCTATTCTCGCTCTTTGGTAAAGGCTAATGCCGGCCCGCCCGCCGACCGGGTAAACGGCGGGCGCTACTACCCCAGCAACTTCGACAAACCCCACGACCTGACGCTGATTGGCAACTACCGCTTCAGCCGGCGCGTGAGCACCTCCCTCAACCTCACCTACAGCACCGGGCGGCCCATTACCCTGCCGCTGGCCACCTACTACGCCGGCGGCGCCGAGCGGGTGTACTACTCCGAGCGCAACGCCTACCGCGTGCCCGACTACTACCGCGCCGATGTGGCCCTGAATATTGAAGGCAACCACAAAGTGCGCAAGCTGGCCCACAGCTCCTGGACGCTGGGTGTGTATAACCTGACGGGCCGCGACAACCCTTTCTCGGTGTACTTCAAAACTGTGAATGGGCAGATTAAGGGATATAAGATGGCCATTTTTGCCCATCCTATTCCGGCCATTACCTACAACTTCCGATTTTAGCCCCTCCTGAGATATGCGTGTTTGGAAATGGCTTTTCTACTGGATGCTCCTGCCGCTGCTGGCCGGCTGCGTAACGCCTTTTGAGCCCGAGGTGCTGCAGGAGCCCGTCAATATTCTGGTGGTAACGGGCTACATTAATACCCACGGCGCTACTACTATTCAGCTCTCGCGCACGCGCAACCTGGCCGCCCCAAAGGGCCCCCCCCCCGGAAACCCAGGCCGTGGTAGCCATTGAGGACGATGCCGGCACCCGCTGGGCACTGCCGGAAAGTGCCCCGGGCACCTATACTTCCGCCAATCAGCAGCTGCCCACCGACCACCGCTACCGCCTGCGCATTCAAACCACCCAGGGCCGCGACTACGCTTCGGATTTCGTGGCCGTGAAACCGGCCCCGGCCATCGACTCCCTGGCCGGCCGGGTGCAGGCCGATGGCGTGCAGCTGTATCTCAGCACTCACGACGATGCCGCCCGCAGCCAGTACTACCGCTGGGAGTACGAGGAAACCTGGGAGTTTACCTCGGGCGCGAAGAGTGGCCTGGAAAAGCAGGGCGACACCCTGCTCCCGCGTCGGAATGACATTTACCACTGCTGGCGCACGGAAAACACCACTGCCGTGCAAACCGCTTCCACGGTAGCCCTCAGCCGGGACGCGGTGCTGGATTACCGCCTGCTTTTCCTGCCGGCCAACTCCATTCGGCTGCGGTATAAATACAGCATTCTGGTGCGCCAGTTTGCCCTCACCGAGGAGGAGTTTCAGTACTGGGAAACGCTGAAGAAAAATACGCAGTCCATTGGCGGGCTTTTCGACCCTTTGCCCAGCCAGCTCACCGGCAATATCCATAACACCACCAACAGCCAGGAGCCGGTACTGGGCTACATAGGCGCCGGCACAGTAAGCGAGAAGCGCATTTTTATTGATAACAGCACCCTGCCTACCTCCTGGATTAGCGCTAACCCGGAGTATGCCGGCTGCATGCTGCTGGACACCATTTTCATTGCCAAAACGCCCTATAAGCCCGCCATCTTTTTCACCGATACCACCCTGCGCGTGCCGGTAGGGCCGGCCGCCGACAAAGCCGGCAAAACCATTGGCTACACCTACCAAACCGCTCCCTGCGTGGATTGCCGCCTGCGCGGCAGCAACCTCAAACCCAGCTTCTGGCCTTAAGCAGCGGCCGGGCTTGTTTTCATTTTAGTTGTATGCGTTTTCAGGCTTTTTTCCGTCTTCTGTGCCTTGCCGGCACTGTGTTGGGGCTGGCGCCGGCCCGGGCGCAGTCGCCGGCTGATTCCGTGGGCCGGCAGTTTCAGCGGTATCAGCAGCAGGCGGTGCACGAGAAGCTGTTTCTGCACCTGGACCGGCCCTCCTATCTAAGTGGAGAAATGATGTGGTTTAAAGCGTACGTGATAGATGGCACTTATTCCCGGCCGCTGCCGCTAAGCAGCATAGCGTATGTAGAAGTACTGGATGGCAAGCAGCGCCCGGTATTGCAAGGGCAGATTTCCCTGCAGCAAGCCATCGGGTACGGCTCCTTGTCATTGCCGGCTTCGCTGCCTTCGGGCCGGTATACGGTGCGGGCCTACACCAGCTGGATGAAGAATTTTGGTCCCGAATACTACTTCCACCAGCCAGTCACTATTCTTAACACACTGCGTGCTTCGGGCACCGCTGCCGCCCCCGATACGGCCGGCTATGATGTGCAGTTTTTCCCGGAAGGTGGCTACTTGGTGAAAGGCCTGCCGGGTCAGGTGGCCTTCAAAGTCCTGGATAGAAGCGGCCGCAGTCTGGCCGCCACGGGCTCGGTGCTGGATGCGCAGGGCCAGCTGGTAGCCGCGTTTCAAACCCTGCGGTTTGGTATGGGCCGCTTCACCTTCACCCCCACTTCTGCCCACGCTCCCTACAAGGCCGTGCTTCGGCTGGCCAATGGCCAGCGCCTCACGCGCCAGCTGCCTGTTGTGCAGGAGCAGGGCTACGTGCTGCATTTGGAGCAACCTAATGAGCAGCAGCTCACGATAACCGTGCAGGCCTCTCCCGCTACCACATCGGAAACCGTGGTTTTGCTGGGCCATGCCCGGCAGCAGCTGTTGGTTTCGGCGCAGGCACCCTTAGTGGCCGGACGGGCGGTGTTTACTATAAACCAAGCGGAGCTGGCCGAGGGTATTTCGCACTTCACGCTGTTTAACGCGCGCCGCCAGCCGCTTTGCGAGCGGCTGTATTTCCGCCAGCCCCGGCAGCAGCTGGTAGTCACGGCCCAAACGGATAAGCGGCAGTATACCGGCCGGGAGAAAGTGTCCTTGCAGCTGAAAACGGCGGGGCCTGCCGGTCAGGCAGTACCCGCCAATCTTTCTGTGGCCGTGTACCGGCTCGATTCGCTTTCTGCCGATGCTACACCCGACTTTAACAGCTATGTCTGGCTGACTTCTGACTTGAAAGGGCACGTGGAGCAGCCGGAATATTACCTGATGGCTACCGGCCCCGAAGTAGCGGAGGCCACCGATAATCTGATGCTGACGCAGGGGTGGAGCCGCTTCAGCTGGAAGCAGGTACTGGCCGCAGCACCTCCCCGGCTTGAGTTTCCGCTGGAATTACGCGGGCACCTGGTGCGGGGGCTGGTGCGGCATAGCGGCACGGGGCGGCCGGCGGCCGGCCTCACTACCTATCTGGCCTCGCCCAACCGGGTTGCCCGGGTGTATAATGCCATTAGTGCGGAAGATGGTGGAGTTCAGTTTGAAGTAAATGGCCTATATGGCCCGCGCGACATCATTTTGCAGGCCAATACCCAGCAGGACAGCACGTATAGCTTCGAGATTTTTAACCCCTTTTCGCAGCGTTTTGCCGGGGCACTGCCCGGTCGCTTACCTGCTTTCAGCGCCTCATTCCGGGCAGAGGTAGCCCGTCGACATTTGCAGACGCAGCTCCAGAATGCCTATGCCCGCCAGCAACAAACCCAATACCGAACACCCGCGCCCGACACGCTGGCCTTCTACGGCCAGCCCGATGAGCGCTACCGGCTGGATGATTTCACACGCTTTAAAGTGATGGAGGAAGTGCTGCGCGAATACGTGACCGGGGTGAAAGTTCGCATTAGAAAGGATGGCTTTCATTTTACAGTGGATGACCGGGTGAACCGGACCCTGTTTACCAGCCCGCCTCTGGTGCTCTTGGACGGAGTGCCGGTGTTCCAAACCAACAAGCTCATGGCCATGGACCCGCTCCGGATTCAGAAGCTGGAAGTAGTAACCAGCCGCTTTATGCAGGGCCGGCTGCTGTATAATGGGATTATGAGCTTTACTACCTACAAGGGCAACCTGGAGGGCTTTCAGCTGGACCCCAAAGCCCTGGTGCAGGAATACGAAGGCTTGCTGCCGCTGCGCGAGTTCTACGCCCCCCGCTACGATACGCCCCAGGAAAAAGCCAGCCGCCTCCCCGATTTGCGCAACCTGCTGTACTGGAATCCCAACGTAAATACCACCACTGCGCCGGGCGAGGCGCTTTCGTTTTACACTTCTGACCTGCGGGGGCACTACCGGGTAGTGGTGCAGGGCCTCACGGCCGCCGGCATAGCGGGTACCGGGAGCTTCACGTTTGAGGTAAACCCCATCTTATAAAGCATTACAGATGCCGGCGGGCAGTTATCAACAGCGTGCAGTTGCCCGCAGGCGGCTAACGGGTATTCTGTTCGCTTCAGCATATCATCGTAAATTGAAAATATTTTGCTGTGCGCCCCCTTCGTGCAACCTAAACCTTACTTTTTGCCTCTACTCTTATGCAGCAAAATGATGAGTTGGCAGGGGCCGCTTTAGCAGAATAGAAAAGTGCGGTTACCGGAATAAAACAGGTGCAGGAAACGACTAGTGGCAGTGATAAGCCCTACGGCCTAAGGACATTTTTATTCTCATCAACACACTGACCATCACCCATTTGAACACTAGTACCCGTGCCCATACCTATCCGCCAGATTATCCTTTTGCTTTGTCTGCTCACGGTGGCTCCGCTGGCTATGGCGCAATCAGCGCCAACAAGCGCTTCTCCATTATCGGCCTCGGTTGATCAGCTCCGGCAGCAGTATACCAAATCCTTTCCCGTCCATTCCCAGCTGTTTAATGGGCCGGAGTATGTAGACTATGCCCGGCGGTACCCCAATAATATCGGGCACCAGTTTTTTCTGTTGCCTGAGCCGGCTACAGGCAGTGTATTCTACAATGACCATTACTTCCCGAACCTGCAGCTGGTGTATGATATTGTGCTGGAGCAGGTGGTTCTGCAGCAGCCCGGCAGCCCCCTGCGCCTGCGGCTAGTGAATGAGAAAGTGCGCTCCTTCTCCCTGGCCGATCATCACTTTATCCGGATAGAGGCCGACAGCTCGAGCGGGGCAGTTATTAAAACAGGCTTTTATGAAGTGCTGGTAGATAGTGCCGTGCAGGTGGTGGCCAAGCGGACAAAACAACAAAAGGACCGCATTTACGAGGGAAAAACCCGGCTGGAGTTTACGCCGGCCGACAAGCTTTTTCTTCGAAAGGAAGGCAATTATTACGCCGCCAACAGCCGGAGCGCGGTTACGCGCCTGTTTGCGGATCAGGGGAAAGAGGTGCAGAAATATATCCGGGCCAATAACCTCAAATTCCGGAAGGGAACCCGGGAAACGGATATCGTGCAGCTCACGCGCTTTTATAATGGCCTCAGTTCCCACTAAAACAGCTTCGTACGGCACCGCGTCCCAGTATTAATCCGTCTCCATTGCCTGCTCTATGAAGCAATTTTACCAGCTGTTATTCTGCCTGTGCTTTGCCCTTACCCTGATCAGCCACCGCAGCTTTGGGCAGCAGCCCGCGGAGAAGCTCGTCACCGGCAGCTTCAACCATATACCCTTCGAGCAGTTTGCCCGCCAGTTGGAGTCGCAGGCTGAGGTGCGCTTTTATTTCGACCCCGCTACCGTAGACAGCCTGTTTGTGACGCTGCACGTGCAAAACCAGCCCGTGCGCAAAGCGCTGGAGCAGGCCCTGCAAAACACGCCCTTCCGGTTTGCTATGGATAGTGAGAACCGCGTGTTCATTACCGCGGGTGCCACCATCGACCCTAACCTGCCCGGCAATTTCTTTACTCCGGAAGCCGCCGGGGCCGTAGCGGCTATGGCAGAAGCACCAGAAGAGCGGGTAACTACTAACAGCCAGACCACCACCGTGCGCAGCGCGGAAGGGCGCGTGTATGAAATAGGAGCCAGGGGCTCGGGCAGCGGCAAAGCTACCCTGGCGGGACATATTCGGGAACTGGAATCCGGGGAGCCGGTGATTGGCGCTACCATTTATACGGAGTCGCCCTCCATTGGCACCAGCACCGACCAGTTTGGCTACTATTCCCTCACGCTGCCGGTGGGGCGCCACAATATTAAAATCCGGGGCATCGGCATTAAAAACACCCGCCGCCAGATTCTGCTCCAGGCCGATGGCAAGCTGGAAATTGAGGCAGAAGAAGATATTACCACCCTGAAGGAAGTAGTGATTGAAGCCGAGAAGGACAAGAACGTAACCGGCATGCAGATGGGCCTGGAAAAGCTGGATATTAAGACCATCCGGCAGGTGCCCACCGCTTTTGGGGAGGCCGATATCCTGCGCGTTATTCTGACGCTGCCCGGCGTAAAATCAGTGGGTGAAGGCAGCACCGGCCTGAATGTGCGCGGCGGAGCCACCGACCAGAACCTGATTCTGTTTAACGGCACTACTATTTATAATCCCTCGCACCTGTTTGGCTTCTTTTCGGCCTTCAACCCCGATATTCTGCAGGGCGTGGAGCTGTATAAAAGCGCCATTCCGGCCAAGTACGGTGGGCGCCTCTCCTCGGTACTGGATATTAAGACCCGCGAGGGCAACAAGAAGAAGTTTTCCGGCTCGGGCGGCATTGGCCCGCTTACCAGTCGCCTGACGCTGGAAGGGCCCATTGTGAAGGACAAAAGCGCCTTTATTATCAGTGGCCGCAGCAGCTACTCCAACTGGATTCTGCACCTGCTCTCGGATAAAAAGCTGCGCGAAAGCTCGGCGTCTTTTTATGACATCAGTGCCCACGTCAACCATCAGCTGAACGATAAAAACTCGCTGTACGCTACGGGGTATCTGAGTGCGGATAAGTTCCGGCTGGCCAGTGACACCTCGTATCATTACGTGAACAAGAATGCCAGCCTGAAATGGCAGCACAACTTCAACAACAAGCTTTACGGAGTATTCACGGGCGCTTACAGCAACTACGCCTATGATATTGAGAGTGATAAAAACCCGGTAAACGCCGCCCGCCTGCAGTACGGCATCAGCCAGCAAAATCTGCAGGCTGATTTCAGCTATTTCCCGAGCGCCAAGCACACCGTTGATTTTGGCGCCAGTTCCCTGTTCTACAATATTTCTCCCGGCAGCCAGACGCCCACCGGCGAGGCCTCCCTGGTAAGGCCCGATATTCTGCCGCAGGAGAAAGCGCTGGAAAGCGCGCTGTATGCCTCCGACCGGATTGACATCAGTTCTCGCCTTTCGGTGGCCATTGGGCTGCGCTACTCGCTGTTTACCGCCCTGGGCCCCCGGGATGTGTACCGTTACGCGCTGGGCGAATCCCGCTCCGAAGCTTCCATCACGGACACCATTCATTACGCCGCGGGCAAGCCCGTAGCCACGTATCAGGGGCCGGAGTATCGGTTGTCGGCGCGCTATTCGCTCACGGAAAACACCTCCGTGAAGGTCAGCTACAACCGCACCCGCCAGTACATTCACCAGCTCTCCAACACGGCCTCCGTGTCGCCGGCCGACACCTGGAAGCTCAGCGACGCCAACATCCGGCCGCAGGTAGGCGACCAGGTATCGGTGGGGTACTACCGCAACTTCAAGTCCAACACCATTGAAACATCGGTGGAAACCTACTACAAGTGGCTGCGCGACTTTGTGGACTACAAGAGCGGCGCCACGCTGCTGCTGAACCACCACATTGAGACAGACATTGTAAATGCGCTGGGCAAGGCCTACGGCGTAGAAGTAATGGTGAAGAAGGTAACGGGCAAAATAAATGGCTGGGTGAGCTACACCTACTCCCGCTCGTTGGTGCAGGTAAACTCGGGCACTACCTCCGATATGATTAATGGGGGCCGCTTTTATCCCAGCAACTTCGACAAGCCCCACGATTTCACGATGATCAGCAACTACCGCGTCAACCGCCGGCTGAGCGCCTCGCTGAACTTCACTTACAGCACCGGCCGGCCCATTACGCTGCCGCTGGCCAAATACTACGTGGGCAACTCGCCCCGGGTATACTACTCGGAGCGCAACGCCTACCGCGTGCCCGACTACTACCGCGCCGACCTGGCCCTGAATATTGAAGGCAACCACAAAGTAAAGAAGCTGGCGCAGGGCTCCTGGACGGTGGGCGTATACAACCTGACGGGGCGCCGCAATGCTTATTCCATCTATTTCCGCTCGGAAAACGGCCGTATTCGCGGGTATAAGCTCTCCATTTTTGGGCAGCCCATTCCCACCGTTACCTATAATTTCAAATTCTAGATGAAATTCCTCGCGCTACATGGCCGGCGGTTACTCCTCTGGAGCCTGATTATAGGCCTGGTGGGCTGTATCGATTCCTACCTGCCCGAGTCCATCAGCGCGGCACCCGGTTATCTGGTGGTAGATGGGTTTATCAACGCGCAGGGTATTTCCACCATTACGCTTACCCGCGCCATAGCCATCCGCGAAAAAACCGCGGCGCCGCAGGAAATCAGCGCCCAGGTAGCCATTGAGGAAGAAGGCGGCGCCCGCTATTTGCTGCGCGAAACCAGCCCCGGCATTTACCAATCGGAGGCGCTGACGCTGGCGCCCGCCCGGCAATACCGGCTGCTGCTGACCACCCTGGCCGGCAAGAATTACGCCTCTGATTTTGTTCCCGTCCGCCTTACCCCGGCCATCGACTCCGTCACCTGGCAGGGAAACGACGAAGGCGTAGCCATCAGCGTAAGTACCCACGATGACCAGGATTCTACCCGCTTTTACCGCTGGGACTATGAGGAAACCTGGGAAATAGCACCCCTGCTGCGCCCTGATATTGAGTTTAAGAATGGCAAAATCCAGGATATTGAAAAGCCCTACCCCATTCTGTGCTGGCGCAATGCCAAATCAACCCGGATTAGTCTGGCCAAAACCACCCAGCTGGCCCGGGATGTAGTGTCCAAGCACTTACTGCAGTCCATCACTACCACCACCGAACGGCTAAACCGCACTTATAGCATTCTGGTGAAGCAATATGCCCAGACCCGGGAGGAATATAGCTACTGGGAGATGCTGCAGAAAAACACGGAAAACCTGGGCTCCCTCTATGACCCCTTGCCCGTGCAGCTAACCGGCAACGTGCACGGTATTACTGATGAGCAGGAAGTGGTGCTGGGCTACATTGGAGTGCACTCCGTGGCCGAAAAACGCATCTTTATCACCATGGGTCAGCTGCCGGCCAAATGGCGCTGGAACCCCATAAACGGGTATGAATCCTGTGTGCCGCCAGGCATCTTAGATGTGAAGGATGCCCCCCATATGTTTTTTGGCAAGGTGCCCTATTATGTACCCGTAACCACCCTCTATTCCAGCGACGGAGCCTTTGTGGTAGGATATACTTATTCAACGCCGGACTGTGTGGACTGCCGCCTGCGCGGCACCGACGTGAAGCCCGATTTCTGGCCGTAAGCCGCTTTAAAAAGTTACTATCCGATGGCTGGTCGTCCCCTCTATTTTATACTGCCCCACGCTTACCGGCGCCTGGTTTTTCTTTGGTGCCTGGCGCTGCTGTTGCCGGGCTGCATTGATGCCTACGTGCCCGAAGTTATTAACTCCCCCACCCGCTTTCTGGTGGTAGAGGGTTTCATCAATTCGCAGGGCCAAACTACTATCTACCTCTCGCGCTCCGTTGCAATTGATTCCCGCCAGCCGGCCCCCAAGGAAACCGGGGCCGCCGTCAGTATTGAAGGCGAAGACTTTAGCCGCTATAACCTGCAGGAAGCCAGTGCTGGCACGTACACCTCCGCGCACCTGACGCTAAACCCCGCTCTGAAATACCGACTGATACTTACTACGTCTCAGGGCAAGGCCTATGCCTCCGACTTTATGCCGGTGCAGCTCACCCCGGCTATTGAATCGGTAACCTACACCCCCAAACCGGAGGGATTGGAAATTAGCGTAAACACCCAGGATGCGCAGAATGCTACCCGTTATTACCGCTGGGAATATGAGGAAACCTGGGAAATAGCGCCCCTACTGCGCCCTTACCTGGAGTACAAACGGGGACAAATCCAGGACATAGAAACGCCCTATCCTATTTTGTGCTGGCGGAGCGAAAAGTCTACGGATGTTAATCTGGCCAAAACGACCAACCTGGTGCAGGACCGGGTAGCCAACCACCTGATACAGTCGATACCAGATACCTCGGAAAAGCTACACCGGACATACAGCATTTTGGTAAAGCAGTATGCTCAGACCAAAGAAGAGTATAGCTACTGGGAGCTGCTGCAGAAAAACACGGAAAACCTGGGGTCTATTTTCGACCCGCTGCCCGTGCAGCTGACCGGCAACCTGCACGGCATCACCGATGAGCAGGAAGTGGTACTGGGCTATATCGGGATACACTCCGTGGCCGAAAAGCGCATCTTTATTACCCCTTCCGACATTCCCCGCACCTGGCGCACGCAAAGTGGCTACGAGAGCTGCGCCATTCCCGACACGGTGGACTTTATAGACGCGTGGAAGATTTTTGGTGGGCCGCCTGTTTCCTTTGTTCCGGTAGGCAACGCTGATGGCGGCTACACCTTTACTACGCCAGCCTGTGTAGACTGCCGCCTGCGTGGCACCAATGTGAAGCCGGATTTCTGGCCATAACCTCCCTTCTAAAAGTATTCTGCCAGATGGCTGTTTCTACTCCCAAACTATCTATGCTTTCTACTGCCAACAAGGGGCTGCTCAGCGGACTGCTGCTATGGCTGCTGGCCACCTTACCTGGGTACGGCCAGATAGACTCTTTAAATGGCCTCACGGGCAAGCTGGCCCGCTACCAGCAGGCTGCCCTGCCCGAGAAGCTGTTTCTGCACCTGGACCGGCCCACCTATCTGAGCAGCGAAACCATTTGGTTTAAGGTGTATGCCGTAGATGGCACCTACGGCCGGCCCCTGGCTCTGAGTACCGTGGCATATGTAGAAGTGCTGAACCGGGAGCAGCAGCCCGTACTGCAAGGCAAAATAGCGCTGAAGAAGGCAAAGGGCCAGGGCTCTTTTTCAATTCCGGCTTCGCTGGCCTCGGGCACCTACACCGTGCGGGCCTATACCAGCTGGATGAAGAACTTTGGGCCCGAATACTACTTCCAGCAACCCGTTACCATCATCAATACTTCTGCCACGGCCGGGATAAAGGCGCGCAAAGACTCCGCCGCAGCCTATGATGTGCAGTTTTTCCCGGAAGGCGGGAACCTGGTGCAGGGCCTCAGCAGCAAAGTAGCCCTGAAGGTAACCGACCGCACCGGGCGCGGCATAGCGGCCGAAGGCAAAATCCTCAACCAGCAGGGCGCCGTGGTAGCGCAGTTTAAAACGCTGCGCTTTGGCATGGGCAGCTTCCGCTTTACGCCGGCCGCCGGTGCCAGCTACACGGCGGTGGTTTCCCTGGGCAAGCTGCCGGCAGCCACCTACAAACTACCGGCGGTATATGAGCAGGGGTATGTTATGCGCCTCGAAAGCACCTCACCTACCGCCCTTACGGTATCGGTAGCCGCTACTACCACTCAGCCGGAAACCCTTTCTCTGCTGGTACATTCTCGGCAAAAAGTAGTGGTAGCCGCCCGGCAGCCGCTGCTCAACGGGCAGGCCTTGTTCACTATTGATCGGGGGCAGCTACTGGATGGCGTTTCGCATTTCACCCTCTTCAATGCCGCGCAGCAACCCCTGTGTGAGCGGCTGTATTTTCAGGCGCCCCGGCAAACGCTCACCATCACGGCCCGGCCCGATAAGAACGGCTACACTACCCGCGACAAAGTAAGCGTGCAGGTGGCTACTGCCGCCGCCTCGCAGCCGGTAGGCGCCAGCGTATCCATGGCCGTATACCGGCTGGATTCACTTACCCGCGCATCCATTCCTGACATCACCAGCTACCTGTGGTTAGCCGCCGACCTGCGCGGCACTATTGAGCAGCCGGAGTATTATTTCTCGGCTACCAGCCCGGAAGTAGCGGAGGCCACCGATAATCTAATGTTGACGCAGGGCTGGAGCCGCTTCGACTGGAAGCAGGTACTGGCCGCAGCGCCCGTGGCCTTCGAGTTTCTGCCCGAACTAAACGGCCACCTGGTGCGCGGCCGCCTCACGCAGGCCGGCACCAATAAGCCGGTGCCGGGCATCACTACCTACTTATCAGCCCCCAGCCGTATTACCCGGCTCCAGAACGCGGTGAGCGGTGTCAATGGTGTTTTTCAGTTTGAGCTAAACCATTTTTATGGCCCCCAGGATATTATCGTTCAAACCGATCCGCAGCAGGATAGCACCTGCCAGATAGAAGTTTTTTCGCCCTTCTCCCCGCAATATGCTGCAGCCGTAGCGGGCGGGCCAGCCCTGCCTCGCTTTGCCCCCGATTATGCTAAGCGGCATTTTCAACAACAGGTGCAAACCATCTACTCCGGTAAATACGCTAACCGGATTACCATGCCCGCCCCCGATAGTACGGCCTTTTTTGGCAAGCCTGATGAGATATATCTATTGGATAAGTACACCCGCTTTAAGGTATTGGAGGAGGTTATGCGGGAGTACGTGCCCGGCGTAGATGTCCGGATTCGTAAAGATGGCTTTCATTTTTTGGTGAAGGATAAGATTAACGGGGCCCTGCTGACCCAAAACCCCATGGTGCTGCTGGATGGGGTTCCCGTCTTCAACATCAATAAAATGATGGCCATGGACCCACTTAAAATTCAGAAGCTGGAAGTGATGGATAGCCGGTATGTGCATGGCACCTCCATCTATGATGGCATCGTCAGCTTTACCACTTATAAAGGCAACCTGGCCGGTTTTTCCCTCGACCCGCGCGTGTTGGTGCAGGCCTATGAGGGCGTGCAGGGCCAGCGGGAATTTTACGCCCCGCGCTATGAAACCCCCGAGGCCCGGCAAAGCCGCCTGCCCGACTTCCGTAACCTGCTGTACTGGAACCCCGATATAGCCACCGCCGCCGGGGCCGGCAAAAGCGAGTTTTACACCGGCGACCAGGCCGGGCAGTATCTCATCGTTATCCAGGGCCTCTCAGATACCGGCCTGGCCGGCAGTGCGCGCACCATTCTGGAAGTAAAGCCGGCTTTGTAGCGGTAAAGCAAACGGACAAGCGACCCGGCCCGTACGAATCCTGCAGTTCTTATTATTGCCGGCTGCGTTTTCCTGCCCCGCTCACTTCCGTACCTTCGCTGCCCTATGACCGACGCCTCCGCCGCTCCCCAGCACCATAAACTCTTCCTGCTCGACGCTTTTGCCCTGATTTACCGCGCCCACTTTGCCTTCAGCAAAAACCCGCGCGTGAACTCCAAGGGCCTGAATACCGGCGCTATCCTGGGCTTTACCAACACCCTGGTGGAGGTACTGCAAAAGGAGAAGCCCACGCACATTGGCGTGGCCTTCGATGCGCAGAAAAAAACCTTCCGCCATGAGCAGTACGCGGAGTACAAAGCCCAGCGCCAGGCCATGCCGGAGGACATTGGGCTGGCCATTCCTTACATCAAGAAAATCATCAAAGCCTTCAACATTCCCATTCTGATGGTGGATGGCTTTGAGGCCGATGACGTGATTGGTACCCTGGCGCTGCGCGCCGAGCAGCAGGGCTTTGGCGAGGTGTTCATGATGACGCCCGACAAGGACTATTGCCAGCTGGTGACGGACTGCGTGAAGATTTACCGCCCGGCCTTTATGGGCAACTCCGCCGAGGTGCTGGATGTGCAGCACGTGCTGCAGCGCTTCGAGGTGGAGCGGGTAGAGCAGGTGATTGACATTCTGGGTTTGCAGGGTGACGCATCCGACAACATTCCCGGCATTCCCGGCATCGGCGACAAAACCGCCAAAAAGCTGATTCAGGAGTTTGGCTCGGTAGAAAACCTCATTGCCAACACCGATAAGCTGAAGGGCAAGCTGCAGGAAAACGTGCGCAACTACGCCGAGCAGGGCCTGATGAGCAAGGAGCTGGCCACCATCCATCTGGATGTGCCCATTGAGTTTCATGAGGAAAACCTGCGCCTGGAGCAGCCCAATGCCGATATGCTGCGCCAGCTGTTTGATGAGCTGGAATTCCGGCAGCTGGCTGCCCGCGTGTTGGGCGGCGGCAATGCCCCGGCCACCAGCACCCCACCGCCGCGCGGCGCCCGCAGGCCCAGCGTACCCGCCGGGCAGGGTTCCCTGTTTGATGCGCCCGGCGCCGTAGCGGTAGCGGCCGAGGAAGGCGAAACCGGCGCCTTTGGTGCCCCTGCCGGACCGCGCCGCCAACTGGCCGATGTGCCGCACCAGTATCACCTGATAGATACCCCGGAGCTGCGCCGCGAACTGCTGAAATTCCTGCTGCTGCAAAAAGAGGTCAGCTTTGATACCGAAACCACAGGGCTGGACACCATGACAGCCCGGCTGGTAGGCCTCTCCTTCTGCTGGCTGCCCGGCGAGGCCTACTACGTGCCCGTACCGCACGACGACCAGGAAGCTGCCCAGCAGCTGGTAGATGAGTTCCGTCCGTTCTTTGATGCCGAGCAGATTCTAAAAATCGGTCAGAACATCAAGTACGACCTCACTATTCTCAAGCACTACGGAATAGAGATTAAAGGGCAGCTCTTTGATACCATGCTGGCCCACTACCTGCTGGAGCCCGATATGCGCCACAACATGGACGTGCTGGCGGAAACCTACCTGCACTACACGCCCGTCTCCATTATTGAGCTCATTGGCCCTAAAGGTAAGAAGCAGAAAACCATGGCCGACATTCCCCCGGCTGAGGTGAAGGATTACGCCTGCGAGGATGCCGACGTCACGCTGCAGCTCAAGCACTACTTCGAGCCCAGGCTGGAGGCCGTGGGGCTGCTGAAGCTGCTGAATGAGGTAGAAAACCCGCTGGTGCCCGTGCTGGCCGCTATTGAGTACGAAGGCGTAAAGATTGACAGCGCCGCCATGGGCGAATACTCGGCGCAGCTGCAGGGCTACATTACCGAGCTGGAAGGCCAGATTTTTGCCGAAGCCGGCCAGTCGTTCAACATCGGCTCACCTAAGCAATTGGGCGAGGTGCTGTTTGATAAGATGGGCCTGGGCGGCGGTAAAATCAAGAAAACCAAAACCGGGCAATACGCCACCGGCGAGGAAATTCTGAGCGTGCTGGCCGCCGATGCGCCCATTGCCAGCCTCATTCTGGAGCACCGCCAGCTTACCAAGCTGCGCAGCACCTACGTAGAGGCCCTGCCCCAGCTGGTCTGTGAGCTGGATGGCCGCGTGCATACCTCCTTCAACCAGGCCGTAACGGCCACGGGCCGCCTGAGCAGCACCAACCCCAACCTGCAGAACATTCCTATCCGCACGGAGAAGGGCCGCGAAATTCGCAAGGCCTTTGTACCGCGCGATGCTGACCACGTGCTGCTGGCCGCCGACTACTCGCAGATTGAGCTGCGCATCATGGCCGATTTCTCCGGCGACAAAACCATGATTGAGTCGTTCCGCCAGGGGCTGGATATTCACGCCAGCACGGCCAGCAAAGTGTTTAAAGTGCCGCTGGACCAGGTAGATGGCGAAATGCGCCGCAAGGCTAAAATGGTCAACTTCGGCATCATCTACGGCATTTCGGCCTTCGGGCTGGCCCAGCGCCTGGGCGTTTCGCGCAAGGAGGCTACCGAAATTATTGAAGCTTATTTCACGGAGTTTTCCTCGGTGAAGAAGTTTATGGACGACAGCATTAACCGCGCCCGGGAGCTGGAGTACGCCGAAACCCTGCTGGGCCGCCGCCGCTACCTGCGCGACATCAATTCCCGCAACGCCACGCTCCGCGGCTACACGGAGCGCAACGCCATTAACGCCCCCATCCAGGGCACCGCGGCTGATATCATCAAGAAGGCCATGATCAACATTCATCACTGGCTGCTGGAAGAAAAACTGGGCACCAAAATGATTCTGCAGGTGCACGACGAATTGGTGTTTGATGCTGTGAAGTCGGAAATCGACTACATCACGCCCAAAATCAGGGAGCTGATGATTAATGCCCTGCCCCTGCCCCACGGCGTACCCATGGAGGTGGAGGTAGGCACCGGCAGCAACTGGCTGCAGGCGCACTAGCCCTGGGGTATCCGGCCCCATCTGTTGGCCGTATACCTCAGGGCCGGGCTACTCCCGGTGCTATCTATATGCTGGAAAACCAACCCACTACTACCCTGCAAAATGTTGCCCGTGGCTTGCTGGGCACTTTTATGGTAACAGCCGGCACCGGCCACCTCACCTTTGCCCGCCAGGAGTTTCAGGCCCAGGTTCCCGATTTTATCGCGCTGGATAAAGACACAGTAGTACTGGCTTCGGGCGTGGTGGAAATTGGGTTGGGGTTGGCGCTACTGGCATTGAAAGGAAAAAACCGGGTACGGATGGGTATCGGGTTGGCTGCGTTTTACGCGGCAGTATTTCCTGGAAACGTGCATCAATACACGCACCACATTTCGGCCTTCGGCCTCGACACGGATACCAAGCGGTTGGGACGGCTGTTTTTCCAGCCCGTATTAATGGGCTGGGCGCTGTGGTCAACGGGTGCTCTAAAGGCGCTAAAGCGTAAGTAGGTGCCCGCGCACGGAACTGTTAGCCCTTCAACGAGAACTGCCGCCGCTATATCCATAGCGGCGGCAGTTCTCGTTGAAATAAGAATATAAACTGGTAACTGGTAATGCTGTGGTTATCTTCTCACTCTCTAATTCACTTTGGTAAAAATTGATTTTCTAGTGTACAGAGTGTCTTTTTGGGATGATAAGTATTGACGGTTTATTACTAAGTGGGAGGCATCTAATTGAGATGTCTCATAATCACTGCCCACTTCGTGATAAACCCATCCCCAGGTAGACTTAATTTGAAGCTTGGTATTATTCTCTTTTAAAATCCAGGCACCTATTTCCAGATTCTTCTGGTGACTCTCGGGTTGCTCGGGTGGCCCGTCTGGCCAATAATGAGTGCAGGTACCCTCCAGCTGAGTCCACAGTATCCGACCATCTGCAGCTAAAGTATACTGGTCCAGCCCATAGCAGGGAATGAAAATGCTGTGTACCTCGCTGGAATTGCTGTTGACAGCTTTTGCCTCCACCGTATAATCCGTCAGGTGCCAGGTAGAGTTACTAACCAAGCCAGTCAGGTCAGTGGGGGATACTTCTTCATCCTTTTCACAGGACCCCAGCGTTAGACCGGCAGCAGCCAGAAATAAATACAAAACAGCTTTCATAAAAGGGAGAATAGAGGCTAGAAAATGTCTTACACGGGCATGACCGGCGCCTTCTTCTATTGGTTGCGTGGGGTTAGAGAAAAATAATGGTATGCTCCTGCCCCGCGTTTAATGCCCGGAAAGCACCAGCCGATAACCTATGCGCCTTCTTGCAGTTTAAGCCCTGTATGAGTGCTATTGAATTTCCAGAAGCCACTGCTTCTTTTGACGTGGTGATTATTGGGGCGGGTCCGGTGGGGCTGGCCTGCGCTATTGAGGCCCGGCGGCGCGGCCACACCGTGTGCGTGGTGGATAAAGGCGCGCTGGTAAACTCCCTGGTGGGCTACCCCACCAATATGGAGTTTTTCTCCACGCCCGAGCTGCTTGAAATTGGCAACTATCCTTTCCCCACCGCGCACTACAAGCCCCTGCGCGAAGACGCCCTGGACTACTACCACCGGGTGGCGGTGGCCGAGAAACTCCCGCTCCGCCTCTACGAAAAAGTAATGGGGCTGGAAGGCGAGCCGGGCCGCTATGAGGTAGTCACGGAGAAAGGCCGCATAGCCTGCGCCGCAGTGATAATAGCTACTGGCTTTTATGATATACCCAACCTGCTGAACGTACCCGGCGAAGACCTGCCGCACGTGAGCCACTACTACAAAGAGCCCTACGCCCACGTGGGGCAGCGGGTGGTGGTTATCGGGGCCAAAAACTCCTCGGCCAAAGCCGCCCTGCAGTTGCTACGCGCCGGCGCCGATGTAACAATGGTAGTGCGCGGCGCGGAGGTCAGTGAATCAGTGAAATACTGGATCCGGCCCGATTTGGTAAACCGCATTGCTGAAGGCCGGATTAAGGCATATTTCAGCAGCAGTGTGCAGCGCATTACCCCCGAGGCCGTGGAGGTGCTCACGCCGGAAGGTCTGCTCACCCTACCCACCAGCCACGTATATGCCCTCACCGGCTACCGGCCCAATTACGCGCTGCTGGCCGCCCTGGGCATTGCTACCCAGGATGATGCCGCGTGCACACCCTGGTACAATCCCGATACGTTTGAAACCAACCGCCCCGGCGTATACCTGGCCGGCACCGTGTGCGGCGGCCTGAACACCAGCCGCTGGTTTATTGAAAACGGCCGCCACCACGCGGCGGTTATTGCGGCGCACCTTACGCCGGTTTGCACGGTGAAGTAATAACTCCCAAATAAAAGCCCGTTTCTCCTGAGGAGAAACGGGCTTTTAGGTAGCCGGCATGGCTTATTTCTACCGTTAGAAAGCGGTATAAGTAAAGGTGTAGGTCACGGTTACATCTTTACCCGTATCCGGATCAACGTCCTTCTCTGAGTACTTCTGCACCATAGTGGTAGAGTTCAGTTCTGCCAGATCAACCGTATAGGAATCCCCACCGCCAATTTCAGAAACGGTCAGCTTGGTTTCGTCAGCTTCGAAGTTCCAGGATGCTTTCTGCATCTGGGGGTCACTGGCCGTATCATCACACTTCGTCGGCCCCTGATCGTAAGTAACGGTTTTATCGGTGCTGTACTTTTCAAAATCATCCTTCTGGCACGGCTCCATATCAGCGAAGAAATCCTGCGAATAGGATGTTGAACCCGAAGTCAGGGTCCCAACAGCCGCCGACAAACGCCAGTTCTTGGCCGTCAGCAGATCTGTCTTAGACTTAGGCTTGTCATTATCCTTCTTACAAGCCGAGAAGGTGCCTACGCATAGCAGGACGATAAACAGGCGGAAAAGGTGTTTCATGCGAATAAATGAAAAGTAGATAAGTGGTCTGTAGAAGCCTGCTAATAGAACCGGCGCAAAGTAGGACACAAGTATAGCCTTTCCGGCTTACTTCTGGCTGGAAAGTTCATAAAAAAGGCTCCCTGCTGGCAGGGAGCCTTTTTTATTAATGCATGCAGCAATACTTACGGGAACGTTACGCCCCGATAGTCATTGGGGTTTACTTTGGGCACCGAAGCGTTGTAGGCAGTATTTATCGCCTGAATAAATTCATTGGCAATGGCAGCGTAGCCACGGGGGGTGGGGTGCACGCCATCCAGGGAGAACAGGTTGCCAGAAATATAGGCTACCGTGTTATTTACCGCATTAACGGCAATACCATTACCGGCTACACTCACGAAAAAGGCATTCATATCCGCTACAGGAATACCCTTCGCCGCTGCTGCTGCCCGGATTTTCAGGTTCAGATCAGTAGTAGCTTTTTGTACGGTTGCCTGCTCCGCATCGTCCAATATCAGGGCGCTGGGGAAGGGGTTACCAGCACTAACACCAAACGCCTGGGTGGTGTCCAATTCGAAGGTGGCCAGCAGTGCCGCTACGGGCAGCTTTCTGGAGGCCGCTAAATCACGCCAGTACTTGCCGGTAGGCGCACCCAGCAAAGGAGCATAAGCACTGCTGGTAAGCGTGAACAGCTGACGGCCATTTCCACTGGCATCCCGAATGTCAGCAGTAGCAATCTGCTTGCGGTTGCCGGAGGTTGCGCCGCCCGGCTTAGCCCCCGTCAGGATTACCATGCCGGGAACACTCAGTTTAGTTAGGTTAGCACGTACGCTGGGACCTACGGTGGTGAAGAAAGGCAGGGCCGTTACGTTAGGAATAGTAGCCACTGCACCCTTGGCACCGCCGGAAGTCAGCGCGTCCAGGATACCAGCATAGTTGGTGGCAAACACTTCGGGGTCGGTGGTAGCACCGCTGGCGCCGCCGGCCGTAGCAAAGCCCAACACGTCGTTATTACCCAGCCACAGCGTGAAGAAGGTAGGCTTCTCCGCCGTTACGCGCGACTGCACGAAGCTGGTATACGTCATGAAGGTAGCAGGGTCACCGGCTTCGCCGGGCAGCAGGCGCTCAAAGTAGGGGTTGCCGGCTACGCTGCCATAACCCACTGTATTCACATCGGCTACGGCAATGCCGGGTACGGCCAGGTTTTGCACCGGGTCAGTGAACTTGGTGTACAGGGCCGTGCCGGCCGGCGACAGACCACGTACGGCCAGGTTGGTAGTTACGGGCTGCAGGTTGGGCGACCCAGCGCTGGTGAAACCGGCAAATCTCAGGTAGCCGCTACCGTTTGACTGAGCAGCCGCAAACAGGGGTTGCTTAAACTCACCGCCACCTACCAGCTTAAACTGCTGCGCCAGAATGTTAGGATAAGAGTTTTGCTGACCTTCCAGGTATAAACCACCATCGGAGTAACCCGCCGTGAGGGAGTTACCTACGGCCACATATTTCGAGAAGTCGGCGGAGCCTTTATCGGCTTTGGGAGCTTCCAGCTCAGGCTGGCAACCGCCCAGCACCAGACCCAGCAGTGCCAGGCCCGGCATTGATTTTTTAAACAATGTAATCATCGGAGTCAGGGGAGTAGACGCTTAGAAATTGTAGTTGAGGCCAATACCGGGAATTACAATCTGCGTTTTGTAAGTTCCTGCTACCCGGTCAGTCGTCTTGTTGTTCAGCAGGTCCTGCTGGGTTTGCGTGCGCTTCATCAGGCTGATGAACTGGGTGGAGAAATCCACCGAGAAATGCTCACCGGCTTTGTAAGAAACACCGGCAGTAACACCTAAGCGGTCCGCGTCCGGCGTTTCCGGCGACACGTAGCCATCTTTCACCGGCGACATATCAAAAGAACCGCCGGCCCGCACCGTAAAGGCATCGGTCAGCTTGTACTGGCCACCCAAACGCAGGGTCAGCGCATCCTGGTAAAAGCGCTTGGAGGTGCTGCTGGTAGCGCCGCCCACAGGGCCATTAAAGGTGAAATCGAGGCTGCGGTATTTGCTCCACTGCACGTGGTTCACGTCCAGGGCTACGGTCAGCTTCTCGGTGGGCATCACGCCAATGCCGATAGAAGTAGTAGCAGGCAGCGGAATGGTTACACCGAATTTGGTACCCGCAAAGCTGGCCTTAGCCGACTCCGGCAGGTTAGTGAACGTAATGTCGCCGCCATCTACGGTAGCGTCAATCTTGGAGCGGTAGGAAACCCCTACGCTCAGCTTCTCAGAAGGCTTGAAGTAAATACCGGCGTTTACGCCCAGCTTGGTATCAGCCTTGCCATCCAGCTCCACGTGGCCGTACTCGCCCTGGGCGTTGGTCACGGGAATATCGCGCTGCAGGTTTACCGAGCCGTGGGCCAGTACTACCAGGCCGGCACCAATGCTCAGCTGGTCGGTGAGGGCCAGGCTTACCGTAGGCTGCACAAACACCGACTTCAGGTCGATATCCGTCAGCGAGAAACGGCCTTCCCAGCCATCGGCGTACTGCAGCTTGCTGCCGAAGGGTGTGTAGACGGCAATACCTGCTTTCCACTTGCCCTCTGTTGGGCCAAAGCCTGCAAACAGGCTTACCGGAGTTACTATTGAGTTGCGCAGCGTGCGCTCGGAACCACCGTACTCGGCGCGGAATGCCTGCCGGGCAAAGGTGGCATTGGCACCCATCTGTACACCCCGCTCCCGTACCATGGCCAGGGCGCCGGGGTTGTAGAACATGGAGGCCTGGTCAAGCGCTAAGCCCGCGCCCACGCCGCCCATACCATTGTTTTTGATGCCGGCCAGCGACACCTGAAAGCCGCCTGCGGATGCAGCTGTTGCCGCCAGCATGGCACTACCTACGAGAAGTAGAGATTTTACATTCATACAAGAAAAATGTGGGTTGGGATAGTTGGGACTAAATGTAGGGAGAAAAAACGTTCAATTTAGTAGGCGTGCCTACCATTTTCATGGTGCATAGTAAGCCGGGCCACCTATTTGGCCGCTAGTATGCAAAAAATTAGCGTTAGCCCTATGAATGGGCTATTCCGGGTGGTGTTCTTTTACCTGCCGGGTGGGCAGGTGCAGACGCTGCCCGGCTACCAGCAGGTGCACGCGCAGGTCCAGCCCGCTTACCGGCTCGCCGCGCCCAATGCGGCCCAGGTTGTTGGCGCGCTGCCGGGAGCCATCTACCACCATCACCACCCCGTCGCCGAAAACCTCCGCCTCCGTTCCGCCCCGGATAATAAGGCCGGTTTCCTCTGACAGGCCCAGGCCCAGGCACATGGGATGGGCCAGCACGGCGTGAGCCAGCCGCCCAAAGCGGCCCCGTTCCACAAAATGCTGGTCAATGAGCAGCTTAGGCAGCAGCTCCAGCCCAGGCACAGTTTTAATGCCGCCTTTGCGCAGGGCCCGCCAGCCATAGCCATCTACCAGCATAAAATCAGAAAGCACGGCGGCGCCGGCACTGGTACCGGCAACAATAAAGTCGGCCTCCGTGCGGAAGCGCTCCTGCAGCTGGCGCAAAAACTCGGTACCGTGCAAAAACTCTACGATGCGCTCCTGGTCGCCGCCAGTGAAGAACACCACTTTGGTGCGCGCCAGCCGCCGGAGCGTGGCCGGGGCATCGGCGGGGTGGTGCTCATCAATGTGCAGGTGGTGGGGAGTCACGCAGCCCAGGTCGCGCAGGGCCTGCTCATAGGCTTTGGCGGTATCGTGAGGCTCACTGGAAGCCGTGGTGATAATCTCAATGGGGGCCTCGGGCTGGGGCAGCAGGTCGCAGAGCAGGGACAGCAACACGTCGTCGTCGCCGCCGCCAAGGGCGATGAGCGTACCAAGTGCAGGGCCGGATAACTGGGTCATAAAAGGCAGCGGGCAACAGCAACAGCGGGTCTCCGTTGCCCGGCTGCTACCCCGAAAGTAGTAGGCCTGTACGCAAAACCACCACCGGTAGCTAAGCCCGGGCTGAAAGGCCGGTGCTGCTTACGGGAAATAACCATTCTGTTGGCCGAAATTTCGGTCGGCAGTGCGGGTTAGCCGCCAGTTTATCCTAATTTTGCAGGCCGATTTTCACCTCAACCTGCTTGCCTAGCGAAGCATAAGCGCCTTCAGTCCGATGATTCAGCACCCCACCGCGGAAAACATCACGTCCCTGATTCAGGAGGGCGAATTTTTTAAGCTGAAGGAGGTTCTTAAACAGTTTGAACCGGCCGAGCTGGTAGAGCTGCTGGAGAACGAGGAGGAGCGCGAGCAGCTGATTATTTTCCGGCTACTGCCCCTGAAGCTGGCCACCGAGGTATTTGAGTACCTGGACCTGGATATTCAGCGCCACTTTCTGGCCAACCTTTCCCAGGAGAAAATTGCCGACATCCTCAATGAGATGTCGCCCGATGACCGGACGGCCCTGCTGGAATTCCTGCCCGATGACTTTGTAAAGGAGCTGATTCAGACCCTGTCGGAAGCGGAGCGCAAGGTTACGCTGGAGCTGCTGGGCTACCCCGAGTACAGCGTGGGCCGCCTGATGACGCCCGACTACATTGCTATTCGCGAAACCTGGACGGTGCAGCAGGTGCTGGACTACATCCGCCGCCACGGCGGGCAGTCGGAAACCATCAGCGTGCTCTACGTCACCGATAATAGGGGCGTGCTCATTGATGATATCCGCATCCGGCAGCTGCTGCTGGCCGATCCGCAGAGCCGCGTGAGCGAGCTGATGGACCGTCGCTACGTGAGCCTGCGCGCCATGCAGGACCAGGAAGCGGTAATTGACGTGTTCCGCAAAAACGACCGGGTAGCGCTGCCCGTGGTGAACGACGAAGGCGTGCTCTTCGGCATTGTCACCATCGACGATATTCTCGACATCCGGGAAGAAGAAGACACCGAGGACATTCAGAAACTGGGGGGCTCCGAGGCCCTGGACGAGCCGTACCTGGCCACCTCCATCTGGAGCATGGTGAAGAAACGGGCCGGCTGGCTGGTTATTCTGCTCATTGGTGAGATGCTGACTACCTCCGCCATGCACCATTTTGAGGATGACCTGCAGAAAGCCGCCGTGCTGGGCTTGTTTATCCCGCTCATTATCTCGGCCGGGGGCAATGCCGGCTCCCAGGCAACTTCCCTTATCATCCGGGCCATGAGCCTGGGCGAATTCACCCTCTCCGACTGGTGGCTGGTGATGCGCCGCGAGCTGCTTTCCGGCGTGCTGCTGGGCGGTATTCTGGGCGTGGTAGGCTCGTTGCGTATTATTCTGTGGGCCAACTACATCGACCCCGGCTATTTTGGCCCCTACTGGCTGCTGATTGCCGTAACGGTGGGCTTCTCCCTGCTGGGCATTGTGCTGTGGGGGGCGCTATCGGGGGCTATGCTGCCCATGCTGCTCAAGCGCCTGGGCCTGGACCCGGCTACCTCCTCCGCGCCTTTTGTGGCTACTCTGGTAGACGTAACCGGGCTGATTATTTACTTCTCCGTAGCCACTATGGTGCTGCGCGGCACGCTGCTGTAATAGACTTAGGCAGGCGCTAAAAATCCAAGCCTCCCTTTCCGCGGTTGGCCTTTTTGGCGCTGTGCTTTTTCTTGGATTCCAGGCGTTGGCGTACGGCCCCTTTGCTGGGTTTGGTGGCCTTGCGGGCTTTAGGCTTGTGCAGGGCTTTCAGCAGCAGCTGATGAAACTTCTGCAGCGCAATTTCTTTGTTGCGCAGCTGGCTGCGGTCCTCCTGCGCTACCACCTGCAGCAACCCATCTGCCGTGAGTTGCTTAGCCAGCTTAGTAAGCAGCACCTCTTTCTGCTCCTCGCTAAGCAGCTGAGAATCGGCTACGTGAAAGCGCAGCTCCACCCTGGACTCTACCTTGTTCACGTTTTGTCCGCCCGGTCCGCTGCTGCGGCTGGTTTGAAACTGAATTTCGGGTAGAAAGGCATCAACAGAAGGCAGCATGGGCAAGCAGAGTAAAGCAGGGAATAGCGGCGGCAAGTAGCACCAAACTGCGCATACCAGTACTCCGGCAATATAGTTCGCCTATTTCTCTCATACGGTAAGCCGGCTTTTGCCAGGCGGCACCGCAGAATCCAAGTATAAGGTTGAGGCGAAAGTATTTGGCTGGTGCCTGGCGGCTCTGCCAGCCTAGTGCCGGCGCATTGCAACCTGCGCGGCGGGCTCTTGTCTTATGTCCCGGCGCCGCTCTATCTTCGTCGCACTCAACCTTCTCCTCTGTTCTGCATGAAAATTTCTTCTGCGGCCCGGCGCTGCCTGGTGCTCGGCCCCGCTCTGGCCCTGGCGTTGGCCAGTTGCCAATCCTCCGGCTCTACCGGCACAGCCGGCCAGCCCGACCTGCTCCAGGCCAACCTGGACACCACCATTCATCCCGGCGACGACTTTTTCACCTACGCCAATGGCGGCTGGCTGAAAAAGCACCCCATTCCCGCCTCCGAAAGCGCCTGGGGCATTGGCAAAGAGGTGCAGAACGAGGTGTATGCCCGCCTGCGCGCCCTCAACCAGGAGGCCGCCAAAGCCAATGCTAAGGCCGGCACCAGTCAGCAGAAAATCGGTGATTTCTGGGCCGCCGGCCTGGATTCCGTAGCTATTGATAAGCAAGGCATTGCCCCACTGAAGCCGGAGCTGGACCGCATTGCCGCTATTAAGTCCCTGGCCGATGTGCAGGCCGTTATTGCCCGCCACAAGGTACTGGGCGTGAACTCCCTGATTGGGCTGTATGTGGCGCAGGACGCCAAAAACAGCGAAAAAATGGCCCTGCACCTGTACCAGGCCGGGCTGGGCTTACCCAACCGCGACTACTACTTTAACAAGGACACGCGCACCAGCAACATCCGCAAAGAATATGTGCGCCACGTAGCGCGCATGCTGCAGCTGCTGGGGCAGGACTCTGTTACGGCCCAGCGCCACAGCCAGCAGATTATGGCGCTGGAAACGGCGCTGGCTGGCTCTTCGCGCAAGCTGGAAGCCCTCCGCGACCCATACGCCAACTATAACAAGCGCGCCGTCGCTGACCTCGGCAAACTCACCCCCGGCATCGATTGGAAACCCTGGCTGGCTCAAATGGAGCTGGCTAAGGTAGATACCGTTATTGTGGGGCAGCCGGAGTTCTACCAGAAGGCCGGCCAGTTGCTGAAAACCACGCCGCTGGACCAGTGGCAGGCTTACCTGCAGTGGCACCTGGTGAACACCTTTGCCGGCCAGCTCAGCCACGACTTCGATAACGAGCATTTCCGTTTCTACGGCACCATTCTGCAGGGCCAGAAAGAGCAGCGCGCCCGCTGGAAACGCGTGCTGGATGAGGAAGAAGATGGCATGGGCGAAATTCTGGGTCAGCTGTTCGTAAAAGAATATTTCTCTCCCGAAACCAAGGCCCGCTACGCTAAGCTCACTGAAAATGTAGTGGCCTCTTTCCGGGAGCATATTCAGGCCCTGGACTGGATGAGCAACGCCACCAAGCAAAAAGCGTTGGTAAAGCTGGCCAAAATCACCCCCAAAGTAGGCTACCCCGATAAGTGGCGCGACTATTCCGCCCTCTCCATTACCCGGGATTCTTACCTGGGCAATGTGATGCGCGCCAACGAGTGGAACTATCGGTACCAGGTAAACAAGCTGGGCAAGCCCGTAGACCGCACCGAGTGGGACATGACGCCCCAGACGTACAACGCCTACTACAACCCCAGCAACAATGAAATTGTACTGCCCGCTGCCATTTTTGCCGTGCCCGGTTTGAAAGATGCCGAGGCCGATGATGCCATTATCTATGGCTACGCCGGCGCCTCCACCATTGGCCACGAGCTGACGCACGGCTTCGATGACGAAGGCAGCCAGTATGATGAGAAAGGCAACCTGCGCAACTGGTGGAGCAAGCAGGACCGCGCCGCCTTCCAGCAGCGCGTAAACGGCATTGTGCGCCAGTTCAATGGCTACACCGTGCTGGATTCCCTGCACATCAACGGCAAGGCTACGGCCGGCGAAAACATTGCCGACCTGGGCGGTATCGTCATTGCTTTTGATGCCTTTAAAAAGACCGATCAGTACAAGAAAGGCGAGAAAATTGGCGGCCTCACGCCCACGCAGCGTTACTTCCTGGGCTACGCCCTGGGCTGGCAGCACCACCAGCGGGATGAGGTGCTGGCCCAGCGCATCCTCACCGATGTGCATTCGCCGGCGCAGTACCGCGTAAACGGCCCCTTCGCCGATGTACCGGCCTTCTATGAGGCCTTCAACGTGAAGCAGGGTCAGCAGCTCTGGCGCCCCGACAGCACCCGGGTAACCATCTGGTAGCCGCGTTGCCCGTAGCAGCCCACACACTAAAAGGCCCCACCATAGCTAGCTGTGGTGGGGCCTTTTAGTGTGTGGGCTGTTGTCAGAAAATCATTAGAATCAGTAGCTTGGAAGAGCCTATCAGGCATTCCTTATGGAGGCTCCGTTTTTCCGGTTTTATCGTCCGTGCCCGGCCCTGCAGCCCTTTGTGAGCAACTACATGCTCATGCATGTGCAACTGAACCCGCTGCTGCCGCGGGTGGCTAACCCCTACCCCACCAACCCGGAGCAATGCCTGTTCTTTTATGCGCGCGATGCCGTGGAGGTGTTTAACTACGCCCACGAAAAAGAAAGCACCAGCCCGCCCAGCATTATTGTGGGGCCACAGGTGGCGCGGGTAAACCTGCGCATGGGCTACGACCAACTTACCATTAAAGTAGGCTTTCAGCCGGGCGGCCTGTTCCGGTTGTTTGGTATGCCGATGTGGCAACTCCTTGATTATTCCATTGATAGCAGCGAGCTGGCCGGCCGCGAAATCAGCCGCATCAACGAGCAGTTGCGGGAATTGAACGACTACCAGCAAATGATTTCGCTGGTGGAAAAGTATCTGTTGAGCAAGGTGGCCGCCCTGAAAAACGACGCTCATGCCGTGGATAAGGTAGCCCAGCTCATGCTGCAGAGCCATACCCGGCCCTTTTCACTGGACTGGCTGGCCAGCGAGGCCTGCCTGAGCGCCCGGCAGTTTGAGCGCAAATTTCTGGAGCGCATTGGCATGAGCCCCAAGCTTTTTATGCGGGTAGTTCGGTTTGCCCAGGCCTACCGCCTGAAAAACCAGCAACCTAACCTGGACTGGCAGGATATTGTGTACCGGTGCGGCTACTACGACCAGACCCACCTCATCAAAGACTTCCGGCTCTTTGCCCAGGTTACGCCCACCATGCTATTGAAAGAAGACGCGCAGGCGCCTATTAAACTGTTTCCGGGTAGCCCGTTCTAACGTCGGTTTTTTACTATTTCCCGGCTGCCCCGGCTTCTAGTTTTGCTTCATCACTTTTAATCGATGAAGCCCTATGAAAACCCTGTTCAGCCTCCTGCTTTGCCTGTGCCTGTTTGGCGGCGCACAAGCCCAGAAAGCCCCCTCTGCGGCCGATGAAAAGGCCATTCTGCAAGTTCACGAAGGCCTTATTGAGGCCTGGAACAAGCACGACACTGACCTGTACTTTACGTATCTGGCGCCCGATGCGCAGTGGGTAAATGTGGTGGGTATGTGGTGGCGCAACGCCGCCGAACACAAGTATGCCCTGGACATCTTCATGAAGATGATGTTCTACAAAACCACGCACATCGCCAACAAACCCGAAATAAGGATGCTGCGGCCTGACCTAGCCCTGGTGCGCCATACCTGGGAGCTCACGGGCTGGGTAATGCCCGACGGCCGCGACATGAGCGAATTTTCAACCGGCGTACTGACTCTGATTATGGAGAAGCGCAAAGGCCGGTGGCTTATTATCGATGGTCATAATACCTCCATCGACAAGAAAGCCCAAGACCCGGCCCTGTCTTTGAGAAAATAGCGCCTACATCGGCCGCCGTATTTCTGCGCCGGATGGCTTAAGCAAGCCGGGCTCTGAACTGCTGCAGATTTTTGGCGGCCTGCGCCCGCACTTTCCGCTGCAGAAACGGCGACCAGCCCAGCAGCCATCCCACCGGCCCCAGCGCCTGCCGCGACCAGCGCCAGAAGCTGAAAGCATCGTGGTGGGTATAAATCAGGCCATCGGAAAAGGTAAAGCGGGCTCGGATGCGGTTGTGCACCGGGCGCTTGGTTTGCGAGAAGGTGTAGCGGGCTTCCCAGTCGGCCTGGCCCTGGTGGTCGTGGGCGTGCACGTTGTTGTAAGTCAGCTGCAGGTCGTGGCCCCGCTCACAAAGCATGCGCCACATAGTGCCTATTTCGGGCGCACCGGTCAGGCTGAAGGCGGCGTCCTGGAAGGTGGCCTGTGGGTGGTAGCACATGGCCATGGCATGCCAGTCGCGGCGCTGAAAGGCCTGGTAGAAGCGGTGCAGCAGTTCCTCGTGAGGGTGCATGAGAACGGGGCGCTTGGGGGTGTGCGGGTTAAGGTAAAGAAAGCCGCGTTATGCCGCTGCGGGGTTAAGTGATTTTAACTTCCTTATTATTCCGGTTCGGCAAAAATTTGTGCTCTTCAGGCAACGATTTCGGGCAGCGCGTCATCTAACCAGCAAGCTCCTCACCCTTATTTTTTCATTATGAAATCCGCTACCCTTCTGCTGCTTCCTTTGCTGGCCTTCTCCTCGCTCACAGCCTTTCGCCCGGCGCCGGCCCATTCCGCAAGTGAGGCCCCGGCCGCCGAGCGCCGTGAGGTGCGGACGGTAGCCGCCTTTGAGGAACTATCCTTGAATATTCCCGCAGAAGTAATTTTGCGGCAAGGCAGCCCGCAGCGGGTAGAAATAGTGGGCGCGGAAGAAGATTTGGGCAGAATAGAAACCGTGGTGAAGGAAAACCGTCTGCGTATCCGGCTGCCGGAAAAAGACCGAAAGGCCGAGTGGTATAAAGGCACCAGCTTTAAGCAGCCCGTTAAAATCTACGTCACCATGCCCAACATTAAAATGCTGGGCGTAAGCGGCTCGGGCTCCATGAGCGGCGAAACCCCCATTAAGGCCCCGGCCCTGAAAGTGAGTATGTCCGGCTCAGGCGCCCTGCGCCTGAATCTGGTCACCGACCAGCTGCATACTTCCCTGTCCGGCTCGGGCCGCATCAGCCTCTCCGGCAGCACCGATGCGCATACGGTATCTATCAGCGGCTCCGGCCAGCTGGCAGCATCCAACCTGCGCACCAACGCTACGCAAATCAGCATCAGTGGCTCCGGCAACTGCCAGGTGCATGCCAGCCAGACGCTGCAGGCTTCAATTTCAGGGTCGGGCAATGTGCGATACCAGGGCAGCCCACAGGTTACCTCCCGCGTTATGGGCTCGGGCAACGTTCGGAAAGCGTAGGCTGCTCTACACGCTTCTGCTGCTTCTCCATAATAGAAAGCCCGGCGCTAAAGCTAGCGCCGGGCTTTCTGTCTTAAAAACCGTGCTTCTATTCTATCAGCAGTTTTTGGGTGGTGCTGCCGCCCTGGGTTATCAGGCGCACCAGGTAGGCGCCCCGGGCAAGGGTCGGCGCATTTATCCGGTACTCGCCGGTGCTTTGGGCGGGTAGCGTCTGGGTATAGAGGCGCCGTCCCTGCAGGTCCAGGATTTCCAGGGAGGCTGCGGCGGGTGTGGGCTGAGTTACGCGCACCATAAACTTACCGGCCGATGGATTAGGGAATACGTTCAGCAGCAACCCTTGCCGGCTGACCAGCTGCACGGTTTGCACCATGGAGTACTGCACGGCGCCGTCAAAATCGGTCTGGCGCAGGCGGTAGTAATTCAGGCCTGCCCCGGGGCGCCGGTCCACAAACTGATAGCGCTGGGCATTCGAGCTGTTGCCGACGCCAGCCTGCCGCCCTATTTCCGTAAAGTGCTGTCCATCGGTGGAGCGCTCCACGGCAAAGTAGGCGCTGTTTTTCTCCAGGGCCGTTTCCCAGTCCAGTTGCACGGTGCCTCCATTGGCCGCCCGGGCCTGGAAGCGCACCAGCTCTACCGGCAGCGGCGGCGTGGCCCCGATACCCGTGCAAAGCAGTGTAGTAGGAATCACCACCGTATCGGGAATGCCGGCAGCGGGGCTCACCCAGCGCAGGATCAGCCGGTTGCTGGCCGTAAACTCGCCGTAGTGCACCAGAATAGGGTGCAGCCCGGCTGCCAGGGTTACGGTGCCGGTAATGGTGCGCGGCGGGTGGCCGGTGCCATTATTAATCAGGGCACTTTCCGTGGTAGGGGGCGTAGCCAGGGCGGCACCATCCAGCCACAGGTAAGAGGCATCATCAGAAGTCAGCGCGAAGGTGTACTGGCCGGCTACGGGCACGTACAGGCGGCCCCGGAAGCGGGCACTGTACATATTGGGGGTGCCTTTTGAATCAAACTCCGGCCCCACCAGCGTCCCCCAGTCATCCTGATTAAAGTTCAGCCCCAGCTCCGTGCGCAGCATGCTGGGCGTTTGGGCGGTGAAGAAGTTCTGGTTGTTCTCTAAATCATCAAAATAGCCCGCATAATACTCCCCGTAGAGGCCGGCCGTAGCGGGCTTATTGCCGGGGTCGGTGCCGGTGCAGCCAGGCGGTGGCGGCGGCGCAATAACAAAGGCATACGTGCGCGGAAAGGTGGTGGAGCCTTCGGTATTGATAACGGCTACATCTACCTGGTAGCGTCCTTCCGGCACGGTACCATCTACCAGCAGGCGGCCGGTAGCGGCATCAATGGTAATTCCGGCGGGCAGGTCTTCGGCATTAGTCAGGGCAAAGCCGGTTACCGGCCGCGGGCTGGTAGCTGTGGGCACCACCGAGGAACCGCTGTCGCTAACACCCACCGTGGTAGTAATGGGCGAATAAGCCAGGGTTTGAGGCAGTTGCCAGAACGGCTGCAGCGGGGTACCGAAGGCGGTGCTGGGAATAATCTGGCGGGCAATACCGGCTGCCGTGCTGGACCATTCCAGTTGCAGAACGTTGCTGCCCTCGCCTTCGCCGTACAGCACCAGCACGTTGTGCAGGCCGGCCGTGAGAAAGCGCCGCACTTGTTTGGTAACGGGCGCGTGGCTGCCGCCATCATTAATAGCAGCTTTACTCAACAGCAGCGGGGAGCTGATGGCATCATTATCCAGCCAGAGAATGGCCCCGTCGTCGGAGGTCAGATAGAAGATATAATTGCCGGTAACCGGCACGCTGAGGGTGCCCCGGATGCGGGCGCTGAAGTTATTGGGGTTGCGGAGGGAGCCGGTAGCGGGCGGATTGATAATGCCCCAGTTGTCGGTCATATCCAGCTGAGGAATCACCCAGGAGCGGGAAGTAGCCTGCGCGAAAAACGCATTAAAGTCAGAGGTGGTGTTGAAGTTGCCGGGGTAGTACTCAATATACAGCCCCTGCGCCGCCGGGTGCCCGCCGGGGTCGGTGCCGGTTACCCCGGCGGGTGGTGGGGGCGTAATGATAAAGGTGAAGACCTGGGTGAAAGTGGTGGAGCCGTCCTGGTTGGCCACGGCTACATCGGCCACGTAGGTACCGGCCGGCACGTCCTTATCGGCCGTTAATACCCCCGTTGACTGGTTAATGCTGATGCCCGCGGGCAGCGCCGAGGAATTGGTCAGGATATATTCGCTGATGCGCGAGTCGCTGGTAACGGTGGGGGGCGCCGAGGTAACCTTGGTGCCGGTGGCCGTGGCGGTATAGTTGGGGGTGTACACCAGGCTTTGCGGATAAGAGCGCAGGGGCTGAATGCTGGTACACAGCGACGCCGAGGGAATAATCTCCCGGCTGATGCCCGCATCGGCGCTGGCCCATTCCAGCTTAAGGATGTTGCTCCCGGCTACGTCGCCGTAGTGCACCAACACGTTGTGCAAGCCTTTGGTGAGGTATACCGTGGCTGTTTTTTCCGTGGGGCCGTGGCTTCCTCCGTTCTTAATGGCAGCAGTAGCACTGGTGGGCGTAGCCAGGGCCGCGTTATCCAGCCACAGAAAGGAGCCATCATCAGAAGTCAGATACAGCGTATAAGTACCCGCTTTCTGCACCATCAGGCTACCCCGAAACCGCACACTGAAGTTATCCTTGGCCCCGGGGCTGGCGCCGGGGGCACTGGTAGCGGGGGGCGAAATGCTTCCCCAGCTAGCAGTGTTGGTAAAGTTTAGGAGGACATCTACCCGTACCAGGCCCGCTGTATTGACCGCAAAGAAGCTCTGGTCATCATTAAAATAGCCGGCGTAGTACTCGGCGTACAGGCCATTCGTAGCGGCCTGGCCGCCGGCATCCTGCCCGGTGCAGGTTACCGCCGGCCCTTGCGCCGGTGCTACCAGGCTAATCAGGCTTAGAATAACCAGACTGAAAGGAAATAAACCACGCCGTAAAACCTGTGAAAAAAGATGCTTCATAACCTCAGGATTTAAAGTGAACCACCTTGCCTTAGAGGTTAAAAATATATTTCTTTCACGAAAAAGAAAAATACTTTATTGGAATTATTATATGAATATTATAAGTATTTAACCCCCTTATATAACTATAGAAAGCACATATCTTGCGCCACTCTTTGCAGCGTTAATATTTAACTACTACTATTTTTGTGGACCAATGCCTAAATTTTACACATACTGAATAAGGCGCATCTGCTGGCTCCGCTAGCCATAGTTCTTGGCTTGCCGGTTTTAGAACCTGCTCCCGAAATGCTTATTTGCCATTGCGCTGTCTTCCTTTGCGCGGCTCTTTTTCCCGTTCATGTCGCATTCCCAAGTTAAGCTACCTGCCTGCGCCAACTGCGCCTACCCGTTTCCCGAAGAGCAGCCCAATGAGTTTTGCCCGCGCTGCGGCCAGCAGAATCATGAGATAAACCTCTCCTTTGGCCACGTACTGGAAGAAACGCTGGAGGGCGTGTTTCACTTCGACTCCAAGGTTTTCCGCACGCTCCGGCTGCTACTGTTCAAACCCGGCCGCCTCACCCAGCTGTTTAACGACGGGCACCGGGTAGATTTTGTCCCGCCTATCCGGCTGTATGTCTTTATCAGCTTTGTGTTTTTCCTGCTGCTCTCGCTGCAGCACAGTGATTCGGGCAAGAAGGAGAAGGTATTTTCTGATCTTAAAGTAACCACAGAGGCCGATAAACGAGAGCTGGCCGAAGCCGATTCGCTGCTGCAGAATACGGTGGGAGAAAAGCCTTTTGGTTTCACCGTGGGCAAGTCCGACAGCAAGGACACCACCAATATCTTCGATCTGAAATTAAGCCAGCGGGACGTGCAATGGTTCTCGGAACACGCCACCGCCGCCCGCACCGATTCCATGATTCGGGCTAACGGCAAGGAACCCACCTGGTACCGCCGGCTGGCCCTGAACCGCCTGCCCCGCATTCAGAATGCCACCAAAGAGGAGATTGAGTACAAGCTGCAGAAGAGCATTTCCATAGCTATGTTTCTGTTGATGCCTCTGTTTGCCCTGTTGCTGAAGGCGCTTTACATCCGGCACCACCAGTACTACATCAGCCACCTGATTCTGTCCATCCACTTCCATTGCTTTGCCTTTCTGCTGTTCACGGCCAAGCTATTGCTGGGCTACGTGTACAGCTCAGACTGGGTAGTGCTGGTGATGCTATTTCTGCCGGCGTGGTACCTCTACAAGGCGCTGCGCCTCATCTATCAGCAGTCGGGGCGCAAAACGCTGGCCAAAGTGCTGCTGATGATGCTGAGCTACGGGCTGGTTATTGCCCTGGTGCTGATGGGCGCGCTGGTGGCCAGCCTGATGATGGTATAGGCAGCTCAGCGGTACTACTGCTGGTTGAAAATGCCTTTCAGAAAGCCGTTGTTCTGCTCCTTTTTCGGCTTCGATTTCTTTTTGTCATCATCCCCGCCCAGAATGCCTTCCAGAAAGCCGCGCTTCTTTTCTTTCACTAGGATGTAACGCAGCGACAAGCCGGTGGGAAAGCGCGCCCAGTCGGCGGAGTTAAACTCAATGGAAGGCTTAAAATCGGTAGAGATAACCAAGGGCGTGAAAGCAATTTTATACTCCAGCCCCACAATGCCGTCGAAGCCGCCAAAGGAGCCGTTGTCCTTGTTGTTGCCCACGTGGCCGCCTGCCCCAAAGTAGTAGTTGAGACTGGGGCCCAGAATGGGGAAGTGCCGCTCTAACAGCACGGTAGCACTTACCTCCCGGGTATCGGCCAGCGCCAGGCCTTCCAGCGTGGACTTCTCCCACACTTTTTGCTGCACCGTTAAGCCATAGCCATTGGGGCTGTAGCGGAAGCCCGCCGCCGTGCGGTATTTCTGCGCCTGCGCGCCGGAAAACGACAAAACCACGAGCAGCAATACCAGAAACACCCGGCCGGAGAAACGCGCAAACACCATAAATTAAGAAAAAGGTATACTTCAGAATGAACCCGACAACGGATAATGTCCGTTGAACGCACAACGGCGGTGCAAAGTACGCGCCGCTTTCCCAGGTTTGCCAGTTTTGGCCGGGGTCCCGTACCTTGCTACCTGATTTCTATTCCGCATTTTCGGTTTTTGCCAGTGTATATTCACCACGTTGCCTACTATCTGCCGGAGCAGGTAGTCACGAATGAGCATTTCTCCCGCCTGAACGGCCTCTCCCACGAATGGATTGTTGAGCGGACCGGCATTCGGGAGCGGCGCAAAGCCGGCCCAGGTGAGAATACCAACACTATGGCCATTGAAGCCACCCGGCGCGCCCTGGCCGCCGCCCCGGCTTTTGAAGCGGAAAAAGTAGACCTGATTGTAGGCGCCACCTACACCCCCCACGATACCATTGTAACCCTGGCCCACGTGGTGCAGCACGCTATTGATGTACCCGATATTCCGGTAGTCAGCGTTTCCTCGGCCTGCTCTTCCCTGCTGAATGCGCTGGAAGTGGTGGAAGGCTACTTTGCCATGAATAAAGCCACCCGGGCACTGGTCGTGGTTTCGGAGCACAACACCGCCTACTACAACGAGGACGATACCGTAGCCGGCCACCTCTGGGGCGACGGCGCCGCTACCCTGCTGGTAACCAAAGAGCGCCTGGCCCCCACCGACCTGCGCATGGTGGATTTGATGACGGGCGGGGCCGCCACCGTGGGCAAAGCCACCATCAGCGTAACGCTGAAGCCTGTGGAGCGCGGCATTGTAATGCCCTTTGGCAAGGACGTGTTTATCTGGGCCTGTCAGTACATGGCCCGCGTAACCGGCCAGATCATGGAGCGTAACGGCCTGCACCTGGACGACATCACCTACCTGATTCCGCACCAGGCCAACCGCCGCATCACCAACAATGTGCTGCAAACGCTGGCTTTGCCGGAGGAGCGCGCGGTATCCAATATCGAGTACCTGGGCAATACCGGCTGCGCCGGCGCCGCTATTGGCCTGGCCGATACTATGGGCCAGCTGCAGCCCGGCAACCGCGTGGTGCTGACGGTATTTGGCGGCGGCTACTCCTACGGCGCCATGCTGCTGGAGCGCTAACCGGCGGCCTAATTCATTCCTCTGATAAACGGAATCTGCCCTTCGTGGCCTTTGTAGTCTGACCAGCGCAGCACGTGCCAGCCCGCGCGCAGCACGGGCAGGCGCAGCGGCACAATATTGAGGCCCGGCTGCAGCGTGAGTACCTGCGTTTGCAGCTGGCGGCCCACGGCATCATACACCCGCAGCAGCAGCTGGCCTTCTGTCTCAATTAAAAACTGAATGTTGGGGGTTTCGTCGGTTACGGGGTTGGGAAAAAGCTCCAGCTGATTGGCCTGCAGGGCACTATCCCGCACCCGGGCCGGGGCAGCGTAGTCAATAACGCCGCCGGGACGCACCACACCTACGCGGTAGTAGGGCCGGCCGGCCGGCGGGGCGGCATCCGTAATGCTGTAGGAGCCGGCATCGGAGGCGGCTACGCGGCCGATGGGCTCCCAGGTAAGGGTATCCAGGCTGCGCTCAATCACAAACTCGGTTACAAAGCACTCCTCCCGGGTGGTCCAGAACACCTGGTTCTGGCCGGCCAGCACGGTTTGCGGATCTACGCGCACCAGCGGGGCGGGGAGCATGGCCGCCGGTCCGCAGCCCAGGTTCCGGAAGCTGCGGGTGGTTAGCACAAACCGGCCGCCGGCAATGTCGCTCTCCGGGTTCAGCTCCCGTTCAGACTGCTGCCGCCCGTAGGCGTAGTGCATCACGGCGCCGGGCAAAATGAGGTGGGAGAGCTGCTGGGCGTGCCCCAGCTCGTGCAGCACTACGGATTCAAAATCATACTGGGTGGCGGAAGGCAGCCCCGGGCCATACTGCCAGCTTTGCACGTCATCAAACACCATATCAAACTCCTTCACGGCAAATACTATCTGGCCATCGGGGCGGCGGCAGCCGGTGTAGTAGCTGGTAGTGCGGCCCAGCACGCGGGCGGGTAGCTGGCTGCCGCCATCGAATCCCAGCGCGTTGATGTTGTCTTCCGCTTCTATGGTGCCGGTGCGGGTGTCGCCTACTTCCCAGTTTACGCCGGTATTGCAGCGCCAGGTGGCCAGGGCCCGCGCAAATGCCGGCAAAGCGCCACGGCTTATAAAGTCCGGGGTAGGCTGAATGGTATAGCCGCCGCGGCCGTTGCGGTTGGCGTGGTTGGGGCGCACTATGTCTTTGCTATTCTGCTCCTGCACGGTGCTCACGGCATATATTACAGTAAGCGTAGCTAAGCTGGTACCGGCATCCTGCCCATTGGTAGTAACGCGCACCGTGCCGCTGCCGGCCGCCTTGCCGCCCTCACCGTAGGTGGGCACCAGCACTTTAATTTCGGAGTTGGTCCAGCTGATGTAGTCCGTAGCCTGAGGCTTTACCAGCGTCTCCCCGCCATCATCGGCATTGCGGAACTCTACAAAGCCACTGCCCCGCGTAGCGCCAAAACCAGTACCCCGGATGGTGAGCACCTGGCCGGTGCCGGCGGTAATGCGCAAGGGCGTGAGCGTGCTGATCAGCACTGCCTGGGGGCGGCCTACTGCCGCCTGCCGGCGCACCGCCGCTTCCTGCAGCCGCAGATTGGGCTGTATGGAGCGCAGCGCCCGGCCCGTGGCCTCTTCCAGGCGGGCATAAAAGGTTTGGTCGAGGGCGGCATACTGGCGGAATGGCTCGGCGGCCGTGCCACGGGCCAGATCATACCGAATAAAGCCCTGCTCACTGCCGTAGGCCATCCAGCTGGCCGCTGGGGCGCCGGCAAAGTTGGCCGGGGTCAGGTAGAAAATACCCTGCTCGCCGGGGCTAAGGGTGAGCGTATTGGTCAGGCGCTGCTGATCCAGGCCAACCGTGCCGCCTTCCGTTATCAGGGTAAGCTCGGGGCTGGTATTCTGCCCCTGAAACACCTTATATATACGGAGGCGGTGGGCGGTATAAATGCGCTGGTGGGCGGCATCCCAGAAGCTTTTCGCGCTTAGCACTTCGCCTTCCAAAATAAGCCGGGCCTGCTGCACCCGCTCGGCTTCCGGCAAGGGCTGCAGCAGGCAGCGCAGCTCCTGCTCGGGGGCCTGGGCCCGTGCCTGTAGCAAGCCGGCAGAAAGTAGCCCGGCCACCAGCAGCGGCCGCAAAAGGGTAGATAATTTCATGTAACAGCCGAGCTAAAAGTCGTTTGGCAGAAGTACGGAGTTTAGGCGGGTTGTGGCGTTCTGACACCCTGGAATCAGCAGAAAAACAAAATACTTAGAAGCTAAAACAGGCTACCCTGCACCGGTTGGGGAATGATGCGGGGTGGCGCCACCTCCAGGCCCGTTAAGGTATGCAGGCGCTCCAGGAAATACTGCGTCCAGATGGGGGCATGCATAATGTCTTTCTGATGAATGAAGAAGTAAACGGTTTGCAGCCCGGCAGCTAACCAGGCGGCCAGTCGCTCGGCCCAGGCATCAGCGCGCTGGTAGTCGGTGGACACCAGGCCGTGGCCGTTAAAGCGCACGAAGGCTACGGGCGTGGTCAGGCGCTGGGGCAGCACGTCGCGGCGGCCGGCAACATCGGTTATCACCAGAGTTTTGCCCAGGGCTTCCAGCATTTCAAACACAGATTCGCGCAGGGCGTTATCGGCAAACCAAGCGGGGTGGCGCAGCTCTACGGCCAGGGGCACTTCGGCAGGAAAATCGAGCAGGTAGCGCTCCAGCCGGGGCAGCCGCTCGGGCCCGAAGTGCGGCGGCAGCTGCAGAAAAGCCATTCCCAGGGCCGGGCCCAGTTCCAGAATAGCCCGGCAGAAGGTAGTGGTGAGGTCATCGGCATTATACAGCTCCCGCTCGTGGCTGATGCTCTGCGGCATTTTAGGGCAGAAGCGGAAGCCCTCCGGCACGGCCGCCCGCCATTTGCGCACGGTGGGCGCATCAGGGATGCGGTAGTGGGTGGTATTCAGCTCAATGCTGTTAAACTGCCGGGCATAATGGCTCAGAAAATCTGCCTCTTTGGCGCCGGCCGGAAAGTAAGATCCCAGCCAGGCCTTATTGGTCCAGATGGGGCAGCCCACAAACACCTGGGGCGGGGCTGCGGATGGGGCCGTGCGGGCCAGCACCGCGGCAGTGCCGGGGTGGTCCGGGGGCAGGCGAAAATCAACGTAGCGCAGATCAGAAAGGCGACCAAAATCCATACGGCAAGATACGAGGCAGTCTACCTCAGCGGACGTCTATGTTCATAACAAATAATCGGCACCTATGCAACCAGGGTTTCGACTACTCGACGAGCTGATAGCCAAAATTTTTTATCTCCCTTATTGTCTAATTTTCTTGGATTCCAGTCAATCGTCCCTTAATAATTCAAAAAAGTGCATCAACCAAGAGTAAGCGCAATTTTTTGTGAAAATTTATTGCATATATTTTGTACAAGTTTTATCGGAAAAAGACAATAACAAAGCTAACACTGGCAGCTCTCCTTTGGAAGTATCCCACCGATTTAGGATTGTGCTAATAGTTTTGCCACCCTTCACCAACGCAACGAACACTATGAAGTTACTCTACCGAATGGATGTATCGGGCTTGATGATGGCACTACTTTGTTTGCTGCTATCTGCCCCGCTCAGCACTGCCTGGGCTCGTACAGAGACAATAGAAGAAACCCCAACCGGCAAAACCGCCGCTAAAAAAACCGTACTGCGGGGCCGGGCCTCCTGGTATGGCAAAGAACACCAGGGCCTGCGCACCAGTAGCGGCGAGCGTTTCGACCGGTTTAAATATACCTGCGCCCACAAAACGCTTCCCTTCGGCACGCGTTTGCGCGTAACCAACCCCAAAAACGGCAAGGCCGTGGTAGTCCGGGTTTCCGACCGGGGCCCCTTCCGCCACCAGCGCATCCTGGATCTGGCCGAAGTAGCCGCCCGCCCGCTGGACATTATCCGTATGGGCGCCGTATCAGTAGTGGCGGAAATCGTACCTGACGATACCCCCCTCGGCCCCACGGACGCCCCCGCGAATCTGGCTGAGCTGACCACTGATTCTGCTGCTACCACGCTGGCTACCGTAATTGAGCCCGGCGCTACCGAAGCCGCCGATGCGGTAGTGATTCCGCAGCCCGCCCCCACTTTTGTTATTCAGGCCGGCACCTACGGCGATGCGCGCAACGCCCAGGCCGTGCAGGCTAAAATCCTGGCCCTCGATAAAACCCTGTCTGTGAGCATTGCTGCTTCTACCGTGGATGGCCGCGCCCTGAACCGCGTGCTGGTAGGGCAGTTTGCCTCGCCGGCGGAAGCCGAAACCACCCGCCGCAAGCTGCAGGAGTGGGGCATCAGTGGCCTGGTAAGGCAGAAAGAGAATATTTAGCGTAGAGATTGGTTATATAAAAGCCCGTCAGACTCAAGCGTCTGGCGGGCTTTTTTGTGCGCCTTGCAACGCTGGCCGGGGTAGTTGGAATCATGGTGGGGCATTCTGTTTCTCTATTCCTTCTCCCTACTTCATTGTATGAAAAAGCAGTTGATGCTGCTGGGCGGCGCTACGCTGCTCACTATATCCGCCTCAGCGCAAACAGAAAAAGGCACCGTCATGCTGGGGCTTTCTGGTGGTAACTTTGGTTACTCCCACAATGCAAACAGTAATGGTTCCAATATTTCAGCGAGCCTGTCGCCCAGTGCTGGTATTTTTCTGTTGGATAATTTTCTGGTAGGTACCAGAGTGAATGTTGATTACTCATACTTCAGTCAGAATACCTATACCTCTACTCCTATAACGCCCTACCGCTATACCCACCAAGGAATAGGCTATGGTCTGGGCCCTTTTGCTCGTTACTATGTTCCCAGTGGCAGCAAGCACCGCTTTTTTGCTGAAGCGGGAGTTGCCCTGTATCATTCGCGCTTTCGGGCTGAGACCAAGCAACAGGGGGAAGCTACGGTGCAGCAGAACTCCAGAAATACCTATTCGGGCTTCCATGGCGCAGTAGGCTATAATTACTTTTTCACCCCAAACATTGCCCTGGAAGCTACGGCCGGGTATTACCATACTGATCTGGGACAGGCCTATTCAGGCGGCAACCTACGTGGGCAGTTGGGCCTCAGCATCTTCCTGCAAAAGCGCCAGCCTGCCGCCCCGCAGCCATAATCATACAGAATTACTCCTTATAAAAGGCGGCCCGTTGAGGTCGCCTTTTTTCGTGCGCGCCGTTTTCTGCTGCCCGGCAGTTGCAATTTGCGGCCAGGATTCTACCTTAAGCGCCCAAACCATCGGTGCACTATGTTTCAGTGGATGAAAGCCTTTACCGCCGTGCTCATCAGCCTGCTGCTGACGTGGGTGCTCAATGTCAGGCAGGGCGACGTGCCGCCCATGGGCAAGTTCCTGAGCCCCTTCCGCGGGTTCTGGCAGAACGCGGAGCGGGAGCAGGATTTCCCCGCCCAACAAACCCTTACCCTGCCGGGCCTGCAGCAGCCCGTGCAGGTGCGGTTTGATGATAAGCGCGTACCCCACGTGTTTGCCCAGAACGACCACGACCTGTACTTCGCCCAGGGCTACCTTACCGCCCGCGACCGGCTCTGGCAGATGGAATTCCAGACCCACGTAGCCGCCGGGCGCCTCTCGGAAATAGTAGGCGAAAAGCGGCTGGAAACCGACCGGTTTTTCCGGCGCATGGGCCTGCCTTTTGGGGCTAAACGCTCTTTGGCCGTGATGATGGCCAACCCCACTACCCGCACCGTGCTGGAATCGTACTCGGCGGGCGTAAATGCCTATATCAACTCCCTCACGCCGGCCACGCTACCCTTTGAGTACAAGCTGCTGAACTATACCCCCGAGCCCTGGCAGCCGCTGAAATGTGCGCTGCTGCTGAAGTTTATGGCCTGGGACCTGAGCGGCCGCACCGATGATTTGCGCCTCTCCAACATCCTCAGCAAATACGGCCCGGCGGTGCTGAAAGACCTATTTCCGGACTACCCCCTGCGCGAGGACCCCATTGTGCCCGTGGGCACCCCGCTGGATTTTAAGCCCGTGCCGGTGCCATCCACACCAAAGGAATTTTCGGCTGAACTATCCAACAACACTCAGCGCAATGAGCCGGATGCCGAGCTGGGCTCCAACAACTTCGCCGTCAGCGGCAGCAAGTCAGCCTCCGGCTTTCCCCTGCTGGCCAACGACCCGCATTTGCAGCTGAACCTGCCCAGCATTTGGTACCAGATTCAGCTCTCGGCGCCGGGCGTGAATGTGTATGGCGTGACTATTCCGGGCGCACCCACCGTTATTATTGGGTTTAATACCGATGTGGCCTGGGGCGTAACCAACGTGGGGGCTGATGTGCTGGACTGGTATCAGTTGAAGTTTAAGGATGCCTCCCAGCGCGAATACTGGCACGATGGCCGCTGGAAGCCCATCCGGCGCGTGGTGGAGCGCATAAAAGTGCGCGGCCAGCCCGACCGCCTGGACACGGTGCTTTACACCCACCACGGTCCTATTGTGTACAACCACGATGAGAAACCCTTCCTTTCGCAAACGCCCATCCGGCACGCCATGCGCTGGACGGCCCACGACGGCGCCAACGAAGTGCTGGCCTTCTACCGCCTCAACCGCGCCCACTCCTACCCCGATTACACTGCGGCCCTCAGCACCTACGGCTCCCCGGCCCAGAACTTCATCTTTGCCGATGCCGGCAATGATATTGCCATCTGGCCCAATGGCCGCTTCCCGCTGAAATGGCGCGACCAGGGCAAGTTTATTCTGGATGGCACCAACCCCGCCCACGACTGGCAGGGCTGGATTCCGCAGACGCAAAACCCGCACGTGAAAAACCCGGCGCGCGGCTTCGTTTCCTCGGCCAATCAGTTTTCCGCCGGGCCCGATTACCCGTATTATCTGGGCTGGGAGTTCGGTTCCTGGGACCGGGGCCACCGCATTAATCAGCGACTGGCCCGCATGACCGGCGCCACCGTAGACAGCCTGCGGCTTTTGCAGAACGATAATCTGGGCATTAATGCTCAGCTCATGCTGCCCCGCCTGCTGGCGCTCCTGCGCGGCCAGCCGCTCAGCCCGGCCCAGCAGCAAGTAGAACAGACGCTCAGCCGCTGGAACTACTTCTACGATGCCGGGGCTGTGGGGCCTACCGTATTTGAGCTGTGGTACAAAACGTTGCTTAAGCAGCTTTGGGAGGATGACTTTGGCCTCCAGGCCGGCCCGGAAATGCGCTACCCTTCCCGCGACCGGACTAATACCTTACTCCTTACTGAAGACCACAGCCCCTGGATTGACGACCGCCGCACCCCAGCCGTGGAAACCCTCCCCCAGCTGGCGCGGCAGTCGTTCCAGTTTGCGGTGGATTCCCTGCAGCGCAAATTTGGGCCGCTGGGCCCAACCTGGAACTGGGCAAATCAGAAAAGCACCGATATTCTGCACCTGGCCCAGCTGCCCGGCTTTGGCCGGATGGATATTGTGTGCGGGGGCGGGGCCGGCATTGTGAATGCTACTTCCGAGCGCAACGGGCCTTCCTGGCGCATGGTGGTGGCCCTGGGCCCGCAGGTGCACGCCTTTGGGGTATTTCCCGGCGGGCAAAGCGGCAACCCCGGCTCCGCCCACTACGATGACCTGATTGAAACCTGGCGCCTGGGCCAGCTGAACGAGCTGATTTTCCTGCGCTCGGCTACGGAGGCCAACCCACGGATAACTACGGCCTGGTCGCTTACTTCTCAATAACTTCTCTGCCTTGTTATGGTGCTTTTTCTCTTGATTCTGGTGCTGGCGGCCATTGCGCAGCTTTTCATGCCGTGGTGGATTATTACGCCGCTTTGCTTTGCGCTGGCTGCCTGGCGCGGCCGCAAGGGCGGTCAGGCATGGCTGGCCGGGTTTGCCGGGGTAGGGCTGGGTTGGCTTATCCTAGCCAGTTGGCTGCACGTGCGCACGGAGGGCATTCTAAGTCACCGGGTGGCGCAGTTGCTGCCTCTGGGCGGCCACGGCTGGGTGCTGGTGCTGGTAACGGCAGTACTGGGCGGGCTGGTAGGCGGCTTTGCGGCCCTGGCTGGCACGTGGGTGCGGCAGGCTGTGCTAAGTCAGCGACAAGTACCGGTGGAGCCACTGCAGCCGGCAGCCAGAAAATTAACGCTTTAAGAATGTATTATAGAATTGTCATGCTGAGCGCAGTCGAAGCATCTCGCTAGTGTAGTAAACCCATACGAAGCGGTAGAGATGCTTCGACAAGCTCAGCATGACGGACACGTCGTTTTTAGTGAAATTTTAAATCCGCTTTAATAGCGGGAAATAAAGGCGAAGGCTTCCAGCGTATAGCGGGCGGCGGAAGTAAAGTGGTTGCCGCCCTCAATGGGGTGCAGCTCTACCTGCGTGGCGCCGCGGCTGCGCATGGCCTTGTAGGCATCTTCGGAGTTGAAATAAGGCACGTAGTCGTCTGCGGTGCCGTGGAAGAGGGCCAGCGGCGCCGTGGGCTTCCAGTCGTACACGTCGTTGTTAAGGAAGGCGGTGCGCATGGGCTGGTCGGTGTTGCTGAGGATGGCCTGGCGGAAGGTGGCGGTGAACAGCTCAGTGGCTTTGGTGGGCACCGCACTAAATGGATTGAGCTGGAGCTGGCCGGCCCAGGGCTGATTAAAGTAGTAAGGGAACGGCCGGTTGATGCCATATACCTTATTATAGGTATCCAGCACCCAAACGTAGGAGCTCAGGAAACTCAGCGGCTTATCAGAGCTTAGAATATAGTTGGCGAAGACCGTTTTATGGTAGGCACCGGCCCCGGGCGCGCTGGCCGTTACCGTAAACTCCCGGGCATACTTTTCCTCCATCAGCTTGTGCAGGGCCATGGTGGCATAGCCGCCTTCGGAGTAGCCCAGCAGGAAGTTTTTCTGGTTAAGGGGTAGCTTTTCCCGCTGACAAAACTCCCGGGCCGCGCGCATCATATCCAAAGAAGCCGAGGCCAGCGAGGGGCCGTGCTCATAGGGGTGCGCCTGCGCTTTAGAAGCACCGTAGCCAATATAATCGGGGGCGGAAACCACGTAGCCCGTAGAGGCCAGCAACGATACTGCCGACCACACCTCGCTGCTAGAGCTATAGTAGGAAGGCGCGCGCCGTTCCTCATCGGGCTGAATAGTGCCGTGCTGGTAGCTCAGCAACGACAATGGCTGACTGGCCACGGGCACCAGCAAAGCACCGGAAGCCGTAATGGTTTGTCCCGCCGGGTTTTGGGTAGAGTAAGTAAGCTTATACACCCGAATAGGATATTGGGCCAGCGCCCCGGCCAGCGGCACGCTGCTTACCCGCTGGGCCAGCACGGCCGGGCTGTATTCGCCAATAAGCGTGCTGCTGATGAGGTGCGTGGCAACCGGAGTAGCCGGCGTGGCCGTCGGCGCGGGCTGGGCCGCCTCGCTCTTGCAACCAGTAGTAACCGAGAAAAACAGGGAAAGCCAAAGCAGGCCCGTAGCCAAGGGGCGCAGAGAACGGTGGCGCGGGTTTAAAACTGTCACAGCGGAAAGCGTCAAGCATGAGTTGTTGTTGGGTATAACACCAGCCCAGGCAAATAATTCACCCTTCGTTTTCGCCTTTTATCAGCTTCCGGGGCTGGACAAAAAGCAAATTTTTAAATCTTAATTAAAAATCTAGTTTTATAACTAAAAAATTAGTTATACATTCATATCACTTACTATCAAACTCAATTATGCAACCTTCTTTTCCTGAGCTGACCCGTGCCGAGGAGCAAGTGATGCAGGTACTCTGGCGCCGGGGCCCTTGCTATGTAAAGGACGTGCTACCCGAGCTACCGGCCCCAACCCCGGCTTATAACACGGTTTCTACTATCATCCGCATTCTGGAGCAGAAAGGATTTGTAGGCCACGAGGCCTTTGGGCGCACACACCGCTACTTCCCCCTGGTGGCGCAGGATGCTTACCGGCGGTTTTCGTTGGGCAAGCTGCTGGGTGGCTACTTCGGGGGCTCCTTCTCCCGGCTGGTTTCCTTTTTCGCCCAGGAAGAAAACCTCAATGCCGCGCAACTGGACGAGCTGCTGCGCCACGCTCAGGCATCTACCCCATCAACCCCACCCGCCAATGAACCAGGTTCTGCCCCGCCTGCCGACGATGCTCCCACTGCTTAGCTGGATGCTGCAAAGCACCCTATGCCTGGGTGCATGCTGGCTGCTATACCGCTATGTACTGCGGCAGGAGCGGTTCTTCGCTTATAACCGCCGGTTTCTGCTCTTCACGCCCTGGCTTGCACTGTTGCTACCCGGCCTGCTGGCCCTGGCCGGGCCGTGGCTGCCGGCCATGCCAGCCCCTGGCAATGGCCTGCTCAGCGGCGGTTTGCTGCCGGGGCTCACTATTGCCGGGGCCGCGGGCGGTGGCAGCCCTGCCCTCTTACCTACCGAACTCCCGGCTTGGCTACCGCTGCTCTATGGTGGCGGGGTATTGGTGCTGCTACTCCGGCTCGGGTTTCACCTGGGCTGGTTGTGGCTGGCTACGCGCCGCTTTCCCCGGGAGGCGCGGCCGGGCTACGTGCTGGTGCATACGGGTGGGCAGCGCCCCACCAGCTCTTTTGGCCGCTGGATATTCTGGGATGACAGTGCGGCACTTTCCCCCGCCGAGGCCCGCGCGGTGCTGGCCCATGAGCTGGCCCACGTGCAGCAGGGCCATACCGGGGAGCGGCAGGGGCTGGAGCTGGCGAGGGCGGTGCTGTGGTTTTGCCCTTTCGTACACCTCTTCCCTGCTGCCTTAACGCAGGTGCATGAGTTTTTGGCCGATGATGAGGCCCTGCGGGCCACTGCGCCTGCCAACACCTTTGCGGTATCTGGCACTAAACCCTATACCGCCCTGCTGGCCCGCCTGGCTCTGCGCCAGCTCCATCCCAACTTACCGCTTGCGCATTCCTTCACCCAATCCTTTACCTTAACCCGTATTCGTATGCTTACTTCCCAAACGCCTGCCCGGCGCTGGAAGCAGTGGTTGCTGCTGCCTGTCGCTACTCTATTGTGCGTGGCCGTAGCCTGCGAGCAGGCCCCGGAAATGGAAGCGGCTACCCCACCTCCACCGGCGGCGCCGGCTTTATCATCCGATGCGCTGACTCCGCCCCCGCCCCCTCCGCCGGTTCTTACCCGGGCGGAAGTAATGCCCGAGTACCCGGGCGGCCAGATGCAGCTGCTCACCACTATTGGTAAAAACACGCGCTACCCTGCCATAGCGCTGCAGCAAAAGCTAGGAGGGAAGGCATTCGTAAGCTTTATCGTGAATACGGACGGCAACATAACGGCCGTAGAGCTGAGAAAAGGGGTGGACGCACCGGCCGACAAGCAACAAGCGGCGGCGGCCCTGAACGAGGAGGCCCTGCGCGTAGTGCGGGAGCTACCGGGCAAGTGGACGCCCGGCCGTGACCAGGGCAAAGCGGAAGCGGTGCAATACACCATCCCCATCAGCTTTGCCCTGAAGCCCTTAGCTCCCCGGAGCTAAATGCCCTAATTTTCTACGCCAGCGGTTTGCAGCCGCTGGCGTAGTCTTTTTAAGCTGGAGGGTGGATTATGAAGTTAAACTATAGCAAGCTGTTTGATTTTTACCTGGAATTGTGAGAATTCCTGCCAGCTGGGTTTCTGGGAGTTGACCGTAAAGCCGTAACTTGCCAGAGCAATTCTGTTTTACTCCGCTTACTTTTCTTCAGTGTTTCAATTTCGTGCTGGCGGCCCTTTCAAGGTCTCATTGCTGCCCTTACTGGGCCTCGCTTTTTCTCTTACTTCCCTTTCCGGCTGTGGTACCCGCACCGATGGCGAAACCCCGGATACCAAAGCCACAGTAGAGGCTGCCAAGCCGGTGGTAATTGACACGCTGGCCCTGAAAAAGCAAGCCATGCAGCGGGACTCGCTCAAGGCTGACTCCATTGCCAAGAAAAACGGACAGCTGCCGGGCGCCATTCTGCCGGGGCACCGCATCATTGCCTTCTATGGTAATATCCGCTCCAAGGGCATGGGTATTCTGGGCCGCGAGCCGAAGGACCAGATGTTCCGCAAGTTTGAGAAAGTACTGGCCGAGTGGCAGGCCGCCGACCCCAGCATTCCGGTGCAGGCTGCCTTGCACAACGTAACCATCACGGCCCAGGGCACCCCCGGCAAGGACGGCAAGTGGCGCCTGATGAACTCCAAAGCCACCATTGCGGAAGTAATGAAGTGGGCCAAGGAGCACAACTGCATTCTGTTTCTGGACGTGCAACCGGGCCATAGCACGCTACAGGCCGAGCTGCCTAAGCTGGAGCAATACCTGAAGGACCCAACCGTGCACCTCGGCATCGACCCCGAGTTTTCGCTTTCCACTATGCCCGGCGTGCGCCCGAACCAAAAAATCGGTACCCTCGACGCTAAGGACGTGAACTACGCGGTGAGCTTCCTGGCCCGCATCGTAAGTGAAAACAACCTGCCGCCCAAGGTGCTGACCGTGCACCGCTTCACGCGGAAGATGATTACCAACTACAAAAACATCAAGCTGGACCCCCGGGTGCAGATTGTGATGCACATGGACGGCCACGGTGAACCGACGCTGAAGAAGGACTCCTACCACGACTACATTCAGACCGAGCCCGTGCAGTACACCGGCTTCAAGCTGTTCTACGAGTATGATGCCCGGCCCAAGCCCCACCACATCATGACGCCCAAAGAAGTGCTGTCGGAGCTAACGCCCAAGCCACTGTATATTCAGTATCAATAATAGGGCGTGAGGGTAAGTGGGTTTGAGTTTAGGGGTTTCTTCTCTCCTGCTTATCCCGACGTACTACTCAACAATAAAAGGACGCAACAAAAAGCCCCGACCGAATTAGGCCGGGGCTTTTTGTTGGGCAGGTACTTCCTAAACTCAAACCCTCCTACCCTTGCACCCTAACCCTAGTGCGCCGCGTTCAGGTCTACTTTCTCGCCGGGCTTGGCACGCTTCACCAGGAAAATGAGCGGCACACAGATCAGGAAGAAAGTACCGATCATGAGGAAGGTTTGGGCATAGGTGATGATGGCGGTTTGCTTCATCAGCATGCCTTCCAAGGCGGCGTAGGCTTGCTGCTGAGCCTGCATCATGCTGGCGCCTTTGGACATGAAGCTGCCAATCAGACCCTGCAGGCGTTGTTGCGTTTCGGGGTCGTAGAGGGAGATGTTAGGCAACAGGCCCACCCGGTTCTGCATGGTGCTGCGCTCCAGGTAAGTACCCACCAGCGCCACGCCAAACGAGCCGCCCAGCTGCCGGATCATGCCGGTGAGGCCGGCCGCCTGGCCCGCTTCTTTCCCACTGATACCCGCCAACGACATGGTGGTAATAGGCAGGAACAGCAGGCTCAGGCCCAGGCCACGCAGAAGCAGCGGCCAGAAAAAGTCACTTTCGCCGGCCGTAGGCGAAATCTGCGTGCTCATCCAATAAGAGAAGACAAAGAAGATAACGAAGCCCACCGGCAGCATAAACTTCTGCGACACGCCCTTCTGAATAGCCTTGCCCACTACAGGCATCATAAAGCCGGAGAGCAGTGCGCCGGGCAATAGAATTTCGCCGGTTTGCGCGGCCGAGAAGCCCAGGATGCGCTGGCAGAAAATAGGGAATACAAACACGGAGGCAAACAGCCCGAAACCCAGAATAAACGACAGGAAGGCGCCCACGGCCAGGTTCCGGCTCTTGCCCAGCACCCGCAGGTCTACAATAGGCTGCTTGGCCGTAAGCTCGCGCCAGATAAAGCCCACCAGGCCAATAACGGTGAGGAAGGTGAACAGAATGATGTTGCCGTCCTCAAACCAATCCTTGCTTTCGCCTTGCTCCAGCACGTACTGCAGCGAGCCTACACCCAGAATCAGGAGAAAGACGCCAGCCCAGTCAATTTCGCGCAGGGGCCTGGGTATGGCGTTCTTGATGCGTTCCGGGTCGCGGATAAACAGGATGGTGAAAATGGAGGCCATAATGCCCACCGGCACGTTCACGTAGAAAATCCAGGGCCAGTCGTAGTTATCTACAATCCAGCCGCCCAAAGTAGGGCCAATGGTGGGGCCAATGATAACGCCCATGCCAAACAGCGCCTGGCCCAGCGCCAGCTGGCTGGGCGGGAATGTATCAATGAGAATAGCCTGGGAGGTAGCCATGAGGGCGCCGCCGCCCACACCCTGAATAAAGCGGAAGGCCACCAGCTCCCAGATATTGGTGCTCTGGCCGCACGCTACCGAGGCCAGGGTGAAGAGTATTACCGAGAACAGGTAGTAATTCTTGCGGCCGAACTGCTCGGCCAGAAAGCCCGTCATTGGAATTACAATAACGTTGGCAATGGCGTAGGACGCCACCACCCAGCTTACCTCCTGCTGCGTGGCCGAGAGGTTACCCATCATCTGGGTAAGCGCCACGTTCACAATGCTGGTATCAATCAGCTCCAGCAAGCAGCACATAACCACCGTTATAACGATGATCCACTTGGTAAATCCGGTTTCCATGCGGCGAAGTTGTGAAATGGTGAAGTTGTGAAATGGCTACAGTAACTTGATAGCCACCTGCACAACCCCACACTAGTTGGTATGAATGAAGAGCTTCTTTTGCCTGACCAGTTATCCTTTAATGAGGATATGCGCAGACGGACAAAGCAAGCTGCGCTGCGGATAATCCGCCTTTTTCAGCAGTTGCCCCGCACTGGCGAAGCATCAGTTTTGGGCAAGCAGCTTCTGCGTGCTTCCACCTCCGTAGCCGCTAATTTTAGGGCAGCCTGCCGGGGGCGCTCTTCGGCGGAATGGTATGCCAAGCTCTGCATTGGTGTAGAAGAAGCCGATGAAACGCTCTTCTGGCTCGAGCTTCTCGGTGATGCCAATATCTTCAGCAAAGCCCGGTTAGCCAATTTAGAGCAGGAGTACAAGGAGATTGTATCCATTCTGGCCAGCATTAGAAAGAAGGCAAAGGCCAAATCGTAAAAGGGGACGCTACTTTACTTCACAACTTCACCCTTCACAATTTCGCTACCTGACCTCTACCGTGGCCGTCACGCTCATGCCGGCGCGCAGCGGGTGCTCAGGGTCTACTTTATCCAGCACGATTTTTACGGGTACGCGCTGGGTTACTTTTACAAAGTTGCCGGAGGCGTTATCGGGAGGCAGCAGGGCAAAGCGTGCGCCGGTAGCCGCCGAGAGGGACTCAATGTGGCCTTTGAACTCCTGGTTGGGATAAGCATCTACTTCCACTTCCACGGGCTGGCCTACTTTCATGTGGGTCAACTGGGTTTCCTTGAAGTTGGCAACCACCCAGGTTTTCTCGCTGGCTACCAGGCCCATCAGCTGCTGGCCGGGCTGTACTACCTGGCCGGGCTGCACGCTTTTCTTGCTCACAATGCCGTTGCCGGGCGCCTTAATAGTAGTGTAGCTCAGCTGCAGCAAAGCGTTGTCGAGGTCGGCTTGGCGCTGCTTTACAATGGCTTGCGCCACAGCTACCTGCTGCTGGGCGGCTTCTACCTGCTGGCGGGCTACGCTCACCTGGTTGGTGGCCGTGGCCCGCTGGGCGCTGCTCGATTTCAGGTTAGCCTGCACGGCATCCAGCTCGCTCTGCGGAATGATGTCTTCCTTGCGCAGAAACTGGCTGCGCTTCAGGTCCTTCTCCAGCTTGGCGCGGGTAGCATCGCTCACCCCAATGGCCGACTGCGCGGAGCTGACATTGGCCTGGGCCGTACCTACGGCCGCCCGGGCTGCCGTTACGTTGGCCTGAGCCGCGGCCAGGGCCGCCTCCGCCGAGTTAACGCGCTGCTGATAATCGGCGGGGTCCAGGGTGATGAGCACGTCGCCGGCTTTCACCATCTGGTTGTCCTGCACTTTCACTTCCAGCACCGGGCCACCCACGCGGGGCAAAATGGGATACACGTCGCCTTCTACCTGGGCGTCGTCGGTTTCTTCATGATGCTGACCAAACTGGTAGCGCTGCCAGCCAAAGTAGGCGCCTACCAGCAGAATTAGGGCCATAATGGCCATAATAAAAGGACGCTTGGAGCGGCCGGCCGGCTGCTCTTCTACGGCAGCATCATACGGCGGCGGGCCAACGGGTTGCGAAGCAGCGGCTACAACTGGCTCTTGATGAACGGGGGTTGCCATGGCAAAAAATATTGGAGAGGATGTGTTGACAAAAAGAAGTAAGCAGGCGGGAAGCGCCGGGCACGTAGGTGGGTTCTTCCCTCAAAAAAGCTACGCCGACTGGCGGTATTCATTGGCGGGGCGCGCCTTCACCAGCAAAGTGGCACAGGCAGCCTTGCGTACTACGGCCTCGGCTGTGCTGCCCACCAGAAAGCGCGTGAGCCCGGTCTGCCCGTGCGTCCCGATAACAATCAGGTCGGCGTGGCGGGTTTGGGCTTCGGCCACAATTTCTACGGCGGCTTCGCCCTGCAGCAGCCCGGTACTTACCCGCGCGCCGGCCTGCTCGGCCTGGGTGCGGTAGAAAGCCAGCTGCCGGTTAGCTGCGTCGGGGCCAGTGGCCGGTACTGTTAGCGAGGGCTGGGGCTCCAGCACATGCAGCAGGTGCAGCTCGGCCCCGGTACCGGCTGCCAGCGCCGCCGCGTAAGCAACCAGCGGCGTAGACACAGCCGAGAAATCAAGCGGGCAAAGAATCAGCGACAGGTTCATGCGCGTGGGGTGTGGTCAGGGAGTGGATTTACCAGATTTGCTCGCCGGTAGCGCGCTTCAGTTGGTACTGGCCCTGGGTATAGTTGTAAATAGCCTGCAGGCGGGCCAGCCGGGCCTGGGCCAGGGAGGTTTCCGCGTCCAGCACGTCCAGGTTGGTGCCTACATCATAGCGGTAGCGGGCTTTGGCGCGGGTCAGGGCATCACTGGCCTGGTTGATCTGCACCACGGCATTGTTGTAGCGCGCGGTGCTGGCCTGCAGGTTGTTGGCGGCCTGGCGGACATCAGCGCGCACCTGCTCCTGGGCATCCTGCGTGCGGGCCTGGGCCCCGCGGATGCTGGCCTGTGCCTCTACCCGTTGGTTTTTGTTTTTGTTGCCATCGTAAATCGGCACGGAGAGCTGCACCACGCCCACGGAGTTGGGGCGAATCCGGTCCAGGTTGGGCAGATAGCCGTTTTTGGCGCCCAACTGCGCGCCCACGCCCAGCACGGGTTTGTTGCTGCGCTCAATAAACTTCAGGTTCATGGCCGCGGTGTTTTCGGCGTCGCGGGCCATTTTAATTTCGGGGCGGGTTTCGGTGGCTTTGGTCAGCGCCGCTTCCACGTCTACGGCCTGCGGCTGGAAGGCCAGCGTGCCGCGCACGGGCACCTCCACGTATTCCGGCTTGTGCAGCAGGCGGGCCAGCTGTACCTGCTGGTTGCGCAGCTGGTTCTGGAGGTCAATCTTCACGTTTTCGGCCTGCGTAATGCGCACCTGGGTGGTGGTTACATCAAATTTGGTGCTCACGCCGCCTTCCACGCGCTTTTCCATCTCGCGCTCATGCTGGCGCAGGGAAGCAATCTGCTGGTCCTGCACCTTAATGCTTTCGCGCACAAACAGGATATTATAGTAAGCTTGAGCGGCGGCATAAGCCAGGTCGCGGCGCGTAACGGCAATCTGGTCCTGCGCGGTCAGCCGACGGCTTTCCGCCAGATTATAAGAGGCTTCCTTTTTACCGAAGTCCAGCAGCCCGTATTGCAGGGTAATGTGGGCATCGTAGTTATTGTTGGGGGCCAGCTGGAATTCCGGCGCATCCGGCGCCAGCTGCAGCTTTACTACCGGGTCGATGCGGGTGTAAGTAGCCGTGCCAGTTACCTGGGGCAGGAAGCCGCCGCGGGTTTGCTGCACGCGGCTGGTAGCGGCATTTACTTCTTCTTCCAGGGAGGTAATAGCCGGGTTAGCATCCAGCACCGAGCGGATGGTACCGTCCAGCGTTAGAGAATCAGACAAAACAGGCCCTTGTTGAGCCTGTGCGCTGCCAGCCAGCATCAGCCCAAAAGCAAAAAGCGGAACAGCGAGTGAAGATCGGGAAAGCATGGTCAATCAGCTTGTGTGTGCTGGCCATGTACCCAACTATGTGCCAGAGGAGGTTCATACTAGAATTTCACGCTGAAAAATGCGTCTGATACACTCTAAGGCCACTTTAATTTTATTTTAATGTAATTCTGAACAAAGCATACCATAGTCTGTTTTTCTCAAATATCAGGAATCCCTATATCCATCTTCCTGATATTTGAGGATTAAAGCCCCCATCTATGATTGCCGAAGACGAATCCCTGCTGCTTTATCTCAACGAAGCCATTGCCACCACCCGGGACAAGGACTCGCTTTTCCAGATTGTAACGGAGAAGCTGCGCCTTATTTTTCCTTTTGATATGATTGCCGTGGTTACCCTGGACCCCGGCCTGCAGCACAAGCGCATTTTTCTGCGGCAGTATTTCAATGAAGCCTCCGGGGATGAAGCCGACCTGCTGCCCCGGGAGCGGCCCCAACGCACGCCCGTGGCGGGCTCGCCGGTAGAAATTATGCTGCAAAACCCCATAGTGCAGGTAATGGACATTGCCCAGGCCAGCACCACTTACCCTGGCTCCGTGGCTTTCCAGCGTATGCTCACCAATGGTATGCACTTCCTCACGGTGGTACCGCTGCGCACGGCGGGCACCCTGATAGGCTTTATGGCCCTAGCTGCCCGCCGCCATCCGGAGCTGCCGCCCGCCGACCGTGAGCTGCTGGAGAAAATCGGGAGTCTGGTGGCCAGTGCTATTTCCAACACGCTGGCGTTTGAGGAAGTGGCCCAGCGCGAGCGTGAAAAGTCCCTGCAGCTGGCCGTGAACAACGTATTGCTCAGCATTAAGGAGCGGGAGCCCCTGTTTAAGGCCGTAGTGCAGGAGCTGAGCCAGGTGGTGCCGTTCCAGTATTTTGGCATCCGGGTACAGCGCAACGGCGAGCCCCTGAAGGCATTTGCCGAGTTTTCGCGCACCTCTGAGGCGGAGCCCTTCCTGGCCCTCGACCCCGACCGTGGCCCCGACCCACAGGAGCGGGAGCAGATGTACCAGCAGGTAATGCATTTGTTGATGCGCCCTGCTATCTATACCAATCAGGAGTTTGATGCGCTGGCCCGCCGCTACCCGCTGATGCGGCAGGTGCGGGAGCAGCACAACACCCGCGCCCTGCTGATTGCCCCCATCTGGAACCGCCCCGACGGCGCCGCCGTGCTTACCCTGGCCGACTCCCGCCCCGATGCCTTTCGGCAGGAAGACCTGGACGTAGTATTGAGCCTGGTGCCCCAGATTGCCCTGGCCCTGGAAAACCTGTTTGCCTTTGAGCAGATAGAAGCCCTGCGCACCCAGGTAGAGCAGGAGCGCACCTATCTCATTGATGAAATCAACACCACCACCAATTTTGAGGAGGTCATCGGCAATAGCCCCGTGATGCAGACCGTGCTCCGGCGCGTGGCCCAGGTAGCCCCCACCGATACCACCGTGCTCATCACCGGCGAAACGGGCACTGGCAAGGAGCTTATTGCGCGGGCCCTGCATAACCTCTCGCCCCGCCGCGAGCGAGCCCTGATCAAGCTAAACTGCGCCGCCCTGCCGGCCCAGTTGATTGAAAGTGAGCTGTTCGGACACGAGAAAGGCTCCTTTACCGGCGCCACCGACCGGCGCATGGGCAAGTTTGAGCTGGCCGATGGCGGCACTATTTTTCTGGACGAAGTAGGCGAGCTGCCCCTGGATTTGCAGGCCAAGCTGTTGCGCGTGCTGCAGGAAAAGGAGTTTGAGCGCATTGGCGGGCAACGCGTCATTCACAGCAACGCCCGCGTTATTGCCGCCACCAACCGCGTGCTGGAGGATGAGGTAGCCGCCGGCCGTTTCCGCGCCGACTTATACTACCGCCTGAACGTGTTTCCGGTGCGCCTGCCCGCCCTGCGCGAGCGGCCCGAGGATATTGAGCCCCTGGCCCGCTACTTTCTGGAGCGCTTTACCAAACAGATGGGCCGCCCCGTACGGGGCCTGCGTGAACGGGATTTGCAGGCCCTGCGGGCATACCCGTGGCCCGGCAATATCCGGGAGCTGGAGCACGTACTGGAGCAGGCCGTGATTGTAAGCCAGGGGCCGTTTCTGGAGTTTGCCGGCTTTGCAGCCACCGCTGCCCAGGCCAGTCCGGCTCTACCCGATTTTTCTTCTCCCCTGCTTACGTTGAAGGAGCAGGAGCGCCAGCATATTCTGGCGGCGCTGCAGATCACCGGAGGCCGCGTAAGCGGGCCCAACGGCGCGGCCGTGCTGCTCGATATCAACCCCAAAACCCTGGAAGCCCGCATGAAAAAGCTGGGCATCCGGCGCACGGTAGTGGCGGGAGAATAGCAGCAGAGCTAAGATTAAAGCTAAAAAAGCTAGTTCCCCGCCTTAGCTAAGGCGGGGAACTAGCTTTTAGTTTATTATAAAAACAGCGGCCGCTCCGACTTACGTCAGAACGGCCGCTGTTTTTACTTTATCTGATTACCTGAAAGCTCAGCGCCTTACTTGGCAGCCTGAATCTCAGCAATGGCCTTTTCAGCTACTGCCTGATTGGCGGCGGCATTCGGCTTGCCGGCCTGCTCCTTTACGGCGGCCTGAATCATACCCATAACCGGCTGATCGGCGCCGTACTTTTTGTACTTCACAGCCAGCTCTTTCAGACGGTCTACATCTTCGGCAAAAGCTTTTGGGTCCTCGAGGCGGGCCAGCATAGTGCCCATGCCTTCGAAGTAGGCAAACCTACCGTTGGCATTAGCGGCATCGAACTTGTCGCGCACGTAGTTCCACTGAGCCAGGCCACCGCTTTGGGCATAAACCCCTACCACAGCCTGGCTGATAGCCGACTGATCGGTGTTTTCCAAAGCCTGGGCCTTGCTCAGGGCTGCTTTGGGGTTTACGGTAGCCAGAGCCTGTAGCGCCGCTGCCTGCACCACGTATGACTCGCTGGTGTTCAACTGCTTGGTGAATAGCTTCTCGTCTTTCTTATCCTTCAGCTTAGCCAGCGCTGTGAGCATAGTGGCCAGGGCGTGCGGATCTTTCTCCATACCAGCGCGCTTACGCAGAGCCGGGGCTGCCGCTTTGGCTACGGCTTTGTCTTCCAGTTTCAGGCGCTCGGCAGCTACCATGCGCAGGTTGTTGAACTTGTCATTCAGGCCGGCCAGCAGCAGGGTGCGGGCGGCGGCATCGGTGGTTTGCTTGGCGTCGGCGGCCAGCAGAGCTTCGCGGCGGGCTACGTAGAGCGGCGCGTGGGCGTACTGGTACACATACTCCGTGAGGGGCTTGTTATCCGTCTGCTGCCATACCAGGGTCTTTTCGGCGTCCACATCCACCAGCATGGGCTTGGCGGCCAGCGGCATGCTGAAGGTTTGGGTGGCCTCGGTCATCATTACGCGCTGACGCTGGGGCTTGCCATTCACCCAATAATCAATGGCGAAAGGCAGCTGGAAGATCTGGCCCGGCTGGGTCTGCTTTACGGTAACGGACTGCACTTTTTTGGCGGCGTCCCAGGCATAATCAATGGTTACCACGGGGTGGCCGGTGCCGTAGTACCACTGGTTGTAGAACCAGTTCAGGTCTTTGCCCGAAACGGCTTCCATGGCCAGGCGCATCTGGTGGGCCTCACCGTTGCCCAGGGCATTATCCTTCAGGTATTTCTGCAGGCCGGCAAAGAATACGTCGTCCCCGAGGTAGGTGCGCAGCATGTCCAGAATGGCACCGCCTTTCTGGTAGCTCACCAGGTCAAACATGTCTTCCTTGTCGGCATAGTGGAAGCGCACCAGCTGCTTCATGGCATCCTGGGGGCTGCGCAGGTAGTTGCGCAGGTTGCGGTGGTTATGCGAGTCGCCGGCATCGGCGCCGTACTTATGCTCGGCGTAGAGGCCTTCGGAGAAGTCAGCCATCGACTCGTTCACAGTCAGGTTGCTCCAGCTTTCGGCCGTTACGTAGTCGCCAAACCACTGGTGAAACAGCTCGTGGGCAATTACGGATTCGTTCTGGTATTCGCGGTCCAGCAGCTCTTTGTCGGTCATCTGCACAAACTCGCCGTGCAGGGTGGCCGAGGTGTTTTCCATGGCGCCGCTCACGTAGTCGCGCACCACAATCTGGGCGTATTTATTCCAGGGATACTCTACGCCCAGGCGGGTGGAGAAGAACTCCAGCATATCAGGCGTGTTGCCGAAAATCTGCTTGGCGTAGGGCGCATACTTGGGCTCCAGGTAGTAGCTTACCTCTTTGCCGCGCCAGGTGTCTTTGTAGATTTTGAAGTCGCCCACGGCCATCATAAACAGATACGGGGAGTGGGGCAGGTCCATTTTCCAGGTATCGGTGCGCAGGCCAGGGCCGGCGGGCTTCTGGCTCACCAGCGCACCGTTGCTCAGCGTAACGTACTTGCTGGGCACCGTCATGCTGATTTCCTGGGTAGTTTTCTGGTTGGGCCGGTCGATGGTGGGAAACCAGGCTGAGGAAGCTTCCGTCTCACCCTGGGTCCAGATCTGCACGGGCTTGCCCTTCACGGCGCTGTCGGGGTTGATGAAATACAGGCCTTTGGCATCCGAAATGGCCTCGCTACCCTTTACCTTTAGCTCGTCGGGCTTGGCGGTGTACTCAATATAAACCGTGTAGCTGGTACCGGGCGCCATGGTTTTACCCAGGTAGATGCGCAGGTTGCTGCTATCGGCGTAAGTAAACTTCAGCGGTTGCTGCTGGTCGCCGTTCATCAGTGCTACGGTTTTGATATCCATACCTTTGGCATCGAGACGCAGCGAGTCGGTGGCGTAGGCGTGGGGCTTCAGCGTTACCCATTCCTTGCCGTAGAGGTAGCGCTTGGCATAGTCAAAGCGCACATCGAGCTTAGTGTGTACCAGGTCGTTGCTTTTGGTAGCCGAGGCGTGGTAGGGCAGTTGCGGGGCCGACGCCGGAGCGTCCGGCGTTTGCGCCATGGCCATAGCGCTTAGCAGGCAGGCCGCGGCGGTAAAGGTTTTTCTCATAGGAAAGCAGAAAAGGGAAGGGAGAATAGACGAGGAAATCAACCGGCTTGCGTAGTCTGCCGAGCAGTTGGCTAAATAAAAACTGAGGCAATAGCCAGCACCGAGAGCCTTAAAAACTGCATAAAAGTAGTGGGATATTCTAATTAGAGAAATCCACCACGCCACTGAATTTTGCTGAGATGGCCTGGCAGCTTATTTTCCCTGCCAACCCTGAACAGCTCTAATTCATATTAGATGCGTCAAATATATAAGTCGGTACAATGCAAAGCAAGGTACTATATGAAATATATTAACTTTCTCGAGACCCAGCTTTTGGAAAGCACTTCCGTACGCTGGACCGTGGTTTCTTCCTTTGCGTTGCCTAAGCGCGTACATTTAGCCGAATGCCCGACCTGTTTCCCCTCACCCGCCAACACATTCTGCGCGCGCTCCGGCAGATTGAGCGCGAAGGCCAGCGCCTGCCACCCAGCACAGTGTATGACCTGGTGTACCGTGGCCGACGCTACCCGCCCCGGGCCGTGGCGCAGCTGGCCTACCGCCTGGCTACCCAGCAGCCCAAAGCCGTGTGGCCCCTGCCCAGCGGCGCGGCCACCAACCGCCTGCTGGAGCAGCTAGATTTTACCATTGCCGCCAAGCGCCCTACCCTGGCCAACTCCCCGCTGGACAGCGACGTGGCCGAACAGGAGCAGCTGGAAGATTTGTACACCGGCCGCCCCACCCGCAAAGCCCCGCATGCTCCGGTGGCAGCTGTTGCAGCCGAGCCCACCACGCCTTACGAAACCCCGGCCACTTACACCCGGGCTCAAGCGCTGGCTGAGCTGTTTATCAGTGAAGCGGCGCTGGATGCCGCCCTGGCCGCGCTACAGCGCCGCAAGAACCTGTTGCTGCAGGGCCCGCCCGGCACCGGCAAAACCTTTCTGGCCCAGCGGCTGGCCTGGCTCCTGCTGGGCGCTACCGATGCCGGCCGCACGGAGCTGGTGCAGTTTCACCCGAGCTACAGCTACGAAGACTTTGTGCAGGGCTTCCGCCCCGATGCCGCCGGCACGTTCCGCCTCACGGACGGGGTATTGCCGGACGTCTGCCGCCAGGCTGCCACGGACCCCACCCGGCCGTATTTCCTGCTGATTGATGAGCTGAACCGCGGCAACGTAAGCCGTATTTTCGGCGAGCTGCTGCTCTTGCTGGAAGCCGACAAGCGCGGCCCGGCCCACGCCGTGCGCCTACCCTATGCCCCAGTTGATGCCCCGCACTTCTTCGTGCCGGAAAACCTCTACGTCATCGGCACCATGAACACCGCCGACCGTTCTCTGGCGCCGTTGGACTACGCCCTGCGGCGGCGGTTTGCCTTTGTGAATCTGGAGCCGGAGTTTGGGCCGCCCCTGCAGGAGTTTCTGGCCGGGCAGGGCGTGCCGGCCGCCATTATCCAGCGCCTCACTGTCCGCCTCACGGAGCTCAACCAAACCATTGCCGACGACCCCGACCTGGGGCCTGATTTCCGCATCGGCCACAGCTACTTCTGCCAGCCACCCCAGAAAGTGAGCGAAGCGGAAGCCTGGCTGTACCTGATTCTGACCCAGGAAATAGCGCCGCTACTCACGGAATACTGGCTGGACCAGCCCGCCAAAGCCACGGCCCAAATCAAACGCCTGCTGGGCTGATCAGTTTCCAGTTGTCAGTTGCCGGTTGCCAGTTCGCTCTGCTTAAACAAGGTAAACCGCAATGAAAACCAACAACTCACACCTCACAACCGGCAACTGGAAACTGGCAACCGCCAACTGATTCCCGTGATTCCCATTCAGAACCTCTACTACCTGCTTTGCTACGCCTGGAACCGCCTGCCGGAGCCGGGCGAGCTGCAGACCGTAGAAGCGGCGGAGTTTCACCGGCCGGTAGAGCTGCTCACGCGCCTGTTGCTCACGGCGCTGCACCGGCAGCTAAAAAGAGGCTTGCAACAAACTTATACTGAGCGGAAAGAGGAGCTGCCGGAGCTGCGCGGGCGGGTGCTGCTGGCGCCTACCCTGTTGCGCAACCTGCTACCCCGCGGCCGCGCCGTATGCGCCTATGATGAGCTGGGCCATGATACGCCGCTAAACGGTTTACTGCTGGGCACGCTGCAGCAGCTGGTCCGCTCCCGCCAGCTGCCCGCCGCGCTGCGCCACGAAGTACGCCTGGTGCTGGGCCGTTTTCCGGCGGGAGTAGCAGCATTGCCCCTCACCAGCCATACCCTGCATCTGGTGCGCCGCCAGCAGCACACCGGCCCGGAGCGGTTTCTGCTTCATATCTGTGAATTACTGCACGCCAGCGCCCTGCCCGAGCCGGATACCGAGGGCGCCTTTCGCTTCCAGGACTTCCGCCGCGACGAGGTGCTGATGGCACGGCTGTTTGAGCAGTTTGTGCGCAACTTCTATCGGATGGAGCAACGCCGCTACCGGGTGCTATCGGAAACTATTCATTGGCAGGCGGCCGCCGAGCGGGCCGAAGATCTGGCTCTGCTGCCCGTCATGATTACCGACACCACCCTGGAAGCCCCTGACCGGAAGCTCATTCTGGACACCAAGTATTACGCCGCCGCGCTGCGCACGCGCTACAACCAGCAGCGCCTTATTGCCCCTCATCTGTACCAGCTCTATGCCTACCTGCAGAATCAGCCTAACCTGCCCGGGCAGCAGCTGGAAGGCATTCTGCTATATCCGGCCACCGCGCGCACCGTGGATCTGCGCTACACGCTGGGCGGTTTTCCAGTGCGGGTAGCCACCCTGGACCTAGCCCAGCCCTGGGCCGGCATTGCTGCTGATCTGCTGGCGCTGGTTGTCTGAATCCGTGGTTCAAGCCGATTCCGGGGACTGTTCCAGACGGTCGGCGGATTGAGACGCAACCTATTTCTCATCAACAGTTAGCATCTAAATTTCACGCAAAAAGCCTCGCCGTCGGTGAGGCTTTTTGCGTGAAAGAATCGTCCCCAGAATCCGTGGACTCCACAAAATCCGCCTGAATCTGTGGTTCAGAATTTCGGCACTAGATGATATATCATCTCATGTGTGCTATTTTCCAACCGGCAAGCAGCCTTCGATTTCCGGGCGGCGTCCTTCCGCCACGTTTTACGTTGTGGTTCACCCTCTCTTTTCTCCCTATCTCCTAACACTTCTACGCTTTTGAAACGACGTGATTTTGTAGGTGTGACCGGTCTGGCAGCCGGTGCCCTGTTCCTGCCCAGCCTGCCCGGTTTTGGCGGTACCGCCGTGGACCCCGACCGTTTGCTGGAAGCCATTGATCCGGCCCTGAAAAAGCGCCTGGCCGATGCCGCCCTGAATGCCGCCAAATCAGCCGGCGCCACGTACGCTGATGTGCGCATTGGCCGCTACCTGAACCAATATGTTTTCACCCGCGAAAAGCAGGTGCAGAACATCACCAGCACCGAGAGCTTTGGGGCTGGCGTGCGCGTGATTGTGGATGGTACCTGGGGCTTTGCCGCTACCAACACCGTAACGGAAGCCGGCATTGCCAATGCCGCTAAAATGGCTGCCTCCATTGCCAAGGCCAATGCCAAGGTGCAGAAAGCCAAAGTGCAGCTGGCCCCCCAGAAAGGCTACGGCGAAGTAACCTGGAAAGCCCCCATTGAAAAGAATGCCTTTGAGGTACCGGTAAAAGACAAGGTAGACCTGCTGCTGGCCGCTAACGCCAAGGCCCTGGACAACGGTGCTACCTACGTCAACTCGGCCCTGTTCCAGGTGAATGAGCAGAAGTATTTTGCCTCCACCGACGGTTCCTACATCGACCAGGATATTCACCGTATCTGGCCCACCTTCACTGTGACGGCAATTGACCGTACCTCGGGCAAGTTCCGCTCCCGCGAGGCGCTCAGCTCGCCCATGGGCATGGGCTACGAGTACATGATTCCGAAGGCTCAGGACAAGATTGCGGGCCCCGCTGGTACGGGCCTGGTAGGCTACAGGCAGAGCTACGACATGCTGGAAGATGCTGCCCTGGCCGCTAAGCAGGCCAAGGAAAAGCTCACCGCCAAGTCGGTTACGCCGGGCAAGTACGACTTGGTGCTGGACCCCAACCACCTGGGTCTGACCATTCATGAATCCGTGGGGCATGCCACTGAGCTGGACCGCGTGCTGGGCTATGAGGCCAACTATGCGGGCACCTCCTTCGCTACGCTGGAATGGAAAAAACAAGGCAAGCCTTACGGCTCCAAAATCGTCAACATTGTGGCCGACAAGCTGCAGCCCGGCTCGCTGGGGGCCGTGGGGTACGACGACGAAGGCGTGAAGACCAAGGAGTGGGATATCATCAAGGAAGGCAAGCTGGTAGACTACCAGAAAATCCGCGACCAGGCCGCCATGGTGGGTCAGAATGAGTCGGATGGGTGCTGCTACGCGCAGTCGTGGCAGGATGTGCAGTTCCAGCGCATGGCCAACATCAGCCTGAAGCCCGGCAAAGAAAAGATGAGCGTGGACGACATGATTAAGAACGTGGATAAAGGCGTTTACATAGCCGGCCGCGGGTCTTTCTCCATTGATCAGCAGCGCTACAACTTCCAGTTCGGTGGCACCGCTTACTACGCCATTGAGAAAGGCAAAATTGCCGGCATGCTGGAAGACGTGGCGTATCAGTCGAACACCCAGGAATTCTGGAACAGCTGCTCGGCTATCTGCGACGAGTCGGACTACCGCTTGTTCGGTTCCTTCTTCGATGGCAAAGGTCAGCCGCCGCAGGTATCGGCGGTGAGCCATGGCTCCAGCACCACGCGCTTCAATGGCGTGAATGTTATCAACACAGCCCGCAAAATCGGCTAAACCAGCCAGTCCTGCTTTGCGCAGCCGAACCCTTATTTCAAAAGACATCCATTTTCATGGCAATCCTTTCTCAAGAAGAATCCCAGGCCATCCTGAAAAAAGTACTGAGCTTCAGCACCGCCGATGAGTGCGAGGCCACGCTCACGGGCAACATTGGTGGCAACGTGCGCTCGGCGCGCAATGCCATCAGCACCAGTGGCGCCGATGACAACGTAGCCCTGGCCGTGGAAGCGCGATTCGGCAAAAAGTCGGGCACGGCTACCTGCAACCAGTTTGATGATGCTACGCTGCGCCAGTGCGTGAAGCGGGCCGAAGAAATTGCCCGCCTGGCCCCGGAAAACCCCGAGTACATGCCCCTGCTGGGCCCGCAGCAGTACCTGACTTCGCCTTCATCGTTTGCGGCCAGCACCGCCGGCATCAACCCCGAATTCCGGGCCAAGCAGGTAGCTGCCGGCATGGCCCTGTGCGATGAGCGGAAGCTTTCCTCCGCCGCGTTTTTGGTTGACTCCGCGGGTTTTGTGGCCAAGCGCAACAACAAAGGCCTGGAGGCTTATCAGCAGCAAACCGGCCTGGAATACAGCGTAACGGTGCGCACGCCCGATGGTACCGGCTCTGGCTACGCCATTGCTGACTACAACGACTCCAGCAAGTTTGACGCCGGCCGCCTGACTAAAATTGCGGCCGATAAAGCCTCTATGTCGCGCAATGCCAAGGCCATTGAGCCTGGCAAGTATACCGTGATTCTGGAGCCCGCCGCTCTGGTAGCCAACAGCGACGCCTCGCTGCTGAATGCGCTGATGAGTGCCATGGACGCCCGCAACGCCGACGAAGGCCGCTCGTTCCTGAGCAAAAAAGGCGGCGGCAATAAGAAGGGCGAGAAGCTCTTCGATGAGCGGGTAACCATCTACTCCGACCCCACCAACGCCGAAATTCCGGATCTGACTTTCGCCGGCGACGGCCGCCCGCAACAGAAAGTAACCTGGATTGAAAAGGGCGTGGTGAAGAACCTATACAGCTCCCGCTTCTGGGCCCAGAAAGCCGGTATCCCGGACCTGCCCTCGCCCGGCGGCTGGATTATGGAAGGCGGCACCCAAAGCGTGGAGGACATGATTAAAGGCACGGCCAAAGGTATTCTGGTCACGCGCCTGTGGTACATCCGTCCGGTAGACCCGCAAACCCTGCTCTACACCGGCCTGACCCGCGACGGAACCTTCTACATCGAGAATGGCAAGATCAAGCACCCGGTTAAGAACTTCCGCTTCAATGAGTCGCCCATTATCATGCTCAATAACCTGGAAGCCCTGGGCAAGCCCGTGCGGGTAGGCGGCAACCTGGTGCCCCCGCTGAAAATCCGGGACTTCACCTTCACCAGCCTCTCTGACGCCGTGTAGGCTGTCATTCCGAGCAAAGCGAGGAATCTGGATTCGAACTTTTGAACGTCTTTTCCCAGATTCCTCGCTTTGCTTGGAATGACAATTACCCAATAATATCAGGGTGCAAATCCCGCCATTCGGGGTTGTGGGCGGCTATTAGAGCATCTTTCTTTTCCCGCCGCCAGCCTTTGATTTCCTTTTCGCGCGCAATGGCCTGAACAATGTCGCCGAACTACTCCCAATGCACCAGCAGATTGCAGAAGTAGCGCCCGGCAAAAGTGCGCCTCCCACCTTCGTTTTCCATATGCTGGGCCAGCCGGCGGGCCAGATCATTGGTAACACCGGTGTATAAAGTGGTTCGCTTGGGATTGGTCACCAGGTAGACGTAGTAATGATGATAATGCATATAGTTGACCGGCAGTTTATTGCTTGAAATGTAATGTTTTTGTCATTCCGAACGCAGTGAGGAATCTGGGTTAACTGCCAGCCAGATTCCTCGCTTCGCTCGGAATGACAATTCTCCCTCTCACCCTACTTCTACTCCTTTGAAAAGACGTGATTTTGTGGGCATAACCGGTCTGGCGACTGGCGCCTTGTTTCTGCCCAGCCTGCCCGGCTTTGCCGGCGCGCTCGTCAGCCCCGAGCAACTGCTGGAGGGTGGCCTTGATGTAGCCGTGAAAAAGCGTCTGGCCGATGCCGCCCTGAACGCGGCGAAAGCCGCCGGCGCCACCTATACCGATGTGCGCATTGGCCGCTACCTCAACCAGGGCATTTTCACCCGCGAAAAGCAGGTGCAGAACATCCTCAGCTCGGAGAGCTTTGGGGCCGGCGTGCGCGTAATTGCCAACGGCACCTGGGGCTTTGCGTCTACCAATACCGTAACGGAAGCAGGCCTGGCCAAAGCCGCCCAGCTGGCGGTGCAGATTGCCAAGGCCAATGCCAAAGTGCAGAAGGAGCAGGTGCGGCTGGCGCCCCAGAAAGGCTACGGCGAGGTGAGTTGGAAAGCACCCATCAAACAAAACGCTTTTGAAGTACCCGTAAAAGAGAAAGTAGACCTGCTGCTGGCGGCCAACGCCAAAGCCCTGGAAAACGGCGCGAGCTTCGTGAATTCCGTGCTGTTTCAGGTGAACGAGCAGAAGTACTTTGCCTCCACGGATGGCTCCTACATCGACCAGGATATCCACCGCATTTACCCCACGTTTGGGGTAACGGTGGTCGACCGTACCTCGGGTAAGTTCCGCAGCCGGCAGGCCCTGAGCTCCCCCATGGGCATGGGCTACGAGTACCTCACGCCCAAGGCCGAGGACAAAGTAGCCGGGCCCCAGGGCTCCGATGTGGTGGGCTACAAGTACAGCTATGATATGCTGGAAGATGCCGCCCGCGCCGCCAAGCAGGCCAAGGAAAAGCTCAGCTGCAAATCCGTAACGCCCGGCAAGTATGACCTGGTGCTGGACCCGCACCACCTGGGCCTGACCATTCACGAATCTGTTGGCCACCCGCTGGAGCTGGACCGCGTGCTGGGCTACGAAGCCAACTACGCGGGTACTTCCTTCGCCACCCTGGAGTGGAAAAAGCTGGGCAAGCCCTACGGCTCCAAGCAGGTGAACATTGTAGCCGATAAGCTGCAGCCCGGCTCGCTGGGCGCGGTGGGGTACGATGATGAAGGCGTGAAGACCAAGGAGTGGAACCTGATTAAGGAAGGCACGCTGGTGGACTATGAAAAAATCCGGGACCAGGCGCACATGGTAGGCCAGAACGAGTCCGACGGATGCTGCTACGCGCAGTCCTGGAAAGACGTGCAGTTTCAGCGCATGCCCAACGTAAGTCTGAAGCCAGGAGCTACCAAGCTCAGTGTGGATGAGATGGTGAAGAACGTGGACAAAGGCATTTACATTGCCGGCAACGGGTCCTTCTCCATTGACCAGCAGCGCTACAACTTCCAGTTTGGCGGGCAGGTGTTTTATGCCATTGAGAAAGGCAAAATCACGGGCATGCTGGAAGACGTGGCCTATCAGTCGAACACCCAGGAATTCTGGAACAGCTGCTCGGCCGTATGCGACCAGTCGGACTACCGGTTTGCGGGCTTCTTTAACGATGGCAAGGGCCAGCCCAGCCAAAGCTCGGCGGTGAGCCACGGCTCCAGCACCACGCGCTTTAATGGTGTAAACGTCATCAACACGGCCCGCAAAATTGGGTAAGCACCCGCTGGTTTATCTTCTCCACCCTTCTGCTTTCCTCCGATGCCTATCCTTTCCCAAGAAGAGTCTCAGGCTATCCTGAAAAAAGTACTCAGCTTCTCGCAGGCTGATGAGTGCGCGGGCACGCTGCAGGGCCGCCTCAGCGGCAATATCCGCTACGCCCGCAACAACGTGAGCACCGCGGGCATGTCCGATAACGTGTCGTTGGTCGTGGAAGCGCGCTTCGGCAAGAAATCCGGCGTGGCTACCTGCAACCAGTTCGATGACGCCACGCTGCGCCAGTGCGTAAAGCGGGCCGAGGAAATTGCCCGCCTGGCTCCCGAAGACCCGGAATACGTGCCCATGCTGGGTCCGCAGCAATACCTCACGCCTACCACGTTTGTCCCTGCCACGGCGGCCATCACGCCGGATGTGCGGGCCCGGGCGGCCGGCGACAGTATTGCCCTCTGTGAGAGCCGCAAGCTTACGGCCGCCGGTTATCTGGAAGATGCCTCCTCGTTTCAGGCCCTGCGCAACAGCAAAGGACTGGAAGCCTATCAGCAGTTTACCAACCTTGACTACAGCGTAACGGTACGCACGCCCGACGGCAAAGGCTCCGGCTATGCCGTGGCCGACTTTGCCGACGTGAAGAGCTTCGATGCCAAGGCCCTCACCAAGCGCGCCGCTGATAAAGCCGCGTCTTCGGTGAATGCCCGCGCCATTGAGCCCGGCAAGTACACCGTAATTTTGGAGCCGGCTGCCCTGGTATCGGATGAGGGGCTTTTGAACCGCCTGGTGTATGCCCTGGACGCCCGCGAAGCCGACGAAGGCCGCTCGTTCCTGAGCAAAAAAGGCGGTGGCAACAAAACCGGCGAAAAGCTCTTCGACGACCGGATCAGCATCTACACTGACCCGCAGAACGCTACGGCACCGGGTGGCGTGTTTGATAACGAGGGGCTGCCCGTGAAGCGCATGCCCTGGATTGAAAAAGGCGTGGTGAAAAACCTGTACTACACCCGCTTCTGGGCTCAGAAAAACAAGGTAGAGCCCAGCGCATTTGCCGGCAACTTTGTGATGAGCGGCGGCACCCAGAGTCTGGAGGAAATGATTAAGGGCACCGCCAAGGGTATTCTGGTCACCCGCCTGTGGTATATCCGCGACGTGGACCCACAAACCCTGCTGGTCACCGGCCTCACGCGGGATGGCACGTTCTACATTGAGAACGGCAAAATCAAATTCCCCATCAAAAACATGCGCTTCAACGAAAGCCCGGTGATTATGCTGAATAACGTGGAGGCCCTGGGCAAACCCGTGCGTCTGGGCGGCAACGTTATACCGCCCATGAAAATCCGGGACTTCACGTTTACCAGCTTATCAGACGCGGTGTAGTAGCAGCTAGCTTCCACTAAAAACAGCTGTCATCCTGAGCTTGCGAAGGACCTTATCACGCTAGAACATTTGTCGTAACAACGACTCGTGCTAACGTGATAAGGTCCTTCCTGCGTCAGGATGACAGAGATTTTAAAAGGACAGCTCTTTTAGGTTGGAGCTGATAACTACCTCCTACTTGCCCCCCAGCTGAAATGCTAAGTAGGCTTGCACCACGCGGTTTTTGAGGTGCGGATCGTCGGGGCTGCGCACGTCTTTGTAGTCGGCAACATCGGTAAGGCCGGCGTTGAAGCGGCCGCCGGCACGCAAGCCGTTGGCAATTTCCAGCTCGGCGCCCACGCACAGGCTGAAATCCTGCTTTTTGTACTGGTCGTTTACCTGGTGGCTTACGCTGCCGTAGGTTTCCATCTGGGTGGCGGGGTCGTAGCTGACCAGTACGGTACCGGCCTGTTTGGCCGTGAGCAGCACCCCAAACTGCGGACCGGCCTGTAGGTGCAGGCGGCTGATTTTGAGGTCGAGCAGGATGGGCAGGTTCAGATAGTGCAGCTTGGTTTCGTAGTCTTCCTGGGCGGCTTTAAAGTCAGCCCCCTGCAGGGAGTAGAGCAGCTCCGGCCGGATGGAGAGCGGGCCTACCAGATTGTAAGTGTAGAACAGGCCGGCGTGATAGGTATAGTTGTACTCCGTTTTCTGGCTGATTTGCTCCCCATCGAGTACGGCAGCATTCAGGCCCGCTTTCAGGCCTATTTGAGCGGAAGCCGCGCCGCCCACCAACAGGCCGGCCAGCAGCAGGATAAGTTTTTTCATAGCAGTTGCAAAGGGTAAAATGGTGCGGAAGTAACTTGGCAGAAGAATAGAACCACGGTGTGCTGGCATAAACGTGCCACACAGAAGCAGATTGCGGCGCTATTTCGCTTTTTTTCAACTTTCGCCCAAGCCTCTAAGCCACCTTTGTGGGCTCGGTGTTGTCTTTGCCGCACGTATTCGCCCCGCTATGCCCGCCCCGTTCACCTTCGTACGCCTCAGCTACCACTCCGGCGACTGGGATGCCGTGGACGAACGGATGCCCGCCAACCTGCTGCACTCCCTGGTGGAGTACACCAAAGTGCCCATTGCCGCAAAGGAAAAAGTAGTGGCCCTGGACTCTGAGGAGCTGTTTCGCTACCCGTTCTGCTACCTTTCCGGCCACCGGCTGGTGCAGTTTTCGGAGCAGGAGAAAAAGAACTTCACGCAGTATGTGCGCGGCGGTGGTTTTGTGTTTGTGGATGACTGCAACCACGATATCGACGGGCTGTTTGCGCGCTCTTTTGAGGAGCAAATGCGCCAGTGCTTCGGGGCTGGGGCGCTGCGCAAAATCCCGAACACGCACCCGCTCTACTTCCAGTTTTTTAAGTTCAAGGAAGGCCCGCCGCCTACCGCTTTCGAGCTCAATGGCTGGGGCGACGACCTGGTGCACGACTACCTGAAAGGCATCGAAATAAACGGCCGCCTGGGCGTGCTCTACTCCAACAAAGACTATGGCTGCGAGTGGGACTACGACTTCCGCAACAAGCGCTTCCTGGCCGAAGACAACACCAAGTTTGGGGTCAATATTCTGCTGTATGCTTTAACCGTGTAATTGCTCGTCATGTCGAGCATTCTGCGCATCAAGCAGAGTAACGAGACATCTCGCTAGTATGGGAATTAGTTAGCATCACAACGTCAGCATGCGAGAAGTCTCGACTGTGCTCGATATGACAAATAATACATAAATGACTGAACAAGAACTCCGCCAGCTGCTTGCCAAACTCAATCCGCTCCGTCAGGAAATCGGAAAGGTTATTGTGGGCCAGCAACAGGTGCTGGACGAAGTGCTGGTAGCCCTGCTGGCCGGCGGGCACGCGCTGCTGGAAGGTGTGCCGGGCCTGGCCAAAACGCTGCTGGTGCGTACCCTGGCCGCCGCTACGGATCTGCCCTTCCGCCGCATCCAGTTTACCCCGGATCTGATGCCCACCGATATCCTGGGCACGGAGGTACTGGAAGAGGACCACGGCACCGGGCACCGGTCCTTCAAATTCAACGAAGGCCCCATTTTCGCCAGCCTGGTTTTGGCCGATGAAATCAACCGCACACCGCCCAAAACCCAGGCGGCGCTGCTGGAAGCCATGCAGGAAGGCCACGTCACCTACGCCGGGCAGGAGCACGCGCTGCCCAAGCCGTTCTTCCTGCTGGCTACCCAAAATCCCATTGAGCAAAGCGGCACCTACCCGCTGCCGGAAGCCCAGCTCGACCGGTTTCTGCTTTACATCCGCATGGGCTACCCTTCGGAGCAAGAGGAGTTGGCAGTGCTCAGTGGCACCACCGGCACCCACCGGGCCGAGGTAAATTCCGTGCTCAGCGGCCCCGATATCCGGCAGCTGCAGGAGCTGGTGCGGCAGGTGAGCATGAGCCCGGAGCTGCTGGATTTTGTCAACCGCCTCGTGCGTGCTACCCGGCCGGCTACCTCCACGGTGCCTTTCATTCAGCAGTATGGGCGCTGGGGCGCCGGGCCGCGGGCCGGGCAGGCGCTTATTCTGTGCGCCAAGGCCCGGGCCCTGCTGCAGGGCCGGTTTGCGGCTACGCCGGATGATGTGCACACCTTGGCCCCAGCTGTGCTGCGCCACCGCGTACTCCTGAACTTCAACGCCGAAGCCGAGAATATTACGCCCGATGATGCGGTGGTGGAGCTGCTGAAAGCGGTGAAGCTATAATGCGGTTGAACGTCATGTCGAGCGTAGCCGAGACATCTTGCGTGCTGACGTTGGGATGCTAACTATTTACCACACTAGCGAGATGTCTCGGCTATGCTCGACATGACGTTCTAAAACGCTCCAATTCCTCATTCATAATCCACCCTCACAATTCCTAAAATGCTTTCCCCCGAACTCCTGCATGCGCTGAAAAACCTGCCGCTGGCTGCCCGGCAGGCCGCGGAGGAGTTTATGCACGGGCAGCATGAAAGCCGGCAGCGCGGCTCGGGGCTGGAGTTCAGTCAGTACCGCCCCTACCAGCCCGGCGACGACCTGCGCCGCCTGGACTGGCGCCTGGCCGCCCGCTCCGACCGTTACTACATCCGCGAGTCGGAAGTGGAAGCCAGCCTTACGGTGCACCTGCTGCTGGATGCCACCGCCAGCATGAACCACCGCGACGATAACGGCCTGACCAAGCTGGATTACGCCCGGCTGGTGCTGGCTGCCCTGGCTTACCTGGCCCAGCAGCAGGGCGACGCCGTGGCCCTGACCATTCTGCACCCGGCCGGGCTGCAGCACATTCCGGCCCGCAACGATACCCGGCAGCTGGCGCGCATTTTTCACGCTCTGGAACAAACCACGGCCCAGGGCCAGTTTCCCGAGCCCCCGGCCCTGGCATCTTTGGCCGCCACGCGCCGCCGCAGCCTGACCATCTGCGTCAGCGACTTATATGAGGCCGAAGGAGAAATCATGGACCTGCTGGTTCGCCTGCGCGCCGCCACCGGCGAGGTTTTGCTTTTGCACCTGCTGGCCCACAACGAGCAGCACTTTACTTTCCGCGGCTCCCTGACCATGGAGGACCTCGAAACCGGCCGCACCCTTCAGCTGGATGCCGACCAGCAGCGCACCACCTGGCAGCAGAACCTGACCGCCTGGCTGCGCGACACGGCCTCCAACGCCCGCCGCCAGGGCTTCGATTATCACCTGCTGACTACCAACGAACCGCTGACCCGTGCCATGCGCGAGTTTCTGCACCGCCGCCGGTTTTTGCTGCGCTAACTATTTTTCACCCGCATACTTTCTCCTCTTTGTTTAAGCTGCTTTCTCCTTCCGCATTACTGGCTTTGGGTGCCCTGGTGGTTCCCCTGGCCATTTATTTGTGGAACCGGCGGCCCGGCCGCACCGTGCAGGTGGGTAGTTTGCGGTGGCTGGAAGCCGGGGCCAACCGGCGGTTGCGCAAGCTCAGTCCGGAACAGCTGCTGTTGTTTCTGCTGCGCGTGGCCGTGCTGGCGTTGCTGGCGCTGGCCGGGCCCGTTTGGCAGCGCCCGGCCCGGCCGCAGCGGGGCCCCGTACTCATCAGCCCGGAGCTACTAACCTCCCGTGGCGTGGAGGCGGTGCGGCCACAGATAGATTCGCTCCGCCGCCAGGGGCATTCGTTGCGGCTGCTGCAGCGCGGCTTTCCCCTGGTGCCCGCTGCCGCCTGGCTGCGGCCGGACTCGGCGTATCCGGCCAGCCGAAAACCACAACCCGTAGACAACCTGTGGGCACGTCTGCAGCAGGCCACCGATTCCTTTCCCCAGGGCCGCCTGTGGGCATTTACTTCCGTGCGGCTCCGGAATTTTCAGGGCGGCCGTCCCGCTCTGCCCCGGCGCCTGGCCTGGACGGCCGTTCCCCTGGATGACTCTGTTACCTGGGTGCAGGCGGCTTTCCGTCCCTCCCCTACTACTCTTACCCTGTTGTTGGGCCGCAGCGCGGAAAACCGCACCACCTTTCGCACCATCACGCGGCCGGTATCTTCCCAGCCCATTGCCGTGCCGGGCCTAGGCAACTGGCAATATCAGGCTTCTGCTGACCGCGCCCTGCTGGTTTCCGCCACCGATACCATTCCCGTCCGGACGGATGCCTGGCACGTGTGGGTACGAGCCGCGCCCTCCTACACCGAAGAAGCCCGGCACATGCGCGCCGCGCTACGGGCTGCGGCCCTGGGCGTGGCCATGCCTCTGCAGCTAACAGTTTCCGCTGATGTGCCCCCGCCAGCCAAGCCGCTGGATTGGGTATTCTGGCTGACGGATGAGCCGCTGCCGGCCCAACTGCAAGCGCGCATGGCTACCGGCCTACATATCTGGCAGGTAGCCGCCGGCCCGGGCAAAGTGGCAACTACTCATTTTGCTCCTTTTCCGGAAGGCCCGGTGGTTAGCATTCAGCGGCGAGGCGAGGCAGCAGCCCCAGACGGCTCATTGGCCTTGTGGGCTGATGCCACCGGCCGGCCGCTGCTTTCTTATACGCCGGCTCAAAAAGGCGGATACTATCAGCTGCACACCCGCTTGCAGGCAGGCTGGAGTGAGCTGGGTGAAACGGCGGAGCTTCCGGCCCTGCTTCTGCCGCTGCTCTCTCCTAACCCAACGCTGCTGCCCGCACACGATTACCGCGCGCTACCAGCTGCCCCTCTACAGCGTTTTGCAGATACGCCACCTTCAGCGCAGCCCGTTATGGCTAAAAGTCCGGTGGCACTTGATTTGCGGGTTTGGTGGATACTGGCAGCGGGAATTGTATGGGCTATTGAGCGTCTGGTAGCATCCCGGCAGGCTCGTTTATCGGCTGTAAAGGCATCTGCCGTATGAGGGTAACGGAAAACCAAATATTGGCAACACCGCATCCACTACTACAGCGGGTAGCCCACCAAAGGGCCCGGCTGCTAACCGTGCAGGTACTCCTTCCTGCGCTGGCAGGGCTGCTGGTATTGGGCGTAGTCTGGCAGCGCGGCACCAACTGGCATACTCCCACTCTGGTTCTGGGCCTCTCGGGGCTCACCTTATTGTTGTGGTATTTGTTCCGGCTTTGGCAGCCTGATTTAGCCCATACTGCCCGCCAGCTCAACCGCCTTTATCCAGAGTTGGAGGACAGCGCTGGTTTGCTGCTGCGTCAGCCTGATGAGTTGAGCTTGCTGGAAAGCCTGCAGCAGCAGCACGTCATCAACCGTCTCGCCGTACTTTCTGCTGACCAGCTGCCATTGCTGCCCGTGGCCTGGCGCCCTACTATACTTCTCACCGCGGGTCTGTTGCTGATGGCTGGAGGGTTGTCGTTGTGGAAATCAACTTCTTCCATTCGTTCTGAGGCGGCGCCGGCCTTGGCCATTCGGTTTCCGGAAAGCCCTGCGGCCGCGGGCCAGCCCACGGCCCCGCGCCTGCTGGATACCCGCATCCTGATTAGTCCACCCGCCTACACCCGGCAAGCTACTTCGGCGGCCTCGCAGCCATCCTTCCGCTGCCCGGAAGGGTCTTTGGTACGCTGGACCGTGCGCGTGAGCCGGGCCGCCAAGCAGCCGCCCCAACTTATTCTGGGCAAGCAAACCCTCCCTTTCCGCCCTGTAGCCGGACAGGCTAATACCTTCACCGCGCAGGCTACGCTTACCTCATCGGTGCTCTATCACCTGCGCTTTGCGGGGCAGAACTCCGATGACTACGCCATCAACGTACAGCCCGACCAGGCCCCTACGGTGCGCATTCAGACGCCAAAGCCGTATACTCTGGTAGAATTTGGCATGAAGCCGCAGGTGCCGGTGCGCGTGCTGCTGCAGGATGATTACGGCCTGACCCGGGCCCGCCTGGTGGCCACCGTAGCCCAGGGCCAGGGCGAGGCGGTGAAGTTTAGGGAAGTAGCCACGGAGCTGAGCGGCGGCCTGCGCGGCCAGCCGGCCCAAGCCACCCTGGCGCACCTGCTCCGTCTGCCCCAGCTGGGCCTCACCTACGGCGACGAAGTGTATTTCTACGTGCAGACCTGGGACAACCACCAGCGCACTGCCCGCTCCGATAGCTACCTGGTGCAGTGGGAAGACACCACCGTAGACGACTCCGGCACCGATATGGCCCTGGGCGTAAACATGGTGCCCGCCTATTTCCGGAGCCAGCGGCAAATCATCATTGATACCGAAAAGCTGCTGTCCGAAAAACGCGGCCTACCCCAAGCTACCCTGCTGGAGCGCTCCAACACCATCGGCTACGACCAGAAAGTACTACGGCTGCGCTACGGCCAGTTTATGGGCGAGGAATTCTCGGAAAGCATTGGTGATGCTCCCGTGCAGGCAGACTCTGCCGGGTCGGCGGAAAAGCATGAAGGGGCGGAGGAGCACGGGCACCACGATGAGCACGCGGCCCCGGCTACCTCGGACGCCGCCGGCGACGCAGCCCGCCTGATGGAGCCCTACGTGCACGCTCACGATGATGCGGAAACGGCTGATTTTCTGGAGCCCGCCGTGAAAGCCAAGCTCAGTATTGTGCTCAGTCAGATGTGGGAAGCCGAGCTGCGGTTGCGCACGGGTCAGCCCGCCGCCGCACTTCCCTTCGAATACAAAGCCCTGCGCCTTCTCAAGCAAGTGCAGCAGCAAACCCGCGCCTACGTAAAAAAATCAGGCTTTGAGCCCCCGGTTTTTCCCGAAGCCACCCTGCGCCTGACGGGGGAACTGGGCAATGCTTCGGGCGTGGCCATACAGCGGAACGTGCCCGCCCCGACCTCGCCTCAGAAACCCGCCCAGGCGGCCCTGGCTATTGTGCAGCGCCTGCAGCAGGGGGCTGCTCCTGCCGCTACCGATGCGCTGGTGCTGGAGCAGGCTGGGCAGGCGCTAGCCCAGAAAGCGCTGAATCAGCCCGGCACTTATCTGGGGGCCTTACGGGAGCTACGCACCCTTACGGGCCGGCTACGGGCCAAACAGCCGCCCTGCCGCAGCTGCCTGCCGGTGATAGAGCGCGCCCTGCTGCGCCTGCTGCCCGCTGCCCGCCCGGCCCCCGTGCGGCAGCCCGGCCCCGGCCGGCTTTCCCAACGTTATTTCCAGGAGCTTCGCTAGCCGTATGACTTTCTCTCTCCCTACGCTGGTACTCCTTGCCTTTTGTGTGCTCCTGGCCCTGGGCCTGACGGTGGCCGCCATACGCCGTGCTAACCGGCACTGGCTGGCGGGGCGTATCGTAGCTGGCTGGCTGGCCTGCGCCGGCCTCTGGGCTATGGCGCAGCCGCCCACGCATACCGTTCGGCAGGCGGCCGGCACGGCCATCCTGCTCACCCCCGGCTACCAACCCGATTCGCTCCGGCAGCTGCTTCAAACGCTGGGGCCCGCCACGCCGGTCTATCAATACGGGACGGCCTCCGGCGATACGCCCGCAGTGCGGCAGGTAGCAGCCCTGCTGGAACGGCAACCGCCCTTGCACCGCCTGCATATTCTGGGAAATGGCCTGCCCCCCGCCGAAGCGGACGCGCTGCCGGCCAGCCGGCTGGTTATTCATGCGCCGGCTGTGCTTCCCGGCATCCAGACGGCTAACTGGCCCCATCAGCTGACTGCGGGCCAGCCTTTTTGGGTGGAAGGAAGTCTGGCTAAATCGGCGGCTTCCTCTTGGGTAGTTCTGCGGGTGGCGGGCACCGCCCAGGATTCCGTGCGTTTAAACCCGGGCACCACGGCCTTCCGCCTACAGATGACACCCCGCACTACCGGGCCGGTCGTATTTGAGCTGGTGCTGCGGCAAAATAAGACCATATTAGCCGTGGAGCCCCTGCCGGTGGAAGTGCTGCCCGCGCAGCCACTGCGGGTGCTACTGCTCAGTAGTGCCCCTTCGTTTGAATTCAAGTTCCTGAAAAACCATTTGGCGGCGCGGCAGCACGCGGTGGGTCTGCGGGTAGGCGTGAGCCGCAACATTGTGCAGACGGAGCTGGTGAATCAGACGGCCCACGCGCTGGCTTCGCTCACCAACCCGCTGCTTGCGCGCTACGACGTGGTAGTGGCAGATGCCGGTATTCTATCCACGCTTTCGGCGGCGGAAATAAGCACTTTGCGGGCGGCGGTGCAGCAACAGGGCTTGGGATTGATAGTGCTGGCAGAAGGCCGTCAGCTGCCTAATGCAACGCCCGGGCGGGCGGGCTTCACGGTGCGGCCCACGGCGGCTACGCAGCCCCGCGCGTTGCGCTGGCCGGCCATGCCGGCGGGGAAGCCCACAGCAGCCGTTGCCGCTACGCTACAGCTTCCGGTCAGCTCGTATCTTCTGGTTTCAGATCAGCAGCAACGGGCGGTGGCGGCGCGCCACCGGGTGGGTATGGGACAGGTGGTAGTATCTACCGTGCCGGAAACCTTCAGCTGGCTGCTGCAAAATACTACCGCCGTTTACGATGCGTACTGGAGCCTGCTGCTGACGGCAGCCGCCCGCCCGCAGTCGGCAGCAAATTCCTGGCAATCAGAGCAGTACTGGCCGCGCCCTAACCAGCCGCTTACACTGCAGCTGTCCGCGGCTGGTTTTCCGGCCGCCTCGCCGGAGGTGCGCGGTCCTGATGGGGCTACGGCGCCGCTGGCCCTGCAGCAGGACCCACGCCTGCCGGAATGGAGCACTGCCTCGTACTGGCCCGCTACTGCGGGGTGGCATCAGGTGCAGCTAACCCGACAACTGCCGCACTGGCTGTATGTGTACCCCGATTCCGTTTGGCAGGGCCCACAACGCCTGGCATGGCAGCAAAGGGTGGCCGCTCAACCAACGCTGCAGCCGGGCCACGAGCCCAATGTTTATGCCCGGGAAGTGACCTGGCCCCGCTGGTGGTTCTTTATTCTTTTTGTGGTGGCGGCCGGCTTTATGTGGCTGGAAGAGAAACTATAGTACCCCGCCTGTTTGCCGGCCTTGGCTTCGCCTAAAACTTTATGGAGCCGGCCGGGGTACAGCAGGAATACCTTTGCCAAAAGGATAAAAAAACGGCCCGAACACCCTTGCGGGCATTCGGGCCGGGAGAGTCAGGGGTTAGCCGCTTGCGCAGCCAGCCTCTAACGCTGCAATTACTTGGTCTCTTCAGTCGTGGTGGTCGTAGTCGTCGAAGCGGCAGGAGCCATCGTCGAGTCGGTAGAAACCGTAGTGGTGGTCGACTCCATGGAAGTAGAATCGGTGGTGGCAGGAGCAGTAGCTTCTACGTTGGTGGTTTCGGTAGACTCAGTGGTCTTCGTCTCGCAAGAGGTCAGGCCAGCGGCGAACAGAACGGCAACAGCAGAAACTTTGAGCAGATTCTTCATTTTGGTGTTAGGTTTGAAAATTAAAAGTCTGAAAAACGCCCTTCATACCTACTGGAAAGAAAGGTAACCCACTTTGGAAAAAAGTTTTTTTCATGGGTTACCACCGGGCGCGCAACGTATTAAGAAGCAAAGCGAATGGGCAAGGGTCAACCTTCCTATACCGATGAAGAGTTCGTGGCAGCCATTCGCCGCGGCGACGACCGGGCGCTGGCACACCTCTACCGCCTGCACCTTCCCATGGTCCTTCACTTTGTGCAGCAGAACAGCGGCACCGAGGATGAAGCCAAGGATGTGTATCAGGAAGGCGTGATGGTATTCTATGAGAAGGTACGCGAAGGCTCTTTGGAGCTCAGCTGCCAGATCAAGACTTACCTCTACGCGGTGTGCCGCCGGCTGTGGCTGAAACGACTGGCCGAGAAAAGCCGCTTCGGCGTGCGTCTCGAAGACCACGAGCCCTATCTGGAAACCGGAGCCGAGGCCGATTTGGCCCTGGCCGAGGAGCGCGACCGGCGCCTCAGCACCATGGCCGAGGCTCTGGAGCGCATCGGTGAGCCCTGCCGCTCGCTTTTAGAAGGCTTTTATCTGTTGGATAAGTCGATGCAGCAGCTCACCGCTGAATTTGGCTACACGAATGCCGATAACGCCAAAAATCAAAAATACAAGTGCCTGGTACGGTTAAAGAAGCTGTTTTTCACTCACTATCAAGAGGAAGAACTCTACTGATACCGCCGCCGGAGCTCACCGCGGGCCTCACCCACCCGCTGCATTGCTATGAAGACGGAAGCTGACTATTACGAGCTATTTGAAGCCTACCAATTAGGCGAGCTGGACGCGCCCACCCGCGCCGAGCTGGAAAGCCGCCTGGCGGCCGACCCGGTGTTGGCGCGCCGCTACGCCGATTTTGAGGATCTGACGGGCACCATGCGCACCTATGGCCACCGCCTGGCTACCCGCCGCAAGCTGCAGGCCGTGCAGGCCGAGCTGGATGCCGAGCAGGCCGCCGCCGCTGAGGTGCGGGAAACCGGCATCCCAACCATGCCCAAGGTGTATATCTCGCCGGTAGAGCGCAAGCTGCGCGAGTTCTGGAGTGGGCACCGCGCCACTATTGCCGTAGCGGCCTCCGTGGCCGTGCTGGCGGTGTTTGCTACGCTGCTCGGTATTGAGTGGTGGCGGGCGGCCCAGCGGCCTTCTACCTACGGCTACACAGTACTGCGCCGCGAGATGGACCGCATCAAGCGCAACCAGCGTGCCATTAACCGGGCTATTACCCAGATAGATGGCACCAAGACCCCGGAAGAGCTGAACCCCGGCAAGTTTGGCGGTACGGGCTTTGCCCTCACCGCCGATGGCTACCTGGTAACCAGCTACCACGTAATCCAGGGCGCCGACTCGCTGCTGATTGAGGGCCGCGACCGGCAGCGCTACCGCGCCGAGCCGGTGTTCTCCGATGTGGCCCACGACCTGGCTATTCTGCGCATTAACGACAAGAAATTTAAAACCTTCGGGCGCCTGCCTTACTCCTTCAAGCGCGGCTCTGCTGACCTGGGCGAGCGGGTGTACACGCTGGGCTACCCCCGGGAGGATGTGGTGTTTGGCGAAGGCTCTTTGAGCGCCCGCTCTGGCTTTGAAGGCGACACGGGCTTCTACCAGATTTCTATTCCGGTGAACCCGGGCAACAGCGGCGGCCCGGTGCTGGATGACCGCGGCAACCTGATTGGCATCATCAGCGGCAAGCAGATGGATGTGCAGAGCGCGGCCTTCGCTACCAAGTCGTCTTACCTGATGCGGCTGGTGGACTCCCTTTCGGCAGCCAACTCCGGTCCTACCTACAGCATGCCGCGCACCAACCAGCTGGCCGGCGCTTCGCGGGCGCAGCAGGTACGCAAGCTTCAGGACTACGTGTTTGTAGTGAAAGTATACGAATAGACTCTCCCCCTATTTCCCTTAAAAAGGCCTGTTCCCCATGGACAGGCCTTTTTTTATTCCCGGGCAGCCTTTGCGCAGGGTTTTCCGTACACAGCCTCGCGGCTTTCCGCAACACGCCTAATCCACATATCGATTATCTACCTCTTTTCATTCCTAACACCATGAGCACTGAGCTGGACCAAAACCTGGAGAAAATTCTGCCCGAAGACATTGCCCGCACTTTTGAAAGTGCCTACCATGTATTTACGGGCAACAATGATCATATCGAAGACCTATTGAAGCATGGCGGCGCGCTGCTGCGCAAAGCCAGCCACCGGTTCACTACTACCCAGCTTATCATCGGCATCTCCGTACTGGCGGTGGGGGCGGTTCTGCTTACGCAACGGGTAGCAGAAGCTATTGAAGACGACTCCAACGACCAGCCAAAAAAGAAGGCGCCCCGCCAGATCGGCTAGCACCCTTCTTCCCTTTGCAGGGGATAAGCCCGCCCGCCTGCGCTCCTACTTTCCTAAAGGAAAATCAGGGGTACAGGCGGGCTTTTTTCTGGGTTTAGCCCAGCTGAATGGAAATTTTTATATCATAATAAATATTTTTTTGCATTATACCAGAAATTGTTTTTACTTTGACGCATCAAAAAAATCTGTTTTTATTCATATAAAATCCGCTTTTCTATGAAATCTGTTTTCTACTCGCTGTTGGGAGGTGCGCTGATTGTTGTTTTATCGGCCGGTAATACCCAGGCTGCTACTGTTTCTGTTTCGTCTCTTTCTACTACGAGTGTAGCTGCCGGGAACAGCAACTGGGTTTCTAAATCAGAAAAGAAGAAACGCCTGCGCTCCAATGCCAGGCGCCTGCGCAAAATGCGCCGCCAGCGCTACTAAGCCCACTATATCCTCCTCCGGGCCGGGGCTGCGTACAAGGGAAATTCCCTCAGGTACGCAGCCCCGGCTTTTTTTATGGCATTTGAGATATTACTACGGGTGGCCCGCAGCATTCATGTTCCCGGTCTGGGACTGCTAGTCCTGCCGGCCCAACCCAGCGCTGTGCTGCGGCAACTACCGCTGCACAGTGCGTTGGAAGTGTTTATCGGAGAGGATGCGCCAGCGGTGACGCAAGTGCCCCTCTCGGCAACGGTAGAGGAAGTACAGTTTGCGCACGAACAGACGGAGCAGGCGCCCGTAGTGGGCTTGCTACTGGAAAGCAGCACCGCCGCGGCACTCATGCCGGGCACTGCGCTGTGGTGGTAGACTACTGGCTGAAGGGTACCTGCCGCTGCAACCACATATAGGCGGTAGCCACATCATCAAAGGTGCCTACCACGGGCCGGACAATTCTGAGTACTGTTTCTTCGGTCACCTGGCGGGCGGCAAAGTCGCGTGGGTATACCCAGGCTACGTATTGCAGGCCGGCCCGCTCCATTTCTTCCAGCCACCATGCTCCCCACAACGTGAGCTGCACCGTGGTGCGCGTGATGTTGGAATTATCGTTCAGAATCTTGTGACAGGGAAACGCCCGCAGGCTGTCCAGCATCAGCATACAGCCCGCCTGGGAAGACTCCTGCGTGTGCTCTCCCCGCCAGTCGACATACAGCCACTGGTTCTGGGCATCGTGCCCAATCGAAATGCCTGGCGTATCGAGAATCGGAGTTAACTGCATAGGAGTGCCCCAAGGAAAGCAGCGCGCGGGTGGCCAGGATAAAGCTACGCCGGGCCAGACTAATCTGGTTTTGGCCCCGCAAAAAATATGGAAAGAAGTGATGAATCAAGCGGCTATTTCCGCGGGCAGCGCCGGCATATAATGCAGGCTCCGCACCTGAACCATAACAGTATGTTGGTCTTGGGTCGTAGAAGCAGCCCACCCTACTCTCTGCCTATGTTCTCTGCTTTGCACCAGCTGCCCGCCCACGTGGCCAACTCCCGCACCCGCATTCATGTGGTAGTAGAAACTCCCAAAGGCAGCCGCAATAAAGTAGCCTTTGAGCCCGAGTTGGGGGCTTTTAAGCTGAAGGGCGTGCTGCCGGAAGGCCACAGCTTCCCCTATGACTTTGGTTTTGTGCCCTCCACGAAAGCCGCTGATGGCGACCCCCTGGATGTGTTGCTGTTGCTGGATGCTCCTACATTTCCGGGCTGTGTAGTAGAGGCGCGCCTAATTGGCGCCCTGGAAATAGAGCAACAGGAGGCCGATGGCACCACCCAGCGCAACGACCGGCTGCTGGCCGTGGCCGCCACCTCCCGCCTGCACAAAGGCATTCACGAAATCAGTGACTTGCCCGAGGAGATGCTGCATGAAATAGAGCATTTCTTCCACTCTTATAACGAAGCCAAGGGCGGCGAAATAAAGGTACTGCACCGCGTGGGCGCAAAAAAGGCCCACGCCTTGTTGGCGCAGGCCCGGCAATAATTTGCTTTAGACAGCCCGGAATGCCTCACTCTAGGCTTTAGAACCGGGCAACTCAATGAAGAAGGTTGTTCCCTGATCTTCGGCGCTTTCCAGCCAGATATTGCCGTGGTGCAGCTCCACAATAGTCTTGATGATGGACATGCCCAGCCCGGTGGTTTTCTCGCCCCGCAGCCCAGGCCGGCGGGCCCGCGTGAAGCGCTCAAACAGGCCGGGCTGCAGCTCCGCCGGAATGCCAATACCTGTATCCGCCACCGTAATCAGCACATGGGCGGGCTCCTGAATAATGGTTACGCTTAGGTAGCCACCATCTGGCGTAAACTTCAGCGCATTGCCCAGCAGGTTGTTCATCACCTGCATAAACTTGTTTTCGTCAACATCGGCGTAGATGCTGGGGTGCGACGTTTCAAAATAGAAATGATGTCCCGCGGCATGTTCCCGGTGCTGATAGTTCTCCAGCAGAATGCCTAGGCGCTCTACCAAATCCAGGCGCTCCAGGTGCACATCTACGTTGCTGGAATCCAGAAACTCCTGGTCTACAAAGTCCCGGATTAGGGTGACGCCTTCCTGGCAGGCGGTACGCATCTCGCTAATCATAGCATTGAGGCGGGCATCGTGGAGTGATTCCACTTTCTCGGCAATATAATCGGCCATTTGCTGGGCCAGTACCAAGGGGCTGGCCAGATCATGCGAGAGTATTTCGAGCATGGAATTTTTCTTACTCTGGTAGCGGCGGGCTACTTCCAGCACATTGCGTGAGCGGGTGGTGTCGCGCACGTGGCCACTTATCAGGAGGCCATCGGCCGCCGCACTGCCGTCGGGCACATAGCCAATGGCCGACATGCACAGCCAGCGCAAGGTGCCATCGGGGTTCACCAGCCGCAGGTTCATATCCTCCACCAGGTGGCCGGTAGCGGCAAAACCCATGCATTCTGCCAGGTAGGGTCGGTCGTCGGGGTGGAGTACGGCCAGCCAGTTGGGTAGCTCCTCGTTTACTTTATCGATGTGGCCGCCCAGTTCCCGCTCGTAGGCTGCACTCACATATAACACCTGCTTATCAGAAGGCCGGTAACAGAAATAAACCACGGAATCGTGCGCGGCCAGGGAAGCAAATAGGTCGGAAGGAAGGGGCATGGGCGAAAAGAGGTGTTGCCCCGCTATACCGCCTCTTTCTGGGTTTCGTTGCGGGCGGTTAGCCAAGGGCTTGGCTGCCAGGTTCGGCAACGGCCTAAACCCACCGCTACAGGGCAGACCCAAGGTAAAATAGTGGCCTCCTTTGCTGAAGCCCGAAAACACAAAACCGGCCCCACACACCTGCTAGAGAGGGCATGGGGCCGGTTTTTAGCGTTATTCTATCTTACGTGAGTTTCTTATAGCGCACACGCTTGGGCTCTACATCGCCCAGGCGTTTCTTCTTGGCTTCCTCGTAGTCAGAGAAGTTGCCTTCAAACCATACCACCTGCGAGTCGCCTTCGAAAGCAAGAATATGCGTAGCTAGGCGGTCGAGGAACCACCGGTCGTGGCTGATAATAACGGCACAGCCGGCGAAGTTTTCCAGCGCGTCTTCCAAGGCCCGGATGGCATTCACGTCCAGGTCGTTGGTGGGTTCGTCGAGCAGCAGCAGGTTGGCGCCTTGCTTAAGGGTAGTGGCCAGGTGCACGCGGTTCCGCTCGCCACCAGAGAGCATGCCCACTTTCTTTTCCTGGTCGCCGCCGCGGAAGTTGAAGTTGCTCACGTAGGCGCGGGCATTCACGGGGCGGCCGGCCAGCAGCATGGTTTCGGTGCCGCCGGAAATGGTTTCGAACACCGTTTTGTTGGGGTCCAGGGTATCGTGCTGCTGGTCTACGTAGGCGGTTTGCACCGTGGGGCCTACCACAAAGGTGCCGGAATCGGGCTCTATCTGGTGCGTGATGAGGCGGAACAGGGTGGTTTTACCCGCGCCGTTGGGCCCAATGATGCCCACAATACCGCCCTGGGGCAGGTTGAACGAGAGGTTTTCGAACAGGAGCTTGTCGCCGAAGGCTTTGGTGATGTTGTGGGCCTCAATCACCTGCGAACCCAGGCGTGGTCCGTCCGGGATGAAGAGCTCCAGCTTCTGCTCTTTCTCACGGGAGTCTTCGTTCACCATTTTATCGTAGCCAGCCAGGCGGGCCTTGCTTTTGGCCTGGCGGGCCTTGGGGGCCATGCGCACCCACTCCAGCTCGCGCTGCAGCGTTTTCTGGCGCTTGCTCTCGGTTTTCTCTTCCTGGGCTAAGCGGTTAGACTTCTGCTCCAGCCAGGAAGAGTAGTTGCCTTTCCACGGAATACCTTCGCCGCGGTCCAGCTCCAGAATCCAGCCGGCCACGTTATCCAGGAAGTAGCGGTCGTGGGTGACGGCTATAACGGTGCCTTTGTATTGCTGCAGGTGCTGCTCCAGCCACAGCACCGACTCGGCGTCCAGGTGGTTGGTGGGTTCGTCCAGCAGCAGCACATCGGGTTCTTGCAGCAGCAGGCGGCACAGGGCCACGCGGCGCTTCTCGCCCCCGGAAAGGTTGCCGATGATGGCCTCGGGCTCCGGGGTGCGCAGGGCATCCATAGCACGCTCCAGCCGGCTGTCCAGGTTCCAGGCGTCCAGGTGATCCAGGCGCTCCTGCACGGCGCCCTGGCGCTCCAGCAGCTTGTCAAAGTCCGCGTCTTCGGCCCCAAAGGCTTCGTTGATTTCGTCGAACTCCTTCAGCAGAGCCACCGTTTCGGCAGCGCCTTCCTGCACTACTTCCAGTACGGTTTTGCTGGCATCGAGCTGGGGCTCCTGCTCCAGATAGCCCACCGAATAGCCCGGCGACCAGACTACTTCGCCCTGAATCTGCTTATCGACGCCGGCAATAATTTTGAGCAGCGAGGACTTACCCGAGCCGTTCAGACCGAGTACGCCGATTTTGGCTCCGTAGAAAAACGAGAGGTAAATATTTTTAAGAACCTGTTTCTGCGGCGGGTAGATTTTACTCACGCCGGCCATGGAAAATATGATGGTCTGGTCGCTCATGCAGAGAAAGAATTAAAAAATCGTGGCATTATGTAGGTGCTCAGTTACCGCCTCCGGGCGGCGCAAGCCCTGGCGAAGGTACACCCGCCGCCCCAGCTTAGCTACCGTAGTTGAGCAGCTGAGAATAACCGAGTTGGTCAGGTAACCGTAGCCGGAAGAAGTGGCCAGCGGCAGCAGATGCGGCCAAACGGGCTTTCTTACTGCCAAAGGTAGGCAGCGCAAGGCGGCTTTCCCATGACTGTACCAGCAGCCCCGGGTATACCGAAATTGCGCCGCAAGCCGTACACTTGTAATAATTTGTTTAACCTACCCCCGTTCGGCCATCTATTGCCGCTCTCGCTATTCTAAGTATGGAACCAACTGACCACCTGCTGGCCGAAGCCCGCCGTTATGGCTACATCCAGGGCGACCAGGTGTGGCTGCACCCGTTCATGAACCTGCCCGCCCGGCAGGTAGGACAGGTAAAAGAATCGGAGGAGGCGTCTTTGGCGTACTTCGCCCAACGTTTCGAAGCCTTCCGCACCAAAGTAGACGACCTGCTCCACAAAATGGAGGAGGCCGAGAATAAAGGCTCCTTCCTGATGAAAGCCCTGCACCTGAAAGAGCAGGTAGCCTCTTACGACGGCCTGGGCGACTTTGAGAGCCTGCACCGCCGCCTGACCGATGCTGAGGAGAACATCAAGGTACTGGTAGCCCGCAACCGCGAGAAAAACCTCTCCACCAAGATCAATCTGATTAAGGAAGTAGAGGCGCTGCACGATACCGTAGACTGGCAGGGCGCCGCCGACACCATCAAGGAGCTACGCCAGGCCTGGATTAAGACCGGCCCCGTGGAGAAACAGCTTATTGAGGAACTGGACGCCCGCTTTCATGATGCCGTAGAGGGTTTCTTTGCCAAGCGCAAGCAGTTTCAGGCCGAGAAAAAGGCCATGACCAACCGCGTTTACGATAAGTATAAAGAGCTGATTCATAAGTCGGAGGCCCTTAAGAACTCCACGGAGTTTGAGGAAACTACCCGCAAGCTCAAACAGCTGCAGCAGGACTGGAAAGAAGTAGATGGCTCCTTGCCCCGCAAGCAGGCCAATGAGCTCTGGACGCGCTTCCGGGCGGCGCACAATCACTTCTTTGAGCGCCTGAAGGAGCATATTAACACCAAACGCCCTGAGGCCACTACGGGCGGCAACGGCAGCAGCGCCGATGAAAACCTGAACCGTAAGCGGGCCTTGGTAGGGGAAGCCGTGGCCTTGCTGGAGCGCCCCATGGGCGAGGCCGTAGCCCGCGCCAAAGAGCTGCAGGCCGCCTGGAAAAAGGTGGGCCCCGTGCGCGGCGAAGAATCGGATAGGGTATGGGAGCAGTTTCTGGCCGCCTGCGACAAAGTATTTGAGCTGAGTGCCCTGGAGCACTTTGTGCGCAAGCGCCAGGCCAACGGCCTGGATACCAGCAGCACGCCCGAAGAGCAATACAATGTGCGCGTACAGGCCCTGCGCGACTTTATTAAGTACGACCGCCAGGAACAGGAAGTGCTGGAAGAAAACCTGGGCAAGCTCAGCGACACGCCCGGCAACGAAGCGTTCCGCACCATGCTGCAGGGAAAAATCCGCACGTTTGAGCGAAAAATTCGCACCAAGAATGAGCTAATTGAACTTCTGCGCCAGCGTTTGGTTGCGTAGTTCAACCTTGCACACTATTTTACGTTGTGCTCGTTGAGTAATCTACCGCTGTTATTGGGTTATTTCCTGAGCAGTAGTTAGTTTTTAACTGACGAACACCTACTTTTGCCAACCTTTTTTCTGTAGCAACACACGACTATGTACTGGACGCTGGAATTGGCTTCGTATCTGGAAGATGCCCCCTGGCCCGCCACCAAGGACGAATTGATTGACTATTCTATCCGCTCGGGCGCTCCGATGGAGGTTGTAGAAAACCTGCAGGCTCTGGAAGACGATGGTCAGCCTTACGAGAACATTGAAGAAGTTTGGCCGGACTACCCGACCAAGGAAGACTTCATGTTCAACGAAGACGAGTATTAATTGCTGCGGGTGAGGGTTTGACGAACACCTGCCGACTGGCTTTGCTTTGTTGAACAACCAACCACTCATCCACAACAACACACCATCTGCCACGCTGCGCGTGGAAAATCTGGTTGCGGGGTATGCACAGCGCGTGCTACTCCGCAACCTTTTTTTGTATGTGCCTGAGCCCGCCTTCGTAGCCATCATCGGGCACAACGGCTGCGGCAAAACCACCTTGTTCCGGGCCCTGACGGGGCAAATACCCTACGAGGGCACCGTACACGTAGCTGGCCACGACCTGCGCACCATTCGCCGGCCGGCGGCAGAAGGCTTACTGGCCCACCTGCCCCAGCGCAGCTCCGTTTCGTTTCCTATTGCGGTGCGCGAGCTAGTGGTCATGGGCCGCTACCGTCACCACCGCTTCCTGAGCAGCTACTCCCCCACCGACTACGCCCTGGCCGAGCAGGCCCTGGCCCGCGTAGGCGCCGCCCACCTCCTGCCCCGCGACTTTACCCAGCTCAGCGGCGGCGAGCAGCAGCTGGTGTGGTTAGCCCAGCTCAGCCTGCAGGATGCCGGCCTGTACCTCTTGGATGAGCCCACCCAACAGCTGGACGTGTACTACCGCCGCCGGGTATTTGACTTGCTAGCGAGCTGGGTGCAGCAAGAAGGCAAAACCATCCTTTGCATCACCCACGATCTGGATAACCTTGCCGCCCTGCCCGGTTATCTGCTAAATCTGTCCCGCCCTCAGCCCCGGTTGCTGCCCCTATCGGCAGCAGCCGTGCAAACCGAGCGGGCTTATTTGGAGAGTGAAGAGAGCCTGGAAGTAAGACCATAGGCTTCCTGATAACTTCCCCAATAATCTTTTGTCATCCTGAGCTTGCGAAGGACCTTTTCACGCTAGCACGAGCCGTTGTTACGCTTGGCGTTCAGCCGTGAGAAGGTCCTTCGCAAAGCTCAGGATGACAGATAGATCTTAGATAATTTACTTATCTGATTTACTTAGCCCCGCTGTCCCGGCTGGCCGCGCAGCACCTGCCAGATGGAGCGCAGGAAGGGCCACGGCGATACCGAATTCATTACCTGCAGGTTCTGCCAGGGCGTGGTGCGCTCATCCAGAAAATCAAAGATGCGCTCCACCGGGTTGCGCTGAAACAGCTGCGCGAAGATGTCGCGGGTTTTTTCGCCGCGGCGCTGCATGGCATCCAGTAGCAGGGTATCGAAGAGCCGGAACTGCCATTGGTCGCCGGTGGGGTCCTGGGGAGGGTGGCTGGTAGTGGCCAGCGCCGCCACCAGCCGCGCCGACTGCTGCTGAATGCGCTTAAACGCATAGCCGGTGCTGGGCTTGGCGCGGCCGCCCCGGGTACCAATGTTGATGATATGTGGACTCTGCACGGCCGGGAGCGGGTGGTCCGTCATGGGTATAGCGCCTACTTCCTCAGCTTCTATCCGATACTTTTCCACGCCCAGCGTGTGCAGATACGCTTTGATTTCGGCTTCATACTGCACTTTGGGCAGTATTTTCGCTGAAAACAGGGTGTACTCTACCAGGGCCCGGCGCTTACTGAAGGGCAGCACGTACATAAACCGCGCTTCCTGCTGCTGCGCCCCGCGGAAGTCCATAAACTCCACCGTGGCCGGATCAAAGGCGTCCTGTTCGGTTTCTACTTCCCAGCCCACAAAGTGCTGCAGGAGGTAACGATGCTTATGGGGCCGTTTTTGCAGCTGTGGGGGGCGGCTATCGAAGGCGTAGCGCGCGGAGAAGGTGCCGGCACTGGTATGCGCTACCACGCCGCCTGCGGCTTCTTCCAGCCGCTCTACTGTGCCGGTTACCCACGTTACCTGCGGGGCCGCGGCCACGGCGGCCTTCACGAAGCGGTAGAAGTCCAGCCCCCGAATCATTTTGTAGCGGTGCCGCTGCAAGGGGAATACCTGCTCAAACCCGGGGCTGCGGAAGGCCAGCTGGGCCCATTCGTGGGCCACTACGTCATCAAAAAGCGTGGGGGCATCGGCCCAGAACGACCAGGTTCGGTCGTTTTGGTCTTTGCGCTCGGGCTCAATCAGAAGAATCCTCTTGTCAGCTAGCCGGGGCTCCTGCAGCAGGTGGTAGAGCAGGCTCAGGCCGGCTGCGCCACCGCCTGCCAGCAGGTAATCATAGGAAGCAGATGGCGCAGATTCTTTGGCTTGCACGGAGTTTAGCAGAAGTAAGACAGCCGCAAGGTATACATGAAAAAAGCCGCTCCCGAAGAAGCGGCTTTTTGCAAGGCAGCTACCCGGGCCGTTAGAAGTTTGGCGAGAGCAGGTAGCGGCTGTAGAATTCGTCGATGATTTTCACCGCCGATTCGGCATCGTCCACAATCTGCACCAAGTGCATGTCTTCGGCGGAGATGTTGCTTTCCTCGTGCAGCATCACGTCCTCAATCCACTTAAACAAGCCATTCCAGTAAGCCGAACCCACCAAAACAATGGGGAAGCGGCCAATTTTCTTGGTTTGGATGAGAGTAATGGCTTCAAACAGCTCGTCCAGGGTGCCAAAGCCGCCGGGCATGCCAATAAAGCCCTGCGCGTACTTCACAAACATCACCTTGCGCACGAAGAAGTAATCGAAGTTGATAACCTTATCGGGGTCGATGTAGATGTTGTGGAACTGCTCGAAGGGCAGCTCAATGTTGAGGCCCACGGAGCGGCCACCCTCGGAGCGGGCGCCTTTGTTGCCGGCTTCCATAATGCCGGGGCCACCACCCGTGATAACGCCGTAGCCGTGGCGCACCAGCTTGGCCGCAATTTCCTCGGCCATCTGATAGTAAGGGTTATCGGGCTTGGTGCGCGCCGAGCCGAAGATAGATACGCACGGGCCGATTTTGGTCATCTTCTCGAAGCCCTCCACGAACTCGGCCATCACCTTGAAGATCTGCCAAGAGTCGGCAATCTTAATTTCGTTCCAGTCTTTGTCGACGAAGGCTTTACGGATGCGCTGCTCGTCGTCGAGTTGTACGGTACGGGCACCGTGCGTTTGCTCGCGCAGCTCGCTGATGCTGGTTACCTTATTATCGTTGATGTTAGGCTGGCTGATGGTTTGTCCGCTGCCGGCATTCAGGGCTTCGTCGGAGAGTTTGGTCTTGCTGGTTTTCTTAAGTTTCGTCATGCTCGCTCGGCGTAAAAAACGGCCTTAAAACGGGCCGTTGGGGAATATAAAGGGTGGGTTTGGCAAAAAAAAGACGCCCTGCGCAAAGCAGGGCGACCCAAAGTACGGACCCGCAATTTAACGATTTGTCACCATCCGGCCTACTGCCGTTACCTTTTCGTTACCAGCGGGGCTACTTGGCCCGGATGGCCAGCACGGGGTCCAGATTGGCAGCCAGCACCGCCGGAACAATACCGGCCAGCATGCCAATTACCACGGATATGGTGAGGCCCAGGGTAATGTTGCCGGCCGAGAGAAACAGCGGCATAGCATCCTGCGGAATCAGGGTAATCAGCCACACCAGCAGAATGCCGGCGGCGCCGCCAATCAGGCACAGGAAAACGGCTTCAAACAGAAACTGAAACAGGATAAAGTAGTTTTTGGCCCCCAGCGACTTTTGAATACCGATGATATTGGTGCGCTCTTTTACCGATACAAACATGATGTTGGCAATGCCAAAACCGCCCACCAGAATGGCAAAGGAGCCGATAACGGCCCCGGCAATGCCAATAACGGAAAAGAGGGAGGTAATGGCGTTGGCCAGCATTTCGGGGCGGTTCAGGGCAAAGTTGTCTTCCTCCTTGGGCTTCAGGCCTCGGATGTTGCGCATGGTTCCCTGCAGCTCGGCCTCCAGGTCCAGCAGCCCGGTATCGGTATCCGTGCCTTTCACGGCAATGGTGGGCGTTACGCCACTCATGCCGCCCGTACTCAGGGCAAACATTTTGCTGAAGGCCCCGAAAGGAATCAGGCAATTCGTATCGTTGCTGGGGGTATCCAGCAGCTTTTTGCCTTCTTTCTGCATCACCCCAATCACCACAAACCGCAGGCCCTTGGCCTTAAACTCCTGCCCCACGGCCGAGCGGCCGGGAAACAAGCCGGTAGCAATATCATAGCCAATGATGGCGACCGGGCGCGCCGCCTCAATTTCCTGAGCCGTGAAATAGCGCCCTTCTGTAATCGGCACATCCGATACCACCCGATAGGCATAGCTCACGCCCTGCAGGGCACAGTCTGCGAGGCTGTTATTGCCGGCTTTGAGCGTGTTGCCGCCAGTGGCGGCGAAGATGGCCACCCCTTTATTGTTGCTGCTGAGGGTTTCTTCCAGCAGGCGGTATTCGCGCACCGTAGGCACCGGCCGGTTGAAGTATTTCCACCAGGGGTAATTTCCGCCGAAAGCCCAGGGCCACTTGGCCACGTAAATCACCTTGTCGCCCACAAAGCTCATGCTCTGGCGCACGTTGGCCTCCAGGGAATCCACCACGGCAAACACGGCAATAATGGCGAAGATGCCCACCGTGACGCCCAGCAAGGACAAAATGGTGCGCAACAGGTTTGACTTCAATGCCTGCCATGCAAACCGGAAGCTCTCAAGAGTCAGACGCAGGGCTTTCATAGGGAGCGAGGTTGAGGGCGGAGCCCAATACGGGCAATTACCAGATTTCGGCCGGAAAGTAACAATTAATCCAGCCATTGTACGTACTTTCGTGCCCTCAAATTTTTCGTTAGGTTCCCCTACTATTGCCCTTTCTGGCCCATGAAACTATCCGAGTTCAAATTTGACCTGCCCGAAAATCTGGTAGCACAGCACCCCGCCAAAACGCGTGACGAATCTCGGCTGATGGTTTTGCACCGTGATAGTGGCAAAATTGAGCACCGGGTGTTCAAAGACATCATTGAATACTTCGACGAAGGCGACGTATTTGTGGTCAATGACACGAAAGTGTTTCCGGCTCGTCTCTACGGCAACAAGGAAAAGACCGGCGCCAAGATTGAAGTATTCCTGCTGCGTGAGCTGAACAAGGAAATTCACCTGTGGGATGTGCTGGTAGACCCGGCCCGTAAAATCCGGGTGGGCAACAAGCTCTACTTCGGCGAGTCGGACATGGTGGCGGAAGTTATTGACAACACCACCTCGCGCGGCCGCACCATCAAGTTCCTGTTTGATGGTACCGACGAGGAGTTTTACAAAGCCCTGCACGATTTAGGCGAAACGCCCCTCCCCCGGGAGTCCATCACCCGCGAGGCCGAGCCAGCCGATAAAGAGCGTTACCAGACCATTTACGCCAAGCACACGGGTGCCGTGGCCGCGCCCTCGGCCGGTCTGCACTTCACCCGCGAGGTAATGAAGCGCCTGGAAATTAAAGGCGTAGAGGTAGCGGCGGTTACCATGCACGTAGGTCTGGGCACGTTCCGGGCCGTGGATGTGGAAGACCTGACCAAGCATAAAATGGACTCGGAGAACTTTGTAGTTCCCTCCGAAACGGCGGCCATCGTAAACCGCGCCCTGGACCGCAAAAAGCGGGTGTGTGCCGTGGGCACCACCTCTATGCGGGCTATGGAGTCGTCGGTATCGGCCAATTCCCGCCTGAAGGCGACGGAGGGTTGGACGGACAAGTTTATCTTCCCTCCGTACGATTTTAAAATTGCCAACTGCCTGCTAACCAACTTCCATACTCCGGAAAGCACGCTGATGATGCTGGCCGCCGCCTTTGCCGGCTACGACCTGCTCATTGAGGCGTATCAAACGGCTATCAAAGAGAAATACAAGTTCTTCAGCTACGGCGACGCCATGCTGATTCTGTAGTCTCTTAATTGGACTAATACTGAAAGCCCGGTTGCCCACGCAGCCGGGCTTTTTGTTTAAAGCAGCTAATAGCTCAGCGGCCCGATGGCATACTAACTTGCCCGGTTACCAGCAGCTCACCCACCTGCAGGCGCTTAATGGTTAGATGCTCTACTTCCACGTGCCCCAGCCGGGATGCGCGCACCGACAGGCGACGTACCGCCAGCCGGCCAATAGCCAGCGCCCCAATGGCTACAGCCCCAAACGCCATGGCGCCCAGGGCCAGAGCGCCCATACTGCGGGCCCCAATGGCCTCTACCCCGGTGGCCCGGGCGCCAATGGCCAGCGCGCTGATAGTCTGGGGCGGAATAACTTCGGCACAGGACGTGGAAGCAGGAAGGACCTGAGAAGAGGAAGCGGAGGGGCTGGCGGGAGTAGTCATAGCATAGCAGGATAAAAGCGGAGGCAGATCAGGCCCGAAAACCGGCCCATAGTCAGGCAGCGCGCCGGGGCAGGTGGCCTTACCGAATATACGCTATTTTTGGGCGTGGCCCGGGCCGCGGCTGGTACCAGCCAACGTCTTTTTTTTAGCTTTTTATGCCTCTTCCCCGCTTTGCTATTATCGTTGCCGGCGGCAGCGGCACGCGCATGGGCGCCGACCGCCCCAAGCAGTTTCTAAGCCTGCTGGGCGAGCCGGTGCTGCTGCATACCCTGCGCCGCTTCGCCGACCCCGCTCTGCAGGTGCAGCGCATTGTGCTGGTGCTTCCTACCGATGCCTTTGCCGCCTGGCAGCTTCTCTGTGATGAACATGGCGTACAGATTCCGCATACCGTAGTAGCCGGCGGAGCCTCGCGCTGGGCATCCGTACGCCGGGGCCTGGCCGAGTTGGCCGCCAGCGCCACGGAGGGAGTGGTGGCGGTGCATGATGGCGTGCGGCCGCTCACGTCGTTTGCCGTCATTCATAACACCTATGCAGCCGCGGAAGAACACGGGGCCGCCGTGGCGGCCGTGGTACCCAAAGACTCCGTGCGCGGCTTATCCCAGAATGGCTCCTATGCCCTGGACCGCTCCCGGTTGCGCCTGGTACAAACCCCGCAATGCTTTGAGCTCCAGCTGCTGCAGCGCGCTTACCAGCTGCCCGAGCTACCCACCTTCACGGATGATGCCAGCGTGGTGGAAGATCTGCACCCCATCCGGCTGGTGGAAGGCGACTACCGCAACCTGAAGATTACCACCCCGGAAGACCTGCTGGTAGCGGAAACCTTCCTGCGCGCCGCCAGACACCCCGCTGCCTGACCTCCAGGCGCAATATTTCCGCTGATCCGGTTACTTTGCCAGCCCATTCCTTCTCAACCGCTCTTCATCCATGGAAGCCCCCCAGCCTACTTATACCTGCCTGCTCTACGAGGTACGCCCCGACGGCGTAGCCACCATCACCCTCAACCGCCCCGACGTATTCAATGCCTTCAACGACCCGCAGAGCTATGAGCTGCAGGATGCGCTCAAGCAGGTAACCCGGGATGCGCGGGTGCGCGTGGTTGTTTTAACGGGTGCCGGCCGGGCCTTCTGCTCAGGGCAGGATCTGAAGGGTGCCAGCAACGGGGAGAAACGCTCGTTCTACGACTCCCTGCACAAGCGCTACAACCCCATTATCCGGGCCATGCGGGCGCTGCCCAAGCCCATTATCTGCCGCCTGAACGGGGTGGCGGCCGGCGCGGGCTGCTCCCTGGCGCTGGCCTGTGACGCCATTGTGGCTTCCACGGATGCCTCGCTGATTGAGGTATTCATCAATATCGGTCTGGTGCCTGATTCGGGCTCCTCCTGGTTTCTGCCCCGGCTGGTGGGCACGCTGAAGGCTTTTGAGCTGTGTACGCTGGGCAGCAAAGTACCCGCGGAGGAAGCCCTGCGCCTGGGCCTGGTAAACCAGGTAGTAGCGCCCGAGCAGCTGGACGAGGCCACCTACTCGCTGGCCGCCCGCTACGCCGCGGCTCCTACCAAAGCCATTGGCCTGATTAAACAGATGCTGAACAAAGCCGGGGCGGCTACCCTGGATGACATGCTGGACTACGAAGCCCACTGCCAGCAGATTGCCGGCGAATCGGCCGATTACCAGGAAGGCGTGCAGGCCTTCGCCGAAAAGCGCAAGCCCATTTTCAAAGGCGAGTAAGCAGCCACGTGGTTTGCCTATAAAAAAGGCCCGGCGCAGGAATGCGTCGGGCCTTTTTACGCTATAATGGATGCTTAGCGGAGGTTGATCAGGCGGGTTTTGCCATCGATGGTGACGGAGGCAATATTGTCGCAGGCCTGAGTGCCGGTGGGGTCGTAGTTGAGCAGCAGGCTTCGGTTCTTGTAGTTGGTGATGGTGATAGTGCCGGCCACAAAATGCCGGGCGCAGCCCCGGCGCAATACTTTCACCAGCGGCTGCTCAATCTGGGCGGTATAAGCCACGCCCTGGCGGTTTACGCCGGCTGCTTTCCCGGTTACTTTGTATTCATCATCGAACACGGTGCGGGTGCCAAAGCCGGCGGTGCGGGTATAGGTGCGCTCGGAGTTCCAGGAGGCCGTGCCACGGGGCGTGGTGACGCTGGCATCCTGCACCAGCAGGCTGTAGGAGCCGTTTTCCAGGGTAGTGATGATACGCGTGCCGGTATGGTGCCGGTCGTTCACATAGTAGTCAACCAGGGAAATGGTGGCGGAGGCACCGGGCTGCCGCCGCTCGCCCTGAAACACGACCACAATTTTTCCGCGCCGGGCTACGCCGCGGGCATCGAGGCAGTTGGTGGGGCCAAAATCCAAGGTAAGGGTGTGGGTAGCGGCGTCGTAGGTGCGGGTGGCGCAGTCGGGCAGAATCAGGCGCAGGTCGTCGGGGGCTACGGCTGGGCTGCCGGAGGTGGTTAAGTCGGCGGGCTCCGCGGCGGCCGTCAGGTCGCTCATGGTCACATTTTCCTCTTCTACCGTAGCGTAATCCTCAGCGGAGGCCGTGCGGTCGGGGCTCAGCTCATCACTTTCTTTGTTACAGCCCGCCAGGAGCAGGCAGGCGGCGGCCAGGGCCGAAAAGCACACGGAACGAACGGTGGAGGCGTACATGTTATGGAAAGTTTTATTGGTGGAAGAAAAGGTTTTGCGGCTTAGAAAACGGAATATTCAAAAGGTTTAATCTAAGTCGAAATTTTTCATTTTGCACTTTTCAGTCTTTCGATTTCTCTTTCGAAAGAACACGGGGTGCGCAGGTTCGTATAGAGGGCTATGTCTCAACGCCCTTCCCTCCTTCCGTGGCCGTTTCTTGGCCGGGTACTCCTCCCCGCCGCGCTGCTTCTGCAAACGGCGGCCTGCTCGCCCGATGCCAGCCAGAAAGACCCCGTAGCCCAAGCCAAATTCGAAAATGAGCGCCGCATCAGCAGTGAAGACGTCACCAAAAAACAGGAGCGCGACGCCGAGTTTATGGTGAACACCGCCGTGGCCAGCCAGCTCACCGTACAGCTTAGCCAGCTGGCTCAGCAAAAAGCGGCGCTGCCCGCCGTGCGCGCCCTGGCCGGCACCCTGCAAAAAGACCACACTACCCTCAATCAGGCGCTGCGGGAGCTGGCGCAGCAGAAAAGCATTGTGCTGCCCACCGGCCTGGGCACCGACCAGCAGAAGCGCTACCGCGAGTTTGGCAGCTACAGCGGCGGCAGCTTCGACAGAGAATATATTGGCCAGCTTACCGACAGCTATAAGCAGCTGGCCGAAGCTTTTGACGACATGCGCGAGGACGCCTACGACGGCGACATCCGCGGCTTTGCGGCCAATTACCTGCCCATTATTCAGCAGCACCTCACGCAACTGAAAGACCTCGAAGATCAGACTGAAGATCTGAAATAACCCTCCCTGCTTCTTTTCCTTTTCCGACTTTTAAAACACCCTCCTGTGTATGAAAAAGGCTTTTTTTGCATACCTGCCCCTGCTGGTGGTCCTCACGCTGAGTACCGGCTGCAATACCGATAAGCGCACCGATGGCACCGCCGGCGAAGTGGTGAGTGACATGGACAAAGCAGCCGATGAAGGGGGTGTGCAGGCGGATGCCACCGTTATTGATAACAATGCTGGCCCCACCGTAACCGCTGATGCCGACTCGATGGCCGCTGCTATGGATACAGCAGCCACCCGCTAGTTGGCTATTCTTATTCTTTAACCTTTAATATTACTACCCATGAAAACTTCCCTATATGGCGTGCTTTGCGCCACTCTGCTGCTGGCAGGCAGTGGCTGCAACTCCAAGCAGGACGCCGTGGAAAACGCCCAAGAAGTAAACGAAGCCAGGAACGACAGCGCGACAGCTTCTGCCGGCACCGGCCAAATGGAGGAAAAAAAAGATTTCGATTCCGAGTTTATGACCAAAGCGGCCAGCGGCGGCATGATGGAGGTAGAGCTGGGCAAAGCCGTAGCAGCCAAAGCCACCACCTCCGAGGCCAAGCAGTTTGCCAACATGATGGTGACCGACCACACCAAAGCCAATACCGAGCTGAAGGCGCTGGCTGCCAGGAAGAACATTATGCTGCCCGCCACCATGGGCGAAGACCATCAGGAAGTGTATAAAGACGTAACCGGGAAAACGGGCATCAACATGGACAAGGAGTACCTGCGGGAAATGGTGCAGGACCATGAGGAAGACGTGAAGGAGTTCATTGAGGCATCCGAAAAAGCAATGGATCCTGATATTAAGGCATTTGCCAAAAAAACCACACCCGTGCTGCAGGGCCACCTGGAACAAGCCCAGAAAATGCTGGCGGCCGTGAAAGATCGGAAATAGCTGCCTGCACGTTGTATAATAAAAAAAGCCTCTGTACTTATTACAGAGGCTTTTTTATTAGGCGGCCGGGGCTTCTTCCTCGGCGTATTTACTGGTTTTCAGCTCCTCGGCCAGGAAGCGGGCCGTGTAGCCCTTCTTGCTCTTGGCCACTTGCTCCGGCGTACCCTGCGCCACAATAGTGCCGCCGCCCGCACCGCCTTCCGGCCCGATGTCAATAACGTGGTCGGCCACTTTAATGAGGTCCAGGTTGTGCTCGATGATGAGCACGGTGTTACCCTTGTCGGCCAGCTTCTGCAGCACCACGGCCAGGTGGTTGATGTCCTCGAAGTGCAGGCCGGTGGTGGGCTCGTCCAGGATATAGAACGTTTTGCCGGTGTCCTTTTTGCTGAGCTCCGTGGCCAGCTTCACGCGCTGCGCTTCGCCACCGGAAAGCGTGGTGGCCTGCTGGCCCAGCGTGAGGTAGCCGAGGCCTACTTCATTCAGAGTTTTGATTTTGCGCAGGATGCGGGGCTGAAACTCAAAGAACTCCACGGCCTTTTCCACCGTCATGTCCAGCACATCGGTAATGGACTTACCTTTAAAGCGCACTTCCAGCGTTTCACGGTTGTAGCGGCGGCCTTTGCAGGTTTCGCAGGGCACGTGCACATCGGGCAGGAAATTCATTTCGATGGTGCGCATACCGGCCCCCTCGCAGGTTTCGCAGCGTCCGCCCTTCACGTTGAAGGAGAAGCGCCCCGGCCCATAGCCCCGGATTTTGGCTTCCGGCAGCGAGGAATACAGCTGGCGGATTTCGGTGAACACACCCGTGTAGGTAGCCGGATTGGAGCGCGGCGTGCGCCCAATCGGCGACTGGTCCACTTCAATCACCTTATCAATCAAATCCAGGCCTTCAATGCTGCCGTAAGCCAGCGGCTCGCGCTTGGCATTAAAGAAATGCTGGTTGAGAATGGGGTATAGGGTATCATGAATCAAGGAGGACTTGCCGGAGCCCGAAACCCCCGTTACAGCAATGAACTTACCTAGTGGGAATTTCGCTGTTACGTTTTTCAGGTTGTGGCCTTTGGCGCCTTTCAGCACCAGTTCGCCGCCGTCGCCGGCGCGCTTGGTTTTGCGCAGCTCAATGTGCTTCTGGCCGCTGAGGTATTGGGAGGTGAGCGAGCCACTGGAGAAGATTTCCTTCGGAGTGCCTTCGGCCACAATATGCCCGCCGTGAATGCCCGCGCCCGGACCAATGTCCAGCACATGGTCGGCGTGCATAATCATATCCTTGTCGTGCTCCACCACAATCACGGAGTTGCCCAGGTCCCGCAGGTGCTGCAGGGCTTTGATGAGGCGCTCGTTGTCGCGCTGGTGCAGGCCAATGCTGGGCTCGTCCATAATGTAGAGCACGCCCACCAGCTGGGTGCCGATTTGCGTAGCCAGGCGAATGCGCTGCGACTCGCCGCCCGAGAGCGTGCGCACGGAGCGGTGCAGGTCCAAGTAATCCAGGCCCACTTCCAGCAAAAAGCCGATGCGCTTGCGGATTTCCTTCAGCAGTTCGCGAGCAATCAGGTTCTGGCGGTCGGTGAGGCGCTTTTCCAGGTCCTCAAACCACTCAGCCAACTGCTTAATGTCCATCACCGACAGCTCGCCAATGTGGTGGTCGGCAATTTTGAAGTGCAGGCTCTCCTTTTTCAGGCGGTAGCCGTGGCACTCGGGGCACTCTTTTGCCTGAGTGTACTGCTGAATCCACTCCCGGATGTTGTCCGACTCGGAATCCATTTGCCGGCGCAGGAAGGGAATAATGCCTTCAAATGGCTCCGTGTAGCCCGCTTTTTTGGGGTCGGCGTCTTCATCTTCCGGAATGCCGTGCAGCAGCCGGTCCACCAGCTCGGCCGGCAGCTTTTCGATGGAGGTGCTCAGGCTGGCTTTGTGCTTTTTGAGAATCAGGCCCAGCTGCTGGAAAATCCAGATGTCGCGGTACTCCCCCAGCGGCGCAATACCGCCGCGGCTGATGCTGAGCTTGGTATCCGGCATCACCGACTCGCGGGTGATTTCCTGCACCTCGCCCAGGCCGTTGCACACGGGGCAGGCGCCGTAGGGCGAGTTGAAGGAAAAGGTATTCGGGGCGGGGTCGTCGTAGGCAATGCCGGTGGTGGGGTCCATCAGAAAGCGCGAGAAGAACTGGGTCTTCCCGGAGTCGGGGTCCAGCACCAGCATAGTGCCTTTGCCGTGGGTTAGCGCATTCTGCACCGAGCCCGAGAGGCGGAACCGGTCTTCCTCCTTCACCGCCAGCCGGTCAATCACAATTTCGATGTCGTGGATTTTGTAGCGGTCCACCTGCATCTTGGCCGTGATGTCGAGCAACTCGCCATCTACGCGCACTTTGGTGAAGCCCAGCTTGGCAATCTGCTGGAACAGCTCGCGGTAGTGGCCTTTGCGGCCTTTTACTACCGGCGCCAGCACCACCAGCTTGCTGCCATCAAAGTGCTTGAGAATGTAGTTGATGATCTGGTCGTCTGACTGCCGGATCATCTTTTTGCCCGTGGCGTAGCTGAAGGCCTCGGCCGTGCGGGCGTAGAACAGGCGCAGGAAGTCGTAAATCTCCGTGATGGTGCCTACCGTGGAGCGGGGGTTGCGCGAGGTGGTTTTCTGCTCGATGCTGATAACCGGCGACAGGCCCTCAATCTTGTCCACATCGGGCCGCTCCAGGCCGCCCATAAAGGAGCGGGCATAGGCCGAAAACGTCTCCATGTAGCGACGCTGGCCTTCGGCGTAAATCGTATCAAACGCCAACGATGACTTGCCCGAGCCGGAAATACCGGTGAACACCACCAGCTTACCGCGCGGAATTTTGACAGTAACGTTCTTTAGGTTGTGCTCCCGCGCCCCATATACGTCAATAAACGGCGACTCTATATCGGCGGCCAGGGGGCGGGCAGCGGCATGGGCGGCCACCACGGCTTCGCTGACCTGCTCTGCCAGCGGCACCGCCTGCACGGCAGCAGTATGCTGTTCGGAGTTATCGGCTACGGCTACTGCTGTGGCAGGAGCAGCGGGTTGAGAAGCGCGTCCTTTGCGGGAGGTGGTGGAAGAAGCGGATACGGATGATTTTTTGGCCATGCAACAGCGAAGCGGATAAGTCTGCAAAGGTACGTAAAACGAACCCCGGCGGCTAGTGTGAATAGCTTATTTCCCAAGGACTTTAGCGCCTCCTGGGTTAGAAGGCTGTCAGACGTTGCCAACAGTACAGAGAGGCTCTAACAACAAACTCAACCGGATTGTGCCCGCAAATCCGGTGTTCTTTTTATGGGATGCGTACACTATCCAGATTTGGCGTTGTTCTTGCCTCATTGAACTTTGACTGTTCATCTCAACTTGCTTTTCCTATGAAGTTCTTCCCGAAAATTGCGCTTTCCGGCTTTTTCGCGCTATTCCTGCTGGGCGCAGCAGCTCCTACCCAGGCGCAGGTGAATATCAACATCAACCCACCTTCCTGGGGCCCTGCTGCACCAGCGGGCACGCGCTACTACTATGTACCAGAGTACGACGGCTACTATGACCTGCAAGACAGGCGCTACATTGTTATGCGCGACGGCCGCTGGACGCGCCTGCAGAGTCTGCGCGGTTACAATACCGCCAACTTTCACCCGGTAGTACTGGATTACCGCGGCTCACAGCCCTGGGTACTCATCCGGGAACACCGCGTGAAGTATAAAAAGCCCCATCCCCACGGCATGCCTCCCGGCCAGGCTAAGAAAATGCGTGGTAGCTACTACTCTGCCCCCGGCCGGGTGATTGTGGTAGATGACCGGGGTGGACACCCAGGCCAAGGTCCGGGCCATGGAAAAGGCCACGGCAAGGGCAAGCACTAAGCGGCCTGCGCCGCATTTCCGGCAAATAAATTAAGCCCCGTCTCCAATACCGGAGGCGGGGCTTTTGCGTACAGCCTGCTATGGCTACCGACTATCAACCCATTAACTGCTCGTTCTATGACGAGCTGGAGGCCCTGGCCACTTCCCGCCAGCGCTGCACTTTAGTGTACCGCACCGAGCCCGACACCCCACCCAGCACCTACAGCGGCGTGATTACGGACCTGTTTCTGCGCGACAAAGTGGAGTACCTGCGCCTGGAAGACGGCTTCGAAGTGCGCCTGGATAACCTGCTGGCCGTGGACGACAAAGAGCTACGGGACTATTGTTAAGGCCTGCATCAGCCCAAACTGAAAACCACAACGGCCACCTCTACTGAGGTGGCCGTTGCTGTGTAATTGTCCTGGATTTCGACTAAAACCGTAGTCTTAAAACTCCGCGCTCTTCGGGAAGCGGGGAAAGGGAATCACGTCACGGATGTTGGCCATGCCGGTCACGAACAGGATGAGGCGCTCGAAGCCCAGGCCGAAGCCTGAGTGCGGTGCGGTGCCGTATTTACGCAGCTCCAGATACCACCACAGGTCATGCTCGGGCACGTTCATTTCGGCCATGCGCTTAGTCAGCTTCTCCAGGCTTTCCTCCCGCTCCGAGCCGCCAATGATTTCACCGATGCCGGGGAAGAGCACGTCCATGGCGCGCACGGTTTTGCCGTCCTCGTTGAGCTTCATGTAGAACGCCTTGATATCCTTGGGGTAGTTGGTCAGGATAACCGGCTTCTTGAAGTGCTTCTCTACCAGGTAGCGCTCATGCTCGCTCTGCAGGTCGGTGCCCCAATCCACGGGAAATTCAAACTTCTGCTTGGCCGACTTCAGGATTTCTACTGCCTCGGTATAGTTCAGGCGCTGGAACTCATTGTCCACCACAAACTGCAGCCGCGTGAGTAGCTCCTTGTCGTACTGCTCGTTGAGAAACTTGAGGTCGTCCTGGCAGTTATCGAGGGCGTAGCGCACCAGGTAGCGGAGGAAGTCCTCAGCCAGGTCCATGTTGTCCTGCAGGTCGTTGAAGGCCACTTCGGGCTCAATCATCCAGAACTCGGCCAGGTGGCGGGCGGTGTTGGAGTTTTCGGCCCGGAACGTGGGGCCGAAGGTGTACACCTTGCCCAGGGCCAGGGCTGCAATTTCGCCTTCCAACTGGCCCGAAACCGTGAGGTTGGTTTGCTTGCCGAAGAAGTCCTGCTTGTAGTCTACGCCAGCTTTATCCTCCGTGAGGGGCGGGTTCTGGTCGGGCAGGGTGGTTACCCGGAACATTTGGCCGGCGCCTTCGGCATCGGAACCCGTGATGATGGGCGTGTGCACGTAAAAGAAGCCGTGGTTGTTGAAGTACTGGTGCACCGCAAACGCCATGGCGTGCCGAATGCGCAGCACGGCCCCAAACGTGTTAGTGCGGGGGCGCAGGTGAGCAATTTCGCGCAGGAATTCCAGCGAGTGGCCTTTCTTCTGCAAGGGGTACGTCTCGGTATCGGCTTTGCCATACACCGAAATGTCCGTGGCCTGAATTTCAACCGTCTGCCCTTTGCCCTGCGAAGCTACCAGCCGACCGCGCACCTGTACGGCGGCGCCGTTCTCTACACCATCGGCCTTTAGCTTTTCCTCCGGAAACTGCTCGGCATTGGCTACTACCTGAATCGAATTAAAGCCGGAGCCGTCGTTTATGGCAATGAACTGCACGTATTTGTTGCCACGGCGGGTGCGCACCCAGCCGCGTACCAGCACTTCGCGTTCCAGCTCTTCGCTACGGAGCAATTCCTGCACGCTGCTTCTTCGGAGGTCGGACATCGGGACTTTTTTGGTTCGGAGTTGATAACGATAAGGGGGCAAAGGTAGCGGTTTTGAAAAGCGGCCGGAAGTGAAATTATGCCTACGGCTTACCGGGCGGGCCGCCCGCCACCGTATAAAGGCAGCGGCGCCGCTGGCAGGCCAAACTTTTTTACTTTAACTCAAGTACAGAAAGGCCTACATTTGAAGTTAAACCCCGCTTTCGCTGCCAGCGGGGCGTACCATTTTTAGCGTATGCAACGACTGGACATGAAACAGCTTCTCCAGCAGAAGCTGTCCCCCCAACAGATACAATTCATTAAGCTGCTGCAGATTCCTACTGCTGAGCTGGAAGCCCGCATCAAAGAAGAGCTGGAGGCCAACCCGGCCTTGGAAGAAGGCGACGACGAGCCCGAGGAGGAGTTTGAGGAGCAGGACCGCGACGAAGACGCCGAGGATTTCGACAACGACCCCGATGCCGAGTTCGATAGCGACAACAGCACGCTGGATGAGGATTTTGACGAGCCCGCCGACGAGCAGCCCGAAATAGAGCTGCCCGTAGCCGAAGAAGCTGCGCCCGAGGAACGCCAGAACGACAATGACGATCTGGACCTGGGCGACTATCTCAACGACGACGAAATAGCCGGCTACAAAATGCAGGGCGACGGCCCCGGAGAGCCGGAAGACGACCGGGAAATGCCCCTGGCCGATACCAGCGGCTCCCTCATCGACTCCCTGCTGAACCAGCTGGGTTTTACTGATTTAGACGAAAAGCAGGAAGCCATTGGCCGCCAGCTTATCGGCTCTATTGATGGCGACGGCTACATCCGCCGCGACCTGTCGGCCATCGTCAACGACCTGGCCTTCTCCCAGAACATCGAAACCACCACCGAGGAAATAGAGCAGGTGCTGCACCTGATTCAGAGCTTCGACCCGCCCGGCATTGCCGCCCGCGACCTGCAGGAGTGCCTGTTGCTGCAGCTGGAGCGCCGCCACCAGGACGACCCGGTAGTAGAGCACGCCGAGCGGATTCTGACCGATACTTACGACGAGTTTACCAAGAAGCACTACACCCGCATTCAGCAAAAGCTGGATCTGGAAGATGACGAGCTGAAGGACGCCATTGCCCTGATTCTGAAGCTGAACCCCAAGCCCGGCGGCACCGGCCCGGTAGGCCTGGGCAAGGTGCAGTACATCATCCCCGACTTCATTCTGACCAACGACAACGGCCAGCTGAGCCTGACCCTGAACGCCCGCAACGCGCCCGAGCTGCGCGTGTCGCCGGCCTACCAGGAGATGTTCCAGACATATGACAAGGCCGCCAAGAAAGACACCAAGATGAAGGAGGCCGTCACCTTCGTGAAGCAGAAGCTGGACTCGGCCAAGTGGTTTATTGATGCCATTCGGCAGCGCCAAAACACGCTCCTGAAGACCATGGACGCCATTGTGCGCTACCAGCGCGAGTTCTTCCTGGAAGGTGACGAAGGCAAGCTGCGGCCCATGATTCTGAAGGACATTGCCCAGGAAATCAGCATGGACATCAGCACCGTGAGCCGCGTGGCCAACTCCAAAGCCGTGCAGACGGAGTTCGGCATTTATCCGCTGAAGTATTTCTTCTCCGAAGGCATTGCCACCGACTCCGGCGAGGACGCCAGCTCCCGCGAGGTGAAGCACATTCTGAAGGAAATAATTGAAGGCGAAAGCAAAGGCAAGCCGTTATCCGACGACAAGCTGGAAAAGATGCTGAACGCGCGGGGCTACAACATTGCCCGGCGCACCGTGGCCAAGTACCGGGAGCAGCTGAACATACCGGTGGCGCGTCTGCGCAAAGAACTCTAAGAAAAAGGCCGGTAGCTACCGGCCTTTTTTTATGCCCGGCAGGGTGCTCCGCCGGGGCTGTATCTTGCGCCTCACTATCTATTCTGCCTGTTCTTGAAAAAGCATTTTGCTACCCTGCTCTCGGGAGTGTTTCACCCGCTGCTGGTCCCTACGTATCTGTTTGCTTTAGTTTGCTACGCCTTGCCCGGGGCGCTGGTGCGGCCCGCCTTGCCAGACCGCTGGGTAATCATGGCGGTGGTGGCGGTGTTTACATTTGGGCTGCCCACCCTGGGAACCTTCGCGCTGTACCGGGCGGGGCTGGTAAGCTCCCTGCTGCTGCAGGAGCGGCAGCAGCGGGCCTGGCCCCTTTTGCTGGCCACCATAAGCTTTGGGGCCGCGGCGCGGTTACTCTACCGCCCGGCGGTGTTTGACCCGCTCTTGGGACAAATGATGCTGGGCATGACCCTGGCCGTGCTGTTGGCCTTTGTGGTAACGCTCCGCTGGAAAATCAGTGCGCACGCTATGGGCATGGGTGGGGCGCTGGGCTTGCTCACGCTGCTGGGCTTACAACAGCTGGCGGCCCCGGGGGCTTTATTTCTGATTGGGGTAGTGCTGGTGGTAGCGGCGGCCGTTTTATGGGCCCGCCTGGCCTTACGCGCCCATACAAAGGCTCAAGTGGTGGCTGGCGTTGGTGCAGGACTTGGTATTGTATTCAGTTTAGCGGCTTACTGGCGAGGTTAGTCGGCTGAAATGCCACTTTGGACGATTTTTCAGCGGCTTTGGTAGAGGAATAAATAATTTCGTCTGATACCTAGATTGAATTGCATTTATTTCTTGTACTTTTGGAACATAATTCTGTACCTCTCCCTATTTCACCATCTATTGCCATGTTTCACTTTTACACCGCTCGCCTGGTTGCTCTGCTTTTGCTGGTAGGTATTCTGGCCGGCTCTCGTGGTGTACAGGCGCAATCCAATATGCGCCCCGCTAACTTCCTGGCTGATCAGGAATCCGCTGAACCATTGATTCTGTCGAAGTCAGATAAGGCCGAACTCATTACTCAGCGCTTTAGTGATGCGCTGGATCTAAGCCCTAAACAGCAAAGCCAGTTTCAGCGCTACACCTACAGCCACTTGTGCCAGAAGGAAGCCGCGGCCACCCGTCTGGTAGGCGCTACCCGTGCCCAGCGCCGCCTGGACCGCCGGTATGCCGCCGACCTGAGCCGGGTACTGCGCTCCAGCCAGCTGGCTACCTTTTACTGGCTCCGCAACCGCGAGCCACTGGCTCTTTTTGAAGCCCCGGCCACGGCCAAACGCTAGATTTTACCTCACACTCTACCTGCAACAACAAGCCGCCCGGCTGCCCAATCAATCCTGATGGGCTGGCCGGGCGGCTTACTTTTAAAGTGGGCCAGTGCTTAGTGATTCGCCTCCATTTCGGCCGCTACAAGGGCCTGCACCTGGGGCAGGTCATAGTCGGCTTCCTGCTGAATATGTGGCATCAGGCGCTGCATAATCTGGTCCTGGCGCTGCCCGGCGCTCCAGGCCTCGGCGTAGGGCGTGGCGGAGAAGGTTACCTGCGAGTACAGCGGAACCCAGCGGCCGGGGTATTGCGCCGAGATTTTACTTTCGATTTTCTTCTGGAGCAGGAAGCGCGGGTCGGCCACCCGGTCGCGCATTTCCTCAAAGTTGTACACAGCCAGGTCGGCCATGGCATCGGTGTTGGGCTTGCGCTGGCGCTGAAATTCTTGGAAGATAACGTGCCAGTCGTCGCCGTGCTGGTCCATCAGCTGGTTGAGTACGGTACAGTCCTCGAAGCCCGCATTCATGCCCTGCCCGTAGAAAGGCACAATGGCGTGGGAGGCATCGCCCAGCAGCAGCACGGCATCATCAAACGCCCACGGGAAGCACCGCACCGTAACTAAGGAGCCGGTAGGGTTCTGGAAAAAGTCTTCCACCAGCTCCGGCATCAGCGGCACCGCATCGGGGAAGACTTCCTCAAAAAACGCCTGTACCTGCGCCGGGGTTTGCAGGGCGGCAAAGGAATGGGGCCCCTCATAGGGGAAGAACAGTGTGCAGGTGAAAGAGCCGTCCAGGTTGGGCAGCGCAATCATCATATACTGCCCGCGGGGCCAGATGTGCAGGGCATTTTTCTCCAGCTGCCAGGTGCCGCCGGGGCCCGGAGCTATGTTCAGCTCTTTGTAGCCGTACTCCAGGTAGCTCTGGGAGTAGTTGTAGCGGTCGGTCTTCTGCAGGGCGCCGCGTACGGCGGAAAAGGCCCCATCGGCCCCAAATAAGCGCTGAAAATCCCGCGTGTACACTTGATTGGTGGCCGTGTTGCGTAGCTCCAGGGTCAGGTTGCGGGTATCTACGTTCAGGCACTGCTGGCTGAACTGCACCTCCACGCCGGGCATTGCTTCGGCCAGCTCCAGCAGCGTGCGATTCAGCCCGCCCCGGGATACGGAGTAAATGGCCTGGTTATCCTGGCCGTAGGGCTGGGAGGTAAGGTTACCGGCTACATCGTGCATCACGCGCCTATACATGGGAATGCCTACCTGCCGGATTTGCTCGGCTATGCCCACGCCCTCCAGGGCCCGCAGGCCCCGGTCGGAAAGCGCCAGGTTTATGGAGCGGCCCTCTATGGGGCCGGCCAGGCGGGGGTCGGGGCGGCGCTCCAGCACTTCCACCGGGTACCCGCGTTTGGCCAGATATAGTGCCAGCAAAGAGCCCACCAGCCCGGCCCCCATAATGGTGTAGCGTTCAGCAGAAGCAGCCGAAGAACCGGCCGTGGCAGCGTCAGAAGAAGATGTACTCATACAGAATAACAGACAGCGTAGCGCAATCTAAATCGGTTTTAGCAAAACGGAGGTGGTTGGCAAACCCTGCTTATTGCCAGATTACAGTTTTATTAAAATATTATACATAATTAGATGAATTATTCTAAACATTTGATTATACTTGTTTAATATGAAATTATACGATGCAATGATTTATCTGGTATAACAACGCTCTCAGCCTCCCCCACCCTTCCTTACCGCTACCGTTATGCAGTGGACACCCTTTTCGTTATTTGCTTCCGAACCTGGCGTTTCTTCTTCTGCTACCATTAAAGCCCGGCCGCTGCCCCGTGCCAAGCGACCGGCAGCCGTGGCCCGCCCCGTGGTGCCGCCGCAGCAGCTGGCCATTCCCTTTCAGCAAACGCTGCCCGCTTTCTCTACCATGCCGGCCGGCCGCCTGGGGGTTACCTTCACCCGGGCTGATATTTTTCAGATAGGAGAATTTATAATTGGCCGCACGGAATGCCAGAACCTCTATGGCCATCCGGATATTCGCTACTAGCAGGCGGCCGCATTAGTGCGGCTCCATTCTGTCTTTAATAAACCCTATTTCATTCCACCCTCTATCCTACTGATAGGCAAACAAATAAGTGTCGGTATGTTTTGGCACCCGGTGGGCTTTCCATTACATTTGTGCCTCGTTTTTTATACCGACCTCTTTTCTGTTCACCTATTGTATGAAAAAATTTTACGGAGCCTGGCTCCTGGCCTTATTCCTATGCCTGGCCCATTCCACCTGGGCACAACAGGAAAATCCTATTTCAGGAATAGTCCAGACTAACACCGGTGAGCCCCTGCCTGGCGCCACCGTCTTTTTGAAAGGCACCTTTGTGGGTACCAGCACCGACCGCGAAGGCAAGTTCACGCTGCGTGCTGATTTCAGTGCGGAACCGGTGGTGCTGTCGGTATCCTTTGTGGGATATGAAACCCGTGATGTTACGCTGAGTCAGCCGGATGGCGCCCTCCAGGTAGCCCTGGAGCCCAGCGCGGCCTTCACCAACGAAGTAGTAGTGGCGGCCTCCCGCGTGGAGGAAGGCATTCTGCAGGCCCCGGTAACGGTGGAGAAAATCACGGCCCAGCAGGTAGAGCGCATCCCCACTGCCGATATTCAGGTGGGCCTCAACCACTTTAAGGGCATTGATGTGAACAGCTCCAGCTTGCTGATGAACAGCCTGAGTACCCGCGGCTTTAACTCGGCAAAATCGGAACGTCTGATTCAGCTGACCGACTATTTCGATACCCAGTCGCCCTCGCTGAACGCCAATGCCGGTAACCTGACGGGCGTACCGGAGCTGGATATTGAAAGCATTGAAATTATTCATGGCCCGGCCTCGGCGCTGTACGGGGCCAACGCTTTTAATGGCGTGTTGCTGCTGAACTCCCGGGACGCTTTCGTGAGCGAAGGCCTGAGCTTCCGGGTGCGCGGTGGCCAGCGCAGCTACCTGGATGGCCAAGTGCGCTACGCCAAAAAACTGGGCGAGAAGTTCGCCTTTAAAGTGGTGGGCAGCTACCTCACCGCCGATGACTGGCTGGCCAGCAACTACAACGCTACCAGCACGCAGGTTGAGCGCCGCAACAATGCTGCCGGCTCTACTTTGGGTTACGATGCCGTGAACCGCTACGGCGAGCTGGGCGGCTATACCTTCCCGCAGTCTTTCCCCTTCCCCGAAGTGCGCGGCAAAACGGTGTTTATGCCCGGCTTTGATGAGAAAACCCTGGTGGCGAATGACGACAAGGCTACGGCCCGCAAGTTCCAGCCCACGGTTTCTTACCTGCTCAACAGCAACACCAAAATGACGATTGGGGCCAGCTTTGCCCGGGGCACCGCCTCGTACCAGAGCAGCAGCCGCTACCGCTTCAAGGACTTTGGCACCAACCAGTACCACGGCGAAATCAAGGGTAAGAACTGGTTCCTGCGGGGCCAGTCGGTGCAGGACTTCGGCAACAACTCCTACGACCTGAGCTTCCTGGGTGCCTTTATCCAGACTTCGCCCATTCCGGGTGTAAAAGATGCTCAGGGCAACCCGGTTAGCTACGCCGGTGCCTACTACAATGCCTACGTGCAGACTTACGCAGGCGCCCGCCAGCAGGGTATGAGCAACGAGCAGGCCCAGGCCGCTGCCCAGGCCGCCGCGGCTAAGTACCAGCTCGACCCCAACAGCCCGGAGTTTTCCTCGCTGCGCAGCCAGATTATCAAAGATGCTACTCCCGGCCGTGGTGCCCGCCTCAACCCCAGCTCCCTGCTGAACGAAGGCAACGCCCAGTATAACTTCAAGTTTGGCGAAGCAACCGACCTGATTGTAGGCGCGGCCTACCGCAAGTTCCGCCTCGGTTCCAACGGCAACCTGTATGCAGATGACAACGAGCGGATTCAGAACCACGAGTTGGGGGCCTATTCGCAGCTGACCTATAAAATGCTGGAAGACCGCCTGAAGCTGGCCGTTGCCGGCCGCGTAGACGACTTCAAGAACTTTGATCCGGCTTTCTCACCCCGCGCCTCGGCTGTGTACTCGGCCGGTGCCAACAAACAGCATAACTTCCGCGCCAGCTACGGCCGCGCCTTCCGCTCCCCTACCCAGTTGGACCAGTACATCCGCCTCGATGTAGGCCAGGTAGTGCTGCTCGGCAACGTGGGCAACGGCTTCCAGGGCTACAGCCTCACCAACCTGAGCCCGGTAGAATATGCCAAGCTGAAGCTGGAGCGCCTGAACACCTATGAAGTAGGTTACAAAGCTATTCTGGCTGAGAAAGTGCTGGTGGATGTCAACTACTTCCGCAGCAGCTACAACGACTTCATCGGCGCCCAGCGTTTCATTGGTAACCGCGACGGCAGTCGCCCCACGGCGGAGCAGCTGCAGGCAGAACAGGCAAAAAAGTCGCCGCTGACGCCGTTCCAGGACCCCAACTCCCAAACCCGCGTGTTGCAGGTTTGGACCAACGCCCGCCAGAAAGTAAGCACCCAGGGCGCCGCTCTGGGACTCACGTACTACATGACCAAGGCGCTGAACCTGACCGGCAACTACTCCCTGAACGTGCTGGAGGAAGACAACCTGCCCGAAGGCTTCCAGACCTTCTTCAACACGCCCAAGCACAAGTTTAACGTGGGTGTGAATGGCGTAGCCGTAAGCAGCCTGAGCTACTCGCTGAACTACCGCTGGGCGCAGGGTCACCTCTATGAGATGCCCTTCGCGCAGGGCCAGCTAGATGACTACAGCAGCCTGGATGCCTTTGTGGGCTACTCCCTGCCTAAGCTGGGGGCTACGCTGCAGGCCGGTGCTTCTAACCTGCTGAACCAGAACAACACCCAGGTATATGGCGGCCCCAACATTGGACGCCTCGCATTCGTAGGTGTACTTGTGGATATCAAATAATCCCAACCTCCCTATTCGAAAAAAGCCCTTCCAGCAATGGAAGGGCTTTTTTATTGTGGCTAAACCAAGTCGTAAATCAGCGACCAGGCTGTGCGTGAATAGTGCGAAAGGTAAGGTTAAGGCGTGGCCCCACCGGGCGGGCGGTTTTGGGCACGGCATGTTGCCAGTGCTGCTGCGTGGTACCGCGCATCACCAGCAAACTGCCGGAGGGCAGATCCAGACCAAGCGGGGCATGAGGTAGCTGCTGCGAGTGGCGCGGGCGCAGCCGAAAGCGCCGCGTGGCCCCCAGGCTGATGGAGGCAATAACCGGCTCCGGGCCCAGCTCGGGTTCATCGTCGGCGTGCCAGCCCATGCTATCCTGCCCGGTGCGGTAAAGGTTGAGCAGCACGCTGTTGAAAGTGGCGCCCGTGGCCTGCTCTACCAGCGTGCGCAGGGCCAGCAGGGCGGGCGTCCAGGGTTGGGGTGTGAGGTCCAGCCCGGAGTAGCTGTACCGGGCAGTGGCGTCGCCGTACCAAGCCGTGAGGCGAGGCTGCAGCACCTGCTTTCCAAACAGCCGGATGGGCTCCTGCCGCCATTGCAGCGTATTCGTTAACTCCTGTTGCAGCCGGGCCGCTTCTGCAGGCGGCAGGAACTGCGGATCAAGCCAGACGTCAGCGGCGGGCAGAGAGAGGGAGGAAAGCGGCACGGCAGGGGCTAAGATGAACCAGCGTTTAGGGCTTGATGAGCTGCTCCATTTCCCGCTGCACTTCCTTGGGCTGCTGCTTCATGAGGTAGGGCATCATCTTTTGCAAGCCCCACACCACCAGAAAACACAGGATAATGGGCGGCAACAGGCTGCGGCTGCGGTAGCTGGTGGCACCCACGTAGCGGGGCCAGAACCAGAGCAGATACGCCGCCAAAGCCCCACCATTAAAAATCAGGGCCGCCAGAAACGGGTTGACACCCTGCTGCATAATACCCCACATAAGCAGCTGCGTACCCGCCACCAGGTATACTACCAGAAACAGAATCAGCCCCAGCATGGCCCGCACCCGACCCAGCCGAAACAGGTTCATGCACAACAGAATGCCCCCGGCCAGCATGGAAAAGAAGACCGACAGAATAGTGATGGAAATGGGCGAATAGAGCGCCGTATCCGTGGTGGCGACTTCGGCTACCACTTCCGTATCATTGGCCTCGGAGAGTTGGCGGGCAGCAGCTTGCTGCACCTCCTGCTCCCGCACGGCTGCCTCCAGCGAAGGGCGTAGTGCATCGGCTTCGGCGTAGGGCTGCCCGCGCCGCGCCAGCTCGTCCAGGGCGGCCAGCACGGCATCTTCCCGGTATTGGTAGCGGGCCGTTACGTATTGCAGCAGCTCAGCCAGGGATTTGGTGGCCATTTTGGCCGCATATTCTTCAGCCATAGGTGAAATCAACTTAAATAACAGATATCCGCAGGTGGGATATGTGCAGGTACGAATTCAGACTGCATTTAAACAGCTAAACCCAAAAAATTATTCCGCCCAGCGCGACCAATCGGCCAGGGCCGCACCGGCGCGCTGGACATCGGCGAAGGTATTGTACAGCGGCACGGGCGCCATCCGAATAACGTTAGGCTCGCGCCAGTCGGCCATTATGCCCACGCTGGCCAGGTGCTCAAACAGCTCGCGGCCGTTGCGGTGCACCAGCAGAGAAAGCTGGCAGCCGCGCTGGGCGGGGTCGGGCGGGGTAATAATTTCGAGGACATCCTTGGCCAGTTCCAGGCGCCGAATCAGAAACTCGAGGTAAGCCGTGAGCTGCTCGCTCTTTTGCCGCAGCGCCGGCATGCCGCCTGCTTCCTCCACCAGGTTGAGGGCCACGCGGTGGATGGCCATGGGGAAAATCTGGGCGTTGGAGAGCTGCCAGCCGGCCGCGCCGGGCATGGGCCGGAAGCCTTTTTTCATCTGAAAACGGTCGGCGGGGTCGTGGCCCCACCAGCCGGCCAGGCGTGGCAGATCGGGGCGGTTGGCAAACCGCTCGTGCACGAACACGCCACTGGTGCCGCCGGGGCCGGAGTTAAGGTATTTGTAGGAGCACCAGCAGGCAAAGTCTACGTCCCAGTCGTGCAGGTGCAGCAGCAGGTTGCCGGCGGCGTGGGCCAGGTCGAAGCCGACCATGGCCCCTACGGCGTGGCCGGCCCGCGTGATTGCAGCCATATCAAAGGCCTGCCCGGTGTAGTAGTTCACGCCACCCAGAATCACGGTAGCCAGCGAATCGCCCAGCTCCTGAATTTTGGCTTCAATGTCCTCGGTGCGCAGCGTGTGCTCGCCGGGGCGCGGCACCAGCTCCACAATGGCCTCCTCGGGCTGGTAGCCGTGCAGCTTCACCTGCGACTCCAAGGCGTACTGATCCGAAGGGAAAGCGCCGCCTTCCATCAGTACTTTGTAGCGCGAGGTGGTGGGCCGGTAGAAGGAAATCAGCAGCAGATGCAGGTTCACGGTGAGGCTGTTCATCACTACCACTTCCACGGGCTGGGCGCCTACCAGCCGGGCGGTGGCCGCCGTCAGGTTTTCGTGGTAGTGCATCCAAGGCATAGCGCCCAGGAAATGGCCTTCCACGGCGCGCTCTTCCCAGGAGGCAAACTCCTCCTCCACGGCGGCGCGGGCAGCGCGGGGCAAAAGCCCCAGGGAGTTGCCGCACAGGTACACCGCTTCTCCCCCTTCAGGACCAGGGGGAATGTGGAACTGAGTACGGAACAAATGCAGCGGATCCTGCGCGTCTAGGTGGGCAGCGAATTCGGGAGTAGGCTCGAAGGTCATGTGTGGGCAAAGATAGGCAGGGGCGGCCTCTAAGAGTGGAGCAAGCTTAACTTGAAGCAGATGGCTCCGGCAACGCTGTCCAAGGCCATTTTACGCTGGCGTACAGCTTAACCAAGCCCAACAGAATGATCAGACCAAATAAAGTGGCCACAAACCAGGGCTGCATAATGGTGATGGTGTAAGGCTTTGATTTCAGGAAATGCAGCACCGATTCCAGATTGAGGAAGTAGGCCACTGAAACCGCTATGTACAGCCAGTAACTACGGGTCAAAAAACCGTAAGCTCCTAAAAATAGAATGGCCGGGTGCCAGTACCGCTCATGCATCTGGGTGTTGAAAAACGCAAACAGCAGCGGAATCAGGGCACAACTTAGCAGAACCAATTCTATAGATGGACCTGGGTTAAGGCAGATTTGGGTACGTGGCCACTTCAGCACACTTTGCACAGCCGAGGCCAGCAAGGGAAAAAGTGTAATGGCGGAAAAGCCAAAGAAGAGCAACAACCCCCAACCCTTGTAGGTGAGCCCGGCGAAATGTTGGGCATCGGAAACAAACCGCAGGTCTACATTCTGAAAAAGAAGATGCCAGAAATTGTAGGCATTCACAGCTACCACCGGAGCATAATCAACCGCGTCCCGGTTTATGTCCAGAATGTGGGGCAGGTAGTTTTTGGTACCACCCCAGATAAAGGGCGCCAACAGTAATAATGATGTGAGTGCAGCGGCGCCAACAGATTTCCAGATCCACTGCGGGCGCTGCCACCAAAGGGGAAGCCACAGTAACAGTAGCGGAGGCATAAAGATGATGGCCTGCGTTTTAGTGGCCAACGCCAATACATAGAGCATTACGCTAAGCACTGGCTTCCTCTGTACTGCGAATACTACGGCTCCAAACACCCAGAACGTATAAATGGCATCCACCTGCTCCCAAATCAGGGTGTTATACAGATATGCAATATTGAACAGCAGTAGCAGGCTCAGCTCAAACCGGCGGTTACGCTGTGCTACCAGAGAGGCGGCCCAAATAGCCCCGGCAAAATCAAAGAGTAGCGTGAATCCCTTCAGCGAGTTGATATAGGACCTGATACGCTCAGCATTACCCAGCAGCTTTCCGAAAAGCCACAGGATGTAGTGGTAAAAGGGATTGTAGTTGTTGCTGGGGTCAGCGTATGTGTTGCCCAGCCCATGCTCAAGTATATACGATGCCCAATTTGCCCAGTAGCCTACGTCGCCTTGGTGGCCGGCCCGGGGTACCAACACCATCAGCATCATAAACAGCAAACCGTAATACACCGCCTGACGACGATACGAAGGCTCGAGCATCTCAGGAATGGCTACAAAGGTTTACCAGCTTAGCATCATGCTTCTTCATAGCCCATTTACCGGAGTCCGGTGGTTGCGTTGGAGGTCATAAGGCGGGCTATCTGCGGATGTTGGGGACCCAGCCAGTCCAGGGCATTCTGACCCAGCATGCGGGCTTTTATTTCATCAGGGAAAGGCATGGATTCAATCAATTGCCCCGGTTGCAGCTCGCCTAGGGGAAAAGGATAATCGGTACCGAGGGTGATTTTATCGGCGCCCAGTGTTTTCACCAGGTAGTCCAGCATCAGCGGGTCGTGCACCAGGGAATCTACCCAGAACCGGCCCAGGTACTCGCGGGGGTTTACGTTGTTGTCGATGGCGCACAGGTCGGGGCGCACGTGGAAGCCGTGCTCAATGCGGCCAATGGTAGAGGCAAACGTGCCGCCGCCGTGGGCTACGGCTACGCGCAGCTTAGGCAGGCGCTCCAGCACGCCACCAAAAACCAGGGAGCAGAGCGCCAGGGTGCTTTCGGCGGGCATACCCACCAGCCAGGGTAGCCAGTATTTGGGCATTTTCTGCTGGCCCATCATGTCCCAGGGATGCACGAATACGCAGGCACCCAGCTCCTCGGCGGCCGCAAATACCTCAAACAGCTGCGGGGCGTCCAGATTCCAGTCGTTCACGTGGGAGCCAATCTGTACGCCGGCCATGCCCAGCTCTTTCACGCAGCGCTCCAGCTCCTTGATAGCCAGATCGGGAGCCTGCATAGGGATGGTACCCAAGCCCACGAAACGCGTGGGGTAGCGGGCCACCACGCCGGCAATATGGTCGTTGAGCAGGCGGCTCAGGTCCAGCGCATCGTGGGGCTTAGCCCAATAGCTGAACATCACGGGTACGGTGCTGAGCACTTGCACATCAACGCCAAACTGGTCGTACTCCCGCATGCGCACCTGCGGGTCCCAGCAATTATCCTGGATTTCGCGGAAGAACTTATCATCCTGCATCATGCGGGCGCAGCACGGCTTGTGGTGCTCCAGCCGGATGAAGCCGCCGTAGCCGTACCGCTCGCGCAGGTCGGGCCAGGTTTCGGGCAGGATGTGAGTGTGAATATCGACTTTAAGCACGGGTGGGGACTAGAAGCAATAAATCAGGAAGCAACCGGCGCGGGTGGCTGCATTACGGTGCCGCACACCTGACAGGTCCGCTTGTGCTCATCCTGCCAGAAGCGGTTCATAATGGGCGGCAGCTGGGCCACGATATCCGTGATTTCAGCGAATTCCTCGTAGAGCTTGTTGCCGCAGTTTTCACAGTACCATTGAAAGCCATCCAGCTCGCCTGCAGAGCGGTAGCGCTCTATTACCAGGCCCACGGTGCCGGCCGGGCGGCGCGGGGAGTGGGGCACGCCGGGCGGCAGCAGAAACATGCTGCCCTGCTTGATTTCGATATCCACGGGCTTACCGTCTTCGATAATCTTGACTACTATGTCGCCCTCTATCTGCAGGAACAGCTCTTCGCCTTCGTCCACGTGGTAGTCTTTGCGAGCGTTGGGGCCGCCCACCACCATCACAATAAAGTCTTTGTTGTCTTTGAACACCTGCTGGTTGCCCACGGGTGGCTTCAGCAAATGGCGGTGTTCATCAATCCACTGCTGGAAGTTGAAAGGACGGGCGACGGGCATAACGGGGCGGGTTGAGGTGGGAAACAAAGGGCGCAGCAGGCCAAAAAACCAGCACAAACGCCCGGCTAAGTACGGAATTGCCGCCGCAACTTCCCGCGTAAGCCCACAACTTTCTACCTTGCCGTCTGTCGCATCCTTATTCTTATTCCACCGTGAATCTTTCCTTAACTCCCTACCGCGCGCTGGTGGGCGGCAGTACCCAGGGCATTGGCCGGGCCGCCGCCGAAGAGTTGGCCCGCCTGGGCGCCACCGTCACGCTCCTGGCCCGCAACGAAGCCAGTCTGCGGGAAGCCGCCGCCAATTTGCCCACTGACCACGGCCAGCAGCACGATTATATAGTAGCCGATTTCTCCCACCCCGACCAGCTGGCCCAGCGCCTGCAGGAATATTTGGGTAGCCACCCCGCTGGCTTTCAGATTCTGGTGAACAACACGGGTGGCCCGGCCGGCGGCCCCATTCTGGAGGCCAGCGTGGATGCTTTTCGGGCGGCGTTTGAGCAGCATTTAGTGTGCAACCACCTGCTGGCTCAGGCTGTGGTGCCGGGCATGAAAGCCAGCGGCTACGGGCGCATCATCAATATTATCAGCACTTCCGTAAAGCAGCCGCTGCCGGGACTGGGCGTATCCAACACCATTCGGGCGGCGGTGGCCAACTGGGCTAAAACCCTGGCCAACGAGCTGGCGGCGCATGGCATTACCGTGAACAACGTGCTGCCCGGTGCTACCATCACGCAGCGGCACACCTCGCTCATCGAGAAAAAAGTGCAGACTACCGGGCAGACGACGGAGGAAATTGAGGCCGGCATGCTGCGCCTGATTCCGGCCCAGCGCTTTGGCCAGGTCGGGGAAGTAGCCGCCGCCGTAGCGTTTCTGGCCTCGCCGGCGGCCGGCTATATCAACGGCATTAACGTGCCCGTAGATGGCGGCCGCACCGGCAGCCTGTAAGGGTTTTTGCTGATTTGCCCGGGGCCGCTGTTGGCGGAAACGCTTTTAGGCGCTTCCTTCGCAGCGGCCACTGGCCCCCAACCACGCTCAACTACCCCCGATTTGGTCAAGTTTGATACGCTCTCTATCGTTATTCCGGTTTATAACGAAGCCCGCACCATTCATCAGATTCTGGATTTGCTGCACGAAACCGTGCTGGTAAATGGCATCCGCAAGGAGATTATTCTGGTGAATGACTGCTCTACCGATGGCTCGGCGGCCGCCATTACCAGCTACATGGAGCAGAACCCTAAAATGGGGCTGCGGCTGCTGCACCACAGCGTAAATCAGGGCAAGGGCGCGGCCCTGCACACGGGCATCCGGGAGGCTACCGGCGACTATGTCATTATTCAGGACGCCGACCTGGAATACGACCCGGAGGAGTATAACGTGCTGTTTAAGCCCATTCTGAAAGGCTTTGCCGATGTGGTATTCGGTTCCCGGTTTATGGGCGGCAAGCCCCACCGTATCCTGTTTTTCTGGCACAGCATCGGCAATAAGTTCCTCACCTTCCTGTCCAACATGTTCACGGATCTGAACCTGACCGATATGGAAACCTGCTATAAGCTGTTTCGGCGGGATATTATTCAGAGCCTGGTGCTGGAGGAAAAGCGGTTTGGCTTTGAGCCCGAAGTAACCGCTAAAGTGGCCCGCGTGCCCGGCGTACGCATTTACGAGGTGGGTATCAGCTACTATGGCCGCACCTACGCCGAGGGCAAGAAAATAGGCTGGCGCGATGGTGTGCGGGCTATTTACTGCATAGTGAAGTACGGGCTGTTTGGTTAAACCAGGCGGTTCTACCAGTACCCTGCGTGGCCCTTCGCCCCGCTATTTCATCCTGTATGCTCCTTCCCAAAGTATATGCTACCCGTTGGCCCATGCGCCTGGCGCTGGGTACGTTGCTGGTCCTGCTGTTTTTTGCCTGGCATTTTTATCTGGAGCGGGCGGCTTACTATGACCTGGCCTGGCACACCTATGTGTACACTAAAACCCAGGCGCTGTTTCTGCAGAACCGGCGGTTTGTGGCCGTGGTTACGCAGTGGCCCACTTTAATGGCCGTGAAGGCGGGCTTGCCGCTGGATGTGGTGCTGCGGCTGTACTCCCTGGTTTTTGTGGGGTACTACCTGGCGGTGTTTCTGGCGTGCGCTTACTGGCTGCGCAACGAGCAGGTGGCCTTGGTAGTGCCTCTACTGATGGTGCTGCTCTCTACGCGTACGTTTTACTGGTCGCAGTCGGAGCTGCCGCAGGCGCTGATGCCGCTGCTGCTTTTTTATGCCGGCGTAGCCCGGCAGGCGCCCATTCAGCGGCGCTTTAGTAGTCTGGCGCTGGCGGCGCTGATTCCGGTATTCATTTTTGGCTACCCCACCGCCCTCATAGCCTTTTTGTTTGTGTGGGTGTATGACTGGCTACTGAACCGGCGCTTCCGGGACTGGGCCTACTACGGCTACCTGGCGCTGGCCCTGGCCCTGCATGTGCTGCGCACCAAGCTGATTCCGCCCGGCTCCTACGAGGACTCGCAGATGACGTTTGTGCCCAACCTGCTGAAATACTTTCCGCACTACCTCTCGCTGGAAAGCTTCGACAACTTCTGGCACCTGAGTACCCATAACTTTATTCTGCTGCCGGTGCTGCTGGCCGTGCTCACGGTGTTCTACCTGCGGCAGCGCAGCTGGCTGGCTACGCTGCGCCTGCTGCTGATTTGGGGTAGTGTGGTTGGGTACGTCTTTATTGTAAGCGTTACCCGCGGAGGCTATACCGAAGTTACGTATCTGGAAAACCTGTATCTGCCGCTTACATTTTTTGTGGCGATTCCCCTGGCCATGGAGTTGCTGCCTGCCCTGGAGCACCGTTGGAGCGGGCAGGGCCGGCTGGTGGCCGCCAGACTGCTGGCCCTGGTTTTGGGCCTGCGCCTGGCGGTGCTCTGGCATCAGCATATTCCCTATACCGCTTATCAGCAGTGGCTGAAGCACTTGCTTACCTATACCCGGCAGTTTCCGGAGCGCAAATACATTATGTACCCCGATAACGTGGATCCGCAGGGCCTGCGGGCGGGCTGGCCTTGGTGGGCCATGGCCAGCGAAACCATGATGGTCAGCGCCCGCCAAAACCCCGACTCGGTGCAGACCGTGCGGGTGGGCTGGGACGTAGATCAGCTGGCCGCGGCGGGCGCGCAGACCACCACGTTTCTGGAGCCTTTTGATAACATTCCCAGCGCCCAGGTACCTACCCGGTACTACCGCTTCCCCAATACCGCGTACCGCGTCCTCAACACCCAGCCGCCCCAGGATACAGCCGCCCTGCGCCGCTATATTGGGGCGCACCGGCAGGTGCAGCTGCAACTGGTTGATTCGTTGCCCACAGCTATCCGGGCGGGGCAGGTGCAGCAGCTGCGGGTGCAGGTGCGCGTGCCCGCAGCGGCGCAGCCGCTGCACTCGGGCATACGTGGTCCGTACCCTACCTTAATCCGTTCCGGCTTCTATAAGCCCCACAACTGGCCCTCAGACACGGCCCCGCTGGAGGTAGCGCTGGAGGTGGACGTGTGGCAGCCCTGGACGCAAACTATCCGCGTGCAGGCGCCGCACCAGCCGGGTCGCTACACATTGGAAATCAGCCTGGTTAGTAAAGATTTCCAGGACTGGCCCGTACGCCTGCGCCGCCCCATAGACGTGACGGAATAGCGCACCGCAGGCTATTTGCCCAGCGTTACCTGCAAATCGTCCATAAAAACGGGCTGGGTACTCTGCCCGCGCCACACGTACGCCAGCAGCCGGCTTTGGGGGCCGGCCGTATCGGGCAGGGTAATGGTTTGCTCCACGTATTGCCACTGGTTGTACAGCTTCACGGCTTTGCTCAGGTCCAGCCCCTGCCAGAGCAGCCCTTTGCCGTCCTTGCCTGGCTGCTTTATCTCGATGACCAGTTGGGCGCTGGCCTGTTCGTTGGGCACGAACACCCAGGCGCCCACCGTCAGCTTAGGCGGCCAGTCGGGGGAGAGTCGGCTGAGGGCGTTGTTGTAGCCCAGGCTGAATTCATGGTTGCCATCTACCCGGCTGCTATAGGTGCCGGAGTGGGCTTTTTCCCGGCTTAGGGTTAACAGATAGGGCGAGTCAGCCAGCCAGCCATCTACATTCTCAAAATCGTTGAAGGCCAGTGGCTTTTTTCCTTTATCAGTATCCGTTTGTGGGGAACAGGCTACTAAGAAAAGTGCCGCCAGCAAGGCAGCAGAGCGGGAAGCAAACATAGCATCAACAAGCAAAAGAGAAAGACATAAAATGGCAGCGGGACGCTATTGGGCCAGCAGACTATCGGCGGGTGGTTGCCGCCAGGCTATAGCCAGCACGAACACTGAGATAAACAGCGTGAGGGAGGTGAGGTAGGCGTAGGGTATTTGAATGAAAGCGTAAAAAGTGCTCAGGTAAAAGCTCAGGGAGGCCAGTGCCAGCACCCGGTAATCGAGGCGGTGGCGCAATAGCCAGTAGACACCGGCGCTCAGCACCACAGCTCCTAAAGAAGCCACCACGTGGGCTTTCTGCAGCAGGCTGATGCGAGCAGGAACATCACCGCTGCCATAAGTATAAAACCAGGAGGCAAACCCCAACCCGCCAAACAAATGCCAGGGCTTACCATCGGGGCCATTGGTGCGCGTCCATTCCCCCAGCGTGGCAATTTTATACTCGCTTAGGGCGTGCGTAAAAATCGTCCAGTCCTTGGAGAGAAAAGGCACCACATAAATCAACACAATGCCCAGCAGCGTAAGGCCAGCCACCGCTACAGCGTGCCAGCGGCTCCGCTCCCGCCACAACAGCCACAAAAACAACGGCACCCAAAAAATCACCGAGTAGCGCGACAACAGGCAGAGCACCAGCGCCGCCGCCTGCACCAGCACCGAGCGGGAAAAGATGGCTGCCACCAGCAGGCAGTAATAGGCAATGATGGTAAACTCCACGGTATGCGCAAACAGTCCGCTGTCTACCTTAATAAGGTGCCATAAAAGCAGCCAAGGCAATACGGCCGCCGCGGCAAAAAGCCCCCCCCGCAGCCGCTGGCCGTTCAAAAACGCCAGATACGCTCCAAACCCAACCAGCAGCAGCAGCCCCAGTGCCCACCAGCGGTAATCAACCCCCAGCTGCTCGGCCATTACATAGGGCAGCCACTGCAAGGGCAAATGATTGGGAAACAGCGGGTACGGCAGATTGGTAATGTACTTGTACACCACCTCCCCGCTCAGGAAGCGGTGCACGTAGTTCTGCAGAATAGGGATAATATCGGACTGCGTTACATCTACCGGGTGGCCCAGAATAACCGGGGCCTGTACGTAGAGCACCGCTACGCCGCCCAGCAAAGCCACCAGCCAGGAGCCCAGCACCCGGCGGCTTTCCAGGGGTGCGGGCTCTGTGGGCGCAGGCTGATCCAGCTGTGCCAGCACGGCACACACGCACAGCGCCACCGAGGCCAGATAAAACCACACCGGGCTCCAGAACGGCCCAAAGTACCCCCGCAGCCTGGTGAAGAGCAGCACCTCTACTACAAAGGCCAAAACAGCGGCCAACTGCCACGGCCATTGCTTGGGCCGAACCAGCACCGTGGAAATGCGCGTAAATTCTTGGGGCATATTGGCTACAGGAAGGGGCGGGCCAGGGGTGCGGCGGCGCTACTTATTCAATGGCTTTAATACTCAGATCATCCACGTACACCGTGGAGGCCGCGCCGGCCCGCCACAAAAACGCTTTCAAGTTGTGCGTGTAGGCAATGTTATCCGGCAGCATAATGTCTTTGCTGACCTGCACCCATTTGCCGTATTCCTTCACGGTTTCCGGCAGGTTGATACCCCCGCCAAAGATTTCCTTGTTGCCCTGAGCCGGGTCCAGAATCTGCACGCCCAGCACGCCGGTGGTCTTCTCATCGGGTAAATAAACCCAGGCTTCCAGCTTAATGCCGCGCAGCTTGTGCGCACTTACGTTGCCCAGCATGGCCTGGTAAGTGAGGCTGAATTCGTGCTCGGGCGTTACCTGCAGGGCATACTGGCCGGAGTGCGCATGGTCCCGGGTCAGGGTAGAAGCATCGGGCACCCAGCCCATCATCGATTCAAAGTCGTTGCGCGTGATGGTGTCGCTGGGGGTGCCCAGCTCCGGGGCGGAGGAGCAGGCCGTAAGGCTTAGCGCGGCCAGCGCAGTCAGCAGTAATTTCATGCAGGAATTCATCAACTGGTATACCGGTATACCGGCGAAATTAGGCAGATTATCCACACGCCCTTAACAGCCGGCCTATCAGTGGGGACTCTCCGGGGCGGGGTGGGGTTGCGGGCGCCACCTTTCCACCGGCAGATACTGCGCCAGCAGCAGCAGGGCTACCCACGGCAGCAGCCAGGACACGCGGCCCTGCAAACGGTCGAGCACGTTCGCCAGGCTGCCGGTTACAAAGGCATTGCTCACCAGCCCGGCCCCGCACACCAGCACCAGACCCACGGCCGCCGGCGCTACCCGCGCCCGCCCGGCTCCCAGCACCAGCCAGCCAATGGCCAGCAGCGCCAGCAGGTGCACTGTATACACCCGCTCGTTCAGGCTTTTGAAATCCAGCAGCCCCCGGTTTTGAAGCGACGACATGTACTCTTTGAGCTCATAGGGGGTATAGCCGCCTACCTTCCAGTAGGGACTGGTGTTTTCCCGAAACGGCGTCAGGCCATCTCCATAACCCACGTGCGTAAGCTGCCGGAGCGTGGCCTGTATGCTTTCCGAAACCAACAGCGGGTAGTAGCGCGGGGAAAGCAGGATTTGCCGGATGATGTGCCGATATTCATCCCGATTGGCATTCCAGCCGCCCGTGCGCTGCAACGGGCTGTTGGCATCCCACATAAACAGCATGGCATCATTAGGCAGATCGTTCTGGAAAGCGCAGAGCTTGTATTGGTTTTGAGGGCCGCAGTTTTCGTGCAGAAACTTTTCCAGCACCCCGGTTTCCGACAGGCGGGCCATCAGGAAGGCCGGGGAGGCTTTGGAAATTTCGCCGCTGCCGCCAAAAGCCAGGTGCAGCCCGGGCAGCATAACCCAGCCCGCCAGCGTGACAGCCAGCGCCAGCAGCCAGCTGGCCCGCTGCAAAACGCCTCGCCGGAAAAGCCGCTGCTGCCAGCCCACGGCGCCCACGCTGAGCACCGTGAGCAGCAAGCTGAGCAGGTTGGAGGAGTGCATGATGGCCGCCAGCAGCAGAATAGCCAGCAGGGCCAGCCGCTCCGGCAGCGCCGGCCGGGTAAGCAGCAACAGGGCCAAAGCCAGCATACCCACGGCCGTAAAAATATCAGGCATCAGCTGGCTGCAGTACCACGATACGCCGGTAAGCCAAGTGGCCGCCAGCAACAGCCCCAGCCGGCCGGCCGGGTGTTGCAGGCGGGGCACAAACGCCACCATGCAGCGCCATAGCAGCCAGGCCAGCAGCAGGCCCTGGGCAAAAATTACCAGCCACAAAGAGCTGCGCAGCCCGGTGGCCAGCGTCCAGAGGCCGTAGGTGATGGGGCGGTCATCGGGCACGGACAGCTCCAGCGCACTGTTCAGGTAGGTGCCCGTGTCGGAAGTCACGAGGGGAAACCCATTGTAGAGGCCGGCACTGATGAGCACCAGCGCCCCCAGCAGCAGCCAGAACAAAGTATTGCCCGCACGGCGAAGAGTGGTCATAGCAAATAAATAGCCCGGGAAGGAATAAAAGCTGGCCGCCAATGAGGCGAAGAAGCTCAAAGATAGCCAAGCCCGCAAAAGACCAATACTACTCTTTGGCGGCCGGAAAATCCTGCTTCCAAAGCTCGCCTGCCTGGGTATGCTGGGCAGGCCGGCGCTGCTATCTTTGTCCGGCTTCCTGCTATCCGGCTATCTACCTTTCCCTGTCTTGTCTTACATCTCCTCCTCTTTCCGTCGGCACGGGCTGCCAGTACTGGTATTGCTGCTGCTCACGGCCGCGCTGATGTATGCCGCCCTGGGGCCTGTTCTGCTGCATCCGGGGCAGTACACCTTTGCGGCGGGCGGCGATGGTACCAAGAACTACTACTCTCTGCTCTATCACCTGCGCTACGGGCACGGCAGCCATTTCACGGGCATGCTGTACCCGTATGGTGAGCACCTGGTATTTGCGGACGGGCAGCCGCTGCTGGGCATTCCGCTGGCTTACCTGCAGCAGGCCGGCCTCCCCGTGGCCGACCATGGTCTGGCCCTGCTCAATGGCCTGATGCTGCTTTCTCTGCCGCTCACGGCCGTAGTGGTCTACCTGCTATTGCGGCGGGTGCTGCTGCCGGCCGCGCCGGCCGTGGTGGGCGCCCTGCTCATCAGCTTTATGGCCCCGCAGCTGGAGCGCTGGCTGGGGCACTATGCCCTATCTTATGCTTTTGTGGTACCCCTGCTGTGGTATTTGCTGGCGCGCGCCCTGGCTGCTCCCCGGGCCTGGGGGCCACTGCTGGCTTTTGTAGCGGTGGGGCTGCTGGCGGGCCTGCTGCACCCTTACCTGGTGCTGCTGACGGCTTTACTGGGGCTGGCCTTTGCCCTGGTGATGCTGCTGCAGCGCCGCGCTACTACTTCCGCCTACCCCCTAGCGCTGGTGGCCCGGGTGGCGCTGGCGGCCCTGGCACCTGTTGTGCTGTTTCAGGGGTGGATGGCCCTCACCGATTCCGTTACCGACCGGCCCTCCACGCCCTACGGCTTTCTGGTATACCGCTCCCACTTCGAAAGCGTGTTTTACCCCGTCCTCGATCCGCTGGCTTCCTTCTGGCGCGCCGCCTTCCGCACCCCCGAAACGGTGGGAGAAGGCTGGGCCTATGTGGGCTTAATGAGTCTGCTGGTACTGGCCCTCACGGCGGTAAAAGTTCTGCGGTATCTGCTGCGGGGCAAGTGGCGGCTGATTCTGCGGCCGGTGTTGCCCCTGCCCCTGCGCATTGGCGTATATGCGGGCCTTCTCACGCTGCTATTTGCCTGCGGCGTGCCTTTTATCTGGGGTTTTTCCTGGCTGCTGGAATGGCTTAAGCCCCTCAAGCAGTTCCGCTCTATTGGCCGCTTTGCCTGGATATTTTACTTCTTCTTCACGGTATATGCCGTGTTTTATTTCTACCAGTTGGGCCGCTACCTGCGCCAGCGCCGGGCCGGGCGCTTTGCCCACACGCTCCTGCTGCTGGTAGTCCTGGTATGGGGCTGGGAAGGCCGCACGGCCCTCACTACCTGGGCCAGGCGCATCAGGAACACCAACGCCGACAAGCATTACACGGCGCAGGCCCTTCTGCACCCCACCGACACCTTTATCCGCTACCTCAACTGGGAGAATACACCCCAGCACACTTACCAGGCCATTGTGCCGCTGCCCTACTTCCTGCTGGGTCCCGAGCAGTTTGGGAGCAATTCTATGCCAGCTTCGGCCTATGAAGCTATGCGGGCTTCCCTGCAAACCGGCCTGCCTATAGTGGCCTCCTCTATGTCCCGCACCTCGCAGGCCCAGGGGCTGGCGGTGGCTCAGCTGCTGTCGGCGCCGGAGCTGCCTAAAGCGCTGCTCTCCGCCCTGCCCTCGCGCAAGCCTTTTCTGCTGCTGGTGACCCAGGAAAGCCTCACGCCGGCTGAGCAGCGGCTGGTTGCGCTGGGTAAGCTGTTGCTAAAGGACGAGCACGTAAGCCTGTATGAATTGCCGGTGGCTGCGCTGGAGGCCGCGCCCTACCGACAGGCCGCGCTGGCTGCCGCCCCCGCCGCACCTGCCCGCCCCGATGTCGTGCGCCGCACCTGGCCGGTCAGCGCCGGAGCTGCCTCGCCGCTGGGAGGCGGGCGGTTGCGGGGCCAGCAGTCGGCCGTGCTTTTTGAGGGGCGCATTCCGCAGGCCGTGGATACTGCCCATTACGAAGTATCGGTTTGGGTGCGGGTCGTGGGGATGAATAACCTGCCCATCTTACGGGTGCAGGAGCTGGATGCCCAAACCGGCCAGCCGGTGGCAAACTATGAGGCGCCCGCCCGGCAGATTGTGGAGGTGTACCAGGGCTGGACACGCCCCTCCGTTACCCTGCGCCTGCAAAACCCTAATAACCGGCTGATGGTGCGTCTGGAGGGCGACCCTTTTGAAGCGGCCCACCTGCTCATCCGGCCCGCCGCAGCCGATGTGTATGATCAACCGGCAGCAGGCAGGACTTTCAAAAACAACTTTCCCCTGCAGGATTAGGCCGCGCCCCTTATTTGTTTTCGCGCCACCGTCCTCCGGAGTGCTGGCGGCCAACCTACCAAACCGCGGGCAGGGCTACCGCCGGTAGTACAGAAGGCCGACATTCTGCGGGGTTAATTCCGTACTTTCGCGCTTCTGCTGGTTCGGGGCTGAGCTTTTCCGGGCCTAATGTAGACGCTTCTATCCGGTGGGTGCCACCCGGTCATTATCCTTGCCCTCTTGTTGCTTGTCTCCTGTGGATCTGTCGGTTATCATACCCATTTATAACGAAGAAGAAAATATCCCGGCGCTGTATGAGCGCCTGCGTGGGGTGTTGGATTCGATGAGCCTGGGCAGCTACGAGTTTGTATTTGTAAACGACGGCTCGGCCGACCGCTCCCTCAGTCTTATCCGGGAGTTGGCCGCCCGCGACCCGCGCGTGCGCTACGCCGACTTCAGCCGCAACTTCGGCCATCAGATTGCCGTGTCCGCGGGGCTGGATCTTTCCGCCGGGGCCGCCATAGTTATCATTGATGCCGATTTGCAGGACCCGCCGGAGTTGATTCCGGCGCTATACACCAAGCTGCGCGAGGGCTACGAAGTAGTATATGCCAAGCGCCGCTCCCGCCAGGGGGAAAGTGCCGCCAAGAAATTTACCGCCAAGCTGTTTTACCGCCTGCTGGCCCGCATCACCAATATTTCTATCCCGGTAGATACCGGCGACTTCCGCGTTGTGTCCCGCAAGGTGGTAGATGCTCTGCGGCGCATGCCGGAGCAGAACAAGTTTATCCGCGGGCAGATTTCCTGGATTGGCTACCGCCAGACCTATGTGGAGTATGACCGGGCCGAGCGGGCCGGTGGCGAAACGGGCTACACCTACCGCAAGATGTTGCGCCTGGCGCTGGATGGCATCACCGGCTTTTCCGATGTACCGCTGAAAGCCGCCAGTATCAGCGGCTTTGTCGTTTCGGGTATAGCATTTCTGGTGATGCTTTATACTTTATACGAGCGGTTTGTAACGCGCAACTACCAGCCGGGCTGGGCCTCGCTCATGATCAGCATTCTGTTTCTGGGCGGCGTGCAGCTCATTGCCGTGGGCATTATTGGCGAGTACATTGCCCGGCTGCTGGCCAACGTGCGCCAACGGCCGCTCTATATCATTTCCGACACCAACGTAACCGACGCGCCCACTTTGCCGCGCCCGGTGGGGTTACCAACCGGCACTGCTTTATGAATATTGAGTACGAGCTCAAGTATCATCAGATAGAAGAAAACTACTGGTGGTTTCAGGCCCGGCGCGACATGGTATTTCGCCTGATTCAGGACCTGAAGCTGCCCCGTACCGCCGCGGTGCTGGAAATTGGCTGCTCCGGCGGCCCCCTTTTGCAGCGCCTGGAGAGTGTGGGCTATACCAATCTCACCGGTATTGATGTGAGTGAGGCCGGCGTGGCCGTGGCCCGGCAGCGCGGCATCCCCAACGTATCCTGCATGGACGGCGCCCGGCTAGACTTCCCCGATGCCGCCTTTGATCTGGTAGTAGCCTCCGATGTGCTGGAGCACATTCAGGACGAGGCGCAGGCCCTGCGCGAGTGGATGCGGGTGCTGCGGCCCGGTGGCCAGTTGCTGGTATTTGTGCCGGCCTTCCAGTTTCTGTGGGGCAAGCACGATGAGGTAAATCAGCACTGGCGCCGCTACAGCGCGGCCCAGCTTACGGCCGCCCTGCGCGGGGCCGGCCTGCAGGTGCAGCGCCACTCCTACTGGAATGTGGGGCTGTTTTTCCCCACCGCGGCCGTACGCCTGCTTAAGCGCGTGCTGCCGGCGGAGAAAGGCCCTGCCAAGGACGATTTTTTTGCCACGCCCCCGCTGCTCAACACGCTGCTGCGCGGCTACATCACCGCTGAAAACCGCTTGTTGCAGGCCCTCAATGCCCCAGTGGGCGTGAGTGTGTTTGCGCTGGCCCGCAAGCCGGCTTAGTTTTTATCTTTTCCCGCCCCACTGTGGATTTATCCATTATCATCCCCATCTACAACGAGGAAATGAACCTGCCGGCGCTGTACGCCCGTCTGAGCGCCATGCTCGACGCGCAGCCGCTGCAAGCCGAGGTGATTCTGGTGAATGATGGCTCCGCCGACCGCTCCCTGACCATTATCCGGGAATTGGCCGCCCGCGACCCGCGCGTGCATTTCATCACTTTCAGCCGCAACTTCGGCCACCAGATTGCCATTACGGCCGGGCTGGACCTCTCCCGCGGAGCCGCGGTAGTGGTAATGGATGGCGACCTGCAGGACCCACCCGAACTGATACCGGATTTATACGCCAAGCTGCGCGAGGGCTACGAAGTGGTGTACGCCAAGCGCCGCTCCCGCCAGGGCGAAAGTGCCATTAAGCTCTTCACGGCCAAAGTATTCTACCGCTTGCTGGCCCGCATTACCTCCGTCAATATCCCCCTGGACACCGGCGACTTCCGCATTGTGTCCCGCAAGGTAGTGGAGGCGCTGAAGCGCATGCCGGAGCAGAACAAGTTCATTCGCGGCCAGATTTCCTGGATTGGCTACCGCCAGACGTTTCTGGAGTTCGACCGGGCCGAGCGCGGCGGCGGCACGCCGGGCTATACCTACGGCAAGCTCATCCGCCTGGCCCTGGACGGCATTACCTCCTTCTCCGATTTGCCTTTGCGCGTGGCTTCCATCAGCGGCTTTGTAGTTTCGGGCATAGCCTTTTTGGTGATGCTGTATGCCATTTACGCCCGCTTCTTCCTGAAGAACTACGGCGCCGGCTGGCCCTCCACTATTGTGAGCGTGCTGTTTTTGGGCGGTGTGCAGCTGATGTGTATTGGCGTGATTGGGGAATATATTGCCCGGCTGGGAGCCAATACCCGCCAGCGGCCCCTGTACATCATTGACGAAACCGATATGCCCGCGCCGGCACCCTATAATCCGCACAATCCGCATCCATCTGCTTAAATGGCTGTTTCCGTTGACTTAGTTCTGCCGTGTTATAACCCACCCGCTGGTTGGGTAACCAATCTGGCCCAGCGCGTGGCACGGGCAACGGAGTTAATTCCTCAGGTGCAGCTGCACGTCATTGTTGTGAATGATGGCTCGGCGCGGGGCGTCTCGGCGGCCGATGTAGACCTGCTGGCAAGATTGCTACCCGGCTCCCGCTACCTTACTTACCCACAGAACCGGGGCAAAGGCTACGCTTTGCGCTACGGCGTGCAGCAGGCGCAGCACCAACTCTGTCTGTTCACGGACATCGACTTTCCCTATGAGGAAACCAGCGTGGCCGCCGTACTAGAGGCGCTGCTGGCCGGGGCCGATGTGGCCGTAGGCGCCCGCAATACCCAGTATTATGAGCAGGTACCCCGCGGGCGCATTATCATTTCCAAGCTGCTACGCCACAGTACCCGCTATCTGCTGGGCCTGGCGGTATCTGATACCCAATGCGGCCTGAAAGGATTTAACCAGCGCGGGCGCGAAGTATTTCTGGCTACCACCATCGACCGGTATCTGTTCGATCTGGAATTTATTTTTCTCGCCTCCCGCCCGGCCGCCCGGCTGCGGGTGCAGCCCGTTCCGGTTCAGCTGAAGCCCGGCATTGTGTTTTCGCGCATGAGCCCGCAAGTACTGCTCACGGAGGGGGGCAGCTTTCTGAAACTTCTCCTGAGTCGACTTACGTGAACATAACGCCTTCAACTCCGGGGCTGCGCCGCTATTGGTTTACGCCGTGGGCGGTGTTGCTGGTAATCATACTGCTGGGCGCCTTACTGTTTGGGCCGGTACTCTGGCACCCCGGCAACTACCTGTTTGGTAATTCCGAAGACGGGTTTAAAAACTACTACACGGCCCTGTGGTACGTGCAGCATAATGCCGGCCTCTGGTTTACCGGCATGAATTATCCCTTCGGGGAGCATGTGGTTTATACTGATAACCAGCCGTTGTTTTCACTGGTGCTGCGCAGCCTGCGGCAGGCCGGTCTGCCGCTGGAAGTAGTTACCGTATTCAACAGCGCCATGCTGCTGGCGCAGCTGCTAAGCGCGCTGCCGCTGCTGGGCCTGCTCCGCCGCCTGCCCCTCCCCGACTGGTATGCGGCCACCGTTACGGTATGCATGGTGCTGCTGGCGCCGCAGCTGGAGCGACTGCTGGGCCACTATGCCCTTTCCTACAGCTGCGCCGTGCCGCTGCTGTGGTATTTACTGGTGCGTGCCCAGGAAACCGGCAACCGCCTTTGGTACCTGCTGTACGGAGCTACTATGCTGCTTTTTGGCGGCCTGCATCCGTATTATATCATCATTGGGGCGCTGTTGCTGTTGGTATACAGCGCCGTGGCCTGGTGGCAGCGCCCGGTGGGTAGCAGCTCGTTCTGGCGGTTCTGGTGGCCGGTGTTGACGGCCGCCCTGCTCCCGATGGTCATTTTTCAGGGGGTGCTGCGCCTCACGGACCCGTACGCCGCCGACCGCACCAGCCTGCCTTACGGCTTCTTTGCCTACAGCTCCTCGTTCTGGAGCGTGTTCTTCCCGGTAGAGCTACCCACGCGCACCTGGTGGCAAAGCATCTTTCACACGCCAGATCCTAGCTGGGAAGGGTTGGCTTACGTGGGCCTGGTGGGCACTACCATAGCCGTGCTTACCCTGGCGCGGGTGTTGCGCCGGGTACGGCGCAAGCAGTGGCGCCGCCTGCGCCGCCCTGCCTTGCCGCCCATGCTGCGCGTAAGTTTGTGGGCGGCCACGCTTATTCTGCTGTTTTCAATGGGCTGGCCGTTCCGCTGGGGTCTGGAAGGCTTGCTGAACTATCTGGGCCCAATTCGGCAGTTCCGCTCCATTGGGCGCTTTGCCTGGATTTTCTACTACTTCTACTCCGTGTATCTGGCCTACACGCTGTACCAGGCTTACCGCTGGCTGCGGTGGCACAGGCCCGGCAAAATGGCCGGCAGCGTGCTGGCGCTAGGGCTGCTGTTCTGGTTTGCGGAAGGTATGCTGAATGCCGGCCACAAAGGCCAGCTTATTCAGCAGCTGCAGCGCGGCCCCAACCGCCAGATGCCCGCCGCCCAATCAGCGCCCGACCACTTCCGAAACCGTCTGGTGCAGGCCGGCCACCAGCCCTCCGATTTTCAGGCCATTATTCCGCTTCCGTATTTCCTGATGGGCAGCGAAGTTATGTCGTTGCCTACCGAGGGCCACCGGGTGGCGCATAGTATGTACCAGGGCATGCGTGCTTCGCTGGAAACCGAGCTGCCTATGGCCACCCACCAGCTTTCCCGCACCGCCCTTTACCAGGCCCAGGAGCTGGGGCAGCTGCTTAGCCACCCGGCCATTGACAAGGTAGTGCTGCGCCGCCTGCCCAACCAAAAGCCGCTTCTGCTGATAGTAGATACTAAAACACCGCTTGATTCGGCGGAAACCGCCTTGCTGGCCCGGGCCCGGGTGTTCTACCGCGACTCGGCCGTGTGGCTGGCGGAACTGCCGCTGAGCCAGCTGGAAGCCCGCCCCGCGTTGCAGGCATCCTTCCGGAAACAACTCCCTAAGCTGCACCGCTTCCCCACTTATTGGGCCAGTGCAGCCACGCCACTGGTGTGGCACAACGGCTTCGACAAGCCTAAAAAGGACCCGGATTTTCAGCCGAATATTTCACCGCTGGTGGGGCCGGGTGCCCAGCCGGTACGCCGGGCGCCTGAGCTGTACTTCCACCAGAATATTCCGCAGCCGGGCTGGTATGAAGCCTCCCTATGGGTGTATCTGCGCACGGAAAAGCTGCCGGCCCTGCACTGGAGCCTGACCAACGCCGCCGGTACCGTGCTGGACAGCAGCGCCATAGAAACCAAATTCAGTACCAACGTGCTGGGCGACTGGGTGCGCGTCACCGCCCACATTCACGTGACGCAGCCCGGCCAGCGCGTGCGCATCTGGACCCAGGGCCGCCGCTATGTGGTAGACGAGTTTGAGTTGCGGCCCACCGGCGTGGCCGTGTGGCGGCAAACACCGGATTCGAGCCAGCTCATCTACAACAACTATCTGCTGACCTCGCCCCTACCCATGGCCACGCCACTAGCTACCAAGCGCTAGACGAGAGTGGCAGAGGTAGTTTTGCACGGAAGGTCAAAAAGCGTCTTTCTTGGGCAGATACATAGGCACCTCAGCAAGCCCGTCGCCCGGAATTTGCTCTGGGCGGCGGGCTTGTTTTGTAGTCAATACCGGTAGAGTCTATTTAAAAGCTAAAGACGGACGCCACAGCAGGCTGTAGCCATCTATTTGCCGCTCTACGTAGCCAAGCGGCAGCAATATCTGGCGCAGATAATGGTGCACGGGCTGGTTCTGGTAGTCGGGGTGCACCACGAAAGCGGCCGGCTGATACTTGCGCAGAAAGGCCTGCACCTGCGCAGATGTAGGAACTGCTGGCGGTATGGTATCGGGGTGGGTTTGTACGGCCAGCAGCCGCCTTAGCACGGTATCCTGCTGAAACCTGGCGAATACTTCAGGGCTAACCCGGGAGAAATACCCGATTGGCAGCTTTTTGTGGTGCTGCGTCTGATAAAAGAACTGCTCGGTCTGCACTACGCCTATCTGCCGGTTGCCATCCAGCAGCCCAAAGGGTACCGGAAACAAAGTGGTGCCGGGCAGCCGGGCTACTTCTGCATACACGGCCGGAATATCCCGGGCAGTAGTAAGATGCACCGGCTTAGGCCAATATTCCAGCAGTACCAGGCCCAGCAGCAGTCCACTTAGCGCGGTTTGCCACCGGGGTGGCAGCCGGTTCTGCCAGATGGCCTCCAAAGCACTGAACGATACCACTGGCAGCAGGAGGCTCACCATCATGACCCAGCGCGTGGGCACCCGGATATTGTTAATGAAAGGAATGAAATGCAGTAGTGCAGTAGGCAGGTTTAGATGATTCTTACCGTAAACACGCAGCGTGGGCAGCGTTAACAGCACAAAAAACAGCAGCACCCAGGCCAGTGGCCGGCCCGCCGCATCCAGGTGGCGACGGGAGGCTAGCCGGTTGGGCCAAAGCGCTACCAGCAGCCCCAACGCTAGCAGGGCATAGCCCAGAAACACCACTATTTCTACGGAGCCCGGCATGTTATACACATTCCCGTTCTGGAACAGCCGCTGTGCCCACCCGAAATTCAGAAAGCGGCTGTTGGGCGCCGGTAGCAGGTAGCTCATGGCATCGCCACCCCACCAGGGGCCGCCGTAATCGGGCACGCCCAGGTTGCGCAGCTGTTTGATTAGGATATGACTCACCAGGAGCACCGCTGCCAGGCCCAGCCAGGTCTGCCACCGGCGCCAGTTAAGCTGGCCCAGCCGTAGCCAAAACCAAAGGGCGTAGGCCAGGCAGAAATACAGCAGTCCAAACGTCACGTAGTGGTCGCTGAGAAGCGTGAGCAGGCCCAGTCCCAGGCACCAAATTATGGCCCGGCGGCTGCGTACCTGTGGCAGAAAGCGGCCCGTTTCAAAAGCAAATGCATCCAGAAAAGCCATGACGAAAAAGGGCACGGTAGCCGTCAGGACCAAGTTATAATGCTCCGGCAGGCGCATCAGCTTGTAGGGGGAGTAGGCAAAAACCACCCCGGCCAGCAGGCACAGCACCGGGTTGCGCACCCAGCGGCGGCACAGCAGGTAGGCACCCGTGCCTGATAGCGCATAGCTTATCAGCAGCCCCAGATTTATGGTGAGCATCTCGTTTTGCAGCAGCACGTTCAGCAGGCCCAGCAAGGGCATGTAGGCATGCATCCACAACGACGAGCCCTCGGGGTACAGTAGCCAATCGGTATAAAATGGATTGTGGCCGCTGGCTACCGCTTCCCGGAAATTCCAGAAGTTCCAGATGTAGAGCAGAGAGTCGCCGCCGGTACCGGGCCGGGTGGGGAAAGCCGTGGTGAGCTGCGTGGCCAATGGCCAGGTGAACAACACGAACAGCAGCACATAAAAGCCGGTGACCAGGGCAAGGCGAAGCCAGTATTTCATTCAGGAGAGTGGATGGGGAGCGGGAAGTGCGGCTTTTCAGCCGCAGGCCCGGTTTGCAAAAGTAGCTATTCAAATCAGCTAGCTTTACCTTGCTGCCCCCATCCTCACCCCATTCATGCTCAAGCTTCAAAACTACATCAACGGCCAGCTGGTGCCGCCCGCGGCCGGCCGCTACCTCGACAACATTGAGCCCGCCACCGGCCAGGTGTACTCCCTGCTGCCCGACTCCAATACCCAGGATGTAGCCGCGGCTGTAGCGGCCGCGGAGGCCGCGCTGCCCGCCTGGCGCGCCCTGCCCGCCGAGGAGCGGGGCCGTTTGCTGGTGCGTATTTCCGAGCTGATTGAGCGCGACCTGGAGCCGCTGGCCCAGGCCGAAAGCAAAGACAACGGCAAGCCCGTGACTCTGGCCCGCACTGTGGATATTCCGCGGGCAGCCAGCAACTTCGCCTTTTTCGGGACGGCCGCGCAGCATTTCGCTTCGGAAACGCACTTTCAGGAAGGTGTGGCCCTGAACTACACCGTGCGGCACCCGCTGGGCGTGGTGGGCTGCATCTCTCCCTGGAACCTGCCACTGTACCTGTTTACCTGGAAAATAGCCCCGGCGCTGGCCGTAGGGTGCTGCGTAGTGGCCAAGCCCTCAGAAATTACCCCGCACACGGCGTTTCTTTTGAGTGAGCTGTGCATAGAGGCAGGCCTGCCGGCGGGGGTACTGAATATTGTGCACGGGGCCGGGCCGGGCACGGGGCAGGCCATTATTGAGCATCCCGGTATTAAAGCCATCAGCTTCACGGGCGGCACTAAAACCGGCGAGCATATTGCCCGCACGGCGGCTCCCATGTTCAAGAAACTCTCCCTGGAGCTGGGCGGCAAAAACCCCAACCTCATCTTCGCCGACTGCGACCTGACCGAAGCGGTAAACATCAGCATTCGCAGTTCCTTTGCCAACCAGGGCCAGATATGCCTCTGCGGCTCGCGCATTTTCATTGAGCGCAGCATCTACGAGCCTTTTAAAGCCGCCTTTCTGGAGCGCGTAGCGGGTTTAACGGTAGGCGACCCTATGGAGGCCGGCAGCCGGCAGGGCGCGCTGGTTAGCGAAGCGCATCTGCAGAAAGTACTCAGCTACATTGAGCTGGCCCACGAGGAAGGTGGCACACTGCTGGCTGGCGGCAAGCGCGTGCACCTGGAAGGCCGCTGCGCCGGCGGGTTTTTCCTGGAGCCCACCGTGTTTGAAGGCCTCACGCCCGACTGCCGGGTAAACAAAGAGGAAATCTTCGGGCCCGTGGTCACCCTCACCCCCTTCGATACCGAAGAAGAAGCCATAATCTGGGCCAATGGCACCGATTACGGCCTGGCCGCCACCATCTGGACGCGCGACCTGAACCGGGCCCACCGCGTGGCTCATGCCCTGCACAGCGGTATTGTCTGGATTAATACCTGGCTGCACCGGGATTTGCGCACGCCCTTCGGCGGCATGAAAAACTCCGGCGTGGGCCGGGAAGGCGGGCTGGAAGCGCTGCGCTTTTTCACCGAGCCCCAGAGCATTACGCTTAAGCTAAGCTAGCCGGGTTTACTCCAGCCGCCGCAAGGCGGTTTCCAACTGGGCCAGGGTGGTTTCCCTGAACTGCAGCTGGCTGGTGTCAGCGGCTGCATCCATCGGCCGCAGGGCCAGGTAGGGCGTTTGATTGAAGTAGCGTACTGCTACCAATGTACCTTGGGGCTGGGCAGGCGCGTGGCGGAAAACATAGCTACCCGTTTCATTGGGGGTCGCTGATAACACGGTGCGGCCATCGGCAAGCACCAGGCGCACGCTGGTATTGGGGTCTGCATCCAGTCGCACGGCCAGTTCCTGCGCTGAAGCCGGGGCGGTGTATGCACGGGCGCAGAGCAGCCACCCCAGGTTCTTGGTCCGGAACACGTAGTGCTCGGCTGAGGTCAGTCCACTTTCCTCTGCCTCTTCTACCGTATCGGCCGGGGCAGTGGCTACCTCAGAAGTGGTGAGCATGCCTTCCTGGGGTTAAAGCGGATGGGTACCACCATTTTCACCTTCACAAAGCGGCCGTCCTGCTGCCCGGGCGTCCAGTGGCCGGAGGTTTGACGTAGTACCCGCAGCACTTCTTCGTCGCAACCATCGCCAATGCCCCGCAGAATTCGGGGGGAGCGGACGCGGCCGGCTTCATCTACCACAAAGGAGGCAAACACCATTCCCTGGGTGCCCCGTGCCAAGGCGGTTTTGGGGTAGCGAATGAGCTTATTGATATCCGTGGGGCTTTTGCCATAAGTGGGCAGCTGCTCAGCGGTAGTATAAATCTGTTCAGGTGCCGGGTCGGCGGGGGCGGTTTCCTGCCACCGCACGGGTTGCAGCCCGGCACTCACACCCCGGAAGAGGGACATGCCCGTCTGCTGCCGCGAAACGGGCAGTTCTACCTGGTAAGTGCGGTTGGGAGCCAGCGCCAGCTGCTGGCCGTGGGCCGAAGCCCGGATAAATACGCCGCCGCCGGTAGTAAGCAGCTGCCCATCGGCGGTTTCGCTCACCACATCCGAGAGCAGCATATCAACCAGCGAATAGCATTCCTTCAACTCAATCCAGACCTGACCGGCCACTGCCCGCTGCTGCCCATCAACAAAGCAGCCGGCCGGAATCCGCACTACGGTGCCTTCCTGCCCGCGCACTTCGGCGGGGTGGGTGGCGTCGATGCGGTAGTACTGGCTGGCTTTGCGGGTAAGGTCGAAGAGGCGGGTTTCGCGAGGTGGCGGGCTGGCTACCAGCTCGCTGGCCGGGGGCCGGGCTACCCGGTTATACACTAAAAGCGGGGCATGGGGGTTGGTGCGGCGAGCCAGGCGGTGCCAGGTAACGGGCTTGTTGCCGGTGGGCTCCGCCGTAAGAGTGGCGGTATCAGCAGGCAGCGAATTGGCGGAAGTAGCGGCCGGTGAATCAGTCGGCTGGGTTTTCTCTGCCGGCTGGGGCTGACAGGCACTGATTAACAGGAGAAAAAAGCAGGAAAAGGGCTTCCACAACCTACGTTGAAGGGGCATCAGCATAAATAGCACCGGGCGTAGCGGGTTCAAGGATTTAGCAATAAACAAGATTGCCCAGGACTTTGCAAGCAATACATGCTTTACAAAGCCCTGGGCAAGCCCATACGAAGGCGCTCTGGCTTAGTTCACTGATTTTGCTGCGCCCGAAGAAGCATCCGGGGTGAGCGGCAGATTTTCCAGGATAAAGTTGGTCATCTGGCGGTAGAGATGCAGGCGCGTGTTGCCCCCATAAATACCGTGGTTGCGGTTGGGGTAGTACAGCGTCTGGTAGTCTTTGTTGGCCTTAATCATGGCATCCGTGAAAGCCACGGAGTTCTGGAAGTGCACGTTGTCGTCGCCGGTGCCGTGTACCAGCAGCAGCTTGCCCTTCAGCTTATCAGCAAACTGCACGGGCGAGTTGTCGTCATAGCCGCCGGGGTTTTCCTGCGGGGTTTTCAGGAAACGCTCGGTGTACACGGTGTCATAGTAGCGCCAGTTGGTAACGGGCGCCACGGCCACGCCCATGCGGAACAGGTCGGCTTCCTTGGTCAGGGCCAGGGCCGTCATGTAGCCGCCGAAGCTCCAGCCCCAGATGCCGATGCGGCTTTTGTCTACGTAGGGCAGTGTACCCAGGTATTTAGCCGTTTCGCCCTGGTCAACCGTTTCCAGCTTGCCCAGGTTGGCGTAGGTAGATTTCTTGAATTCAGACCCGCGGGCGCCGGTACCCCGACCATCCACGGAAACCACGATGTAGCCTTTCTCCACCAGCAGCTGGTGCCAGAGGTAGTTGGTGAAGGCAATGCCCCCACCCGCGTCGTCCTTCACCGTCTGGGAGCCGGGGCCGCCGTACACGTACATCAGCACGGGGTATTTCTTGTTTGGATCGAAGTTAGTTGGCTTCATCATCCAGCCATTCAGGGCTACGCCTTCGGAGTTTTTGAAGTTGATGAACTCCAGCTTGCCCAAGTTGTACTGGCCCAGCGTCTGGCGCAGGGCGGCGTTATCTTCCAGCACTTTCACCAGCTTGCCGGTTTGGGCCGTGCGCAGGCTAACCACCTGCGGCACGCCGGCCTCGGAGTGGTAGTTGAGGTAGTAGCGGCAATCGGGGCTCATGTTCACGGCATCTACGCCGCGGCCGGCCTCGCTGAGGCGGGTTTTGCCTTTGCCTTTCAGGTTTACGCGGTACAGGTGGCGCTCCATGGGCGAGGCTTCGGTACTGGTGAAATACACCAGGCCGTTTTTCTCATCGAAGCCATTGATTTCGGTAATTTCCCAGTTGCCTTTGGTCAGCTGGCGGTCCAGCTTGCCCTTCATATCATACAGATACAGGTGGCGGTAGCCGTCTTTTTCGCTGGTGAACAGGAACTGCTTGCCGCCTTTCAGGTAGCGCAGGTCATCGTTCACTTCCACGTAGGCCGCGTCGGTATCGGTCAGCACTACGTCGGTTTTGCCGGTGCTGGCGTTGGCGTGCAGAATCTCCAGCTTGTTCTGCAAGCGGTTGAGGCGGCGGATGCTGAGCAGGTTAGGCGTTTCGGTCCAGAGAATGCGCGGAATATACTGGTCCGGCTCCTGGCCCACGTCCATTTTCGTGGTTTTGGCGGCGGCTACATCAAACGTAGAAACACTCACGATGGAGTTTTTCTCGCCGGCTTTGGGGTATTTGTAGCGGTAGTCTTTGGGATAGAGCGGGCCCCACTCCTGCATGTTGTACTCCGGCACCTGCGACTCATCGAAGGTGTAGAAAGCCAGCTGCTTGCTGTCGGGGGACCAGAAGAAGCCTTTCGCAAACTCAAACTCTTCCTCGTACACCCAGTCGGTGCTGCCGTTGATGAGCTTGTTGCGTACCCCGTCGGTGGTCACGGCCTTTTCCTGCATGGTGGTCAGATCGACCACAAACAGGTTGTTGTCGCGCACGAAGGCCACTTTGCTGCCATCGGGCGAGAAAGTGGCGTAGCTCTGCTTGTTGCCGGCGCTCAGGGGCGTGAGCTTCTTGGCGGCGCGGTCGTACACGTAGTACAGGGCGCGGGAGCTGCGGCGGTAGATAGGCTCTTCGTCGGTCCAGAAGAGGATTTTCTGCTCATCGGCGTTGAACTCGTAGCCTTCTACGGCCAGCGGCTGCGTGCTGCCGGGCGCTAGCAAGTCTTTGCCGGCTACCAGGGTTTGCACGGCCTGGCCGGTGGTTACGTCGTGCTGCACCAGGTCGCCTTTATCCAGGGAGGAGTAGTAGCGGCCGTCGCGCATCCAATTAAAGCCGGGCACCGATTTGGCCTGGAATGTTCCTTTTTGCCAGATGTCTTCGAGGGTGATGTCCTTTTTCTGCTGGGCAACAGCCGTGGGGGTAAGCCCGGGCAGCAAGGCGGGGCTGGACAGGGCCAGCGCTAAGGCTAGTCCGAGAGTGCGAAATTGCATAGAGTGGAAAAATTTCGGCGGGGATACTGACGTTAAAGATAACACGCCCTCCGCGAAAGAAGTGCGCCTACCCGGGAATGGGCCCGCCGGCGGCGGAAAGTCGGGGCGCGGCCGTAAAGGTTGCTTGACTAGTGTATTCTGACTTTGCCGCGTTCTTCCCACCTTTGTTTTCTATGGCTCTTCGTCTATCCATTATTGGCCTGTTGGTTCTGAGCGGCCTGGCGGCCTGCACTTCGGAGCCCGGCTCCGAACCGCGCTTTAATTTCGTGGGCTCCTCGCGCTTCACCTCCAACGACCGGCTGCTCACCACCCCCGGCGATACGCTGACCACGCGTGTAACCGGCGACCTGCGCCATACCGACGACCCACTGCTGCAGCACTACACCATTACCGTAGATTACACCCCCAAAGAGGAAAACAAGGAGAAGCAGCTTCCGCAGCTGGTTTATTTCGATACCACCTTCAGCAGCCCCAACTTCAACTATCAGCTCACGTTTGGCGCCCGCACCACCTCCGGCTACGAGCGGTGGAAACACACCCTCACCAATGCGGATGGCAAAGCTGTTTCCCGCTCCTACCTGCTCACGGTGCGCAATGCCGACTCGCTGAAGCCCTACCACCCCTACAAGGTATTGCTGGAGGCCGCGCGCCGCACCAGCAGCCGTAGTACCCTCAATGCCCGACAGGGCCTGGTATTCCCGGGCTTTACCGTGCGCGCCAACCCGGCCGCCCAGCAGCAGGTGGATCTGATTGCCCTGCCTTCAAATGCCGGCGGAATAGAGCTGGCTTCCCCTACGGATGCCACTGTAGCGGCGGCGGCCCCGTTTCTGAATATAACGACCTGGCCCACCCGCAACGCTACCACTATCCGGCAGACCAGCCTCACGCAAGCACAATTTACCGCGCTTACTAAGGCCACTGATCTGGTAGCGCTGTATGATAGTGCAAAGGTCGGCGCTACGCCCACCCGCTCCGGCCCGCTGGTGAAAGAGAAAGTACTGGTTTTCCAGACGGCCACCGGGCGCACCGGAGCTATTTATGTGGAAGATGTCACTAACACCACCGCTTTTCCCCGGGCTACGCTGCAGGTAAGAGTTGACAAAGAATAACTACAGCAGCATCAATACATAAAAAGAGCCGGCACCCTAAGGGTGCCGGCTCTTTTTATGTTTGCTGGTCAGCCGGTTTAAAAGAGCTTGCCAATCGTGAAGCTCGTGGTAAAGCGGTTCTCATCAATATTCAGCAGGGGCTGCTGGTTGTTCGCCAAGGTAAACGGCGTGTACTTTGAAGTACCGGTAGTATACACCCCCGACAAATCGAGGAACGTATTCTTCTGGCGCAGGCCTACCCCGCCGGTATAATAAGCGCGGGAGCGATCTACCTCATTGGATTTGAATGGGTCGCCGTAGAGGGCGTAGCCCAGTCGGAAGCGGAAGATATCCGCCCGCAGCTCGCCGCCCAGGCGCACGTTTACGGCCGATTTATATTTATCAGCTACGGCCTGGTTTTGCTCGTCGAAGTAAGCCTCGTCATCGGTGTTATTCTCATTGTCGGCGTGCAGGCGGGCCCGGCCGTAGTTCACGTACTCCACATCCGCAGAAACAAAACCGTTTTTACCCACTACCAGCGCCCCACCCACATTGGCCCGGAAGGGCGAGGTGAGCGTGTAGCTGGACTCGCCGGGCCGCGTTACGGCCATGGCGTCGTTAATGGTGCTGGTGGTGCCGTCGGAATTGGTAATCTGCAGGCCGGAGAAGTTGGTACTGAGCGAGGTTTTGTAGGTTTCGGTGAGGCTACTAAAGGTGGGCGTCTGCACCGAAGCGCCGAGGCGCAGCTGGTCGCTGGCCCGGTAAATAACCCCGGCCCGCACATTAAGGCCGGTACCGGTGGTGTTCACCTCATCGCGCAGCAGCAAAGAGGTGAAGGCAGTGTTCACATCATCCTCCGCTTCACTGTATTCGCGCAGCAGATTATACCGGGTGCGCACCACGCCCAGGCTGGCGCCCAGATACACCTTGTCCCGGTAGCTGGCACCGTAGCCGAAGTCGTACTGCGTTTGCGAGCCCGTGGTGGAAATCGTTTCATCAATGCTAACCGGCTCCGAGCGGTTGATGGTGTACACGTAGTCCCGGCCGGTATTGTCCTGCCCTACGTTGGTTAGATAAGCGCCATAGCCCAGTCCGTCCAGCGTGGTAATGTTGTCCCCGTTCACCCCGTATTCCGCGTCCAGATCATCCTGCGTAGCCGGCGATTCACGCAAATACTCGAAGAAAGTTTGCCCATCACTTACATTCCCTTTGTAATGAAAGCGGGAATTGAAATCGTTGATGCGCGTGGCGCCAATAGCAAAGCTGCTTCCGCGCCAGTCCGAGGTGTTATCATTATCGGCCCGGCGGTTGGTAAACACCGCGCCCACGCTGCCAATGTGCAGGCTGCTGCGGTTGTTATCCAGCGGGCTGCCTACGCCGGAGGTAGTAGTATTGGAAAAGCCCAGCCCGGGCGTAAAGCTGAACTCCGACTGCCGGTACAGCCCCAGCCCGGCCGGGTTAGTGCTCAGCACGCCTAAATCGGCGCCCACGGCGGTGGTAGCGCCACCAATAGCCTGGGTGCGGGCCGTGCCGCCAAACTGCTGCCAGGAATAGCGCAGCGCGTCAGCATCGGTTTGGGCAACAGAAGGGAGGGCGAGGCCCAGACAAGCCAGGCCAAGCCAGAACGGAAGGGTTTTCATACGGAGAAGGGAGGAAGCAGAACGAATGCGCACAAGGTTTGGCGGCACTTAGTTAATGCGGCCACGGCCACGCGAGCCGTTATTGTTACCGGAGGAAGGCGTGGGGCGGCTGGCGGGGGCATTATTGCGCTCAGTGGACCGCTCATACGAGCGGGAAGGCTGCTCGCTGCGCTCCGGGGTATACTCCCGGACACGCTCCCGCCGGGGCTGCTCTGCCTGCCGGGTAGGACGCTCTTCCCGGCTCTCAGAACCCGCCGGGAAGCTGCGCGTGCGGCGGGGCTGCGGGCGAGGCGTTTCCTCTACCTCGCGGGCCGGACTGGAAGCGGGCACCTGCGGCTGGCTTTCCAGCATGCGGCCGGGCCGCGAAGCCGGGTCGCTCACGCTACCCCGGATCCCGCCATCGGCGTTGCGCTCCTCAATGCGGCCCCGGGCCGGAATGCGCCGCTCAGAGGCGGGCGAGGTAGAAGCGGGGCGCCCCGCTTCCGTAGCCGGCACGCTAATGGAAGTTCCGCCCGAGGTGTTGGTCCGGCTATCAATAGCGCGGCGGTCGGTGATTACGCCGCGCCCACGGGGGCTGGAATTACCAGTGCCTACGTTGTTGCTTCGGTCGCGGCGCGGGCCGTAGTAGGTGTTATCCCGCGAGGCCCGGCCCCAGTCGTTGTAGCGGTTGTTGTAATAGCCGTTGTTGTAGCCATTGCGGTACCCGTTGCGGTAGCCCCAGTCATAGCCACCGCCGCCATAGCCATAGCCGTACCCATAATGCCGACGGGAATAAGGCCAGCCCCAGCCAATGGAGATGTTCACATAGGAGCCACCACCATAGAAGAAGGGGTCATAGAAGGGGTCGTAGTAGCCGTAGCGGCTACCATAGGCATAGTCGTTGTAAAACCAGGGGTCGTAGGCGTAGCTGGTGTAGGCGTAATCATAGTAGCCCGGCGCAAAAGACCAATAGCTGGGCTGATGAAAGCGCCGGATACGGGCCATGTACGTGTACTCGTCGTCATCGTAAGTGGAGTACGAATCACTGTACTGCTCCCGCTGCTGCCCCTGGTTAGCGCGGGACTCCGGCGTAGCCGTCGAAGACTGATCGGAAGGCGCGTTTTCCAGGTCCCGGTTGGCCTGCACGGCCGCCAGGGCGGGGTCAGCGGTGGTTTGGTCTTTGGAGGAATAATATACCCCGTCGCTCTCGGTGGTGAGAGCCGCCGGGCCCGCACAGCTTCCCAGTGCAACCAGGGCCAGAGCGGACAGGAAAGTAGTGAGGGATTTTTTCATGACAGCGCAACAACAAGAAGTCAACTAAAGGAAAGAGTACCAACAACCGCAAACGGTTGCCTGTCACTTTTAGACAAGGGCAGTATGCTCCGGTTTAATAACGTAATTTCGCCCCGAAACGGTGCCCCAAACTACTGACAAATGTTGTACCAGTTTGTGGAACTATTCCTACTCTACCCAAAGATAGTCCCATCATGAGCAAAAGCCTGCCGAAGCGGAGCGAAGATTATTCGCTGTGGTATAATGAATTGGTGAAACGCGCTGGTCTGGCCGAGAATTCGGCCGTGCGCGGCTGCATGGTTATCAAGCCCTACGGCTATGCCATCTGGGAAAAAATGCAGCGCACCCTGGACGATATGTTCAAGCGCACCGGCCACCAGAATGCCTACTTCCCGCTGTTCGTGCCCAAAAGCTTATTTGAAGCCGAGGAGAAAAATGCAGAAGGCTTTGCCAAAGAATGCGCCGTAGTAACCCACTACCGCCTGCAAACCGACCCCGACAACCCCGGCAAGCTGCGCGTAGATCCCAACGCTAAGCTGGAAGAAGAGCTGATTGTGCGCCCCACCTCGGAGGCCATTATTTGGAGCACCTACAAAGGCTGGATCCAGAGCTACCGCGACCTGCCCCTGCTCATTAACCAGTGGGCCAACGTAGTGCGCTGGGAAATGCGCACCCGCCTGTTTCTGCGCACCGCCGAGTTCCTGTGGCAGGAGGGCCACACGGCCCACGCCACCGCCGAGGAAGCCCTGGCCGAAACCCGCCAGATGCTGGATGTGTACGCCGAGTTTGCCGAAGAGCACCTGGCGCTGCCCGTTATCAAAGGCGTAAAAACCGAAAACGAGCGGTTTGCCGGCGCCCTGGAAACGTATTGCATTGAAGGCATGATGCAGGATGGCAAGGCGCTGCAAGCCGGCACCTCGCACTTCCTGGGGCAGAATTTTGCCAAGGCGTTTGACGTGCAGTTTGCCAACAAGCAGGGCCAATTGGAGCACGTGTGGGGCACCAGCTGGGGTGTAAGCACCCGCCTGATGGGGGCCCTGGTAATGGCGCATTCTGATGACGAAGGCCTGGTGCTGCCGCCCAAGCTGGCTCCCATTCAGGTAGTTATTGTGCCCATCTACAAAACCGGCCAGCTGGATGAGCTGCTGGAGCGCATCCGCCCTATTCAGATGGGTCTGATTGCCCGCGGCATTTCCGTGAAGATTGATGACCGCGACACCGAGCGTCCCGGCTTCAAGTTTGCCGAGTGGGAGCTGAAAGGCGTACCCGTGCGCATGGCCGTAGGCATGCGCGACCTGGACGCCGGCACCGTGGAAATTGCCCGCCGCGACACCAAGGAGAAAATGAACCTGCCCCTGGCCGACATTGTGGCCAGCATCGACCAGCTGCTGCAGGATATTCAGCAGAACATCTACCGCAAGGCCCTGGCTTTCCGCGACACGCTCACCACCCGCGTAGACACCTACGAGGAGTTCAAGCAGGTGCTGGAAGGCAAAGGCGGCTTCGTGGTGGCCCACTACGATGGCACTTCTGAAACCGAGGAGCGCATCAAAGAGGAAACCAAAGCCACCATCCGGTGCCTGGCCCTGAACGAGCCCGACGAGGAAGGCATCTGCATTCTGACCGGCAAGCCCAGCCAGCGCCGCGCTTACTTCGCCAAGGCGTATTAATTCGCCGTTCATTCAGTAAATCGAAGCCCTCTGGGGCCACTATTTTGCTATTGAAAAAGTCCCGCTGTACGCCGTGCAGCGGGACTTTTTGTTGCTTTGCACAGTGGTTATACCACCAGCCGCAGCTCGTCGGTGGGTTGAGCCTGGTACTGCTGGTGGGCACGCTTAGCTTGCTGCAGGTGGCGTTCCTGGTGGGCTATTACGAACAAAAAAGCCTCACCCAGGCGCAGCTTCAGCAGGTGAAAAAACTCAATGGGTATGGCTTTGCGATTGAGGTTGGTTTGGGCCGCCCGGGCCAGCAGGCGCAATAGGGCTTCCTGATGCTGCTGAAACTCCGTAAGCACGTTGCGGTCCAGGTTGCTTTGCGCGGGGTTCATGTGCCGGAGCGTTTTCTGCAGCTTGCGGTTTTCCGGCCGCACCGTTTCGTAGGACTTACGGCCCAGCCAGCTAAAGCCTACTTCCGCCTCCGTTTTAAAGGCTGGCTGGTGCTGGGCCAGCGCCTTGCGCAGGGCCGGGAGGTAGTAGCGAGCGTAGCGGTTCAGGTGCTCCAGGCACTCCAGCGTGCTCCAGCTGGCCGGCGTGGGCTTGAATTGCAGCGCGCGGATATCCAGTGGTTCAAACTCTGTGTGAAGCATAGCGAGCTGGGCTTGCACCTGCTCCTGAAGCTGTTGCAGAAAGGCCTGGGGTTTCATAGCGGCGGGTATGAAAGTGAGTGATAAGTGACAGCTCAAACTTCCTACTTCTGAGTGCTCAAAACCTTGATGCAAATCAATATTTAGCGCAGCCGGCTAAGGGTTTCCGGGGTCATGCGCAGGTAGGAGGCAATGTACTTGCGCGGCACCAGCTGGAACAGGTGGGGACTGCGCGCCCGCAGCCGGTCCAGGCGGCGCTGGGGCTCGGGCAGCAGCAGGTCTATTTCCCGCTCAATGCGCCCCACCACGGCCCGCTCCATTTCTGTGCGCCAGAAGCGCCCAATGTTGGGGTGCGTTTCAATCAGTTCCAGCAAATGGGTGCGGGAAATGGCAAGCAGGCGGCAGGCTTTCAGGGCCTGAATACCGTAGGCGGAAGGCCGGCCTTCCACGAAGGAGGGGAACGAGCAAATAAGCGTACTGGCATAGCCAAAGCCCACGCATATTTCCTCGTGCGCCGTGGGCAGAAAGATGCGCAGAATGCCTTCGTCAATGAAATACAGGAAGTGGTCAGTCTGGCCTTCCTGAATCAGAAAATCTCCGCGCCGCAGCTGCACCGGCTTGTGCCAGCAGCGCAGTAGCGCTTCAATGTCGGAAGCCTGCAAATCCGACACCCGGTGCAGCAGCTCGCGCAGGTGAGCCACCGGCGTGGCATTGATACGGGTAGCGGGTGTTGCCATAAAAAGGGCGGAGAAACAAAACAGAACACAGACGACAAGTAAAATAAGCACCTTCCGCCGCTTGCCGAAGCTTTCTGCGTATCTTCCCTCCCCCTACTGCATTTTCCTTTTCATCATGGACTGGCTCACTATTGCGCTCCTGCTGTTGTTTGGTCTGGTTTTTCTGGCGGCCGAAGTCATCTTTATTCCCGGTACTACGGTGGTTGGCTTGCTGGGCTTTGCGCTCCTGGCGGCCGGCATCTGGTTTGCCTACCGCGACATGGGCACCGGCACCGGGCATGTGCTGCTGGCATCATCGGCGGCGGTGGCCGGGCTGCTATTGTATGTTGGGCTACGGCCCAAAAACCTCGCCCGGGTAGCGCTAAATGACATTAATAGCGGCCACGTGCGCGACGCCCGCCTGCCCGACGTGCAACCGGGTACCACGGGCCGCGCACTTTCTGCCCTGCGTCCGGCCGGTACCGTGCTCTTCGATGATAACCGCCGCGAAGTCACCACCCGGGGCGAGTTTGTGGCAGCCGGCTCCGAAGTGCGGGTATTACGCATCGAACAAAACCGCATTATTGTGGAAAGTATAGCATAGTGGCTATCAGACTTCTGCTGCCAGGTTTCCAGAATCTTCCTGATTTTTAGCGCCGCTTCCAGATGGCGAATGGCGGAGCGCTTCCCGCCGGATGGGGTCAGGTAATTACTAAATCCAGCAGCAAGAGCGCATAGCAGTTTTATCAGACCGCTAAACTTATCGGCCTTGTAGCATCGCCCGAAGCCTGCATTTTACTTATCTCATTTTTTAATTGTTAGTTGCTACCCGCAAACTGTTGTCCCTAACCCCTACAAACACCCGATGGAGCTTCCCTTCCTGCCCTTAATTGTGGGCGCAATAGTACTGCTGGTCTTTCTCTACTTCTTCCCCATCAGCCTCTGGATTACAGCGCTGTTTTCGGGGGTGAAGGTGAGCCTGTTTCAGCTGGCGTTTATGCGGGTGCGCAAGGTGCCGCCGTCCCTCATCGTCAACTCGCTTATCACTTCCACCAAAGCCGGCCTGGAGCTGACGGCCAACGACCTGGAAACCCACTATCTGGCGGGCGGCAATATTCCCAGCGTCATCAAGGCCCTGATTTCCGCCGATAAAGCCAACATTCCCCTCACCTTTAAGCAAGCCACCGCCATTGACCTTGCCGGCCGCGACGTATTTGAGGCCGTGACCACCAGCGTAAACCCCAAGGTGATTAACACGCCCAACGTGGCAGCCGTGGCGCAGGATGGGATTCAGCTTATTGCCAAAGCCCGCATTACGGTGCGCGCCAACATCACTCAGCTGGTGGGCGGCGCCGGCGAGGAAACCATTCTGGCCCGCGTGGGCGAGGGCATCGTAACCAGCATCGGCTCCTCCAAGTCGCACAAGGAAGTGCTCGAAAACCCGGATAAAATATCCAAGCTGGTGCTCAGCAAAGGCCTCGATGCCGGTACTGCCTTTGAAATTCTCTCCATTGATATTGCTGATATCGACATAGGAGAAAACATTGGGGCCAAGCTGCAGATAGACCAGGCCACCGCCGATTTGAAAGTGGCCGAAGCTAAAGCCGAAGAGCGCCGCGCCATGGCCGTAGCCATTGAGCAGGAAAACCGCGCCAAAACCCAGGAAGCCAAAGCCCGCGTGGTAGAAGCCGAAGCCGAAATTCCCAAAGCCATTGCTGAGGCCTTCCGCAGCGGCAACCTGGGCGTGATGGACTACTACAAAATGCGCAACGTGCAGGCCGACACCGATATGCGCGACTCCATTGCCAACCCCGGCGGCCAGAACAGCAGCGCCAAACCCGGCCGCGACGAAACAAGGCTGAGTTAGGCTGTCATTGCGAGAAGGCACACGTGTCATTGCGAGGCACGAAGCAATCCGTCCTCTCCGCAGCACCAAACGCTTCTTTACCAGAAAGCCCTTGACGTGTGGGACGTCAAGGGCTTTTCACATCTTATGGCTTTCCACATTTCAGAGGACAGATTGCTTCGTCCTGCGTCCTCGCAATGACACCTATTTACTATTTCTTCGTCACGGTAAATTCTACGCGGCGGTTCAGCTTGCGGGTTTCCTCCTCGTCGTTGCTGGCAATGGGTTTGGTGCCGCCGTAACCTTCGGTGGTAATGCGGGAGGCGCTGATGCCTTTGGATACCAGGTACTTCTTCACCTCATTCACCCGGTCAATGGAAAGCTTCAGGTTCAGGGCCGGGTCGCCCTGATTATCGGTGTGGCCCTCCAGCTTAATTTCTACGTTGGGGTAGTTCTTCAGAATCTTGATGAGGCGTTGCAGCTCGGGGTAAGAGTTTTCGCGCAGGTAGTACTTGCTCTGGGCAAAGAAGATGTTGTTCAGTTTGATTTTCTGGCCCACCGCAAACGGCACCAGGAACAGATCCTGGGTTATTTCCGAGTACTTCTGCCGGTCCGTAACGTCCAGGTTGTCACTTTCGGAGAGATAGTCCTTGGCCTCGGCGCGGTAGCCATAGTGCACCCCCGAGGGCAGTACAATGGTGTAGCTGCCATCGGCCGGGTTGGTTTCGGCCACGCCCAGCTCTTCGCCCGTCAGCAGGTTTTCGTAGTGAATAACGGCATCAATGGGTTTCTGCGTGGAGGCATCCAGCACCCGACCGCGCACCAGCGTTACTACTTCCGGCTTAAACTGCGGCACCAGCCCAATGCGGAAGATGTCGCGCGAGTTATCGATGCCATTGCGGGACGACACCAGATAAGCTTCGTCGCCGGCTGCGGAAAGGGTGAAATAGCCATCAAAGTCCGGGGAATTCACGTTGGGGCCCATGTTGCGGGGCTGCGTCCAGTTGGTCCAGGAATTATCCAGGCGCTTGCTGTAGAAGATGTCGCCTTTGCCATAGCCCTGGTGGCCCTCGGAGGCGAAGTACAGCGTTTTACCATCGGAGGCCAGGAAGGGCGCAAACTCTGGCTTTTTGGTGTTGATGGTGCCGCCCAGGTTCAGGGGGCGGCTCCAGGTACGGCCATCGGGCTTCAGGAAGCTGACATAGATATCCTGCTGGCCTTTGCCATCCTTCCGGTCTACGGCCATCAGCAGCACTTTGCCGTTGGGTCCCAGGTAGTAATCTACGTTTTCGTCGTCGTCGTTGTAGAAATCATCAATTTCCACTTTCACTGGCTTACTCCAGCCGGTTTTGGTGCGGCGGCTGAAACTGGCCCCTTTGGGGTCCAGGGTGCCATCGTCCTTGTACACATTAATGAGCAGGGCCAGGTTGCCATCCGTAGAGATGGAGGCCAGGCCATTGGGACCAGGCGTATTGATAGGAGCGCCCATGTTTTTGGCCTGATTCCACACTTTTTTATCCGTAGTGGAGCGGGCCAGCGTGCTGTACCACACATCCTGCACGTCGCTGCTACCGCCGATGTTCTGGGGGTGCTCCTGGCGCGCAAAAAACAGCGTCCGGCCATCGGGCGATATAACGGGGTGGGTATCTACATATTTGGAGTTAACATTCGGCCCCAGGTTTTCCATGGTGGAGTCTACGCCAGCGGGTCTGGGCGCCTGCTTGAACTCTGACTTCACCATCAGCTCGGCCACGTCGGCAATGCCAATGGCATCAATCTGGTTTACCCCGTTTACGGCCTTGGTATTCATGGTAACGCCCACGCCAATGGTGCGGTAGGTGCCCGGCGAAAACGTGACGGTAAGCGTGCGGAAGGCATCCGGCAGCGGCCCGGGGTTCTTGTTTTCATACACCTGATGCTTGGTGCCCCGGGTATCAATCAGCTCAATTTTAGTAACGGAGCCGGGGTTGAAGTTCTCCACCACCGTCACCTGTTTGGCTATCAACGACTTGCCAAATTTTACTTCGATGTATTCGTTGGCCCCTTCCTTTTTGGGAATCCAGGCATTGTTGCTAATCTGCCCCAGCGGCAGCGCATTAGGCTCGCCCAGTACCTTCTCGGGGGAAAATGCTTCTTTACCCGATGCTTTCTGCGAGGATACTTCCACCAGTTTGCCCGCCCATACCGCGTGCTGCGCCTGCGCGCGCATTCCCATTCCACACAATGCCAAACCCAAAAGCCAGTGTCTTATCTGTAGCATACTGTAGCGGAAAAAAGCTGGTTGTAAGTGGCTCTACACAGAGCCCACTCCGAAAACGCCTACGTTCGGAAACAGAACAGAGACGTTTTCTCCCAGCCTCATGTTACGCTCTGAAAACGCAACAACAGGGCTGATCTTGTTACTTGTTCGATTTACACAAAACTATATTAATAATATTATATGAAATTGCAATAATATCGACTTTCACCACTGATAAATTTTAAGCAGATAGCACAATAAAAACGCCAAACAGGCCCGTGCACGGCAGTACACGGGCCTGTTTTAAGAAGAAAGCAGTCGGCGGCCGGCGCGGTTAGGGCTGCAGCGTGAACGTGCGGGTAACCGAGTTGAACGGACCGGGAATGAGCGTGCCATTGGCATCTACCAGTTCCAGCTTCAGGGTATTCTCGCCCATGGGCAGGCCTTCCATCATATACGGGGCCCAGCGGTCCAGCATAAACTCGGTGCCATTGATGGTGGCGCGCACTTTATTGCCATCCGGCGCCAGCGTGGTGTTCACCAGGTAGAAGTCCAGCATTACTTTCTGGGCATCCTTGCCGGTGTAGGTATCCTTGGGGCGGCTATAGAACAGGTGCGGGGCTCTGGTATCGAAATTCAGGGGCGTGGTTACTTTGCCTACCGTGATAACGCGCAGATCATGCGCGCCCAGGTGCTTCAGGCTCTCATGATAAGAGCGCGACAGGAATGACAGCACCACGTGCTGGCCATCGGGAATATTCTTGGTGAACTCCGTGGTGTAGTGGGCCGTGTAAGGCTCGTTGTCTACAATGTTATGGATGTGCTGGCCTTTCTCAGAGTTGGCCATTTCACCGGCGTGCATACCGCCGGTCATTTTGGTGAGCTGGAAGTTCGTGATGTCGTAGTCGAAGGCCACGGCGCCGGAAGGCACCGTAGAGCCCGTTACCGGCGACTTCAGCTGCATCATGGCTTCCGGATTTTTTGGCGAATCCTCGAAGGGCGTGAAGCGAATACCATTGTTTTCCATGGTTTCGGCACGCGGGGTAGTATTCACGCTCTCCGCCGTGGCGGAGTTAGCCGTATCACTGGTTTGACGGGCAGAATCGCAGGCCCCTAAACCGAGGAGAAATACACTACCGAGTAGTAAAGCTGATGCTTTCATAAAAAGGGCAAAGTGGTGGTCAGAGAGATGACGAGTGAACTACTACCGAAGAGCGGACTGTTTCTCGGTAGCAACATGTTTTTTAAGTACCTTGCGCAATACGTAAGGTTTGCCCAAAAGTATATTGTTTTTTCACTATGGAGGAAAAATTGCTGGAAGAAATTCCATCCCTCGACCTCGCCGACTTTCGTTCCGGCGACCCCACCCGCAAAGCGCGCTTTGTACAGCAGCTCGGCGAAGCCTACCAGAATATTGGATTTGTAGCCCTGAAGAACCACGGCCTTAACGATGCGCAGACAGCCCAGCTGTATGCCGACGTAAAAGCCTTTTTCTCCCTGCCCGACGACGTAAAGCAGCGCTACGAAAACCCGGAGTTGGCGGGCCAGCGCGGCTACACCGGCAAAGGCAAGGAGCACGCCAAAGGCCGCAACACCGGCGACCTGAAGGAATTCTTCCACGTGGGCCAGGAGGTAGACGATGCCAACGACCCCATTAAGAACGAATACCCCGACAATATCTGGCCCGCAGAGGTGCCGTCCTTCCACGAAAGCACCTTTACTACCTACAAAACGCTGGAAGCGGCTGGCAAAGACGTATTGCGCGCCATTGCCCTGTATCTGCACCTGCCCGAAAATTATTTCGATGACAAGGTGCGCAACGGCAACTCCATCCTGCGCCCTATTCATTACTACCCCATCGAAAACCCCGACTCGGTTCCGGCCGATGCCGTACGGGCTGCCGAGCACGGCGACATTAACCTGATTACCCTGCTCATGGGGGCTTCCGCCGATGGTCTGCAGGTGAAGCGCCGCGACGGCAAGTGGATTCCCATTACCGCCCTGCCCGACCAGATTGTGGTGAACGTGGGCGACATGCTGCAGCGCCTGACCAACGGCGTGCTGAAAAGCACGATTCACCGCGTGGTAAACCCGGCCCGGGAAAAAATGAACTCCTCGCGCTACAGCATTCCCTTCTTTATGCACCCCCGCTCCGAAATGAGCCTGGCGGCGCTGGAAAACTGTGTAACGCCTGAGAACCCCAAGAAGGAAGCCGACATTACGGCCGGTGAGTTCCTGAATGAGCGCCTCGTAGAGCTGGGCCTGAAGAAAAAGTAATCTTCTGCCCCGAATACGCTTACCGGTTGCCGGAAGTCAGGCTGCACTTTTTTGCCCCTGACTCCCGGCAACCGGTTTTATTTTGTAGGTTACCTGAGTAGTTTCCTCTGCTTTGGTCCCTCCCCCCTTCTCCGACAACCGGCAACCGACTGTGGAAACGGAAGAAATAATCCTGGCCCCTCCCCCTCGTGGCGACCGAACCAAGCGGGTGCGCAACATCATCTTTCTGAAGGATGTGGCGGCCCTGGGGTGCACCGCCTTTGGCGGTCCGCAGGCCCACATGGCCATGATGATCCGGCTGCTGGTGGAGAAGCGCGGCTACCTGACCACCGCCGAGCTACTGGAGCTCACGGCCCTGTGTCAGCTGTTGCCGGGCCCTACGTCTACCCAAACCATTACGGCTATCGGCTTTCGGCTGGGCGGGCCCAACCTGGCCTACCTCACCCTGCTTATCTGGATGCTGCCCGCCGTCCTCATCATGACGGTAGCCGGCTTGGCCATGAGCTACCTCGACAAGGACCAGGTAGCGCGCGTAATTCAATATGTGCAGCCTATTGCAGTTGGGTTTGTAGCGTACTCGGCCTTTAAGATTACTCAGAAGGTCATTCAAACCAAGACGTCCGTAGCCCTTCTGGTAGCGGCGGCCATGCTGGCTTATTATTTTCAGCTGCCGTGGGTACTGCCTTTATTACTGCTGGCTGGCGGCCTGATTACTACCTTCCGGTACCGCCGAATGCCCCAGGAGGAAAAACAGCCCATGCAAATTGAATGGGCCAACTTTATTCTCTGGATAGGCATTCTGATAACGGCCGCTTTGCTGGGTAGCTTTACCAAAGAACTACCGGTGCGCCTGTTTGAGAACTTCTACCGCAACGGTAGCCTGGTTTTTGGCGGCGGGCAGGTGCTAGCCCCGCTGCTCTACGCCGAGTTTGTGGAATTTAAGCACTACCTCACGGCGCCGGAGTTTCTGTCCGGCCTGGGGCTGGTGCAGGCCCTGCCGGGGCCCAACTTTTCTTTTGCCTCTTATATCGGGACGCTGGCCATGCGCGAGCATGGTATTGGCGGGCAGTTGGTAGGCTCCCTTGTAGCCACCGCAGGCATTTTTATGCCGGGCACCCTGCTTATCTTCTTCTTGATTCGGTTCTGGGACCAGCTGCGCCGCTACCGCGTAGTAAAAGCGTCCCTGGAAGGCGTTAATGCGGTATCGGCCGGACTGGTGTGGGCGGCCACCTTCCTGCTATACCATCCGCTGCCGGATACTACCCTTAACATTGCCCTGGTAGCCGCTACGTTTCTGGTGCTGCTCTGGGAAAAGGTGCCATCCTATATTATTGTGGGTGCCGGCTTGCTGGCGGGCGTTCTGTTTTAGGTACTTGTCTTAACAAAAACAGCCCTTCTCTTTGCAGAGAAGGGCTGTTTTGTTTTGAAGCAATGTTGAAGCTTAGCCTACATGAGCAGCTGCTCAGGCAAGCGCAGCAAATAGTCGCCGTAGCCACTTTTGCGCAGCGGCTCGGCAATCTTCCGCAGCTGGTCGGCATCAATAAAGCCCTGGCGGTAGGCCACTTCCTCAATAGAGCCCACTTTAAGGCCCTGGCGCTGCTCCAGCACGCGCACAAACTCACCGGCCTGCATGAGGCTCTCAAACGTGCCCGTATCGAGCCAGGCAGTGCCGCGGCCCAGAATACCTACTTTCAGCTTACCCCGGCGCAGATACTCCTGGTTTACGTCAGTAATTTCATACTCGCCCCGGGCACTGGGTTTCAGGTTGCGGGCAATCTGTACTACCTCATTATCATAGAAGTACAGACCGGGCACGGCGTAATTGCTCTTGGGGGTAGCCGGTTTTTCCTCAATACTGAGCGCTTGGTTGTTGGCATCAAACTCTACCACGCCATAGCGCTCCGGATCATGCACGTGGTAGGCATACACCACGCCGCCTTCCGGGTCATTGTTGGATTTCAGTAATTCTTCCATGCCTTCGCCATGGAAGATATTGTCGCCCAGTACCAGGGCCACTTTATCATTGCCGATAAAATCTGCACCCAGCACAAAGGCCTGCGCCAGACCGTTGGGCACTTCCTGTACTACATACTCAAAGCGGCAGCCCAGATTCACCCCATCACCCAGTAGCTTTTTAAACTGCTCCTGGTCATGCGGGGTGGTAATGATGAGGATTTCCCGAATACCCGCCATCATCAGAATCGACAGCGGATAATAAATCATCGGCTTGTCGTACACGGGCATCAACTGCTTACTCACGGCCAGCGTGAGGGGGTGCAGGCGGGTGCCGGAGCCACCAGCGAGGATAATACCTTTCATAAGGGGAGCTTAGAATCTTGAAATCCAGCTTATCATTCTGCATTTGCAGAGGCTGATGGGACGGGGTTAATTACGCTCGGCAATAAACGCTTGGTTGGCTTCAAACCACGCCAGGGTCTTCTGTAGGCCTTCGCGGATGCGGATCTGCGGGTCGTAGCCCAGCAGGTTTCGGGCTTTGCTGATATCGGCCAGGGAGTCCCGGATGTCGCCGGCGCGGTCGGGGCCGTATTCGGGGTTGATATCGGAGCCGGCTTCTTCCTTCAAAATGTTGAACAGATCGTTGAGGGAAGTGCGGTCGGCTACGGCAATGTTATACACCTGGTTTACGGCTTCCGGGTTCTGCACCAGTGCCGCTTTGATGTTGGCCTGCACGCAGTTTTCCACGAAGGTAAAGTCGCGGGTCTGGCCCCCGTCGCCGTTCATGCGCGGGCTTTTGCCCTCCAGCACGGCATCAATGAACAGCGGAATTACGGCTGCATAGGCCCCATTGGGGTCCTGGCGCGGGCCGAAGATATTGAAGTAGCGCAGGCCAATGATTTCCATGCCGTAGGTTTTGCCAAATACATCGGCATACAACTCGTTGGCATACTTGGTCACGGCATAGGGCGAGAGGGGCTTGCCGATGCGGTCCTCTACTTTCGGCAGGGCTTTGTGGTCGCCGTAAGTGGAGCTGGAAGCGGCGTATACGAAGCGCTTCACGCCTGCTTCTTTCGCACCTACCAGCATATTCACGAAGCCCCCTACGTTCACATCATTGCTGGTGATGGGGTCGTTGATAGAACGGGGCACCGAGCCCAGTGCTGCCTGGTGCAGCACCACATCAATGCCTTTGCAGGCATCAATGCAGGTTTGCCGGTCCCGGATGTCGCCTTCAATTACCCGCAGGGCGGGATTTTCAGCAAACAGCGCCACATTTTTGCGGAAGCCGTTGGAGAAGTTATCCAGCACGCGCACTTCTTTGGCGCCATACTTCAGGAGGTATTCCACCAGATTAGAGCCGATAAAGCCGGCCCCGCCGGTTACGAGGAAGCTCACCTCATGGAGCGGCTGGTCGTGAAAAGGGGTTTCGTACACGAGGAAATCTTTAGTGTTAAATGCTGAATGTTGAATTTCAGACAACGCACGGGCGGGTCAAGCAATTCAACAGCCAACACTCAGAGTTTAAATTTGATGCCTTAGCGATTATACTGCTGCTGATAATACTGCTGGTAGGCGCCGCTGGTCACGTGGTCGAGCCATTCCTGGTTCTGCAGATACCAGTCTACCGTCTGGCTCAGGCCTTGTTCAAAAGTCACAGACGGCTTCCAGCCCAGCTCGTTCATGATTTTGCTGGAGTCGATGGCGTAGCGCAGGTCGTGGCCGGCGCGGTCGGTTACAAAGGTGATAAGCTTGCGCGAGGTGCCTTTTGCCTGGCCGGTTTTCTCGTCCAGCGTGTCGCAGAGCAAGTGAATCAGGTCGATATTCATCCACTCATTCACGCCGCCGATGTTGTAGGTTTCGCCCACCTTGCCCTTGTGGAACACGGCGTCGATGGCGGTGGCGTGGTCTTTCACGAACAGCCAGTCGCGCACGTTTTCGCCCTTGCCGTACACCGGAATGGCTTCGCCGTGCTGAATGCGGTGAATGGCCAACGGAATCAGCTTTTCCGGGAAGTGGTTGGGGCCGTAGTTATTGGAGCAGTTGCTCAATTTTACCGGCATGTGGTAGGTATGGTACCAGGCCCGCACAAAGTGGTCGGAAGCGGCTTTGGAGGCCGAATAGGGTGAGCGGGGGTCGTAGGCGGTGTCTTCGGTGAACATCTCTGGTCCCATTTCTAGGGAGCCGTACACTTCATCGGTGCTTACGTGGTAGAAGGTTTTGCCCTCGTAGCCCAGTGGCTTCCACAGGTTTTTGGCGGCATTCAGCAGGTGCACCGTGCCCAGCACATTGGTTTTCACAAAGGCCAGCGGATCGGTGATGCTGCGGTCGACGTGGCTTTCGGCGGCGAGGTGAATTACCGCATCAGGCTCCTCAGTAGCAAACAGCTGATCCACAAAGGCCTGATCCGTGATGTCGCCTTTCACCAGACGGTAGTTAGGCGCATTTTCGATGTCCCGCAGGTTTTCCAGGTTGCCGGCGTAGGTCAAGGCATCCAGGTTCAGAATCTGATACTCCGGGTACTTGGTTACGAACAGGCGCACCACGTGCGACCCAATGAAGCCGGCCCCGCCGGTGATAATGATTTTCATCTATTTAAACTATTGGCTATTAGCAAACAGCCTGTTGAAAAAAAGTAAGCAAAAAGCTACTAGCTAACTGCTTCCAAGGACTGCTGCCACTTCCAGGAACTGGCCAGCGCCTGCTCAAGCGTGGAGGTGGTGCGGAAGCCCAACTCCTGCGTGGCCTTGGTTACATCCGCGTAAATGGCCGGCACATCACCGGCCCGGGGTGGGCCAATAACGTAATTCAGCTTCTGGCCCGTGGCACGCTCAAAGGCATGTACTACTTCCAGCACGGAGTTACCCCGGCCGGTGCCAATGTTAAAGGTTTCTACCTTGTCGCCTTGGCCGTCCAGCAGGCGCTGCACTGCCACGATGTGTGCCTTGGCGAGGTCTACCACGTGCACATAGTCCCGAATGTTGGTGCCATCGGGCGTATCGTAGGTGTCACCATAAATGGTGAGCTTTTCCCGGATGCCGGCCGCCGTCTGAGTAACATAGGGCACCAGGTTTTGCGGTACGCCCAGGGGCAGCTCCCCAATTTTGGCGGAAGGATGAGCACCTACCGGATTGAAGTAGCGCAGCAGAATACTTTTCAGCCTGGTGCTGGGCGCCGCCGCCACATCGCGCAGAATATCCTCGCACATCTGCTTGGTAGCACCGTAGGGCGAGTTGGCTTTTTTGGTGGGCGTTTGCTCCGTTACGGGCAGCTGATCCGGAATGCCATACACCGTGCAGGACGACGAAAACACCAGGGCATCCACGCCAAACTCGCGCATCACCTGCAGGAGCGTAAGCAGCGAGCCGACATTGTTCTGGTAATACTCCAACGGCTTTTCCACTGATTCCCCTACTGCTTTGTAAGCAGCAAAGTGAATCACCCCCCGCAGGTTGCCCTCCTCGGCGAAAACGGCGCGCATAGTCTCCGCGTCGTTGCAGTCAACTTTATGGAACGGTACCCGCACGCCCAGAATCTGCTCAATGCCTTCCAGCACCGACTCCCGGGAGTTGCTGAAATTATCGATAATAACCGGCAGAAAACCAGCTTCGTACAGCTCTACCACGGCATGGGAGCCAATATAGCCCGCCCCGCCGGTTACCAGAATCTTCGTCCTTTCCATATAGTCTTGGCTTTTAATCGACTGCTGCCGGTTATCCGAACCCTAACCAGGCGTCGGAAAACCGGCAGCAGTTAATAATCGAATTACAAACTCCAGTACTGCAGCTCCTGCATCTGGCCACGGTACAGGCCCTTGATGTCAACCAGCACCGCATTGTCGCTGGTAATCGACTGGAAATAAGCCTCATCCAGCTCTGTGTACGGAGCATGGCTTACGGCGACAATAACGGCATCGTAATCTTTGCTGATAGCTGCCGGATCTGTCAGGCGGAAGCCGTACTCATGGTGCAGCTCATCGGAATCAGCGTGTGGGTCCACGATGTCTACGTTTACGGAGAAGTTCTTCAGCTCCTGGATTACATCGGCCACTTTGGAATTGCGGATATCCTCCACATTTTCCTTGAACGTGGCGCCCATCACCAGCACTTTGCTTTTGGCTACGTCTTTGCCTTTTTTAATCATCATCTGCACGGTTTTGCGTGCGATGTAGGCGCCCATGTTATCATTGGTGGTGCGACCGGAGAGAATCACCTTGGCATCATAGCCCAGCTCTTTGGCTTTGTAGGTGAGGTAGTAAGGGTCTACGCCAATGCAGTGGCCACCTACCAGACCAGGCGAAAACTTCAGGAAGTTCCACTTGGTACCGGCAGCTTCCAGCACCTCATAAGTGTTGATGCTCATGCGGTCAAAAATCATCGACAGCTCATTCATCAACGCAATGTTCACGTCGCGCTGGGTGTTTTCGATGATTTTGGCGGCCTCGGCTACTTTAATGCTGCTGGCCCGGTGTACGCCGGCGGTAATCACCAACTCATATACTTTGGCAATCAGGTCCAGCGACTCGGCATCACAGCCGGATACCACTTTCACGATGCGGGCCAGCGTATGCTCTTTATCACCGGGGTTAATGCGCTCCGGGGAGTAGCCTACTTTAAAGTCCTCAGGGAATTTCAGGCCCGAGAGCTTTTCCATTACCGGGATGCAGTCGTCTTCGGTGCAGCCGGGATAAACGGTGGATTCAAACACCACATAGTCGCCCTTCTTGAGCACTTTGCCTACCGTGGCCGAGGCCGCCAGCAGGGGGCGCAGATCAGGCATGGCGTGCTCATCAATAGGCGTAGGCACCGCCACAATAAAGAATTGGGCTTCGCGCAGTACGTCCAGCGAGTCGGTGAACGTAATGTCGACGCCCTCAAAGTCTTTGGCCTCCAGCTCACCGCTGGGGTCAATATTATTGCGCATCAGCTCTACACGCTGCGCGTTGATATCGAAACCGATAACACTGATTTTGCGGGCAAACTCGAGGGCAATGGGCAGGCCCACATACCCGAGGCCAATGACGGCCAGCTTGGCCTGTTTTTGAAGCAGTTGCTCGTACACGATATTATGGGTTGGTGCGGGTGCTAAAAGGAAAAACCTTATTATTCTGTAACTGATATTGTTCGTTGCTTTCCGGGCAAACAGCTTCTCCGTCGGCATTAAAATGCAGCCGGTGCCCGTATCTGCTCATCCAGCCCTGCTGGCGGGCGGGGTTGCCATATACCAGAGCATAGGCCGGCACGTCGTGGGTAATGACGGAGCCGGCTCCTACAAAGGCATATTCTCCCAGGCGCACACCGCACACAATAGTGCTGTTGGCGCCCACACTCACGCCCCGTTCCAGCACGGTAGGCTGGTACTGGTCGCGGCGCGGCACGGCGCTCCGGGGATTCCGCACATTGGTAAAAACCACCGATGGGCCAAGGAAGACGTCATCGGCGCAGGTTACGCCAGAGTACAGGGAAACGTTGTTCTGTACTTTCACATTCTGCCCCAGCACTACGCCAGGCGCAATCATTACGTTCTGACCTATGCTGCAGCCGGCTCCCAGCTGGCAGCCCGTCATCAGATGCGAAAAATGCCAGATGCGGCAGCCTTTGCCAATGCGGCAGCCTTCATCGAGAACGGCAGTCGGGTGAGCAAAGTACAGGACAGCGTCGGGCATTCCGGCAGCGGGTAGTTCAGCAGATTTGAGCCGGCAAAGGTACGGCTTTTATCAGTTTAATAAATTGGAGGGTGAGCATTACTACGTTACGTAATTATGAGGCCTGCCCGGGCCACGTCGCGCGCACCATCCGGTCCTTGCCAAACAGGTCGGGGCGAGGAGCTATAGCCTGGTAGCCTACTGCTGTCAGCAGCTGGCACAACTCCCGGGCATATTGCTCATTGATTTCAAAATACAGCGCGCCACCCGGTTTCAACAGCTCCCTGCCCAGCTCCGCAATGCGCCGGTAAAAAAGCAGCGGGTCATTATCCGGCACGAATAAGGCGGTGGCGGGCTCATAGTCCAGCACGTTGCGGCGCATGAGGGGCCGCTCGTTCTCCAGCACATAGGGCGGGTTGCTGACCAGAACCTGCAGGGAATGCGGCAGGATATCGGCCGGCGTGGCCTGTAGAATATCCAGCTGCTGAAACTCAACCGCACAGCCATAGCGCACGGCATTCCGGCGGGCTACGTTCAGCGCTTCCACCGAAATATCGACGGCAATAGCGCGCTGCGGCTTTAGCGCCTGGTACAAAGCCAGCGCAATACAGCCGCTGCCCGTACCTATATCCAAAAGAGTTAAGCCGATGCGGTGCGCTTGCTGCTCCTCCACAATCAGCTGCACAAGCTCTTCGGTTTCGGGCCGGGGAATGAGGGTGGCGGGCGTTACCTCCAAATCCATACCCGCAAAGTGCGCCACCCCTAGTACGTATTGCACCGGCTCATGCCGGAGCAGCCGTTGCTGGATGGCCTCCACCTGCCGTGCCACGGCGGGGGCCACTTCTTCATTGGCCTGCATACGCCGCTGCAGGGGCGAAATAGTCAGCACATGCTCCAGCACCAGCCCGGCAATGGCCGCCGCTTCCGGCTCCGGGTACAGGGCCTGCAGGCTATCAGTAAGGGAGGCAGTGAGCTGGCGAATGGTCATGGCGGCAAGCGGATAGACGAAGAAAGACACAGCGTACAGTCGGGCCTCGGCGGGGTTTCGTACCTTCGGCTTCACAAAGTTACGCTCCCCACCCGGCTATGACTGCTGTTGACGACCTGATGATGCGCCGCGCCTTGGACCTGGCGCGCCTGGGCACTGGCTATACCCGCCCTAACCCGTTGGTAGGCTGCGTTATCACCCATCAGGGGCGCATTATTGGGGAAGGCTGGCACCGGCAGTATGGTGGGCCCCATGCGGAGGTAAATGCCCTGGAATCGGTGTCGGAGCCGGCGCTGCTGCCGCACAGCCGCGCGTACGTGACCCTGGAGCCCTGCTCCCACCACGGCAAAACCCCGCCCTGTGCCGACCAGCTCATCGCCAAAGGCATTCCCGAAGTGGTGGTCTGCAACCTCGACCCCAACCCGCTGGTAGCGGGCAGCGGCCTGGCCAGGCTGCGTGCGGCGGGCATTAAAGTAGAAACCGGCGTGCTGGAAGCGGAAGGCCGCTGGCTGAACCGGCGTTTTTTCACTTTTCAGGAGCAAAAGCGGCCCTACATTGTGCTGAAGTGGGCCGAAACGGCCGATGGATTTCTTTCCGGCCGGTTTTATCAACCCATTCAAATCAGTGGAGCGCTGGCCCGCATGGCCGTGCACCAGTGGCGCGGCGAGGAGCACGCCATTCTGGTAGGCACCCGCACGGCGCTGCACGACAACCCTTACCTGAACGTGCGCGAATGGCCCGGCCCGGCGCCTATTCGTCTGGTTATCGATAAGAACCTGAGTTTGCCGCCCACGCATCATCTTTTCGATGGCACCCAACCCACGCTGGTATACACCTACCGCCAGCGCGCCACCAAGGGTAATCTGGGCTACGTGAAGCTCTCGGAGGCCGATGATCTGTTCCCCCAGATTCTGGAAAACCTGTACCGCCGCAACGTACAATCGGTGCTGGTGGAAGGCGGGCCTACCGTGCTCAATACCCTGCTGGCCGATGGGCTTTGGGACGAAATCAGGGTACTGCGGAGCGCCAATCATTTGGGGGCCGGCGTGGCAGCGCCCCGGCTCGGGCTCACTGGCCTGCGCGAGCAATTCCCGCTCGGCCAGGATCAGGTATTCGTGTATCGGAAAAACGAAGGGTATTAAGCCAGCGCACAGCCCTGCGGCGGCTCCGCTACCTTTGCGGGCCCACCGCCTCTTTTCCTACCCGAACCGGGGCCGGCGTTTCGCTGTTACCTGTCCTCCTTACTTCTATCCCCAATCATGGCTGAAGAACTTCTCTTAGATACCACGCTCAGCAAAGCCGAGCAATACCGCCAGCTGCTCCCCCAAATTGACGCCCTGACTACCGGCGAGCCGGATTTAGTGGCCAACCTGGCCAACACGGCGGCCGCATTGCGGCAGGCCTTTGGTTTTTTCTGGGTGGGTTTTTATCTGGTGAAAGCAGAGGAGCTTGTCCTCGGCCCGTTTCAGGGGCCCATTGCCTGCACGCGCATCCGCCGTGGTAAGGGCGTATGCGGCACCAGCTGGGACCAGGCCAAAACCATCTTAGTGCCTGATGTGGAGCAGTTCCCCGGTCATATTGCCTGCAGCTCCGATTCCAAGTCGGAGATTGTAGTGCCCGTGCTAAAAGATGGACAGGTAGTGGCCGTATTGGATGTTGACAGTGACCAGCTCAACGACTTCGACCTTGATGATCAGCAGGCTCTGGAGCAATTGATGCAAACGGCTGCCCGCTGGTTCTAGCAAACGAATTTCGGCGCGCCCTCGTTGAGTTTTCGGATTCCCTATCCTTCTCCAAAAGGCAGGTTGCCATCCAACGCACATCTGTCTTCTGGTATTCTCCCTGGCATCACTCCCCTCCCATGAAAAAGACTTTCTATCCTCTTGGCAGCTGGCGGCGCAACCTGCTGTTGGTTGCAGCGGCCGCTAGCTTAGGCCTCACGGCACTACCCAGCTGTTCTTCGGATAACCGCACCGCCGAGGAAACCGCTTCCGGCGACTGGAGCGGCGAAACGTACAGTGAGGGCGTTATCACGGAAATGACCGAGGTGCAACCGGGCGAGTGGAAAATAACGGCTGAGCGGCCCGCGGGCAAGGAGGAAGTAGCGGCTATACTGCATCATTTTGATGGCAAAGTAGATACCCTGCAAGGCCAGGCCCTGCAACAGCAAATGCAGGACTACAGCCGCCAGAACCCCGAAAACCGGGTAGGCAGTACCGGCATGATGGACGTGCTCATGTGGAGCGGCATTGGCTACATGGCTGGCCGCTTCCTCACGCCTAATCCCGGGTACTACGCCAACCCCGGCGTGATGCAAAACAACATGGGCTGGCGCCAGAATGTTGCCCGCGAGCGGGAAACCCAGGGTCGGGGCTTTTTTGGTCGGGGCTTTTCCGGCAACCGCAGCTCCCGCTCGGCCGGCATTCAGGAAAGCCGCACGTTCTCGCGGGGCGCTTACCGCAGCACCGCCCCGCGCATGGGCCGCAGCAGCGGCTTCGGTAGCCGGGGCTATGGCGGCGGTTTCGGCGGCTGATTATTGCCCGCCATCCATCCGCATGATCTACCAGCAGCTGCCTTTCTAAAAAGGAGCTGCTGGTGCCGTTTTTACCCTTCCAGCTCGTTCATAATTCATTAGCGTATGATTCGCTTGCTTCCTCTTTCCGGCGACGTCACGCCGGCCATTCGTACGCTGGGTTGGGAGTGGGCCGTGGAAGATGCCTGCGCCGCCTACGTAGCCCGCGAGGCCGTGCAGCTTTCTGAAGCCGAGGCCGAAGCCCTGCTGGAAGCCGCCGACACGCTCTACGAAATGCTGGTGCAGGCCATTCCCGACCCCATTCCGGATGACCTGTTGCAGCTGCTGGCCATTCCTGCCAACTTATGGGCGGCCGTCCGGCATTCCTGGAACGATGAGCGCCACTGGCACCTGTACGGGCGCTTCGACCTGGCCGCCACTGCCGAGGGCATTAAGCTGCTGGAGTTTAATGCCGATACGGCCACCGGCCTGCCCGAAACCGCCGTGGTGCAGTGGGCCAGCCTGGTAGCCGCCGGCCAGGCCAATGAGGAGCGCCAGGCCAACGGGCTCTTCGAAGGCCTGCAGGGCCAGCTCAGTGAGTGGCTGGCGCTCAACCCCGACCTGGACAACAGCCTGCTGCTGGTGCATTTGCCCGGCAGCGCCGAAGACGAAACCAATTGCGCCATACTGGCCGAAGCCGCCCGGGCGGCCGGTTTTGCCAGCACCCATGTGTGCTCCGCCGATGCCATGCAGGTATCCGTAGCGGGTGATGAGCGCGGGGTGTGGGCCCAGGTGGGGCCGGAACAATGGCAGCGGTTTGGCTTCCTGTTTAAGCTGGTGCCGTGGGAAATTCTGGCCACGGAAGAGCCCGATTTAACGGCGGACCTTACCCAGCTGCTGCTTTCCCGCGACGTTATCATTGCCAACCCGACCTACTCGCTGCTCTTCCAAAGCAAAGGCATTCTGGCCTGGCTCTGGCAGGTGTTTCCGCATCATCCGCTGTTGCTGGAAACCTCGCTGCAGCCGCTCAGCGGGCACCACGTGCGCAAGCCCATGCTGGGCCGCGAGGGGCAGAACGTAACGGAGCTGAAGGCCGGCGGGCAAGAAGGTACGGCTGTAGCCGGCGAGTTTGCGCAGCAACCAGCCATATACCAGCGCTGGGCTGAACTGCCCACGGACCCGCAGGCGCGGCGCTATCAGGGGGGCGTATTCTGGGCCGGGGAAGCCTGCGCGCTGGGCTTCCGCCGCGACGCCGCTTTCATCACCAATCTATCCGAGTTTGTGCCGCACGTGCTACAGTAAGTATCCCTACTAAACCTGTTCAGAAACCAGTAAAAGGTCAGTGGTCATGCAGAGCGCAGCGAAGCATCTTGCTAGTGTGGCATATGATGACCACTGCAACGTCAGCTCGCGAGATGTCTCGGTCCCTGGCTTGATGCGCCACATGCTCGACAGGACGTTCTAATTACCCTTATACAAAACGCCAGCGGCCGCCCCCTTTCAGGAGCGGCCGCTGGCGTTTGAAAAATCGTCCACAAAATCCGATGAATCCGAAAAATTCGGACGAATCCGCAGTCTAGAAAAGGCGGGGTGGGTTGGTTTTCAGCTGCGCGATAACCGTTTCGCCGCCTTTCACTTTATCCCCCATTTTTACTTTCATTTCGGTATCTACCGGCACGAAAATATCCACGCGGGAGCCAAATTTGATGAAGCCAAACTCCTCACCCTGCGTTACTTCGTCGCCTTCGTTCACATACCACACAATGCGGCGCGCCATGGCGCCGGCAATCTGCCGGAACAGCACAAACGGCCCCGCATCCGACTCTACCACCACCGTGGTGCGCTCGTTCTTGGTGCTGCTTTTGGGGTGCCAGGCTACCAGGTAGTTGCCCGGGTGGTAGCGGAAATAGCGCACAATGCCCGAAATAGGATTGCGGGTGATGTGCACGTTAATTGGCGACATGAAGATGCTGATCTGCTTGCGCGTATCGTCAAAATACTCCGGCTCGTGCACGTCCTCAATCACCACCACTTTTCCATCTACGGGCGAAACCAGCAGGTCTTCGTGGGTGAGCAGGTTGCGGAACGGGCTGCGGAAGAATTGCAGCAGCAGCAGAAAGGCTATAACGGAAGCCCCGGCGAATATTTTGTTGAACGTATCGTTGGCAGCATTTACCCGAAATAGCAGCAGGTTAACGGCCAGCAGCGCCAGCAGGGTAAAGAAAAGAATACGTCGTCCTTCTTTGTGAATCTTCATGGAATAACGGCAACGGTGGGGGCAGGCGATACGGGGCTTCAGCGGCCTGCCCGGTTCCGACAAACGGCCCACCTATGCGCCAGCGCGCCAGATGGGCCGTAAAAATCGGAAGAACTTTTACTGCCGGAAAGCAGCAAAGGGCAATGCCCGGGCTTAGAAACCGCCGCGGTATTTATAGGTTTGAGCTACTTTATCAATGGCTACCACATACGCGGCAATGCGCATGGGGATGTTGTATTTCTGGCTGGTGGCGTACACTTTCTCAAAGGCATCGGACATAATCCGGTCGGCCCGCTCGGTTACCATTTCCTCGGTCCACTTGAAGCCCTGGCGGTTCTGCACCCACTCGAAATAGGATACGGTAACCCCACCGGAGTTAGCCAGAATATCGGGCACCACCATAATGCCTTTCTCATTGATGATGGGGTCAGCGGAGGCCGAAGTGGGTCCGTTGGCACCTTCTACAATCAGCTTGGCTTTGATGTGGTGGGCATTGTGCTCGGTTATCACATCTTCTACGGCGGCTGGCACCAGTACGTCCACGTCCGTGAGGAGAAGGTCGTCGGCGTTGTCCATCAGCGTAGCACCAGTAAAGCCATCCAAACGGCCTTTGTGGGCGTTTTTATAGGCAATGGCTTCCTCGATGTTGATGCCTTCCTCATTCCAGTAAGCTCCGCTTACATCGGAAACACACTTGATTTTTACGCCTTTCTCGCTCAGCAGCTTGGCGGCCCAGGAGCCTACGTTGCCAAAGCCCTGCACGGCCGCCGAAACCGTTTCCGGCTCCAGACCCAGCTTGCTCAGAGCAGCCAGCGCCGATACCATCACGCCGCGGCCGGTAGCCTCGGTGCGGCCCAGCGAGCCACCCATTACCAGCGGCTTGCCGGTAACTACAGCCGGCGAGGTAGCGCCCACGGTCTTGCTGAACTCGTCCATGAGCCAGGCCATTTCGCGGGGGCCGGTGCCCATGTCAGGGGCCGGAATGTCGCGGTCGGGGCCAAATACGTCTTTTAGGGCCAGCGTGTAGGCGCGGGTGAGGCGCTCAATTTCGCCGGGACTCATGCTGGAAGGGTCGCAGATAATACCACCTTTGGCACCGCCGTAGGGAATATCCACCACGGCGCACTTCCACGTCATCCAGGCCGCCAGGGCCTTTACTTCGTCGAGGTGCACGTTGTTGTCGTAGCGGATGCCGCCTTTGGATGGACCCAGAATGGTGTTGTGCACCACGCGGTAGCCTTCGAAAACGCGCACTTTGCCGTTATCCATGGTTACGGGGATGTGCACGATAACCTGCTTATCGGGTGCCTTAAGCACGTTGTAGGTTTCTTCATCGAGACCCAGGATTTCCGTGGCCACGTTGAAGCGCGACATCATGGATTCCAGCGGGTTTTCGGCATCGACGCGGGGAGCGGGTTCTTTGTACACCGTGGTGGCAGCCATACGAAGAGAAAAAAGTAAAAGTGGGTGGAAAATAACCGACGCTAAACCCGCTGGTGGGCAGCCGGAAGAGCGCGGGGTGGAATGGGTGGCCAAAGGTAGCAGGTTTATGCCATACGCAAGAAACCTGCGGCGGGTACTTTCCTAGCCCAGCAGGACCTGTAGCAGCAGCAGCACGGGCAGAATAAAAAGGAAGGCGTCGAACCGGTCGAGCAGGCCGCCGTGGCCGGGCAGAATGCGGCCGGAGTCCTTCACGCCCACGCTACGCTTGAGCATGGACTCGGCTAAATCACCCAGTACCCCAAATACCGCCACCACGGCGGCTACTACCAGGCGCTGAGTCAGGGGTATTTCCGGCAGCAGGTAGCCCAAAGCCCAGCCTACCACCAGGGTAAGCAAGGTGCCGCCTATCCAGCCTTCCCACGTTTTGCCGGGCGAAATACTGGGAGCCAGCTTGTGCTTACCAAAGTTTTTGCCGGCGGCGTAGGCACCGGTATCGGCGGCCCATACCAGCAGCAGTAAAGCCAGAATGCGGCGGTAGTCGTAGCTGCCACCGCTATAGGCCAGGGGCACCAGCAGCGTCATGGGCACGCTCACATAAAACAGACCGATGAGGTTGACGCCCACATTGGCAAAGGGCCGCTTGGAGCGCGGCCAGATAATCATTTCACGCACGATCAGGGCCAGCGGCAGCAGCAGTAAAAAGCTCAGCAGCAAGGCCCGCAGCATCAAACTCAGCTCTCCACTGGCCGTTACTACCGCTCCCAGGCTGTTGAGGGGCTGCTGCGCATCCACGCTCAGAAACAAGCCGGCCACGCCCATAAACAGCACTAAGCTGGCGGCCATGCCCAGCAGCGCCGCCGGGGCATAGCCGGAGCGTTTCATCATGCGGTAGAACTCCCACAGCATGCGGGCCTGCACCACGGCAAAGAACAGGGCAAACGTCCAGGCACTGTACCAAATGCAACCAATGAGCGCCGCGGCCCCTATGGCACCGTACAACACCCGCTGCGCCAGATTGGACATCGGTTTTTTGTCGTTGGAAGTATCGGGGGCGGAAGCAGGCGTAGAAATAGACAAACGTAATCTGATTTTAAGAAGACAATATAATGGAAGCGGCCTGCCGTAGCTTATCCGGACGGCAATTGATTTCCGGACGCCGGCTCTATGCCATGGCCGGTGAGCGTATGCCCGGCCGGGGGCACGGTGCCGCCAATCTGCACGCCGCTGTGCGAGAGGGTGTGCATCACCTTGGGGGCCAGGTCCTGGTTAAACTTGCGGTAGGCCAGCACCAGCAGCCCGCCGCTCAGCAGCGCTGACAGCAGCATGGCTGGCCAGGGCAGGGCATCGGTAGAATCTGGGTCGAAGCCGGTGGCCAGGGTGCCCCGCTGCTGCAGGTAGAGCAGCACCAGCTGTACGGCATTCTGGGTGAAGTGCGCCGCCATGGGCACCAGAATATTCCCTGACCACGCATATAAATAGCCCAGCACCACGCCCAGCACCATGCGCGGCACAAAGCCAAAAAACTGCATGTGAATGGCGCTGAAGATAATAGCCGACAGCCAAACGGCCGTGTGGTAGGAGCCGAACCAGCGCGTGAGCTGGCGCTGCAGCACGCCCCGGAAAACCAGTTCCTCGCTGATGGCCGGCACTACGGCAATAACCAGCAAGCCCACCAGCAGCCGGGTACTGGTGTCAAAATCGGTCAGGAAGCGGGTGAGGTCCTGGGCCTGGGTTTCTTTGTCGCGGGCCCATACTTCAAAATCGTGCAGAAAGCGGGGAAAGTGGATGTCGGCGTTCCATTGCACCAGGCCCGACATGGCCGGCAGCATCACCACAATCAGCACCGCGCCCAGCAGCAGCCAGCGGGCGGGCACCGGGTGCCGGGGCGCAAAGTACTGGCGCCAGGTCTGGCCCTGAATGCGGGCCAGCACCAGCGCCGCCCCGGCAAAGCCGCCCAGCAGAAAGATGCCCTGAGCCAGCATCATCATGGCCCAGCCCTGCGGGTGCCGGGCGGGGTTTTGCATCACCTGTCCAAATTCCATCAGCCCAATACCAAATAAGGCCCCCGTCAGCAGCATCAGCACAAAAGAGGCTAGGCAAAAACACAAAAACATAAGGCCTACCAGCAGCAGCAAGGCCAGAATGGGGTGCAAACGGCTGGGGACGAAACCTTTCATGGGGGTGGGAGAGTTGGAAGTGTCGTAAATTTGCGCAAAATCCTGTAATAGCTTACTCTGTGGTACACATCCGCGACATTGCCCTGCCTGATTTCCCGCTTTTGCTTGCGCCCATGGAGGACGTATCGGACCCGCCGTTCCGGGCCGTGTGCAAAGCCAATGGGGCTGATTTGATGTATACCGAGTTTATTTCCTCGGAAGGCCTGATTCGGGATGCCGCCAAAAGCCGCAAAAAGCTCGACGTGTTCGACTACGAGCGGCCCATCGGCATTCAGCTCTTTGGCTCCGATGTGGATACGATGGGCGAGTGCGCCCGCATCAGTACCGTGGCCGGCCCCGACCTCATCGACATCAACTACGGCTGCCCCGTGAAGCAGGTAGCCTGCCGCGGCGCCGGTGCCGCCCTACTGCGCGACATTCCCAAAATGGTGGAAATGACGGCCGCCGTAGTGCGCAACACGCACCTGCCCGTAACGGTGAAAACCCGCCTGGGCTGGGACGACACCACCAAAAACGTGGAGGAAGTGGCCGAGCGCCTGCAGGATGTCGGCATTGAGGCCCTCACCATTCACGGCCGCACCCGCGTGCAGATGTACAAGGGCGAGGCTGACTGGCGCCTGATTGCGGCCATCAAAAACAATCCGCGCATCAAAATCCCCATCTTCGGCAACGGCGACATCGACTCGCCCCAGAAAGCCCTGGAGTACAAAAACCGCTACGGCGTGGACGGCATCATGATTGGCCGCGCCGCCATTGGCTACCCCTGGATTTTCCGGGAGGTGAAGCACTACGTGGCCACCGGCGAGCTGCTGGCCCCGCCCACCGTGGAGGAGCGTGTGAATATGTGCCGCATGCACTTCGAGAAAAGCATTGAGTGGAAAGGCTCACGCGTGGGCATCTTTGAGATGCGCCGCCACTACGCTCAGTATTTCCGCGGGCTGGAAGGCGCCAAGCAGTGGCGCATGCGCCTGGTGGAGACAGACTCGCCGGAGGAAGTGCACAGCATTCTGAATGAAATTATTGCCGCCGAGCCGGTGATGGTGGGCGCGTAAGCTGCGCAGCAGCGCGAAGCTCCGGCTTCGCGTGTCGTTGCTGATGCCCTGCCCAGGCAACTGAACGGCATTTATTCTGGTCATCTTCCTCGTTCAACGCCCCGCGAAGCCGGAGCTTCGCGCTACTTTCCTGTCCATGCCTTCCTCCCCCGCCCCGGCCGTTACTACTGCTCCCGCCCCTCCCAGCGTTGCCTCGGCCCCACCCCACCGCGTTCCGGCCTCGGCCTGGTTTCTACTGGTGCTGCTGGCCTGTATCTGGGGTACTTCGTTTATTCTGATGAAGAAGGGTCTGGTGGTGTTTTCGGCGCTGGAGCTGGGCGCTACGCGGGTGAGCGTGGCGGCGCTGCTGCTGCTGCCATTTTCCCTGAAGCACATTGGCCGCATCGAGCGCAGCCGTTTTAAGTGGCTGCTGTTCAGCGGCGTTATCGGCACGCTTATTCCGGCGTTCCTGTTTGCTTATGCTGAAACCAAGCTGGCCTCGGGGCTGGCCGGCGTGCTTAATGCCCTGACGGCCGTGTTCACCCTGCTCATGGGGGCTTTGTTTTTTGGGCAGCGCCTGACCAGCCTGCGGGTGCTGGGCATTGCGCTGGGCCTGGCTGGCACCGTGGTGCTGATGCTGCTGGGCGGAAGCGGCGGGGAATCTACGCCCGCCGGCGAAGGCAACGCCTGGTACGGGCTGTACATTGTGCTGGCCACGGCGGGCTACGGCATCAGTCTCAACATCATCAAGCACCACTTTCAGGGTATTCCGTCGGTGGCGGTTACCGGGGTGCTCCTGCTTTTAATTGGCGGACCGGCACTGGCCTTCCTGCTGCTGGGCACCGATTTCCTGCATAAACTGGCTACCGTGCCCGGCGCCTGGACGGCCTTCGGCTACATTGCGCTGCTGGCCACCATGAGCACCGCCATTGCTATGGTGCTGTTCAACAAGCTCATTCACAGCTCTACGGCCCTGTTTGCGGCGTCTAATACCTACATCGTGCCCATTGTGGCGCTGGGCTGGGGCTTGCTGGATGGCGAGGCGTTTAACCTCTGGCACGTACTGGGCATGGTCATTATCCTGCTCAGTGTGTTTATTATTCACCGGGCCCGGTAGGCCGTAAAGTCAGGGCCGCCCAGGCCCGCGGGAGAAAATTCACGCGGGCCTGGGCGGCCCTGACATTTCGAAGGCGGAGGCGGCTTCTGCCTCCTGTGCCGGAAATGCCACATAGCGGCGGCTTTCCGTGTGCCTGCCCGGTACGGCAGTAGCACTTACCGGCCTGATTCCGGCGCGCGTCAGAGTATCCAGCAGGTCCTGCTCGGTTTCCTGGCGCCAGCGTACCCAGGCGGAGGCAAAGCAGCGCCAGAACTGCCAGCCGGCCCGCTCCAGCACGCGCTGCCGGCGCAGGTCGTCCTGCCACCGGTCGGGGCCGTGGTACTGGTCACCGTCGCACTCTACGGCCAGGCGCTGGTCGTTTTCGCCTTCTACTACCAGGTCAATGCGGTAATGACCCACGCGCACCTGCGGCTGCACGCGGTAGCCGCGCGTGGTGAGCATATCGTACACTTCCTGCTCAAACGGCGACTCGCACAGCGCCCGCAGGTTGTTTACGCACTGCTCATCCTGAGCATACGGCGCCGTGAAATGGGCCAGCAAGTTGCGGCGCAGCTGGTCGGCGGGGCTGAGGTCTTCCAACTCAATGCTGCGCACCAGATACATCCGGTCGCGGGCGCGGGAGGCGGCCACGTTAAAGCGGCGCGCATCTTCGGTTTGCCCCATAGCTGTGGCCTGCCCCGGCGACACCACCAGGGAGAGGAACATAATATCCCGCTCTTTACCCTGGAAGGTATGCGCATTGCCACAGGCCAGCTGGTGCCGCAGCATGGTTTCCAGCCCTATTTCCTGCTCCAGCATCTCCCAGATAAGCTTGGCCTGCTTATCCGCCAGCAACGACACCACGCCAATGCTGCGCTGCTGCATAGCCGGGTCCTGGGTCAACCGACGGATTTCCTCCACAATAAAGCGGGCTTCCCCGGGATTGATGTCACCCTGCCGGGCACCGTCTTCTACCAGCACATCCACCAGAGGCGGGTCCAGCCGCTCGGAGGCTTTAGGCAGGCGCAGGGGTCGCAGACTGTGGTGGTAAAACTCCCGTTTAGAGTATTCGATAATGGGGCCCACACTCCGGAAATGCTCCTGCAGCGGTACCTGCGAATCCGAGAAAACCACCTGAAACAGCTGGTAGATAGAATGACTGGGCGAAAGCTGGGGCCGATAGAGGGCCGGCTGCGTGGCCAGAAAGCGGCTCATCAGCTCATTTTCCTTTTCTTCCGTCAGCCCGCTGCGGCCGGGACCCACCTGCTTATCATCGCCCACAATCAGGATTTTCCGGGCCCGCAGCAGGGCCGGTAATGCCAGCAGGTTCGACTGCGAGGCCTCATCCACAATCACCAGATCAAACGCCCCCAGCTCCGCCGGTAATGACTCCGACACCCGATAGTGCGGCATAATCCAGCACGGAATGGCCGAGTTGGCTACCTGCGCCGCTTCCCGGGCTGCCTGCCGGTGCTTGCCGGCACTCTTGCCGGTTCCTTTGCCCACCCGGGTAATGGCACTGCGGTAGGCCTGCAGCGCACTACGCACCAGAGGGGTGGCCTTTAGCGCCAGCTGCAGCCAGGTTTTTTGGGTGATGATGTCCTGATAGGTGCGGGCCAGGGCCGCTTCGGTTTCTACCCGGTCAGCGGCCAGCTGTTTGATTTCAGCCCGATGATCGAGCCCCGACAGGTAACGCGCCAGGCGCCGTAGCCGCCACCGCACCGACCAGTCGGCGGGCAGCAGCTCATCAAGGGTGCCGTTGGCTGGCTCATGCTGTAGGCGAGCCGCCCAGCGCAGAGCGCCGGAGGCAGCAATTTGTGATGTTAGGTTCGTAACCGTAGCCAGTTCGCTTTGCAGGGCGTGGATGCGCCGCAGCTCCTGAGTTAGCGCGGCCCACTGGGCCTGCATTGCCTCGTCCGTCACGGCTGGGTTGCCCAGGGTATGGGCCATGAACTGCCGCAGTTCTTCGCTGATAGCGCCGGTAGCACCGTGCAGTGCCCGTTCGTATTGCTCGCGCACGGTCCAGGTAGTTTCCAGCTGCAGGCGGTCCTGGTGCAGTTGGAGTATTTTCCGGGCCTCTTCGAGAGGAAAAATCTTTCCGGCGGGGGGCCAGGAGGGCAACACGCGTTGCAGGCTTGTATTTAGCTCATCTTCCAGCTGTTGCACATCGCGCAGCAGCTCGTACTCTTCGTAGCGCTGTCCGGCTTCCGCGGCAGCGGCTATCGGCTGATCTGCCACCAGAACCGGCAGGCTTAATTCCGCAGCTAAAGCATTCCAGCGGGCCGCTAATGCACATAGGGTCCGCAGCACCTTCAGGTAGTTGTCCACGTAGGCCCAGTCCGCAGCCGTAGCCGGGGCGGTTGCCATAACCCTGATTTCGGCCAGCTGCTGCTTTTGCGCGGTTTTGCCAAACCAACCGGCCAGCCCGAAGGGGCGCTGTCCCTGTGCCTGCGCCTGAATTGCCTCCACCAGCTCCTCATTCAGCTCTATCCCGGCCGGCACACTTACCGGCCGGGGCAGAAACTGCTGCCTGGCCTGCAGTGCGGTTCGCAGTTCTGCTCCCAGCGCTTCCAGCAGAGCATACAGCGGCACCTTTCGGCCTTGCTTTAGCTGCTCCTGCTGACTGATACCCCAGGTTATAGCGGCTATTTGCTGCCGCTGCTCCTGTACAGAGGTAAGCATAGCCAGCACCGCAGACAGCTGGTCCGGCATATCGGGAAGCGCGGCCAGCGGCGGTACCTGCCCTAGGGCAACGGCCTTCTGTAGCTCAGTAGCCCGGCTGAGCTGTTGGTGCGTGAGCAACAACTCGCGGATATCCGGCAGTGCTTCCAGCGCAGGCAATTGGGCGGTTCGGTATTCCAAATCAGCCTGCAGTGTGCGGCGAGCGGTGCGTAAGGCATTAATTTCTGCCTCTGTGAACTGTGGGGCATGAGCTGGGTCTGTTTCCAGGTCGTCGGTCAGCCAATTGGCCAGCGTTCCGCTCTGTACCACCTCCCGGGCAATGTCTCTTGCCGTCAGCATTTCTCCATCCAGATCCAGCGGCTGCAGGTTTTGCTGGCCCCATTGGGTTACAAGCCTATCGATGTCGGCCATCTGGGCGTGGCAGGCATCCAGCTGCGCCGCCAACTGCTCAATCTGCCGGGTGGAAGTGGCAGGGTCGAGGCGCTGCACTTCCTCGCCAATGCGCTGAATGGCGTATTCAAATTGCTGCATTCCTTCCCGTTCACTGGTCAGCAGGCTGATGGCCAGGGGGCGCACGGCTGCCGGGAGCTTATCGCGCAGCACGGCCAGGGCCGGATCCTTCATGGATGTCACCAGCACCCGCTTGCCCAAAGCCAGATAATGACAGATAACGTTGGCAATGGTGTGGGTTTTGCCGGTGCCGGGCGGGCCCTGCACAACCACACCGGGGGCGTGCTCCAGCATTTGCACAATGCGTACCTGCTCGTCATTAAACGGCAGCGGGAAATACAGCTCCTGCGGCGGGGAATCCGGGTTTTCGGTGCTGCCACCCACCATCGATAAACCCCGGAAAGCCGGCAGCGGGCGGTTGGCGTGGTAGTCGGCCGGTTCCCGCACCAGCGCGGCGGCGGCCTCTGGCAGCCCTTGTGGTGCCTGCTCCACTTGCCCGCGCAGGGCTTCCAGATCCTGCAAAAAAGCATTGCTGGTGCGCGGGCGGGCAAACAGCACCCAGGTGTCGGTTATCTGGAGCGCCGCCGTGGCGGTGGGTAATAGGCGGGCCTGGTTCTTATCGAACAGAAAATGGCCCTGCTCATCCAGAAAGCCGGCCGCCAGCTCCAATATGGGCTTGTATGTATCCGGGTCAAAAGGAGACAGGTAGGGGCTTTCGGTGAGAAAGGGACGGCTGCCCCGCTCCAGCTCTGCTACGCCGCCCACATTTTGCGCCGCATATATCTCCACCTCCAGACGGGTTACCACGTCCCGGGGGCGAATTTCCAGCGCCATGCTCTGCGGATTCAGCGTCAGCTCTACCAGGCGGGTGAGCAGCGGGTAGCACACGGCAGTGCCGTTCAGGTGCCACACCGCCATGCCCACGCCCCAAACCAGCTCCAGGGGGGAATCCGTGAGGCCGCCATCCAGCTGCTGCTTGAGGGTATATAGCCGGGAGTACCACGCCATGGTGCGGCGGCGCTGGTTTTCTTCCAGCGCCCACGGCTGCCACTGCTGCCGGATATACTGCTCCAACGCCACCGCCAGGCCGGGGAACTGGGCCAGGGTACTGGTTTCTATCGGAGCCAGGGGGTCGTAGGCGGGTTCCGGCGAGGCGTCTTCCGGCAGTAGCCCCAGGCGGCGCAGGGTGCTGGCGGGCAGTGCACGGCGCAGCTCCGGCCGGCTGCCAGGGTCGTTTGTGAAGTCAATCAGCGTGGCCAGGGGCTCTTCCAGAATGGGCGGCGCGGGCCGTTCCCGCAGCCGCTCAATGCGCAGCCATACCTCTTCTTCTGCTTCCGGGGAGTTGGCAGCCAGATTCAATTCCACGCCCGGCAAGCCGCTTAGCTGGGCTTCCAGGGCATGAAAATGTGGCTGCCGGGTAACATCGGCCGCCGGCGCAGACCGCAGCCGCACGCTTTCCTGGGTATAGGCGAGCAGGGCCAGCAGCCGCTCTTGCTCCACTGATAACATAGCAGAAACTATTCTGACAAGGAAAGTGGCCCGATGCGGCGGCTATTAGACCGGCGCACGGGCCACTTTTATTCTATTTGAAACCGGCAGTCGAAGTACCTAGCGCACGGCCAGCACGGGCTGGTTCAGCTTGCTGTTTTTGTAGCTGTAGCCGAAGTAAATCACCAAACCGATAATCAGCCAGCCGAAGAACAGCATCCAGTTGCCAATGCCCAGCTGCGTCATCAGATACAGGTTGGTGAGCAGGCCGAGGATGGGCAGCAGGGAGAGATTTTTGGTGAATGAAGCCCAGGCCAGCCCCACGCAGAAAAACAGGAAGACCAGCATCGGAATCTGATGGCGGAATAGCTCGTACTGCCCGCTGGTTACCGCGCTCCAGAACTCGTTAATGGCGGTACGGTTGTAGTTGAGCAGCAGCACGCCAATAACCATGAGAATAAGCGGCACGAGGTAGCGGCCATTCACATAGGGCACTTTAAAGCGGGCCTTGGAGGTGCCGTGGGGGTCGATGATGAGGATGCCGCCGCATACCAGCGCAAAGGCGAACAGGGTGCCGATGCTGGTCAGGTCAATCACCAGATCCATGTTCAGGAGCAGGGCCGGCACGCCCACAAAGAAGCCCGTAACAATGGTAGAGAAGGAAGGCGTGTGGAACTTGGGGTGCACTCTGGCAAACACCTTGGGCAGCAGGCCGTCGCGGCTCATCGTCAGCCAGATACGGGGCTGGCCGATCTGGAACACCAGCAGCACGGAGGTCATGGCAAATACGGCCGATACGGCTACCACGCCCGCCAGCCAGTCAAGACCAACCCGCTCAAACACGAACGACAATGGGTCGCCGACGCCCAGCTCTTTGTAGCTGACCATGCCGGTGAGTACCAGCGTGATAATCACATACAACACCGTGCAGATGATGAGGGCATAGATCATAGCGCGGGGCAGGTCGCGCTGGGGGTTGTTGCATTCTTCGGCCGTGGTGCTGATGGCATCAAAGCCGATATAAGCGAAGAACACCGCGGATACACCTTTCAGCACGCCGCCTACGCCGTTGGGGGCAAAGGGGCTCCAGTTGGCCGTTTTCACGTAAAACGCTCCTACTACAATCACCACCAATACCACAATCAGCTTGAGCAGCACCAGCAGGTTGGAGGCGGTTTTGGATTCCTTGATGCCGATGTACACCAGCGCCGTAACCAGCACGGTAATCATGAAGGCGGGCAGGTCGCAGACCAGTTTCAGGTCGCCGAACAGGGCCGGGGCGCTGTTCCACACCTTATAGGCATCCAGTTGGGCGGGCGAAGCGCCGGCCAGCGGCTTGCCGGCCTGCATCAGGGCCAGCACCTCGTGGTAGCCTTTATAGGCACTTTGCGTGCCCATGGTAAGATAAGCCGGAATATGCAGGCCAATACCATCCAGCAGGCCGGTAAAATAATCGGACCAGGAAATGGCCACCACAATGTTGCCAACGGCATATTCCATAATCAGTGCCCAACCGATGATCCAGGCCGCCAGCTCGCCAAAAGAGGCGTAGGCGTAGGTATAGGCCGAGCCGCTGACGGGAATGGTAGCGGCAAACTGCGCGTAGCACAGCGCCGAAAAAGCGCAGGCAATGGCCGTGAATACAAACAGCAGCGAAACGGCGGGGCCGCCGTCGTGGGAGGCATTGCCGATGGTGCTGAAAATACCAGCCCCGATAACGGCCGCAATGCCCAGGGCCGTGAGGTCGCGCACGGTGAGGTGGCGGGCCAAGCCGCCTTCTACGGCGCCAATATGCGGCTCGGCATCAGCGGGCGGGTTGTGGAGGATGTCGGCAATGTTCTTGCGCCGAAACAGGCTGGCAGAGCGGGTGGTTGGCAGTGGTGCAGACAAGGGAGTAAATAGTTTTAGGGGCCAAAAGATACAGAATAATGCGGCGCGGCGGCATCTATTGGCCCGGTAGCATGCCGGAAAGATAAATTGGGATACTTCTCCGAGGTGTATGCAATGTGCTGACTTTTGGCATCCTGCAAGCGAAACCTGTTCTTCGCCGCCCATGCCTCGCCGTTCCCTCACGCTCTCCATCCCGCAGCCCTGCTCTGAAAACTGGGCCGCTATGACGCCCGCTGGTCAGGGCCGGCACTGCGCCGCCTGTGATAAAGTGGTGGTGGATTTTACCCGGATGACGGATGCGGAAGTGGTAGCGTGGCTGCAACGGCAACCCAGCGGATGTGGTCGGTTTCGGACGGAACAACTACTGCCCATCGCTCGGCGGCCCCGCACAGGTTGGCCCATTTGGCCGGCGCTACTGGCTGGAATTAGCAGCCAGTTGATGAATCCCACATCAGCGGTGGGCCAGTCCACGGTACAAGTCGCGCCAACGCAACAGCTGGCCCTGCCAGCTCGGGCGAAGCGCGGAGCAAAGCCGCCCACCACTCCGCTCGTGGTGCACGGAACGGTGGTTGATTCTCTGCAGAGTCCATTATCCGGTGTAACTGTACTACTGGATGGCACTTACGTTGGAGCTTCCACTGATAGTTTGGGCCGCTTTGAGTTGGTAATACCACCCAATCTTCATCATAATGGATTGTTACTTTTTTCCCAGATAGGCTACTACCAACAGAAGTTAGCGGCCACGTTGTTTTTGCAGGCTGATGCTATTGTGGTCATGCAGCTAGATCGGGTTACCATGAATGACCGTACGGTAGTCGGCGGCTACCATACACCTCGCCCCCCTTGGTACACGCCGCACGGCTTATGGTGGAATATAAGAGGTCTATGGTGGGGTATTCGCAGGTCTTTTCAGGAATAGCCCGCAAACCTTTTGCCCCCGAAATTCCTTTTCCCGGGGTATGAAGAATTTGCTGCTCGCTACCCTCCTCCTTTTCACCTTTACTACTGGCTGTGCCCTCAAGCCTACCAACAAGCATGATGTGTTTGAGGAGCGTGCCCAGCTACCTCAGGAAGAAGCCGTGCACCCGCGCAACTCTCTGGAGTGGTGGTACTTTACGGGTCACCTAAAGGATAAAGTAACGGGCGAAGTTTTTGGCGTGGAGTACGTGTTCTTCCACTTCAATATCAGCGGCAAGAAAGACTGGCAGATGGTGAACTTCGCCATTACCGACCCCGCCACCCAGCAGTTTCGCTACGATTATAAGCTGGAAAACCTCTCCGATTTGTTGCCCTCTACCCTGCCGCTGGCGCTTTCCATGGAAAAGCAGAAGCAGCGCTGGACGCTCAGCGGCCAGGAAGGCATTTACCGCCTGCAGGCCCGCATGGCCGCCCACGAGGGCATGGCTATTGATCTGAGCACCACGCCTACCAAACCCATTCTGCTGCACGGTGGCACCGGCTACGAGAACTATGGCGGCGTGGCCAAAGCCGGCTACTACAGCTATCCGCGCCTGGCCACCACGGGCACGCTGGAGGTGAACGGCAAGCTGCATGAGGTAGAAGGCGAGCTGTGGTACGACCGGCAGTGGAACTGTAACTCTGTGACCAACCCCAACATTGGCTGGGACTGGTTTAGCCTGCACCTGAACGAGCCGCGGGAGGAAATCATGGCATACCATCTCTACGAAAAGCAGACCGGCCGCGCCATTGATGGCGGCTCCCACTTCGGCCCGCAGGGCCAGAACACGCACCTGGCCGCCGAGGATTTTCAGCTAGAAACCACCGCCTGGTGGACCAGCCCGCGCTCCGGCAACCGCTACCCCGCCCGCTGGCGCCTCCAAATCCCCAGCCAGGGCTATGACCTCACCATTGAGCCCTTGGTACCCGATCAGGAACTGGTCCTGCGCCTGTTTACGGCCGTAAAGCTGCCCTATTGGGAAGGCATGTGCCGCGTAACGGGCACCCACCGCGGCCAGCCGGTTACGGGCAACAGCTACGTGGAAATCACCAATCGGAAAGAAGTCAAAAACAAGAAAGCCGCCCCCACTAATACCACGGCCGAAACAGCCCCGGCGGCAGGTTCTACGGGTAAGTAACGTCTGTCATCCTGAGCCTAAGCGAAGGACCTTCCTCCTATAGCCCACAAACGCTCATGAAACACACAAAGCCCTTCGCCGCGCAACCGGCAAAGGGCTTTGAACATTTAATTCACTGCATCACCAAGGCGAGGAAGGTCCTTCGGCTACCGCCTCAGGATGACAGACGGGTTTTTAAGCTGGCAACCGGCAACTCACTACTGGCAACTGATTACTCCCCGTTCAAAATCACCCGGAACGTGGTTCCCCGGCCTACCTCGCTCCATTTCACGAAGAGGCGGCCTTTGTGGTAGTTCTCAATAATACGCTTGGCCAGGGCCAGGCCCAGGCCCCAACCGCGCTTTTTGGTGGTGAAGCCCGGCAGGAAAACCCGGTCGAGCTTGCTCTTGGGAATGCCTTTGCCGGTATCCGTAATATCAATGGCAATCTGGGACTTGTTGCGGGCCGGGCGGCGCAGGTGAATGGTAATGCTGCCGCGCCCGTCCATGGCATCAATGGCGTTTTTGCAGATGTTTTCGATTACCCAGTCAAACAGCGGCACATTTACCTGGGCGGGCGTGTCGGTGGGCAAATCGGTCTTAATTTCAAAGGTTACTTTCTTGGAAACCCGGCTTTGTAGGTAGGCAATGGCATTTTGCGTCACGCGCAGAATGTTTTCATCCTTGAGAATGGGCACCGAGCCGATGTTGCTGAAGCGCTCCGTAATAATTTCCAGGCGGCGCACATCCTTGCCCAGCTCGTCTACAATGGGTTCGTTCTTGAACTTCTCGCTTTCCTTCAGGTAGGTGTGCCAGGCCATCAGGCTGCTCAGGGGCGTGCCCAGCTGGTGCGCGGTTTCCTTGGCCAGGCCCACCCACACGCGGTTTTGCTCGGCGCGGCGCGAGTAGCTGAAGGTGAAGTAGGCAATAACGGCCAGGCAGCCAATTACGGCCAGCTGCACCAGCGGGTAGGTGCGCAGCTGGGCCAGCAGTACGGAGTCCTTATAATAGATGTAGTTGCGCAGGCCCGCGCCCAGCTCCACCACAATGGGCGGGTGCTGGCTTTTCATAATCTGAATTTCCCGCTGCAACAGGGCCATGCGCTGCACCTCGTTCAACCGCTTGGGCACCTCCAGGTTTTTGGCATCCAGGGGGTAGCCGTTGCCATCGGTGAAGATAATGGGAATGGTTTTGTTGGCGTTGATGATTTCCTCGAACACGAAGTTGGTGTTGGAGTCCACCTCCGAGTTGATGATAAACCGCTGGGCCTTGGCGTACAGATCTATCTGCTGCTGCTCCCGCTCGGAGAGGCGCTGCACCAGAATGTTGGTATACACCACCGTGGCCCCGGCCACCAGCAGCGCCACGGCTACAATGATGAGCTTGATGCGGGATTTCTGGTCGTAGATGGGGAGAACAGGCAGCACAGGAAAATATCAAAAGGCGTAAAGCCAGGGGCGGGGCTTTGTCGTATTGTACGAAAGTACGGGCTTCTCCGCGTTGGCAGCGTTTCAGTAGGTTAGGCCCCTCAACGCACATTCCGCTTATAATGATGTGGGCACGGAGCCTGCAAAAGATGATTTTAGTCACCCGGCCGGAACAAAATGCCCCCTGCGGCGCTTTCTAGCCATGGTTTAAGATATCTGATTTACTACAGGTTTGGCGGTAGTTAGCATCCTAACCGATTGCGCCGTAATTTTGATGCCTACAATACGCACTAGCAACTGCTATGCTCCACCCGTTCAAGGCCATTAGTCTTTCCTTCAAAAAAGCCCCGCTGGAAATTCGGGAGCTGATTTCGCTGGATGAGGCTGCCTGCCGCCGCTTTCTACACACCCTGCACCACGACCTGGGCCTCACCGACCTGCTCGTGCTCAGTACCTGCAACCGTACCGAGGTATACTACGCCGCCGACCGTGACCAGAGCCCCGCTATTATTGAGGCGCTGGGCCAGCTGAAAGGCATTGCCGATATCACCCCCTACTACCCTTACTTCGACCTGCTCAATACCTATGAGGAGGCCGTACAGCACCTCTTTGAGGTGTCCATGGGCCTCGATGCCCAGGTAGTAGGCGACCTGCAGATCAGCAACCAGGTGAAGATGGCCTACCAGTGGTCGGCTGATGAAGACGCTGCCGGCCCGTTCCTGCACCGCGTGCTGCACACCGTATTCTTCACCAACAAGCGCGTGCAGCAGGAAACCTCCTTCCGCGACGGCGCCGCCTCTACTTCCTACGCCGCCCTGGAGCTGGTGGAAGAGCTGACCGCCGACGTGGCTAACCCCCGCGTGCTGGTAGTAGGCCTGGGTGAGATTGGCGCTGATGTTTGCCGCCACCTCGGCGACAGCAAGCAGTTCACTAACGTGACCATCTGCAACCGCACCCGCAGCAAAGCCCAAGCCTTGGCCGAGGAGTGCGGTGTGAAAGTGCTGGACTTCGAAAACCTGGTAGAAGGCCTCAAGGAAGCCGACGTTATTATCTCCTCCATTGCCCGCGACGAGCCTTTCTTCACCCGCGACATGATAGAGCGCCTGGACGTGCTCAGCTACAAGTTTTTCATCGACCTGTCCGTGCCCCGCAGTATTGAGGCCGATGTGGAAAACGTACCTGGCGTGTTGGTGTATAACATTGATGCCATTCACAGCAAAGCCAGCGCCGCCCTGGAGCAGCGCCTGGCTGCGGTGCCGCACGTGCGCGCCATCATTGCCGAAAGCATTGCCGGCCTCTCCGACTGGACCAAGGAAATGATGGTATCCCCCATTATTCAGCGCATGAAAGCCGGCCTGGAGCAGCTGCGCCAGGAAGAGCTGGACCGCTTCCAGAAGAAAGTATCCGCCGAAGAAGCCAAGCGCCTCGACGACATTACCCGCTCTCTGATGCAGAAAGTACTGAAGCAGCGCGTACTACAGCTAAAAGCCGTATGCCGCCGCGACGACGCCGAGCAACTCATTGAGGTGCTCACCGATATGTTTGATCTGGAAAAGCAGCCCGCTACCTCGTAAGCCCGCTGAATACCGCTATAAAGACAAGTGCCCCGCTTCCGGATGATACCAGAAGCGGGGCACTTGTCTTTGCAAAAGACAAAGGGCGCCAGCAGCGCCCTTCATCCTACTTCTTGCTGAAGTAGTAGCATCTCGGAAAGCTACAGCGTATCGCAGCAGTCTTCAAGAGAATCAATCACGTCCAATAATTTGGGGATTGACAGGGAGTAGTAGATTTTGGTGCCCACCTTGAACGAGGACAAAATGCCCCGATCCTTGAGCGTAATAAGGTGTTGAGAAGCTATAGCCTGCGGTAAATCCAGATTGCGGTAGATTTCCGTGACAGTCATCTTTTCTTCCTTACCCAGCAGGTCGACGATGGCCAGGCGCTTGGGGTGAGCCAGCACCTTGAGCATCGCAGCAGCCTTATCTACCTTCTTCGATTCGACGCGAGAAAGCAATGGTTTCATAAACAAGTACAAAAATGAACGACGGGAGGAGCGAAGTATGGCTAATACGCTATACACCTAGTGCAAAGTTCCTACAGTAACGAAAGTGACCTGGAAAAAGATTTGTAGAATTTAATTTTTGTTGTGCTTTTTCAGGTATTGATTGTCTTCCTGAAAGACAACTAGAGCAAGAATCGGGCTAGCTCGCAATTAGGTGCTTACCTTTGCCAAAATATTTCTTCACCCCACCCACCCCAAATAGTGTATGCGCGACCTGCTGGCAAAGTTTGAAAACAAGCGTCCGGAAATCGTTTTTGAATGGAAAGATGCCGAAACCGAAGCCGAAGGCTGGGTGGTTATCAACTCCCTGCGGGGCGGGGCCGCCGGCGGGGGCACGCGCATGCGCAAGGGCCTGGATAAGCGGGAAGTAGAAAGCCTGGCTAAAACCATGGAGGTGAAGTTCACCGTCTCGGGCCCCGCTATTGGCGGCGCCAAGTCCGGTATCAACTTCGACCCCCAGGACCCGCGCAAGCGCGGCGTGCTGGAGCGCTGGTACCGCGCCGTAATTCCCCTGCTGAAAAGCTACTACGGCACCGGCGGCGACCTGAACGTGGACGAAATCCACGATGTAATTCCCATTACCGAGGACTACGGCCTCTGGCACCCGCAGGAAGGCATCGTGAACGGCCACTACCGCGCCACTGAGCCCCAGAAAATCCAGAAAATAGGCCAGCTGCGCCAGGGCGTAGTGAAAGTAGTAGAGGATGAGAAGTTCACTCCGGACCGCGCCCGCCGCTATACCGTGGCTGATTTGATTACGGGCTACGGCGTGGCCGAGGCCGTGCGCCACTACTATGAGCTGTGGGGCGGCGAGCTGCAGGGCAAGCGCGCCATTATTCAGGGTTGGGGCAATGTGGGCGCCGCCGCCGCCTACTATCTCGCCCAGCAGGGCGTGCGCATCACCGGCATCATTGACCGTAGCGGCGGTTTGCTGCGCCCCGAAGGCTTTTCCTTCGAGGAAGTACGGGACCTGTTCCTGCGCCGCGAGAACAACACCCTGGTAGCCGAGGGCCTGCTCTCCTTTGAAGAAATCAACCGGCAGATCTGGACTTCCGGGGCTGAGATTTTCATTCCCGCCGCCGCCTCGCGCCTGGTTTCCAGCGCGCAGGTAGAGCAGCTTACGGGCGCCGGGCTGGAGGTTATCAGCTGCGGGGCTAATGTGCCGTTCCAGGACCCGGAAATCTTCTTTGGTGCCACCGGCGAGTACGCCGACCAGCATGTGTCCGTCATTCCCGATTTTATTGCCAACTGCGGCATGGCCCGGGTATTTGCCTATCTGATGGAAACCGACGTGGAAATCACCGACGAAGCCATTTTCGGGGACACCTCCCGCATTATCCGCTCGGCCTTAGCCCGCACCCGCCAGCAGGGCAACCAGCGCACGGGCATTGCCATGAAATCATTTGAGCTGGCTTTGCGCCAGCTGGTATAAAGCAGTAGCGCGAAGCGCCGGCTTCGTGCCCCGTTAAACCCGGTTGCGCTGATGACCCGTCATCGGCGCAATCCTACGCGAGGCTGACGCTTCGCGCTATTCTGCCCTTATGCTCTTTCAGGATTTTCTCCATCAGCGCTTTCTTGGAAATGATGTGCAGGCCTACTTATGGTGCCTGGGCATTCTGCTGTTTGGCTACCTTTTTAAGCGGCTGCTTTCGCGCCTGCTCTCCAAGCTGGTGTTTCGGGCCATTCGCAAGCGTACGGAAGGGGTTTCAGAGCAGCAGTTTCAGGCCCTGCTGATTCAGCCGCTGTCGGTGGTTCTCTTCCTGATAACGGCCTACTTCGCTTTTCAGGTGCTGGACTATCCGGTGCGTAGCTCGGAGTTGACCCGCAATGAGCCCTGGCCGCAGGTAGCTTTATTTCGCCTGTTTCAGCTGGCCGTGTTCATGGGCATTGGCTGGATTGGCCTGCGCCTGATTGACTTTCTGGTACTGGTGTTCCAGCGGCGCGCCGAAACCACGCCTTCCCGCCTCAACAACCAGCTTATTCCCTTCGCCAAAGACCTGCTGAAAGTGCTGGTGCTCTCGCTCACGTTTCTACTGATGCTGAGCCGGGTATTTGGGGTGAATGTAACCGCCCTGATTGGCGGGCTGGGTATTGGCGGACTGGCCGTGGCCTTCGCCGCTAAAGAGAGCCTGGAAAACCTCATTGCCTCGTTCACCATTTTCCTGGACCGCCCCTTTGCCGTGGGCGACCTGGTATCGGTGGGTGGCGTAACCGGCACGGTGGAGAAAGTGGGCTTCCGCAGCACCCGCCTGCGCACCGCCGAAAAGAGCTTTGTCACGGTGCCCAACAAATCCATGATTGATAAGCCCCTGGATAACCTTTCCCTGCGCACGGCGCGCCGCGTCAGCTTCACACTGGCGCTCAGCCACACCACCACCAGCGAGCAGCTGCGCCAGATTATTAAAGAGGCCCACCGCATGATTCAGGCGCACAAGCTCACCACGCCCGAGGTGCAGATTAAATTTTCCGCCCTCACGCCCACGGCCAAGGAAGTAACCGTGCAGTACTTCGTAGAAACCGTGGACTACGACGAATACCTGGCCGTGAAGGAAGACCTTAACTACTGCCTGGTGGAAATTGTGGAGCAGTATGGCGGCAACTTCGTGAGCAGCAATACCACCTTGGTGCAGCTGGCCAACCAGGACCCGCTGCGCGGTCTGCAGTCCAATCAGCAGCCGCTGGTGAGCTAAGCACAAAGCATAAAAAAAGCACCGGTAGTCTGAGACTGCCGGCGCTTTTTACGTTTATCCGTAGGGGTTAGCGGCCGCCCAGCAGCCCGCCCAGCAGGCTGCCCATGCCGCCGCCCATCAGGCCACCCAGGCCGGAACCGCCCGCACTGCGGGGCGCCGAGCCCGGCCGGCCGCCCAGGCCACCGAGAATAGAAACCAGGGAACCCAGGCCCCCGCTACCCACGTGCGTGCCCTGTTGCGGGTAATTGGTGCCGTAAGGATCAGCAGCCTGTTGCTGGTTACCGCCCAGCACGCCACTGAGCAGGCCACCGCCCAGCAAGCCGCCCAGCAGACCGCCCATGGAGCTACCGCCGCCACCGCCACCCATGGCGCCGCCCAGCAGGCCGCCCATGGTGCTGCCACCACCCATCATGCCGCCGGTGTTGCTGCGGTTACCGCCCATCATGCCGGAAAGCACCATGGGAGCCACTACGCCCAGCAGGCCGCCCAGCAAAGCGCCTTTCGGAATGCCTACGCTGTCCAGCTTGTCGGTAATACCATTCAGGAAGCCTTTTTTGGCTGGGTCGCTGGCATCATGCGGTACCTGCGCTGCCTCGTCTACCACCTGCTCCAGCGTGTGGGTTTGCTGGGGGCTGATGCCCAGGTAAGTGGATATTTTGTTGACCATGGCTTCTTCGTCGTTGGCATAAGCGCCATCGGTGCGGGCAAAGCTGATGAGGTCCGTTATCAGGGAAAAGCGCAGGTCGCTGTTGCGCAGGGCATCCAGGTTGGCTTTTACGCTTTCGTTGGTCGAGTCTTTGGCGGCGGCCAGCACCTGCTGGGTAGAGCCCCCGCTCAGGCCGGCCGTGTGCGCCAGCTGCTGCAGAAACTCCAGCTCTACGGCAGAGGCTTCGCGGTCGGCGGAGGCCAGGCTGGCAATAACGCTGATATAGGCTGTTTTTTCTTCTTCGGAGTACTGCTGGAGCAGTTGAGTATCGTTCATACCAGGGAGAGTTTGGTGTGGAAATTAAGTACAGCTCTCCTTAACGCGCCCCCGGGTTGGAATGTTGACCCTGGCGTTTGTTTTGATCTTTATGGGTGCTGTCAGAAGTCGAAATACTCGCCGGGCGCGGGGGCCACGGGCTTTTTCTCCCGAGGTTTTACGGCTGCTGGCCGCTCGGCCGGGGCGGTACTGGCGGCCGGGTCAGCGGGGGTCGTCGGCCGTTCCCGCCCGGCCAGCAGCTCCTCCAGGGTGGTGCGCGGCTTTACCGGGGGCCGGGCCGCGGGCGGCGTGGTCCGGCGCCGGTCAAAACTCACCCGGAAGTTGTCTTCGTCGCCCTGCACGGCCAGCAGAATAGCCGGCCCCGTATTGGTTTCGCCCCCAATAGAAACGCGCCGCAGCAGGCCCGGCAGCACCGGAATGGAAACATGATAATCCATCTGCTGATCGAAGGTGTGCGTGCCCGTTACCCGAATCAGGGAAGCCGTACGCACGTTAGAGCGGATTTCCATTTCCGGCAGGTACACCGTGCGACTCTGAATGTAGAAGTTGTTGGTCAGCTCCGCGAAGCGCAGATGGCGCAGCTGCTCCCGGCTGGCCACCATGGACAGCTTCTGCACGGGCTCAAAGTTGAGCAGCTCGCCATTGTACACCGTAGCTTTTATTTCCGCTTCCAGCCGGTCGGTTATGGGTTCCAGGCGCTGATTAAAATACACGTCTGATTCGCCGGAGGCCGTCAGCAGGCCGCGCAAATGCTGGTGCGTAATAAACTGCTGTCCGAAATCCTCAAACACATAAAACAGCTTGTCCAGGGGCATGCGGCTGCACGCGGCTACGGTGCTGGCTTTAATCAGGCTGGGGCGGCGCGCATCTACGGTACCGCGCACGCTGGCCCGCCCGCCCAGCGCCTCAATGCTGAGCCCGGGCGAGGAAAACACCTGGTTCTGCAGCCGAACCACGCCCCGCAGATTCTGGGCCCGCAGCCGCCGAAACACCACGTTTTGGGCCGAAGCCCGGATGTTGAGAGCCAGGGAAACTGGCACAACCAGAGCCGCGTACTCCGCAGAAGCACCCGCTGCCGCTCGCGGCCCGGCAGTTGGTTGAGACGATGCGGCCAGCAGCTCATTTAGATTCAGCTGCCGCGAGGCCACGGCGGCATCTACCAGCAAAGCCTGCCCCGGGTGCAGTGCCCACTCCAGAAAGTTGCGCAGGGCCCCGTTCACTTGAAAGTCTGACTGCCCCCACATAGCGGAGCAGCCCACCAGCGCCACCGTGTTGCCGCGCAGCTGCAGCTGGCCGGTAAGGCGGGAAACCGGCTGCGGATAATCGCGCAGCTGCAGACTTACATTCCGCAGTTGCAACTGCCCGGCCGCCTCCCCGCCCCGCCCCGACTGCGCTTTGAAGGCGCGTAAGTTGCCCTTAAACTGCAGTTGCAGGGTGGCCTGCCCACTGCCGGCGCGCACGGCGGCCACCGGAAAGAAGCGCAGCGCCTGGCCTACATCCACATCGGCCAGCAGGCGCAGGCGCATGTTGGGGTCTGTGAAGTTAGCGTAATGCAAAGCGCCGCTAAACGGCCGGCCTTGCAGCTTACCGCGGATATCCTGCAGGGAAAGAACGGAGGTTCGCGCATTGCGGCGGGCGCCATTACTGAAGGTACCCGTGAGAAAGACCTGCTCCACCCGCTGCTTGTACCCGGGGTGGAAAAACGAAGCATTGCGGCACCCGAAGGCCAACGTCAGGTGTGGGTTGGCCCGCGCCGACAGCTCCCCGTGCACCGCGCCGTTAAAATATAGCTCGCCCTGGCTGCGGTATACGCCCAGGCGGCGCACCAGCCGGGCCGGCAGCAGCGCCACCACCGACTGCGCATTGGTATTTTTGCCCTGCACCGTCAGGTTCAGTTGGGTGGCGCCCGCATACCCTATGGTGCCCGCCACCTGATACGCGGCCGGGCCTATGCCCAGCACCGAGGGCGCCAGGGTTACCAGCCTAGTTTTTCGGTCCACGGTCAGCTGGGTATGCAGCGTCAGCTCTTTGTCGCGCAGATAGGCATCGGGGCCCAGCTCTATAGCCGCTACCCGCGTGGTGCCCGTGGCGGCAATCCGAATCAGGGGCTCGGCTACGGCCAGGGCGGCCTGTACATCGTGCGCCTGCAAACGGTAGCGCTGGTGCAGGCCTTCATCCTGATACACTATGCTCACCTGCTGCAGGCTTATTTTTTCCAGGTCGAAAATCAAGGGGCGGTCCGCGTCCTGGGTAGTGTCGGTTCGGAATACGTTGTAGTTACCCTCGCCCTGGGCATTGCGCCGCACCAATACCTGCCCCTGCCCCAGCGTAAGCGCCCGAATCCGGTAATCCCCGACAGCACATCCCAGGTATCGAAGGCGCAATACAGCGTGCGCACCCGGGCCAGCGCCGCCGTATCAGTGGGCAGGGTTCCGCGGATGGTGACGTGGTGCAGGGTAATGGAAACGCGGGGAAACTGGTCGAGCAGAGACAACTCAATGCGCCCCACCTGTACCGGTGTAGTCAGGTACTGATTGGCCTCCTGCACAAACAGGTTAATAATGTGCTTTTCGCCGAATTTCACGGCCGCCAGCAGCCCGCTCAGCAGCAGCGCAAAAAAAATCAGCCCGAAAAGCAATGTTTTTTTAACGATTCCCAACGCCTCAACAATTCTGAATATGAATACTTTGCTGCTTAAAACCGGGTTTCTAACGCTGCAAATACCAAAAAATTTCTAGCCGAAGGTCGGAGAAAGTTTGGTGTATTCGAAAACACCCGCCATATTTGTACTCCCAAACGGCACACACCGGGACGGAAAAGGGAGATTAGCTCAGCTGGTTCAGAGCATCTGCCTTACAAGCAGAGGGTCACTGGTTCGAACCCAGTATCTCCCACCACTGATAAACAGCCACTTAGACATTGTTCTAGGTGGCTGTTTTGCTTTTGGTTTAAACGCTGGTTTAAACAAGATGTGCTTACCTACGCCCTTTGGAGTTACTAAGCCTGAGTACTACTAGCACATACAGCATTAAGAATAACTCTTCCAAAACCATCATCCGTGTCGATTACCAGGGAGTTGGAGGCTAGATAGAGGACTAGATAATAAGTTTGAAAAATTTCAAGAGGATATCATTTTAGAAGTAGGTTTTCTTCTATAGAAAAACTTGCTTTGTATAGTCATTGCTCTATACCTCCGATTACCAGTTTACCATTAGTAAGTAGTAAGTAATCAGTACTCTTCTATTAGCTCGCTGGATAGCGCTCTGCCTCTTCCCTTGATTTTACGTGCTTCAATACCACCTACCATTAACCTATGGCAATAACCCTACGCGCGGGTAACTTTTTCCTTCTTGGTAAATTTACTGCTACCCGGTCCTGGCACCGGGCTTTGCTGTTGTGCCTGCTTCTCATTCTGGGAGGTACCGGCCGCGCCTTTGCTCAGACCTATATCCTGAACGAAGACTTTTCCTCGGCCTCGGGCACTACGCCGCCTACGGGTTGGCTCAACAGTGCCGGCTCCGGGCCTGCTACCGATAAGTGGCACTTTGATAACCCCGGCGGGCGGAACATCAACTACCCTTTCTCCGGCAGCTTCGCTATTTTCGACAGTGAGAACTACTCGACGGATGGTGGCAAAGAAACCGCTACGCTGGAAACTCGCTTTTTCGATGCCTCGGTAAGCCAGAATACGGTGCTATACTTCGACCACTTTTTCGCGGGTGGCAAAGGAGGCAAGGGCATGGTAGAAGTGTTTAATGGTTTTATCTGGCAGTTTGTGGCTTCGTATTCCGATAGTACGGCTAACCCACAGAGCGAAGTATATAATATATCTTCATTAGTAAGAGGCGCCACGGGCGCTAAAGTGCGCTTCCGCTGGGAGGGCAATAACTCCCACTACTGGGCCATTGATAATATCCGCATCTACGCGCCGCTGCCATTAGATGCAGGCATAAGTGCGTTAGATGCCCCTTCTATGCCATTTAAGGCTGGCACGCAGCCCATCCAGATAAGGCTGACCAACTTCGGTGCGAATACACTGAGCAAGACTACTATTGGCTGGTCAGTAAATAATGTAGTACAAACTGCTTATAACTGGACGGGAAACCTGGCATTAGGCATGTCAGCGAATGATGTAAAGATTGGCACCTATGCTTTTCCTGCGGGTAAACCTGTACAGTTAAAGGTGTGGCAAAGCAAACCAAATGGTTTAAATGACCCCAATGTTCAGAACGACACGCTTGCAGTGACTTTGTACAGCAGCTTGTGCGGTTTATACACGATTGGGGGCACGAATCCCGACTTCCAGAACTTCACGGAAGCAGTAACGGCCTTGAATAATGCCGGGGTGGGCTGTGGGGTGACTTTCCGTGTGCGCAACGGCAGCTATAACGAGCAGGTGAAGCTGGGCCAGATCAGTGGTGCGTCGGCAACGGCCCCAATCGTATTTGAGTCGGAAAGTGGGGATAGCACGAAGGTGGCTTTGCATTACCAGGAGACGAATCCTAGCAATGACTATACCCTCGTTCTGGAAGGAACCGATTATATCACCTTCCGCAAGCTGGGGATTTTGCGTAGCAATGGGCAATCTGGTTCATCGGCGGTCATTATTCGGAACGGGGCTCACCATGTAAGTTTCCGCAACACGCAACTCAACCGGGTCAGCTCCCCTGGCACCTCCTGCGACTCAGTGCTCACCTTTGCGGGCAATGCCGTGACCGGCGGCATATTTTTGGCCAATCTGTCGACTCAGCCAGCAAGCCGCGTCGCCATTACAGGCAACACCTTTACCAGCCCATACTCGGCCTCAGAGTCCAGCATCGGGTTATCCTATACCACTGGGGCGCTGGTGCAGGGCAACACTGTTGCACCCAGTATCAATTCGGGCTCCGAGGTTACATCAGTGAACGTGACTAACAGTTCCAACCCCAAGATCAACAACAACCACCTATTTGCCTATGGATATTACTCGACTTATGGTGTGATAGTGAGCAGTACGGTTAACGCTGAAATATCTGACAATACGATTCAGGGCGGCTGCTATTCATCTAGTGGCTATTCGTCCTATGGTATACAGGTCCGGGGGGTAGCAGCATAATCGTAAAAAACAATACCATTACTCCCGTTGGGCGCTTAACCATCGGGGTTTCCGCTAGCTATGTATGCAGCTCTTCCTGCCGGGCCCCGCTTGATCTACAGGTACTGAACAACACCGTGCAACAGGCCCGTATCGGACTAGACCTTAATCTGTGGGCGAGCAGCGGAGGCATAGTGCGTGGCAATTTGCTTAGCGGTGTGGATACCGGCCTGCGCCTCACCGGCACAGAAAACAGCCAGGTGCAAGTACTCCAGAACCGCATTACTAACGTGGTAAATGGCAGTGGCATTGAAGTGCAGCAGTCGGGTTGCTTGATCGCCAACAATTTCATTCAGGCCGGCGGCGTGGGCATTGCCAAGGGCATCTCCAATAGCGGCTCCAGCAACCGCATCGTCTTCAACTCGGTCAACATCACGGGCTCGGATCCGGTCAACGGCCGGGCTTTTGAGCTAACCGGGGCAGTGACCTGACGGTGAAGAATAATATCTTCGCCAACACCGGCAGCGGCTACGCCACCTACCTGGTTAGCAGCCCCAGCGGCACCAACGACTGGGATTACAACAACTACTACTCTGCTTCCGGCAAGCTCGGCTTCACTAACGGCACCGCTGTAGCTGACTTAGCTCAATGGAGGAAAGCCAATAGCCTCGACAACAACTCAAAAGCAGTTAATCCATTTTATACTTCCCCCACTAATCTAAGCATCAATCAAATTCTGCTTAATAGTGCCGCGATGGCCATAACAGGTATAACAACTGATATTGATGGCGCAACGCGTGGTAGTACGGCTGATATTGGGGCCAAAGAATTCACCCCATGTACACCCGATGTTGGGGTGAATGCATTTGTCGGGCTAGGGAATCCGCTTACCCCAGGTAGCCAATCGGTGCAGGTACAGTTACAAAATCAGAGCTTAACCGCGCTCAATTCAGCTGTAATTAACTGGTCCATAAATGGCGCCTCCCAGCCTGTTTATAAGTGGACAGGGTCCTTGACTGGGGCCGCTAACGCCAGCATCTCACTGGGCAATTTTAACTTTCAGGGAGGAAAGAGCTATAGCATCAAGGCCTGGGCTACCACACCCAATGGTCAGAAAGCGTGCAATGCCCTTAATGACACGGCTTCGATTAAGGATCTTGCCACACCACTGTGCGGTTTATACACGATTGGGGGCACGAATCCCGACTTCCAGAACTTCACGGAAGCAGTAACGGCCTTGAATAATGCCGGGGTGGGCTGTGGGGTGACTTTCCGTGTGCGCAACGGCAGCTATAACGAGCAGGTGAAGCTGGGCCAGATCAGTGGTGCGTCGGCAACGGCCCCAATCGTATTTGAGTCGGAAAGTGGGGATAGCACGAAGGTGGCTTTGCATTACCAGGAGACGAATCCTAGCAATGACTATACCCTCGTTCTGGAAGGAACCGATTATATCACCTTCCGCAAGCTGGGGATTTTGCGTAGCAATGGGCAATCTGGTTCATCGGCGGTCATTATTCGGAACGGGGCTCACCATGTAAGTTTCCGCAACACGCAACTCAACCGGGTCAGCTCCCCTGGCACCTCCTGCGACTCAGTGCTCACCTTTGCGGGCAATGCCGTGACCGGCGGCATATTTTTGGCCAATCTGTCGACTCAGCCAGCAAGCCGCGTCGCCATTACAGGCAACACCTTTACCAGCCCATACTCGGCCTCAGAGTCCAGCATCGGGTTATCCTATACCACTGGGGCGCTGGTGCAGGGCAACACTGTTGCACCCAGTATCAATTCGGGCTCCGAGGTTACATCAGTGAACGTGACTAACAGTTCCAACCCCAAGATCAACAACAACCACCTATTTGCCTATGGATATTACTCGACTTATGGTGTGATAGTGAGCAGTACGGTTAACGCTGAAATATCTGACAATACGATTCAGGGCGGCTGCTATTCATCTAGTGGCTATTCGTCCTATGGTATACAGGTCCGGGGGGTAGCAGCATAATCGTAAAAAACAATACCATTACTCCCGTTGGGCGCTTAACCATCGGGGTTTCCGCTAGCTATGTATGCAGCTCTTCCTGCCGGGCCCCGCTTGATCTACAGGTACTGAACAACACCGTGCAACAGGCCCGTATCGGACTAGACCTTAATCTGTGGGCGAGCAGCGGAGGCATAGTGCGTGGCAATTTGCTTAGCGGTGTGGATACCGGCCTGCGCCTCACCGGCACAGAAAACAGCCAGGTGCAAGTACTCCAGAACCGCATTACTAACGTGGTAAATGGCAGTGGCATTGAAGTGCAGCAGTCGGGTTGCTTGATCGCCAACAATTTCATTCAGGCCGGCGGCGTGGGCATTGCCAAGGGCATCTCCAATAGCGGCTCCAGCAACCGCATCGTCTTCAACTCGGTCAACATCACGGGCTCGGATCCGGTCAACGGCCGGGCTTTTGAGCTAACCGGGGGCAGTGACCTGACGGTGAAGAATAATATCTTCGCCAACACCGGCAGCGGCTACGCCACCTACCTGGTTAGCAGCCCCAGCGGCACCAACGACTGGGATTACAACAACTACTACTCTGCTTCCGGCAAGCTCGGCTTCGCTAACGGCACCAATCAAAACAGTCTGAGTGCTTGGAGCGCTTTAATCTCTACAGATGTACATAGTAAAGCAGTCAATCCATTTTTCGTCTCTCATACCGATCTTGGCATTAATCAGATTCTGCTCAACAATGCCGCTGTATCTATTAGTGGCATCACAACAGATATTGATAGTGTACTCCGAAGCACCACTGCCGATATAGGAGCCAAAGAGTATGTCCCTTGCACCCCCGATGTCGGGGTGAATGCTTTCACAAGTCTAAGGAACCCGTTGTCTCCTGGCTTACAGGGAATAGAAGTACAGCTACAGAATCAGAGCCTGACCACTCTCAGCTCGGCCGTTATCAACTGGTCCATCAACGGAGTTGCGCAGCCGACTTATAACTGGACTGGGACTTTGGCTGGGGCAGGCAATGCTACCATTACAGTAGGTAGCTACAGTTTCCCCAGCGGGAAGACGTATTCCTTAAAAGCCTGGGCTACCACACCCAATGGTCAGAAAGCGTGCAATGCCCTTAATGACACGGCTTCGATTAAGGATCTTGCCACACCACTGTGCGGTTTATACACGATTGGGGGCACGAATCCCGACTTCCAGAACTTCACGGAAGCAGTAACGGCCTTGAATAATGCCGGGGTGGGCTGTGGGGTGACTTTCCGTGTGCGCAACGGCAGCTATAACGAGCAGGTGAAGCTGGGCCAGATCAGTGGTGCGTCGGCAACGGCCCCAATCGTATTTGAGTCGGAAAGTGGGGATAGCACGAAGGTGGCTTTGCATTACCAGGAGACGAATCCTAGCAATGACTATACCCTCGTTCTGGAAGGAACCGATTATATCACCTTCCGCAAGCTGGGGATTTTGCGTAGCAATGGGCAATCTGGTTCATCGGCGGTCATTATTCGGAACGGGGCTCACCATGTAAGTTTCCGCAACACGCAACTCAACCGGGTCAGCTCCCCTGGCACCTCCTGCGACTCAGTGCTCACCTTTGCGGGCAATGCCGTGACCGGCGGCATATTTTTGGCCAATCTGTCGACTCAGCCAGCAAGCCGCGTCGCCATTACAGGCAACACCTTTACCAGCCCATACTCGGCCTCAGAGTCCAGCATCGGGTTATCCTATACCACTGGGGCGCTGGTGCAGGGCAACACTGTTGCACCCAGTATCAATTCGGGCTCCGAGGTTACATCAGTGAACGTGACTAACAGTTCCAACCCCAAGATCAACAACAACCACCTATTTGCCTATGGATATTACTCGACTTATGGTGTGATAGTGAGCAGTACGGTTAACGCTGAAATATCTGACAATACGATTCAGGGCGGCTGCTATTCATCTAGTGGCTATTCGTCCTATGGTATACAGGTCCGGGGGGTAGCAGCATAATCGTAAAAAACAATACCATTACTCCCGTTGGGCGCTTAACCATCGGGGTTTCCGCTAGCTATGTATGCAGCTCTTCCTGCCGGGCCCCGCTTGATCTACAGGTACTGAACAACACCGTGCAACAGGCCCGTATCGGACTAGACCTTAATCTGTGGGCGAGCAGCGGAGGCATAGTGCGTGGCAATTTGCTTAGCGGTGTGGATACCGGCCTGCGCCTCACCGGCACAGAAAACAGCCAGGTGCAAGTACTCCAGAACCGCATTACTAACGTGGTAAATGGCAGTGGCATTGAAGTGCAGCAGTCGGGTTGCTTGATCGCCAACAATTTCATTCAGGCCGGCGGCGTGGGCATTGCCAAGGGCATCTCCAATAGCGGCTCCAGCAACCGCATCGTCTTCAACTCGGTCAACATCACGGGCTCGGATCCGGTCAACGGCCGGGCTTTTGAGCTAACCGGGGGCAGTGACCTGACGGTGAAGAATAATATCTTCGCCAACACCGGCAGCGGCTACGCCACCTACCTGGTTAGCAGCCCCAGCGGCACCAACGACTGGGATTACAACAACTACTACTCTGCTTCCGGCAAGCTCGGCTTCGCTAACGGCACCAATCAAAACAGTCTGAGCAGCTGGCGGCAAACGCTCAAGACCGATCCCAACTCCAACGCCGTTAACCCTTTCTTCAAATCGACAACGGAGTTGCGACCTCTGCAGCGCTTTATAAACGGTGCAGGAATTGCCTCATCAGGCGTCACGCTGGACATTGACGGGGAGCTACGCAACGGTTCCGCGCCCGATGTAGGCGGTGATGAGTTTACCGTGGACTTTGGTATTACCCGTCTGGTAAGCCCTACGCTGGACTGCAACCTAGGCAGCAGTGAACCCGTGACGGTGAACATTGCCCAGTACGGGGATATTCCGCTCCTCAACCTGAAGGTGGCCTATCAGGTCAATAAGGGCACCATCTATACGGACGTCATTCCGGGAAGCACAGCTAATGATATTGCCTACACCTTCAAGCAGCCCCAGGATTTGGGCACGGATGGGGTGTATAGCTTCAAAATCTGGCTAGTGGATGCCAACGATGACAACATCAACAACGACACGCTGCGCATCGACCGGTATAAGAAGCCAAGTCCCAGCGTTAACTTCACCTACGTAACGGACTGCGCGAACCAGCCCGTGAAGTTCACCGGTTCGGCCAGCATCAGCACGGGTAGCATTTCCCGCTACGAGTGGCTGTTCGGAGATGGGGACTCCGCCTCAGTGAAGAGCCCGATTCATGCCTATGCGAAGTCCGGCACCTATACTGTGACGATGCGGGCCTATTCCAAGGAAGGCTGCTACAGCGCCATCAGCAAGGCGGTGACGGTAACAGAAACGCCCCAGGCGGCCTTCACCGCTAGCAACTCCTGTTTCGGATCGGGCATTACCTTTACCAATACCAGCACCATTGGCTCGGGTACCATGAGTTACAGCTGGAAGTTTGGGGATGGCCAGACCTCTACAGCACAGCATCCCACGCACACCTACGCCAAAGCCGGTACCTATAAGGTGGAGCTGACCACCACCGGCAGCGCCGGCTGCAGCACTTCCAGTGCTACGATGGTAACGGTGTACCCGGCCCCCGTGGTGACCACCACACCTACCGGAACCATTACCATTGTTAAGGGCTCGAAAACAACCCTGAAGGCCAATGATGGGTTTGCTTCCTACCGCTGGTCGGACGGGCAGCCCTATCAGGAAGCGGTTATTTCGACGCCGGGCACCTATACGGTGACGGTAACGGATAAAAACGGCTGTCAGGCCACCTCGGCCGCGGTAACAGTGCAGCTGGCACCCGAGCCCGTAGTGAACCTAGGCGCCGATGTGACGATGTGCGAAGGCCAGAGCAAAACGCTAACGGCCGCCGCGGGCTTCAAATCCTATAAGTGGAGCACGGGCGCTACCACGGCTTCCATTACCGTTACCACCGCTGGCACCTACAGCGTGACGGTAGAGGATTCGTATGGCCAGCAGGCTTCGGATGAGGTAATTGTAAACGTTACCTCTCTATCCAACATCAGCTTCACGGGCCTGAATGCTGCCTATTGCACTACAGATGGCAACGCTACCCTGACAGGCTCACCTACGGGCGGTACGTTCAGCGGAACGGGCATTTTGAATGGGAATCAGTTTTCGCCGGGCACGGCGGGGGCCGGTACCTATACCATTACTTACCGCTACACCAATGCCAACGGCTGCCAGGGCACCGCTACCCAGCAGGTAACGGTGAGTCCGGTACTCAGTGCCCCGGTTATCACGGGTGCTGCGCGCTGCGGCGCTGGTACGGTTACGTTGAAAGCCAGCGGCTCCAGCGGTACCTATGCCTGGTACGCCACGGCCACCAGCACTACTGTGCTGAGCACCAGCGCGAGCTATACCACGCCCTCGCTGAGCGCTACGACTACGTACTACGTGCAGGCTACTTCCACGCAAGGATGCCCCAGCAGTCGGGTGAGTGCGACGGCCACCATCAATGCCGCGCCGGTGGTAAGCGCCAGCGCTACCTCCGCCAGCATTTGTGCCGGCTCTTCCACCAGCCTGCAGGCAACGGGGGCCAGCTCGTATAGCTGGTCGCCGGCTACCGGGCTGAGCAGCACCAGCAGCGCTACGGTAACAGCCTCTCCGGCTACCACTACGACGTATACGGTAACAGGCACCTCGGCGCAGGGCTGCACCAGCACGGCTACGGTGACGGTAACGGTAAACCCGGCGCTGGCTGTAACCGCGCAGGCTTCGCCCACTTCCCTGATGCTGGGCAGCAGCACGACGCTCAGTGTGGCCAGCCAGGTAAGTGGAGCTACCTATATCTGGAGTGGTCAGGGCCTGCAGCAGACCAGCGGCAGCTTGGTTTCGGCAACGCCCACGGCAATTGGGACCCAGCAGTATACCGTGACAGCAACCAACGGCAGCTGCACGGCTACTAGTACCGTCTCTGTAACTGTGACGACAGCCAGCCTGACGTGGACGGGTCAGACCTCGACGGCCTGGACGACCGCTTCGAACTGGAGCAATAACCAGGTACCTACTGCGGAAACCACAGTCCTGATTCCCGCTGGAACCCCCTACTCGCCGACCATCAGCTCGTTGCAGGCGGTCAAGCAAGTGACCCTGGCATCAAACGCCAAACTCAGCGTGCTAGACAACGGCGTGCTGGAGCTGAAAGGCGACTTTATCAACAATGGTCTGTTCAGCAGCACGGAGAAGGGTGAAGTTCGCCTGACGGGTACGACGAAGCAGAAAATAGGCGGCAGTGGGGTCACACCTTTTTCTAACCTGACCGTCGAAGCGGCCGGGGGCGAGCTGACGGGGACTACCACGGTAGCCCGCCTGCTTACGCTGCGCGGCAACCTGACTACCAACGCTCAGCCCTTCACGCTGCTCTCCGATGCCAAAACCACCGCCCTGGTGGTTAATGCCGGCGGGGTTGTAGTTGGCAAAGCGGCTATGCAGCGCTACATCAGCCCTTCGAACCCAGGGGTAGGCTACCGCCACCTCTCCTCCCCGGTGGTGAGCACGACGGTAGCGGACCTGGCCACCAGCGGCTTTACGCCAAAGGTAAACCCGGACTACAACAAGCTGCCACGACCCTACATGCCGGCCTCTATCTTCCCCAATGTCTTGGGCTATGACGAGACGCGCATTACTGCTTCATACCCCGAATTTACTGTGGGCTGGAAGTCGCTGGCTGCGCTGTCCGATGCATTGGTATCGGGTAAAGGCTATTCGGTGAACATCAGTGCTCAGGAGAAGGTAGCTTTGGAAGGCACCTTAACCACGGGACCGGTGGCCGTGACCAACCTGACGCATGGTGGCCTGGAAAACTCGGGCTGGCATGTTCTGGGTAACCCGTACCCGGCACCTATTAACTGGGATTTGGTGACGGCTCCGGCCGGCATGTACAACGCCATCTACACCTTCCGCTCGAGCACGGCATATGCCGGCTCGTACGTGAGCTACGTGAATGGCATCGGCCCGAAAGGCGCCAACATCATTCCCGCTATGCAGGGCTTCCTGGTGCGGGTGCAGGGCGCCCAGCCGGTGACCTTCAGCTTCACAGATGCCTGCCGCCTGACCTCCTACCAGAACCCCGGCCTGTACCGCGGCGGCGAAACCCGTCCTCTGGTAGAGCTGAGTCTGCGTGACGGGCAGCAGCACACGGATGCCACTTACCTGTACTTCGAGCAGGGAGCCACCGCCGAGGTGGATGCCGCCTTCGATGCCTACAAGATCCTGAACACGGATGGCAGCCCCAACCTGTACAGCGTGGCCGCGCAGAAGCAGTTGTCCATCAACGGCCAGGGGCCCTTGCAGCAGTCGGTGGTGGTACCTCTGGGCGTGCGGGTGACGCAGGCCACGGCGCATACGCTGGATGCAACCCAGCTGGTCAACTTTGCCAGCACGACGCAGATTCTGCTGGAGGACCGGCAGCTGAAGGTGTGGCAGGATTTGCGCACGACCCCGTCCTACTCCTTCACCGCCTCCTCCACCGAGGCGGAGGGCCGCTTCTTCGTGCACTTCAATCCTTCCCTGACCCCGACCCCGACCAAAGCGGGTGCGGGCAGTCAGGAGGCACGGGTGTACCCTAATCCTAGTGTCGGCCACTTCACGGTGGAGCTCAACCAGTACCAGGGCCGTGTGCAGCTGGAGCTGATCAACGCCCTCGGTCAGCGAGTGTTGGCGCGCACAGTGACGACGACCGGAGCCCAGCAACACATTCCGGTCGACGGCTCGCAGCTGGCCACGGGTATGTATGTGGTGCGGATCACCTCCGGCAACCAGGTGGTTTCCCGCAAAATCGTGCTCAGCCGTTAGGTTCTGCTTAAAGATGGCCCAGCTCCCAATGGGGCTGGGTCATTCATTCCCTTTACTGATCTGCTTTTCTCTCATTCCGCTTTTTTATGAATACCTCTCGCTTTATCCTCTCTTCCTTCCTGAGTGGCGCCTTGCTGGTGCTGGCCGTTAGCTTTTCTTCTCCTCTGTATGCCCAGGGCCAGCCGGGGGATGGTGGCCCGACGCCGGATCCGGAACCCGCGCCCACGGCCGTGCCCATTGATGGCGGCGCTTCGCTGCTGCTGGCCGGCAGCGTGGCCTATGGTCTGAACACGTTGCGCAAACGTCGTTCCCGGTCTTAACCTACCCTCTTCGACTTTTTCCTGCAGCCCCGTTGGATAACTTCTGATGGGGCTGCGCTTTCCGGTATGAATCGTCTCTTTCAATCCCCCCTACGGGTATTTCTGTTGCGCGCCCTGCTGCTGCTGCTGGTCTGGCACGTGGGTTACACGCTGTGGCTGGGGCCGCAGGGTCAGCTGGACCAGGCCTTGTCGGTGAACCTGGCGCAGGCCAGCGCTTTCGCACTGCGCGGCCTGGGCATAGACGCACAAGTCGAGCAGCTGCGGCTGGTGAGCGTGAGCGGGCAGCCGGCCGTGTGGGTGGGCCACCCCTGCAATGGGTTGGTGCTCTACACGCTGTTTGCCGGCTTTGTGCTGTCTTTTCCCAGCCCAGGCACGCGCAAAGGGTGGTTTATCCCCCTGGGCTGCCTGATGATTTACCTGCTGAATATTATCCGGGTAGCGGCGCTGGCGGTGCTGCAGCACTGGGGCCCGGCCGGCAGCGTGGACTTCAACCACCACTACACCTTCACCTTCGTGGTGTACGGCGCCATTGGAGGCTTGTGGGTGCTGTGGGTGCGGCGGCAGGCTTCGGTTACTTCCGCTGCGGAGGCCAGCTATGCATAGTCCGGGCGTGAATGGGCGGTTATCCCGGATACTGCGGAAGCTAGTCCTGCTCCTACTGGGCAGCGGGCTGTTTGTGCTGGGGCAGTTTGATGAGCAGGTATTTACCGGACTAGCACGGCTATGGCGAGCCGGGATGGCATTGATGGGACCGGCCGGGCAGTACTTATTGCAAGCAGGCACACACACGCAGCTCACGAGCCATGGGATGCCGGTAGCGCTGACGTACAGGGTTCTGTATCTGGGCTTGAGCATCCTCCTGCTGCGCGTCCTGCTGCGGGGGCGTTTCCAGTGGCAGATTGTGCTGGCATATGCCGGGGCCTTTCTGACGGGGTGTATGCTGCTGGCTGTAGGACAAGGCTTACACCTGCAGGTAATGAGCCTGCTGGCTCATCAACTGATTGATTTCCTCTGCTCGCCTCTGGCTGTTCTGCTGGCGTACCCTTTACTAGTGCTGGCGGAAAAAGAATCTGCCCTGCTCGAAGTCAAAAATTCTTAATACTGGAAAAGCTATTGTGAGTGGAAGTAAACTATCATATCCCGTCTGACAAGAAACCATCCTCATCAGTCTCTTTCATCTTCGTATCTCATTTTCTTTCCACTTATTTGATGAAACACTTACTACTACGGCTTGTAGCGCTGTTTATAATGGTGTGCTTTTCGTTACACGGGAGCATAGTATTAGGCCAGACATGGGATTGGTCTACTCATCGTGACGGCAGCGGCCGCGACATCGTCAAGGCCATAACCCATACCTACGACCCCAATGGGGGAACTCTGGTAGCCGAACTCAGACTGGATACAGGTCCTGACGGGCCAGGGCCTTACCTCACGAAATTCAATCAACAAGGAGCTCTTGTTTGGTCTAAGCCAGTAAAGCCTTCCCGGCCAGGTACCGATATCAATCAATTCCTAACTGTGGAAGATGTAGAAGCATCGTACGGCGGGTATTACGTGGTCGGATGGCTACCTAAAGATTCAGTAGTCACATTTGGAGTCTCTACTCTCAAAGCTCCCGCAACAGGTAATTCTTTCTACCGTGCCTTTCTTAGTGAGTCAGGTGTATGGCAGAGTGGGTTGGTGGCTACGTTTTCAGAAACAGTCATACGGTCTTCAGTGCTTTTGCGTACGGACGGGAGCGGAACAGTCTGTATAGCTGGAATGATGGAAGCTGGGACCGCCTCCTTTGGGAGCCATACAGTTAGGGTTTCCCCGCATACTAGTGGTGATACCAAAGAGTTTGTGGTAGCCAAATATGATCCTCGCACTGGCGAAGGCTGGGATTGGGCGACTGCTTCCTACAGTAATGGCAACCTAATGGGTTCGTCCGTTCGCTATATTTCGGACACATACTATGCTTACGGTAAAGTATGGATTACCGGCATTGTTGCAGGACCCTCTGTAGCTTTCCCCACCGCACAGGGCGTAACCACATTGACGCCTGGTGGCACTACGGCCCCTGGTAACCGTGACGTGTTCATTGCCTCGGCCAGCTATGGCAACTGGGGCAGTGCAAGCAACTTTGTTAGTCAATATATTACCAATGCACCCGCTGGCGGCCATATTGCCCACGATGGCAGCAATTTTATCTATATAACAGGCTATAATCCAGCCCCCGGCAATGCTACTGGGGTCTCATCTCCTGCCGGGGCTTTTATAGCAGGGTATAATCCTTACGCAGCTACTTTTGAATGGGCTCAGGAAATTCCTGATGCTTACCTTTATACAACAGCATTGGCAGGGAGAGGTACTACCTCTGGCGCCTCCTTATCTGGGAAGTTGCCGGGTACCTTTGCCTTTGGCACTACTAAACTTGTCCCAAGTACTTCTACTTCTGATTATGTAGCTCAAATTAGCCGATCTGGGGTTTGGCAATCGGCAATGGGTCTTGGTGGTTCCACTGCGGATCTCTTCGGTCGAGAATTAGATACGCATTACGCGGATGCTGTTTATCTATCTGGTGGCTACAACGGTACTAGCATGAGTGTGGGTAACCAGACTCTACCTACTGCACAAGGAGGAGGCGATAATTTTGTGGCGCGCCTTGCTATAGGTTCATCAGTTACCATAGCCTCCTTTACTCCTACAAATGGTTTAGTCGGCACATCCATAACTTTAACAGGTTCGGGATTCAGCGGTACAACCAGCGTATCTTTTAATGGCACCTCCGCTTCCGAATTTACAGTAAATGAAGGTGGCAGACAAATTATCGTAAAAGTGCCGGCAGGAGCTACTTCAGGCCTCATCTCTGTCACCACGCCCAGCGGTTCCGCTTCCAGTTCTAAAACTTTTGAGGTAATCACAGACTTAACTGACCTTATAGTAAGCGACAATCAATTGGTTCAAGGCAGCTATCGGAATGTGACTGTTACCAGCACCGGAGTTGCAAACTTGATTGGGACCCTAACTGTTTATGGTCAGATGGTGGTCCAGGGAAACGGTCTTTTAAGCCAAAATAATAGCAGTAATACAATTAATGGCCCTGGAGGATTTACTCTAGCTTCTGGCGCTAAGATATTTATTGTGTCAGAAGAGGGGTTAAGTGCAACAGAAGCAGTTGGGCCGATCCAAGTAACCGGATCACGTAATTTCTCCCAGTCCGCAGATTATTATTATCCCGCCGACGCGAGTCAGGAGACTGGTTCAGGGTTACCCCGCCGCGTTCGCTTTCTGAGCATTGAGACAGTTGTGAAACTTACCCAACCCGTTGCCATCCGAGGCGGGGTATCAGTGACTAACACAGGGAATCTACTCTTAAATAGCCACATGCTCACTCTTCTTTCTGATGCTGATTCTACTGCTATAGTAGCAAACTTTGGCTTAGGTCGGGTCATTGGGATGGCCACAGTGCAACGCTATATTAGCGAAGGTGCGAATGCTGGTGCTGGCTATCGTCACCTCTCTGCACCGGTGTCCGGTTCTACTGTAGCAGATATAGCTACAGCGGGCTTTATACCAACTATCAATTCGGCTTACAACAAGGCAATAGCGCCAGGAGCTATTACCCCATTTCCTACTGTATTTGGTTACGATGAAGCTAGGGTAGCTACTAGTCCAGCTACTACTCTATCAACCTTTGACAAAGGCTGGGTATCGCCGACCAGTTTAGCCTCTTCTCTGGAGGTTGGTCACGGATATACGGTCAACTTAGCTGCAAAGCAGACAGTCGATTTTGTAGGCGCTCTGAACACCGGTCCCATTAGTATACCCATCACCCAAACTAATTCCAATGGAGGTTGGCATTTACTAGGTAACCCTTATCCAACTTTAATCGACTGGAGCCAAGTAGCAGTTCCTCCTGGCCTTGATAATGCTATGTATGTTTTTGAAAGTACCGACCGTTATACCGGACAGTATAGAAGTTGCGTCAATGGAGTGGGCAACCCAATGGTTGCTATGGGGCAAGGTTTTTTCGTGCACTCTACTGCAGGGGCAGGCCCAACTACACTAGTTTTAACCAACAATATCCGATCTGTGAATGTGTTAACTAGCGCTGCCCCGCTAAAACGGCCTTCCACTGATCTTCGTCCTCGCCTACAGCTAACCTTACAAGGAACGACACCATCTCTGTCTGATGCTACGGACGTATATTTCGAGTCTGGTGCTACTGATGGCGTAGATGCTCGATATGATGCTGTGAAGCTCCGCAACCCGCATGGCTTGTCACTATACTCAGTCACTGGCTCCGGGAATGAGCTAGCGATTAATGGCTTGCCGGTTCTAACTTCCGGGGCGGTGGTACCACTTGGGCTTGTTATTCCTCAGATTGGAACCTACACGCTGAAGGTGGCTAAGCTGTTGCATTTGGAAAGCACCCCTGTCGTCCTAGTGGATGCGGTAACGGGCCAGGAAACGGACCTACAGACGCAGGCAGCGTATACCTTCACGACTGATTCCAAAGCTGTTAGTGGCCGTTTCGCGTTGCGCTTTGGGCCGGCCACGGCCACGCCTACCAGGGCGGCGCTGCTGGCGACAGCCATAGCCTTGTATCCCAACCCGGCCCACCATACAGTAACGCTAGCTTTACCTAGTGTACCCGGCACGAAAACAGCGCAGGTAGCGGTATTCAATGCCCTGGGGCAAGAGGTGCGACAGTTTGAGTTGGGCCTGAAGCCTAATGGCGCGGAGCACAAGCTGGAACTGGCTAATCTACCCGCGGGTGTGTACTCGGTGCACGTCCAGGCCGGTGAGGTTGCCACGACCAAACGCTTGGTTATTGAATAGCTCTAAGCAGATTGATTCTGCTACAGCTTGAAAGCAAAAAGGCAGCTCCATGACGGGGCTGCCTTTTTTGGTCTTTAACCTGCTGCATGAGCAGCAAATTACTTCAGGTAATCCGCTCTTAAGCGGGAGGAGCATCGACTGAGATAGTAGCAGCGACCATCCGATAGGCCAGGCCTTCGATATCGGCGCGACGAGCCAGCACCTGGAGCCACTCAGCAGGAATGGCGGCTTCGCCATAGTACAGGCCAGCTAGGCCACCAGTCACGGCGCCGGTGGTATCGGTATCGTCGCCGAGGTTGACGGCGGCTAGTACGGTTTCGGCGTAGGTTTCATAGCGCAGCAGGCACCAGAGGGCCGCCTCCAGCGTGTGCATTACATAGCCGCCGCTGTTGATAGCTAGCACGTTCACGTCGGGCAGCCGGCCGCTGAGGATACGCTCGAAGTGGTCGGCTTCCTTGGCGGGAATGTTCAGAGCCCGCAACTGGGCCGGCCCCTCCTGGCAGAGCTGGGCATAGGCTTCAGCCGGCGTGAGGCCTGCGCGCAAGTGGCGCGCTATTTCCAGATACAGGAAGCAGGCCACCGCGGAGCGGATATGCCCGTGGGTGACGGCCGCCACGTCAAAGATTAGCTGGAACCGCTCCTGTAGCGGAGCATTGGTCTGGTAGAAGGCCAAGGGCAGAATCCGCATCAGGGCCCCATTTCCATTGCTATACTCGTCGGTGCCGCCGGCGCGCACCAGCCCAGGCTTTGCCTGCAGGCGCTGCAAGGCCTCGCGGGTGGTAATGCCGATGTCAAACACGCGGCCGTGGGGTGTCCAGAAGTTGTCCTCATACCAACGGCAGCAGTTGCGGGCCAGCTTGGGCAGCGTGAAGCCATCGGCAATGGCTTCGGCCAAACAGAAGGTCAGGGAGGCATCATCGGACCAGGTACCAGCGGGCTGGTTGTGTGTCCCGTAGGCGCGCATGTGGACGACTGGGTCCTGACGCCGGGCTGCGCGGCTTTGAAACTCCACGGGCACTCCTAGCGCATCACCCACCGCCAACCCCAGCAAGGCCGCCCGACATTGTTCTGTTACCGAAGAGGAGAGAGTAGGTTTCATGTAAGCTGGAGGTAGGAGTGATAAGTGAGTTGGTACTGCCTTGGGCGTAAGCCTGCGCGGAAAAGCCAGGGAGGCCGTGATAGGCCCTTCAAAAATACGTAGTATACATGCATTAATGACATTAATGTCATTAATAAGTTTGTTTACGACTTCTCCTACCTGTTATGACTGCCAAGGCTGCTTCCCCCTTACTTCTGGAATTGATTCGCCGGCTAAAAGCCCTGCGAGAAAGGCGCCGGCTCACCCTGCAACAAGTGTATGAAGCAACAGGGGTGCATATAGGCCGCATTGAGGCCAACTCCCTGAATGTGACGATTACTACGCTGGCAACACTCTGCCGGTATTACCAGGTAACTCTCTCCGAAATACTGGAGCAAATCGAGGTATCTCTGGAGGCCTGAAAAGGATAGGCGGGCCGCTTACCTCTGATGTTCAGGTGGCATTCTTGAGGAGAGGCCTGGGGGTTCCTAGCAAGTACGTATCCACACCCCCTCTTTCAAGGTATAAATTAATGTCATACAGTCACTTATAAACATTTGACAAGAGAGGGTATGGACACGTACTCGCTAAGCAATATCCATACGCAGTTTTAAGCCTTTTTTCGGTGTTGTTATGGGATGCGACTACGCCATCAGTTGCTATGCAGGCCGCGATTCTAGCGAGTTTTGTCAGCCGCTTTTTTAGATACTCTTTCTGAATAGAGCAACTCAATTAAGGGCACCTCTTCAAGTTTGCACAGAAGGAAGGAAAAGCGCGGTAGCTTCGGTAGATTTGCTACCCCCGGATAGTATTCTGCCGTGCGGGGCTCATTATCTATTGCTAGATTCTACGCCTCTATCCTACCCCGCCCATGCTTACTCCCGAACAGAAAGCTCGCCAACTGATTGATGCGCAACTGACGGCAGCAGGCTGGGTGCTGCAGGACCGGGACCAGCTGAATCGCACCGCCTCGTTAGGGGTAGCCGTGCGGGAGTTTCCCACCGCCTCGGGCCCGGCTGACTATGCCCTGCTGGTGGAAGGCAAGCTGGTAGGTGTGGTAGAAGCTAAGAAGGAAGGCACCTCCCTGACGGCCGTAGCCGAGCAGACGGCGCGCTACCTGACCAGCGCCACCAAGCATATTCCGCGTACGGCCGACGAGCTGCCCTTTGGGTACGAGGCCAACGGCCACGAAATTCGGTTTCTGGACCGGCGTGACCCGGAGCCCCGATCCCGACCGGTGTTCTGGTTTCATCGGCCAGAAACGCTGCGCGACTGGGCGCGGCAGACGGCCACGCTACGGGCTCGCCTGCAGCATCTGCCCGTGCTGGAACCCACGGGCCTGCGCGACTGCCAGGTAGAGGCCATCCGCAACCTGGAAGTCTCCCTGAAGCACGACCGGCCGCGGGCCCTGATTCAGATGGCCACGGGCTCAGGCAAGACCTTTACGGCCGTAACGGCTGCGTACCGGCTCATCAAGTTTGCCGGGGCCAAGCGCATCCTGTTTCTGGTAGACCGGGGTAACCTGGGCCGGCAGACGCTGCAGGAGTTCCAGGCCTACGCTACCCCCGACGACGGGCGCAAGTTTACAGAGCTGTACAACGTGCAGAACCTGACGAGCAACCACCTCGACTCGGTAAACAAAGTCACCATCACCACCATTCAGCGGCTGTACTCCATGCTGCGGGGTGAGGCGGAGTTTGAGGAGGGCAACGAGGAGCGCTCGGGGTTTGAGCTGCCGGCCGATGCCGTGAGCAAGCGGCCCAAGGAAGTGGCCTACAACCCGGCCCTGCCGCCGGAAACCTACGACTTCATCATTATCGACGAGTGCCACCGCTCCATCTACAACGTGTGGCAGCAGGTGCTGGAGTACTTTGATGCCCACCTGATTGGGCTGACGGCTACCCCATCCAAACAGACCTTCGGCTTCTTCAACCAGAATCTGGTGATGGAGTACAGCCACGAGCGGGCCGTAGTAGACGGCGTGAACGTGGGCTTCGACGTGTACCGCATTGAGACTGAAATAACCGGAGGCGGAGCCCGGGTAGAGAAGGGCAGCGCCGTGAAGATGATGGAGCGCCAGACCCGGCGGCGGCGCTGGGAAACGCTGGACGACGACCTGGTGTACACCGGCAGCCAACTGGACCGCTCCGTCACCACGCCCGACCAGATACGCACGGTGCTGACCGAGTTCCGGGACCGGCTGCCCCAGCTGTTCCCTGGGCGGGAGCATGTGCCCAAGACCTTGATATTCGCTAAGACCGACCACCACGCCGACGAAATTGTGGATTTGATGCGGGAGGTCTTCGGCAAGAGCAACGACTTCTGCAAAAAGATAACTTACGGCACCACTGAGGGCAAGCCCGACGAGCTGATTAAGCGGTTTCGCAACGAGTTTAACCCGCGGGTGGCCGTAACGGTGGATATGATTTCCACCGGTACCGACATCCGGCCGCTGGAGTGCCTGATTTTCCTGCGCGACGTACGCAGCCGGGTATACTACGACCAGATGAAAGGCCGGGGCACGCGTACCATCAGCCTGGACGACCTGCGCCTGGTGGCCGACCAGGAAGTGGAGGCCAAAACCCGCTTTGTGATAGTAGACGCCGTGGGCGTGACGGAGAGCGAGAAAACCGAAACCACCCGCACCGAGCGCCCCAACGGCGTGAGCTTTGAGAAGCTGCTGGAAGCGGTGGCCCTGGGCAGCCAGGAGCCCGAGCACCTGCGCGCCCTGGCCACCCGCCTGGCCCGGCTAGACCGGCAACTGACTGACGACGACCGCGCCACCGTGGCTGCTCAGACCAACGGCGGCCCCACGGTGCAGCAGCTGGCCAGCCGGCTGTTTGATGCCGTGGACCCCGTGCGACAGGAAACCGCCGCGCTAGCCCTAGCCAGACTGGAAGGCGCCCCCGAGCCCACCGAGGTACACTGGGAACAGGCCCAGCAGCATTTGGTCGATACAGCCACCCAAGCCCTGAACGACCCGGCCCTGCGCACGCTGCTCACGAAGCTGCACACCCAGAAAGACATGGTGATTGACCTAGTGAGCAAAGACCGGGTGATTAACGGCGGCTTTACTACCAAACACTCCCCGGAGGAAGCAGCACGGCGGCTGGCCCAGACGCAGGTAGACAAGTTCAAGACCTTTATCACCGAGCACCGCGACGAGATAACGGCCCTGCAGGTGCTACACAACCAACCTTACCAGCGCCGGGCCCTCACCTACCGCGAGATAAAGCAGCTGGCCGAATCCATGAAGCTGGAGAGCCCACCCCTGCTGCCCGAGCACCTGTGGGAGGCCTACGAGAAGCTGGAGCAGAGCCGGGTGCGTGGGGCCGGTCCCAAAATGCTGCTCACCAACCTCATCAGCCTGGTGCGCTTTGCTACCGAGCAGACAGAACTGCTGGAGGCCTACCCGCTCACGGTGGAGCAGCGCTACCAGCACTGGCTGGGCCGGCAGCAGCAGGCCGGGCGGCTGTTTACCGAGGAGCAGCTGGGCTGGCTACAGATGATGAAGGAGCGCATCGCTACCTCGCTGAGCGTTAGCCCCGACTCCTTCACGCTGCCCCCCTTCATTGACCAAGGCGGCTACGGCCGTGCTCGTGCTCTATTTGGCGACGCGCTGCCGCAGGTAATACAGGAATTAAACGATGAGTTGGCCGCGTAATTGGCTTTTGAATAAATAGAATGCAGGAAGAACAGGAATTGCCGAAGGGCTGGGTTTTAGCCACTTTTAAGGACGTCGGTACTTACATCAATGGACGGGCATTTAAGCCAACTGAATGGGAAGAAACTGGTCGTCCTATTCTTAGAATACAGAACCTTACTAAATCAACGACTACCATAAACCGCTATCCTCGTGAAATCGAGGAGAAATACATTGTACGTCCTGGAGAGCTACTTATCTCATGGTCAGCAACCCTTGGAGCTTTTATTTATAATGAAGAAGAAGCGGTACTAAATCAGCATATTTTCAAAGTAGTCCCTAAGATTGATAAGCTGTTTCTATACTATGGAACACTCAATTTTATTGGCGAGTTAAAAAGTAAGACGCAGGGTAGTGGAATGCAGCATATCACGAAGGGCAACTTCGAGGATACTGCATTTCCGGTTCCACCCCTCCCTGAGCAGAAGCGCATTGTGGCGAAGCTGGAGGAGCTATTTAGCCGGCTCGATGCGGGCGTGGCGGCGGTGCGACAGAGCCAAAAGCTGCTGAAACGCTACCGGCAGTCGGTGCTACACGCGGCCGTGACGGGGGCACTGACCAGCGCCTGGCGCACGGCCCACCCGGCCCCGAGGAAAGCGGGGCGGCGCTGCTGGCCCGCATCCGGGCAGAGCGGCAGGCGCAGTGGGAAGCGGCCCAACAGGCCAAGCGAGGCGGGCAGCTTCCGCTGGATGGTGCCTGGAAAAGCAAGTATGAGGAGCCTGCAGCAGTTGATACCTCGGAGCTACCGGAGTTGCCGGAGGGTTGGGTTTGGGCTACAGCGGAACAGATATGTACATTCATTACCAAGGGAAGTACTCCTGATAAAAACGAACTGTTTGCAGACCAAGGCGAAGTCCCGTTCATAAAGGTGTATAATCTCACAAAAACAGGGAAGCTCGACTTTACAATTAACCCTACTTATGTCCGTTTCAAAACTCATAACAGTCTATTGAACCGTTCAAAAGCATACCCAGGAGATGTACTAATTAACATTGTCGGTCCGCCTCTTGGGAAGGTTGCTATTGTTCCTGATGACCATCCTGAATGGAATATCAATCAGGCAATTGCAGCCTTTAATCCTTTGCCTTCTTATTCTAATAGATTCCTCTTGACGTCTCTACTGACAGAGACAATTATGAAGTGGTTGCTGAAACAAGCTAATACGACCACAAGTCAAGTAAACTTGACGCTAGCCATGTGTCGCCAATTACCCCTACCAGTACCACCGCTGGCCGAGCAAGCCGAAATCGTGGCGGAAGCCGAGCGGCGCCTATCCACCATTGACGCGCTGGAGCACACGCTGGCCGACGAATTAAAGCGGGCGGAGCGGCTGCGGCAGAGCTTGCTACACCGGGCCTTTACCGGACGGCTGGTGCCCCAGGATGCCACCGATGAGCCAGCCAGCGCGCTGCTAGCGCGGCTCACAGCCCAAGTTACTTCCCCGAAGAAAGGGGAAGGCCCGGCATCTGGTGGCGGGAAGCGCGGGCGCAAACCCAAAGCCGCAGGCACTCAGATTGGCCTGTCTTTTTAACCGAAATTTTCTCCTTTCTCGCTTACAATATGCCTTTCACATTCGACCAACTTACTATCGTTAATTGTGGTGATTTTTATGAGGCCCAGGCCGGTGCCAATGCCTACGCGTGCCCTGCAGAAGGGAGAAATGGCTCTTTCCGAAACAACCAATACATGGGCCTTTACAATAAGATGGCAGTTCGACAGATTGGGCAGCTTCGGGGTATTGTAGATATTGATCTTGTTTCTGGCGTAGCCACGGTTTATAGAAACAACGAACGGCAACAAGGTCTCACCGACGACCAGTTGGTTGACCAGGCCCGTCAGCGTCTGGATGTGATGTTCCCGGAGGAGAAAAATGTTCAGCGGGTATTTGTGCTGAGTGAGTTGTTTCCGACAGAGTTCTTGAAGCCGACGCCGGGCGGTATGTTCCCGCGCAAAACATACCTGCCCGTAGCATGTGTAATGGCTGATTCAGCCGAAGACCTTGCCCGAAAGCTGGACGGCAAAAACTGGGATGACTATTGCTCCCCAACAGTGTAGAGACACATACTTGCATCTCCACACTTAACGATACTGCTCCTACCGGTCTCAACAACCGCAATAGTAGGGACGCAAGTTTGCGCCCCTATATCGGGCTCCTACTCCCAAGACATTCCTTTATGAACATACAAGCTTCTCAACTCGTCCAGCGCGTCTGGAATTATGCCACCGTACTGCGCGATGACGGCGTGGGCTACGGCGACTACGTGGAGCAGATAACCTACCTGCTGTTTCTGAAGATGGCCGATGAGCAACTGGGCAACCCCAACGCGCCTACCGTGCCGGAAGCCCTGAGCTGGGCCAGCCTGCGCGAGCTGGAAGGCGACGCGCTGGAAATCCAATACCGCCACATTCTGACGGACCTGGCCAAAGAGCCGGGCATGCTGGGCGTTATTTTCAAGAAGGCTCAGAACAAGATTCAGAACCCGGCCCGGCTGAAGCACCTGCTGGTGCTGATAGACCGGGAAAACTGGTCGGGCATGGGCTTCGACGTGAAGGGGGAGATTTACGAAGGACTGCTGCAGAAGAACGCCGAAGACGTGAAAGGCGGCGCCGGCCAGTACTTCACCCCTCGCCCACTCATTCAGGCTATTGTAGACGCCGTAGCGCCCCGCCCCGGCCAGACCATCTGCGACCCCGCCTGCGGCACGGCCGGCTTCCTGCTGGTGGCCCGCGACTACCTGGTAGAGCGCTACAGCCAGGAGATGGACGAAGACGAGCTGCGCTTCCTGCGCGACGGCACCTTCCATGGCTTCGACATTGTGGACTCCGTGGTGCGGCTGGCCGCCATGAATCTGTACCTGCACGGAATTGGGGGGCTGGAAAGCCCAGTAAAGAATCAGGATTCGCTTATCGGCGACCCGGGCACGCGCTATGATATGATTCTGGCCAACCCGCCCTTCGGCAAGAAAAGCAGCATTACGGTGCTGAACGAGGAAGGCCAGGCCGGCAAGGACTCGCTCAGCTACGAGCGGCCCGACTTTGTGGCCACCACCAGCAACAAGCAGCTTAACTTCCTGCAGCACATCTACACTATTCTGAAGGTGAACGGCACGGCGGCCGTGGTGCTGCCGGATAACGTGCTGTTTGAGGGAGGACCAGGGGAAACCATCCGCCGCAAGCTCCTGCAGGACTGCGACGTGCACACGCTGTTGCGCTTGCCCACGGGCATCTTCTATGCTCAGGGGGTGAAAGCCAATGTGCTGTTCTTCGACAAGAAAACCAGCGGCGAAACCGCTCGCACGAGCAAGCTGTGGGTCTATGACCTACGCACCAACCAGCACTTTACCCCAAAAACCCGCCCCCTGAGCGACGCACACCTACAGGACTTTGTGCGGTGCTACGGCCAGCCCGGCGAGCGAGCCAAGCGCCAGGAAACGGAACAATTCCGCCCCTTCGGTCTGGAAGAGCTGCTCGCCCGCGACAAGGTGAACCTGGATATCTTCTGGCTGAAAGACGACACGCTGGAAGACAGCGCCTCCCTCCCCGCCCCCGACGTACTCGCCCAAGAAATAGCTGAGAACCTGCGCGCCGCTCTGGCCGAGTTCGGCAGCATTGCCGAGGAGCTGGAGGAAGTAGAATAGCGAAACTAACCCACAGTCTTTACCTATCACATTTACAACTACCTATTGCCAGGCCAGCAGGAACACCAGCGCTGGCCGAATTACACAAATGAAACAGTACTTTATTACCCTTATTACCCTACTGGTAGCTATGACGGCTTTCGGCCAGGAAACGGCTACTACCGAGGCCGGCCGGAAAGTGACGCTCCATGCAGATGGCACGTGGCAGTATACCTCTCAGATAGCCATGGCCGATAGCCTGGAAGCAGCCGTGAATGCCCGAGCCGATGCCCGAGCCGACTCGATGGAAGCTGCAGCCGATGACATAGTGGAGACAACAGAGGAGGTTGCAGAGCCCGAGCCCTACCGCCCGACGGGCTCCGTGTTTATGGGAGGCCGGAGAATGACGGCTGGGTTGAAGACGACCATTCATACCGAAAATTTCGGTTTCACAACTTCAGTAACCGTAGCCAGGGATGGAGACAAAACCCTCATCATTTTCTGGCAGGATACCGAGGATAGCAAAATGAATTTCTTTAATGATAAATGGGAAAAGAGTGTGTATCTGTATCTGAAAAATGGAGAGGCTATTTTACTCACGGACAGAGGCATGCATGGGCAAAACAAGATAACCGAGGGTAAGACCAGGGAGTACGGACTAAAATCCGACATATACCAACGCTTCTCAGCGCATTACCTAACCCTTGCGGAGTGCCAGAAGCTGAAGCGTAGCGACCTGGATAAAATAGCTTACCATACTAGTTCAGAAGAAGGAACTACTTATCTGGAGGCGACAGAGAACAGCAACACGCTACGGGAGCAGCTATTGGCTATTGGGCGGTAGCTATGTCGAGTATATTAATGCGTTCAGTGTAGGCGGCCAAGTTCACCTAGCCACCTACACTGCGTTCTATATCCCTCCATTAACAGGCATAAGGCAAGCACACCCTATTGTTAAAATAGCACACTAACGGGCTTCTTACCAGGACCCATTTTATCTCTCGGAGGTAGGCTGATACTGCCCGCTGCCGTTCCGAGGTGCTCCATAACCTCAATGTTCTTACATCAAGGCTTCGCCTGGTAAGAAGGGTGTGTGTTATAGAACACTGTTTATAACAGAGAAGGATAGCCCTGTTTCCACCTCATTACATGAGTGGAAAACATACCCTTTTTTGAACTAGCCATTCTTCTCCGCAGCTTTTCCCTGCATACACAATAACGTCTGCTGGAATATCTGATCAAACGGATGAGGTGGCCTACGTCTTTTCGACCCTATTTGAAGCTTATTCAACTCGCATTGACGCTTCGTATTCCAAGACACAGATTTGAGCTGCCTCAAGTGGGCAGTCAAGTCCTGATCATCTCCAGCGCTGAGCAACTCGCATTTCCGGGGGGTTAAGCCCGTGAAGTTTTTGGGCTCTCGGCGTTTACAATGCTTCCAATGGACGGCTAGGATTTCGGAGAAACGTAGTAAGAGTTTCGGCTCAGCAAGATCTTTTAGTGTTAGCAGTGCTATCCTTAAAGGCCTCAGCAGAGCTCTGATGCGATGATATCGTACTTCGAAGCGGAGTAACTCACTGTTCTTTGGAATAGCCTCGCCTTGAATCCGATGATAGGTTGCCTTATCATACATTTTGATCTTATAGTCTCCATATTTAGCATAGAAGAGCAACGGGCGGGGTTCTTTATCATGGGGCTCCTTAGGCCAGAAAGGCTTCCGTTTGTGCGAGATGAGGCTTTCCAAAAAGCTGGCCGGCGAGGTGTCAAGCTTTAAGTTGACCCCTATTTCCAACTTGTAGACCTTTAACGTTTCCGCAGGGAGAGCCAGATCATTGGCTAGCTGCTCACAGGCAGCCTTCACCGCTGAGAACGTAAAAAGCCCACGATTATGCCCTTGGGCAAAGCTATGCAGGGAGCCTTTTACTCTTCCCCTTCCTTGCGCAAACCACAAGTCTATCTGCAGACCCCGGTACCTGTATTGAACCTGCTCCACCCTAGTTTGCCTGGTGAGGGTACCCTGAAGAGCTGGACATGTATGCACCCAATGCTCAACGCTTGTAGAATTTGAAGGAAAGCTAAAGTGTAGGTGGACTTCATCAATCATAAGGAAGAAGGAGAGAAGCCTCCTCTCAGTCTACTCGAAGCGCGCATATCCCGGAACCGTATGGGCACACGGAGACGCGCTCCCGATAGGGGGAGGAGATGAGAGCCAGGAAGAAAGGGAAGAGTTGTAGAGCGAACGACGGCTCTGGAGGGCCCCTACTGTATGTTTACAGTAGGGCGCTCAAGTATCAATGTGGCATATCCGATGGCGCCACCTAAGAAAAGGATTACCAGCGCCATCAAAGCAAGCTTAGCGACTGGCTTGACGGATGATTATGGATATGGCAAGGTGTAGGGGCCATGTAGCAGGACAGCTACCTAGTGATGGCACGCCTGCCTTCTTCTAACCATGCGACCAACTCGGTACGGTTGAAGTAAAGTTTGTTGCCTCTTTTGCTGTGCGGAATAGCTCGTGCAGATACGAGTGCATAAATGCGAGGCTTGCTCAGCCGAGTTACTTCTTGGGCTAATTCAATGCCTCCCACTGCCGCAGCGGCAGGAGGAGCACTGCGCAGATGTTGCAGGGCTTCCAGCGTCAAGGCCTCCAGGTTATTTAACCGGGCATTGATAAGTTCAAAAGGGTTGTTCATGGCTATCGTCGTTTGTTGTTGACGCTAGCAAAGGTTATCGTCCGTTATCGGTGAGACTAGTCTCGGACTAGTCTCTGTGTTTTTCGCAGCTTATCAGCATCCTCTTCTGCTTGCTTCTTCTGCTTATCTGATAAGGATGGCAAAATTGCATGTATGTCTTTTAACATCGGTTTAATTTGCCCTCCATCTACATTAATAATATTAATTTCTTTATTAAATTTTAAATAAAATTTATATAGCCTTTCACCTGATTTTAACCCATAAGGCTCAGCAACTTTTTCCGCACTTTTAATAGAAATTATTTCATGTTTACCTTGATAATGGTGAAGCAGTGATATTTGTTTATGAGTCCATGCCTTTCCATTTGGGTGTGTAATTTTAACTTGCTTAATTACAGGCTGTTCAAAATATTCGATTTTATATTTGTCCAGGAAACTTATAGCAGTTTGCAGAACTACTACTCTATCTGCTTTTAAGATACCATCATAATTAACTGTGTTAAACAAGGGTGAATCTATTGATTCAGCATCAAGAACACGAAGCCGTATTTCAAATATTGACAACAGGTAACCCAAATCATTTTTATCAAAATCAACTTGATAAAATTCTTTTAAGAAAATTCTAAATCGCTCTATCTCGTTGTATATAACCTCACTGACTTCAATAGCAGAATACTTTTCTATCATTTCAGGCAACCATTCGTGATAGTAGAAATGATAAGGTATATGATTAGAATATAGCATATCTTCTACGCCTAATAATTCCAAAAACATATCTTCATCCATTTTGGTAACATCCTCTGGATCAAATAATCTTATTATATTTATTCTTTTTTCTAATTCTTGCATAATAAATGCGCGCTCATTCTCATCTTTAAGGTCTAAAATATCTATATCAAGCATACGAGCAGCAGCTATTGTTCTCCCCAGATCGAAGGCCATTGCTTCTAGTTTATTCCTTCTATTCCAGTATTCTACCATTTTTGAATTTGCTTAAATAAGCAATAAAATTATCAGCGGTTTTAAACGGCTTTTATTATCTTTTACAAAAGATGTTCATATGCAGCATCAATTATTTCAGAGGCAAAGGAGCCTAGGTATATAGCTGTTACGGCTTCTGACTTATGGCCCATGGCCTCACTAATCACCCCCGTCGCAACGCCTCCCTGTTTAAGACTGGTGGCGAATGAATGACGCGCTACATAGGTCGTTAGAGGCGTCGCTATACCTGCCAGCTCACCTAACTCCTTTAAGTCCTTATTCACCTGGCCCAATACTTTATGCAGGCGGTTCTTGATTTGAGTCGGGCTTACATGCTTGGCAGGATCCAGTACTGGAAACACGTAGCTAGTTGGCGTAGCATACGTGAACGGTCGGTAGGCCCCGACAATAGCAGCGGCAGGGGCTAGCAGACGCAAGGAGAACTTCCCCCCTGTCTTTTGCCGGATGTAGTTCAACCGTTCCGGGTAACCGGTATCTGCGGAGGCTCCCGTTAAGTCCCGCCACCGTAGCTGGGCTAAGTCGACAAAGTTGATACCGCCGCCATAGAAGGAAAACAGAAAGACATCTTTCGCCAACTGTTGCCGCTCATTGGCCGGCACGAGGGCTTCCAAACAGCGCAGCTCATCGCGGGAAACTGCCCGCTTCGCAGTACTCACATCGAATTTACCTACCTGGAACTTGTGCTTCTCCGCTACTGTGCGAGCGAAAGGGTAATATTCCCCTTTCGCTACCCCAGCCGCAATAGCTTTGTTTAAAACGGCCCGTAACGTCCGAAACCGTTGCGAAAGGGTAATTTCTTCGACTCCCGTAGCCCGCAATGATGCCTCCCATTTGTTGCAGAAGGAAACTGACACTTTATCGAAGGCAATGTCTCCTCCAGCTTCAGGGTAGGCTTCTCCCAAGAACTTAGCGAGCTGGTTTCTTAAATCCCGATAGATAGTCGCATTACCTACCTGCCCGCCGGCCTTCATTGCATCGCTTAGCTCCGTACAGTAAGCCAGCAGCTTAATGCGGCGCGTAGCCTTGCGCCCTTCTATGGCTTTTGCCGCCACAGCGGGCGCATCGTGCTGCTCATCATCGGCCGCCAGACTCTTTGCCGCATTCTCGTATTTGGTTTGCCACTCCTGCAACTTGGTCAGCAGCTCTTCCCGGCCAGGCTCCGGAAAGCTTTTCCGCACCTCTCGCTTCGCCTCGTTCCAATACTTCGGATGCAAGCTTAAACCAGTAGCCAGATACTTCAGCTTACGGTCTTTGGTAATGCGCACCATGAAAGGGTGCGAGCCATCCGCCAGGGTTTTATGAGTGTAGTAAACTACCTTCACCGTAGCCCGCCCTTCCTTGTGTTCGGTTGTCTTTGCCATGTGTTTAAACCGGCGGTGGTTTAAACGCTGGTTTAAACAAATATAGTAAAACAACCGATAGCACCAGTAAGCAACAATAGATAAAAACCTCTTTAAAGCACTTTAAAGGCACTTTTGATAAAGCACAGAAAAGCCCAATAGCGCATTACCCGATGCCTTACAAGCAGAGGGTCACTGGTTCGAACCCAGTATCTCCCACAAGTACAAAAAGCCACTTCGCAGCAATGCCGAGTGGCTTTTTTGCTTTTGGTTTACGGCGCGTTTTAACGCAATTCTGGCGGCGGGGCCCGCCGTGATGCCTACCTAACTTTCCCTATCGTCTTGGTGATGTAATTCGGAGTTCCGGTTTTGGCCGGGAAGCGCTGAAATGCGCCTGTTTTTAAGGCTTGATCGGGAGGCGCGGTGCGGCTCCGCCCCAGCCAATGCAGGCCTCATGGTTCAGGCGGAGGGGATATTAGCCGAAATCAGCTGGCCGCGGTAGTCCACCGGACAGCGTGTAGTTCCAGACTGTATCTTCGCCGGAAACTATCAGCGTAGTATTTCATTAGCATGCCCGGATTAGCTACTCGATTTCAAGGCCCTGTTTCCTGGGGGCGCCTGGTGCCCCGCCTGTTTTTCGCGCTGGTGCTGCTGCTGGGCGTGCTGCTGTACCGCGACTACGGCCTGAGCTGGGATGAACCGACGGACCACCTGAACGGGAAGGTAAACGCAAAATATATTGGCGAGCTTTTCTTCCCTGAGCTGGCCCGCCGGGAAGCATCGTACGCAGCCATTCCGGATTTCGGCGGCTTTCCCGAGCACGACCATGGGGTACTCTTTTTGCTGCCCGCCGCAGTACTGGGCCGCATCTTTACGCCCGGCGATACGCGGGAATTCTACTTCATGTCGCACCTGCTCAACTACCTTACCTGTACGCTGGGCATCTGGGCGCTATACCGGATAGGGCTGATTCGGTTTAAGGACTGGCGCTGGGCGCTACTGGGCAGCCTCTGCCTGCTGCTTTCCCCCCGCTTTTTTGCCGAAAGCTTCTATAACTCCAAAGACCTGGTATTTACGGCTCTGTTTACGCTGGCTATGTACACGCTGCTGCGCCTGCTGGAGCGCCCCACCATGAGCCGGGCCGTGGTGCATGGCCTGGCTACCGCCGCCGCCATTGATGTACGGGTAATGGGGGTGTTAGTGGTGGCCTGCACATTGGGCATGCTGGTGCTGGAAGCCTTTGCCCGGCCCACTCCCGGCAAGGGCGTGCTGGCTCGGGTGGGGGGCATATACCTGCTGGCGGGCGCCGTGTTCACCATTATTGGCTGGCCCTACCTCTGGGCCAGCCCGCCGCACCATCTGGTACTGGCTTTTCAGTCAATGAGCCACTTCCGTTGGGTGGGCCCGGCATTCTACCTGGGCGATATGCTGCTCTCCACGCAGCTCCCTTGGCACTATGCCCCCGTCTGGATAGCAGTAACCACCCCCGTAGCCTATACCGTGGCTTTTATTGGCAGCGTGGGCGCCTTGGTGGCCGGCTTTAGCCTGCGCCGCCTGCTTACCTCCCCCGCTTACCGCTACGATGCCCTGTTTCTGGCCTGGTCCGTAGGCCCAATGGTGATTGTGGTGGTGCTGCACTCCGTTTTGTATGATGGGTGGCGGCACCTTTATTTTCTGTATCCGGCGCTGCTGCTACTGGCCGTTGGGGGCATGCAGGCGGGCGCACAGGCAGCACAGCGGCATCGGGCGTGGCGCCCGCTGGCGTTTGGACTTGCGGGGCTGGGCGCCGCAGAAATGGGGTATACCGTGGTGCGCATGGTGCAGGACCATCCTTACCAGAACGTCTACTTCAGCTTTTTGCCCGGGCCAATGGCGGAACGCTTGTTTGAGCGAGACTACTGGGCTCTGTCTAACCGCCAGGGCGTTGAATGGCTGCTGGCGCACGATACATCCCCGCGCGTTACGGTGCTTGCCAACACCGCCAATCCCATTGGGTTTGTTCATCTGGTGTTGCGCCCCGCCGAGCGCCAGCGCCTGAGTATAGGAGACCCAAATTCCCGCTATTTCCTGACGAACTACCGCGAGCATCCCCAGCCTTATCCGGCAGACACGGGCAAGGAAATTTATACCATCTGGGCCGGCGGTATGCGGGTTCTTTCCATCTTTCAGCGCTACTAACCTGCTATGGAAGGCCCCTGGGCGCGGCGTTTGCCCCGCGTATTCTTTGCCGTGCTGCTGTTGCTGGGCGGGCTGGTCCACCGCGACTATGGCGTGTCCTGGGATGAGGTGAACAACCACCTGAACGGGCTGGTGAGCCTGAATTATGCGGCCCGACAGCTGACGCCGGAACTGGCCCAACGCGTAACGGCGGGCCACTCCCCCATTCCGGATATCCGGCAGTATCATGACAGCGACCATGGGCCGGTGTTTGAAATGGTGGTTTCGGTACTGGGCTATGCGCTTACGGATGGAGACGCCCGGCCCCTGTACTTTCTGCGTCATTTGCTGGTGTTCTGCATGTTTGTGCTGGGGGTCTGGGGCCTGTATTGTATCGGGCGCTGGCGCTTCCGGGACTGGCGCTGGGGCCTGGTGACCAGCTTGCTGCTGGTACTCTCGCCCCGGTTTTTTGCTGAGGCCTTTTATAACGGCAAGGATGTCGTCTTTATGGCCCTGTTCACGCTGGCGGTGGCCGGACTGCTCTGGATGCGGGAGCGGCCCAGCCCAGGCCGCGTGCTGGTACTGGGCATTCTAACGGCTTTGGCTACTGATATTCGGGTGCAGGGCCTGTTGGTAGTCCTGCCTACACTAGTAGTTCTGCTGCGCCTGCCCGCCGGTGTATATTCTTCGTCTCGCCGGGCATTTCTCATTATGGTCTATCTGGCGGCCACGCTGGCGGTGGCTTTCCTGGGCTGGCCTTATCTGTGGGCCACCCCGCTCACTGAGCTTTGGGCAGCATTTTACCGCCTGAAAAGCTACTCCTGGGCAGAAACCTGCCTTTATTTTGGCAAGCTGATACCCTCAAACCAACTGCCCTGGCATTACCTGCCGGTCTGGATTCTCATTACCACCCCGGTAGCCTATTCCCTGCTGGCCCTGCTGGGGCTGAGCCGGCAGCTTACCCGATTATTTCGCTCCCAGGGAGCCTGTCTTCGGAGCATTGCGGCGCAGGCCGATGCCTGGTTTTCCCTGTGGCTGCTGGGCCCGGTGCTGGTAGTCATGGGCACGCGGGCAGTGGTTTATGATGGCTGGCGGCACGTGTACTTCATTTACCCGGCCCTGCTTTTATTTACCGTGCAGGGCCTACGCTTTCTGGTGCGGGTGGTGAGTGCCCGCCGGCCCATGCGCTGGGTGGCGGGCGCTTTGCTGGCGGCCGCCCTTTTGGAACTGCCGCTTACCGCTGTTCGCATGGTGCGTATGCATCCGTTTCAAAACGTATACTTCAGCTTTTTGCCCGCCCCGCTGGCTGAGCAGTGGTTTGAGCGCGACTATTGGGGCCTGGCTTTCCGGCAAGGCCTGGAGTGGCTGCTCACGCATGATGCCTCCCCGCAAATCACTATTCAGATGGTGAGCATGCAGGAGCCGCTGTATAATAACTCGCTGCTGCTGCCGCAGGCGGAGCGTGCCCGGATTCAATACCAGCCCAATGCCCGGGCCCGATATTTCATCACCAGCTACCGCTGGCATCCGCAGTCTTACCTCGACAGTGTAGGCCGGGAAGTATACCACATCCGGGCCGAGGGCGTTAAGATTTTGTCCATTTTTCAGCGCTAGCAGTGGGAGCCTCCGACTTGCCGGCCCATTTTCCGCCCGTGCCGTAACTTGCACCGCTGTACCCTTTGCCCCATTCAATGATGTCGTTGATTGAAGTTCGTACTGCCGATGAGCAGCGCCTGTTTCGGGATATGCCGGAACGCCTCTACCAGCAGCACCCCCAGTGGATTCGCCCGTTGGATAACGACATTGAAGCCACGTTTGACCCGGCCCGCAACCCTAATTTTGCCCACGGCGAGGCTATCCGCTGGGTGCTGACCAATGCGCAGAACGAGCCCATCGGGCGGGTGGCAGCCTTCATCAACCACCACAATGCCCACACCGACCCCACGCTGCCCACCGGGGGCATGGGCTTTTTTGAGTGCATGGAGGATCAGACAGCCGCTAACCTGCTTTTTGAAACCTGCCAGCGCTGGCTGGCGGAGCGAGGCATGCAGGCCATGGATGGCCCCATCAATTTTGGGGAGCGGGACCGGTTCTGGGGGCTGCTTACGGATGGTTTCACGGAGCCGAACTACGGCATGTTTTACCACCCGCCCTACTATCAGCAGCTATTTGAGAATTACGGATTTCAGGTGTATTTCAAGCAGTATACCTGTTACCGGGAGGTAGCCGCGCCGCTGCACCCCAGCTTCCCTAAAGCTGCCGAGCGCTATGCCACGGAGCACCCCGAGTTCCGCTTTGCGCACGCCAATGGCCGGGACGCAGAGCGCCTGGCCCGTGACTTTCACCACGTGTATAACCTGGCCTGGGCTAACCATTCCGGCATCAATGCCATGCCCCTGGAGAAAGCCCGTAACCTCATCAAGCAGCTGCAGCCCGTGCTGGATGAGCGCCTGCTGTGGTTTGCTTATCAGAACGAGGAGCCAGTGGCCTTTTTTGTGAGCCTGCCGGAGCTAAACCAGATTTTCAAGCACGTAGGTCCCCGGCTCAACCTCCTGGGTAAGCTGCGCTTTGTCTATGAGCGGTGGCGCTACCAGCGCCGGCAGCCCAAGAAAATGTTTGGGGTGATTTTTGGCGTGGTGCCAGCCTGGCAGGGCAAAGGGGTAGAGTCGGCGCTGATGGTGCACGCGCAGCAGCAGTTTATGCAGGCCGGCTACACGGATATTGAAATGAACTGGATTGGCGACTTCAACCCCCGTATGCTGGCCGTTACCCGGTCCATTGGGGCGCGCATCTTCAAAACCCACATTACCTACCGCAAGCTGTTTGACCCCACGCGCCCCTTTGAGCGCTGCCCCATTATCCGGTAGCATTTAGTATTGAACACCCAGGTAGTATTGAACACCCAGGCTGCTTAGCCGGTAGCGCGCAGAAATTGCTCGTGCAGGGCCAGCACCTGCGGTATCACTAGGTGGGCATCGTCGTTGTAAACAACGAAATCGGCGCGCTGCAGCTTTTCTTCTTCACTGAGCTGCTTGCCCATGATGCTGAGCACGTCGTCGGCGGTGCGGTGCGGGTCACGGCGCAGGACGCGGGCATGGCGTACCTCGGAAGGCGCAAAGACAGTGATAATCTGGTCCAGCTGGCGGTAGGCACCGGATTCATACAACAAGGCGGCTTCCTTCAGCACATACGCATGCTGCTGCTCCTGCTGCCGGGCGGCCCATTGTTCAAAGTCACGCCCTATGTGGGGGTGCACCAGCGCATTGAGAGCGGCCAGCTGCGCGGGGTCCTGGAACGCGCGCCGGGCGAGGTAGGTACGGTCCAGCTGGCCCTCGGTGGTGAAGGTTGCCGCCCCGAAAGCCCCTATCAATTCTGCGCGCAGCGCCGGGTCGTGGGCCATTACCCACTTGGCGCGGGCATCAGAATCATACACGGGCACGCCCAGCACCTGAAACAGACGGCAAACCACGCTTTTGCCGGAGCCAATGCCGCCGGTTATCCCAATGCGCCGCATGCTTATTTCTTAGGCGAGGTGAGTGACACATGCACCACCGGCGTCAGGAGACGTGCCCCCCGAATGGGCGGCTTGGTGGGCGTGAGCAGGGGCTGCAGGGTAGAATCGGCGGCGTGCAGCTGCCCATAATCCAGCAGTACCCGCACCTGCGAGAGGTCGAGGCCGGCGGTATCTGCTCCAAAGCTTTGCACCTCCACCAGCATCCGCACCGGACGGATGGTGTAGGCCTGCCCAATGGGGAAATTGTGCAGCTCCGGCATTACGGATACTACCCGGCTGACCAGAGGCCGGGGCTGCAGCCGGATATACACATCCTGCACATCCGTAGTCACCAGTTTGGGCCCGCCAATAGGCACCCGAATAGAGCCGCTGCTGCTGCCGGCGGGCGCCTGCGGCAAATGCACCAGGTAGGGGCTGCTCAGGCGTGACACCACCTGCGACGGCCCCCGGAAGGAGATACTCTCCGGCGAGAACTGCGCCAGAAAGGGCAGTGCTGTACCATCGGCGGCCGGGCTCAGCATCAGGGGCAGGCGGCGGCTCACCAGCCGGTCGAACTCCACAAAGATGGTATCCGTGAGTACGTAGTTGAGCTGCATACCCTCCATGGCGCCCATCAGTGTGGGGCGCAGGGCGGTGCCCGGCAGAAACTTGGTGCCCGGCAGGCGGCCCAGCACAATTTCGGCCGGGCGCACGTCCAGCATCAGGTTTTTACGCAGTAGCTTCCAGCCCCGGGCCGTTACGTTGACGGCCACCTCCGTAGGCAGCGGCTGCACCGGAACATACTTACGGGCATCGTAGCGCCACACCACCGGGTAGGCAATGCGCGTGGTATACACCTTGTTCAGGGCATTCAGCATCCAGAATGTAGAGGCGGCCAGAAAGCACGCCGTTACGGCCCGCCAATAGCTCCGCTCCTGCCCCAGAAAGGGGCTCAAGAACCAGCGGGCTATATGGCGAACATTCAGGAGCGACACCCTACAAACAGGTTAATCAGGATTCGGGAACTACCACTGCCTCCGGCTGGGCCGCGCCGCCGGCCTGGCGGGCAATGGCCGTGCGGTCGAAGCGCAGCTTAGTGCCGCGGTCTACTTCCAGCACCACGGTTTCGGGTGTTACCTCTACTATTTTGCCGTGCAGGCCGCCAATGGTTACTACCTGCATGCCTTTAGCTACGGCTTCCCGGAATTGCTTGGCATCCTTGGCACGGCGCTGCTGCGGCCGAATCATAAAGAAGTACACTACCAGACCAATGGCAATGGGAAATAACAGCGACGTAAAACCTTCGCCGGCCGGAGCCTGCAGCAATAAAGTAAGAAACATGGATGGGCGAACAGAATGAGAAAATCAAAGAAAGAGGGCGCCGCCGGCTACTATGGTAGCATACCGCACCCTCTCGCCTTCTGGTTTCGAGTTACAGATTATTTCCGAACCGGGCCGTTGGCACCATCCGGGAGAATATTGGTGCGGATGGAAATTTTGGTGATGCTGGGCTGGGTATTGCCCTGAATGGATATTTCCTTGTTCTGGATACCCGACTTGCCCTGGCTGTTGAACTGCACATCAATAGTGCCTTTTGCGCCGGGGGCAATGGGGTCTTTGGTCCAGTTGGGCGTGGTGCACCCGCAGGAAGCAATGGCATTTTCAATCAACAGCGGGCTTTTGCCCGTGTTGGTGAAGGTGAAAGTGTGCTTTACAATGGCACCGGGCTTGATGTCACCAAAGTCAAACTCGTTTTCAGCGAAGGTCATCACCGGCGCGTTGGGGTTAGGCGCTTCCGTGTCGCTGGCTACGTTGGGGTTATCTACGGTGGGGTTGGCGGCGGCTTCGTTAGCGGCGGCATTCATGCCCTCAACACCTACTTCGGCGGGTTTATCCTGGTTGCAGGAGCCCATCAGTAATACGCCGGAAAGCAGGAAGGCGGAAAGGAATGTGCGTTTCATAGAAAGAGAACATTGGCTGCCCGCAGGCAGTTTTCAGTTAAAACAACGTTTGAAAGTACTAAAGTAAGCTATGCCGGGTATAAACCCGAAAGCCCTCCCGCCAATTCCCATCAGCAATGACAGAAACCGCGAAAGGGCTTTGAGAATCAAGCCGTAACCGGCTACGCCAGGTTCTCGATAATGGCCTGCGCAAACTCGGTGGTAGATGCCTGGCCGCCCAGGTCGCCGGTGCACTTTTCCTTGGTTTTCAGGGTAGCTTCCAGGGCCTTCTGAATCCGGTCGGCGTGCTGGTGCTCGCCCAGGTGGTGGAGCATCATCAGCGCGGAGCGTAGCAGGGCGGTGGGGTTGGCTTTGCCCTGGCCGGCAATATCCGGCGCCGAGCCGTGTACGGCTTCAAAAATGGCCATGTCGTCGCCGATGTTGGCGCCGGCTACCACGCCCAGGCCGCCTACCAGGCCGGCGCAGAGGTCAGAAAGGATGTCGCCGAACAGGTTGGTGGTCACCACCACGTCAAACTGCTCGGGCTTGTTCACCAGCTGCATGCACATGTTGTCGATGATCTTGTCTTCGAAAACAATCTGCGGAAACTCAGTGGCGGCTTCCTTGCAGGCATTCAGCATAAGCGTGCCGGCCATTTTCAGGATGTTGGCTTTGTGGGCCAGCGTTACCTTTTTGCGGCCATGCTTGGCGGCATAGGCAAAAGCGGCGCGGCAGATTTTGCGCGAGCCGTTTACCGTAATGCGGTTAAACGAGTCGGAAATACCCAGTCGCTCGTCGTACACTTCCAGACCAGAATACAGGCCCTCGGTATTCTCGCGGAACAGCACCAGGTCTACGCCGGAGTAGCGGGAGGTGATGCCTTCCGTGGTCTGGGCCGGGCGCACGTTCTGGTACAGGTCGTACTTCTGGCGCAGCGTGATGTTGATGCTGCGGAAGCCTTTGCCTACGGGCGTGGTGATGGGGCCTTTCAGCGCTACGCGGTTGCGCTCCAAAGAGTCCAGCAGCGCCTGCGGAATCAGCTCGCCCGACTGGTCGAACGTGGTCTGACCGGCGTTCTGCTCTTCCCATTGCACGGGCACCTGCGCGGCGGCAAAAATGTCAATAACCGCTTTGGTGATTTCCGGGCCGATGCCGTCGCCGGGAATGAGGGTGATGGTATGCATGACGAATGAATATGCGAAAAGATAAAATGTGAAAAATGTGAATCGTGGCTACTGTCGGCTTTACACCTACATAGCAGCACGTTCTTCACATTTTTCACATTCCGTTAAAATTACAGCGTGGAGCGGCGCGAGTTAATCTGGTTGATGAGCTGGTCAACATCACCCAGCAGCTGCTCGGCTTTATCCTTGGCGTCGCGAATCACGCGCTGCCCTTCTGATTTGGCCGTGGAGGGCGCATTCTCGCTGCGGCTGGTGACGAGGCTTTCGGTGAGATCAGCCAGAGTCTCGCGGTATTTTTCGAGCTTATAGCTGAGCCAGCTGCGGGTTTCGCGGCCTTTTTCGGGGGCGTATAAAATGCCGAGCACGGCCCCGGTGAGGGCGCCGCCTGCAAAGCACAAGATGCCGGTAGTGGTTTTGCTACCCATAATGCGGAAAACGTGGCGTGGTGGGAAGAGGGAGAAACAGATGAATAGGTGTTAGACTCAACGGTTGCGGCCCGCCGGAGGTTGCCGCCGGCTACTGGTTATCCAGCAACCCGCGCCCCGACTTGCGGATAGCGCCGCTGGCCGTCAGGTCCTGCGCCAATTTATCCAGAATACCGTTCACAAACTGCTTGCTCTTGGGCGTACTGTAGTTTTTGCTGATTTCAATGTACTCGTTAATGGTCACTTTCACCGGAATAGCCCGGAAAGAGTGCATCTCACACAAGGCCATTTTCAGAATAATCTTGTCGGTGAGGGCTACGCGCTCCACGTCCCAGTTCTGCACGGAGTCGGCAATGAGCTTTTCGTACTGCTCATCGGCCTCCATGGTCTGCTTGTAGAGCGCCTCAGCAAACTCCTTATCCTCCTGCCAGTTAGCCGACAGCGACATAAGCTCCAGGTTTTCGTCCGCCTGCTCGTCGAGCATTTTCAGCGTCTTCATCACCAGGTTTTTCACCACGGAGCGGTTTTCCTCCCAGTTCAGGTCGTCTTCTTCCAGCCAGGCCGGCAGGGCCTCGCCTTTAAACACGTATTCCTTGTAGAGGTGCTTCACAATTTCCTGATCCTCGGCGTAGGAGCCGGCCGGGGCGGCCAGGTAGCTCTGCAGTTCGGCATCGTTGCGGATTTCGTTGCGCCAGGCCATACGCAGGGCTTCCATCTCATCCTCGCCACCCCAGTGCAGGGTGCGCCGAATGGTAAGGTCCTGCAACTGCTTATTCTCGGCCAGCTTCTGCAGCACCTGGTTTTCCTCCAGGCGCGTGGTGTCCAGGCGCTGCTCCTTGGGCGCGGTGTAGCGCCGCGACTCGCGGTTTTTCTCCTCCTCAAACACCTGCAGCAGCGCCGTAGGCAGGTTCAGCAGGTGAATGTACTGGTCATGAATGCTCTCAGCCGCGTGCACCATCTGGCCGCCAAAGAAAGTACCATCCTTGGCCTTGGCCTTCTTATAGTACTTAATGGCATCCTGCACGGCGTCGTTTACCTCTTTGTCGTCCAGGGGCTCCGGCTCTTCGCCGGTTTTCAGCCATTCCTTGAAGATAACCTCCGCCATCTTCTGCTGGCCTTTCAGCACCTTGCGGTCCTGGGGCTCCGGCGAGTTCAGGTCAGGCGCAAAGGCATCCGCAATGCGGTCAAGGGCCAGGGAGGCATCGGACCCAATGGCCTGCTGATAGGCATACAGGGCCTGCATGACTTTAATGCGGAGCGTGCGACGGTTGAGCATGATGTGAGTTGTCAGTTGTCAGTTGCCGGTTGCCAGTTTTCAGATAGTCGTTCAACAACCTGGCAACTGACAACCGGCAACCGGCAACTCAATTAGTAAGTGGATTTAACCTTACCGATGGCAGCAATGCGCTCCTCCGCCTGCCGGATAGCGGCAGCTTGGGGGTGCGAATGTTCCTGCTCGGCTTTTTCAAGCACCTGCGTGGTGTAATCGTAAATTTTCTCGGTCTGCGTGAGGGCCGACTGACGGCTGCCGCCAATCACCTCGGAGTACACATTGATCAGGCCACCGGCGTTGATCAGGAAGTCGGGGGCGTAGATGATGCCGCGCTCTACCAGCGCCGGGCCGTGCACATTCTCGTCCTGCAGCTGGTTGTTGGCGCAGCCGGCAATGACTTTGCACTTCAGACGGTCCAGGGTATCATCGTTGATGGTAGCCCCCAGCGCGCACGGCGAGTAGATGTCCACGTTCTGATCGTAGATTTCCTCCAGGCCCACGGCTACCGCCTTGAATTTGGCAGCGGCTTCAATAGCGCGGTCTTCGTAATAGTCGGTCAGGATGAGCTTGGCGCCTTCCTTGGAGAGATGCTCCAGCAGGTAGGTACCCACGTGGCCCACGCCCTGCACCGCAATGCGCTTGCCGGCCAAAGAGTCAGAGCCGAAAGCCTTTTTCGCAGCGGCCTTCATGCCCATGTAGGTGCCATACGCCGTTACCGGCGACGGGTCGCCACTACCGCCCATGCTTTCGGGCAGGCCGGCCACGTGTTTGGTTTCCATCCGGATGTACTCCATGTCCTTGGTGGTCATGTTTACATCTTCGGCGGTGATGTACTTGCCGTTGAGGTTTTGCACGAAGCGGCCGAATTTGCGCAGCAGGGCTTCGTTTTTCAGCGTTTTGGCGTCGCCGATAATCACGGCTTTGCCGCCACCCAGGTTCAGGCCGGAAATGGCTGCTTTGTAGGTCATGCCGCGCGAAAGGCGCAGCACGTCGTTCAGAGCTTCGGCATCGGAGGCGTAGTGCCACATGCGGGTGCCGCCCAGGGCCGGGCCCAGCACGGTGTTGTGAATGCCAATAATGGCGCGCAGACCGGTGTCCTTGTCGTGGCAGAACACCACTTGTTCGTGCTCGTGCTCGGCAATCTGACCAAAGATGGACGTAGAAGCCAGGGTTTGAATTTCAACCATGCGGGTGGAATGTTTGAAAATGGGTGGGTGGGGAAAATTTGGGTGGGAAACCGCAAGGGCCGGCTTGTTGTATCTTTGTCAACACGACAATACCGCCCCCGCAATTCGGGTGCAAAAGTAACCTGTTTTTCTGACTCCGGCACCCTACCCGCTATGTACCCGCTTATGGTGTCGGTGGTTGTCTGTATATCCTAACCTGCTTTCCGTGCGCGCCCTCGCTTCTACCAATAAATACCTCTTCCGCTATAAATGGCACTTCCTGGGGGGGTGCTATTTGTGGCCCTCAGCACGCTGCTGGCTATTTTTCCGGCCCAGATTGTGCGCTATTCCTTTGACCTGGTAGGCGAAGGAATTGACCTCTACCACCTCTTCGCCGGCACTCAGGCCCAGAGCGGCGTATATGCCCTGTTTGGCCGCAACGTGCTGCTGTATGGGGTATTGATTGTGACCATGGCGCTGCTGCGGGGCATCTTTTTGTTTTTCATGCGCCAGACGCTCATCGTGATGAGCCGGCTCATCGAAAACGACCAGAAAAACGAAATCTACCAGCACTATCAGTCCCTGCCCCTCTCCTTCTACCGCCGCCACAGCACCGGGGATTTGATGTCACGCATTTCGGAGGACGTGGGCCGGGTGCGCATGTACGTCGGGCCGGCCATCATGTACTTTCTGCAGCTGGTAATCCTGTTTCTGCTGATTGTGCCGCTGATGCTGATGGTGAACGTGAAGCTCACGCTGTATACTCTGCTGCCGCTGCCCGTGCTGAGCATCAGCATTTTCTACGTGAACAACCTCATTGAGCGGAAGTCCGACGAGATTCAACGTTCCCTGGCCAGCATGACCACGTTCGTGCAGGAAGCCTTTTCCGGCATCCGGGTGCTGAAATCGTTCGTGCGGGAAGAAGACTCGCACCGGCAGTTTGCGCTGGCTTCGGATGAGTACAAGCAGAAGTCGCTGAGTCTGAACTTTGTGAACTCTCTGTTTTTCCCACTGATTTTGTTCCTGGTAGGCCTCAGCACCATCATCACCGTGTGGGTGGGTGGCCAGGAGGTTATTCGCGGCACCATTACCACCGGCAGCATTGCGGAGTTCCTGATTTATGTAAACCTGCTCACCTGGCCCGTGACGGCCCTGGGCTGGACTTCTTCCCTGGTGCAGCGCGCCGAAGCTTCCCAGGCCCGCATCAACGAGTTTCTGCATCAGAAAACGAATATCGTTTCACGCCAGAACGTGGAAAAGGAAATTCAGGGCGACATTGTCTTCGACCACGTCTCCTTCACCTACCCTGATACGGGTATTCAGGCCCTGCGCGACGTGTCCTTCCGCATCCGGCCGGGGCAGACGCTGGCCGTCATCGGCAACACCGGCTCGGGCAAAAGCACCGTGGCCGCCCTGCTCTGCCGACTCTACGACGTTTCCGGCGGCAGCATTCAGGTAGATGGCGTGGACGTGCGCGACTATGCTCTGACCTCGCTGCGGGAGCAAATCGGCTACGTGCCGCAGGACGTGTTCCTGTTCTCCGATACCATCCGCAACAACATCAACTTCGGCCTCGATCAGCCTACGGAAGAACGCATGCTGCAGGCCGCCCGGGATGCCAACGTGTACGACAACATCATGCGCTTTCCCGAAGGCTTCGATACCAAAGTGGGCGAGCGGGGCATCACGCTTTCCGGCGGCCAGAAGCAGCGCGTGAGCATTGCCCGTGCCCTGGTAAAAGAGCCCGGCATCCTGATTCTGGATGATTCGCTTTCTGCCGTAGATACCAACACCGAAAACGCCATTCTGGCCAGCCTGCAGCGCATCATGGCCAACCGCACCAGCCTCATCATTTCCCACCGGGTATCTTCGGTAAAGCTGGCCGATGAAATTTTAGTACTCGATGATGGCCAGATAGTGCAGCACGGCACCCACGAGGTGCTCATGCAAGAGGAAAATGGCCTCTACCGGGCGCTGTATGAGCGCCAGCTGCAGAGCGAAGAGGCGTAAAGGCAGTAGCGCGAAGCTCCGGCTTCGCGCACGAGCAACGCGAGTTCTGACGTATGCAGACGCCTGCTACTCGCGCTGCTCGTCCGCGAAGCCGGAGCTTCGCGCTACTGTTCAGTTGCTAACCGTTCATCATTTCCGCGGCCCGGCGGCCGCTGCCGGCACCCATGGCTACGCCCATGCCGTTGCAGCGCAGGGCTCCGTAAATACCCGGGGCGAGCGGCTGTATAATGGGCTGCAGGTCGGCCCCGAAGGCCATAACACCGCTCCAGCGGTAATCAATGCGGGGGCGCTGCCCGGGCAGGATAACATCGGTAAGAAGTTGTTCCAGATGGTTTTGCACCAGCTCGGTGAGACCGGGCTCAGTGGTAGCTTCGGCGGCAAAATCCAGGTTGCGGCCACCGCCCAGCAGCAGCCGGTTGCCTACCTGCCGGAAGTAGTAGTAGCCCTTATCGTAGTGGAAAGTGCCGCGCACGGCCAGGCCGGGAATGGGCTCCGTAACCAACACCTGCCCGCGGCCAGCCTGCACGTCCAAATCCGGGAAGAACGTTGTGGTGAAGGCATTGGTAGCCAGCAGTACCTGCCCGGCCAGCATAGGTCCTAACCCCGTTTCCAGCCGCACATCAGCGGCCCGGCTTTCCAGCGCCGTTACCGGGCAGCCGTGCAGCACTGTTACCCCTTCCTGCCAGGCTAGCTGCAGCAGCCGGTGCATCATGCGGCCGGTATCCAGGCAGCCTTCGGCCGTATTCTCCAGTACCACCTCTACACCGGCAAAGCCAAATTCCGGGAGGCAAGCCGTGGCGTCCCGAAAGATATCGGCCCTACCAATAATGGGGGCCAGCAATTGGTTATAGTAGCCTATATGTTCCTGGCAGGTGCGCGCCAAGGCGGCATCATCTGGCCGGAACAGCTCAAAGCCGCCGACTCCTTCGTAGCGTAAGGCCTCGTCGCCGAGAAGTTCCCGCAGCAAGCCCAGCCCCTGCCAGCGCGCCTGCACTACTTGTAGTAAGGTGGCGGTTCCGCTTTTCTTCTCCTGTTCTATCAGCTCCGAAATACTGCCGAAGCAGGCAAAGCCCGCGTTTTTGGTGCTGGCCCCGTTGGGCAGCAGGTCGCGCTCCAGCACGCACACGCGGGCAGTGGGCCGCAGCCGCCGGGTGAAGATGGCGGCCGTAAGCCCCACAATACCACCGCCCACCACTACTACATCATATGTGTCCAGAAACGTCTGGTGCTCCCAGTAGGAGAAAAGTCGCTGCGCCATAAAGCGAAGATACGTAACGGGCCTGTTTGCCTGGTCAGAGCATAAAAAAGCCCAGCTGACGATTTCAGCTGGGCTTTTTTAGATATGGAATGGCAGTTGAATTATTGACCCAGCACGACGCGGCGCATGCCGCGCCGCTCACCGGAAGTGCACTGTACAATATAGCTCCCGGCAGGCAGGCGGCTTACATCCAGCACCGCGGCTGCATCACCGGCTACAATATCACGGGTAAGCACCGGCCGGCCGGCATCATCATTTACCTCCACGCGGGTTGGGCCGGTGGCGTTAGTCCGCACTACCAGCCGCTTGGTAATCGGGTTAGTCTCGATGCGCACTTTCAGCGCATCGGTAGAGGCTGCGGCCGGCGCAGCATTATCGGTATCCGAAATGAGAGCCGGCTTGGCCGGAGCCGCTGCCGGGGCTGCCGCAGCAGCCGGAGCAGGCTTAGCCGGGGCAGGCTTGGCAGCCGTGGCAGCAGGCTTTGGCGCCGTTTTCACCGGGGCCTTCGCAGCCGGTTTGGCCGCTGGCTTAGCCGCTGGCTTAGCCGCTGGCTTCGTCTGAGCAGAAGCAGCCTGGATTCCTACCAAAAAGATGGCCAGCGCCATCAGCGAAGTAAATGTTTTCATAAGCAGCACCCAGAAAAGAGAAAGGTCCCTTTTGTAAAATTAAAGAAAATCTGCCGCTCCAGGACACAAATCGCACCAGATTTTTGCACAAAACGGATATAGACCAATTTTATTTTCTCCATTTCTTACGTTGCGGCATTTACGGCAAAGAATATAATAGGCAGAGCTAAGCGCAACTTTCTCGCCAATTTAATCCGGAAATCCGGAGCCCTATAACCCTCTTTTCATCAACCTATTACCACCATGATGACCTGTACATTTCCTACTAAAACTGGTTTCTCCTGATATTTTATGGCTGATAAAGTTGCGTTACATCTTCTAGATGCCTTACATTTGCAACTCGATTCCATCGGGGTGTAGCGTAGCCTGGTATCGCGCCAGCATGGGGTGCTGGAGGTCGTAGGTTCGAATCCTGCCACTCCGACTGAATAGAGCTGCGGCTCGGAAAGCCTCTGAACTTCGGTTCGGAGGCTTTTTTCCGCACTAAAAAGTACTAGTACCAAGGGTGCTACCGGCAGCACCCACCGCGGGGTGTAGCGCAGCCCGGTAGCGCGCGTCGTTCGGGACGACGAGGCCGTAGGTTCGAATCCTGCCACCCCGACTTATTTTCCCGTCTCTACAAAAAAGCCCGCTGAACTTCGGTTCAGCGGGCTTTTTCATGTTTTGATGGCACGGCTACTGCACTACCGCCAACACCTCCACCGGCCCTTTATCCGGAAAGCTTTCGACGTAGACCTTCTGTAGCTTTAGCTTTTGCAGCTCCGCGTAGCGCTTAATGCCGGCGTATAACTTATCCGGGGCCACCATGTAGCTGGCATTGATGCGGGCGCGCACTACGCGTTGGCCGCCGCTGAACGTGCTGTAGCGGTAGCCGCTGGGTAGGGTTTGGGTAGTGGTATCGGGCACAATCAGGCCGATGAATGCCTTTACGGTGTCGCCGGCGGCTTCCGGGTCGTTGTAGTAGATGTTGGCCAGCTCACCGCGCAGCTGGCCGCTTTCCTGCAGCTGGTGCGCCTGCCGGAACAGCGGGCCAAACTCTTTGCTATCGACGCGGCCGTTGAAATATTTGCCGGCCAGGTAAATGGGGCCCTGCGTGGTTACCAGCTCTACTTCCGGAGAGCGGAAACCGCCCAGATAGGCATAAATACCGGCCGCCAAAGCAGCTATTAAAATAGACAGCAGAAAAAACCAACGCGTCATTCGTTCTTACTTAGGGAATATCAGGAGTGCTTTATCAGGGCAAAAGCGAGTACTTGAGCGGGCCAGGTGACCAAATAACTTAGGCCAGCGCGTCTTTATACTGCATTTGGTAAAGCTGCTGGTAGAAGCCGCCGTGGCGCAGCAGCTCCTCATGGGTGCCGCTTTCCTTGATTTCGCCGCGGTCCAGCACAATAATGCGGTCTGCTTTCTGGATGGTGCTCAGGCGGTGGGCAATAACCAGGGAGGTGCGGCCCTGCATCAGCTTTTCAATGGCCTGCTGAATCAGCTCCTCGGTTTCCGAATCCACGGAAGACGTGGCCTCGTCCAGAATGATGATACGCGGCTGGTACACCATGGCCCGCACAAAGGAAATGAGCTGGCGCTGGCCCACGGAGAGCGTAGCCCCGCGCTCCATTACCTCATATTGCAGGCCGCCGGGCAGGCGCTCAATAAAACGGCGGGCGCCTACCAAATCGGCCGCTTCCCAGATCTGGGCTTCGGTAATATCCTGGTTGCCCAGGGTGATGTTATCCTTAATGGTGCCCGCGAACAGGAACACATCCTGCAGCACCACGCCAATGTGCCGGCGCAGGTGTTTTAGGTCGAACTCGCGCAGATCGTGGCCATCGATGCGGATGGTGCCTTTGTTGATTTCGTAGAAGCGGCTGAGCAGGTTGATGATGCTGGTTTTGCCGGCGCCGGTGGCGCCTACAAAGGCCACCGTTTGGCCGGCCTGAGCCGTGAAGCTAATGTCGCGCAGCACCCATTCCTCGTCGTTGTAAGCAAACCAGACCTTGTCGAACTCCACGTCGCCGCGCAGGTTGGCGGGGGCGAAGGTGCCGGTATCCGCAATCAGTTCTTTGCTGTCGAGCAGCTTGAGCAGGCGCTCGGTGCTGACCAGGCCCAGCTGCAGGGTATTAAACCGGTCCGCAATCTGGCGAATCGGCCTAAAAAACAAGGCATTATACATGATAAAGGCAATGAGCGCGCCTTTGGAAATGGTGCCTTCAATCTGCCCTTGCGCGGCATACCACACCAGCAACCCTACCCCTACCGCCGCCAGCACTTCGGCCACCGGAAAGTAAATGCTGTAGTAGAGCACCGAGCGGATGTTGGCCTGCGTGTGCACTTTATTGATCTTCTCAAACTTGCGAAACTCGCGCTCCTCGTTGTTGAAAATCTGCACCACGTTCATGCCCGTCAGGTGCTCCTGCACAAAGGAGTTGAGCGCCGCCACGGCCGTGCGCACCTCCTGGAAGGACTTCTTCACTTTCTCTTTAAACACATAAGTGCTGAAGAGCAGCGGCGGAATTACGGACAGGCTCACCAGCGTCAGGCGCCAGTCAATATAAAACATGAAGCCCATGATGAACACCAGCTGCAGAATGTCGCCAATCATGGCGGCCAGGCCCTCGCTGAAAACATCCGACAGGGTCTCCACATCGGAGATGTTGCGGGTGACGAGCTGCCCGATGGGCGTGCGGTCGAAGAACTTGAGGCGCAGGTCCAGAATGTGCTGGTAGAGGTCTACGCGAATGTCGCGCACAATGTACTGGCCCAGCCAGCCGCCAAAGTAAGTTTGCAGGTAGCTGACCAGCGTGTGAGCCACCAGCAGAATAATAAGCAGCCCGAACATCTTGTTCACGCCCACCATATCGCCCTGCTCAATGCTCACGTCCACCATCTGCTGAATCAGGAAGGGACGCAGAGTGCCCAAGGCAGCCGTGGCTACGGTGAGGAAAATCAGAAAGTAGAATACCCGCTGGTAAGGGCGCACGTAGGTCATCAGCCGGCGCAGCACCTGCCAGTCGAAGATATTGCCGGTTTTAGTGGCGGTAGTTGCCTGCTCCAAGTGGATATGTGTTTTAGAATAGAAGAGGTTAGGAAGATCAATAACCCCTCACTCTGCCCCGAAGTTGCAGCTCTTTTAACCCCGCAGGGCTAACGACTCACAAAGTACGGCATTCCGGTGGGTAGCTGTTCCACCGGCACCAGCTCGGAGGGATATTCCACGCGGGCCAGAAACAAGCCCTGGGCCGGGGCCGCGCCGCTGGCCGCAATGCGGCTCTGGTCATCGAGGATCTGCTTGAACTCGGCCGGCGTGAGCTTGCCGCGGCCCACGGTGAGCAGCGTGCCCACCACCAGCCGTACCATGCCGCGCACAAACCGATTGGCCCGAATGCGGAAAATGAGCCCGCCGGGTACTTCGCGCCAGCCCGCCTCGTAGCACACGCACACATAGTGGCTTTCGGCGCCTTTCACTTTAGAAAAACTGGTGAAGTCGCGGGAGCCCAGCAGGTAGGCGGCAGCTTCGTTCATGGCCGCCACATCCGGGGCGCGGTCCAGATACAGGGCGTGGGCGGGCGTGAAGGGGTCGGGCACGAGGCGCACGTGGTACTCGTAGGTGCGGGCCTCGGCATCGAAGCGGGCGTGGGCGCGGGCGGGCACCGGGTGCAGGGCATAGGCACGAATGTCGCGCGGCAAGGCCCGGTTAAGGCGGTACAGCAGCGTAGCCAGATCGAGGGTTTCGGGTACCTCGGCATCAAAATGCGCTATCTGATGGCTGGCGTGCACCCCGGAATCAGTGCGGCCGCTGCCCAGGCAGTACACCGGCTGGCGCAGCACCTGCGACAGGCACCGGTCCAGCTCGGCCTGCACCGTGAGGGTGTTGGGCTGAATCTGCCAGCCGTGGTACAGGCTGCCGTCGTAACCAAGGTGAAGGAAATAGCGCAAGGGCAGGGAAAATCAGAACGAGAGAATGGAGTGCTGGCGGGGCTTATTCTTCCTTGATGAGTGCGTAAAGGCGGGAGTCCAGCATCTGACCGTCTTTCAGGATGCTTTTGCGCAGCCGGCCTTCCAGCTCATAGCCGGCCTTTTCCAGCACGCGGGCCGACGCATAGTTTGGCTCGAAGACCACCGCAAATAAACGGCACACATCAAAGTTCCGCAGCACGTAGTCAGACAGGGTGCGCACGGCGGCGGTGGCCAGGCCCCGGCCCCAGTAGTCCCGGGCCAGCCAGTAGCCAATTTCCGCGGAGCGGCGGCGGATATCGGATTTGAAATGCACCCCAATATTCCCCACAGCCTCCCCCGCTACCTCAATGGCCAAGTGCACATCCCGCTGACTATCGGCCACCAGGGCCAGGAAATACCGGGAATCCTCGGTGGTATAGGGGTGCGGAAATGTGTCGCGCAGGTTCTGCCAGATGGCCCGGTCGTTGGCATAATTGGCCAGGGCGGGCGCATCGGTTGGCCGCCAGGGCCGCAGCCGCACCCCCGGAATGGGCAACGGAAGGATGGGGGTCAGCAGCGCGGCGGGCATGGCGGGGGCGGAAGTGTGAGTTAGGGGAGGCTTTATTGAAAAAGGCATCCCCTAACTCACTATACTACAGCTTTTCGTAAATCACAGCGGCACCTTGCCCTACCCCTACGCACATGGTGGCCAGGCCGTAGCGCACGTTTTCGCGGCGCTGCATTTCATGGATAAGGGTGGCCGTGATGCGCGCACCGGAGCAGCCCAGCGGGTGGCCAATGGCAATAGAGCCGCCATTCACGTTCACTTTCTCGGGGTCCAGGTTCAGGTCGCGCATGCAGGCAATGCTTTGCGCGGCAAAGGCTTCGTTGAGCTCAATCAAATCCAGCTCATTAAGCGTGAGGCCCGCCCGATGCAGCACTTTTTGGGTGGCGGGTACCGGACCCAGGCCCATGTACGCCGGGTCGACGCCCGCTACGGCAGAGGCTACCACCCGGGCCAGCGGCTTCAGGTTATACAGCTTCAGGGCCGCTTCATTCACCATCATCACGGCAGCCGCTCCGTCGTTGATACCGGCAGAGTTGCCGGCCGTTACGGTGCCATCCACGGGCAGGAAAGCCGGCCGGATGCTGGCCAGCTTCTCCATGGTAGAGAGGCGCGGCGGCTCATCGTGGTCAAACAGGGCCGCGTCGCCTTTGGGGCTGGGCACAAACACGGGTACAATCTCGCGGCGGAAACGCCCTTTCTCGAAGGCCCGGTGGTATTTGCGCTGGGAGTTGAAGGCAAACTCATCCTGCTCCAGCCGCGTGATGCCGTATTTGCGGGCTACGTTCTCGGCCGTTTCGCCCATGGTGAAGGGGTGATGCAGCTTGGAAAGCTTGGGGTTTACAAAGCGCCAGCCCAGCGTGGTGTCGTGGGCAGTGAAGTCGCGGCCAAAGGCGGTTTCCGACTTCGCCATGGCAAACGGAGCGCGCGTCATGCTTTCGGCCCCGCCGGCCAGATAAATGTCGCCTTCGCCGGCTTTAATGGCGCGGGCGGCATCCATAATGCTTTGCAGGCCGGAGGCGCACAGGCGGTTTACGGTATTGCCGGGCACGGTAGTGGGCAGACCAGCCAGCAGCGCGGCCATGCGGGCCACATTGCGGTTGTCTTCGCCGGCCTGGTTGGCGGCGCCCATAATAACGTCCTCAATGGCCGCTTTATCCACCGAAGGATTGCGGCGCATCAGCTCGCGCAGTACGTGCGCGGCCATGTCGTCGGGACGGACGCTGCTGAGCGCACCGCCAAATTTGCCAATAGGGGTGCGGACGGCGTCCACGATATATGCAGTTTGCATTGGGATAGAAATGCGGTTATTCCGGTCGTTGTTGGCTACTTTTGCCGGCCCGCGGCATACGCGGGCCAATCTGAACTAGCAAAACACAAAGATGATACAAAGAATCCAAAGCGTGTTCCTGTTGCTGCTGGCGCTGGCCATGCTGAGCGTTGTTTTCCTGCCCATCTGGAGCAAAGCTGATCCGCTCAGCGGCCAGGAACTACTGCTCACGGCCACCAAGCTAACTTACACGAAAGCCGGCCCCGGCACGTCGGCCCCCATAGCTACCTGGCCCATTGCGGCGCTGGCGCTGGCTTCTGCTGCCGTAGCGGTTTTCGAAATCTTCCAGTTCCGCAACCGCTTCCGCCAGCTGCAGCTGGGCTTGCTGAACCTGGTGCTGATTATGGCCACCATTGGCGCCGGCTGGTACTACTCCGGCGTGGGCGAGCGGCTGCTGAACGTGAAGCTGGCCGGCTCCTTCGAGGCCGGTTTCTACCTGCCCACGCTGGCGCTGCTGCTCAATCTGCTGGCCAACCGCTTTATCCGCCGCGACGAGCAGCTGGTTCGCAGCATGGACCGCCTGCGGTAAACGCCGCTCCCCCTAACACCAAAAACAGCAAAAAGGCTTCCCAATTGGGAAGCCTTTTTGCTGTTTTCATAGCGCAGAAGAGGCAGGTTAGCGGCGGGGTTGCTGGTTGATGTAGTCGCGCAGGGCATCTACATTAGAGTTGAAGTTGAACAGGGCGTAGACCTGCGGAAAGTTCTGCGGGTCGATGACGTGGCTGTAGGCATATTTGGCCAGCTCCAGCCGCTGATCCTCAAAGCTGAAGGCCCGCAGCATGCGCTTCAGGTCTTCGGTACGGATAGAGGTGCGCGCCAGCCCGTCCTGCAGAATGGCCAGCTTGTCTTTATCGAAGGACTTGCTGCCGGCGGCCCGCAATAAGCCGTCTACTTCCGCCGGCGTCATAACAGTGCGGCTGCGGTCATCGTAGCCACCGGGGCGGTAGTCGTCGTTCGGGCGGGCCTGGGCGCTGTATTGCTGCAGCTCTTTTATGTTAGAGTCGAAATTAAACAGCTCGTACACCTGGTAAAAGTTCTGCGGATCGGCCACGTGGCTGCTGGCATACTTGGCCAGCTCCAGGCGCTGGCTCTCAAAATCGAAACGGCGCAGCAGGCGCTTTAAATCCTCCGCCCGGATATCAGCCTGGCTCAGCGCATCCTTGGCAATGGCGAGCTTACCACTATCAAACGACTTGGCATCCACGGCCTGAATCAGGTCATCTACCTCGGCAGAGCTCATCAGCGAATTGCGGCGGTTGTAGCCTGAACGGTCCTCGTAGCGGCCGTTGCGGTCCTCGTCCTGGTTTAGGTGGTTGTCGTAATCGGGGCGGCGGTCATCGTCACGTCGGTCGTCCCGCTCATCGTAGCGGCCGTCACGGTCGTCATACCGGCCCTGCCGGTCATCGTTGCGGCGCGGGCCCCGGTTGTAGCGGATGGGCACCGCCGAAACCTTGCGCAGCACCGGCGCAAAGCCGCGGCGGGCAATCAGGATATAATTCGATTCGTAGCCGGCATCCAGAAACACCCGGGTCCGGTATTTCACAAAGCCCCGGCCGGCCGGAATCCGAAACTCGGCCCAGTGAAAGCCGGGCTGCACCCGGTCAATGTACACCTCGCGCGAAATAGTCCGGGTTAGCGGGCGCCCATCAAACACCAGCTCAAACGGAACGCCATGCTCCGAAACGAAATTTACGTTGGCCGGGGCGGCCACCAGCTGCGCGGCCCAGAGCAGAAAGCTGCAGCAAAGGAGTAGTGCCTTATTCATGGCAGTAGAAACTAAGCGGGCAGCGGCTCATCCGTACCCACGCTCCCTAATGCCAAGTATTGTGCCAATCTGGAACTATATAGCATTTCTGTATGTTCCGGCCGGCCTTCACTGAAATTACAGTCAAAAAAAAGCCCTTAATCACACTGATTAAGGGCTTTTTTTAAATATTCAGGCAGCTAAATATTATTGGTTAATCCGGGTGACTTTGAACTCCGTGCGACGGTTGCGCTGGTGCTCTTCCTCCTTGCGGGCATTTTTGATAACCGGACGAGTTTCGCCGTAACCGCGGGCGGTAATGCGGCTCTTATCAATACCCTTGGAAATAATATAGTCTACCGCCGATTGCGCCCGTTTCTGGGAAAGGTTCAGGTTGTAGGCGTCCTTGCCGCGGGAGTCGGTGTGCGAGCTAAGCTCGATGGTAATTTTGGGGTTGTCGTTTAGCGTTTCTACCAGTTTGTCCAGCTCCAGGGCCGCGTCGGGCCGGATGTTCCACTTGTTGAAATCGTAGAAGATATTCTCCACCACAATGGCTTTGTTCACCACTATCTTATCCAGGGTCAGCGTCACGGGCAGGCGGATGTCGTTCTGCTCATTGGGCAGCTGGTCCTGTGGGGGAACTTTGCCAATGGTGCTCAGGGTCTGGCGGGCCGTGAAATAACCGGGGCGGTCGGCCACCAGCGCGTAGGTAGTGGCAGTATCCAGCTTAAAGGTGAATTTGCCATCGGGGCCGGCTTTCGTTTCCTGCAGGCGCTGGCCATTGCGGCCCAGCAGCACTACATCTTCCCCGGCCAGCGGCTTGGTCTGGCGGGTTTTGGGGTCCCGCTCCAGCACGGTGCCATCGGCATATAAAGTCACCAACTTGCGCGGCTTCTTGCGGAACAGGTAGAGGTCGTCGCTGCCTTTGCCGCCACTGCGGTTAGAGGAGAACACGCCCATGTCTTTAGCCGTGAAGAAGGGCGCAAAGTCATCGGCGGTGCTGTTGATGGGCGCGGCCAGGTTTTTCACCACGCCTTTGTCCACCATAAAGATATCCAGCTTGCCCAGGCCCGGGTGGCCATCAGAGGAGAAATACAGCGTGCCATCGGGCGCTACGGCCGGGAAGTTCTCGTTGCCGGCGGTGTTAATTTTATCGCCCAGATTTTCAGGGGTGGCAAAACGGTTGCCCTCTTCCAGCGTGGCCTTGTACAGGTCGTTGCCACCCAGGCCGCCGGTGCGGCTGGAGGCGAAGTACAGCGTTTTCCCATCGGGGGAAAGCACCGGCGAAAAGTCATCGGCGGTGCGGCTGTTTACCCGCGCAGCAGCTCGGGCTCAGTCCACTCCGCTCCGCGGTAATAGGAAACGAACAGGTCTACACTTTGGAAACCCTTCTTGGCTTCCTTTTTAGTACCGTCGTTGGAGCGGGCAAAAATCATCATTTTGCCGTCGGGCGAGTACGTGGCGCTGGCCTCGTGCATGCCGGGGGAATTGAACTTGTCTTCCAGCTTGCGCACCGTGCCGCCGGTCAGCTTCTGATCATCAGCAAACTTAATGGCGTACAGGTCATTAAACCCTTCACCGTTGCCCAGGTACTTTTTCCCATCCCGCCCCGAAGCAAACACCAGCTCCCGGGTAGTTGGCAACATGGTAGCGCTGAAGTCCGCGGACGGAGAATTAACGGAGTCCAGAATCTGCACTTCGTTGTTGGTCTTCAGGGCCAGCAAGGCCGGCACTTGCTTTAGATTTTTTGCTTCCAGCTCGGCGCGCGCAGCTAAGGCCTGGTTGCCGCCGGTTTCCGCGTAAGCGGTGAAGTACTCGGCCGCTTCCTCGTATTTGCCGTTGGCTTTCAGGGCCAGGCCATAGTAGAAGCGGGCATCCGCGCTTTTCACGCCCCCGTTCACGGCTGCTTTGTAGAATTCCTCCCCCTGCTCTATGCGGTTAGACAGGCGGTAGGATTCGGCAATGCGGTAGTTGGAATAAGCCACGCGCTTGCCACGCTTGATATCAGCCTTGTAAAGCGGAATGGCCGTTTCATATTCCCCTTGAGTAAAGCGCTTATCGGCTTTAGTAGCCTGTTCCGAAGCGCTACAGCCTCCCAACAAAACCGGGACACCGGCAGCCAGCCATAGAGTCAGAAATTTCCGCATAGAAAGTAGGATGATGGTCGGAGCCGTTTATAAAACGCGGCTACCGGATAAGGCGTAACAAGTATACTAAGTTTAGGCTGCATTGTATCCCTCCGGGACGCCATTGCTGGCCGGGGCTGGAAAGTAACGCTTCAGCCAGGTAGCTGTTGCCGGAGCCGGCCAGCGCTGCTGCAGCTCCGCGTGGGTGGTGATGGTAGCATCAAAATACGGCGTATCGGGCTGCAAACGGCCATCGGCTACGGCCGCCCGCAGTTCGCGGCGGTCCAGCTGGCACACCTGCCCGCCCAGCAGAAACGCCAGGTTCGACTTTTCCAGCAGCGTGATGCCCAGCCGGGCTTCCATCTCGTGCACAAAGCGCACGGAGGCATCAATGGAGCAGCCACTGGCATCGGCTACGTTTTCATCCAGCCCGATAACCAGAAACTGATGATACAGAATGGCGGCCGAAGCCTGCAGGGCGCGGCCATGGCTGGTCCAGTCGGTAGCAAACTGCCGTAGCAAGGGCTGCCCAGCCGCTTCTTCGGCAGGAGTCAGGGGCCGGTTGGCCTGGTAAATCCAGATGCGCGCTGTGGGCGGCAAGTCTTGAAACGGAACAAACATGAGCAATAGAAATTTTCAGAGAAAGTACGGCGGGGCCGCAACACTCGGCGCAGCCTATCAACGCAACCGGACCCCGATATGATACAAAATAACAGGTCCCGGCGGGAAGTTCCGTCGGGACCTGATGGCTTGCGCCTACTGCGTAATGGCAGCCTTTATTCCTTAGGCATTTAAACCTTCCGCCGAAGCAATCAGCTCGGCCAGGTCAAACACCTGCACGTCCTGCTCGCGCTCCTTATTTTTCACGCCGTCGGCCATCATGGTCATGCAGAAAGGGCAGCCTACCGCAATGATGCTACCGCCGTGGTTGGAGCCGGCGGGCAGGCCGGGCGCGGTGCTTTCCACACCGGTCAGGTTACCCAGCACTTCGGCGTTGCCGTCCAGCGTAGCCAGGGCTTCCTCCGTGCGCTCAATGTTGATATCTTTTTTGCCGGGCTCAGGTTCTTTCCACATCTGCGCCCCGCCGGCGCCGCAGCAGAGGCCGTTGGTTTTGCAGCGCTTCATTTCAACCAGGTCGGCGTCCAGCACTTCCAGCACGGCACGGGGCGCCTCGTAGATGTTGTTGGCGCGGCCCAGGTAGCAGGAATCGTGGAAGGTAATGCGGCGGCCTTTAAACGACTCACCGCCTTCGGCCTTCACGCGGCCTTGGTTAATAAGCTGCTGCAGAAAAGTGCTGTGGTGAATTACCTCGTACTCGCCGCCCAGGGCCGGGTACTCGTTTTTGATGGTGTTGAAGCAGTGCGGGCAGGCCGTTACCACGGTTTTGATGCCGTAGCCATTCAGCGTGGTAATGTTCTGCATGGCCTGCATCTGAAACAGGAACTCGTTACCGGCGCGCTTGGCGGGGTCGCCAGTGCAGGTTTCTTCCATGCCCAGCACGGCGTACTTCACGCCCACATGTTCCAGAATGCGCACGAAGGCCCGCGTTACGCGCTTATACCGGTCATCGAAGGCGCCGGCGCAGCCCACCCAGAACAATACTTCTGGAGTTTCGCCCCGGGCAGCCAGATCAGCCATGAGAGGTACAGAAACGGGGCGTTTGGCAGTTATATCAGCCATTATATTTATCAGTTGTCAGTTGTGAGTATCCAGTTGCCAGTTGCCGTTTGTCAGCTACCAGTATTCCGAAGAGCGAACTGGTAACCGGCAACACTAAACTGGCAACGCATTAAGCTTTTTCGGCCATGTACAGATCATCGGCCCAGTTAAACCGGTCGGAAGGTGAGAAGGCCCAGGGCGCGCCGTTGTTCTCAATGTTGGAGAACATGACGTTGAGCGAGTTGGGGGCCGCTGACTCTTCCAGCACCAGGAAGCGGCGCATTTCCACAATGCTTTCCAGGGGGTTGATATTCACGGGGCAGGCTTCCACGCAGGCATTGCAGGTGGTGCAGGCCCAGAGTTCCTCGGGCGTAACGTAGCCGCGCAGCAGGGTGTGATTTTCCTTGTCGAGCTGCTCCTGGGGGTCGTGCTTGGCTTCCTTGCCGTAGAGGGCCGGGTCGAACACCAACGGGGAGTTATACTTCTCCTCCATCCGGTCGCGCGTGTCCATAATGATTTTGCGCGGCGAAAGTAGCTTGCCCGTCAGGTTGGCCGGGCACACGGAGGTGCAGCGGCCGCACTCGGTGCAGGAGTAAGCGTTGAGCAGGTTGGTCCAGGCCAGGTCGTTCACGTCTTTAGCGCCAAACGGAGTGGGCGCTACGGCCGAACCATCGGGGTTGGTGGCCGGAGTCGGTACCTGGTAGGTGGGGTCCATCATGGCCTTCACCTCGTGGGTGATACTGTCCACATTCGAGAACTGCCCCTGCGGCACCAGCCGGGAGAAGTACACGTTCGGGAAAGCCATGATAATGTGGAAGTGCTTGGACGAGGGCAGGTAGTTCAGAAACAGCAGAATACCCACAATGTGCGCCCACCAGCCCACGCGCTCCAGCACCACTAGGCTGCTCACGTTATCCGGCAGCAAGCCCGTCAGAAACTGGCTGATGGGGAAGGCACCGTCCAGGTCTTTGCCTTCCAGCTGGTGGGCTTTCAGGTCGGCGGAGTTCATCAGGAACAGCGCCACCATCAGCACCACTTCAATGTAGAGAATAACGTTGGCGTCGAGTTTGGGCCAGGCGCGCATTTCCGGGCCGGAAAAGCGGCGTACGCCCTGCACGTTGCGGCGCCACCAAAAGGCCGTTACGGCCAGCACCACCAGGGCGCCCAGCACCTCATTGGTACCCGTGAGGGCGGAGTAAAGCGGCCCCATAAAGCCCAGCACCCGGTGCGTACCGAAAATGCCATCAATCAGAATCTCAATGACTTCAATATTGATAACGATGAAGCCGATGTAGACAATCAGGTGCAGAAAGGCCGGCGTGAGGCGTTTAAACATCTTCTGCTGCCCGAAGGCCACCAGCAGCGTTTTCCACAGCCGCTCGTTCACGTGGCCGCTCATATCCCGGTCGCGCCCGACGAGGATATTGGCCCGTATCTTCCGTGCCTGCCAGGCAAACAGGCCAAAGCCCGCCACCGCTACCAGCAGGAAGAGAATGTTTTGGATAGAAAAATGCACAGGAAAAATGGGTAGGTTTGGGGTTTAGGCCGAAATATAGTCGTTATGCATAACAAACTATATCTTTTGGCAGCCGGAAACATTTTTTTACGATACGCCTTGCAGGTTGGAATGGGTTTACTACTTTTGTGCTCCCCAACAGCCACACGGCCTAGGAGGAGATGGTAATGTAGCTCAGTTGGTAGAGCACAGCACTGAAAATGCTGGTGTCGTTGGTTCGATTCCAATCATTACCACAACAATAAAAGCCCCGTCGGTTCTTCACCAACGGGGCTTTTTTTATGCCCTGCGGTGCGGGCAGCCCCCCGCCTGGCTCTTGGCCCAGAGGCAGTTTAGCCGCTGATTTCTGCGCCGGCCTACTATCTAACCTTGCGCTTAGCCGACCGTAAGCACGGGAGAAACTACTCTACTCCTGCTATGCCTAACCGTGCTTCTGGTGCCCATACTTCCGGCGCTACTCAATCTGTCTGGTTTCCTACCGCCGACGCGCTACCCTCCTTTTCGCCGCTAAAAAAGCCCCTAAGTGCCGATGTGGTGATTGTAGGAGCCGGTATTGCGGGCCTCACCACGGCTTATTTATTGGGTAAGGAAGGCAAAAAGGTGGTGGTGCTGGAAGACGGGGAAATAGCCAGCGGCGAAAGCGGCCGTACCACCGCCCACCTGTCTAATGCGCTGGATGAGGGCTACTCTACCCTGGAAAACCTCTTTGGCCAGGAAGGCGCCCGGCTGGCGGCCGAGAGTCACGGAGCCGCTATTGATGAGATAGAGCGCATTGCGCTGACCGAAAAAATAGCCTGTGATTTTTCCCGCCTGGATGGCTACCTGTTCCTGCCCGCCAACGGCAAGCCAGGTGAGTTGGCCGAGGAGATAAAAGCCGCGCACCGCGCCGGTCTGAAAAAAGTAGAGCAGCTGGCCGATGCAGGAGTAAAAGGCTTTAAAACCGGGGAGTGCCTGCGGTTTCCTAACCAAGGGCAGTTTCACATTTTGAAGTACTTACACGGGCTGGCCGAGGCTATAACGGCGCAGGGCGGACAGATTTTTACCCATACCCACGTAGATACCGTGGAAGGCGGCGCCCAGGCCCGGGTAGTTACTGCCCAGGGCATAGAAGTAACGGCCCAGGCCATTGTTATTGCCACCAATACGCCCTTCAACGACCGGGTGGTGATGCATACCAAACAAGCTCCTTATCGCACCTACGCGCTGGCCGCCCGCGTACCCAAGGGCTCCATTGCCAAAGCCCTGTATTGGGATACCGCCGACCCTTACCACTACATTCGCCTACAGGAAGCCCCCGAAGTCGACTACGACCTGCTGATTGTGGGCGGCGAAGACCACAAGACAGGGCAGGAAGAAAACCCGGCCGAGCGCCTGCGCTGCCTGGAGGAGTGGACGCGTGAACATTTCCCGCAGATGACGGACATTGAATATCAATGGTCGGGGCAGGTGATGGAACCGGTTGATGGACTGGGCTTTGCCGGCCGCAATCCGCTGGACAACGACAATGTGTACCTGATTACCGGCGACTCCGGCCACGGTATGACGCACAGCACCCTGGGTGCCATGCTGGTGCGCGACTTAATTATCGGCCGCTCCAACCCCTGGGAGAAGCTCTACCACCCCGGCCGCGTTACCCTCAAGCCAGAATCCATCAAGGAGTTTGTGCGCGAAAATGTGAACGTGGCCACCGAGTATACCGAGCTGGTTACGGGCGGCGACGTCGCCAACGCTGAGGATATTCCGGCTGGCTCGGGGGCGGTTTTGCGCCGGGGTATCACCAAGGTAGCCGTGTATAAGGCTTCCAATGGGAAAGTACACGAGTGCTCGGCCATCTGCCCGCACCTGGGCTGCGTAGTGCATTGGAATGGGCTGGAAAAAAGCTGGGACTGCCCCTGCCACGGCTCCCGTTTTGATGCCTATGGCAAGCTGCTGATGGGCCCCGCCAATACCGGGCTGGCGCCGGCGGAGTAGCTCAGGAAAGAAGAAAGCTTTGAAAACAGAGGAGCCCGGTACCAGTACCGGGCTCCTCTGTTTATTGGCAGCCGCTTTTCAGGCGGGCTTCCTCGGCGTAGCTATAGCCTAGCAGCACGGCGCGCGCATAAAACTCACAGGCAGCCGTAGGCTTGCCCTGCTCCTGGGCCAGCCGCCCCAGCAGGAAATGAATCTGCCCATTGTGCGGATTATTCAGCAGCACCTGCTGATAATCCTCCCGGGCGGCATCATACTCGCCCAGCTTAAACCAGGCCAGCCCCCGGTAGGTCTGGTAGCGCACCGAGGGGCTCTGCCCCTGCACCGCCCGCTGCCGCAGGCCCATGGATAAATCCCGGATGGCGGCCCGGAACTGCCGCTGCTCAAACATGCGCAGCTCGCCCCTATCCAGCCAGGGGCCAGCCAGAGTAGAGTCCAGCCGAATGGCCTGGGTGTAGCTACGCAGGGCTTTCTCCATGTGCCCCTGCTCGGTTTGGCACTGGCCCACGCGCCACCACAGCTCAGCAGCCTGCCGTACCGAGGCGGGCTCCCGTATGGCTACCTCATAGTCCGTCAGCGCATTGGCATAATCGTGAAATACCAGCTGCTCTATCTCCCCGCGCCGCCGCCGGGCAGCGCTGAATTCGGGCTTGAAGTGCACTGCTTCCGAGAAATAGGCATGCGCCACGCTCCACCGCCGCTCCACGTACGCTTGCAGGCCATCGTCGTAGTTGGAAAGGGCCGTCAGGTGGTCCATGGTTACTTTTACTGACACCCCAAAGAGGATAAACAAGCCGGCTGCCACCAGCATCAACCAGTAGTCGCGGCGGGTAAACCGGGTGCGGCGCCGGGGAATGGGCCGGTAATGGCGCTCCGCCGAGGAAGCCGGCCGGCGCGTGCGCAAGGGCTGGGCGGCGGGCATGGGTACCCCGTACACACGCTGGCCCTGGGCCCGGAACTGCTGCTGGCGGCGTGCGGCATCAGCCCGCAGCGTATCCTGGCGTAAGCCGTGGTCGTAGGAGGCCCGGCGGGCCGGGTCCGATAAGATGCCGTAGGCAACGCTTACCTGCTTAAACTGCTCTTCAAAGCGGGTGTCGCCCCGGTGGCGGTCGGGGTGGTAGCGGAGTGCCAGCCGCTTATATGCCTGCTTTATCTCCAGCGCCGTAGCCGTAGTGGTTACTCCCAGGATGTGGTAATGGTTCGGGCTCAAAATACAGCGGTAAGCAGGGCAAGAACGGGACTTTTACGGTAGGAATTTAGACGATGAACAGGCTTTTCCGTATGAAGTTCCATTAGCATTGCACCATTCTTTGTGTTTTTTCCGTACCCAAGTTCTTAAACAGATTATCTCTCTAAACTCCTTCTGCCGCATGGCTAACGACGACGACGCTACCAAAACGCCCCGCAATGACAGTTTGATCGGAAACCTGATGGGTTATCTCGACACGCGTATTGATCTGGTACGCCTTGAGACCCAGGAAAAAGTTAAAAATGCCTTCGTTGGTACGGCCCATGGCCTGACCATGGCTATCATTGGGCTGCTGTTTCTGGTATTCCTGAGCATTTTTGCCGGCCTGGCCCTGAATGCCGCCTTTGATAGCTCTTATTGGGGCTTCGGAATTGTAGCGGCTATTTATCTGCTGCTGCTGATTGTCTTTATAGTGGGCGTGGATAAAAAGCTGTTTCAGGGGCTGGCCGACAAGATGCTGAGCAATACCATTTATAAATCTGATAAACGCCAAGCCTAACTCTCTCCCATGGCCGATTTGCACAACCCGCTTTTTGAAGACGAAAAAGAGTTTCTGGAACGCCAGAAGCTGGAATATGAGCGCGCTTTGCTGGGCGATGTGGAAGACATCAAAGAGCAAACGCAACGCATTGGTAAGTACGCCCTCATTGGCGCCGGCGTAGCAGGCGGCATCTGGCTGCTGGCCCGCGCCTTCCGCTCCCGCTCTTCTGAGGAAGAAGATTTTGAGGATAACGAACACCTGGACTACCATCCGGGCAAAGCGCTCCACGACCGTCACCGGTCACCGGCCTACAGCCACGTAGACACCGCCGAGAGTGATGATCTGGGCTTTGGCGCTGGCCCGCATCAGTACGACCGGGGCACCCAGGCACCCAGCCGTCACGAGCGCGCCGACCTGGCCCCTGACGTATACCACACGGATACGGAGGACCCGTTTCCCCCGCTCGACAGCCCCATCAGCCAGTACACCCGCTCGGCCCGCTCCATGGCCCCGGCCGTACGCCCCCGGCCTTCGGCGGCAGATGGCTCGTCGGCTTCCTCCATCATGGCTGATGCCTTCAATGTATTTTTGAAGTCAGATACCGGTAAGATGCTGATTGCCCAGGTTTCGGCGGTGCTGATGGCTTATGTGGCCAAAAAAGTAGGGGAATATTTGCCTGTGGACAAAAATAACGACCTTGCAACAGCGCCCGCCGCTCAGCCGGCCACGCAGGACATAGACTTTACGTATCACCACGACGACGCGAATGCGCCTCAACAGTCTCTATGAAGGCCTTAGCAAACGCCGCGCCCGCGGCCAGAAGTCGCTGGCCGTATTGCTCGACCCCGACCAGCTGGACGAGGCGGGCTGCCGGCATTTGCTGAAGCTAAGCGAGACCCATCCGGTCGATTACTTTTTTGTAGGGGGTAGCCTGGTACTGAATTCGTACCAGGCTACCCTTATTCAGTTGCTTAAAAGCCGCTCTAAGGTGCCGGTGCTGCTGTTTCCCAGCCACAGTTTACACTTAGATGGACAGGCTGATGGTATTCTGCTGCTGTCGTTGATTTCCGGGCGCAACCCGGAGTTCCTGATTGGGCAGCACGTTATTGCGGCCCCTTTGCTGCGCCAGAGCAAGCTTCAGATTCTGCCCACCGGCTACATGCTGGTAGACACCGGCCGCCAGACCACAGCCAGCTACGTGAGCGGCACCACGCCTCTACCCTACGATAAGCCCGGCATTGCGGCCTGCACGGCCATGGCCGGTGAGCAGCTGGGTCTGCGCCTCATGTACCTGGATGGTGGCAGTGGTGCCATGTATCCGGTATCGCCAGCCATGATTAAGGCCGTACGCCAGGCGGTAGAGGTTCCCCTCATTGTAGGAGGCGGTATCAATACCACTGAAAAAGCGCAGGATGCCCTAGAGGCCGGCGCCGATGTGATTGTTATTGGCAATCAGATTGAAAAAGACCCGGGCTTTCTGCCGGAGGTAGTGGCGGTTGTCCAGTCCTTTAATTCCGTAGCCAGCACGGCCCTTAACTAAGAAGTTGCATTGGCGCTTAACACGCATAAAAAAAGGCCCTGGCATAATACCAGGGCCTTTTTTTATTGTCGACTGAAGCTGAATTAGATGTTCATAGCGGACTCGCGACGGCGCATTTTGCCGGCTGGGATGCCAAACATCATCTTAAAACGACGGCAGAAATAAGCGGTGTCTTTGTACCCCACTTCTTTCCCGATGTCGCGGATGCTCTTCTTGGTGGTGCGCAACAGGAATACGGCCCGCTCCATACGCTGGTATTCGATGTAGTCCTGGGGGTTGATGCCGGTCAGCATCTTGAAGTACTGGCCTACATAGTCTTCTGACACGTTGGCTACGCCGCTGAGTACCTTGTTCGACAGGTCGCCGCCCAGGTTCTCTTTGATGTAGTTAAACAGGTCAATGAGGCGGGGGTCCTTGAAGTAGGTGCTGTTGGTGGCCAGCTGCTCCACAAACATCTTGTTTTTCAAGATGTAGCGCACAATCTCCACCACAATATTCTCGGTGTAAATCGTGATGAGACGCTCCCGGCCGGGCAGTTCCTGCAGGCTTTCCTCTACTACCTTAATCACCAGGTTAGCCAGCTTGGAATTGCCGGTAATCAGGAAAGCAGGTACATCAAGGGAGGCAAAGAAGTTAACCGAGTCAAATACCTTGGCCTCAAAGCTCACAAAGCTGTGGCTTTCTTCGGCGTCGCCGATGAGGTCGAGGTCAGAGTTGGAGTGGAAAAACTTGTCTTTGTTGCTGATCAGGTCATCGTTGGTAATGACCTTACCGCCGCCTTCGCCGTAGGCCACGCGCGTGGCCCGACCGCCGGGAATAAAGAGCATTTCGCCCTCTTCTACCGTGGTCTGCTCATCATCGCCAAAGGAGATGTGTCCCTTGTGCAGCAGAATCAGGTTATTGCCTACGTCATACGAATTGCGCACCGTGAAAGGCTGCTGCAAGACGAGGTTCTTCGCTTTGATGTAGCGGACGCCGAGCGACTCTATCACTTTATTGTAATCTTCCATAAACCGCTTAGGTGTGGGGGAGCTGAGTGGAAAACGGGCGCTACTTGCCCGAGTTTATACAATGCAAAATAAGATATAAAAATTCACAAAAACTAAAACCCAGCCAATTTTTTGGCTGGGTTTAGTGCAATGAATCTGACTTTTAGGCAATTCGCCTATTACTTGAGGATTTCCCGCGAGATTACAATTTTCTGAATCTCGGAAGTACCCTCATAAATCTGCGTGATTTTGGCGTCTCGCATCATGCGCTCCACGTGGAATTCTTTCACAAAGCCGTAGCCACCGTGCACCTGTACGGCCTCAACGGCAGTATCCATTGCTACTTTGGAGGCGAACAGCTTGGCCATGGCGCCAGACTTGGCGTAATCCTGGTGGGCGTCCTTATCGTGGGCAGCCTGCAGGCACAGCAGGCGGGCGGCGTCAATGTTGGTAGCCATATCAGCCAGCTTAAACTGAATAGCCTGGTGCTGGGAAATCGGCACACCAAACGACTTGCGCTCCTTCGAGTATTTCAACGACAACTCATAGGCGCCGGAGGCAATGCCCAGGGCCTGGGCCGCAATGCCAATACGGCCGCCAGCCAGCACCTGCATGGCAAACTTAAAGCCGAAGCCATCCTCGCCAATGCGGTTTTCTTTGGGCACTTTCACGTCCGTGAACATGAGGGAGTGAGTGTCGGAGCCGCGGATGCCCAGTTTGTTTTCTTTGGGGCCTACCACGAAACCGGGCGTGTCTTTGTCTACGATAAGGGCATTGATACCGCGGTGCTTCAGCTCGGGGTTGGTCTGGGCAATAACCAGGTATACAGAAGCAGAGGAGCCGTTGGTAATCCAGTTTTTGGTGCCGTTCAGCAGGTAATGGTCACCCATATCCTCGGCGGTGGTGCGCTGCATGGTGGCATCGGAACCGGCTTCGGGCTCCGAAAGACAGAACGCGCCAATGATTTCGCCGGAAGTGAGGCGGGGCAGGTATTTCTGCTTTTGCTCCTCGGTGCCATATTTCTCCAGGCCCCAGCACACCAGCGAGTTGTTCACCGACATGATAACGGAGCAGGAGGCATCTACCTTGGAAATTTCTTCCATGGCCAGCACGTAGGAAACCGTATCCATGCCGCCGCCGCCGTACTCGGGGCTTACCATCATGCCCAGGAAGCCCAACTCGCCCATCTTCTTGATTTGCTCGGCGGGGAATTTCTGGTGTTCGTCGCGCTCAATTACGCCGGCCCAAAGTTCATTCTGGGCAAAGTCGCGGGCGGCCGCCTGAACGGCAAGTTGTTCTTCGGTGAGCTGGAAATCCATGCGGTAAAAACTTGGGTGAGGAAGGTGGAGCTGCCCGGGGCAGCGGGTGGGAATTATGGTCAAAATTACGCTACTCAACTGGCAGTTACAGCAGCGGGGCCGTTTTTTCTACTAACCGGGTCCTATAAAGTTCAAAGGCGGCGTTTGATGGTTGCACCGGCACGTCGGCATAAGCAAAACAGTAACGGGCCCCTCCGGCTGGCGAAGGAGCCCGTTCAGCTTAACAAAGGAGCAGCCAACAGGTTAGCGCCGGTCGCGGCTACCCATAAAAATGCTTACGTAGTAGAGCAAGGTAGCCAGGGAGCTGATGGCGGCTACCACGTACGTCATGGCAGCCCACCAGAGGGCGTCTTTCGCCATGGCGTGCTCCTGGGTGGTTACAATGCCGCGCTTATCAATCCAGGCCAGCGCCCGGCGGGAAGCATCAAACTCCACGGGCAGCGTCACAAAGGAAAACAGCGTAGTGAGTGAGAACAGAGCAATGCCCACACCCAGCGGAATCAGGGAAGTTCGCAGCATTAATACCCCCGCCAGCAGAATAAAGGGCATGAAGCGGGACACGGCACTCAGGGCCGGCACCATGGCCGAGCGAAACTGCAGCATGCTGTAGGCGGTAGCGTGCTGCACGGCGTGGCCGCACTCGTGCGCCGCCACGGCGGCCGCGGCCGCACTGCGCTCCGCGTACACCGACTCCGAGAGATTCACCGTTTTATCGGCGGGGTTGTAATGGTCAGAGAGGCGGCCTTCCGTGCTGATGACTTTGACATCGGTAATGCCGTGGTCGGCCAGCATGAGCTCGGCAATCTGCCGGCCCGTGAGGCCGGATTTCAGACCAATCTGGGCATACTGCGCAAACTTGCTGCGCAGGCGCCACTGAATCAGCCAGCTGACGATCATGGCACCGATAACCACCAAGTAGATCGGGCTTGTGGAGTAGTACATAGGGAGGTTGGGCTTAGGGAGTAAGATGTTGGCGAATGTGCTCGACAATACGCGTGGTGCTGTAGCCAGCCACCAGCGGTACGGTGAGCACCTGTCCGCCTCTTTGTAACACTTCCTCGTGGCCTACAATTCCACTGATGGGATAGTCGTCGCCCTTTACCAGAATATCGGGCTGCACCAGCTTAATCAGCTCCAGCGGTGTAGGCTCATCGAAGAGTACTACCGCATCTACAAACAAAAGCGACGCCAGAATGCGGGCCCGTGCCATTTCGTCCTGCAATGGCCGGCCCGGCTTTAGCCGGCTCACGGAGGCATCCGTGTTCAGCCCCACCACCAGAGCATCGCCTAAGTGCCGGGCTTTCTCCAGATAATCGACGTGGCCGAGGTGCAGCAGGTCGAAGCAGCCGTTGGTGAAAACGATGCGGCGGCCTTGCTGGCGCCATTGCTCCAGCACGGGCAGCAGGGCCTCGCGGCTGAATATTTTTTCTTTACTCCACATAAGCAGGGGTGACGGCATCGGGCACCGACGCCGCTACGGCGCGCTTTGCCCTACCCGACTTGATCATACTGACTACAAAGCTGATACCACCCATGATCACTACCAGCAGCGTTTGGGTGCCATGCACTACCAGCGCATACGCAATACCGGCTTCCTTCGACACCCCATAGACCAGCAGGGTGCTTTGCACCATCAGGTGGAAGGCCCCAATGCCGCCCTGCACCGGCGTGGCCATGCCAAACGCCCCAAACGTGAGTACTGCCAGTCCGGCAGCCATGCCCAGATTGTGGGTTTCCGGAAAGGCAAAAAATGCCAGATAGTCCATGAGATAATAGACCAGCCAGGTGAAGGCCGTGTGCAGTAGAAACAAGCCTTTGCTATCCAGCTTCCGGATGCTGAATACGCCTTCCATAAGCCCGCGTACAAAGCCTTCCAGCTTATTAAACAGGGCCAGCTGCCGTAGCCGCTCTACGTTCCGGTACAGCAGATACCCGCCAATGAGCACCAGCGCCCCCGCAATACCAACGGCCGCCATAATGAGGTTCCGGCTTTGCGCCAGCGTATCGTACTTATCGGAAAACAAGCTCAGCACAAAGGCCCAGAACTTATTGAAATCCAGCAAGAGCGTGGCACCCAGCAGGGTAAACAGCACCAGCACATCAATCACCCGCTCCGTGATAACCGAGCCCAGCGCCACCTGCACCGGAATACCGCCCGTGCGCCGCAGCACCGAACACCGGATAACCTCGCCCATGCGCGGCAGCACCAAGTTGGCCAGGTAGCCCACCATCATGGCGTGGTATACATCCCAATAGTTGGGCTGGTGCTTAGTGGCATCCAGCTGCATTTTCCAGCGGTAGGCGCGGCTGAAGTAGCCCAGCGCCGAGAGCACAACGGTGATACCCATCCAGAAGTAATTGGCCTCACGCATGTAGCGGCCTACTTTGCTCAGGTCCTGGTCGCGCACGGCGTAGCGCATCAGCAGGGCGGAGAAAGCCAGCAACAGCACATACTTCAGAATATTGAGCAGTTTTTTCACGAGAATCTAAGTCCTGTTAAAAGTAGCTGGTAGCGCAGTGCCCGCTGCCATTATCTGGCAACAGACTGGCAGCGGGCACTTTAAAAGCAGCAACGATAATTATACCAGCCGGTTATGCTGATCGGGAAATACCAGTGTGGGCTGATGCTGGCGGGCTATAGCAAAATCGATGAGGCAGTAGGAGAAGATAATCACGATGTCGCCTACGGCTACGCGCCGGGCGGCCGGGCCGTTCAGGCAAATCATGCCGGAGCCCCGCTCGCCCCGAATAGTGTATGTCTCGAACCGCTCCCCATTGTTTACGTTCACAATGGTCACTTTCTCGTTTTCCACCATGTTGGCGGCATCCAGCAGGTCCTCATCAATCGTGACGCTGCCTACATAGTGTAGTTCAGCCTGCGTGACTTTGGCCCGGTGAATTTTGGACTTGAGAACCTCGATTTGCATGAGTGAAAGCGGGTGAATGAAAGGCCGCAAAGATAGTTAAATCCCGTGGCACCATTGGGTGGCTTACGCCAGGTTCACCACCACGTTATCAATCAGCCGTACGCCGCCCAGCCACGCTGCCAGGCACAAGGCCACTTCCTGACCGGCCGGCGCAGTCTCATTCTCCAAGGGCTGCAGCGTGCGGGCATTGCTGATATCAAAGTACTCCAGCTCAATTTCCGGGTGCTGCTGCAGAAAAGCCTGTACCTGTTGCTGCACCTCGGCGGCTGTAGCCTGTTGCTGCAACAGCCGGCTGGCCAGCTCCAGGGCCTGGTACAGGCGCGGGGCTACTGCCCGGGCCTCCGGCGAAAGGCGCCGGTTGCGGGAGGACATAGCCAGTCCATCGGCTTCGCGCACGGTAGGAAAGGTAACGGGCTGCAGATCAAAGCTCAGATCGGCCACCATCTGGCGGATAACGGCAACCTGCTGCAGATCCTTCTGCCCGAAATAAGCGCGGTGTGGCCGGCTCAGGTGAAACAGCTTGCTGACCACCGTGGCTACCCCATTAAAATGCCCCGGGCGGTGGGCGCCTTCCATCACCTGCTCCAAGGGGCCAAAGTCAAAGCGCATCACCGTGGGCTGGGGGTACATTTCCTCCACGGAAGGCGCAAACAGCACGGTGCAGCCCGTGTCCTGCAGCAGGGTGGCATCGGCCTCGGGCAGGCGCGGATACAGCCGGAAGTCTTCCGGGTTGTTGAACTGGGTGGGGTTCACGAAAATGCTGACAACAACAACATCATTCTCCCGGGCCGCGGCTCTCACCAGTTGCAGGTGGCCTTCGTGCAGCGCGCCCATCGTGGGCACCAGCCCAATGCGCTGCCCGTTCTGGCGCCACCCTTCGGTGCGCGCTTGCAACCCGGCAGCGGTTTGCAGAATCTCCATATACACACAGGGCCCTTCCGACGCCATATAGGCATCTACGGGCGGGTTTCGTTGAATTTTCGCCTAAAAATGTTTAATTTTGTGCATCCCAAAGTGTGCCCTCCCAATTTTAACCACAGAACCCTGTATGTCTAAGCTGAGAATACTCTATGCTGCCACGGAGATTAATCCGTTTTTGCAGACGACCAAGGTAGCGGAGTTTCTGCGGAAGTTGCCCCAGGGAATGCAGGAAATGGGGATGGAAATCCGAATTTTCGTGCCCCGCTTCGGCATTATCAACGAGCGGAAGAACCGTTTGCACGAAGTGGTGCGTCTGTCCGGCATCAACATTGCCGTAGGCGAAGAAGAAAAGCCCCTGATTATCAAGGTAGCTTCTATTCCGAATGCCAAGTTGCAGGTTTATTTTATTGACAACGAAGATTATTTTCATCGGAAGTCGGTGCTGGTCGATAAAAACAACCAGTTCCACGCCGATAACGACGAGCGTGCCATCTTCTTTTGCAAAGGCGTGCTGGAAACGGTAAAGAAACTGGGCTGGGCGCCGGACATCGTGCACTGCAACGACTGGATGACGGGCCTGATTCCGATGTACCTGAAAACGACCTACAAGAAGGACCCGATTTTCAAGGACTCCAAGTCCATTTTCACGGTCTACAACAATGAATTCGCCCACAAATTTGAAGGCGACATTATTGAGAAGGCCAAGATGCTGGACATTGATGACGAGATGCTCACCCATCTGAAATCAGCTGATTTCGGCGGCTTCATCAAAATCGGTATGGAGTATGCTGACTCGGTCATCAAATCAGACGAAGACTTCAGCGACAACCTGAACGCGCTTTTCAACGAGTACTCCCAGAAGCGCAGCATTGGCCAGGTAGCGGCCGATGACAATCTGCTTACCTCTTACTACGCTCTTTATAATGAATTGGCCAGCTAGCGCCTTCCGACGGGCGTCGGCATTTTTTCTTTCGGCTTCCCTCCTGCTTACTGCTTGCGAAGACCCCAATGAGCTAGGCCTGGACCTTCCTGGTACTACGCCAATTAGCACTGAATTCAAGGATTTTTCCGTTACTGCCTCCACCGTCAAGCTGGATTCGCTCGGCACGCTCGGGCGCAATCAGTATCTGGTTGGGCGCCTGCAGGATGCTAATCTGGGCACCATTACTGCGCGCACATTTTTCGAAACCAAGGTTTCTACTGATTCGCTTCCCTCTCAGTTCACCAACGCCCGCCTTGACTCGGTAGTGCTGCGGCTGGGTTTTGAGAAGGTATATGGTACTGATACCAAACCCGTACGTTTTGACCTGTTCCGGCTGGCTCAGCCACTGGAGGAGCGTGTGACGTACACCTCAGCCAGCTCGCCGGCAGTAGACCAGACGGCCTTGTTCACCAATGTAAGTGAGCGGTTTAACCGTACTGTTACGGTGCGGCAGCGTGTAAATAGTGCCACGGAAGATACCACAACGGTTCGGGTTACTATTCCCTCTCGTTTAGCCCGTCTGCCATTGGTGAAAGCTGGCCAGTCTACTGCTTTTACTACGCAGCTGTTTGAGGCGCTGAATACGCCTGGCTTCAACCAAACTACCCTTTCTACTTTGCTACCGGGCCTGGCCCTGGCTCCAACAGCCGGGTATTCGGGCTCTATCGTTCAGTTGGGGCGCTCCGGCAGCACCCGCCTGGTGGTGTATTTCCACGTAGATAAACGAAAAACACCCGCCCGCACCTACAGCATTGATCTGGGTGACCCTAATGCTTCAGGGGCCAACCCGAATGCGCCGCGTTTCTTCACCCAGATCAGTACCGACTTAACCGGGGCTGGTGCCCTGGCGGGCTTGCGTACCAGTCAGGACTCCGTTTCGGCAGACAAAACCGACGGGCTAACCTATATTCAGGAAGGTACTGGCTTAAGCACCAAGCTGTTTATCCCAGGACTGAACGAGCTACGTAAGCAGCCGAACCTTATTATTAACCGGGCGGAACTTATTATTCCCGTAAAACCCTTTGCCAATCTGCAGTTTCCTAACCCTTCGTATGCGTTCCTGTACGAAGTGAACCGCAATAACCAAGTGTTGACCCGGAACATCAATGGCGTGATGCAGGACCGGCTGGTGCAGGGTGATATTTCATCGGCACAGGGAGCCGGAAATGCTGCAGTTGTAACCTACTACGATTTGGGACCAACCAACAAGTACTACAGTGTTTTGCTGACTAGCTATGTGCAGGCTTATGTAGCAGGCAAGTTGGATACTGAAATTCCGGAAGGATTTTTGCTGACGCCTTCCCCGCGTAGCATTAACAATTTGATTTCGGATGCTACCGTTACCCCACTGCTTTCCAATCTTACCCTGAATCGCGCAGTCCTCGACGCCAACAACATCAGGCTGCGCGTATACACCTCCAGCCTGTAGAAATATCTTTTTTAGCATTTTTGTCGGCTGGTTTCCATAGAGAGCAACTGCTCTGCTGGAGCTAGCCGGCCTTTTTTCTGCCTATTTCCCTTTTCACTGAACTATTATGTGCGGCATTGTAGCATACATTGGGCACCGTGAGGCCTGCCCCATCATTCTAAAAGGCCTGCGCCGTTTGGAATACCGCGGATACGATTCCGCCGGCGTGGCCTTGCTGAACGGCGAGTTGAACGTTTATAAAAAGAAAGGCAAAGTTGCTGATCTGGAGGCTTTTATTGCCGATAAAGACCTGCATGCCCATACCGGCATGGGCCATACCCGCTGGGCCACACACGGCGAGCCGAATGACTCCAACGCCCACCCGCACTATTCTACTTCTGAGCGGATTGCCATTATTCACAATGGCATTATTGAGAACTACGCCGCGCTGAAAACCCACCTGCAGCAGCAGGGTCACGTGTTCCACTCCGATACCGACACGGAAGTATTCGTGAACCTGATTGAGGAGATTCAGAAGCAAAACAGCTGCTCCCTGGAAGAAGCAGTACGCCTGGCGCTACACGAGGTGGTAGGGGCTTATGCCATTGTAGTCCTGAGCCGGGACGAGCCGAACCAGCTGATTGCGGCCCGCAAAGGCTCCCCTATGGTAATTGGTATTGGGGAAGACGAGTTTTTTCTGGCTTCTGATGCTACCCCCATCATTGAGTACACCAATGAAGTGGTGTATGTGAATGACTACGAAATCGTGGTTATTCGGGATGGCAAAATGGCGATTCGCAGCAAGGAAGATGTACAGCAGACGCCGTACATCCAGAAGCTGGAAATGGCGCTCGACAGCATTGAAAAAGGCGGTTACGAGCACTTCATGCTAAAGGAGATTTTTGAGCAGCCCCGCTCCATCCTCGACTCCATGCGTGGCCGTCTGGAACTGGGAGCTAACCACCTGAATATGGGTGGGGTGCGCGCCTACGAGCAGAAGTTTGTGAATGCGCAGCGCATCATCATTGTGGCTTGTGGCACCTCCTGGCACGCGGGTCTGGTAGCAGAGTATCTGATTGAAGACCTGGCGCGCATTCCGGTAGAGGTGGAATATGCTTCAGAATTCCGCTACCGTAACCCTATCATTACGGAGCGCGACATTGTAATTGCTATTTCGCAATCCGGCGAAACCGCCGATACGCTGGCCGCTATTGAACTGGCCAAGAGCAAAGGCGCTACCATCTTCGGTATTTGCAACGTGGTAGGCAGCAGCATTGCCCGGGCTGCCGATGCCGGTGCCTACACCCACGCGGGCCCTGAAATTGGGGTAGCCTCTACCAAGGCCTTCACGGCGCAGGTAACGGTACTTACGCTGCTGGCTATGATTGTAGGCAGCAAGCGCGGCACCCTCAACGACCTGAAACTACGGGAGCTGATGGTGGAACTGGAGAACATTCCCGCGAAAGTGGAGAAGGCCCTGCTGCTCAATACGGAAATCAAGCAGATTGCGGAGATTTTCAAGGACGTACCCAACTTCCTGTACCTGGGCCGAGGCTACAACTTCCCGGTAGCGCTGGAAGGCGCGCTAAAGCTGAAAGAAATCAGCTACATCCACGCCGAAGGCTATCCGGCGGCGGAAATGAAGCACGGCCCCATTGCCCTGATTGATGAGAACATGCCGGTAGTGGTTATTGCTACCAAGGACAGCTCCTACGAAAAGGTGGTATCCAACATTCAGGAAGTGAAAGCCCGCAAAGGCCGCATCATTGCCGTGGTAACCGAAGGCGACACTACCATTCCGGAAATGGCTGAGTTTGTAATTGAGGTGCCGGCGACGAGTGATGTGCTGATGCCGCTGGTATCGGTGGTCCCGCTGCAATTGCTGTCTTACCACATTGCGGTACTGCGCGGCTGCAACGTAGACCAGCCCCGCAACCTGGCTAAGTCTGTAACGGTGGAGTAAGCTTCGCTTTCAAAGCCTAAAAAGGGAAGTACCGGTCGGTACTTCCCTTTTTCTTTTTCGGCCAGCCTAAGCGGCGCCAACGTGCTTCTTCCGGTCTTGGGTACCCCCTGTTGGTACCGGAGTTTGCCCTAAACTGCTAACGCAAAAGACTCCCCACGCAAAGCCATATGCTTCAGCAGCGGGCAGGCTTTGTAGCGCTCCTCGTGCGTATCCTGATAGAGCGCTTCCAGAATATCATATACCCGGGCCACCCCAATAGCATTAGCCCACTCAAAGGGGCCGTGCGGGTAGTTGGTGCCCAGTTTCATCCCCAAATCGATATCCTGCACCGAAGCAGTGCCTTCCTGCAGGGTGTAGCAGGCTTCGTTAATAATCATGGAAACGATGCGGGGCGTTACCAGCCCTACCCGCTCGGCTACTACCCGGTACTCGGTGCCCAGGCCAGCACATACAGTGGCCAGTGCCGGGGCATCGGCGGCATTGTATAGGCTTACTTCCAGCAGGCGCCGGTCCAGCAGGGTGGGCACGGCGCACAAACCAAATACGGGGCCTAAGGGCGCTTCTTCGTGATGAAATAGCTGCGCCAGCGAGTGCCGGGTAGTGTCGTAAAACAGAGGCTGGCGGGGGCGCTCATAATGCAGTTCCGGCCAGGGGCGCAGGTCGAAGGCCACGTCGGCCGCGCCCAGGCGCGTGAGCAGGTCGAAGGAAGTGCCCGGGCAGAAGTCGTAGGTATGTTGCGGACCGAATTTACGGCGCAGCTCCGCTTCCAGATGGCTGCCTTCAACGATAAACAGATGCATAGTTGTTTACTTTGGGGGCTTAAAGATAGACTTCCACCCTTCATTTCCTCGTTGCTCATGGCGCATACTATCCTGTACTCTCCTGAAGCCCCCGCTCCCATTGGTCCTTACAGCCAGGCTATTCAGGCGGGCAATACCGTTTATGTTTCGGGCCAGATAGCCCTGGATGCTGCAACCGGGCAATTAACCGGCAACGGCGACGTAGTGGTGGAAACCCATCAGGTAATGCGCAACCTGCAGGCCGTGCTGGGTGCGGCCGGTCTGACGCTGGCGGATGTGGTAAAGACGAGCATCTTCGTAACGGACCTCGGCAACTTTGCTCTCATCAACGAAATTTACGGCAGCTATTTCTCCAAGGAGTATGCGCCGGCCCGGGAAACCGTGCAGGTAAGCCGCCTGCCCAAGGATGTGCAGGTAGAAATATCCTGTATTGCCGTAAAAGCGCAGTAGACAATCTGCTCCGGAAGGCTTAGCTTGGTCGTAGCAGGGGTCTGCTCCTGCCTGGTAGTTCAGGTTGTCAGTTTTTTATCGGCGTGTATGAAAGAGTTAGGTCTGGGACTGCTCATTATTGGGTTTGTGTCGTTGCTGCTGCCTTTGTTGGGCATGAAATTCATGTTCCTGACCTGGATTGATCAGTGGGGCAGTACGGTCTCCTGGGCTATTCGGGGAGGCATTACTGCCCTGGGCCTGCTCTTATTCATGCTCTATCGAAATCGGGACTGATGCGGCCGCCTGCTTCACGTAAGCCGCCCAAACCACTGCGCAAACCCTCTTATTTTCCGGCCGAGCAGGTGCTGACCCGCACTTTGCCACCGGAGCTGGCCGGCCAGCGCGAGTTTGAGGACTATCACTTCATCGGCTTCGATTTCAGCCAGACCAACCTGAGCGGCTGGCGCTTTAGTGAGTGCCTGTTAGAGAACTGTAATCTGGCGGGGGCCAGCATTGCCAATACAGCCTTCCAGAACGTAGCTTTTGCCGGCTGCAAGCTCATCGGTTTGCAATTCCAGGTATGCCGGGACATGCTGTTTGGCGTGCATTTCGACTACTGCCAGCTGGACTATGCCTCGTTCTACGGCCGCGCCCTGCCGAATACCCGATTTGTGGGCTGCTCGCTGCAGGAAGCCGACTTCACGCAGGCTGATCTGACCAATGCCGCTTTTCAGGATTGCCTGCTACGCCGTACCGTTTTCCGGCAAACCAGGCTGGTAGGCGCTGATTTCTCTACCGCACAGGAAGTGCTGCTGGATCCAGCCCAGAATGAGGTGAAAAACGCCCGTTTTTCCCTGCATAGTCTACCGGGGCTGCTGGCGCATTTTGAGCTGGATATCGTCTGACTGATCTAGTGGCGTATTCCTGTGGCCGCAGCTGTTACCGCCCCGGCTAATTACCTACCTTTGCACGGCGTTTTCCCACCCGAAAACGCCGCGAACCGACTGTATTATGGAAAGAGAAGTACGGGTGCGCTTTGCGCCCAGCCCCACCGGACCGCTGCACATTGGCGGCGTGCGCACCGCGCTCTACAACTACCTGCTGGCCCGCAAGCTGGGCGGCAAAATGCTGCTGCGCATCGAGGACACCGACCAGAACCGCTTTGTGCCCGGCGCCGAAGACTACATCCGCCAGAGCCTGGAATGGTGCGGCATCACGCTGGATGAAAGCCCCTGGACCGAAACTCCCGGCCCCCACGCCCCTTACCGGCAGAGCGAGCGGAAACCCATGTACCTGCAGTATGCCCAGCAGCTGCTGGACAGCGGCCATGCCTATTATGCCTTTGATACGCCGGAGGAGCTGGACGCCATGCGCGCCCGCCTCACGGCCGCTAAAGTGCCCAATCCGCAGTACAACAGCATCACACGCGCCCAGATGCGCAACTCGCTGACCTTGCCTGAAGACGAGGTAAAGCAACTGCTCGACAACAATACGCCCTACGTAATCCGCCTGAAAGTGCCCCGCAAGGAGGAAATCCGCTTCAACGACCTGATCCGGGGCTGGGTAGTGGTGCACTCCTCCAGCGTGGATGATAAGGTGCTGATGAAGTCCGACGGTATGCCCACGTACCATCTGGCCAACATCGTGGATGACCATTTGATGGAAATCACCCACGTGATTCGGGGCGAAGAGTGGCTGCCCTCGGCGCCGCTGCACGTGCTGCTGTACCGCTATTTTGGCTGGGAAAGCACCATGCCGCAGTTTGCCCACCTGCCCCTGCTGCTGAAGCCTGACGGCACCGGCAAGCTAAGCAAGCGCGACGGCGACCGGCTGGGCTTTCCAGTATTCCCGCTGGAATGGCACGGCAAAGACGCCGAAACCGGCGAACCTACCGTGAGCAGCGGCTACCGTGAAAGCGGGTATCTGCCCGAAGCCTTCATCAACTTCCTGGCTTTCCTGGGCTGGAACCCCGGCACGCAGCAGGAGCTGTTTACCATGGACGAGCTGATTGCGACTTTCACCATTGAGCGCGTGAGCAAATCCCCGGCCCGCTTTGATCAGAACAAAGTGCGCTGGTACAACGAGCAATACCTGCGCGCCAAACCCGATGCGGAGCTGGCCCAGTACCTGCTGAACGCCCTCCAGGCCCAGGGCCTGGACGTGCCCCCTGCTAAAGCCGAGCAGATTGCGGCGCTGGTGAAAGAGCGCGCCACCTTCCCGGCTGATCTGGCCAAAGAGGCACAGCTGTTCTTCCACCGCCCCACCAGCTACGATGAGCAGGTGATCAGCAAAAAATGGAATGCCCAAGTAGCCGGCGCCCTCGCTGAGTTTGCCCAGCAGCTACCTGCAGCCGCCGACACGACGGCTGATGGCATTAAGGCCCTGCTCACGCAGGTATTGGAGCGCCAGGGCATCAAAATAGGCCAGGTACTGCAGGCCCTGCGCGTGGCCGTAACCGGCGCCGCCGCTGGCCCCGATCTAATGGCCATTATGAGCATTCTGGGCGCGGAAGAAACCGCGCAGCGGCTGGAAACGGCCATTAGCAACCTAGCCGCTCACGCTTCAGCTTAACCAGCATTTCTGCCTAAAGGCATCCGCCACCGGGGCCGCTTCGTACAGCATTGCTGCGGAGCGGCCTTCGTGCTTATGAGGGTGGCGCCGGCTTTTCTCTTCACGAACCACGCTGGATGTTATGGCTAAGAAACCCGTCAATAAGAAAAAAACCGTCGACCCCGAGAAAAAGGCCAAGGTGCATAAGGATCTGGAAGGGTTTGAAATCAAGGTAAACCCGCTGGGCGAAATCACCTCCAACTATTCTATTGAGGAAATTAACACCTTCCTGAACCGCCACGTGCGCGACAAAAAGCTGGTGAATCGCGACGGGCAGTTTGGCGAGAAAGACGAGGAAGAATTCCCGGTAGAAGACTCGGCAGCCCAGGAGCCCGAAGAATCGGAAGAAGATTTTATGCGCCGCACCAGCCGGGAGGCTAAGAAAAAGGCCAGCAAAGCCGAGGACGCCGCCACCGAAGATGTTTCAGATAGCGCCATGGATACCGTGGAGGATGAATAACATCGTGCCCAGCCTATGAAATGCCTCAAGCCCGGTGTTCTGGCCAGCAGCACCGGGCTTGGAGCAGATATTGAATCCGCCGGGTAAGCGCTATTTATCGGCAGTTTGCTATACTTGGGTCCGCAAACTTACTGACCCGCTATGCAAGCCCACGACATTGACTACCGCATTCTTGGCTCCGATATTCAGGTATTGGAAATAGAGCTCGACCCGCAGGAAACCGTCATTGCCGAGGCGGGCGCCATGGTGTACATGGAGGAGGCCATTGCTTTCGAAACTAAAATGGGCGACGGCTCCGAGCCCGATCAGGGCTTAATGGGCAAGCTGTTTTCGGCCGGCTCGCGCCTGATTACGGGTGAGTCTCTGTTTATGACGCACTTCACGCACCGGGGCAGCCATGGCAAAAGCCGCGTGGCCTTCTCGGCGCCCTACCCGGGTACTATTCTCCCTATTGATTTGCGCCTGCTGCCCCAAGGGCTGATTGTGCAGAAAGATGGTTTTCTGGCGGCCGCCCGGGGCACTAAGATTGCCATTCACTTCAACCGGCGGCTGGGCGCTGGCTTCTTCGGCGGCGAGGGTTTTATTCTGCAGAAACTCACCGGCGACGGCAAAGCTTTCATTCACGCGGGCGGCACCATCATCGAGAAGCACCTCCATAACGAGCTGCTCCGCGTAGATACCGGCTGCGTGGTAGCCTTTGAGCCCGGCATCGACTTTGACATCACGCGGGCCGGCGGCCTGAAATCGATGATTTTTGGGGGTGAGGGGCTATTGCTGGCTACCCTGCGCGGCACCGGCCGCGTATGGCTGCAATCGATGCCCGTGAAGAAGCTGATTCAGGCCCTGATGCCCAACGGCACCAATGCCCGCAAAGAAAGCGGCGGCGTACTGGGCAACCTGGTAGGTGGCATTCTGGACGAATAGCAGCCGACGGTTTACCGCTTTCCTGCTCAGCCAAGCCTGCGGCCCAAGGTAGTAACCGGCCACAGCGCCGCGCTGTGCTTTATAGCCCCCTCGCCCGCCATGGTGGTCTTTACCGCAATTACAATTAAACTAACCAGCAGCGTCAGCAATAAAAAGCCCAGAAACCCCAGGACTATCTTATTGGTGAGCGTCTTACTCGATTTCTGCCGGCTGGAATAATAACGCCGGCTCCGGCCCGACGACCGATTTTGGGAGTGAGTTGCAACAGTGGACACAGGGCGGGGATTTTAGGGGGAGAACCTTGTCACTAATATAGAACTTATTCTATAAGAATTATACTTATCCGGATTAATATATCCGATAAATAATATAAAGCTTATATAGCTGATTCTACGGGTTTTAGCATAATCCTGGATTCTCCAGCTAAGTTCATTTTCTCACTTTTTTTATTGCTTTCCGGCTAAAGAGCTTCCCTACTACATACTCCTCCTCTTGTATTGGCTCTCCTGCCGGGTTATAGATACGCCAGATACCATACCAATAAAAATGAATGCCATCAGGCTCTGACGCTATCCGGGCCCGGCCCTGCTTGGCTATAGTACCACTTGGGTGATAATACGTGAGCGTGAGCACCCCTGGCTGCAGCCAGTGGTAGCGCTCTACCCGCTCCAGGCCCGTTTGCGGCCCATAGTAGCGCCAACGACCTATCGGGTGGCCGTGCCGGTACCGCCCCTGCGAGGCCAGCTGGGTGTTGTGCGCATCAAAATACTCCTGCCACTTTCCCTTCCTTTCCCCTTTGGTATCAAAGCGGTTGGGCGCCGGTTTAGACGCTGCTGGCTGCTGCCCATGAAGCGTAGCACAACTTCCCAGCAGCCCTATGCACACAAACAAAGGGTACATACAACTGTGGTAGCGGCTTAGAAACCCGAGGTAATGGAGAGAAGCACGCTGCATGGGGATACCAGTCAAGGGATAAGATGGCCTCCCGTAATTTACAACTAATCTTTTAGTTGGATTAGAATCTCATCCACTACCTCGCGCGAGTTGCTTAGGCGCGGCACTTTATGCTGGCCGCCCAGCTTGCCTTTATTAGCCAGCCATTGCTCAAACGTACGGGCCGGCAGCGCGGTAATTTGGGGAGCTGCCAGGGCCAGATTGCGGTGGCGCTTGGCATCGTAATCAGAGTTTAAACTGCGTAGCGTCTGGTCTAGTACCTGGGCAAAGTGCGCGGGGCTGCTGGGCGGCTGGGCAAACTCTATCAGCCATTGATGCCCCCCACGGGAGGTGTTGCTGTCGGTTTCGAAGTAGATGGGGGCGGCCGTAAAGTCACGCACCAGGGCGCCGGTGGCCTGGCAGGCAGCGGCCAGCGCGGCCTCGGCGTTTTCTATGACCACCTCCTCGCCAAAGGCATTTAAAAAATGCTTGGTGCGGCCGGTGATACGAATGCGGTAGGGCGCCAGGCAGGTGAAGCGCACGGTATCCCCAATTTTATAGCGCCACAGGCCGGCATTAGTGCTGATGATTAGCGCATAGCTTTTGCCCAGCTCCACTTCCTCCAGCAAAATTGTTTGCGGGTTTTCGGCTTCAAACTGATCCGCGGGCAGAAATTCGTAGTACACGCCGTGGTCGAGGAGCAGAAGCATGTCCTCCGAATCGGGCTGATCCTGAAAGGCGAAGTAGCCTTCCGAGGCGTTGTATATCTCCAAGTAGCGCATCTGCGCGCTGGGAATCAGCTGGCGGAAAAGCTCCCGGTAGGGTCCAAAGGCCACCGCCCCGTGCAGAAACAGCCGCAGATTGGGCCACACCTCGCTGATATCAGTCGCCCCAGACAGCTCCACTACGCGGCGAAGCAGCACAATCATCCAGGTGGGTACGCCGGCCAGGGTGGTAACGTCTACGTGCTGCACATGGCGGGCAATCCGCTCAATTTTCTCCTCCCATTCATCCAGCAGGGCCAGCTCCAGCGGCGGGGTGCGCAGAAACTCGGCCCACACCGGCAGGTTTTGCATCACTACCGCCGAAACATCACCCACGCGCGAGCCGGTACCTGGCCGGAAGGGGTTGCTGGCGTGCGTGCCACCCAGGGAAAGGGTTTTGCCGGCCAGTACATCGGCCTCCGGATACAGACTGGTGGCCATGGCCACCATGTCGCGCCCGGCGCGGTAGTGGCACTCGTGCAAAGACTGCGGCGACATGGGAATGTACTTGCTGCGGGCATTGGTGGTACCGCTGGATTTGGCAAACCACTCTACTGCACCGGGCCACAATACATCGGAAGCGCCGTGCAGCATGCGTTCCAGGTATGGGTATAGCTGCTCGTAGCTGCTCACGGGTACCCGCTGGCTAAACTCCCGCCGCGAGGGCGCATCAACGTAGCCGTATTGCCGGCCCCATTCCGTGTTCTGAGCCTGCTGCAGCAGACTGGCATATACCTGCTCCTGCACTTCCAGGGGATGCTCGCGGAAATGGTTGATGCTGGTCAGGCGCCGCTGCATGGCCCACGTCAGAATACTGCTAATCACAGAATCAGGAATAAATGGAAAGGCGCTCAAGCCTATTTGGTGGCCATTTTACCCACACCACCGCCAGAAAGTTACCGTTTCAGATGGAAACAGCCACTTTTCCGACTGGTCTCTGCTCTCCTACCCCTTTTCGATAGTCGGCCTGGTTAAATTTTGCGCTTGTATTCGAAATGCTTGCCCAGGTACACGCGGCGCACGGTTTCATCGGCGGCCAGCTCCTCGGCGGTACCGGCCTTCAGCAGCTTGCCTTCAAACAGCAGATATGCCCGATCCACGATGCTGAGCGTTTCATTCACGTTGTGGTCGGTGATGAGGATGCCGATGTTCTTGTGCTTGAGCTTGGCCACGATGCCCTGGATTTCTTCCACGGCAATGGGGTCTACGCCGGCAAAGGGCTCATCCAGCAGCACAAATTTGGGGTTTACGGCCAGGGCCCGGGCTATTTCGGTGCGCCGCCGCTCGCCGCCGCTCAGCACCCGGCCCAGGTTTTTGCGCACGTGCGTGAGGCTGAATTCGTTCAGCAATTCTTCCACTTTATCCAGCTGCTCCTGCCGGGAAAGCTTGGTCATTTCCAGCACGGAGAGAATATTCTCCTCCACGGTCAGGTCCCGGAACACGGAGGCTTCCTGCGCCAGGTAGCCCACGCCCCGCCGTGCCCGCTGAAACATGGGCAGATTGGTGATTTCTTCGTCGTCGAGGTAGATGTGGCCTTCATTGGGCTTCACCATGCCCACAATCATGTAAAAGCAGGTGGTTTTACCGGCGCCGTTGGGCCCCAGCAGCCCGACGATTTCGCCCTGGCCCACCGTCACGCTCATGTCGTTAACCACCGTGCGCGACTTGTATTTCTTGATCAGGTGTTCAGCTTTCAGAATCATCGGAAGCAAAGGTAGCAAAGCCGAACGGGTAGCCGTAGCAGCCCGCGGGTGAAAGCAGGACGTAGATCCGCCCGCCGGGGTTATCTGCCGTTTCCCAGGTCAGCCTAATATTGATTTTTATCATTTGCGTGCGTGATAGTGGTCAATTCCCTCTGGCAGTCCGGAGCGTATATTAACTAAGTAATTAGCAGTCATTTACATTATAGTAATAGATACCTGGGTTGCCGAAAGACCCTGCATGGCGGGGTGTTTCGGAATAAAAATTACTCCAATGTAAAATCTATCATTCGGCCAATACCCGGTTTCTACGCTGCTTTAGCCGGGGTATCGGAAGCAGCAACCCCGCTAGGAAACCGGCCTTTCCTTTTACACCTACCCGCACGCTTTCATACCCCGGCCTGATTTTTCTGCTTTCTCTGCCTACTTGTAACGCAGGGTTTCTAGTGCTGTATCATACCCATTATAAACGGTATATGAAAAAGATCCTAACCTTTCTGCTTGTGCTGGGCGCAGCCACGGCGCAGGCCCAAGATCCGGCAGGTATGCGCCTGGGCGTGAAAGCCGGGGCCACTTACGCGAAGCTGGCCGGCAATGACGTGGAGCAGATTGCCGGCCCCAACTACAATACCAGCCAGGACCAGCGCAAGCTGGGCTTTAACGCGGGATTATTCCTTCAGATTCCGGTTTCGAGCGATGGGTTCTTCTCCGTGCAGCCCGAAGTGCTGCTAAACCGCCGCGGCTATCAGCTGGAAACGGAGCAGAAATCGGGCCTCGCCGAGGGTGTAGACAAATACTCGTTCGAGCAAACCCGGGTGCTGACTTATATTGACGTGCTGGTGCTGGGCAAGATCAACACCGGCGGCCTGTTCTTTGAGTTGGGTCCCCAGTTCGGTTACCTGGCCCGCTCCAGTTCCGATACGGAAATCACGACCAAGTATAACAACGGCCAGAAAGACCGGGTGGAGAAGGATACCGGCGACAGTAAATCGGACCTGGCCAGTGCCGACCTGGGCGCGGTGGCCGGCCTGGGCTACCAGACCGAAAGCGGCCTCAGCATTGGCCTGCGCTACAACCGCGGCTTTAACTCCCTGATTGACACCAAAGATATCGACAACGAGCCCAAGGCATTCAACGACGCCTTTATGCTGCAGGTGGGCTACCTGCTACCCCTGAGTCTGGGTAAATAGGCGGCGCGCTGGCCGCGCTGCCTTTACCGCCGCCCCGGCAGCTAGGCGCGGGTGCGCAGTACCTGGTCGTGCAGGGCCCGCTGCGCCGGCGTGGGGGTGGATAAGGGCTCTACCAGGTTCTTCATCTCGGCTTCCAACTCCTGCGGGGCAGCTTCTACCTGCTGCTGCGTACTGCCGCGGCGGTAGGTAATGCGCACTTTGCCGTCGGTGGCAGGCTCCACCAACGGCCGGAGGAGCTTCTCGGCATTTTCTATGGAGAGGGGCGTGCCATTCACCTGCAGAATTACATCGTCGTTCTGCAGGCCGAAGCCGTTGCGCTCGGCGCGGGTCTGGGCCACAATAAACTCCTGCTTGTCCTGGTCATACTTAAAGCCCAACTCGCCGAAGGCCTTTACCAGCACGCGGGCTTTGGGGGCGTAGCGCCAGCCTATTTTTTCAAAGTACTCGCTGAGCGGCAGGGGCTGGCTGCCCTGCACGTAATCGGTGAAGAACTGGCGTACGTCGGGGTGCGTGAGGGCCACGATTTCACCTATCAGCTGGTCGTCTTCAAAGGGGCGCTCGGGGCCGTACTTCTTTGCCAGCTGCAACAGCACGTCGCGCAGCGTGAGGCGGCCCTGGGTGAGCTCCTGAATGCGGATATCGAGCAGAAAACCAATGAGCGCGCCTTTCTTGTAGACGTTCTCGTACATGTCTTTGTAGGTGTTTTCCAGAATCTGGCGGCTCATCACGGTAAACGAGACGTCGCCGTACTTCTGGGCCTGCTCAATCTTGCTCTTCATCTCCTTGCGGAAATCCTCTTCCTGCGTGAGGCCGCCCTGCAGCTGCACCAGGTGCGCAAAGTACTCCGTTACGCCCTCATACAGCCACAAATGCTGCGACATTTGGGGGTTGCGGAAATCGAACTCCCCTATCTCCCGGCTGTGCATGTTCAGCGGGGTCAGAATGTGCAGAAACTCGTGGGAGGCTACTTCCCGGATAAGGGAGCGGGTGCGCTCGGCATCGGCTATTTCGGGCAGGAAGTATACCGAGGAGTACGAGTGCTCCATGGCTCCAAACCCACCCTGCTTATTGACTACCGGCGAGGAAAACGCCGGGAAGTACATGATAAAGTGGTAGGCAGGAACGGGCATGCGGCCAAAGAATTTGGCCAGGGCCTCAGCCATGGGCTGCATGGCCTGCCGTACTTCCGCGGCTTTTACCAGGCCCGTTTCGGAGAAGACAGACACCGAAATGCGGGCGCCCCCGGTTATGAAACTGGCCGTATCGGGGCGGCTGTACATAATGGGGGCATCGGCCAGGCTCACGTAGCTGCTGGCCGTAAATACATCCTGGGTGGGCGAGGCGGGCTGCCGGGTAAGGGAGGTGGCGCCATACAGTTCGGCGGGCTTTGCAATGGTTACCTGGTAGGGCAGCATTTTGTAGCCTTCCAGATAGCCATACAGCCCGTAGTGGTTGAGCACGAAGTTGCGGCCGGCATCAATGTTGGTGCCGCCGGGCTGGAAAATGAAGTTGCTGTTGTCTTTCGAGTCCCAGGTGTCGTCTACCAGGTACTCGATGCGGTCCAGGGTGCGGGCTTTGTCAATGATGTAGACGTTGTTGCCGTCGCGGCTGCTTTTCAGCTTGCGGCCTTTGGCATCATAGGCCTGAAAACCCGTGATAAAACGTCCGTAGTCCTTCTTGGAGTAGGAGCCGGGCACCACACTGGGCATCACGTAGGTGGCTTTGCCCTCGCGCACAGGCGGAGTTTTCACCACAATCTTTATCCGGTCGTTTTCTACCTGCTGCAGGTTCACCCCAATCTGATAGCCCGCCGGGGCTTGCTGGGCCTGTACTACTCCACTCAGGCTAAGCCCGAGGGCCAGCAATGCGTATCCTTTTCTCATGGTAGGTAGACAGGGTTGTCAATTAATTATCTATTCACTATTTAGCATGTTAATCACATTAATAATTTATACATGCAATATTAATTTTAATTACAAATATTTTTTTATAAATTAATACACCCTTGTTTCTATACCACTTTCTCTTAAAGTGAAAATAAAAGCCTCAAGCTTATTTGAAGAAAGCGGTAAGATAAAATACTTCTTTACACATTGGTTGTTAAGAGTTATTTGAAGTGTAAATAATTTAGCATAAACAATTTTTACATCATTTATATCATGTAAATTATAATAAACCTCCCTTTTCAATGGCATCATTGGGTACCTTATAAATAATTCATTGTCTGTTAGAACAATTACAGAAAAATACAATGAAGTATAAAGAAGACCAAACATAGAAAATAATATTATTATTGATAGTGTGAAATTGTTTATATTATCATCTATAAAAACCAATATAAGCATTAAAAAAAGAATTGAAGTGGCTATAAACCAGGCAGATTTAGATGATGCTATTTTCACTATTTAATAATTTATTTTTTGACTTCAATGCGTACTAATACAACCATATAGTTCAAACTTTTGCTCGGTAAAACCGCGCAAGTGGCATTAACAATCGAAAAAGATAGAGACGCAAGTTCTACTCTTCCCAGCGCAAATCTTTCAGGCGCAGCTGCAGAGTTTTTACGCCGCGGTACTCGTTCAGCTCCACCGTATAGCACACGCTGAACGGGCGGCCCTCTTGTATCTGGGGCAGGAAGTCGCCCAGGCCAAAGCCAATGGCATCTACGCTGTGGTGGCCATCCTGCGTGAGCACAATTTTCAGGTGCGAAGTGCCCACAATCCGCGCGGAGTCGGGCTGGGCGTGTACGCCGTGCGAAACGAAGGTGGGATTGGCATTGCCGGGACCGAAGGGCTCCATCTGGCAGAGCAGCTTGTAGAAGCTCATGGTGATGTCGCTCAGGGCCAATTCCCCATCAATTTCTACCGCCGGAATCAGCTGCTCATCCGTAATGCGCGCCGACACTACTTCCTCAAAGCGCCGCTGGAAAGCGGGCACGTTTTCTACCGGCAGCGTGAGGCCGGCCGCGTACATGTGCCCACCAAACTGGTCCAGCAAATCGGCGCATTCCAGAATGGCCTGGTGCACATCAAACCCCATTACGGAGCGGGCCGAGCCGGTGGCTTTGCCGTTGCTTTCGGTGAGGATGATGGTGGGCCGGTAATACTTATCGAGGCAGCGGGACGCTACAATACCGATGACGCCCTTGTGCCAGGTTTCGTTGTAGAGCACCGTGGAGCGGGCCGTGAGCATGCTGGCGTCGGCCTCAATCATGTCCAGAGCTTCCTTGGTGATGCGCGTATCGAAGCCGCGGCGGTCCTGGTTGGTTTTGTCTACTACACTGGCCTTTTCAAAGGCTTCTTCCTTGCTCTGGGCCAGCAGCATAGAAACCGCACGCTTGGCGTCGCCCATGCGGCCGGCCGCGTTAATGCGGGGCGAGAAGCCAAAGACCAGGCTGCTTATGTTGAGCTTGCTTTCCCGCAGCCCGGCCAGGTCCCGCAGGGCATCGAGGCCCGGGCGCTGGGGGTGCGCGGCGTCGTTGAGCAGGCGCAGGCCGTGGTAAGCCAGCGTGCGGTTCTCGCCGGTAATGGGCACGATATCCGCCGCAATACTCACCGATAATAAGTCCAGCAGCTCGTGCAGCGGGGCCTCGTCCTGACCCAGGTGCTGGCAGAAAGCCTGCATCAGCTTAAAGCCCACGCCACAGCCGGAAAGCTCCTTAAACGGATACGGGCAGTCGGCGCGCTTGGGGTCCAGCACAGCTATGGCCGCCGGCAGCTCATCACCAGGTAAGTGGTGGTCGCAAATGATAAAATCAACGCCCTTGGTATTGGCGTAGGCTATTTTATCCACGGCCTTCACGCCGCAGTCCAGCGCAATAATCAGGGCGTAGCCGTTGTCAGCGGCAAAGTCAATGCCGGCGTCCGAAATGCCGTAACCTTCTTTGTAGCGGTCCGGAATGTAGTAGTCGATGCGCTCCGACCCGAAAAAGGCGTGCAGATAGGCATACACCACGGCCACAGAGGTAGTCCCGTCCACGTCGTAGTCGCCGAACACCAGTACTTTTTCCCCGGCGTGCAGGGCGTGCTGCAGGCGGGTTACGGCACGGTCCATGTCGCGCATCAGCAAGGGGTCGGGCAGTTCCTCCAGGGAGGGGCGGAAGTATGCGCGGGCTTCCTCAAAGGTGCAGACGTCGCGCTGGCACAGCAGGGCCACAATGGAAGGATTGACGCGCAAGGCGTCGGCCAGGTGCCGGACCTTTTCAGGGTCGGGCGCAGGCTTCCGGATCCATCGTTTTTGCATAACTGGGGAGATGCTGCCCAACGGGCGCGCTATCTTCAAAAGTAAGAAGAAAACCGCAGCCCGCCGCCACGCCTAACCTAGCTAACGGCTCATTATTGCGTATTTTTGCGCGCCTTCTGCCTTGCTTTCAGCCACATGAAAAGACTGCGCACTTTTTACCAAAAGTATCGCCAATATATTCTCTCCGATGGGCTGATGTACCTGGGCTTCCTGCTGTCGCTGGCCTTGATGTTCCTGTTCTTCCGCTAGGCAGAGGGCTTACAGATTGTCGCCGCGCAGCTTGCGGAAGCGCTTGCGGGCCTCGGCGGTGTAAATGCTGCCCGGATATTTGGCCAGCACTTGGTTATACAGCTCCTGGGCTTTCTCCTTGTCGTTCAGGTTCTCTTCCTGAATGGTGGCCGCCAGAAACAGCGCGTCGTCGCTGAGCACGTCGTACTTGGGGTTGGCGGTGATGCGCGTGAGGGTGGTGATGGCCCCGGCGTAGTCGCCGGTGCGGCGCTGCAGCTGGGCTTTCAAGTACCAGGCTTCATCGGTGAGGGCGTGGCCGGGGTATTTCTGCACCAGCGCATCCAGACTACGCAGGGCTTCGGGTATTTTATTCTGGAACACCAGCAGCTCGGTGGCGGCGTAGTCGCGCAGGGCTACTCCGGCGGTATCCATGGCGGTATTATCGGAGATGAGCAGGCTGAGCTGCATGGCATCGTTGGCAATTTCGCGGCTGGTGGCTTCCTTCAGAATATCCAGGTGGCTCTGGGCCAGCTTAAAGTCGCCGGCGAAATAGCTCAGGCGGGCGTTGCGCAGCTTGGCATCGTAGCCCAGCGGGGAGTCCTTGTGCGACTTTTCTACCTGGGAATACAGCAGGGTGGCTTCCCAGGGCTCCCCGCGCAGCAGGTACAAATCGGCCAGGGTTATTTTGGCCTGGTCAATGGTTTCGGCGGTGGCGCGGGGCGAGGCAATGGCTTCTTCCAGCAGGGCCGCGGCTTTGGCTTTGTCATCGAGCTGAAAAGCGTACAGCTCGGCCATATTGCGCAGCACCTCGCCCCTATCGGGCGAGCCGGGGCCCAGCTCCGTCAGTAGCTGCTGGTACTCCGTGAGCAGAGCTTTGATTTTGGTGACGTCGACTGGGAAAGTGTTGCGCACCTGGTCTTCGCGGGCCTGCAGCAGGCGCTGGCGGGCCGCCGTGTAGAGCGGACCGTTGCGGTACTCCCGAATGATATACTGGTAGCCCTCAATGGCCGTTTCGTAGTCTTTGTTTTGCTGGGCAATATCGGCCAGGTCCATCACGCGGCTGCCTTCGCTGCGGGCCAGCCGGTCGAGGGCGCGGGCCTGCACCAGCGCGCCGGTAAAGTCTTTGCGCTGCACAAACAGCCAGAGCAGCAGCTCGCTGTATACGCTTTGCTCGGGGTGCTGCTGCACGTTGGTCAGCAGGAGTTTCTGCAGGGCATCGAAGTCCTTTTCTTCACGCAGGCTGTTCTGCAGCATGTTGCGCACAAAGGGCAACTGGCGCTCATTCTGCTGCAGCAGGTGCAGGGTTTCGGCCAGTAGCTGCTCGGTGCGCGGCAGCCGGGTATACAGCTGAATCAGCTGGGGCGCATACTCGGTGTCGTTGTGGGCCAGCTCCCGGCCGCGCAGATAGGTTTTCTCGGCCCACTCCAGCTGGTTGCGCTCCTGAAAATTGTAGGCTACGGCCAATACCTGCTCGGGCTTAAGCGCCGCTATTACCCGCTCGTACTGTTTGCTGGCTTCCGCGGTGTTGCCGCTGGTTTCATACACCCGACCGAGCATCAGGCCTACCAAGGGGTCGTTGGGGCGCTTTCGCTGGGCTTTTTTGGCCAGTTTCTCGGCTTCCTTAAACTGCTTCAGCTCCTGCAGGGTGCGCAGGTATTCGGGAAGAATATTGGGAGATACCTGCGCATCAGCGGACAGCTGACTGAACAGCACCTCGGCCTTGGCAAAGTCTCCCTTGCGCACGTATTCGCGCGCTAAAGCGGCCTCCCCTACTACTTCCTGTGCTTGCACGGGCGCTGTAGCCAGTCCCCCGCAAACTATGGCCAATGCCACCATCCGGCGCCAGCCGCTCTTGATAAACCCGTTACGCATATAACCAAGTTGAAAATAAGCCAAACCGGCGGCCCCTAAGCACAAACCACCTTCCGGCCATATTCATTGCATCAGAAGAATAAACTACCGGCTACTAGGCACAAAAAAGGGCCGCACCTCAAGGTACGGCCCTTTTGCTTATGCAAGCAACGCGGCGCGGCTTAGAAGAAGCGCGGGCGGTTGTCTTTGATTTCTGCTTTGCTCTTGATGGCTTCGTAGATGGCACCATCCATGCGCGAGGTACGCTGCACCAACAGTTGGCGCTTAATGGCGTTGATATCGGCGGGGGTGTTGAGACGGTCCATCTTGTTGAGCTGCACAATCAGTACCCCCTGCTCGCCCTGAATGGGGGCAGACTTCTGGCCGGGGTTCAGGCCGAAGGCCGTACCCACCGCTACGGGCTCATTGCCAACGCCGGGAATCATACCGGTACCCATGGCCACGTTATCGGCTTTGTTTACTTGAGCACCGGGGCCATAGGCAGCCGCAATCTGCTCCAGCGAACCGGATTTACCCTGCAGCTTGGCCATAATCTGCTTGGCTTTCTCTTCGTTGCGCACCAGGGCCGTCAGCTCAGGCTTTACGCTGGCCAGGTCCACCGTGCCCTTCTCGCGGGTGCCGGTGAGCACGGCTAACACGTACTGGTCACCGATTTCGAATACCTCCGAAACGTCACCAACTTCGGTTTTCTTACCGTCGTTATAGTAAGCCCAGCGCACCAGCTCGCGGGCGCCCTGCAGGTTGTTCACCGTCTGAGCACCTTTGTCGAGGCCTTTGGCTTCCTGCTTCTGCAGGGTTTTATCGGCGGCTACAGCGGCCCGGAAAGACTCGAGGTCGGTGGCTTTGCCTTTTAGCTCTTGGGCACGGGCATAAGCCGCCTCGCGGGTAGCATCAGAAGGCGTAATGGATTTTTGCACGGCCGCCACTTGGTAGGTTTGCGTGGTTTTGGGCGCCGTTACTTTAATGATGTGGTAACCGAAGGAGGTTTCTACCGGATTAGGTAGCAGGCCAGCCGAAGAAGCCGCGAATACGGCGTTTTCGAATTCGGGCACCATGCGGCCCTTCGTGAACCAGCCCAGGTCGCCGCCGGTGGCGGTGGTACCGTCTGAACCGTACTGGCGCGCCATAGTCGCGAAATCAGCCCCACCTTTGATTTTAGCGAGTACTTCCTTGGCTTTAGCCAGTGCCGCGGCTTTAGCGGCCGGGGTGGCGTCAGCGGGCTTAATGAGAATGTGGCTGGCGCGGGCAGCAGGCAGCGCGCCGGCTTTGGTGCCGGTTACTTTGAACAGGCTATAGGTGCCGTTCTCAGCATATGGGCCATACACTTTGCCGGGCGTGAGCGGCAGGTTCTGACGCAGCTTCTCGGGCAGATCAGCCGGCGACAGGAAAGCACCATTGTAAGGATACTCGGGGTCGGTGTTCAGTTTCACGAACATCGAGTCGTTGGGGGCAGTAGCAAACTGCTGGGCCAGCTGGTCGATGGTGGTTTTAATGGAGGTGCTGTCTTCCGTAGAAGCCGAAACCGGAATAGTCACGTACTCAATGGTGCGGCTTTCTTCCGACTTGTACTGGCTCTTGTGCTTATCCAGGTACGCCTGCAGCTGGTCATCGGTCACTTTCACGGCCGAGTCGGAGATGGAGAAGTAGGGTACCAGCAGGTAGCTGATGCTGGCGCGGGCATTGTTGTCCTCAGCAAAGCGCTTAGCCTCCGCCGACGTTACGTAGGTAGAAAGCTTAATGAGGTTGTTATACTTGTTGCCCAGGCGCTCGGGCGCCAGGTTGGCTTCGAAGTTATACCAGGCGTCCTGGGCCTGGGGCGGGAGCTTGTCCAGGTTGCGCAGGTAGCTCAGCACCTTGTTGCGGTCGAACTGACCCGTCTGTGGGTCGGAGAAAGCCTGCCTGATGCTGGGGTGAATGTTCTTGCCCTGCACCATGTCGGTCAACTCTTCGTCGGAAACCTTCAGGCCGAGGGCGTCGAACTCCTTCTGGAAGGCCAGGCGGTAGAGAATTTTGTTCCAGGCCTGCTCGCGCAGGTAGCCCATGGTGTTTTCGTCGGGCTGGCGCTGGTTCTGAGCAATAAAGGCCTGCTTAGTATCCTCCAGTACGCGCTGATACTCATCGTATTCCACTTTCTCGCCCGCAACTTCGCCTACGACGGTTTCATTACGGTTGAAAAGACGGTTTTTGCCCCCAATAAGGTCGCCACCGACAATAAAGAGCAGCATCCCGATGGCAACGGTGCCGACTGCCCAGCCCGATTTTTCCCGAATCGTTTTAATTAATGCCATTTAGTTGAAAAAAGCGCGGTAAGAAAAGTAGAATGAGGCGCAAAATAACCAGAATCCCCCGGACATTCAAAGCTAATACTCAGGCCCCCAGACAAAGTGCGGGTGCCGCAGCGTATAGCGGTTGCTATGGGAGGGTTATTTACGAGCCCGCGGACGTGCCGCCGGAGTTTTGCGGGCCTTTTTTGCGGGCGTTTCCGGGGTAGCAGGAGGCACCGGCTTGGACTTCATACCTAGCAAGCGGTAGAGTAGCAGGCAGCCAAAGGAGAGCATAAACAGCTCGTAATTATCCTTTATGGCGTCTTTATCGTTCTGCTCGATGGTTTGATAGGTGGCAATAACGAACATCACCAGTGCTACTGAAAAGAGCACGGTACGGAACAAGGACTTATCGAAGCGGAATTTCATGAGTTATTCAGCCGCCGGGGGCTCAACAGTAAAAATACCGGCGGGCTTGAGAATTTTATAGCGCGAAAACTCCTGGTTGGCGGTCAGGCCGGTGCCGGTGAGAATTTCCGTCTGGGTTTCTACCCGCACAAACTTATCGGTGTAAATTGTTCCCTTCTGTTTGTTGTAGAATAGCTCCTCAGTACTCAGCTTTTGCTGCTTCTCGGCGTTATTCACCCGCACATTGCCGCGCACGATATACAGGTTGCTGTTCCGGTCGAACTTGCCGTAGTTGCCGCTGAGGGTATTGACCACCTGCTTATCTTTCCCGAAAAAGACGACCTGCATGCCTTTGGGAAATACCTGGTCGCCGTTTTCGAACTGCTGCTGCACGGGGGCCGTCAGCTTTATCTGCAGCTTGGCCGAGTCGCTAAATAGGATGGTGACGTGCTGGCTTTCCAGCAAGGGGCCCTTATACACCACGGGCTTCACACTGGCCGTCGACTTTGACTCGCAGGCGGTGCCCAACGCTGCCAGCAGCAACCCGCTCCAAAGCCAATGCCTGCCGTGGCTGCTCATGCTGTCAGAATAAAGAAACCGACTATTCTACGCGGCGCTTGATAAACCAACGGTTGTTCAGCGTAAAGCCCAGCTGAGCGCGCAGGTAATCTTCCTGAATGTTGCCCTTGGGGAAAGCCGTGCTTACATCCGTATTGCCGCGCATGCCATAGGTAAAGGATAGGTTTACAGCGGCCGCATCCAGGGCCGTAGCCGAGGGTACGGGCAAGGTAAAGCCCCAGCTAACGGACCGGTCGTAGAGAGTTTGGCCGGCCGGGCGGTAGGGCATGGAGGCCACGCTGAGGCCCACGCGGTAGGTTACCCGCTTAAAGTAGCTGTCGACGGAGGTTGGATCAGGAGTCAGCTCGCCCCCGGCCGCTACCCGGAAGGTATTATCCAGCGGGGTGGCATTGGTGCCTCTAAAGCCCCGGTAATCCGACCACTTGGTCTGGCTGGCATCGGCCGCTACGGTCCAGTTCTTGTTATTATCGAAGGAAATCCCACCCTGAATGGTGGAAGGCAGCGTAGCCGCGCCCGGCTGGTCATCCTGCACGGGCGTCCGTTCCAGCAGGGTGCCATCAATCCGCTCCCGATCCAGCACTACGGAGTTAGTACCATCCAGCTTAGAGTCAAACGTATACGTACCGCCCACATTCAGATTCAGGTTGCTGTTGAGCGCCGTGCGGTAATGCGTACCTACCCGGAAGTTGAAGTCGGAGTAATAGGTATGCTCCCCTACCACGGCGGTGGTGGTAGACGGGCTAACGGAGGTGGTATCGGTTAGAAGCGTGGCTTTGGTTTTCTGATCAATAGCCCCGAAGATGTAGGAAGCGGTGGCTCCTACCGTGAGGCCTTTGGCCACCTTCACACCCTGCGCCAGGTATACCTGGCTCAGACTGCCCGTACCTTCATACTGCTTCAAGGAGCGGGCATTGGGGTCGCCCTGCACCTTATCTACGGCTTTGGCCTCGAAGTCGACCACGCTATAGGGCCGCAGCCCCAGGGAAGCTGCCCACCGGCTGGACAGCGGCACGGCCAGCACCATATAGCCCAGCGTAGCACTCCCATCTTTCTGCGAGGCTACCTGGTTCTTCACTGTTTTGTACTGCCCGTTCAGGCCCAGCTCAAAAGTGGTGCGCGTGGTGTAGAACAGCATGGCCGGGTTTTGGTCGTTCACGTGGGCCCCATTGGGGGCGGCCAGGCCGGCACCGCCCATACCCTGCTGCCGAACGCCGCCGGTATTGGGCACCTCATCACCCAGCCCCAACCGGGAGTAAGGAGAGTTACCGAGACCTTGTCCCTGGCTGCGTGGAGCGGCCAGCGCACTGAGTACTACCAAGCCAACGAAGCCGGCGAATTTCTTACTTGACATTATGCACCAGAATTCGGTGAAGCCCGAGCAGAACCAACTCGGGAATTGCAAAGATGCGTCCTTTCAGCCGCGGTTCAAAGAAAGGCCCGTCGCCACCGGTCAGAACGGCCGACAAGTGCGGACTTTGCTGACGATACTGGGCCAGTATTCCATTCATTTCGGCCGCCATACCATTCACCACACCACTACGAATGGCCGACGGCGTATCAGTACCGGTTAGCGGCACTTCTTCTGCCAGCGCAGGCGCCTCTACCAACGGCAGCCGCCCCGTGAAAGTATGCAAAGCCTGAAACCGCAGCTGCAGTCCCGGCGCAATACTGCCCCCCCGAAACGTATGGCCGCCTTCCACCCAATCGGCCTTCAGGGCCGTTCCCGCATCCAGAATAAGCGCATCCTGCCCAGGGAAAAGAGTGGCGGCTCCTACAGCGGCGGCTAAACGGTCGGCCCCCAGCGTATGGGGCGTGTCGTAAGCATTCCGCAGGGGGAGAGGTGTAGTGGCCGGGGCAAAAGGCAGCACCGTGCCCCGCACATACGGCTGCAGTTCCTGCACCCATTCCACTACCGGGCGGGCTGAAACGGTGGCAATAATAGCATGATCCGGCCGCAGACGGGAAACCATATCCACTACCTGCTCCGGAAGCAAACCGGCCTTCTGCTGCACCAACTCACCCTCCATGAAATAGCCCAGCTTTGCCGCTGTGTTACCAATGTCGAGGGTGAGTAAGTGCATAGAAGGCCGAAGCTGTTGCCAGGAGGAGTCGGCAACCCCGTTCGGGGTTGCTTGCTACATAAAATATTTCAGGCGGATAACTTCTTTCTCGGACAGGAAACGCCATTTGCCGCGGGGCAGGTCCTTCTTGGTCAGGCCGGCATACTGCACGCGGTCCAGGGTTACCACATCGTAGCCCAGGTGCTCAAAAATGCGGCGCACAATGCGGTTACGGCCAATGTGAATCTCAACGCCCACAAAATGCGGGTTGCCGGCCACTACGGCCACGTCATCCACTTCAGCCTTGCCATCTTCCAGCTCCAAGCCAGCCGTAATCTGCTTCAGGTGCTCCTCCGTCAGGGGCTTGTCCAGCTCTACCTGATAGATTTTCTTGTTTTTATGCGAGGGGTGCGAGAGTTTCTGCGCTACCTCCCCATCATTGGTGAACAGCAGCAGGCCGGTGGTATTGCGGTCCAGGCGGCCTACCGGGAAAATACGCTCTTTCGAAGCGCTGGCCACCAGTTCCATCACCGTCCGCCGACCTTCAGGGTCTTCGGTGGTGGTGATGAAGTCCTTGGGCTTATTCAGCAGTACATACACCAGCTTTTCGCGGTTCAGGTTGGTTTTGCCGTACTGCACCGTGTCGGTGGGTTTCACCTTGTAGCCCAGCTCAGTAATTACCTCTCCATTCACCTTAATTTCGCCCGCTACAATCAGCGAGTCTGCCTCCCGGCGGGAGCAGATACCAGCGTTGGCAATGTAGCGGTTCAGGCGGATTTCGTCGGAGTTGGTTTCTTCTTCCTCGCGGCGGCGCTTGTTACCCCGGTTTTTATCTTCCTCGTAAAACTTGAGGTTCTTGTACTCGGGGGCTACGCCGGCCACTTCGCCGTATTTCAGCTTACCTGCACGGTTAGAAGGCGCATCCCGGTCAGTGCGCTTATCCGCGCCGGCTGGGCGGGCGTCGCGCTTCTCATACGGCCGCTCACTTCTTTCGCCATACGGGCGTGCTTCGCGCTTGTCACCATAGGTACGGTCTTTTCCTCCCTCGCCATAGGGTCGGGCTTCGCGCTTATCGCCGTAAGGGCGCGCCTGCGGCCGGTCGCCGTAAGCAGGGCGGCTGTTACTTTCGTTTCGGTTGCCATAGGGGCGGCTGCCGCTGTCTTTGCGGTCAAAGGGGGGGCGGCTGCCAAAGGCGGGCCGCTCGCCAGAGCTGCGGGGGCCGGCACCACCTTCACGGCGGTCAGGCGCGCTGCGGGGCCGCTCCCGCTCAAACGTACCTTCATCCGGACGACCCCGGAAATCGAAGGGGCGGGCCGGACGGATTTCACGGTCCGGGCCCAGATCCGCGCCGCGCTCCGGGGCCCGGTATTCGTCGTTATCGAAAGCCTTTTGTGGGGCCGCAGCCGGCGCCGGGTTGGGGCCTACTTTATTGAATTTGCGGTTCCGCTCGCCCCGGTCGCCGCGGGGTACGGCGGGCTTATCCTCGTGCCGGTATGGCTGGCCGGCCCAGGTACCTTTTGGCTCAAAGGGTTTCACCGGGCGCTCCTCCCGATAGCCTGAGCTGCTTTCGCGCCGGTCATCATAGGAACGGCGCGGGGCATCCCGGTCGAAGTCGCGCTTGGGCGCAAATTTCTTGTCGCCGTAGCTGCCGGCACCACCAAATTTCTTGGGGCCACCATAGCCACCCTGCCCGCCCTGGGGCGGACGGCCGAAGGCTGGACGGGAACTGAAGTCGCCGCCCCGGGGCGCGGAGCTGCCACCAAAGCGGCGCTCATTGCCGGCACCGCCTTCTGAGCGGCGGGGGCGGAGAAATTGCGGGAGTTGTCGGAGGAGCCTCTGGAAGAACCGGAGGGGCGGCTGCCCGTGCGGCCCCGGCTGCCGGGAGTGTCGTCGGAGAAATGTTTCTTGCCCATAAGTGCAGGCTTGCGTGCCGTATCGCTACGGTACCGATTCAAAAAGGGTACTTAAAAAATCAGGTTTTCGAGGAAACGAAAACTCGGAGAAAACAGTGCCCGGACCAACGGCGCAGCCCCAAGTGGGCAGCCGGCCGATAGTCCGGGCAAGTAGGCAGGAGCGGCAGTAATTAGTCGCGCCGAGCCATTTTGGCTTCAATGGAATGTTGGGTATGCGGTACGGCCCGCAGGCGCTCCTTGGGGATGAGCTTGCCGGTGCCAATGCACACGCCATAAGTGCCATTTTTGATGCGTACCAGCGCATTTTCCAACTGCTGGATGAATTTCATCTGCCGGGCGCCCAACTGGTTCAGGCTTTCCTTTTCGGCGGTATCGGCGCCATCTTCCAGCACTTTAGAGGAAGAAGCGGTGTTGTCCGTACCCGAATCGTTCTTGCGGCTCAGTGTTTCTTTGATGAAAGCTACTTCCTTGCGGGCAGCGGTGAGTTTGTCTTGAATAATCGCCTCAAACTCGGCCAGTTCTTCCCTGGAATAGCGTAGGGTTTCTTCACTCATGGGAACAGGGAATTGATTATAAGTGGGTTAGCAAAATTCCGGATAGTCTGACTTAAGCTAGATATGACTTAACAGCAGGCGTTTCAATTTAGTTTGAAGTTGTAGCGCCAGCAGGTGTCCTTCTCGGCCTTTCTCAACCGACCCCGGTTTAATACGGCCGCAAAGCTACGCTTTTGTTGGGAACAGCCAGCTTTCTGCTCCCGCTCGCGCTGACTTTCGTTGTCTTAACTACTTAGAAGCCTAGCATATGAATGGCGGCTACTGCGCCTTCCACACCTTTGTTGCCGTGCTTGCCGCCCGCCCGGTCCCAAGCCTGCTCCAGGGTATTGGTGGTCACCAGCCCAAAAATGACGGGCTTGTTAAATTTCAACCCTACCTGGGTAATGCCTTGGGCTACGGCGTTATTGATGTAATCGTCGTGCTTGGTTTCGCCCTGAATCACTACCCCCAGGCAAATTACAGCATCTATTTCCTCGTGCTGGGCCAGCAGCTGCGCGCCTAGGGTTAGCTCAAAGCTTCCGGGCACCGTGTTGCGGTAGATGTTTTCTGCTTTGGCGCCGTGCTTCAGCAGGGTGTCGTAGGCTCCCTGGCTGAGGACGTCGGTTATCTCGCGGTTCCACTCGGCTACCACCAGCCCGAATTTCTTCTCACTGATGTCAATGAAGTGGTCGGAAGTATAGTCGCTTAGGTTTTTGAGGGAAGTGGCCATGCGGAGTTGTGCGTCTGGTCTGAATCGTAAACTAAAACTGCGCTCCTCCTCACGGAAGAGCGCAGCTTTCAATGCTTTTTCCAGGGCTTATTTACCGCCGGCCAAACCCTGGGCGCGGGCTTTGTATTGCTTGGCCTCGTTGGCTTCGGCAGCGGCCGGGTATTCGGTCAGAATCTTATCGTATACCGTTACGGCCGCGGCGTTATCCTTGGCCAGCTCCAGGGCGGTAGCCTGCTTCAGCAGATAGCTGGGCGAGAAGTATTCGTTGGCTTTGTAGTCGGCAGCCTTTTCGTACAGGTCAGCGGCTTCCTTGGTTTTGCCCAGCTCCAGGTTGGCGTCGCCCTGCAGCGCGTAAGCGCGGGCTTGTAACAGCTCATCATCGGAGCTGAAGTCCTGCAGGTAATCTATAGCCTGCTGGAATTTGCCTTCCTTCAGCGAGGCGGCACCTGCATAAAAGTTGGCCAGGTTGCCGGCTTTGGTGCTGCCGTATTCGGATGCTACTGCTTCCAGCCCTTCGTACTGACCGTCGCCTTTCATGGCTTTTTTCACGGAATCAGCCTCCCAGTAATTAACTGCCTGAAAAAGAGCAGCTTGCGCTTTTTCATCCTGCTTATTACGCCAGGTATACCAGCCAAAAGCTCCTACTACTGCCAGAATAACTACGGTCAGAATGCCGAGCAGAACATTTTTGTTGCTCCGTACGAAATCTTCCGAGCCAGCCAGGCGGGCGGCCAGCGCATCCGGATCTTCCAACAGCGGGTGCTCCGGATTGAGGGCTTCCGGATTGGGCTGCGAGGGGTCGGCAGGCACCTGGTTTACCTGGCTGCGGTTCAGCGGACTGTTCCGCGTGTAGGGAATCTTTGACATTACTTGATTTCAGAAAGGCGGCCTAGAAGCCGGTTATTACTCCGCTGGGGAACTAGTCGCGAATATAAGGATAGTCCTGCTGCACGTACACATCCTTGAACAGCTCATCGGCGGTAGGGTACGGGGAGGTCTCAGCAAACTCGACCGATTCCTGTACCTGCGCTTTGATCTTTTCATCAATGGCGGCCAGGTCTTCTTCGGTAGCCATATTGTTGCTGAGGATGGTGTGGCGTACCGACTCGATGGTGTCGCGGGAGCGGTAATCTTCCAGCTCTTCCTTGGTGCGGTATTTGGCGGGGTCACTCATGGAGTGCCCCTTGTAGCGGTAGGTTTTAAACTCCAGGAACGTAGGGCCTTCGCCGGCGCGGGCACGCTCAGCCGCGCGGGCCACGGCGTTGTGCACGTCTTCTACGCTCATGGCATTCACGGGCTCAGAAGGCATATCGTAGCTTTCGCCTAAGGTATACAGCTCCGTTACGTTGGACGTGCGCTGCACGGAAGTACCCATAGCGTAGCCGTTGTTCTCTACCACGAAGATAACCGGCAACTTCCACAGCATGGCCATGTTGAAGGCTTCGTGCAGGGCACCCTGGCGCACAGCACCATCACCCATATAGCAAATGCACAGGTTGCCGGTCTTGTTGTATTTCTCGGCGAAGGCAATGCCGGCACCCATCGGAACCTGCGCTCCTACAATGCCATGGCCGCCCACAAAATTCACGCTCTTATCAAAGATGTGCATGGAGCCGCCTTTGCCCTTGGAGCAGCCGGTGGCTTTGGCAAACAGCTCGGCCATGATGGCATTGGGCGAGGTGCCCAGCGCCAGCGGGTGGGCGTGGTCGCGGTAGGCCGTAATGTATTTGTCGCCTTTGGTCAGGGCTGATACCGCCCCGGCTACGCAGGCTTCCTGCCCAATGTAGAGGTGACAGAAGCCCTTTATCTTCTGCTGGCCGTATAGCTGGCCAGCTTTCTCTTCAAACTTGCGCATGAGCATCATTTGCTCATACCACTGCATATAGGTCTCCTTCGGAAACTGTGGCTTGTCCGTAGACGTAGCTCTAGGCGCCGGAGAACCCGGGGCACCCGCCGGCGGCATCATCGGCTCCGGTTGCTTTACCGTAGCCGGAGTCGCAGTCTTGTTCTTACTTTCAGCTTTCGGAGCCGGCGATTTTTTCGCCGAATTGGAAGCTTTTGGGGTAGCCTTTACTTTCGTCTCCGCCATCTTGCTTTCGGTTGTTCGCGTTTGGGATGCGAAAGTACGTAAAAGGATTGCAATTCCGAACCGAATGATACTGGATAGTCTGTACCTGTTATTCTTCAAAAACTACGACGAAGCTTCCCTACGGTTGTCTCCGCATATCAACTGTTTCGTGGGAGACAATGGTAGTGGCAAGACGAACCTGTTGGATGCTATCCATTATCTGTGTTTGACGAAAAGTGCCTTTACTTCCGCCGATGCCCAGAGCATTAAGCAGGGAGAAGAGTTCTTCGTGGTGAAGGGACGGTTTCGCTCCCCTCCCGCTGATACCCTGGAAACTATTCAGTGCAGCCTGCGGGCCGGCCAGAAGAAAGCTCTGACCCACGATAAGCAAGCCTACGAGCGGATATCAGACCATATTGGGAAGTACCCGGTGGTGCTTATTTCTCCTTATGATACGGACCTGATTCGGCAGGGCAGCGAGGAACGCCGCAAGTTTTTCGACTCCTTCATCTCGCAGCTTGACCACGCGTATCTGGAACTATTGATCCGCTATTCTCACCTACTCCGGCAGCGCAACTCGTTACTCAAGTTGGCTACCGAGCGCCAGGGCGGTTATGATAGGGACTACCTCCTAGTGCTGGACGAGCAGCTGGCTCCTCTGGGCGAGCAACTCACTCAGCAGCGCCAACAGTTCCTAATGGAGTTCACTCCTATTTTCCAGCGGCACTATGAGCAGCTGGCCGACAGCCGGGAGCAGGTTACTTTGGAGTATAAAAACCAGCTAAGCGACGCTGATTTTGGCAAGCTCCTCCGCGTGAACGAACGAAAGGACCTCCTGCTTCAGCGCACCACCAGCGGCCCCCATAAAGACGACTTTGTCTTTCTTATGGATGGTATGCCCGTAAAGAGCTACGGCTCCCAGGGCCAGCAAAAGTCCTATGCCATTGCCCTGAAGCTGGCCCAGTTTGAAATGGCCGCCGCTCGCAAAGGTCACAAGCCCCTACTCCTGCTCGATGATATCTTTGACCGCCTCGATGAACGCCGTATCACCCGGCTTCTTCAGTTAGTGGCTGATCATACCTTCGGCCAGGTGTTTCTTACGGATACGCACCTAGAGCGCACCGACCGGATCCTGGCTTCGCTCTCTGACCAGGTAAGTAGATTTGTAGTGGAGCGTGGCTCCGTTCGCGCTTTATAAAGCCAATCGACCTTCTTCATCCCTATCTTTGCTGTTCAGCTTCCCAGCGTAATTCCGCGCGTCATAATACCACTTCACTTTGAAAAAGCATAATTCCAACCCAAATTCTCGTCAGGGTGATATTGTGCCTTTGAAGGACGGCATTACGGCGTTGCTAAAGGCGTACCGCCTCCAGGGGAAGCTAAATGAGGTCACGGTCGTAGCCAGTTGGGAACGGGTAATGGGGAAGGCTGTAGCCATGAAAACCCAACAGGTCTATGTGAGCAATGGCAAGCTGTTCGTGCGCCTAAGCTCTGCCCCGCTCAAGCATGAGCTGGTTATGGCTAAGACCCGGGTATTGGATATCATCAATGCCGAGGTGGGTGAGCAGGTAATTTCAGAGGTTATCTTTTTGTAGGCAACTCCTGTCCTTCGCCCCCTTACATTTCTTTTTTCTAAGGGCTATCCACTGCGGCCTTTGCCTTGGGTTTCTCACCCTCTCCTTCAGATTGGCTCTTCGCTGCTTATGCTTCCATAGCAGGCTCAGCGAGTGCGCGCCTTTTGTACAGCTGCCTTTGGTAGCTTTCCTCTGTTCTGCTATTCAGAGCGCTCTTGTTAGCGCCTCTCTTTTTTTGAAACACTTCCTGGATACTCTGAATGAACGCCCCTTTCATGAAGTGGTTGTGGCTACTCTCTTCCCCTTGTCCAAGACGTGTATGAAGTATGGGCAGCTCTGACCATTTACCTAGTTACTTCACCTTGGTCCCTCCACCCTTATCGGGTATCGGGCTCCCCCCTTTTGCCTACTCTCTACCTTACTTTCTCCTATCGATTTGGCAGCACCTTCGCTTATTCTACCCCTATTTGATCAGGCTATTTCCCCGAGTCATACATAGGCATCCATAACGGCTACCCGCCTGGGGTTCCCTTTCTGCCAGGCGCCCGTTTCACGCGTTAGCTATTCTCTCTTCACCCGGTTTCCTCTAGCTGCTTACTACTGGTTTATTGGCTTATCCCCTTTGCCAGATTGGCAATTCAGCCCTTCTGCTACCCCTTCATCCCCTCCTCTCTATTACGCTGTCCGCTACTATGGTTGGACAAAAATGTTTCACGTGGAACATTTTTGTTAGCGCGGACCATACACTTTCAATAGCAACTCATTGTACGCCTCTAATAAGGCTATGTACTTGTTTTGAAGGACCATTAGCTGCTTGGCATAGTCCTGATCAGTTAATGATACAGAAGAAGGTGTAACGGAATGACGATTTGTAACAGGTGTAACGGGTGTAACATTATAACCGGATGTTACAAATGGTAAAGATGCTTGTTGCGGTAATGTAAAGTCGTTCGAAAAGTCATGCGAAATTATATCACCGATACGTTTTACAAAAGCGTAATCAAGTGTCTCATCTTTGAACTTACGGTAAATAGTAGGACGTGTAATACCCAGCTCTTCCACTATACGGGTAATGGAAATACCGCTGTTTTTAATGGCTTCCTGCAGGATTTCGCCCTGGTGTGGCATATAGATAGGGTGTATTACTGGGGAAACGTAAAGATGTAAAAAACGGACAAGCAATACAAATACGATACGTAAACAAATTACAGTTACAAAGTGTATCAATTACATGTTTACAAATAATGCAACACTTTACAGATAACAATTAAACACTTTTACGCTTTACAAAAAGGTGATACATATTACAAACAACAATCAGTGTAATATTACAAAGCCCGTAAACCTCATGTTTAAACCACTCAAAAGAGGCTCTTTATTGCACTATTAGCCAACATGAACACCCACATAGGCTATGGCCAGAGAACAAGGCACAGCTAAGCCTTGTAATGCGAAAGCAATACAAGGCTTAGCCATAGTAAACGGAATGAATCAGGAGGCTAACAGCGCCAGTAAACGGTCCGGATAATCCGTGGTAATCCCATCAACGTGCAGAACCAGGAGTGCCTTCATGGTCTCAAGCTCATTTACTGTCCAGGGGATAAGGCGCATACCTAAGGCGTGAACAGTCGCTACCAGCTCGGCCGATACAAGGGAGTAGCGCGGACCGTAGACTGCGGGTATAAAGCCCAGCTTTGCCAGATGAGCCGACAAGGGAATTTCATCCTCAACCAGCAGGCACAGCGGCACTGAGGAATACCGTGTATGCGCTACCTGCAGGATGCGAGGATCAAAGCTGAGCAGCGTGGTGCGGCCGTAGAATTCCGACCCATTAACAACCTCCATAACGAGCTCAAGGAAGCGCGCCGGCGTAGGATGAAAGACTCCGTCACCAGCCGGCTCACTCTTAATTTCAATACTGAAATGAGGCAGCACACGCCCCATAGCCTGGGCCGCATGGTATACCTGCGAGAGTACGTCTCGGAGTAAGGGTTTAACCGCAGCAACTGGCTGCTGAAAAGGAAAGCCAGGATGCGGAGTCAGCCCACAGTCGTATTGCTGAATGGCGCTATAAGGCAGCTGATAAAGGTTGTGCTGCTGCTCAGACCTGGCGGGAATAGGAAGGCTAGAAGGCAGGCGGCAGATAGCCGGGGAAAACCACGGCTCATGCGATACTACCACTTGATTATCGGCGGAAATAACCACATCCAACTCCAACGTGTCTACACCTAGGGAAAGGGCATGCAGGAAGCCAGGCATGGTATTTTCAGGGCGCAAGCCCCGGCATCCACGGTGTCCATGAACTTCAGGTCGTGAGGCAATAGTATGTGGCATAGACTGTATCTACGCGCGCATACTCCCGTAGGGTAACGGATAGGCTTCTTAGACGCTGTTTTATCAGCTTAATACCAAAAACAATGAAGAAATTATTGCTCATAGCCGTGCTGGCAGCTGTAGGAATAGGTGGCTATCTGTATTACAAGCGGCTGGTAGGCGGGCCGGAATACGCGCTGATGCAAGCTGTGAAAGCGGCAAAAATGCACGACGTAGCCACGTTTGAGCACTACGTAGACCTGCATACTCTAACCGATGACCTGGTAGAGCAGATGACCGACCAGCGCGTAATGGAAGCTATTCCGGGCGGAGGAAGCATGCTGATGCAAGGCGCCCTGCGCTTGCTTAAACCGCAGCTGGGCCAGGTAGCCCGGCAGGAGATAGTGCGCTACATTGAAGCCAACCCTAGCGGGGCGGCGACACGGCCGGCACTACCCGTGAAGGTGCTGGGAATGGCCGGCGCCATTATCAGTCCCGATAGTCGCTTTAAAGGCATCAAGTACAATCAGCGCCAGGGCAACGACGCGCTGGTAGGCCTGGAATTCACGCAGCCCCGCTACGATACTACGCTGGTACTGGAGGTAAAGCTGCAAAACCAGGGCGACCACTGGCAAGTGAAGCAGATAACCAACGGGGGCGAGCTAGCCCGGCAGGTAGCGCAACTAGAGAAGCAACGGACCCAAAAAAGGTAATCAGCTTCCAACAACAACTATAAAAGACAACGGCCCCCTGCAGGATCTGCAGGGGGCCGTTGCTGTAAAAAATGGAAAGTCTAGGCTTTGCCGCGGCCAGCAAACAACCAGTAGATTATCAGACCGCCTAGGGGGAAGAAAAAGATAATAGCGGCCCACAGCAGCTTTTTACCAATTGACCAAGGCTGACGGAACACATCAATCATGGCCAGGATATCCAGCGCCAGCAGCACGTAGCCCCAGGTAGCCAGGCCGCCGTTGGCATTGTAGCGGCTGCACGAAGACGTAACCAGGAGCAGGGCCAGCATGGGCATAGCCACGGCCATACGGTTCAGGTAGGGAGCAAGCTTATTCATAACAGGGAGAGTTATAAGAATGGAAGGAAGAGATTTGCTCACTTCTTACGCACTATCCCGGGATTGGATATAAGTATTCAGATATTATTGAATTAAATAACTGATTATCAATAATTTATGAAATGTATTCTAAGATCTTACCCAGGAAGTAAGGGCCTACTTCCGGAATAAGCGCCAGCGTAAGCACTACTCCATACAAAGCTCCATAGAAGTGGGCATCGTGGTTGATATTATCGCCCCGCTTCCGGCCCATGTAGTAGGAATAGCCCAAGTAAAGGAAGCCAAAGATGAAGCCAGGAATATCAAAAGGCAACGGGAAGATGCGGATACCGGCAGTGGGCTGAAACAACACGCTGGCGAAGATGACGGAAGCCACACCGCCTGAGGCTCCCAGACTGCGGTAGTCCCGGTCGTCGCGGTGGCGCATGTAGGTGGGGATATCGGAGAGGATGATGCCGCCCAGGTATAGCAGCAGGAAAGCCAGCAGGCCCCAGGTAGTACCAAACTGCCCCACAAACACACCTTCCACAATGGGGCTGAACGAGTAAAAGGCCAGCATGTTAAAAATCAGGTGCATCCAGTCGGCGTGCAGGAAGCCGGAGGTGAGGAATCGGTACCACTCGCTTTGGCGCTTCACCTTGTAAGGGCTCAGAATCCAGCTTTCCAGCAGCTGATGGTTGGACCAGGCATACACCGAAATGGCAGCCGTAAGAAGAGTAAGAACGAGGGTGGGGCTCAGAGTGAGCATGAGTAACAGGAAAACGTGAAAAAGAAGCCCTTATAGCGCGCCAAAAGACTAAAACGAAGCCGGGCAGCTACTTATAACCAAGCAGCTGCCAGAGGCAAGAAAAACACCGCAAAAGCGGGCCTAGCTTTCCCGCTCCATGAGCTGCAGCGCCAGCAGACGGAGCGGTTCCTTGCGCTCAGCGGGAGCCGCCACCCGCTCCAGATGGTGCAGGGCATCCTGAAAGTACGTGTTGATGAGCGCCTCCGTCTGGGAGCGAATTGCCAGCTCATCGTAGATGGCGCGCACGGCCTCCACTTTAGCCGTTGCATCAGACACCGGCTGGCCAATGTAGCGGGCCAGTTCCGTGCGCTGGGCGGGGCTGGCCTGGGCCTGAGCGGTGAGCAGCAGAAAGGTTTTTTTATCGGAAACGATGTCGCCCCCTACCCGCTTGCCGAAGGTGGCAGCGTCGCCGTACACATCCAGCAGGTCGTCGCGGAGTTGGAAGGCCAACCCGATATCGGTACCGAACTGGCGCAGGTGGTCGGCGTCTTCCTGAGAAGAACCGCCCAGCAGAGCACCCAGCTCCAGGGCAAAGCCCAGCAGCACGGCTGTCTTCAGCCGAATCATATCGAGGTATTGCTCAATGCTGACCTGGGTTTCGGTTTCAAAATTCATGTCCCACTGCTGGCCTTCGCATACCTCAGCGGCCGTTTGCGAAAAGCGGCGCAGCACCTGAGGCAGCAGCTCGGGGCGCACGTCAAAAAACAGCTCGTAGGCCCGCACCAGCATTACATCGCCGCTCAGAATGGCCACGTTGGCGTTCCATTTTTCGTGTACCGTGGGCTGGCCCCGGCGCAGGGGCGCCTGGTCCATGATGTCGTCGTGCAGCAGCGTGAAGTTGTGGAAGACTTCGGTGGCCAGCGCCGGTTTGATAATGGGGTCGAGGTCGTGGGTGAAGAGGTGCGCGCCCAGCAGGGTGAGCAGAGGGCGGATGCGCTTGCCCCCCAGCCCCATGATGTAGCGGATGGGCTCGTAGAGGGCAGTAGGCTGGTGGCCGTAGTGCAGCTGGGCCAGGCCAGCGGAGAGTTTATCAGCGAAAAAAGAAAGGTCCACGGAGGAGCGGGTACGGTTCAGGGGGAAAGGTACGGAGGAAACCGGTGGAGGCTGGTTTTGTGAGAATAGATGTCTTGGCGAGTGACGCCCGGTGTCATTGCGAGGAGGCACGACGAAGCAATCCGTCCTCTGAAATGTGATAAGCCCTAATAAACCAGAAAGCCCTTGACGTATCTTACGTCAAGGGCTTTCTGGGGTAATATACGGTCGTACTTCGTAGAGGACGGATTGCTTCGGCTGGCGCCTCGCAATGACACGCCCGTGGCTTTACCTTCTGCGGTTGCCACCTTTACCGCCGGGCCGGCCACCACTTTTCTCGGGGCGGTAGCCGCGGGGTTTGCTGTTGCGGCGCTCTTCCTGTTCCCGCTGCTTCACGGAATCGGGACGGTTGTCTACCAGCTCGAAGTCGATGGTGCGGTCCAGCAGGTTGGCGGCTTTTACTACCACCTGCAGCTCGTCGCCGAACTGGATGATGCGCTTGCTGCGCTGGCCCACGATGCGGTAGTTGTCTTTGTCCAGCTCGAAATAGTCGCCGGGAATGTCGCTCAGGCGCACCATGCCTTCGCACTTATTCTCCTCAATTTCGATGTACATGCCCCACTCCGTGAGGCCCGACACCACGCCGGTGAACTGCTCGCCGATAACTTCGGACATGAACTCCACCTGCTTGAACTTGATGCTGGCGCGCTCGGCATTGGCGGCAATTTTCTCCCGCTCCGAGGAATGCTTGCACTCCTCCTCAATGGGCTCCACCTCCATGTTCTTGCCGCCCTCCAGGTAGTGCTCCAACAGGCGGTGCGCCATCATATCGGGGTACCGGCGGATAGGCGAAGTGAAGTGCGAATAGTGGTCGAAGGCCAAGCCAAAGTGGCCGCGCGGGTCGGTGGTGTAGGTGGCCTTGGCCATGGTGCGGATAGCCAGCGTCTGAATAACGTTCTGCTCCGGCTTGCCCACCACTTCCACCGACAAATCGTTGAGCTCGGCGCTCAGCTTTTTGGGGTTGGTGAGGTCCAGCGTGTGGCCAAACTTCTGGGCGAAGAGGGCGAAGTTCTGCAGGCGGTCCGGGTCGGGGGCGTCGTGCACGCGGTACACCATGGTGAGGCGCGGCTTGCGGTTTTTGAGCTTGAACACAAACTCCGCCACCTTGCGGTTGGCCAGCAGCATGAACTCCTCAATCATCTTGTGCGCGTCTTTGCGCTCCTTCACATATACGCCCAACGGCTTGCCGTTCTCATCCAGGCGGAACTTCACCTCCTGGGTTTCGAAGCTGATTGCGCCCTGCTTGAAGCGGGCCGCGCACAGCTTTTTGGCAATGCTGTTCATCAGCTGAATCTCCTGGGTGTAGTCAGCTTCCAGCCCTTCAATCCGCTCCTGGGCCTCTTCATAGGCGAAGCGGCGGTCAGAGTGAATGATGGTTTTGCCGAACCACGAATCATAGAGCTTGCCTTCTTCATCCAGCTCAAATACGGCCGAGAAGGTCAGCTTGTCTTCGTGGGGGCGCAGGGAGCAGAGGCCGTTGGAGAGGCGCTCGGGCAGCATCGGAATTACCCGGTCTACCAGGTACACGGAGGTGGCGCGGTGCTTGGCCTCGCGCTCCAGCTCGGTGTTGGGGCGTACGTAATGGGTTACGTCGGCAATGTGCACGCCAATTTCCCAATGGCCGTTTTCCAGCTTCCGGATAGAGAGGGCATCATCAAAGTCCTTCGCGTCGGCGGGGTCAATGGTGAAGGTGGTGATGTCGCGGAAGTCGCGGCGGCGGGCTATTTCCTGCACGTGAATGGCCTCCGATATAGTTTCCGACTCGGCTTCTACCTCCGAAGGAAACTCAAACGGCAACCCAAACTCAGCCATGATGGCGTTAATCTCGGCCTCGTTCTGGCCGGCGGGGCCAAAGCTGCGCAGCACTTCCCCCACCGGCGAGCGGCTGGGGTCTTCCGGGAAATCAATGATGCGCACCAGCACCTTCTCGCCGTTGCGGGCTTCCTGCAGGTTCTCGAAAGGCACGAACACATCAAAGTACAGCTTGCGGTTGTCGGGCTTCACAAACCCGATACCGCCCTGCACCTGCAGACGGCCCACTACTTCGGGGCGCACTCGCTTGAGCACTTCCACCACGTCGCCCACGGGGCGGCCGTCGCGGGAGCCGCGCAGACGTACCCGCACCGTGTCGCCGTGCATGGCATACATCAAGCGGTCCGTGAACACGCGCACGTCCTGCTCGCTTTCTTCACTGATGATGAAAGCATATTTGTCGGTGGCCAGGGCCACGGTGCCGGTTATCACCTCGGCAGCGCCACCACCATGCTCGCGCCGACGGCGGGCACCGGATGGCTCGTCACCGGGAAAGTCGAAGCCGGCTTCGCGGCGGCGGTGCACCACGGGGTCCTGCCCGAACTCAGATTCCACCGGACGGCCACCACCGCGGGGCTTCATGTCTTCTTGTTTTTTACGCGTATTCCGGCCGCTGGCGGGCTCAGTAGCCTGCTGCAGGGCACTGGCATCAGTCAGACGATAATCGTCGTTCTGAAGCAGCGTAAGCAGGCCGGTTTTGCGCAGCGCCTTCAGATGGCTGAAGATGTCGTCGCGCTGCTCTTTGGTGGTCACGCCAAGGCGGCGGGAGAGTTGGCGGTAGGAAAATACTTTGCCCGGGTTGTCGCGGAAGATGCGGAACAGCTGGTCTTTGCTGATCGGGGCGGCGGCGTGGTCACCGCGGGTCGCCTTCGCGCGAGGGGCGCGGGGGGCGGCAGAGTCGTCTTTTTCTTTCATGTAGAAAACGGGCCGCCAGTGGTTGTCTTTTTCGCAGGCGGCGGGGTTGAGTAAGAGGTAAGCTTCGGAGTAGTTACGAAGCTTCCGGAAATAAGGTAATAGCGCCTAAAACAGGCTTTGAAAAGATGATACGGAATATATCGGCGAATAACTATTTCTCGCCGAAAATGCGAGGTTATGGTTGGGTTAAGGATGTTCTACTAGTCTCAATAAGCACTGTCATCCTGAGCAAAGCGAAGGACCTTCTCACGGTAGTACGAGTCGTTGTTACGCTTGTCGTCTAGCCGTGAGAAGGTCCTTCGCTTTGCTCAGGATGACAGTTGAAACAAAGTTGACAGGACTTCCGGCCTGCTTCCCTCCTACGCCCGGCTGGCGACGGCGGCGCGGATATCGGCCGGCTCATCTTTGGGAATGGCAGCCAGCAGCTGGCGGGTATACTCGTGCTGGGGGTTGGCGTAGACCTCGGCCGCGGGGCCGCTTTCCACAATCTGCCCCTGGCGCATCACCAGGATCCGGTCGCTCATGAAGCGGGCCACCGACAGGTCATGGGTGATGAACAGGTAGGTAATGCCGAACTCCCGTTTCAGGTCGTTGAGCAGGTTGAGCACCTGCGCCTGCACCGATACGTCGAGGGCAGATACGGCTTCGTCGCAGATGATGCATTTGGGTTGCAGGGCCAGGGCCCGGGCAATGCAGATGCGCTGGCGCTGGCCGCCGCTGAACTCATGCGGGTAGCGCAGGTAATGCTCCTCCTTCAGGCCCACCGTGCGCAGCAGCTCCAGCACCCGGGCCTTCTGTTGCTGCCGGGTGCCGCCCACGCTGTGCACGCGCATGGGCTCCAGAATGGCTTCGCCAATTGTCATCATCGGGTTCAGGGCCGCGTACGGGTCCTGAAACACCATCTGAAACTCCCGGCGCCGGCGGCGCAGCTCACCCGCCGGCAGCTTAGCCAGATCAACCCCTTCGAACAGCATGCTGCCCGAGGTTGGTTCCACCAGCCGCAGCAGGGTGCGCCCCAGAGTAGTTTTGCCGCAGCCCGACTCCCCTACCAGACCCACTGTTTCGCCGGGGTAAATATCAAAGCTCACCCCGTCCACGGCCCGTACGTATTCCGTCTTGCGGCGCAGGAAACCCTTCCGGATGGGAAAGTGCACATTCAGATTTTCTACCTGCAGCAAGGGCTTCGGTTTTGGAGCTGCGGGGTTGGCGGCAAGGCCAGATTGAGGCTGCTCTGAAACGTCCTCTACCTCCACTTTAGGTGGCTGACTTACGGGGCGGTTGGCGGGAATATCTTGCGGCTCTGTTACCATCGGAACGCCGGCTGCCTCAGCGGGCAATGGCAGGCCGGATTCAGCAGTAGGAGCCGTTTCCAGGCCGAAAACAGGCTCATTTGGGCGTGAAACGGAATGTTCCACGGGAAACGTTTTGGTGGTTTCAGCGCCGTTGTAAGAGGATTCACCTGTTTCAGCAATAGGCAGTTGCACTGAGGCAGTTTCAGTCGTAATGAAGCTTCCATCGGCCGTTTCCTGCATAAAATCGGCTACAACGGGTAATCTTTTTCGGCCTACCGATAATTTTGGCCGGCAGGCCAGCAACCCTTTGGTGTAGGGGTGCTGGGGGTTGGTGAAGATGTCCAGCACGGCTCCCTGCTCCACCACGCGGCCACGATACATCACCAGAATCCGGTCCGCAATTTCGGCTACCACGCCCAGGTCATGGGTAATGAAGATGACGGCGGTGTTGTGCTCCCGGCGCAGGTCGTCGATGAGGCGGAGCATGCGCGCCTGCACGGTTACGTCCAGGGCCGTGGTGGGCTCGTCGGCAATGAGGATGGCGGGGTTGCAGGCCATGGCCATGGCAATCATCACGCGCTGCTTCTGGCCGCCGCTGATTTCGTGGGGGTAGCTTTTGAAGATCTTTTCCGGGCGGGGCAGTTGGGCCATGGTGAACAGCTCCACGGTGCGGGCTTCGGCTTCTTTTTCGTTGAGCTTAGTGTGGAGGCGCAGGGCCTCTACCACCTGGCTACCGCAGGTATACACGGGGTTCAGGGAGGTCATCGGCTCCTGAAAAATCATGCTGATGTCGTTGCCGCGCACCTGCTGCAACTCTTTATCGGTCAGCTTTAGCAGGTCCACCTTCCCCAGCGCTTCCGACTGAAACCAGGCTTCGCCGGTAGTAATACGGCCGGGCGGCAGCGGAATCAGCCCCATCAAAGCCAAAGACGTCACCGATTTGCCCGAGCCCGACTCGCCCACAATAGCCAGCGTTTCGCCCCTTTTCAGCTCAAACGAGATACTATCCACGGCCCGCGTGTTGCCGCGGTGGCTGGCGAAGTCAATAGTGAGGTTACGAACGGAGAGAATGGGCTGAGACACGGAGGGCAGGTAGCACGAAGCAAAGCTTCGCAAGTGAGGCAGGTAAAGATACGTGCTGAACGATTGTAGCGCGCTAAGCATCATCTACACGCAAAACGGCCCGCTGGAACAAGTCCGGCGGGCCGTTTTGGCTGGTAATGGGTGACGTTAGGCTACTTCGGAGGCTTCGGCGTCGTGGCGGGCCTGGGCGGCGGCTACATCATCGGCGGCCAACGGATGGGCTTGCTGATGATGCCCGAAAAAGCGGTTCTGGAACACCAGAATCAGCATTACGCCCACAAAAATGGCGGCGTCTGCAATGTTGAAAATAGGCCAGAGCGACACGTGCGAACCTCCTACCAGTGGCCAGGACATAGGCAGAAAGCCTTCGTAGATATCCACGTACAGCATATCTATCACCTGCCCGTGAAACCAGGGCGTAGGCGCGCCAAAGGGAGCATTGTCGTAGATAACGCCGTAGAAAATGGAGTCGATGACGTTGCCGATGGCGCCGCCCAGAATCATGGCCACGCACACAATAAAGCCATTAGGCGCGTGCTGCTTCCAGAGCTTGTAGATGTAGTAGGCAATGCCCGTGACGGCTACCAAACGGAAGCTGGTGAGCAGGATTTTGCCGTAGGGCGGCGGCAGCTCTACTCCGAAAGCCATGCCCGGATTCAGCGTGTAGTGCAGCTTAAACCAGTCGCCGAGCAGAGGAATTTCGCCGGGCATCCCCATGGGCATATAGCGGTGCACGGCCCACTTCGAGAGCTGATCAATCAGGATGACCAGCAGTGCCACCAGGTAGTATTTCCAGTACTTCATTCTTGGGGAAGTGAGCGGTTAGAAGTGAGAAGTGAGACTGCGCCCTGACGTAGTGTCAGCATCGGAACCTCTCCCCTCTCCAGGTACAAAGTGACAAAGAATTTTAGACTTTCCGGTGGGAAGCGGTGCATCCTCTCTTCTGCCCTCTGGTATATATTTTTTGGGTGTTTTATGCCCTTTTGAGCCGATTTCGCGGGGCCGCCAAACGCTTTGTGCGCCGGTGTGCCAACCAGCCCTTTTACAGAATCGGTTGGCACTTCAGCCTCAGCCGTTTGCAACTTCCAGCTGTACCGGCACCTTATACTCATCAAATTCCAGCACGGAACCGCCGTTTACATCAGCCGCGAAATTCAGGGCCAGGGCCTGCACTTCCTCGCGGATGTAGTCGCCGAACGACTGCACGGCGGCTTCCAGCTCGGGCTGCTGGCCCAGGGTCACGCGGATTTTGTCCTGCACTTCCAGGCCGCTGTCTTTGCGCAGGTTCTGCAGGCGGTTCACCAGCTCGCGGGCCACGCCTTCCTGGCGCAGCTCGTCGGTCAGGGTCACATCCAGGGCCACCGTCAGCGGGCCATCAGAAGCTACTAGCCAGCCAAAAACATCAACAAAACGCATTTCTACATCTTCACTAGAAAGTGTAATTGCTTGTCCATCGACCTCAACGTTCAATTGACCTGTTTTATCAAGTTCATTGATTTCCTCTTGAGTCATTTGCTGGATTCGAGCACCTACTGCTTTCAGTTTAGCACCATATTGCTGACCAAGTCTTTTAAAATTGGGCTTTACTGACTTCACGAATATGTCGGTAGAACCAAACGGATACTCAATATCCTTTACGTTTACTTCAGCCAGAATTAACTCTCTTACTCTCTCAATTAGCTTATGAGTCTCAGAATCCGATTCCAAAACTGGTACCGCAATCCGCGCCAAAGGTTGACGGACCTTGATACTGGACTTCTTTCGTAGAGAGTGCGTGAGCGAGGAGATACGTTGAGCTAAATCCATGCTTTCCTCCAGCGCCTTATCGATGCGCGACTCATCGGCCTGCACCAGCAGCGTGAGGTGCACCGATTCGGGCGCCAGGGGCGTGTTTTTGGCTACGGCTTCCTCGCGCATGGCGTCCGTCATGTTCTTGTAGAGCCATTCAGCGAAGAAGGGCGCAATGGGAGCCATGAGTTGGGCCACCACTACCAGGCATTCCTGCAGGGTCTCATAGGCGGCGCGCTTGTCCTGGGTCAGCTCGCCCTTCCAGAAACGGCGGCGCGAGAGGCGCACGTGCCAGTTGGAGAGCTGATCGGTAACAAAATCCTGGATGGCACGGGCGGCTTTGGTGGGGTCGTAGGAGTCGTAGTGGCCGCGTACTTCCAAGATGAGCGACTGGAGCTTGGAGAGAATCCAGCGGTCCAGCTCACTTAATTCCGCGTGCGGCACCCGGTCAAACTCGCGGGCCTGGAAGCCGTCGAGGTTGGCGTAGAGGGCATAGAACGAGTAGGTGTTGAACAGCGTGCCGAAGAAGCGGCGCTGCACTTCCGTAATGCCGGCCAGGTCGAACTTGAGGTTGTCCCAGGGCTGGGCGTTGGCAATCATGTACCAGCGGGTGGCATCGGGGCCGTACTGGCTGATGGTGGCAAACGGATCCACGGCGTTGCCGAGGCGCTTGCTCATCTTGTTGCCGTTTTTATCCAGCACCAGGCCGTTAGCCATTACGTTTTTGAACGCCACGGAGTCCTCCAGCATCACGGCCAGCGCGTGCAGGGTGAAGAACCAGCCCCGGGTCTGGTCCACGCCTTCGGCAATGAAATCAGCGGGGAAATTCTTCTCAAACTTCTCCTTATTCTCCAGCGGGTAGTGCCACTGGGCGTAAGGCATGGCGCCGCTATCAAACCACACGTCAATGAGGTCGGTTTCGCGGTACATGGGCAAGCCAGAGGGCGAAACGAGGAAAATATCATCCACGTAGGGCCGGTGCAGGTCGATTTTTTTGGTGGTTGATTGTTCTCCAACGGCCATCACCCAGTTATCATCCACCTTTTTGTAGGGGTTGTGGGTCATGACTTCGGCGGCTACGGCCTTCTCGATTTCAGCATTGAGCTGCTCGATGCTGCCGATGCAGATTTCCTCCGAGCCATCCTGGGTGCGCCAGATGGGCAGGGGCGTGCCCCAGTAGCGCGAGCGGCTCAGGTTCCAGTCCACCAGGTTTTCCAGCCAGTTACCGAAGCGGCCGGTGCCGGTGCTTTCGGGTTTCCAGTTGATAGTTTTGTTGAGCTCGATGAGCCGGTCTTTCACCGCCGTGGTCTTAATAAACCAGGAGTCAAGCGGGTAGTAGAGAACGGGCTTATCGGTGCGCCAGCAGTGCGGGTAGGTATGCTCGTACTTCTCCACTTTGAAAGCCGTGCCGTCGCCTTTCATGCGGATGGCAATGCTTTCGTCCAGCGTTTTGTAGTCGGCGCCGGACTGGTCGTGGCCGTCGTAGTTTTTTACCCAACGCCCGCCAAATTCGCCCATTTGGGGCACGTAGCGGCCGGTACGGTCTACAATGGGCGTGAGCTTGCCGTCAGCATCAGCCAACAGCAAAGCCGGCACATCGTTCTGCTGCGCTACCCGGAAGTCATCGGCACCAAACGTAGGCGAGATATGCACAATGCCGGTACCGTCCTCGGTGGTTACAAAGTCGCCGGGAATCACGCGGAAGGCGTTTTCCTCCCCTTCGAAAGCCGGATACCCTTGGTCTTGACCGAATAGCCGCTCGTAGTTGATGCCGACCAGGTCAGCGCCTTTGAAGGTGCTTTCGATGCGCCAGGGCAGTACTTTGTCGCCGGGCTTGAAGTCTTCAAATGATGCATCCTTGCCCTTCTCAGTGAAATATTTCCCTACCAAGGCCTCCGCCAGCACTACCCGAATGGGCGCGTAGGTATAGGGGTTGAAGGTGCTTATCAGCACGTAGGGAATGTTCTTGCCCACGGCCAGACCGGTGTTGGCCGGCAACGTCCAGGGGGTAGTGGTCCAAGCCAGGATATACACCTCGGGCTCCGAGGCGGCATCACCATACAGCGCCGCCAGGGGCACTTCATCCAGCTTTACATTGCCAAACAGTTTTTCCGATTTCTCGTCGCGTTTCACCTTGAACTGGGCCACGATGGTCGTGTCCTTCACGTCACGGTAGGTGCCGGGCTGGTTCAGCTCGTGCGAGGACAGGCCCGTGCCGGCGGCCGGCGAATAGGGCTGAATGGTGTAGCCTTTGTAGAGCAGGCCTTTGTCGTAGAGCTTTTTGAGCAGGGCCCAGCAGCTTTCAATGTATTCCGGCTCGAAGGTGATGTAGGGGTCATCGAGGTCTACCCAATAGCCCATTTTCTCGGTGAGGTCGTCCCACTGGGCTTTAAAGCGCATCACGGTTTCGCGGCAGCGCTGGTTGTAGTCCTCAATGCTGATTTTCTTGCCGATATCCTCCTTCGTGATGCCCAGCTCTTTTTCTACCTGCAGCTCAATGGGCAGGCCGTGGGTGTCCCAGCCGCCTTTGCGGTGCACCTGCTTGCCCAGCAAGGTCTGATAGCGGCAGAAAATATCCTTCACGGTGCGCGCCATCACGTGGTGAATACCGGGGGCGCCGTTGGCCGAAGGCGGACCTTCGTAAAACACGAAGGTGGGCTGCCCTTCGCGGGTGCTCACGCTTTTCTCAAAGATGCCGTTCTGCTTCCACCACGCCAGGATATCGGTGCCGACCTGGCCGTAGTTGAGCGGCTGCTTGTATTCGGGGTAGTTCATATGATCTGTGGGATCTTAGGCTGTATCTACTCTGTCATCCTGAGCTTGCGAAGGACCTTATCACGCTGAAACGAGTCGTTGATATGCGAGTCGTGCCGTCGTGATAAGGTCCTTCGCAAGCTCAGGATGACAGCTTTTTGTTTTTAAGCTTCTTTCGGCTGAACCGTGATGCGGGCAAGGTCTAGCTCCAGGTCGTCGTCTTCTACCAGGTACGAATCATCGTAGTGCTGAATCAGCGAGTTATCAATGGTTTCATCCTTGCCGTGCTCGAAGGTAACCAGCAACGCGGGCAGCAGAATCAGGTTGGAGAAATTGGTAATCAACAAAGAGGCCGACATCAGCAGGCCCAGGGCCTTGGTGCCGCCAAACTCGGAGAAGGCAAACACTGAAAAGCCCAGGAACAGCACAATGCTGGTGTAAATCATGCTGGTGCCCGCTTCGCTGAGGGTAGTGCTGATGGCGGCGCGCACGCGGCGACCGTTCACGGCCAGCTCCTGCCGGAACTTGGCCAGCAGGTGAATGGAGTTGTCGCCATCAATACCCAGCGCAATGCTGAAGATAAGCGCGGTGCTGGGCTTCAGCGGAATGCCGAAATAGCCCATCAGGCCGCCCGTGAGCAGCAGCGTAACCAGGTTGGGCAGCAGGGTGAAGAACACCGCCCGGATGCTGCGGAACAGAATCATGACCACCAGACCCACCAGCACAAAGGCCAGAATCAGGCTTTCCTTCAGGGTACCAATCAGATAATCGTTGCCCTTGGTGAAGAGCATGGTGGTGCCCGTCATCTTCACATCCATGCCCGTGCCATTGAAGATTTGCCGGATCTGGGGCTGAATCTGGCGCGTGAGCAGGGTATCGAGGTTGCGGGAGCCGATGTCGGCAATTTTCAGCGAAATGCGGGCCTGCTGGCCCGTGGAGTCAATAAAGGAGCGCAGTAGCTTGCTGTCCATAGAGCCGCCCTTTTTCTGGGAGCGGGCCAGGTAGCTCAGGATAAAGTTCTTCTCCGAGTTATCGGGCAGGCGGTAGTACTGGGGGTCGTCGTTGTAGAAAGCCTGGGTGGAGGCCTTCAGGAACGTCACGATGCTGACGGGCGTGGTGAGCACGGGTTGGGTGCGCAGAAACCGCTCCAGCCGGTCTATCTTCTCCAAGTTTTTCAGCTTCAGAATGCCCTTTTTCTTGCCGGTATCCACCACAATTTCCAGGGGCATCACGCCATTGAAGTGCTGCTCGAAGAACTTGAGGTCGGAGTTGACGGACGAATCCTTGGGCAGGTCATCTACCATGTAGGACACCGATTTCACCTTGGAAATACCGAAAACGGAGAGCGTTACCAGGGCAGCGGCTATCAGATATACCGTGCCGCGGCGCTCCAGCACCAGGTAATCGAAAAACTCCAGCAGCTTGGTCAGGGGCTTGGCTTCCAGGTGTTCCAGCTGCTTGGCCGTGGGCGGCGGCAGGTAGGTAAACACAATGGGCATCAGAATAAACGAGACAATGAAGGCCGCGAAGATGTTGATGGTGGCCACCAGCCCAAACTGATACAGAATGGCAATATTAGTGAAGCAGAACACCACAAAGCCAATAGCCGTGGTGGTGTTGTTCATGAGCGTGACGAGCCCGATTTTGCGGATAACGCGCGTCATGGCCAGCACCTGATTCCCGGATTTTCGATAGTCGTAGTGGTAGCGACTGAGCAGGTAGGTGCAGTTGGGTATCCCGATGACGATGATAATACTGGGAATCAGGCCCGTGAGCAGGTTAATCTTGTAGCCCAGCAGTACCATGGAGCCCAGACACCAGACCACCACCACCAGTACAATGAGCAGCGGAAACACCACCGCCGACCACGTGCGGAAGAACATGAGCAGCGTGAGGGCCATCATGACCACCGTGAGGCCCACGAAAAACTTCATTTCGCCGGCCACTTTGGTGGTCATGGTGGCGCGCACATAAGGCAGGCCGGCGTAGTGCAGCCGGATGCCGGTTTTCTGCTGAAACCGCTCGGCGTGGCCCAGAATCTCCTTCATCACCGACTCCCGCCGGGAGGAGTTCAGGTACTTGGGGTCCATGGTGAGGGCCAGCAGCGTGGCGCCGGTGGTAGGCGAAATCAGCTGGCCTTTGTAGAACTCCTGGCGGTTGACCACCCGCATCAGCGAGTCCAGCTCCGTTTGGGTCTGGGGGAAGCGCCGGAAGATGGGGCTGGCCCGGAAGCTCTGCGTGGTGGTGTCTTTGGCCAGCCTCAGGAGCTTGGTAACGCTCAGCACCCCGCTCACACCTTCTACTTTATTCAGGGTATCGGTGAGGATGCGCAACTCGTTGAAGTTGCCCAGCCGGTACACCGAGCTGTCCTGCATGCCCAGCACCAGCACGTTGCCATCCTCGCCAAACGTGCGCTTGAAGCGCTGGAAATACACCATGTCCGGGTCGGTGGGCGACACCACCTGGGCAAAGTCGTAGGTCATCTCGACTTTGCGGGCCTGCCAGCCCATAAACACGGTTATAGCGGCCAGGAGCAGGACCAGAAGCCGCCGGTTCTTGATGATGAATAAGGCGAGTTTACTCCACATAGGCCGCTAAAATGGAGCAAAGGTACGGAATCAGGGAATGCCGCTATAAACCCGCGGATAGGTTGGCGAAAATCGTTTCAGCAGGAGACAAATTTTTTTGGACTTATACGCGAAATATTCCTAAAAATATCGTCAACTTTGTATGGATTTATTAAACAATAATCGGCCAAACGGCTTTCTATACAATACTTTAATTGCACTATACTTAACAAAGCCTGCCTTTTCCCCTTATATGACTTTGTACCAAACACCAGAAGCGTCTCTCACCTATCATCACGCTACAGAAACCCTGTACCTGAGCTATAACGCAACCCGTTTATCGGTTTCGTTTGGGCTGGCGTACCAGCGGGCGCTGGAGGAGATGCTGGGCAAGAACGTGGGCAAGCTTTTGCTGGATCTGAAGCGCAACGCGCCCCCGTCTGACGAGGAAGACCAGATTCTGGGTCCTTTGGTCAGCAATATTCCCAATACCTTCCACCGGCCCATTTTTATTGCCGCCGTGCTGTCCGAAGGCCAGTACCAGTACCAGATTGGCAACTACTCCGCCGGCGTCGGCAATACCATCACCCCCGAAAACGTAGAGTTCAACTACTTCACCTCCCGCAAGGAGGCCGCCGCCTGGCTCGGCGACAACTAGCACTTATCATACCTGTTGCACTGTTTACCACTTACCAAAAAGCCCCCGGATGATGCATCCGGGGGCTTTTTGCTGGTATCCCACCTGTCACATCCTGAGCCCAGCGAAGGACCTTCCTATCTTACCCAAAACAGCCTTTCAACGCACAAAGCCCCTTGCCACGCAACCGGCAAAGGGCTTTGAACACTTACTTAACTGCATCAGCAAGGAGAGGAAGGTCCTTCACTCTGCTTCGCGGCGTTCAGGATGACAGAGGAAGTGTTGACTTACAGCTTCTCGAAAATGCGGGAGAAGCTTACGGCCTCGTTAATGTAGCGGCGCAGCTCGGCAATAGGCATGCGCGTCTGCTCCCGCGAGTCGCGGTGACGGACCGTCACGGTGTTGTCTTCCAGCGTCTGGTGGTCTACAGCAATGCAGAACGGCGTGCCAATGAGGTCCTGGCGGGTATAGCGCGTGCCAATGCTGTCTTTTTCTTCCACTACTACCCGGAAATCGAAGCGCAGGCTGTTGTAGATTTCGTTGGCTTTTTCGGGCAGGCCGTCCTTTTTCACCAGCGGGAAAATAGCGGCTTTCACCGGGGCCACGGCCGGGTGCAGGCGCAGGAGCTTGCGGGTCTTGGTTTTCTGCTCCTCGCCTTCGCCCTCGGTAATGGTTTCTTCCTGGAACGCCTGGCAGAGCGTGGCCAGGAACAGACGGTCGGCGCCCACGGAGGTTTCTACCACGTAGGGCACATAGTTGCCGTAGGGCTTGCCGGTTTCGGGGTTGATGTCGTTATCGAAGTAGTTCTGCTTTTTGCGGCTGAGGGCCTGGTGCTGGGTCAGGTCGAAGTCGGAGCGGGAGTGGATGCCTTCGATTTCCTTGAAGCCGAAGGGGAATTCGAACTCAATGTCCACGGCAGCCTTGGCGTAGTGGGCCAGCTTGTCGTGGTCGTGGAAGCGGAGCTTGTCGGCAGGCAGGCCCAGGGCCTCGTGCCAACGGCGGCGGGTTTCCTTCCACACGTTGTACCACTCCCCTTCGGTGCCAGGGCGCACAAAGAATTGCATTTCCATCTGCTCAAACTCCCGCATGCGGAAGATGAACTGGCGGGCTACAATCTCATTGCGGAAGGCTTTGCCAATCTGGGCAATGCCAAACGGCACCTTCTGCCGCGCCGATTTCTGCACGTTCAGGAAGTTGACGAAAATGCCCTGCGCCGTTTCGGGGCGCAGGTAGATCTTGCTGGAGTCGTCGGCCACGGCGCCTACCTGCGTGGAGAACATCAGGTTGAACTGGCGCACATCAGTCCAGTTGCCGGTTTTGCTGACGGGGCAGAGAATCTTCTCGTCGAGGATGAGTTGCTTGACGCCGGCCAGATCTTCGGCCGTGAGCAGGCGGCCCATCTCGGCCAGCAGGGCGTCGGCGCGGGTTTTGTCGCCGGCGTTTTCGTACTCGGCGGCTTTTTCTTCGAGCAGCACATCGGCGCGGTAGCGCTTCTTGCTGTCGAGGTTGTCAATCATGGGGTCGGAGAAGCCATCAATATGGCCGGAGGCTTTCCAGGTGAGCGGGTGCATGAAGATGGCCGCATCAATACCCACCACGTTCTGGTGGAGCTGCGTCATGGCCTTCCACCAGAGCTGCTTGAGGTTATTTTTCAGCTCTACGCCATTGGGGCCATAGTCGTACACGGCGGCCAGGCCGTCGTAGATTTCAGAAGAAGGAAACACGAAACCGTATTCCTTGGCGTGGGCCACAATGTCGGCCAGCGTGCCTTCGGTGGTAGTGGCGGATTGCTGCGGTTGCTTGCTCATAGCTGCAAAAGTAGCAGAAGCTTTAGCTTGTTACAGCATAGCGCCGGGCCAAACCTGCGCGCGGAACATGAACGGCAATCCTACGTTAAGCGCAAACAGCGCGGGTCGTCAGTAACAATTTGATAACATTGCCCCGGTTTCCGACAAGCCTACCTTTGCCGTATTGATTTTTTTACCAATCCTCCCCTCTATGTTTGGCTTAGAGCCTCATGTGCTGCTACTGCTGGTACTTTGCTTGGTAGCAGCCTGCGCATTCGAATTTGTAAATGGCTTTCATGATACGGCCAATGCCGTGGCTACGGTCATCTACACCAACACGCTGCGCCCCTGGGTGGCGGTGGTGTGGTCGGCGTTCTGGAATTTCATTGGCGTATTCTCCGGCGGCATTGCCGTGGCCATGGGCATTGTGTACCTGCTGCCGGTAGAAAGTCTGGTAGATCAGAACGTGTACCATGGCATAGCCATGGTAGGCGCCCTTATTCTATCGGCCATTCTCTGGAACGTGGGCACCTGGTACTACGGCATTCCGGCCTCCAGCTCGCATGCGCTTATTGGTTCTATTCTGGGCGTGGGCATTGCCTTTTCCCTGCTGCCGGGCTCCAACGGCGCGGCCGTAAACTGGAGCAAGGCCAGCGAAACCGGCCTGGCCCTGCTCATCGGGCCCTTGTTCGGCTTCACGCTCACCATCATTCTGATGTTTATCCTGAAGCGCTTTGTGCGCAACAAGGCCATCTTTAAGGAGCCCCACAAGCGCAAGCCCCCACCCCTGTGGATCCGCCTGATTCTGGTGGTGACGTGCACTCTGGTAAGCTTTTTCCACGGTTCCAACGACGGCCAGAAAGGCGTGGGCCTGATTATGCTGATTCTCATTGGCATTGTACCCACCTATTTTGCCCTCGACCATAGCAAGAACCCGCTGGATATGCGCGAGTCGCTGACGCGGGTTGAAATGGTTATCAACAAAATAAACCCCGGGGAGCTGGCCGCGGCGGAGCGCAAAAATCTGACGGAAGTGAAAGCGCAGACCGCCACGCTGGACAGCATTTTCCTCGGTAAAACCGATGTTTCGCAGATACCCCAGGAGCAGCGCTTCCACATCCGCAAAGCCATTCTGCTGACTTACAGCCGCGCCAAAAAGATTATGGAAAGCGAGAAAGTGAGCATGAGCACCGCCGACCGCAAAATCTATAATGAGGGCATCAAGGACCTGCGCTCCTTCACGGACTATGCGCCCTGGGGCGTGCTCCTGATGGTGTCTTTGTCCCTGGGTGTGGGCACCATGGTGGGCTGGCAGCGCATTGTAAAAACCATTGGCGAGCGTATTGGTAAGGAGCACCTGACCTACGCGCAGGGCGCTTCCTCCGAGCTGGTAGCCGCCGGCATGATTGGTATTTCTACCTGGGCGGGCCTGCCGGCTTCTACTACGCACGTGTTGTCTTCGGCCATTGCCGGCTCTATGGTGGCCAACCGCGGCATCAAAAACCTGAACCCGCAAATGGTGCGCAACATTGCCCTGGCCTGGGTGCTTACCCTGCCGGTTACCATGTTCCTCTCGGGGGCCTGTTCCTGCTGTTCCGGGCGCTGATGTAGGTAACCGCCGCTCTTGAATAAGCACAAAAAAGCCACCTCTTGCGGGGTGGCTTTTTTATTTTCCGGCTTAGCCGGGCTATTCTGGACTATTGCACTGGCAATTGAATTATACTGGATTCCGGCCCGCGAAACGTGCGGTAAATTAGCCACTTATCCACTTATCCACATTGAATAAACGGCTTTTTGTGGAAAACTCAGCCTAGGAAGGCCACTGCACTTCCAGGTCCTCATTGATAAACACCCCGAAGTTGATGAACTGCAGCTGGTCCTCATCAAAGTAAAGGTCAATCATTTCCTTTTCGTAGGAGAGGCGAACTTCGCCGGTATCCATCTTCTCTATTTCGCTGTGGGCAAAGCCGTTTGCCGTCATCAGGGCCTGTATTTCCTGCTGGCTTTTGCCATGAATGGCTTCCCCGAAAAGGCGCATACCGGGGTTATCGGTTTCAATGCAGCTGAGGCGGTAGTCGTCTTCGCGGTCGAAGTACAGGGAGTAGCCTTCGTCCAGGTAATTCCAGGCCTGGTGCTCAAACTCGTCGTCGTCGTCTGACTCCTCAATTTCTTCGGGCTCGCCCATCAGCACGCGCACCTGGTCCATGCTGGCGCCAAATTTCAGCGGGCCCATTCCATTGCCAAGGATAATTTCGTTTTCGTCGATGCTGCTGGGGCTTTGGCTGGGCGTATTCATAGCGGGAGGTGATTTGGTTTTGGGAGGTTTGAGGCATAAAGGTAGGCAATAGGGCGGCACTACCTGAACCCTGCAACGGGCTTGCTTACGCCGTGGCGCCGTTGGGGGTTTACTTTCCGTACTGCATCTCAAAGGCAGCCCGCTGCCGCACGTACTCGGGGTGCAGGCGGGCCTCGTCCCATTTCAGTTTAAAGATGCGCGCAGCGGCCGCCTTTTCGGGGTCCTCGGGGGCGCGGGGCAGCTCGGGGCGGCCGTGCGCGCCGCTCTGGCCTTTCTTATCGGCGGGCACCGGGCCATCGTACTTCTTGCCGCCGCGGTGGTTGGCGTAGCGCCGGGCCCGGGTGTAGCCCATCTGCAGAAACTTGCGGGCCATATCAGCCCCCACAAAATCCTCGGCTTTTAGATAATCCAGGAACAGGCCGAAGATGTGCTCCGAGGATTCCCGGGCCAGCTCCGGCGTGCGGAAGCGCCAGTGCGGGAGTATCTCGCTTTTGTAGGGCTGCACCAGCAGCACGCCCTGCTCCCCCTTGCCCACCCGGTATAGCTCCGGGTGCCGGCGAAAATCGGTCTGTTGAAAATCCTGGTCGTAGTTGAAGGGCATGGCGGCTGGGGTGGCGGACTGCCCCGTATACGCCGGCCGGCGGCAGAAGTGGCCGGGCCGCTTCTCCATTTTCCGGCCCGGCATTTTTTTTGGCCGGCCCAGAGTTTTCCACTCCGTTAATAACTTTTTAAAAGTCTTTTTTTAAATATTCTTTTTTAATCCCCATCGTTAGGGCAGTGGATAAGTGGATAAGCGGAAATAGTTATTCACAGGCTGAAAACTTGTGTACAAGTCCACCCTTATACACGCACAATCCACAGGCAATGTGGATTGTAAAAAGCTGATTTTTAATTTATTATTTGATTTATTAACAATCCACAGGCTTATCCACGAATCCACAATTCACACTTACCCCCCTATGTGGATTAGCGCTTTCCACCGGCCGAGTTATCCACCCTTATCCACCGTCGGTTTTGGCTGTGCTGGGCCGCAGATGCGCAAAAAAACTTATCCGCAATTTCTCCACGTGTTATCCCCACGTTGCCACATCATTATCCACAGATTTCCTCCCGGTCCCGCTGGCCCGTGGATAACCCTGTGGAATAAGGCTTAGCCGTGGGAGGAAAACCCGCTCTACTGCTTCCCAGCAGGGAAAACGGATGTGGATAGCTCAGGCAGGAGAGTTGATAACCCCGTGGAGTGCGGCGGAAAACAACCAAAGGGCAGTCATAAAAAAACCGCCGGCTCCCCAGAGCCGGCGGTTCAGAATGGCAGACAAGCTACCGTCGTTAGAAAGTCACCCGCACATCTTCTACCTCCCAGTTGGCCCGCACCTGAATGGGCTGCGCGTAGATGAACACGGGCTCGGGCGGCACGCGGAGCTGCGGGTCGCCGGCCTGCCAGCGGCCGTCCCCGTTGGCATCAATCAGCACCCGAATGCGGTAGGTGCCGGGCGCCAGATTCTCCAGGCGGAAGGTTTTGGGCGAGGACAGGGAACGTACCATGTTGCCTTTCTCATCCAGCAGCTGCAGCTCAAATTTCCGTTTGGCCGCCGTTTGTACCGTACCCGCCACGGTACCAGTAGTGGCCTGATCTGTGAGGGTAAAGCGCATGGGGCGCAGGCGCAGGCTTTGGCCGGTTACGCTCTGTACCACGGTGCTATCCAGCACCAGCGTTACGTTTTTGCGGGCGCGGGTATTCAGCGCCACGGTCAGCTGGGTACGGTCGGGGCTGAGCACTACGCTGGCGGGCTGCAGCGGGCGGCGCGTGGTAGAGTCTTCCACCAGTTCGCCCACCGGCTTTTTAGGCACCAGGCGCAGGGGCTCAAAAAACTTAACCGTGATGAGGCCCTGCCGGTAAACCTCCTTGGCATTGCCCTCAATGGTCCAGGGCAAACCTTGCGTAGGCCCCGGAGTCGCCGTCGCAAACTTCACATTTACCGTGTCGCGGGCGGTGTTGCCGGCGCTGTCGGTGGCGGCCAGTAGGTAGCGGCCGGCCGGCAGGGCCGGTGTTTGGTACAGGTTCACGCGCTTGCCGGCTTCGGCTACCTGCAGTAGCTCCGGGGACACAGCGGCACCGGGCAGCGCGGTTAGCGCCGCTGAGCGCACGCCTTCATTGTAGGTAACGGCAAAGCGCGCGGCTTCGGCTTTCTGGGAAAGAATGATGGGCGGGCGGGAGTCCGGGCGGGTGAGCAGGAGCTGCACCGAGTCCAGGCCCGGGCGCACGGCCAGCACCTCGGGCAGGTAGGCTATTTTCTCGCCTTCCTCGTAGCGGCTGGTTTGGTTTTTATCGGCCAGCGCAAAAATGCGGAACCGGCCTTCTTTCAGGTTGCGCAGCACAAACTGGCCCTCCTTGTCGGTCCGGGCCAGGTAATAAGGGCGGCCGCGCCGGATGTTGGCCGTATCGGTTTCGGGATACAGCACTACGGAAACATCGGCGGCGGGTGCTTGGGTCAGCAGGTCGCGCACGCGGCCCTGCACCGAGCCCGAGTCCAGGGCCGGGCCGGTACTGAAGCTCAGGATAACATCAGTGGCCGGGTTGCTCTCCGTAATGTCCGAAATAGCTTCCCGAAAGTTGAAGGAATAGGTGGTGTTGGCCTCAAAGGGCTTCTCAAACTGCAGCTCAATGGCGTTGCGCTCCTCGCGCACCTTGTACTTGTTGGCGTCGGAAAGCAGCGGGGCTACCAGCAGGTTCTTCGTCAGGTCCTTCACCTGGACGGGCTCCGAAAACTCCAGCCGAATGGTGCGCCCGGTTACGTTCACGGCGCGGTTGGCGGGCTGGGTGCTAATGAGCTTGGGCGGCACGGTGTCCCGGGCCCCGCCCTCCGGCGAGCTGATGGCCGCGCAACCGCTGAGCACGGTTCCGGCAAGAAAGAACAATGGAAAATAAGCGCGGGCGGGCATAGCAGGCTACAACGTGAAACGGCCGGCAATATCGGAACCGGAAACCACATGCCGCCGCGGGAAGCGAAGCAGGTAGGCTCCCCTCCCCTCCGGCCGTTCCCGCCGGGAGCGGGAGCAGTCTTACGCAAAACCCACTAACGCGGCCAGCGTTTAGCGCCGGCTCGCTACATAAATCAGGCTGGAATACTGGTTTTCGTTGTCGGCCGCGTATTGATTGGAGGCGTACCCGGTGCGCAATACGCTCAGCATGCCTTTGCCCTTGCCCGACTGATGCTTCTCGCTGAGCATGCTCACGTAATAAGCATCCAGCGGCATGGGCAACGTCTGGCGCAGCTGTAGCTTGTGCTTTTTGAGCAGCAGGGCCATGGTTTTGGGGCTGAAATGGTAGAGGTGGCGGGGCACATCATAAGCGGCCCAGTGCTGCTGGTAGTGCTGGGCATCAAAGCTCTCTACGTTGGGCACGGCAATAATGAGCACCCCATCCGGCTTCAGCAGACTGATAAGCTGGTCCAGGGTTTCGTTCAGGGTGTGCACATGCTCCAGCACGTGCCAGAGCGTAATGGCATCAAAAGAACCTGCTTCCAGCGCACTCAGGCTCTCACTGCCCACGGGCTGCCCCACGCGGCGCGTGGCTTCCTCGCGGGCACGCGCGTTGGGCTCAAAACCGGCCACCTGCCAGCCTTTGCGTTTGGCGGCGGCCAGAAAATGGCCCGTGCCGCAGCCGTAATCCAGCAATTTGCCCCGGCGCGGGGCCAGGTGGTTCAGCAACGACACCTTACGGCGCATGGTAAACATGCGCGCCAGGCGGTATACCTGGTTGATAACGCCGGTAGCCGTGCTGTTGTGGGAAACGTAAGCGTCCGACTCATAGTACCGGCCAATACCCTGGGCATCGGGCCGGGGGTTGGTAAACTGGAACGTGCAGGCCTCGCACTGCACAATAGCGAAGCTCTCCTTGCTCACCGATTTGTCTTCCACCACCAGCTTATTGCGGAAGCTGCTCTTCCCGCAAACCGGGCACTTCTCCAGACGTTCGTACAGCACGCTTTTTTCTTCTGAATTCCAAGGGTTGAATAGCAGCGGAAGCCAGCTCCTGCCCTATTCGGTAGGCAAATTCTACAAAAAAAATTCTGAATCCCGACGGACAACGGAGCATAAAGCAACTGCCCGGCCGGGATTCAGAATTCAAAATTCAGCATTATTTCCCCAGGTACACCATCAATACTGAAATATCGGCGGGCGTAACGCCACTGATGCGGGCGGCCTGGCCAATGGTTTCGGGCTGCACGCGCAGCAGCTTTTCGCGGGCCTCGTAGGAAAGCGCCGGCATTTGCTGGTAGTCCAGGCGGCCCTGAATCACGAAGTTTTCCAGCTCCTGCATGCGGCCGGCCTGCTGGTGTTCCTTTTCAATGTAGGTTTCGTACTTGATGCGGATAATGGCCTGCTCCAGGCTGTCGGCCCGGAAAGGGGCCAGGGCCAGCGTGAGGTTGGGCAAGGTGCGCGTGAGGTCGGCCAGCTCCATGTTGGGCCGGCGCAGCAGGTTCACGGCGCGGGTTTTCTCGCTGATGGTAGCCGAGCCCAACTCTTCCAGCAGTCCGTTTATTTCCTGGGGCTCAATGGCGTGCTGTTGCAGCAATTCAATGATTTCGGCGGTTTCGCGCTCCTTCTGGCGCACCAGCTCCATGCGCTCTTCCGAGGCCAGCCCCAGGGCGTAGCCCAGTGGCGTCAGGCGCAGGTCAGCGTTGTCCTGGCGCAGCAGAATGCGGTGCTCGGCGCGGCTCGTGAACATGCGGTAGGGCTCGTCGGTGCCTTTGTTTACCAGGTCATCAATGAGCACGCCAATGTAGGCTTCGCTCCGCTTCAGGATGAAGGGCTCCTTGCCGTGCACCCGGTTGTGGGCGTTGATACCGGCCATCAAACCCTGGCAGGCAGCTTCCTCATAGCCCGTGGTGCCGTTGATCTGGCCCGCGAAATACAGGTTTTTGATTCGCTTGGTTTCCAGCGTAAGCTGCAGCTGGGTGGGCGGGAAGAAGTCGTACTCAATGGCGTAGCCCGGGCGGAACATCTTCGCGTTTTCGAAGCCGGCAATTTTGCGCAGAGCGCGGTACTGCACGTCCTCGGGCAGGGAGGAGCTAAAGCCGTTTACGTACACCTCCACCGTGCTCCAGCCTTCGGGCTCCACAAAAATCTGGTGGCGGTCTTTATCCGCGAAGCGGTTGATCTTATCCTCCACCGAAGGGCAATAGCGCGGCCCCAGGCCCTTAATGCGGCCCTGGAACATCGGCGACTTCTCGAAACCCTCTTTCAGGATTTCGTGCACCTCGGGGTTGGTGTAGGTAATGTAGCAGGGGCGCTGCTTACTGAGGTAGGGCGTATCGAGGTAGGAGAATTTGCTCGGCACTTCGTCGCCGGGTTGCGCCTCCATTTTGCTGTAGTCCAGCGAGCGGCCATCCACGCGGGGCGGGGTGCCGGTTTTCATGCGGCCGGCTTCAAAGCCCAGCTCAAGAAGCTGCTCGGTAATGCCGGTGCTGCCTTTTTCGGCGGCGCGGCCCCCACCGAACTGCTTCTCGCCAATATGGATGAGACCGTTCAGGAAGGTTCCGTTGGTGAGCACCACCGATTTGCCCCGGAACTCGATACCCAGCGCGGTTTTCACGCCTACTACGGTTTCGTTTTCTACTACCAGGCCGGTTACGGCTTCCTGCCAGAAATCCACGTTGGGGGTTTGTTCCAGCGTCATGCGCCACTCTTCAGCAAAGCGCATCCGGTCACTTTGCGCGCGCGGGCTCCACATGGCGGGGCCTTTGGAGCGGTTCAGCATCCGGAACTGAATCATGGTTTTGTCGGTGATGATGCCCGACTGCCCGCCCAGCGCGTCCACCTCGCGCACAATCTGTCCTTTGGCCACCCCGCCCATGGCCGGGTTGCACGACATCTGCGCAATGGTGTTCATGTTCATCGTTACCAGCAGCACCTTGGACCCCAGGTTGGCGGCAGCGGCAGCGGCCTCACACCCGGCGTGGCCGGCTCCTACTACAATAACATCGTATTCTTCTTGCTGAAACATGGCGGACAAACAGTAGCGCGAACCGAAGGTAGACATAGTCAAGCTCCAGCTTCGCGAGGCGGTGAACTAACAGTTCGAGGGTAACATCAGGGGCAATGTCGGGCGTTCAACGAAACGCGAAGCTGAAGCTTCGCGCTACTACCCAACAGAAAACGCCCGCAGTTGGGCAGGCGCTGCTTCAGGAAATCAGATCAGAAAGGCAGGCGCAACATGCTCAAAACGTGCGCAAAGATACGGAGTCAGCGGCTTTTTTGCGCAGCAGCGGTTTACTGCTCCGCGTCATCATCCAGTAGCTGGGTGGGCGCATTGGCCAGCAGCTCCGCCGATTGCCGAGCTACCTCTTCCCAGGAAAATGGCCGCCATTGGCCGCTGCGTCCGTCGAATACCTGCGTAGCGCCCGGACAAGGGAACAGCTTGTAGTCGAATTTGGGATACTGATGCACCACGTAGCCGGGGTAGTAATAATGGTACTGGCGCTGCTGCGCATAGTTGATTTTCAGCAGCATGAGGTACTTGCCCAGGCTGTATTTGCGGTAAATGGGGTGGTAGAAATTCATGATGCCAGCCATGGTGCGGGCCCCGCTGTCGAAAATACCGAGGGCAATAAGCTGCTCCCCGTCGCGCACTTCTATCACTTCGGTTTCAAACACGTTCTGCATGGCCCCGGCCAGCAGAAAGGATTCCACCGTGGGCGGCGCATCGAAGGTGATGTGGCGGCGGTACTGAGCATAAAGGGCCTCATATTCAGCCGTGAGATGGAACGGCCGGAGCAGCACGGTGAAGTGCTCATTGAGGCGCAACAGCCGCCGTTGCGCGGCCCCAAGCTGCACCTGATCCAGCGCTACGCGCAGCCAGTGGGCCGTATACAGGCCATCTTCAATGGGCAGAAAATGGCAGGTAAACAGGTCCTGATGCATCCGGTAGTAGCCCTGGCTCAGGTAGAAATCCAAGGCTTCGCCGGGCAGAAACAAAAGATGAGCGGGAGTAGCAGCCATGCAGCGAAGGAAAACCGGGCTGCAGGGAAAGAGTTCCTGGCAGCAGATGCCATAAAAAAACGCCCGCGCGAAGAGCGGGCGTTTGTAATTCTGGGTAGCTAAATCTTTAGAAAGTGCGCAGCGAGAGGCAGTCGTCTTCTTTCTTACGCATGGCCGTCTGGCTCAGCAGGTCTTTGTCCTGGTAGCCCAGCAGGTGTAACATACCGTGAATCATGACGCGGTGCAGCTCGTCGCGGAACGTAACGCCTAGTTTAGCAGCGTTTTCGCGCACCCGCTCTACCGAGATAAACACGTCTCCTTCAATGATATCGGCATCATCGGCGTTATCGAAGGTGATGACGTCGGTGTAGGTGTCGTGGTCGAGGTACTCCACGTTCACGCGGTGCAGGTACTCATCGGAGCAGAAGATGTAGGTGAGCTGCACAATTTCGTGCTCGTGCACGGCCGCCACCCGCTCAATCCAAGAGGTCAGCGCTTCGGCATCGGCCAGCTCAAAATCAACATCTTCTACCAGGAATTCGATGCCGTGGGATTCGCGCCCGCGGGTATCGTCATCGTGGTCTTCTTCGTGCTCGGGGGCAGGGAGTTCATGCCGCGTTGTGGTCAGAGGCGGAAGAGGTAGTTGTGGAGCCTTCAGAATCAGCCTCGGGTACCAAATGGAACGTGAGCTGCACGTGGCGGCCATCTTTGCTGAATTCTACTTCATCGGCCAGGTGGCGGATGAGGAAAATACCGCGGCCCCCGGGGTTTTCCAGGTTTTCGGGAGCGGTGGGGTCCAGCAGATTGGTATAGTCAAAGCCTTCGCCCTGATCTTCTACCTCAAACTTTACCTTGTCCTGCCCCATCTGCAACGACAAGAAAACGTTCTTGTCCTTATCGAACTTATTGCCATGGCGAATGGCGTTATTGACGGCCTCCGTCACGGCAACCATGATGTTGCCGTAGATATCGTCCTCAATATTAAAGGTATCCTTCGAGTTGTCGATGAAACTCTCTACCACGCGGATATTCTCAACGAGCGAAGGAATCTGAATTTTTACCTGCTTCATAAAAAGGGGAAGGGACGCGGAAGGGGGGTAAATTTAGCGAGTCGCTATTTCATTTTCTGAAAATATTCACTCACCTCCCGTTGGTAGTACGGTGTGAGGGCCGGGGGCACTGTCCGAAGCAGTTCCGTTTGCCGCTCTTTCTGCCGTTTGTAGCGCTCGAAAGCAGGCGGAAAAACCGGCGGACGGTTCTGGGCGGTCTGCGCTTCCCGCTTGTCATCCTGGTCCCGCTCCCGGGCCGATTTCTCGGCTTCCAGCAGGCGGGTCAGGATTTGACGCTGACGCATAACCGTTTGCTCCGTTAGCCGCTTGTTTACGAGGTCCGTCTCGGTTTGTTCCATCATTTTTTTCACATCCCCTAGGTTTCCTCCAGCCGGCTGGCCTTTGCCATCCTTGCCCGGCTTGCCGCCCTGCTGCATTTTCTCCAGCTCTTTCAGGGCTTCGCGCAGCATTTGCTGCTGAGCGGCCAGCTTGGCCAGGTCTTCGGAAAGGGCACGGCCGGTTTTGCCGCTTTGCTGCAGCTGCTGAATCTGCTGGTTGAGCTGCTGCTGCATCTTGCCCAGCTGGCCGTCGCCGGCCTGGCTACCTTTTTTCTTTTTCCGGCCGGGCTTGCCGCCGCTTTGCTGCTGTTGCTGCTGGGCCTGGCGCTGCTGGTCCTGCATCTGCTTCAGGGCGTCGTTCAGCATTAGGGCCAGGTTGTTCATGCTGGTCATGGCCTGCTGCTGGTGGGTAGTGGCCCGGGCCACGTCGCGCTGCCGGATCTGGTCCAGGGCCTCGTCCATGCGACCGTTCATCTCCCCTACTTCCCGGGTTACGAAGCTCTGGAGTTGAAATACGCGCTTGGCCAGGGCGTAGAGCGAGTCCTGCACCACGCGGGCGTCGTCCTTGAGCTTGCGCTGCTGCTGGCCCAGCTGCACAAAGCGCGGGTCCTGCTGGTCTACGGTGCGGAACTGCTTCATCAGGCTTTCCTGATCGAAGGAGAGCTTCAGGAGGTTTTCGAGGATGTCGCGCAGGTCATCAATATTTTCCTGCTGCTGGTCTGATTCCTCTTCGCTCATTTGCTGCTCCATCTGCTGAGCCATCTGCTGCATTTGCTGAGCTGCCTGCTTCTGGTTCTGGCTGGCTTTCTGGTTCTGATTTTTGCCCAGCTGCTCCTGGCTTTGCTGCATTTGCTCGTCTACCTGCTGCTGCTGGGGCTGCATGTCGTCGGCGCCATTCTCGTTGTTGAGCTGGTCGTCCATCTTCTTGAGCTCGTCCAGGTTCTTCTGCACCTCGTCAAACTGCTGCTGCTTCTCGGCCTGCTCCTGTTTCAGCTGCTCATTTTTGGCTTTCTGCTCCTGGTTGCTGAGCTTATTTTCGGGGTTGTTCTTGTCGTTCTGCTCGGTTTTTTCGGCCAGCTGCTGCTCTTCCTTGGCCAGCTGCTGCAGCTTTTCCAGGGTTTGCTCCTGCTTTTGCTCAAACTGCAGCTGCTTAAACATTTCCAGGGCCCGCTCCAGCTCTTTCTGCAGGGTGTTTTCCTTGTTTTCGAGCTTTTGCATGAGCTGCTGCATCTCCAGCTGATTCTGGTCCTGCTTCTGGTCCAGGAGCTTCTGCAGCTCATCGTAGAGCTTTTTGGTTTCGGGGTCCAGCAGAGAGTCCATCAGCTTTTTCAGCTCCTCGGCTTTTTCGGCCAGCTCCTGGCTTTTGGGGTCCAGCTCGTTTTGCTTCTGATTCAGCTCGTCAAAGAGCTTTTTCATGTCGGCAATCTGGTCGTCCATCTGCTGCTTCTGCTGCAGCATATCCTGCAGCTGCTTGCGGTCCTGGAAGTTCAGGTCGCGCTTCACCTTCAGCTTGTCTTCGGTTTTGGCCAACTCCCGCTCCAGCTTCTTAGACTGCTCCGCCGTGCGGCTCAGCTGGCTCTGCACCGCCTGCGACTGAGTGCTGAGCTGCTTCTGTAGCTCGCTGCGCGAGGGCAGCTTAAACTCTGCGGCCCTGCTCCGGGCCGATTTTGGCCCGTGCACGCCGTCGTTGTCCCACACCTGCACATAATATTCCAGCCGGTCGCCGGGCTTCATGCCTACCGGCCGCAAATCCCACTGGTAGGCATATACCTGCGCCGGGCCGCTTTGCAGGGGCAGGGCGCGCGTCTGGTAGGTAGCATTAGGCCGAGCTTTGGACAACACCCTATAGTGCAGCTGCAGGCGCGTCAGGCCATAATCGTCGCGCACGGTGCCGCCCAGCGCCAGATAGCGCAGCGAGGTGGTATCGGGGAAGGTTTCCAGGGTGATGTCCGGCACCTGGTCGGGAATGGCAGTGAGCTGGTACTGGATAGGGTCGCGGTTGAGGCTGGCGGCGTTTAGCAGGCGTACCGCATACTCCTGAGAGCGAAGCACGCGCCGCGTTACCCGAAACTGGTCGTCGTCGGCTTGAGCCGTCACGGTTTCGTCGGGGCTTTTGAAAAGTAGCTGGAGCTGGTCGGTGGCGGCGGTAGCAAACTCCCAGCGCACCGTGCTGCCCTCGGGCACCGTCAGGTTGCCGGTGTTCTGTATCGTTTCGGAGGCTTTGTTCAGGTAACCAGGGTAGGTAATCTGCACCGTGAAGTCGCGCAGGTTGGGCCGTTCCCGCACCATCAGGGCGTATTCATCCGAAGTAAAGCCCGCAGCCGCCAGCTGGAAATCCACAGAGCGCTGCAGCTGCTGGAACTGGTAAGTAAACCGGTTGCCGGATTCTTTCTGCAGGCGCCGCTCCCGCCCCGCATACTGAATACTGATTTCATTGGGCAGCGCCTCGCCTTCCACCGATACCTCCAGCTTGAAATCCTCACCCTTAAAAGCTTTCAGATTCTTATTCTCCACCACAAATCGGAAAGGCGCAGGCGGCGAATACGTGCGGCGGTAATGCAGAATGCGGGCGGTGCCCTGCACAAACAGGCTGGGGTATACCAGCAGCAGGAGCACCACCACCCCGGCCGGCACAGCCACGTACTTCCACAGGGGCCGGGTTTGGGATTTGATGTTGATGCCTTCGGCGAATTCCAACCCGGTAAGCTGGGCGGCGCGCTGGTCCAGGCTGGCGGCAATAAGGGCGTTTTCGCGGGCCTGACCCTGCAGCTGCAGGGCATTCAGGAGCTTGTCCTGCACCTGGGGGAATAGCTCGCCTACGCGCAGAGCGGCCTGCTCATCAGAAAGCAGGCGGCGCAGGTTGGTAAGAGCGGCCAGCGGCTGCCAGATCCAGTGTACAAAGGCGTACACGGCCAAACCCAGAAAGCCAAACAGCAACCCGCCCCGCACCCAGGTGGGCAGGTACAGAAAGTATTCCAGCAGGTTGAAAACCAGAAAAAGCGTGAGCAAGAGGCCGCCCGCCACCAGTGCCCCACGCACCAGCAGGTTCAGGTAAAACTTACGCTTAAATGCCTCCAGCTGCGTGAGCACCTGGGCCAGGGCTCCCGGCTGGGTCGCCGTTAGCTTGGCTGTCGACTCAGTTTCTTTCTCCACCAGCATAAAAAACACGCCTGTTCAGGACCGGACAAGATACGGATTATCAGCACGGCCGGCTTATCCGGTGGGCCCTTCGCTCAACGACAACACCACAGCCGGTATTTGTTCCCTACTGCAGCTCTACCAGCGCCGGGCAGTGGTCGGAATGCACCGCATCAGTCAACAGACCCGCTCCGCTGATGCGCGGTTGCAGCGCCTGATCTACTAATAAATGATCCAGACGCCAGCCTACGTTGCGGGCGCGGGCGCCGCTGCGGTACGTCCACCAGGAATAATGGCCCGGGGCGTCGCCGTGCACGTGGCGGAAGGAGTCGGTGAAGCCATCGGCCAAAAACGCGGCAAACCAGGCCCGCTCTTCGGGCGTGAAGCCGGGGCTGTTCTGGTTGGCTTTGGGGTTGTGCAGGTCTAGGCCCTGTTGGCAGCAGTTAAAGTCGCCGGCAATAACCAGCGGGGGCGTGCCGGCAGCGCGCAACTGTGCTACGTAATGGCGGAAGAACCGCAACCACTCCAACTTAAACGACTGTCGCTCCGGCCCGCTGGTGCCCGAGGGCATGTACACGTTCAGTACTGAGTAATCCTCGAAATCCAGGCGCAATACGCGCCCCTCGCAGTCGTAGAGCGGGATTTCGCAGCCGGTAGCCACGTTCTTGGGCTTTTGCTTGCTGAAGGTAGCCACGCCGCTGTAGCCAGGCTTTTCGGCCGGGTGCTGATACACGTGGTAACCCAGCGCTTCAAACCCCGACACATCCAGTGGCTCGCGCCCGGCCTTAATTTCCTGCAGGCACAGTACGTCCGGGTCGGTTTGCTGCACCCAATCCAGTAGGCCCTTGCTGAGGGCCGAGCGCAGCCCGTTGACGTTGTAAGAGAGAATTTTCAAGCTGTTATTATTCATTGTCATCCTGAGCTTGCGAAGGACCTTATCACGGTAGGGCGACTCGCTTAACAACGACTCGTGCTTTCGTGATAAGGTCCTTCGCAAGCTCAGGATGACAGTAGTGTCGAATGATGTTACTCTTCCTCGCGCAGGAAGGCATCAAAATACTCCAGCATGTGCCATTTCAGCATGCGTTCCTGCTCTTTCAGGTTGGAGAAAGGTACGGGGCGGATGAGCTTATAATGCGGCCAGCCGTCTTCGTCCACAAACTCCTGCTCATAATAGCCCGACAGGCTGAACAGGCGGCAGGTGGCAATGTGCATGAGGTCCTGCTTCTGCTCTTTGGTGAAGGGGCCGGCGCCCTGGCCCAGCTCCTGCACGCCAATGAGCAGCAGCAAGGCGTTCAGATCGGGCTTTTTGCCGAAACGCTCGCGCATCTGGTTCATCAGCTCCCACCAGCGCTGCTCAAACTGGGCTTCGGTTTCTTCGGGGTTCAGCATGGGCTATACGCTGTGCTCGGCGTGGGCCGGGGCTGGCTGGGCCGATTCTTCCTTCAGGGCCTCCCAGTACTCCACCGCGCGGCGGAAGTGGGGAATCACAATGCTGCCCCCAATGAGGTTGGCAATGGCGAAGACTTCGTACAGCTGCTCGTCGTTGATGCCTTCTTCGTAGCATTTCCCCAGATGATATTTGATGCAGTCGTCGCAGCGCAGCACCATGGAGCAGGCCAGGCCCAGCATTTCCTTGGTTTTCACGTCCAGGGCTCCTTCCTGGTAAGTATTGGTATCGAGGTTGAAAAAACGCTTGATGACCTTGTTATCGGCCGCCATGATTTTTTCATTCATCCGCTGGCGGTAGTCGTTAAATTCAGAAACGAGACTCATATAGCTTCAATTAAAAAGACGATGGAAGATGGTAACACGAAAGTAGGCACAAAAGCTTCGTACCCCGGTGAAGAACTACCGTCATAAGCCGGCTTTTCCTATCTTCCCTGGCTCGTTATCCTCCCTTATTTATTGTTGGTGTTATGATTTTACCCGCCGTATGGCACGACTTCATCTCCCTGGTTTTTCCGCGCGTATGCCTGGCCTGCGCCGATTCCCTGGCCCGGGGTGAGGAGCACATCTGCACCAGCTGCCGCACTGAGCTGCCCTATACCGATTACCACCTGCTGTCCACGGCGGATAACCCGCTGGCGCGGCGGTTCTGGGGCAAAGTGCCCGTGCGCTATGCCTTCAGCTACCTGCGCTTTCTGCAGCACGGCCGCGTACAGCACCTGCTGCATCAGCTGAAGTACCAGGGGCAGCAGGAAGTGGGCCTGGTGCTGGGCCGCTGGTATGGCTATGAGCTGACCAACCAGGGCTTTAACAAGGAGTTCGACCTGATTTTACCCGTGCCCCTGCACCCGCGCAAGCTGGCCAAGCGCGGCTATAACCAGGCCGACTCCTTTGCCCAAGGCTTAGCGCAGGGCCTGCAGGTGCCGTGGCTGCCCCACGTACTGCGCCGCACGGAGCATACCAGCTCCCAAACCCGTAAAAACCGCATGGAGCGCTGGGAGAATGTATCCACCGTATTTGAAGTGCCGAACCCGGTTGCGCTGGCCGACAAGCGCATTCTTTTGGTGGATGATGTGCTGACCACCGGCGCCACTCTGGAGGCTTGCGCCATTGTACTACTAGCCGCCGGCTGCCAGGAGGTTAGCATTGCCACCATTGCCACCGCCGACCGTTAAGGAAAGGCCACAAAAAAGCCGCTTCCTTGCGGGAGCGGCTTTTTTGTTGTTCAGCTAGTAAATCCGAGTATTACTTGTTCGAGCCGGCGTTGATCATGGCACAACGGAAACCGATAGCAGCGGTAGCCGAGTCCTGGGCCATGAAGCGGCGCGTGCCGGGCGACAGCCAGTAGGCTACGTCTTTCCACGAGCCCCCTTTGTATACGCGAACCTCGTCATCGATGAGTGACTGGTAGCCTTTCTTGTCGTAGCCTTCGGCCTTATCCAGGTAACCGTTCCGGCGGAAGGGGTTCAGGTCTTCCTCATCCTGGAACGACAGCGGACGGTAGATATCCTGCACCCACTCGTTCACGTTGCCCGCCATGTTGTACAGGCCGTAGTCGTTTGGTGGGTAAGCGTAGATGTATTCCGTAATCATGGCGCCATCGTTCAGGCTACCGGCAATACCGGCGTAGTCACCGCGGCCGCGCTTGAAGTTAGCCAGGAACTGGCCCTGCTTCTTGCCATACGGGTTCCGCATCTGACGACCATCCCAAGGATAGATACGCTTGTTTTCCTGGTTCTCGTTGCCAGCCTCCTGGGTGCCAATGAGAGCCTGCGCGGCGTATTCCCATTCAGCTTCGGTGGGTAGGCGGTAGTTGGGCAGGGTGTTGCCGTTTTCAATAGAAATCTTGGTAGCACCGGTGCCTTCAGCGCCGCCATCAGTAGGAGCAGCAGCATCGCCGCCCTTCTTTTTGCCGAACAGCTTAAAGCCTTTTTTCTGGCCGGAACCATCACCCTCGCCTACACCAGCCAGCTTCTCGTTCACCTTTGCCGTACGCCAGGTGCAGAAGTCGTTGGCCTGGAGCCAGCTTACGCCCACCACGGGGAAGTAGCGGAAGCCGGGGTAACGCAGGTAATAATCCACATAGGGGTCGTTGAACGACAGCTCGCGGGCCCATACGGTGGTATCGGGCAAAGCCGACTGATAGAATTCTTCCGCGGAGTCTTTACGGACATAGTGCAAATACTCCAGCCAGTGAATGTTGGCTACCTCGGCTTCGTCCATATAGAACGAGGCAATAGTTACCGTACGCTCAATGTTGTCGCGGGTCATGGCCACGTCTTCCTCAGCCGAGCCAAGTACCGTACGGCCGCCTTCGATGAATACCAAGCCAGGTCCTTCCGGAATGCCTTGGTAATCAGCTACCTTCATGCCCTGCTCGGTATTATATTCCAGGCCGGTAGTGGAGCTGTACTTACCCGGTTTAGTGCTAGTAGGCGGCCCCCCTTTGCAGGAAGCCAGCGCAACGGCTCCTACAGCAGCGTAGCGCAGGTACTTAGAGAAATTCATAGCGGTAGCGGAAATACCTGAGAAGAAAAGAGTTGTAAGAAGGCAATTCGAGTGCAATAATACAAAAACTCAGAAGGCCGGACAAGGAAGCAAGCGGTAATTTTTACGGCTTATGCGACGACGAGCCGCCGCCAGCCTATCTACCTGCTCTAGCACCAGTACAATTTCGTGAGCACCGCCCGCGCCCAGATTTCTACTGCCCAGCTCTACATCATGACTATAACCTACCCGAAAGCCCGGAAGCTGCACGCCCGCCACTATGGCCAGCACCGAGGCCGGGCGCGGTGCCCCGGGCAGTGGAATGCCCCGGTACAGCAGGCCCATGGTGATGGGAGTAACAGTTCCGTACAACCCCGCCTCAGCCCGCTGCGACGCTCCCTGGCGGGTGTAGGACACAGTAGGCGAAACGCTGATTTCGCGGTAGGTCTGTTTAACGGTGGACTCTGAAAAAAAGTGCTTAACCCCGCCGGTAAATGTTGCGCGCATGGGCAGGCGCCCCTGGGTCTGGTTTCCCAGGTCGGGCTGGTTCAGGTGATAAAGGGCTAAACCAGCCCAGCTCTGGCGGTTATACAGCAGGCCACCCACGCCCACGCTTAGGTAATGCACGGGGTCGAAGGGCACGGGTTCGGCGCTGGGGCCGGTCAGTAAACCATCGTCGGAGAGCTGGTCGCCGAACACCAGGTTGCTGTAGCTGATGCGCTGCGAGCCATACGTGGCCTGGGCCCCGGCGCTCAGGTAAATATCGTTGCTGAGGCGGGCGTGGTAGGCGTAGAGGGCGGCGGCTTCCAGGCGGGTGTAGCCCACGGCCCCCAGCCGGTCCATATTCACGAGCAAACCCACGGCGTTGCGTTGCTTTTCGAAGCGGTAGTCGGCGCCCAGGTGCGTGGTCTGGAACGAGCCCGCCAGGGAGGGGAACTGCTCCCGGTAAGCCAGAGATACACCATAGTCGTGCTGCAGGCCCGTGAAAGCCGGGTTCAGGTGCAGGCGGGTAGCGTAAGATTGCGAAAAGTAGAGGTCCTGGGCCTGCGCTTGCTCCCTTACCCCTAGCATCAGTAGAAAGACCGTGCCCAGCCCGGCCGCCAAACGGCGTCCGGGAAAGCCGGGGCGTACCAAGGGTTGTAAGCGCATAGGGGGTGCTAAACGAGGCTGGCCCGCAATTTGGTGCGAGACAAAAGCATTGAAGCCTCGAAAATGGCAAAATCCCGGCATCTTTACCGATAATGGCCCGGTGAGGTGCTGGCACCAATTGGGCCCTAAAGCGCGTTATTCTCCTTTCTTCCCTCCTACCGTTATGCGTAAATTCCTGTTAGGTCTGCTGATTTTCGTGGTGGTGCTGGTAGCGGCCATTGCCCTGGCGCCGGTGCTGTTCAAAGACAAGCTCAAGCAAGTGTTGGACAAGCAGCTGGCCGAGCGGGTGGCGGCCCGCGTGGAGTATCAGCCTGAAAATGTGAGCTTAAGCCTGCTCCGCTCCTTCCCGGATCTGGCCCTGAGCATCGACGAGCTGCGTATTATCGGGCAGGACTCCTTTGCCCGCGACACGCTGGCTTACCTGCCCTCTTTCCGAGTGGGACTGGATTTGATGAGCGTGGTGCGCGGCGATGAAATCAAAATCAAATCGGTGCAGCTGGATGAGCCCGACATCAGCCTGCGGGTGCTGAAAAGCGGCCGCGCCAACTGGGATATTTTTATTTCTGATTCGGCGGCCGCTACTCAGGGCAAGGACACCAGCCAGGTAAAAGTGGCCATCAAAGGCTGGGAAATCAACAACGGCCGCCTGCGCTACGAGGACCTGAGCATTCCGTTTGCCATGCAGGCCCGTCACGTCAACCATACCGGCTCCGGCGACTTTGCCCGCAACATCTTCGATATGGACTCGAAGACCACAGCCGATGGCTTTACCATGAACTACGACGGGGTAAACTACCTTGAAAACACCAAGCTGGACGCCGACGTGACCATGGGCATGGACCTGGACCAGTTCCTGTTCACCTTCAAGGAAAACCAGGTGCGCCTCAACGACTTCCCCTTCTCCTTCGCCGGGAAAGTGGGCCTGCCCAACGATACGGACATTACCTACGACATGACCTTTAAGGCGCTGGAAACCGACTTCAAGAACATTCTGAGCCTGGTGCCCGGCGTGTTTACCGAGAAGTTCAAGGACATTCAGACCAGCGGCAAAATGGCCTTCAACGGCTATCTGAAAGGTGTGCAGAATGATGTGAAGATGCCCGGCTACGGCGTGAATCTGCAGGTAAACAACGGCATGTTTAAGTACCCCGACCTGCCCCAGGCCGCCCGCAACATCAACGTGGACATGGTGGTGGACAACCCCTCCGGCTTCACCAACAACGTGAAAGTGAACGTGAAGCAGTTTCATCTGGACTTGGGCACGAACCCCATCGACGGCAATGTGGCCATTGACGGGCTGGAGCCCATGAAGGTGGACGGCCGCGTGAAAGCCAACGTGGACCTGGCCGAAATGCTGAAAGTGTACCCTGTGCAGGACCTGCTGATGCGCGGCAAGCTCTTCGTGGATGGCACGGCCAAAGGCATCTACTCCAAAACCCAGATGCCCGTGGTGCAGGCCAAACTCAACCTGACCAACGGCTACGTGAAGAGCAAGCAGTTCCCCGCCCCCATCGAAAATCTGACCCTGAACGGCACCGTGGTCAATGCTACCGGCCAGCCCAACGACACGCGCATCAACATTCCGCAGTTTAAAATGCTGCTGGATGGCGAGCCGCTGGAAGGCCGCATTGCCATCCAGAATATTGACAAGCCCCTGTTTGACACCGATGTACGCGGCACCGTAGACCTGACCAAGCTCACTAAAATATTCCCGCTGGAAGGCATGACGGTAACCGGCCGCCTGAACGGCAACGTGGCCGCTAAAGGCAGCATGGCCGATGTAGAAGCCGAGCGGTACCAGAGCATTGTGGCCTCGGGCACGGTGAATGCCAGCAACGTGACCTACAAGAGCCCCGACCTGCCCCAGGGCGTGAAAATTACCCGTGCTACGGCCACTTTCAACAACAACCAGATTGTGCTGAAGGACATGCAGGGCTTTGTGGGCTCCTCCGATATTGCCGCCTCGGGCGTCATCAGCAACTATATGGGCTACCTGTTCACGCCGGGCCAGTCCCTGAAAGGCAACCTGACGGTGAACAGCCGCCGCTTTAATGTGAACGAGTGGATGGTGGACGAGGTAACAGCCAAGCCCACTACCGGTGCCGTAGCCGCTACCAAAGCCCCTGCCACCGCCGCCAAGGCCGACGGTGTGCTGCAGATTCCCAAATACTTCGACCTCACACTGAACTCCACCGTGGGCACTATTGTGTACGACAACCTGAAGCTGGAAAACGCCAAAGGTACCGTAACCGTCCGCGACGAAGCCGTGCGCCTGAACGGCCTCACCTTCAACACGCTGGGTGGCTCCTTTGCCACCAACGGCAGCTACAGCAGCAAAAACCTGGCGCATCCCAAGTTCGATTTCGGCCTGAACGTTAAGAACCTGAACTTTCAGAATGCCTTCCAAGCCTTCACCTCCATCAAGAAGTTTGTGCCGCTGGCCCAGCAGATTGAGGGCATTTTCTCCACCAACTTTAACGTGAGTGGCGAAATGGGCCAGGACATGATGCCGGTGTACAGCTCGCTCACGGGCAAGGGCGTGTTCGAAATCATTCGGGCTGCCCTGGGAAACTCGCCGGTGATGAGCAAGATCAGTAGCCTCACCCAGCTGCAGGAGCTCAAGAATTTTGTAGTAGAAAACAAAGACGTGGCGGCCGAAATGCTGAACGGCAACTTCATTGTGAAGCCCTTTGATTTCAACGTGGGGCAGCTGAAGCTGACGGTGGGCGGCTCCAGCAACGTGGATGGCAACCTGGAGTACGTAACGGCCATTGATATGCCCACCGGCAAAGTGGGCAACCAACTCAACAGCAAGCTCACCCAGCTCACCGGCGTGCAGGACATTAAAGGCACGGAGCGCGTGACGCTGGGCGTGAAGATTGGCGGCACCATGGCCGACCCCAAAGTGGCCCTGAGCAGCGGCAGCGTGAAAGGCCAGGCCAAAGACATAGCCAAGAGCCTGGTGACCAGCGTAGTAGAATCCAAGGTGAGCGACGCCAAGAACAAGCTGCTGCAGAAAGCCGGCCTGCAGCAGGACAGCGTAAAGCGCAGCCTGGCCGAGCAGAAGCAGGCCGTGGAAGACCGGGCCCGCCTGGAAGTAGAGAAAAAGCGCCTGGAAACCGAAGCCCGGCTGAAAACCCAGGCCAAGGAAAAGCTGGGCAATATTCTGTTTGGTAAACCCAAGGCCGCCCCGGCCCCGGAACCCGCTAAAACCGATACCACCAAATCATAGGATAATAGGAAGGCTAATATAATTTTGCTGGGGCACGGTAAAAGCCGATATGCGGTATAATACTTGCTCTTGGCCGCGGAGGCAGTAGCCTTATCGATTACCGTAGTTTAGCTTTCCCCTTCCCTCAAACCACTTATATGAAGATTTTTCGTCTGATTCCGCTGGCTATGGCCGGCGCGCTGGCTCTCACCGGCTGTAACAACGACAACGATAATACCCCGGCCGCGGCCCAGATGCGCGTGCTGCTGGTAGATGCCCCCGGCGACTATAAAGCCGTGAACATCGACCTGAAAAACGTGCAGGTAAACGTGACCGGCACTAATGGTGAAGATGGCTGGCAGACCCTGGATCAGGTAGCTGCCACCCGCTACAACCTGCTGGACTATGTGAATGGCCGCGCCGCCGTTATTGCGGGCAGCACCTTCCCCGCCGGCCACATTGAGCAGATCCGCCTGGTACTGGGCGATAACAACACCCTCACCCTGAAAGACGGTACCACGGTAGCCCTGAAAACCCCCAGCGGCCAGACCTCGGGCCTGAAAGTAAAGCTGAACACCAATCTGGAAGAAGGCGTTACTTACAACATTGTGCTTGACTTTGACGTGGCTAAGTCCATTGTAGCACGTGGCAATGGCGAGTACAACCTGAAGCCGGTTATCCGGGCCGTGGCTATGGCAGCAGCGGGCGCTATCCGCGGCACGGTAGATCCGGCAGCGGCTCATCCGCAGGTGCTGGCCATCCGCACGGCTGGCGGCGCGGCTGATACCCTCAGCACCTACCCTGATAACGATGGGGGCTTCCTGATTCCCGGCGTATCGGCTGGTACCTACCGCGTAGAGTTCCGCGCCGGTGAGCCCTACGAAAACGTGGACAAGCCGGATGTGCAGGTTACCAACGACCATACCACCGATTTGGGCGTTATCAGCCTGAACTAAGGTAGTTTCACTTCCTATGAAAAAGCCCCGCTGCAATGTGCAGCGGGGCTTTTTTGTGGCTTAAAGGTGATGCTACAGGCTAACCGTTAGCTTGCCCGCCGCCGTCAGCTCCCGGCAATAGGTAATAAAGTCGGTATTGATGGGCTCCAGGCCATTTTCGCGCAGGCGCAGGGCTACCTGGGCGCGGTGGTAGTTGGCGTGCACCGGCACGTGGGTAAAGATATCCGCCACCTGACTCACGTAGGACTCCCCCGCCGAGTTGGTGTAGGAAATCAGGCGGTTCAGCTCGGTTTCATCCGCCGCGTGAATCATTTGCAGCAGCCGCTCTGAGGTTTGCTCGTGCAACTGGTGACATTGGGCCAGAGTGTGCTCCTGCCAAACCTTCACGGGGCTTTTAGTAGCGGTCAGGCGGCCAATCCAGATGGCCTGGGCGTTGAGCACGTGGCTGAACAGGCGCAGACACGCGGCCGGCACTTCCTGCCCGGCGGCTTCAATCTCGTCTAACCGACGCAAGAGCGTGTTGTTGGCCCACACGTTGTAGGCCGCCAGTTTTTCAATGGTGTTATGCATGAAAGTAAGTGGTTGCAAAGGCGGAGAAAGAAGAAAGCGCGCAAGAGCCAGCCGGCAACCAGGCCGGCTGCTGCCCTGAAGCATTAGTTAGCGGAGGGCCGCTTTAGCGGGCATCTTCCCAAACCAGCTTCTCATTGGTTCGGTTCTTTTCGAAATCGGGGCATTTGCCGTCGCCGCGGCCCGTAATGCCGCCGTCTGGCTGGCAGATTACCTTGCCTTTGGCGTCGTACAGGGTGGTGAACTGGTCGCAGCAGGGGGCGCTTTGGTAGTACACCGTTTTCCCATCCAGGGTGTAGCTCAGAATGCGGGCGCGCGGGTTCTGGGGTTTTTCCGCCTGCAGGGCGCTGATTTTCTTTTGCAGCCAGGCGGGCCGGGCCGTAGTATCAAAGCTGACCATAGCAGGTTCGGGAGTAGCCTCGGTAGTAGGATTAGCTACCGGAGCCGGGGTGGAAGGGCCGCTAACCGGGCCGGCAGTATCATCGGTGGGCGTAGTTACGGCCACCTGGCGCTGGCAGGCAGTGGAGCTGAGCAGCGTGGCCGCAAGCAGAGGAGCAAAAGAGAAGAGCAAACGCATAGCAGACAGGAATAGGGGCGCGAAAGTAACAGGCAGAATGCAAATACAAGGCCGGACGTGCCCGGTCTCCTGCTTACGCCGCCAGCATCGGCGTGGTTCTACAGTGGCCGGGAACTAAGGCCGGGCCCACAACTGCCAGAGGCGGGGTCCAAAAATCAGCAGACCCACTACCAGTGCCGCCAGGGCTACCACCAGCACCGCACCGGCCGCTACATCCTTGGCGCGGCCCGCCAACGGGTGGTGCTGCGGCGAAACCAGGTCGACAATAGCTTCTACAGCCGTATTCAGTAATTCGGCGCTCCAGACGGCGCCCACGGCCAGCGCCACCAGCGCCCACTCCCACCGCTCCAGGCGGCAGTAAAACCCTAAGGCTACTACCGCCACCGTAGCCACGGCATGAAAGCGCAGGTGCAGCTCGGAGGCCAGTGCCAGGCGCACGCCCCGGAAGGCATGGCCAAAGCTGGCAGCGCGCTGCCGCAATACCCGGAAGCGTTGCGGTTGGCTAGCCACGGGCATCGAATTCCTGAAAAACGGTCATCCGGAGCGTGTCCCACTCCGGTTTCAGGATGCTGAAGTACACCGAGTCGCGGCGCCGGCCGCCCTGCGTTACCATATGGCTGCGCAAAATGCCCTCCTCGGTGGCGCCCATGCGGCGCATGGCCTCGCGGGATTTCCAGTTCAGGGCGTCAGTTTTAAGCTCTACCCGCTCACAGCCCAATTCGCCAAAAGCATATTTCAGCAGCAGATGCTTGGCGGCGCGGTTCAGGCCGGTGCGCTGGTATTCAGCGCCCAGCCACGTCCAGCCAATTTCCAGGCGATGGTCGGCTAGGGCAATGTTACCGTAGCTGGTGCTGCCCACCACCCGGCCGCTTTGCTTATCCACAATGGCAAACGGGTAGCGCAGGCCCTTTTTCCGCTCGCGTATGGCCTTGGTGAGGTAGGCAGCCAGCCCTACGGCGTCGCCGGGGTTGGGGTCCACGGTGAAGCGCCAGATTTCGGGGTCGAAGATGACAGCTTTTAAATCCTCAAAATCGGTGAGCTCCAACGGCCGGAGCCGAACCCGGTCGTTTTCAAGGGTAATACAGCGCGTGAAATCCATGAGGGGCGTGGGGTTGGGAAAACAAAAGTAGCGCGAAGCTCCGGCTTCGCGCACGAGCATCGCGAGTAACAAGCGTCTGCGGACTTTTGCGCATACGTAGGAACTCGCGTTACTCGTGCGCGAAGCCGGAGCTTCGCGCTACTTTTCTTCTACTTCTTAATCTCGCCTACCATGTCCTCGGGCTTCAGCCACTCATTAAACTGCTCCTCCGTGAGGTAGCCCAGTTGAAGGGCCGTTTCTTTCAGGGTAGAGCCGTTTTTGTGGGCCGTTTGCGCAATTTCGGCGGCTTTATAGTAGCCAATGTGCGGGTTCAGGGCCGTTACCAGCATCAGCGACGAATCCACGTGCTTTTTGATGTTGGCTTCCAGGGGCTCGATGCCGGTGGCGCACTTATCATTAAAGCTCACGCACACGTCGCCGATGAGGCGGGCCGAGTGCAGGAAGTTGTAAATCATCACGGGCTTGAACACGTTCAGCTCGAAGTGGCCGCTCATGCCGCCAATGTTGATGGCTACGTCGTTGCCCATTACCTGCGCGGCTACCATGGTCATGGCCTCGCACTGGGTGGGGTTCACCTTGCCGGGCATAATGCTGGAGCCGGGCTCGTTGTCGGGGATGTGCAGCTCGCCGATGCCGGCGCGCGGGCCTGAGGCCAGTAGGCGGATGTCGTTGGCTATTTTCATCATGCTGGCAGCTACCGTTTTCAGGGCGCCGTGGGCCTCCACAATGGCATCGTGAGCGGCCAGGGCTTCAAACTTGTTTTCGGCGGTGATGAAGGGCAGGCCGGTGAGGTCGGCAATGTGTTTGGCCACGTTTTCGGAGTAGCCGGGAGGCGTGTTGATGCCCGTACCCACGGCGGTGCCGCCCAGGGCCAGCTCGGAAAGGTGCGCCAGCGTGTTTTTGATGGCGCGCAGGCCATGGTCGAGCTGCGACACGTAGCCGCTGAACTCCTGACCCACCGTAAGCGGCGTAGCATCCATCAGGTGCGTGCGGCCGATTTTTACGATGTGCATAAACTGCTCGCTCTTGGCCCGCAGCGTATCGCGCAGCTTCTCAATGCCGGGAATGGTAACCTCCACCAGAATCTTGTAGGCCGCAATGTGCATGGCCGTGGGGAAGGTGTCGTTGGAGCTCTGGCTCTTGTTAACGTCGTCGTTGGGGGCCAAAAACTTCTTTTCATCCGAGAGCTGCCCGCCGTTGAGCACGTGGCCGCGGTAAGCAATTACCTCGTTCACATTCATATTGCTCTGCGTGCCCGAGCCGGTTTGCCACACTACCAGCGGAAACTCCTTGTCCAGCTTACCTTCCAGAATCTCATCGGCCACGCGGCCAATCAGCTCGGCTTTTTCAGCTGTTAGAATGCCGGCGTCGCGGTTGGTGAGGGCGGCGGCTTTCTTCAGGTAAGCAAACGCGCGGATGATTTCCTTGGGCATCCGGTTGATGTCCTGGGCAATCTGGAAGTTGTCGATGGAGCGCTGGGTCTGGGCGCCGTAGTAGGCGTCCTGGGGCACCTGCACGGTGCCCATGGTGTCTTTCTCCTGGCGGAACTGGGTCATAACGCTATGGGGTGAGAAGGAAATAAGATGACAGAGAACAGGTAAACCGGCCAGCCGGCGGCACCGCGGTATACGGCATGGGCCGGGCGGGCGGCGCGGCAAAAGTACACAACGGCCGGGAGCCCAAAGCGTGCTGCCCCGAAAACTCTGCGGCTCACCTAAATACCATCCATGCTGCCGCTGGCTACGTACACCCAAGCCCCTGTTACGTGCTACTATCCCTTCATCTCTCCCTTTTTACGCGCTATGAGCACTATCAAAAAAGTGATTGAAGTACTGGCCAGCTCAGAAAAAAGCTTTGAAGATGCCCTGCAACGGGCCCTCACCGAGGCCAGCACCACGGTACAAGGCATTAAATCCATCTACATAAAAGACCAAAGCTGCCGGGTGCGCGACAATAAAATCGTGGAGTACCGAATCACCGCCAAAATCAGCTTTGAGGTGATGCACAAATGGGTGCCCAACCACGCCGTCGGGGCCACGGAAGCCGTTGGCAGTTCCGGCATTCCCGATTATAGCGGCGTGGAAATCAAAACCCACCCCGATGAGCCCCTGGACGTGAAGCCCGGCGGCAGCGCTACCGCCCCCGAAAGCGGGGGTGGCTATAGCGGCTAGCGCCTGGTAGGTTAGCGGTTGTCGAAGCGGAATATCACGCTTACCTGGGCCTTATGTGCAATGCGTTTTCCATTTACCACGGCCGGGTACCAGGCCGGGCCTTCTTTCAACAGGCGAATGGCTTCTGCATCATACTCCTCGCTGAGGGGCTCAATTACTTTGATATCCTGCAAGGAGCCATCGGCCGCCACGATAAAGCGCAGCTTTACGGCCACTTTTGCGCTGTAGGTGCCGGCTGGCGGGTCTTTTTCCGGGTAGTGAACTTCCCGCTCCACATATTGATTAAAGGCGGCCAGACCACCGGCCGGGGTGGGAGCCATATCCGGGATAGTGGGCATTTTTGCGTCCCGCCCCCGGCCTTCGGGCACCACAGTTCTCGGTCCCGCGCCGGTTAAAGGCGTCATGGTCAGGGCCAGCGTGGAGTCCGGGCCCAGGATACGCTCGTTGTCCCGGTAGCCGGCGGCCATAAACGTGAGGCTTTCCACGCCGGCCGGAACCAGCAGCTCAAAGCGGCCTTCTTCATTCGTTTTGCTCTGCACCGTGGTGCCGGTGGCATGTACCGCTACGCCGGCCAGCGCTTTGCCGGTAGGCCCATCGGTGAGGCGGCCGCTGATGCGGCGGGCAGGCAGGGTGGCGGTCTTTCTAGATTCGGGTGCGGTAACTGCCTGATTTTTACTGGCGGTAGTGGTAGTAGTTGAGGCGGAATCCGGAGCGGCTATTGGCGCAGCCTGGGCGGTATAATTCCCACTGTCCGGGGCTGGTTGGGCAGCAGTTACAGGCGCCTTACGGGCACCTGGGCCCGGGGCGGGTGGTACGTTGCGCCATTTGCTGCGCATTGTGGCCACGTAGCGCGTACGGCGGGCTTGTTCTTTTTTCTGGGCTGCCGGCCTGCTAACTGGCTGCACTATAGCTACTACTTTTTCTTCCGCCAAAGTTGGCGCCGGCGTGGCCGTAGGGGCCGCCGCCTCCGGCGGCGAGGTAGCCGATGGTGCGCGCGTAACAATAGCCTGCTTAGCCGGGGAAGAAGTGGCTGGCTGCCGGTGCGGCCGCGTCCAGAAGAAAGTGCCCGCTATAACCAGTAGTAGAATGGCCGCGGCCGCCTGCAGCCACGCCCCACCCATCGGCCGACGGGCTACCCCGGTGCCTACCCGCACCTGTAAGCGCTGGTGTAGCTCGGCCAGGGCCTGGTCCGTGGTGACAGCATCGGTCTGGGCGAGGCCCTCCAGGATATCCGCGCAGGGCGGACACACCAGGGTATGGGCTTCTATGGCATGCTGATCAGCAGAGGGAAGGTCTCCGGCTACGTAACGCCGTAGCAGCTCCACGGGCAAATGCCGGTTAGCTGCGGGAGTGGCGGAGGAGGCGGAGCTATGAGGGTGCATTGAAGGAAGACGGTGATTCTAAGTGGCGGCGCAGGTTGCGCTTCCCGTTCTGGATATGGCTTTTTACTGCGTTCAGGTCGTATCCTGTTTCAGTGGAGATGTCGCGGTAGCATTTGTCTTCGAGGTAAAACAGCCGCAGGCACTGTTGCTGGCCCGGCGGAAGCTCGGCCAGGGCCTGCTCCAGGGCTTGGAGGCGCTCTTCGGTAAACAGGGCTTCTTCCGGGTCATCGTCTGACTGATGCCGGGCCACGACCGATTCCATATCGGCGGCATCCGAAAAGTGCAACACCAGGCTGCCGCCGTTGTCGGGGCCGGCGCGTTTGCGGGCCCGCAGCACCATCAGGCAGTGGTTGCGGGCGGTGGTGCGCAGCCAGGCCGGGAAGTTGCTGACTTCGTGCTGGCGCAGAGTATCCACTAGCTTTTCGAAGAGCTGCATCACGGCATCCTTGGCATCTTCTTCCTCCTGCAAATAGCGCCGACAGGTAGCAAACACCTCCGTCAGGTAGCGCTCATAGAGCACGCCCAGGTCGGCTACGTCGCCGTGCTGGCGGTAGCGCAGCAGCAGCTCCTCATCGGGGAGGGCGGCCGGCAGCGTAGGGCGACGTTTGAACCACATAAGATGCAGAACCCAACAGGTAAGCGGGAAAGCTACGGTTTCGTTGCCATAAGATACGGGGTCTGCGGTTTATCTGCAGAGCGCAGGCTTGCAGGGCTCAGCTTACCCTGGTACGCTTGCCGAAAAACCAACGGCGCCGTGTGGAATCTGAGGCCGAACGGCATCAGAAGAAAGCAACTACACAGACTCTCCGCGGTGAAAGCATAGGGGCAGGCTGGGTCCGGTACTCACCAGCCCAGTAAAGGGCAGCCCGCCGTTTGCAGACGGCGGGAGCTACTGCCCCGGAAAGGCCTGGTCTGCCCCGGGTGCCGCTTTGCTTTCTAATTCCAATTGCGGGGGCCTCCTTCAGGGCCATAAAAACGCAAAAGCCCCGCTGATTGCACAGCGGGGCTTTTTGCATTCTTAAATTATCTATAGAAAGAGCTCAGTGGAGCTTAGAAAGAGTAGTTAAGTGAGGCTTTAATGACGCGGTTCTGCGCATCGAAGCGGTTGTTCTTATCCAACGAAGACAGGCCGTAGTCGTAGCCGGCACTGATGCCCAGGCCCATATCCGACTGGTAGCCCAGGCCACCTACCACGCCAAAATCGACGGGACGAAACTGGTCTTTCACGTCAAAATCATGCTGATAAGCGGAGAAGCCCAGAGCGCCGGCCTGCAGCCGCACTTTATTGCTCAGCAGGAAAGAGGCCTGGGGGCCGGCATAGAGGTAGAAGCCGGGGGTGAGGTACGCTTTTAAAAGCACGGGTACATCCAGGTAGGCCATGCGCGCCGTGGCCGTTACGCGGGTATTCAGGAAGTCAAACTGCTCGAAGGGAATCTTGGCGGAAAGCTTCATGCCTTTCTCTGAGTACAGCGCGCCGGGCTCAATGGCGAAATGCTCGCCCAGGGGCAGCGTGGCGTACAGGCCGGCGTGGAAGCCCGGCTTCATTTCCTTGGTAACGGCACCTTCCGTAAAATCGGCCAGGTCCATCACGCTGTTCACCGCATCCCCGGACCAATCGGCTACGTTCACGCCGGCTCTGATGCCCAGCTGTACGCCTTTAGTAGTAGCGGCCGAAGAAGTGGAATAAGTAGTGCGGGTGGGCGTGCGGCCGGTGTAAGCGGGTACGCGGTGGGTTTGCACCTGGGCCTGCGCCAGGTTGCCGAAGGCCGAAAACAAAAGGGTAGCCGCGGCCAGGCGGCCGAAAAGTCGCTTCAAAATCATGGCAGTAAAAGTCAGGAGTGCGGAGTAAGAATAAGGACCGGTAACCACAGTGCGCGCTACGGGCCGTCCGGCTTCTGAACCGTACTATTACAAAACCGTGCCAGATATTTGCGCTACCGGATAGTGATACAGCTCCTAATTGATAATCAGAATATTATAACCGGAATTGGTGCTGGGTAAACCATAGGAAGCAGGTGCTAACGCTTTCAGGAAGCACCCCGCTCCTTATTCCGGGCGGGCGGCGGAGCGCAGCGTATCGGTGGGAGCGGGGGCCACGGGCAAGCTGTCCGGCAGGGCAGCCGGGCGCGGCATAGGCGCTATTTTGGGTACTCCCTTGGTGGGCTTTTTGGGCTTGCGGGCGGCGGTGACTTTGGGCGTGCTTTTCTTTTTAGCGGCCCCAGCTTTGGCGGCCGCGGCCTCCGCCTTTAGCTTGGCAATGCGCCGCTCCAGGTTCTCGAGCATGTACTGCGCATCTGACTTAAACTGGGGCTCGGTGAACTGAGCCACGGCCAGCTGGGCTTCGTGGCGGGCTTTGGGCAACTGATGCAGCTCTATGTAGTCGTAGGCCAGGTTAAAATGGGCCAGGGCGTAGTTTTTGCGCAGGGCAATGGTGTGCTCAAAGGCCGCCGAGCTGGCTTTAAACTTGCCCAGCCGCATATAGGCATAGCCCAGGGCATAGTAGGAAAGGTAGTCGCCGTAGCCGTGCTTGTGGGCCGCTTCGTAATGCTGCACCATCAATGGGAACAGGTTGTCTTCGGTGCGGCCGGGCTCGGCGCAGCCGCACTGCTGCACCTCAAAATAGTAGTCGGCCAGACCTTTATCCAGCCGGTAGTTGTCGGGGTATTTCTGATATAAGGCTTCCAGAATGGTGCGCACGGGAAAGAAATACGCCAGCGTATCGGTGCGGGCCAGCACCCGGATGGAGTCCAGCGGCTGGGTGAGCGAGAGGTTGCGGAAGGCAAAGCGGCGGTAGTTCAGGTGCCGACTATGGTATTGCAGCGCCAGCTCCGCCGCCTTCAGCGCCACGGCCGGCCGCTTGTGCTCGGGGTCGAAGTTTTGCAGCAGCACAAACGCCGACTCGTACTTGCGCTGCGCGATGAGCTCATTGGCCCGTTGCACCACAATAGACTCGCCCTGCGCCCATGCGCCAGCCACTGGCAGCAGCCAGCTCAACAAAAACAGCACTCCAAAACGCATCATGCAAGAGAATAGCGAGGCAAGATACTGCCCCGGCCGCATTCAGGGCATAAATCGGGCCGGCCGCCGGCCGAAGGCCGTCGAAAACGGCTCCTAAAACCTTGTATTTTCAAAATCCCTGGCTAGCTTTGGTCAACAACCCCTACTTGCAGACGATGCACACGCCCGCGGCCCGCTTTTATTTTAGCTACTATTTCTACTACGGAAAGCCGTAGCAGCGAGGCCCCTGTTTGTAGCATTATCCCACAAACTCATGCAAGCCTCCCTACCCGGAGGCTTTTTTTACGTCCCTTCTGATTTCATGCGTTCCGCTACGGCTCCTTTCCGCTTCTTCTTTCGCTACTACTTCTATTACCGGAAGCAGCGGGGCCCCTTTTGCATGTTCTAACCAACCAGAATACCAGCAACTACCCAGGGCCCCGCAACCGCGGCGGCCCTTTTTTATTTCCGTTTTCGCTGATTACCCATGCCCCCTACTATTGCCATTCAGGGTTTCGAAGGAAGCTTCCACCAGATAGCTGCCCGGCACTACTTCGGTCCTGCGGCCCTGACGGCGCCGTGCGTTACGTTTGGAGAAGTGGTGCGCCAGGTAGCCAGCGGCATGGTGTCCTATGGCCTGATGGCCATCGAAAACTCTATTGCCGGCAGCATTCTGCCCAACTATAACCTGCTGCGCCAAGCCAACCTGCGCGTAACCGGCGAGGTGTACCTGCAGATCCGGCAGCACCTGATGGCTTTGCCCGGCCAGCAGCTGGCCGATATTCAGGAAGTGCACTCTCACCCCATGGCCCTGCTGCAGTGCGCCGACTTCCTGAACCAGCACGGCCCCTGGCGACTGGTAGAAACCGAGGACACCGCCCTCAGTGCCCAGCGCATCCGGGAAGGGCTGCGCTCGGGCACGGCCGCCGTGGCCGGCAAGTTGGCCGCCGAGCTGTTTGGGCTGGAAATTCTGGAAAAGGATATTCACTCCGAAAAGAAAAACTACACCCGCTTTCTGGCGGTGGCGCGGCCTGAAAACGCAGTGCCGGTGGCGCAGCCCAATAAGGCCTCGATTTACTTTCACACCACCCACGCCCAGGGCAGCCTGGCCCAGGTGCTGGTGCGCATTGCCGGGCAGGGCATCAACCTCTCCAAGCTCCAGTCCTTCCCCATTCCGGCCAAAACCTGGCACTACTACTTCCACGCCGACCTGGAGTTTGACGACCCCGCCCAGCTGCAAGCCGCGCTCCGGGAAATAAAACCCGTGACGGAAGGGCTGGAGGTGCTGGGCGTATATCACAAAGGCGCTACCCACAAGTAGACCGATCAACATTATAAAAGGTCATGCTGAGCTTGTCGAAGTATCTCTACCGCATTGGCAATCAATGCCGTTCAACGAAGCGGTAGAGATGCTTCGACAAGCTCAGCATGACAGTAAAAACAGCTAACCCCAGAAACCCCAGCCCCATGCAAGTTTCCGTAGCCAGCCGCCTTCACCACACGCAGGAATACTACTTCTCTCAGAAGCTGCGCGAAATTGAGGGGCTGAACAAAGCCGGCGCGCCGGTTATTAACCTGGGGATTGGCAGCCCGGATATGCCGCCGCATCCCCGCGTTATTGCAGCCCTGAATACCGCGGCCCAGCTGCCCAACACGCACGCCTACCAGAACTACAAAGGCGTGCCGGCCCTGCGCCAGGCCATGGCCGACTGGTACCAGCGGTTTTATGGCGTGGCGCTGAACCCGGAGGCGGAAGTGCTGCCGCTGCTGGGCTCCAAGGAAGGTATCATCCACATCAGCATGACGTTTCTGGAAGCCGGCGACGAAGTGCTGATTCCCAACCCCGGCTACCCGGCCTACCGCGCCGCCGCCCAGCTCAGCGGCGCCACCCCCGTGGACTACGACCTAACCGCCGCCAACCATTGGCTGCCCGACCTGGAGGCGCTGGCCCAACAGGACCTAAGCCGCGTGAAGCTGATGTGGGTGAACTACCCGCATATGCCCACCGGCACTCCACCCGATGCTGCCTTTTTTGCCCGTCTGGTGGCATTTGCCACGGCCCACAATATTCTGCTGGTGCACGACAACCCCTACAGTTTCATTATGAACCAGGAGCCGCCGCAGAGTTTGCTGGCCGTGCCGGGGGCGCGGGAAGTGGTGCTGGAGCTAAACTCCCTGAGCAAGTCGCACAACATGGCGGGCTGGCGTGTGGGCATGCTCCTGGGCCGCGCCGATTTGCTGCAGGAAGTACTGCGCTTCAAGAGCAACCTCGATTCGGGTATGTTTCTGCCGGTGCAGCTGGCGGCCATCGAAGCCCTGCAGCTGGATGAAAGCTGGTACGTGGAGCTGAACGCCCATTATGCCGCCCGCCGGGAGCTGGTGTTTGAGCTGCTGGAAACCATCGGCTGCAGCTTTACCCGCCAGCAGGTGGGCTTGTTTGTGTGGGCGGCCATTCCGGCCGGCTATGCCGATGGCTTCGCGCTGAGCGACGAGCTGTTGCCCGCGGCGCGGGTGTTCCTCACGCCCGGCGGCATTTTTGGTACCAATGGCAACGGCTTTATTCGGGTGAGTTTGTGCCAGCCCACGGCGGTGCTGCAGGCCGCTCTAGGGCGCATTCGGGCGGCCCGAGTTCAACCCTCTTTTACTACTTCAGCCTCATGAAAACTGTAACTATCATCGGTGTCGGGCTTATTGGTGGCTCCCTGGCCATCAGCCTCCGGCAGAAAGGATTAGCCAGCCACATTATTGGGGTAGACCACAGCCCTGAAAACCTACAGCAGGCCCAGCAGCTACGGATGATTAACGAAGGCACCCCGGACCTGATCAGCGCCGTACGCCGCGCCGACCTGGTGGTGGTGGCCGTGCCCATGGATGCCATGCTCACGGTGCTGCCCCAGGTTTTGGATGCGGTGGAAAACCAGGTGGTTATCGATGTGGGCTCTACCAAATCCATGCTGTTGGCCGCCGTGGCCGGGCATCCCAAGCGCGGCCGTTTTGTGGCCGTGCACCCCATGGCCGGCACCGAATACTCCGGCCCGGAAGCCGCCGTGCCGGAGCTGTTCACCGACAAAACCCTGGTTATCTGCGACGCCGAACAGAGTGATGCTGATGCCGTGGCGCAGGTGCAAAGCCTCTTCGAGCAGCTGCAGATGAACATTGAGTACCTCGATGCGGCCGCTCATGATTTGCATACGGCGTACGTGTCGCACATTTCCCATATCACGTCTTTCGCACTGGCCCTCACCGTATTAGAAAAGGAAAAAGAAGAGCAGCAGATTTTTGCCCTGGCCAGCGGGGGCTTCGCCTCCACCGTGCGCCTGGCCAAAAGCTCACCCGATATGTGGGTGCCCATCTTCCGCCAGAACCGCGTGAACGTGCTCGATGTACTCGATGAGCACATTCACCAGCTGCAGCACCTGCGCCAGCTCATTGCCCAAGAAGACTACGCTGCCGTGTACCAGCAGATCCAGCAAGCCAACCTCATCAAGAAAATTCTGAAGTAAGTCAGAACGTCAACTCCCCTCCTCAGATGAGGAGGGGTGCCCGAAGGGCGGGGTGGTTGACTGTCGTTAGAACGACTTTGTAGCACTAGCTATAAAAAATGTTCTGGCATTTCAACCACCCCTAGCCCCTCCTCCTCTGAGGAGGGGAACTGGCCCTAAACGCATCAACAGTACTCTCGCAAAAACTCAAAAACCAGCCATACATCATGCAATCTGCCCTTTTCAACCGCCAGCCAGACGATAAGCCTTACCTGATTTCCGGACCCTGCTCCGCCGAAACGGAAGAGCAGGTGCTGGATACCTGCCAGCGCCTGGCCGCCACCGGTAAGGTGCAGGCTCTGCGCGCCGGCATCTGGAAACCCCGCACCAAGCCCGGCGGCTTCGAGGGCGTGGGTACCAAGGGACTGCCCTGGCTTAAGAAAGCCAGTGAGCTGACCGGCCTGCCTATTGCCGTGGAGGTGGCCACCGCTAAGCACGTAGAAGACTGCCTGGCCTTTGGGGTAGATATTTTGTGGGTAGGCGCGCGCACTACCGGCAACCCGTTTTCGGTGCAGGAAATTGCCAATGTGCTGCGCGGCGTGCAGGTACCGGTGCTGGTCAAAAACCCCATTCACCCGGAGCTGGAGCTGTGGGTGGGTGCCGTGGAGCGCCTGCAAAAGGCCGGGCTGGAAAAAGTGGGCCTCATTCACCGCGGCTTCAGCAGCTATGGCAACACCGACTACCGCAACGCGCCCATGTGGCACCTGCCCATCGAAATGAAGCGCCGCCACCCCGAAATGCCGCTGCTCTGCGACCCCAGCCACATCTGCGGCCGCCGCGATACGCTCTTCGCCGTGGCGCAGCAGGCCCTCAACCTGGGCTTCGATGGCAACATGATTGAAAGCCACCAGAACCCCGACGCGGCTTGGAGCGACGCTAAGCAGCAAATCACCCCAGAGGTGCTAAAAGACCTGATTCAGGACCTGGTGTGGCGCCACGAAACCACCAACCAGCGCGAGTTCCTGACGGCCCTGGCCAGCCTGCGCGAGCAAATCAACCAGCTTGATGCTGAAATTATTCAGCTGCTGGGCCGCCGCATGGGCGTGGCCGAAAAAATAGGCGAGTACAAGAAGGAAAACGACATTACCATTCTGCAGACCACCCGCTGGAACGAAGTGCTGGAGCGTGCTCAGCGCCAGGGCACATCCGTGGGTCTCACCCCGGAGTTTGTAGAGCAGTATTTCGCCGCCGTGCACCTGGAGTCCATCAACCGCCAAAATGCCATCATGAACCGGGAGTAAAGAGCTTCTCTTATCCTAAATCAGTCCCACCTCTTCTGTCATCCTGAGCCAAGCGAAGGACCTTATCACGTTAGAACATTTGTCGAAACAACGACTCGTTCTTACTTGATAAGGTCCTTCGCTTGGCTCAGGATGACAGCTGTTTTTGAAGGAGTTGAAAGAAGAGAGTTGCAGGAGTAGGGAGCCTCCATTTTCATCCCTTGCTTGTCGGTGATGGGGATTTGCCGTACTTGGGCCTATGCTCTTTTATACCGTTATGAAACCGCTGGTGCAGGTAGCACTGCGCGTGTTTTTTCGTAAGCTTGAAGTCCGTAATCCACAGCGGCTGCAAATGCCGGGGCCGCTGCTGATTACCGGTAACCACCCCAATACGCTGATGGACCCCTTGGTGGTGGCCGTAAACCGCCGGGAGCCTATTGCCTTTCTGGCCAAGAGCACCTTTTTCCAAAACCCCATTCTGCGCCGCATTATGGAGTCCGGCAACTCCATTCCCATCTACCGCCGGCAGGATGCCGAAACCGGGGAAGGCGGCGCCAGCCCGGAGGAAGTAGCGGCCCGCAACGAAGCCTCCTTTGGCCGCTGCTTTGATTATCTGGGCCAGGGCGGCACGGTGATGATTTTTCCGGAAGGCACCAGCGTGTCAGAGCGTAAGCTGCGGCCGCTGAAAACCGGCGCGGCCCGCATTGCCTTGGGCACGGAAGCCCGCTATAACTTTCAACTGGGGCTGCACGTGCTGCCGCTGGGCATTAATTATTTCGATCCGACCCGCTTCCGCTCCGATGTCTTTATCAACGTGGGCCCGCCTATCCGGGTAGCCGATTATGCTGCCGCCTATCAGCAGGACCCCGCGGCGGCAGCTGATTTGCTGACGGAGGAAATCCGCCGCCGCATGGAAGTGCGCCTCGTCATTTCTCGCGACGCCGCTGAGGACGCGCTGGCCCGGCAGGTAGAGCGCACCTTCGGCGACCATCTCAACCCCGAGGACGACCCCACCACGCTCTACGACAACTTCCAGCTGAGCCGCACGCTGCAGCAGGCCATTCTGTATTTCGAGCAGCACGCACCTGCTCACCTCACGGAAGTACGTCAGCAGCTGACGACGTATCTGGCCCAGTTGCAAAAGCTCCGGCTCACCGATGAAGCCCTGGAAGCCGGGCAGCAGAAACAAGGCACCCGCTTTTCCCGCGCGGTCAGCACAGCCTTCCGCCTTATTCTGGGGCTGCCGCTCTATCTGTACGGTGTCATCAATAACTATGTGCCCTACATTATTCCCTCCCTCGTGGCCCGCCGCGCCACCAAGGACGTTGAGTTTATTGCCCCCATTATGCTGGTTACGGGCATGCTTACCTTCAGCCTGGGTTATGTGGCCCAAACGGCGCTGGTGCACCATTTCACGCAGGACTGGCGTTGGACCACTCTCTACGCCCTGAGCCTGGCGCCGGCCGGTTTTTATGCCCTTAGCTACTGGGGTAACCTGGAAGCCCGCTTACGGCGCCTGCGCACCACGCGGCTTTTCCGGCGGCAGCGGCCTGCTATGGAGGCACTTCTGCAGCAGCGCACGGTTGTTCTGCAGCTGCTAAACGACGCCCGGGTAGCGTATCTGGCCGCCAAAACCAGTCAGAGAGGCGAAGCAGCTACCGGCTGATTTTGGTACCCAGTCCCAGTGTCAGGATTTCCAGCGGGCTTAAGGTTTTATTGGAAAGCATACTCACCAGATACAAGTCGTTGGTGCCGAGCTCTGCATAGGCAGTGGTGCGCCGGAAGCCCTGCGCTGCCGGGGCCACATACGTAAGGCGCGGCCCCAAAAAGGCCCCCATCCGCACCGCCGAAGACCACCAGTAATATCCTTTGGTGGGGTAGCGGCCGGTAGCCTGGCTGGTGAGGAAAAAGCGCCGGCCCAGCGTGTAGCTCACCATGCCACCCACCGCCAGCGGACTTACCCGTAGGTGCTGCCCTAGCCTGGGAGAGAAAGGGATATAAGTGGTTTTGAGGGTTATAATGCCCAAGGCACGCCCCCCGGCCAGCCGCCGCGGCACAAAGCCCACCAATACCTCGGGCTCCAGCCGCTGCCGGGCCAGGCGGTAGCCACCGCCTACCGCCACTGTGCCCATGCCACCGCCTACCTGCACCGTCAGAAAAAACGGACCTGCGCCGGGCATAGGCTCCTGGGCCTGGGCCAGCAGGGGAAACAGAGCGGCCGCCAGGGCCCCGACTTTAGCGCACCTTGGCATAGCTGACGGTTTCTAAGCGGAAGTAGCGCTGCCCCCACAGCGTTAGAACATGGTAGCGCCGCTTCTTCAGGTTATAAGCCGTGAGGTAGGTAAGCCCATCGTGAAAGGGCTGCCCGGCCGTGAAACGGTGAATGTGCGCGGCCAGGTGCAGGGTTACTTTGGGGTAGCGGCGCAGCAGCTGGGTATAAGGCTGCACCAGTTTGGGGTCGAAGTCATTATCGTTGGGCGGCACGTGGCTGATGATGACGGTGCGGACAATGCCGGCGGTGTCGGCCAGCTGCTGTTCCAGCCAGGCCAGGTCGGGCACGCGGCCATTAAAGCCGTACTCGCGGCCATTGGTATCCAGGCAGATAAAGCGCGTGCTCTGGTACACAAAGGAGTAGTTCAGGGGGCCAAAGTGCTCCTGGTAGGCGGCGCGGCCGTTGGCCAGCTCATCATGGTTGCCGATGACGGTGAGGTAAGGCACGCGCAGCTTTTGCAGGCGGCGGTGCACCCAGTGCATTTCGCGGCCCAGCCCGAAATCAGAAATATCTCCGGCAATAGCCACAAAATCGAGGCGCGGCTGCTGGTTTACGCTGGCCACGAAGTCGGCCGTTTCATCATAAAACCGCTGCGTGTCGCCTACCAACACAAAGCGTACGGTGTCGCCGTGGTAGGTAGGGGGCTGCGCGGTTAATCTAGCCAGGTTGCGGCTGGTCAGGTGCCGCTTGTCGGCCGGGGCGTAGGCCTGGTTGGGACTGGACTCCATCAGGCTGCACCCCACCAGCCAGCTGCCGGCCACCAGTGCTCCGCCCCATCTTCTTACATGTTGACTGCCACTGCACATATCGGTAGCTCAGAATGCTGTGGGGCGGAATAAAAAGCCGGGCGGGTTCCTGAAACCACTTCAGGATTACCAGGTTATCCGGCTCGTTATAAATTCATTTTCAGGCCGATAGCCAGCGTCAGGAGCTGGGTTGGGCGCAGGCTATGGCGGTTGGTGAGGTAGCTGTGCAGGTATAAATCATTCGTGCCTACTTCATAATAGAAAGCCAGGGAGCGGCTATGGTCAGGCGAGGTGGGCCAGGCCGTGTAGGCAAGGCTGCTGCCCAGCAAGGGGCCGTAGCGCAGCGTGCGCGAAAACCAGTAGTAGTCGTCGGGGTACTGGTTCGGCTCGCCGGGGTTTTGCAGGCCGTGGGTGTAGCTGCCATAGGCGCCCACCGTGAGGGGCGTCAGCTGCCAGGCGGCGGCCAGCGGCAGGCGCACCGGCGAGTAAGATGCTTTCAGCGTTACAATGGTCAGCTCCGTGCCGGCGTGCCGTTTCGGGACGTACCCCACCAATACGTCTGTGCTCAGGCGCTGGTGCCAGTAGCTATAACCCGCGCCCACGGCCACCATGCCAATGCCGCCCCCGGTTTGTAGCAGCAAATGGCGCGGGTGGTACCAGTGTTTGGCCGTAGGCATCACCGAAGCGGGCGCCGCCGAATCAGGCCGCAGGGCCGGGGTAGCCATAGAGCTTAGCGGCGCGGTCAGCAGCAGAAACAACAGTAGCGTCCGCATCAGAAAGCAATGGTTTTGAGGCGAAACTGCTTCTGCCCCCACACCGTGAGCACTACATACTGGCGTTTCTCAAAGGCAAAGGAGTTGATATAGGTCACGCCATCATCAAAGGGCTGGCCAAAGTGGAAATCGTGGCGGTGGCCGTTCAGCTCAAATACCAGCCGGGGGGCATTGCGCAGTGCGGCGGTGTAGGCCGGGCGCAGGGCCGGGTCGAAGTCGGGGTCTTCCGGGGGCACGTGCGACATCACCACCTGGCGCTGCACGCCCACGGTATCAGCCAGCTGCTGCGCCACCCAGGGCACGTCCGGAATGCGGCCGTTGAAGTTGTACTCGCGCCCGTTGGTATCCGTCATAATAAAGCGGGTGCCGGCGTAGGTAAACGTGTAGTTCAGGGGGCCGAATATTTCCTGGTAGGCGGCGCGGCCGTTGGCTACCTGGTCGTGGTTGCCGATGACGGTGAGGTAGGGCACGCGCAGCTGGCTCAGCTTTTCGTTCACCCAGCGCATTTCCCGGTTCAGGCCGAAATCGGAAATATCCCCGGCCACCACCACAAAGGAAATGCCCGGCTGCTGGTTTACGCTCTGCACAAAATCATCGGCCTGCTCATAAAACCGCTGCGAGTCGCCGGTGAATACAAACCGCAGCGTATCGCCGGGGGGCAGAGTTTGCTGCGCCAGGCGCGCCAGGTTTTGGCGCGTGAGGTGGCTTTCCGCCGCCGGGGCCCGGTGGTCGTTGGGGCTGAACTCCACCCACTCGCAGCCGGCCAGGGATAGGAGCAGGGTACCCAAAAGAAATCGAAGAGAAAAAGAAGAGAAGAAAGATGTCATAATTGCGCCTCCAAAGCCAAAACACAAGCGCTACCCGCCCCGGCTGAAATCCAGCCCCGGACTTATACGAACAACTGCCGGCATGGGTAGTTTGGTGGCCTGGTAAATTGCGGAGAAGGCCTTCCTGGGCGGCTTGCCGTACTGCCGGTAAAAGGTGTTTCTTGTCAAACTTTTTTGCGCCGCCGCGCATTCTTCTTATTTCCCCTTGAGCTTTCCCGAATGGCCAAACTGAAGACCCTTTATTTCTGCCAGAACTGCGGGGCGCAATCCGTAAAGTGGATTGGCCGCTGCCCCTCCTGCGGCGAGTGGAATACCTACGTGGAGGAAGTAGTGCAGAAAGAAGACACCCAGGCCGCCGGCTCCTGGAAAACGCCGGCCGCTGCCAGTACCACCAAAGTATCTAAGCCGCGCCCCGTCAGTGAGATACATTATGAAGAAGAGCCCCGCATCATCACCCACGATGGCGAGCTGAACCGCGTGCTGGGCGGGGGCCTGGTGCCCGGTTCCCTGGTGCTGATTGGCGGCGAGCCGGGCATTGGCAAAAGCACGCTTATGCTGCAGATTGCCATGCAGCTGCGCCAGCTGAAGGTGCTGTATGTATCGGGCGAGGAAAGTGAGCAGCAGATTAAAATGCGCGCCGAGCGCCTCATTGGCGAGCAGCACCCGGGCTGCTACATCCTCACCGAGACCAATACCCAGAATATCTTCAAGCAGATAGACCAGCTGCAGCCCAACATCGTGGTTATCGACTCCATTCAAACCCTGCACTCGGGGTTGGTAGAGTCGGGGGCGGGCTCCGTAAGCCAGGTGCGCGAGTGCACCCAGGAGCTGCTGAAGTACGCCAAGGAAACCGGCGTGCCCGTGCTGCTCATCGGCCACATCACCAAAGACGGCTCCATTGCCGGCCCCAAAATTCTGGAGCACATGGTAGATACCGTGCTGCAGTTTGAGGGCGACCGGCACCTCTCATACCGCATTCTGCGCACCATCAAAAACCGCTTTGGGTCTACCTCGGAGCTGGGTATTTATGAGATGCAGGGCTCCGGTCTGCGGCAGGTCAGCAACCCTTCGGAAATCCTGCTGAGCCAGCGCACCGAAACGCTGAGTGGCATGGCCATTGGAGCCACGCTGGAAGGCAACCGTCCGCTGCTAGTAGAAGTGCAGGCCTTGGTAACGCCTGCCACCTACGGCACGCCCCAGCGCAGCAGCACCGGCTTTGATGCCAAACGCCTGCAGATGCTGCTGGCTGTGCTGGAAAAGCGCAGCGGCCTGCGCCTGGGTCAGCACGACGTGTTCCTGAACATTGCCGGCGGCCTGCGCCTCGATGACCCCGCCCTGGATCTGGCCGTGTGCGCGGCCGTGGTTTCCTCGCTGAATGATATTCCGCTGTCCGGCGAAACCTGCCTGGCGGCTGAGGTAGGCCTGAGTGGTGAGATACGCGCCGTAAGCCGGCTGGATCAGCGCCTCTCGGAAGCCGAAAAGCTGGGCTTTGGCGAAATGTACATTTCGCAGTTTAATGCCCGGGGGCTTGATCTGGGGCGTTTTGGCATCCGGGTGCATCCGGTAGGCCGCCTGGATGAGGTGCTGAGTGGTTTGTTCGGCTAAAAACGTGTAAACAGCCGCGTAGGCAGCCGGTTAGGAAAAAAGTAACCTGCCGGATTGGACTTTCTCAATCCAAATGCCTTATCTTCGGTATCTAAATTGGCTTTTCCCGCGAAAAATCAGAGAATGAGGCATCAGGCCCCGGGCAGATTCGCAGTGAAGTTCAGTTTAAGCCTCTTGTTGTAAGCGCCGTACTACCTCGATATACGTTCTAATGACATTTTCCTTCCGCATAGCTGCTGGCTGTTTGCTGGCGGCGCTTCTGGCGCCGCTGTCTGGCTGGGCCCAGGGCACCGTCTTACTCACCGGTAAAATCAGTAACCAGGATAGTGATTCTGTCGCCGTTTCCGTGCGCGATAATCCCTTGCAGGCCAATGAGCAGCTGACCTACGCCCGCGTAGACAGCAAAGGCGAGTTCCGGCTGGCCCTGAAAGTGGACGGCCCCACCCGCGCCGACCTGGTGTACGGCGACGATGTGACGGCCCTGTTTGTGGAGCCGGGCAATGCGCTGGAAATCAAGTTTAAGGGCTCCGATATGGCGGGCTCCATCCGCTTTAAGGGCAAGGGCGCCGAGGCTAACACCTTCCTCTCGGAGATGGATGACAAGTTTGTGGAAAATGATGGTTTTCAGGTGCTGCCGGAAAACATTCTGCTTTACGAGCCGGGCTTTCTGAGCTTTCTGGATTATCGGCGGAAGGCGGAAGATAAATTCCTGGCTGAAAACGAAGAGGGCCTTTCGCAGGCATTCATCAACTACGTGAAGGCCGAAATTGCCTACACCTACGCCAACGACCGGCTGACTTTCCAGGACCTGCGCGAGCAGGTGGTGGCCACCGAAGGGCGTCTGAAAATGTCGCCTACCTATTACGATTTCCTGAAGGATAAAGACCTGGTAAATAATGCTTCTGCCATTCAGAATGAAATGTACCAGGAGTTTCTGCTGAACTACGTGCACTACCAGGCGCAGAGCCAGAACCACCAGCGCTCCGACCCCGATTTCTACCAGGTGTGCTACGAGGTGGCCAAGGAAAAACTCAGTGGCAGCGTGCGGCCTCTGGTGCTGGGCCGCATCATGCAGGAGTCGTTCCGCTTTGGCCACATCAAACTCTCGCAGGCCATGCTCAGCGACTTCCGCGCCCAGCCGGAGTCCGGCAAGTATCTGCCCGCCCTGCAGGCCGACTTCGACGCGCACAAGTCTTTTTCCATTGGCGCACAGGCGCCTGATTTTAAGCTGGTTACGGCTAAAGGCGACTCCGTGTCGCTGCGCAGCTTCGCCGGCAAGCTGGTGTACATCAACTTCTGGAAAACCACCAGCGGCCTTTGCCTGCGCGACCTTCCCTACGCCCAGGATCTGGCCAAGAAGTTCGAAGGCAAAAATATAGTGTTCCTCAACATTGCCTTTGATGAGAACGAGCCCGCCTGGCGCCAGCTGGTGGTTAGCAAGAAGCTGCCGGGCGTGCACGTGCGCGCCTCTGGTGGCCTGCGCTCGGCTCTGGCCCGCGCCTACGCTTTAGATAATGTGCCCAGCTACATGCTGCTGGCCGAGGACGGTACCTTCCTCAATACCAAGCCCAAGCGCCTCAGCAGCCACGCGGCCGTTGAGGAAATCAAAGACTCCTTCGGCAAAGCGGCCCTGTATACCAGCGCCGCCGAGCTTAAGAAGTAGCCGTCTCCGTTGAGCCCGCTCAAAGCGCCTTCCAGCATTGTCGGGAGGCGCTTTTTATTTGCCAGCCCCGACGCCGGCTGCCTGATCTGATAGCGGTGCTGGCCCCGCTGAAACTACCTCCGTAACAACTTTCACTTTGGTTTGGGGTTATAAGGGCTGAAATTGGAGTGGCCGGCTTTGCGCTGCATTCCCGACCTTTATGCACTTATGCGCTCCACCGTTCTTGATGGCCTGAATTTCCTCTCAAAGCTTACCCCGCGCCGCGCCCTGAACACGGCACAGGTGGTGGGCGGCTATGCCCTGAGCAAGCTCACGGGCAAGGCGCGGCACTGGGGCCTGCCGCTGGCGCTTTCCTTCGAGCCTACTACCAGCTGCAACCTGCGCTGCCCGGAGTGCCCCAGCGGGCTGCGCTCCTTCACGCGCCCCACCGGCATGCTGCCCGATGACCTCTTCAAACGCACCATTGATGAAGTGGCCTCCCGGCTCTGGTACCTGATTTTCTATTTCCAGGGCGAGCCTTACCTGCACCCGCACTTCCTGGAGTTGGTGAAGTACGCCGCCGATAAAGGCATTTACACTGCCACCAGCACCAACGCCCACTACCTCAACGACCAGAACGCCCGCCGCACCGTAGAGTCCGGTCTGGATCGGCTGATTATCTCCCTGGATGGCACTACCCAGGAAGTGTACCAGCAGTACCGTGTGGGCGGCAAGCTGGATAAGGTGCTGGAAGGCACGAAGAACATTATTAAGTGGCGCAAAGAGCTGAAATCGAGCACGCCGCGGGTGGTGTTCCAGTTTCTGGTGGTGCGTCCCAACGAACACCAGCTGGAAGATGCCAAAGCCCTGGCCCGGGACCTGGGCGTGGATGACGTGTGGTTTAAAACCGCCCAGATCTACGACTACGCCCAAGGCTCCCCGCTCATTCCCACCATCGACTACTATTCCCGCTACGAAAACAACAACGGCACCTGGAGCATCAAGAACAAGCTGCTGAACCACTGCTGGAAAATGTGGCACAGCTGCGTCATTACCTGGGACGGCCTGGTGGTGCCCTGCTGCTTTGATAAAGATGCCGAATACCGCCTCGGCGACCTGCAACAGCAAACCTTCCGCGGGCTGTGGCACGGTCCCAAATACCAGCAGTTCCGTGCCTCATTACTAAAGGGCCGCGACCAGATTGAGATGTGTCGCAACTGCACGGAGGGCACCCGCGTGTGGGGCTGAGGCGAGCATGCTACATAGCTAAGCAGCCGGGTGGTGCCCGGCTTACTTCAACCAGTACCGCTTTATGTTTCAATTAGGAGAAATAAACAACGCTTTCGAAATGCTTAGCCACAAGCTTATCAGCTGGGGGCAGGATTTTATTGTGATGCTGCCGAATCTGCTGATTGCAGCTATCCTCTTCGTGGCCGCTTTATATGTGGCACGATTTGCCAGGCGTGTGGTAACCAATATGTTCCACCGGGTTTCGCCGAGCGTAGCCCTGCGCGACCTGGTGGCCACCATGACCTATGTGGTGGTGCTGCTGATGGGGCTTTTTTTCGTGCTGGAAGTCCTGAACCTGCAGAAGACGGTGACTTCGCTGCTGGCTGGCGTCGGGATAATAGGGCTGGCGCTGGGCTTTGCGTTTCAGGACATTGCGGCCAACTTCATCAGCGGTATTATCCTAGTGTTGCAGCGGCCCTTCACCGTCGGCGACATCATTAAAACCAATGACTACACCGGTCTGGTAGAGCGGGTAAGCCTGCGCACTACCGACCTGCGTCAGGTAACCGGCGAGCTGGTGCGCGTGCCTAACCGCAAAGTGTTTGAGAATCCCCTGATCAACTTCACCATCAATACCCAGCGCCGGGTAGATCTGGATTGTGGAGTAGCGTATGATTCCAACCTGGACCAGGTGCGCGCCGTGGTGCTGGCGGCCCTGGAGAACCTGCCCAACATGGCGCCTAACCGTCAGCCGGAGGTGATGTTCACCGAATTCAGCGACAGTTCCATCAATTTTCAGGTGCGGTTTTGGGTGCCTTATCAGAAGCAGCTGGATTACGTGGGCGCCAAAAGCGAAGCCATTATGCGCATTAAGCGTGCTTTTGATGCCGAAGGTATTGTGATTCCATTTCCCATCCGGACGCTGGATGTGCCGGAAAGCGTGCTAAGCCGGCTGGCGGCCTCCTCCAAGGAAAAGAAAACCGCCCCGCAGTAAACCAAAGACAAGTAGCGCGAAGCTCCGGCTTCGCGCACGAGCAAGGCGAGTTCCTACGCGTAGGCAATGCATCAGCATGCGCCTGCTACTCGCGTTGCTCGTGCGCGAAGCCGGAGCTTCGCGCTACTTGTTCAGTATACCCAGGGATACATATCCGGGGGCATGTGCTCGTCGGCGTGAATGGGTAGCGGGTGCAGGGCTTTGGTTTTATCCAGAAACAGAAACGCGTCGTAGCGCTCCGGCAGAATAGAGGGCACGTAGTTGCCGAACCGCTCAAACTGCGGCCGGTATACCACCCCAATAGCCCGGTGGCCAATGGGCTGCTGCAGGATGGGCAGCGGGCTTAGCTCCTTCGATAACAACAAGGCGTTTTCGCCGTGCAGCTGTTGGTGCAGGATGTTTTCCCAGGAGCCTGCCGGGGCTTCCGGTACGGGCATTTTTTCCGGGGTAGCGCCCCACTTCTTGCCCGCCACCACGGAGCCTTGGTAGGAGCCGAAGCCCACGGCGAATACCTTGTCGCGGCCGTATTTCTCGCGGGCCAGCTGGCCTACGTTCACGGAGCCGTCGCGGGGCATATCGGTGTAGCGCGCATCACCGATGTGGGTGTTGTGCTCCCAGATAATGGCTTTGCTGTCCGGGCCGTGCAAATCAAGCAGGCGGGTGAGGGTTTCCATCATGTGCTCGTCACGCACGTTCCAGGAAGCCGAACCGCCCTGCAGCATGGCGCGGTAATAGCGCTCGGCATTTACGGCCACCAGCGCATTCTGCTCGGCATTGAATTTCTGCTCCCGGGCCAGCAGGCCATCCGGTGCCTGAGCGGCAATCTGCCGGCGCAGCGCCTGCAGCATTTCCGTTACCTCATCCTCGCAGTCCTGCCGCACGTAAGCCACCGACTCGGCATATTCCTGTGGGTCGTTGCCGAAGGGCTCAAAGCACCGAAAAGCCCGGTGGGCGGCCTCTACGGCACCATCTCCCTGCTTTTCCACGTAGCGCATAATCTCCTGCAAAGAGTCCCAAAGGCTGTACACATCCAGGCCATAAAAGCCGATGCGCTGCTCCGGCGGCTGTTTTTGGTTGCGTTGGTGCAGCCAATCCACCAGCGCTGAAATTTCCCAGTTGCCCCACATCCAGGTGGGCCAGCGGTTGAAGGTCTGCAGCAGGCGGGAGGCTGAGCCGTAGGTTACCTGGTCCTGCTTAATGGCCGCATTCACCTTAAAACAGTCGGGCCAGTCGCCTTCCACCGCAATAAACTGAAAGCCCTTTTCCTTGATGAGGCGCTTGCTCAGGGCTGTGCGCCAAGTATAATACTCGTGCGTGCCGTGGGAGGCCTCTCCCAGCAGCACCAGACGGGCATCGCCAATATTCTCCAGCAGCGGCTCCAGATCAGGGGCAGCATGCAGCGGATGGGTGGGAAAGAGCGTTTTCATGGTTGAGGTTGGTAGGGGCGGAAACAGCGAGTGCGCTGCAACAGCGTTGCAGCGCACTCGGTCAGGCGTTGGGTTAGACGGGGAGCTTATTTGTGGCTCTTATCCAGGTTTTTGCCCAGGTCTTCCACCTGCTTGAGGAATTCCAGCGCGTCGGAGTCGCCGTAGGTGCCGTAGGCCGAGGAAATGGTGCCGCGCACGCCATCGGCGGTTTCCAGCGCGTACAGGATAGACATATCATCGGGGTTGCTTTCGCCCTCAAAGCGGTAGAAATCCACAATGGTTACCTCATCGGGCGCGTAGCTCTTGGCCGATTCTTCGCTGATAGTGTGCAGACGACCATCGGTTACGCGGAAGTCAGCCGTGAAGCCTTCTTTATTGAGGCGGTTTTCTACATTAATAAGGGACCGTTCTTCTTCTTTGTCTTGCATGGGGAAGGGCGTTTGGTAAGGAGGGAGAGCAATTGCGAAAGGGGAAAAGAAAATCCCCGCATCGGCTATACGTAGCCAATGCGGGGACAGGTTGTTTTAATATCAGAGAAGCGAAACCGCCTACTTGGCAGTCTGGCGACTGGCCGCGGCCTCAATGGTTTTCTGCAGGCGGTCTACATCAATAACAGAGCAGGCGCCACCGCAGCCTTTGGCGCAGCCGTGGGCGGTTTTATCGAAGAAAGCGCGCCAGAAGATGCGGCCTACATAGAAGGCCGCTCCGGCAAAGAGGAGCGCAATGATGAGGTATTGGATCCACATGATGGTCACAAAACTACGGAGCCGCAGAAAAAGTTTAGGCCGGCGCGTGCGCTGGCCAGTGCTCCCCAATTACCTCCTGCATCTCGGCGTGCACGGCGGTGTTGGAAGCCACCACTTCCCGCCCGAAGATTGGGTCGCCATCGTGCAGAAACTGCGTAACGTGGCCGCCGGCCTCGCGCACCAGCAGAATACCGGCGGCTACATCGTAGGAGTTGATGTTGAACTCGAAATAGCCATCGAAGCGGCCGGCGGCCACCCAGGCCAGGTCAATGGCGGCGGAGCCTACGCGGCGCACGCCGTTGGTGCGGCGCATAAACTCCTTCAGGATGGGCAGGTAGGTATCGATGCGGTTGAAGTTGCTGTAGGGGAAGCCCGTGGCAATGAGGGAATGGTTCAGGTCCTGGGTGGAGGAAACCCGGATGGGCTGCTCGTTGCAGAAGGCCCCGCCGCCGCGCACGGCCCGGAAGCATTCCTGCTGGTTTACCTCATACACCACGCCAATTACCAGCTCACGGCCCTGCATCAAAGCCACGCTCACGGAATAGATGGGCAGGCCGTGGATGAAGTTGGTGGTGCCATCCAGGGGGTCAATAATCCAGGTTAGCCCGGTGCCGGCGCTGGTGGCCTGGCTGCTGCCGCCGGTGGTGCCTTCTTCGGTAATGAAGCCGGCCTCAGGCAGTAACTCCCGCAGCCCGGCCACCAGCAGCTTTTCCGCTTCCTGGTCCACGTAGGAAACCATATCGTGCAGGCCTTTGTGCTGGATGCGGCCGCGGTCGAAGGTGGCGGCTTCCTGGTGAATGAACTGGCCGGCCCGGCGGGCTACCTCGGCTACCTGCAGGCTGAGTTGGTTGAAATCAATCATAGTTTTTGTGTGGGCGAAAAGGCTACCCATTCATTGTTTACAAGCTTTTCAAACTGGCCCCACTGTGGCTGGTTTTCTGCCCGCCCCTTTACACGGACTGGCGTTATCCAGTCCTGCTGACAATTCTCCAATGGATCCGCTATGAATTGCCAATCAGAGCCTGTTACTCCATATTCTTCAGCAGTGGCTTCCGCATCGGCGACTTTTTCGAACCAATAGTCCCATAAAGAGCTGCTGTCCTCTAGAGTGTTATAACCAAATAAGTAAACGCCATTGTCTCCATCGGCATGAATCATTAGCCGAACTACTTCCGAAGTTGGCGCTGCCACTTGGGCTATTTTTCTCATGAGGAAAAGCGCCGGTTGAGGGCGCGCACCAGCGTGAAGACCAACAGCAACACGGCCAGCACCTGGCAGGCCGGCCCAATCAGCTCGCCGTAGCGGACGTAGAACGTCAGCTCCTCGTTCAGATGCACGGTGGCGCGGCTTACAGCCTGCACCCACCAGCCGGTTTGCTGAGTGATTTCGCCTTTCTGGTTGATGAAGCCGGATATGCCCGTGTTGGCGGAGCGGGCCACGTCGCGGCGGGTTTCAATGGCGCGCAGGGTGGCGTATTGCAAATGCTGCAAATGGCCGGGGGAATCAGACCACCAGCCGTCGTTGGTAATGATGCCGATGAGCGTGGCGCCGTTCTTCACGTAGTCGGCCACAAAGTCGCCGTAAACCGACTCATAGCAGATAACGGGCGCCAGGCGCAGGTTGGGCGTTTTGGTCTGGTACACGGTGCGCTCGGGCTGGGAGCCCAAGCCGCCGGCCGTGCCGCCCAAATCAATAACAAAAGCCGACAGCCACGGCGGCACGCCCTCCACGCCCGGCACCAGCCGCGACTTATGGTAGAACTCCGGTGTGCCGACGGGGCCGGGGAAATGCACAGCCGCGTTGAAGATATCGTAGTAGCCTAAATCCTCGCGGAAGCGAGCCGTGGAGCTGGCTTCTTCTTTGGAGCGGTAGCGACCCACGCTGGTGAGGCCAGTTACCAGTTCTACGCCGGGGTGCTGGCCCAGCCACTGCCGGATGCGCTGAATTTTCAGGTTGCCATCGAAGGAATCCTCGAAGTAGGTTTCATCGAGGGAGGTTTCGGGCCACAGCACCAGCTTGGTTTGTGGGGTCAGGTTTTTCCCGGTGAGGGTGAGCAGGCGCGTGAGCTGCTCCTCGTAGGAAATGAAGTTGGGGCCGCTCTCAAACTTTTCGTTGTAGGGGTCCACGTTGGGCTGAATCACCAGCACCTCGGCGGTAGCGCCTTTTTCCTGGTAGCTGCGGCCAATAATGGACGACAAGCTTATCGGCAGAACAACGGCCAGCACGGGCCACGCCCAGCGGAAGCGACCCTGCCCGAAGGTCCAGGGTGCTACACCTTCACGGCCAAACCAGGCCCAGAATACCAGCAGGTTTACGGCCCAGATCCAGACGGAGCCGCCTAGAAAGCCGGTGTACTCGTACCACTGCACCCACTGGTTGGCCTGCGCAAAGCCGTTGCCGAGGGTGAGCCAGGGCCAGGTGAGAAACCAGTGCAGGTGCAATTGCTCAAAGGCAATCCAGTAAACCGGTAAAGACAAGTAGCCCAGCGTAGGGCCCAGGCGCTTCTTGGTATGGTAGAACGCCATAACCGGCGCGCTCATCATCAAAGCATTGCACACCACGGCCGTGATGCCGCCGCCCAACGTGCTGTAGCTCACCCAGTAGGTAGTAAAGGCATTCCAGAGTACCAGCACCAGGTACGAGTAGCGCCACACCTTCCAGCCGCTGGCCCTGCGCTGCACCAGCAGCTGCTCCATGCGCAGGTAGGGCACCCAGGCTACCAGCAGCAGCAGGGCTAGGGCAGCCGGGTGCACCGGCCAGCCCGCCCACAGCAGGCCCGCGCTCAGAAAGGCCAGCAAGCTGGGCAGCCAATAGGCCCAGCCAGTTACGGCCGACGGCGCAATAGCAGCAGGAGCGGGGGCAAGAGTGGGGTTATTCGGCACGATGGTCTTCTTTATAGCGGTCTTCTTTGATGCGTTCCTCCTTCAGGCCCTGCACTACCAGCACTATTTCGCCTTTGATGGCGGAGCGGCCCGCAAACTCAGCGGCCAGCTCAGCCAGGGGAGCCGTCACGGTTTCCTCAAACAGCTTGGTCAGCTCCCGGCTCACGGAGGCGGGGCGCTCGGGGCCCAGTATTTCGGCCAGCTGCTCCAGGGTTTTCACAATCCGGTGCGGCGACTCGTAAAAAATCATGGTGCGGGTTTCGGTGGCCAACTCCTTGAGGCGGGTCTGGCGGCCTTTTTTCACCGGCAAGAAACCTTCAAACGTAAACCGCTCGGCCCCGAAGCCCGATTTCAGCAGGGCCGGCACAAAGGCCGTGGCGCCCGGCAGGCACTCCACTTTCAGGCCCCGGGCCAGACACTCGCGAACCAACAAAAAGCCGGGGTCAGAAATTCCGGGGGTGCCGGCATCCGACACCAGGGCCATCCGCTCGCCTTTTTCCAGCTTTTCCAGCAGGCGCTGCACCTGCTGGTGCTCGTTGTGGAGGTGGTAGCTGAGCATGGGCTTTTTCAGGCCCAGGTGCTGCATCAGGCGGCCGCTGGTGCGGGTATCTTCGGCCAGTACGGTATCTACCTCGCCCAGAATGCGAATGGCCCGGAGGGTAATATCCTCCAGGTTGCCGATGGGGGTAGGAACCAGGTACAGAACGGTAGGCGTATCAGACATAAAGACAAAGGTAGTTGTCAGTTGCCGGTTGCCGGTTGTTGGTTACCAGCTGAAGATATTTGACCAAACCGGTAACCGGCAACTATCAACCGGCAACTGATTCCCCTTTATACTCCTCGGCCAGCTTATCAATGGCGGCGGCCAGCTGCCGGTCTTTTTCGGTCACGGTGTTGCCGGCATCATGCGTGCGGAGCCGGAACGTAACCACGTTGTACTCATTGCTCCACCAGGGATGGTGGTTCTGGTACTCGGCCTCCTCGGCTACATCGGTCATGAAGCTGAAGGCCGTCTGGAAGCTTTTAAACTTAAAAGTGCGGGTGAGGGCGTTGTCTTGTTCAGTCCACATAACAGGGCAGAAGTAAGGGTGAAAGGAGGGCCGGAAGTAGTGTTTAAAATACGGGCTATCCTATACCCGCAGCCAATCGGCCTCGTAAAAATCCGGACACCGTAATCTACGCTTTCTATGCCCTTGCACCGTTTGTTAGACCAAAAGCTTAGTAAAGTCTACGAGCCGTCGTCGCGCATTGATGATGTATTTAAAGGCTACGACATCACCTTTATTACCAATGAGCACGGCGAGCCGGTCACGCTGTTCTTTGGCAAGCGCCGGCCCGATGGCGCCATTACCGGTGAGCGGTTCACGCGCACCATCAAGCGCAGGCCCGGCAGCCAGGAGGTAGCGCACAGCCACTGGGATTTGCGGGGCAAGATTATGCGCTAGCGGCTGAGCTGGGCCCGAACTTCCATCAGGGCAAAGCCCAGCAGGTTCAGGCCGGGCCATTCGGCGGAGTTAGCCGCCCGCGGATCGTCCTGCGCCAGTCCGATGCCCCAGATAACATCCACCGGGCTGGCTTCCACTAACACGCGCTGGCCGGTATCCAGAAGAAACTGGCGCAGCGCCGGGTACTGGCTGAACTTGGCCAGATTTCCTTGCACCACTATGGCAAAGCGGGCATCATTCCACAGGCCTTCCTCAAAATTTTGTACCTGGCGGCCCAGGGTTTTGGCTTGATGAGGATGAGGGGCGGCTAGGATGGCTTGCCGGGTAGCTTCATCCTGAAATAAACGCGCCTTTTCGGCCATCATGTAGTGCTCGGTGGTGGCGTAGGTCTGGCCATTTAGAGTGAAGGGCGCCGGGTACCACTGACTGAAGCATTCTTTGCCCACGGCAGCGCCCGGCCTTCCGGTATGGCCCCAGAAGAAAAGGTATTTCACGGGCTGCCTCTGGCTGAGATAATCCAGCAGGGCTTCGAGGGAGCGAACAGAGGCAAGAGCAGCAGCCATAAAGGAAAAAGAAGGCGGCGGTGGGTTCAGGGCTACCTCTCATCAAACCTAAACCTAATTCCAAAAACCACAGTACACTTTCTAGAATGAATTCCCATTCCACCTGCTGACTTTTTCTATGGCAACCGACCACAACAACCGCCCCATACGCGTTATAAACGACGATACCACCGATGAAGAGCTGGCCGCCGGCCACATCATTCCCGGGGCAAACCCACCTAAAAACGAAGATGCCCGCGGGGGCTTCGGCAACCGCGACGGCAAAGAAGGTTTTGGCACCGACAGCGGCAATGGCAGCACGGCCGTATCAGTAAACGAGAATACCGACAACATCCAGCATCCGCACGACAATATGCGCACCGAGGACGAAGGCCGCCCCAATGGCCCCAACCAGGATGGACCGGAGGAGCAGGACCCCGAGCTGGAGTCGCGCCGCCCGGTAGATGAGCTGGATGCCGACGATGCCCGCCCCGGTCGCGACGAAATGCAGAACCCCAACTCCCGCGTGGGCATGGACCAGATGGAGCCCCGCCCACCGGTACCAACGCCGACCTCGCCCGCCAGGGTACCAACGCCGACCTGACCGACCCCAACGCCACCGACACGGCCATTGATCAATAGAATCTTCACCCGGCTCCCTGCTTGCTACGGGTGCGGAGCCGGGCCTTTTTTTCACATTTAACGAAAAACTGCCATGCCTTATAAAAGTAACAGCTCCAACCAGCAGTCGAAGGAACACCACGGCGACCCCGCCGGCATAGGCCAGCCCAAAGCCGAGTCGTTGCCCGTAAACAACCTCGACCCCGAAGTAGAAGACCGGCTGGAACAGGAGGCGGCCGATGCGCCCCAGCGCCACCCCAACCGCAACCTTAACAAACCCGATATCGACAAGCCTGCCTATAGCTAGGCTGCCTTTAGTTTGATAAAAAAGCACCTTCCAGACCTGGAAGGTGCTTTTTTATCTGATCTGGCTCATCCAAATTGCTACTGCTATGGCCCGCTTTGTTACCACTGATGTGCACGGCTGCCTGCGCACCCTGCGCCGCGCCTTGGAAGAAGTTGTCCTGTTCTCGCCCCGCGACGAGCTCTATGTGCTGGGCGACTTCGTGAACAAAGGCCCCGACAGCAAAGGTGTGCTGGACTACCTCATGCAGCTACAGGCCCGCGGGCTGGCCGTGTACTGCGTGCGCGGCAACCACGACCAGGAGCTGCTGGACGCCGCCCACGGTCACATAGGAAAAACCTGGGCCTCCCCCGCCGACCGGGAACTGACCCTTCGCAGCTTTGACGCCGCTACCGCTGCGGATATTCCCGCTGCCTACCTGCACTGGCTCGATGCACTGCCTTATGAAATTGACCTGCCCGATTTTGTGCTGGTGCACGCGGGCTTCGATTTCCGCCAGCCGCCGGAGCAAATGCGGCAGGATCATCAGACCATGATGAACATCAAGCAGTTCACTTTTGATGCTTCCCGCCTGCAGGGCAAGCGGCTGGTGCACGGCCACGTGCCTACGCCGGTAGCCGAGGTGAAGCGGCGCATTGCGGTGAAGGCCGGGGCATTGAATCTGGATACCGGCTGCGTGTATCGTCATAACCCGGAGCTGGCCCACTTGAGCGTGCTGAATCTGGATACGCTCACGCTGCACACGGTACCCAATTGTGAGGAGCCTTACCCCATTGCCAAACGCCCTTCTTAGCACTTCCCGCCTGCGGCCCAGCCTAGTTGGCAGTTCCCCACCCCCGCCGTACCTTTGAACCTATGGAAACCCACGCCCCCACCATCGCCCGAGACACGGTTATCTTTGATTTGATCCGTCAGGAAAAAGAACGTCAGACGCATGGCATCGAGCTGATTGCCTCCGAGAACTATGTTTCGGAGCAGGTGATGCAGGCGCAGGGCTCCATTCTGACCAACAAATATGCCGAGGGCCTGCCCGGCAAACGCTACTACGGCGGCTGCGAAATTGTAGACCAGATTGAGCAGCTAGCCATTGACCGGGCCAAGGAGCTGTTTGGCGTGGAGTGGGTGAATGTGCAACCGCACTCCGGCGCCCAGGCCAACGCCGCCGTAATGCTGGCCGTGCTGCAGCCCGGCGACAAAATCCTGGGTTTCGACCTTTCCCACGGTGGCCACCTCACGCACGGCTCGCCGGTAAACTTCTCCGGCAAGCTCTACAAGCCCTCTTTCTACGGCGTGGAGCCCGAAACCGGCCTCATCGACTGGCAGAAAGTAAAGGAAACCGCCCGGCGCGAGCAGCCTAAGCTCATCATCTGCGGCGCCTCCGCCTATTCCCGCGACTGGGACTACAAAGCCCTGCGCGAAGCCGCCGACGATGTAGGCGCCCTGCTGCTGGCCGATATTTCGCACCCCTCCGGCCTCATTGCCAAGGGCTTGCTGAACAACCCCTTCGAGCACTGCCACATTGTAACCACCACCACGCATAAAACCCTGCGCGGCCCGCGCGGCGGCCTCATTATGCTGGGTAAGGACTTCGAAAACCCCTTCGGCCTGAAAACGCCCAAAGGTGATATCCGCATGATGTCGGCACTGCTGGACTCGGGCGTATTCCCCGGCACGCAGGGCGGCCCGCTGGAGCACGTCATAGGTGCCAAGGCCGTAGCCTTCGGTGAGTGCCTCTCCGAGGCCTACACCGACTACACCCAGCAGGTCATCCGCAACGCTCAGGCTCTGGCCCGCGGCTTTGTTGACCGCGGCTACCAGATTATTTCCGGCGGCACCGATAACCACCTGATGCTGATTGACCTGCGCAGCAAAGGCCTCACGGGCAAGCTAGCGGAAAATACCCTCATCAAGGCTGATATCACCATCAACAAAAACATGGTGCCCTTCGATGATAAGTCGCCCTTCGTAACCAGCGGCATGCGCATCGGCTCGGCCGCCGTGACCACCCGCGGACTGAAAGAAGCTGATATGAGCCGCATTGTGGAGTTTATTGATGATGTGCTGATGCACCACGACAATGACACCCACCTGGGGCAGGTGCGCCGCCAGATAAATGAATGGATGCAGCAGTTCCCGCTGTTCGCCTAAACCAGGAAGGCCGGCGCCCCAGGGGTGCCGGCCTTCCTGGTCGTTTTCTTTCTTTTCAAAACCACCAGGGCACATGCCGCAAGCAAGTCAAGCAAAGTATGGCCTATTCGGGAAACTGAAGGCTTTGGAGGGGAAAGGAGAGGAACTGGCCGCCATTCTGCTGGAAGCGGCGCAGCTGGTTTCCCCGGCCAGGGGCTGTTGCATTTACCTGGTAAGCCAGGATGTGCACAACGCCTCCGTAGTGTGGGTTACCGAGGTTTGGGAAACGCAGGAAGACCACGACAATTCTCTTAAAGCGCCCGAAGTAAGAGCCCTGATTGGTAAGGCCATGCCCCTGCTGGACGGCCCGCCCGAAAAAGGAACCACCCTGGCGGTATTAGGTGGGAAAGGCCTGCAATAGAACCAGTTATTTGGAAGACCTTGTTGAAAGCGTTGTCACCGGCGCCATAAAGTAAGGGGGCAAACATCTGAAAGGATGGCCACTACGTTTATCCTTTCACGCCACCCGTCATTCCTTAATTCCGCATTTTCTCTTTTCAGTGAATCAGCCTCAAATACAACCGGGACCCACGCTGGGCGACCAGCACGAAATGTCCTTCATCGACCACCTGGAGGCGTTGCGCTGGCACATCATCCGGGCTGCTATTGCGGTAGTCATCTTTACCCTGGGGGCGTTTTTTGCCAAGGACTTCCTGTTTCATGACCTGATTCTGGGCCCCTCCCGCCCCGATTTCTGGACCTACCGCATGTTCTGCAAGTTCGGCGCCTGGGTAGGTGCCCCGGACCTGTGCATCGATAAAATTGGGTTTGTAATTCAGAACCGCGAAATGAGCGGGCAGCTGACCATGCACATCAGCACCTCCTTTATTGTGGGTCTGGTGCTGGGCTTTCCGTATCTGTTCTGGGAAATATGGCGCTTCATTAAGCCCGGGCTTTACCCGCACGAGCGGAATAACTCCCAAGGTGCCGTGTTCTTCGTGTCGGTGCTGTTTATGTTGGGGCTGCTGTTTGGCTATTACATTGCCGCGCCGCTCAGCATCAACTTCCTGGCCGGCTACGTGGTAGACCCCACCATTGAAAACCAGATTGACATGCAGAGCTACATCTCCACGCTCACTACCATGTCTATGTCCTGCGCTTTCGTGTTTGAGCTGCCCATGATTGTGTTCTTCCTGGCTAAAGCCGGCATGATTACGCCCGAAATCATGCGCGTGTACCGCAAGCACGCCATTGTGGTCATTCTGGTGGTGGCCGCTATCATCACGCCCCCCGACGTATCGGCCCAGATTATCGTGACCATTCCCATTCTGCTGCTCTACGAGCTGAGCATTAACATTGCCCGCGTGGTGCGCCGCAACGATACGGCCCGCCTCAACGCTAAACTGGCCGAAAACCAGGGCGTATCCTGATTTCCTGATTTCATCCTTTCCTTCTGACTTTCGCTATGACACTTGCCATCGGCTCCGACCACGCCGGCTTTGAGTACAAGCAAATGCTGCTGCAGTGGCTGCGCGATAACGGCTACCAGGTGGAGGACTTCGGCACTTATTCCGCCGACTCCGTGGACTACCCCGACTTTGTGCACCCCCTGGCCAGCGCCGTAGAAGCCGGTGATTTTAAGCAGGGCATCCTGGTTTGCGGCTCCGCTAACGGGGTGGCCATCACCGCCAACAAGCACCGGGGCGTGCGCGCCGCCATTGCCTGGATTCCGGAGATATCCCGCTTGGCCCGCCAGCACAACGATGCCAATATCGTTTGTATCCCCGCACGCTTTATCAGCGAGGAAGACGCCCGCGCCATCGTCAGCGAGTTTCTGAACACCGCTTTTGAAGGTGGCCGCCACCAGACCCGGGTCAATAAAATCGACTGCTGACTCTATAGGCGAGCTAAATACCGGCTTGCCTTCGATACTCCTTAAACTCCTTAAATGAAAAGCCCTGGATATCACGTCAGATATCCAGGGCTTTTTGCTGATTTCTTATTTCCGCTGATAAAGGCGCGGCGTGCCGGTGGCCTGGTAGCGCCCAAATACATTGGGCGCCTTGTATTGCAGCTCCGGCATCAGGCCGGTTTGGTCAATGATGTAGCGGGGCGGGCTTTTGGCCATGTTGCGGGTAAGCCGGACTATGGCCGCGTACTCGTTCAGGTGGCCAAAATCCATCTGCGACAAGCCCCAGTCGAGGTAGGGAGTAGCCAGCGGATTCTGCAGGTAGGGGCTGCGGTCGGGGCCCAGCACCAGCAGAGGCTGGTTTTGCAGGGCGGCGTAGGTAGGGTTGGGCCGCACGGCATAGTTGGCCTCGCTGGGCAGGCGCAGCACCCCTTCCAGGTGTAGCAGGCTGCGGTAGCGCACGGTAGTTACTACCCCAATCAAAACCAGCAGCAGCACATTAGTAAGCCAGGGGCGGGGGCTTTTCTGCCACAGAAATAAGCTGAAATACGCGGCCGGGGGCAGCAGCAGCACCAGGCTGCCGGGGGCAGTGCCACGCGTGAGCAGCAAAATACCCAGGGCCACCAGCAGCCAGCTCAGCATCAGCTGCTGAAATTTCACCTGAAAAACCAGACCCAGCGGCGTAGTAAACGTGCGCAGCAGCGAGAGGAGCAGCACCGCGCCGGGCACAATCATAAGCTTCAGGAGCAGCTCGCGGGGCAGGCCGTCCTGCGCTGCCGCCAGCCCGTAGAGCATGGGCCGCAAATGAAACTGGTTGAGGCCCGGCAGGGCATCGGCATAGAGACAAAGGGTGCCTACTACGGCGTAAGGAAACAGAAAGCCGCACACCAGCAACAGAAAGCTGCGGAAGGAGTTGGCCGCGAAAATGATAACGGCAAACAGGCCCACCAGCAGAAACAGCGCCAGCGGGAGAAAGGCCAGGGCGGCGGTGCCAATCAGAAACCCGGCCCGGAACAGGCGGCGGTTATCGTAGCCCTCGCGCAGGGTAGGCAGCAGGGCGCTTAGGGCGTACACAATGCCGGTTTGCCCCAGCAGGAGCGGGGAAAGAGTATCCAGGTCGGTGGTGATGCTGCCCAGCAGCAGGTAGGTGAGGGCTACCAGATAGCCCCGCTCCGGGTGTACGCCGCTGCGGTTGAGCACAAAGTTCAGGCGCAGGGCCTGCGCCACCAGCGCCGCCAGGGCCAGCAGGCGGTAAAGCCACACGGGCCGGGAAGCTATGGTATCCAGCAAACCCAGAAATACGGTGACCAGGGGCGCCATGCTGTCGTACAGGTCGCGGTAGGGAATGGCCCCGGCATGGATTCGCTCCCCCACCAGCAGGGCGTGCAACTCGGCGGGCGTAACGGGCAGGCCCAGGAGCAGCAGGGGCAGCCGCAGCCCCAGAACCAGCAGCAACAGGGCCGCCAGCCGCGTAAGAAGCGTACTTTTGAAGAAACCTAGCAAGGAGCAGAAAGCAACAAACCGATAAATAGGGCCGCCGGAAATCAGGCGCCGGCCCGGCCACCGTCAAAAGTAGCAGGTAGCCCGCGCACTTCGGCCGTATCAGGCAGATAGATGCGGCGCATATCTATCGGTTTAGGAAGCCCCGAAACCCGTACCTTTGTTTTTCTAACGTATGGAAAGTAAACGACAACAGAAATTTGCCAGCCTGTTACAGCAGGAGCTGGCCACCGTGCTGCAGCGCGACCTGCCCCACCTGTTTCCGGGCCTGGCCCCGGGCATCAGCACCGTGCGCGTATCCCCGGACCTGGGCGTGGCCCGCATTTACCTGAGCAGCCTGCTGGCCAATGGAGGCGAGGATACCCTGGCTCACGTGCGCGACAACAGCAAAGTTATCCGGCAGGCCCTGGCGCAGCGCATCCGCAAACAGGTGCGCGTCATTCCCGAGCTGGTCTTCTTCCTCGATGACAGTGCCGCCTACGCTGCGCACATCGATAAAGTGCTGGGCGGGCTGAGCATTCCGCCCCCGCCCTCTGAGGATGACTCCGAGCATCTGACTAACCCCAAGCGCCCGAAGCTTTTCGCCGACGAGGACGAATAGGTGAAATAGTGAGTTTGTGAAGTGGTGAGTTGACGTTCAGGCCGTGCAGCCTGCGCGCAACGTGCCCCGGAACAGCAAACTCACCATCTCACTCTCTCACTATATCACAATTTCACCGTCCCCTTGCATTACGACCCGATTAAACGCACCCTGGGCGAAGTATTTAACCGCACGCCCTGGCTCCGCCGCTTGTTTTATCACCTGCTCGATTTGCTGCTGCTGCGCACCTGGCACGTGCACCGCGAGCTGCGCCAGTGGGCCAAAGGCCGCCAGCAGGAACCCCTGGTGATTCTGGACGCGGGCTCAGGCTATGGGCAGTACACCTACTGGCTATCAGGCCTGAGTAAGCTCTGGACGATTCTGGCCGTGGATGTGAAGGAAGAGCAGGTGGCCGACTCCAACCGCTTTTTCCGGCAGCTGAACCGCCCGCAGGTGCAGTTTGCCGTGCAGGACCTGGTGCTGTACCGGGAGCCAAATACCTTTGATCTGGCCCTGTCCGTAGACGTAATGGAGCACATTCTGGAAGATGTGGAAGTGTTCCGCAACATTCACGCCTCCCTCAAGGACGGCGGTATGCTGCTGATTTCCACCCCCTCCGACCAGGGCGGCTCCGATGTGCACGCCGACGACGAAACCTCCTTTATTGAGGAGCACGTGCGCGACGGCTACAACATTCATGAGATTCAGCAGAAGCTGCGCACGGCCGGTTTTGAGCGTATTGAGGCGCGCTACAGCTACGGCGAGCCCGGCCAGATTTCCTGGCGCCTGAGCATGAAATACCCCATTCTGATGCTGGGCAAGTCGCGCCTGTTTTTCCTGCTGCTGCCTTTCTACTACCTCCTTACGTTTCCCATTTGCCTGGTGCTGAACTGGTTTGATGCCAATACCCGGCATGATTCCGGCACCGGCCTCATCGTAAAAGCCTGGAAATAAAGCCTGGTGCACCGCCCGCTTAGCCGGAGTAACGTATCTTGCCCACTACCGCTGTCCTTTCTTATTTCGCCTGATTCCCGCCCCGCATGAACGTCGCTTTGCTCATTGCCCGGCGTTATTTTTCTTCCAAGAAGAAGCGCAACATTATCAGCATCATCTCCAATATCTCCATGATTGGAGTGGCCGTGGGCACTATGGCGCTCATTATTGTGCTGTCGGTGTTCAATGGGCTGGAGGATCTGGTACGCTCGCTCTACGGCAAATCGGACCCCGATCTGAAGATTACCGCCCTCAAGGGTAAGGCCTTTGAGGTAGATGCGCCCCTGCTCACGCGCCTGCGCGCCATGCCCGGCGTGGCCCTGGTAACGGAGGTAATTGAGGATAATGCCCTGCTGCGCTACCACGACCGGCAGATGGTGGTGAAGATGAAAGGCGTGAGCGACAACTTCTTCGCCCAAAGCAACATCGACTCGGCCCTGGTGCAGGGCGACCACCGCCTGGAAAAAGAAGGCGGCGAATATGCCCTCATCGGGGCCGGCGTGCAGCATGAGCTCAGCATAGCCCTGGATAACCGCCTGGCGCCTCTCACGCTGCTCTACCCGCGCAACACCGGCAAGCGCACCCTTTCCATGAACCCGGAAAACGCCTTCAATGAGCTGCCCATTCTGGCCGGTGGCGTGTTTCTCATTGAGCAAAACATCGACGACAGCTACGTTTTCGTACCCCTTACTTTTGCGCGAAACCTGCTCAATTACGGCAATAAGCGCACCAGCCTGGAGGTGAAAGTAAGCCAGAGCCGCACTATTGAAGAGGTAAAGGGCGAGGTGAAGGAGCTGCTGGGCCCCCAATTCTCGGTGCTGGACTCCGACGAGCAGCACGTGAGCCTGCTAAAGGCCATTAAAGTGGAGAAGATGTTCGTCTTCATCACCTTCGCCTTTATCCTGCTCATTGCCTCGCTCAATATCTTTTTCTCCCTGTCCATGCTGGTCATTGACAAGCGCAAGGACGTGGCCATTCTGCAGGCTATGGGCGCCGGTCAGCGTACTATTCGGAATATTTTCCTGTTTGAAGGGGCTATTGTGGCGCAGGTAGGCGCTATTACCGGGCTGGTGCTGGGAGTAACCATTTGCTGGCTGCAGCAAACTTTTCATCTGGTATCCATGGGCATGGCCACCAGCGTGGTAGATTCCTACCCCGTAAAGATGCAACTCTCTGATATTGTGTGGACGGGAGTGGCAATCATTATCATCACCATTGTGGTTTCTATCCGGCCGGCGCTCAGCGCCTCTAAGCTGGATGTGCGAGACAACCTCTAAATCAGCCACAAAAACGTAACCTTCTTGTCTACCACAGTAGCAAGTTGATAGACAGTAGATGCCTATTCATCTTTTATATATAACTATTTGTAGATTTAGTTTTACTTTTTAAAAGAATATCTGCTAGTTGGTATTTGTTCTTACTTTCAACGCCATTTTTAGGCCGCCCTTATGAAAGTTTCCACTTCAGAGCCCTTTCAGATAGTCTACTCATTGCTGGAGCATGAGTACCTGGGCTATCTGTTTGAGTCGTACGTGGTGCAGCGTAATGCACGCGGCCAACTGACCTTGCAGCACCAGAGTGTCTCAGCAAAAAATGCTCCAGAATTTGCTGATGGTCTGGATGTTACGGACTTTGAAATTGTAGCCCTCACGGACCAGATTCAGCAGGACGCCGTGATAAAGGAGTTCTGGCCCAAGAAGATTGCTACCGCCGATTTTTTCCTGAAGGTGTACGACCCGGAGAAAGGCGACAAGGCCCTGCAGGAACGCATCAGCAGCTACGTGCAAAACCGCATGGGCCAGATTCTGGACCGTCTGGCGGGCAAGCAGGTCTTCATTATGGGCAAGGATGGCGAACCAACCTGGCACGAAATAGAAATGGCGCCCGAGCCGGCTTCGGTGCTCTTCCACTTCCGCCGCAACGACGACAATACCCACTACTTCCCCACCATTCAGTACCAGGGGCAGCGTCTCGACTTTCAGTTTAAAGGGGCCGTGCTGGTCTGCTGCCAGCCGGCCTGGATACTGCTGGATGATGTGATTTATGCCTTCCGCAACGATGTAGACGGCAAAAAGCTGCAGCCCTTCCTGAACAAGAAGTTCATTGTGATTCCCCGGCAGGTGGAAGACAGTTACTTCCAGCGCTTCGTGGCCCCATTGGTGGAGTCGTTTGACGTGCACGCCCGCGGCTTTGATATCCGCTCGGAGCGCTACGTAGCCCGGCCGCAGCTTACGTTTTCGGATGTGCCCAGCGCCACGGTTACCACCCTGGAGGAGCCGCGCCCCCGCGCCACGCGGGGCCGGGCCGCCGCCTCGCTTTCAGAAAGCGGCGGCGTAGCCACCCTGGTGCAGCCCACCGAGCACATTCACTTCGACCTCTCCTTCCGCTACGGCGACCATACCGTGCACAACAGCTATGATAAGCGGGTGTGCGTGAAGCTGGAAAAGAACGACGGCAGCTACATCTTCCACCGCCTCATCCGCAACCTGGATGTAGAGCAGGACATTATCCGGGAGCTGCGCCAGCGCGCCCTGGAAGTGCGCAACGGCCGCGCCGTGCTGGAAAAAGCCACCGCCTTCCGCTGGCTGCACAGCTATGCCGAGGACCTGGAGCGCATGGGCTTCACGGTACAACAAAGCACCGATTCGGGCAAAGACTACTTCATCGGGGCCATTACCGTGCAGGTGGGCATCACGGAAACCAGCGACTGGTTTGATATCCACGGCACCGTGCGCTTCGGCGACTACGAAATACCGTTTATCCGCCTGCGGCCCTACATTCTGGGGCGGCGCCACGAGTTCCGGCTGCCCAACGGCCAGATTGCCATTATCCCCGATGAGTGGTTTGCGGAGTACCTGGAGCTGTTCGCGTTTTCCGAAGAGCATCACCACTCGCTCACGATGCGCAAACACCACGTAGCCCTGGTAAACGACCTGCAGAACGGCAACCTGGCCACCGTGACCATGAGCCGCAAGCTTGAGCGCCTGCGCGAGTTTGAGGCGGTAGAGGATAAGCCTCTGCCCATGGGTTTTATAGGCCAATTGCGCCCCTATCAGAAGGCGGGCTACAACTGGCTACACTTTGTAAAGGACTATCATTTTGGCGGCTGCCTGGCCGATGACATGGGCCTGGGCAAGACGGTACAAACGCTGGCCCTGTTGCAGCACCGCAAGGAAAGCGGCGAATCCAAAGGCGCGGCCTCCCTGCTGGTGATGCCCACTTCGCTGGTGTATAACTGGATGAGCGAGGCGCTGAAATTCACCCCCGAGCTGCGCGTGCTGACCTATACGGGCACGTACCGGGACAAAAACGTGGAGCAGTTTCAGGACTACGACCTGATTCTGACCAGCTACGGCATTGTGCGCCTGGATGTGGAAATGCTGAAAACGTATCAGTTTGACTATGTGATTCTGGACGAGTCGCAGGCCATTAAGAATCCCAGCTCTACCACCTCCCAGGCCGTGCGCGGCCTCCGCTCCCGCCACCGCCTTATTCTAACGGGCACGCCGGTGGAGAACAGCACCATGGATTTGTGGTCGCAGATGTCCTTCATTAACCCCGGCTTACTGGGTACGCAGGCCTTCTTCCGCAAGGAGTTCCTCAAGCCCATTGAGAAGGAGAAGGATGAGCACAAGACCAAGCGTCTGCACACGCTCATCAAGCCCTTTATCCTGCGCCGGCACAAGGCCCAGGTAGCGCGCGAGCTGCCCGATAAGATTGAGCACCTGAGCTACTGCACCATGACGGAGGAGCAGGCCCAGTGCTACGAGGAAACCAAGAGCTTCTACCGCAATAAAATCCTCAAAAACATAGAGGAGCACGGCACGGCCAACACGCAGTTTATGCTGCTGCAGGGCCTTACCAAGCTGCGCCAGATTGCCAACCACCCCCGCATGGCCGACGAAACCTACGAGGCCGAGTCAGGAAAGCTGCGTGAGGTCATCCGCATGATTCGCAGCGTGGTGGCGGAAGGGCATAAAGTGCTGGTGTTTAGCCAGTTTGTGAAGCACCTGGACATTGTGCGGGCTTCCCTGGATGAGAAGCAAATCAAATATGCTTACCTCGACGGCAACACCCGCGACCGGCACAAGGAAGTGGCCCGTTTCCAGGAAACCGAAAAGCTGCGCGTGTTCCTGATTTCGCTGAAAGCGGGCGGGGTGGGCCTCAACCTCACCGCCGCCGACTACGTGTTCATCCTCGACCCCTGGTGGAACCCAGCCGTGGAGGCTCAGGCCATCGACCGCGCCCACCGCATCGGCCAGGAAAAGACTGTCTTCACCTATAAGTTCATCACCAAGAGCACCGTAGAGGAGAAAATCCTGGCCCTGCAAAACAAGAAAATCCAGCTGGTCACGGATCTGATATCTACTGATGAGGCTATAATCAAGAGCCTGACGAAGGAGGATATTGAGGAGCTGCTGGGGTAGGAAGTGGAGGTTTGATGTTTAATACTGTTCGTAGAGATACCAGGTAGTATTGGTCACCGTGCCGTTGGCTTTCAGAATGACCTTAACCAGTAATCCATTCTCAAACGTGTAGCTTTTTTCGTAATTGATCTGACGAAATTCATCATGCCACGTCTTTTGAGTGAGTATTCCGGCTTGGTCATAAGTGAGCATATATACCCGAGTTGGGTGGCCGTTATGCTCTTCTTTTACAAGTTGCCCCGCAGTATTGTAATGGCCTATCCACTCTTCCGTTCCCATATCGCAGGCAACTACACCTGGCCGAAAAGAGAACTGAATGCGAGTCAGTACACCGTTTTTGTACTCGTACTGCTCTATATGGTTACCGCCCTGTACTTTCTTTAGCAAACCATTGGGGTAGTAATCAAGCTGATAACTGCCTGCTTTCTTAAGTCTCCGTTGAGAATCGTATATAAAGGCAATGGACTTGGCGCCTGTTTGGTCGCTTATTGTAGCCATGGCTCCGTCTGGAGTATAGGTATAAGCGAAAGAAGAGCTATAGCCGCTTTCAGGCCAATTATGAAGCTGGTTCTTCATTTCCCGGTACGTAGCATAGCCTTGCTTGTTGAAACGTTCCGTAACGATGTACTTGCCGTTAGGTGCCTCCTCCACCGACTGAATAGTTTTGATCCGGTGCCTCTTGATATCCACTAAGCTCATTCGCTCAAGCAGTAACCGGTTCCCAATAAAGAGGTCTTCCAGCGCTTCCACCTGCTCATACCTGTGGGCAGAAATAACCGGGGAAGAAAGAGCCGATTTTGTCAGAGTTTCGGCAGGCATTTGCCTGGAGAAAGACAGCATAGCTATAGCACCCAGAACAGGCTTCCCAATACTACGGAAGTAATTTAAAGCCATATCCTATTGTATTAATTTCTGGTAAGTATTCTTCCTGTTAAGTGATAATAACTTCACGGAGTGGAAAGCAAGTCAAGATACACCAGACACTATTATAGACGCACGAAATATAAGGCGCCACTGGCCTACTAGCTAGAGCAGTTCTCCGAACTCTTTTTATCAACCCCTACCAGAACCTATTAGCACACACCACCTGGGTTTTCTTCTTCAGCCGCAAACCCATTAGCACCTCGTGGCTGCCGCCGTGGTAGCCGTTTAGCTCCGAGAGGCCGGCATCGTAGGAATAGCCCAGCGTGAACTGCTCGTAACTGAGGCCCACGATGGCTACGGCCGAGTCGAAGGCACGCCAGGAGGCTCCCACCCACAGCAGGTCCTGGTACTTGAGCTTGGCATTGAGGTCAACCGAGAGTGGGGCCGGATTCACAGCCTTCACCAGCACCGAGGGCACCAGCGACCAGTCATCGTTGAGCGGCAGCCGCACCCCGGCCGTGGCAAAGTAGTGGCGTTTCAGCGTGTTGCCGGGCGCGCCTTCGCCCTGCAGGTTGGGCCCATAGGAGAAGTTAAGCTGATTGCCCAGCAGCTGCGCGCCCGACAGGCCCACGTAGAAGCGGGAACTGTACAACCACAAGCCCACCGAGCCATCCAGCACCCGGGAGGAGGCGCTGGGTGCCTGCGTAGTCTGATCAAAAAACTGCAGCTTCTGCCCATCTACGGCAAACTGCTGCATACCAACTGAGGCGCCCAGCGCCACCCGCAAATCGGGCCGCAGCACCAGGTTGTAAGCGTAGGAAGCGTAAGCTCCCGTGCGGCTGGTAGGGCCGGTTTCATCCCGGTATACCAGGCCGCCAATGGCGTGAAACGGCCGGCGCCGGTCCCGAATGGTGCGCTTGCTGGTGGTGCGCCACTTGCCCAGCGAGGAGCTGGCGCTGGCGTAGTAAGTTTTGGGTGCCCCCTCCAGGCCCGTCCATTGGGTGCGGTAGCTGAACTTCACATCGATATAATCTTCTACCCCGGTGGTGCCCGGGTTCAGGATATAATTGTTGTTCATGTACTGGCTGTACTGCGCCTGCTGCTGGGCAAGAACCGGCACCGCAGCCAGGAGCAGCGGGAGCAGCAGGAAGGGTAGGGCTCTTTTCATAGCAGTAGGGGTAAAAATGAACCAGCGAAAAAGCAGATTACCCTGCTTTCCCAGGCGCAGCAGACCGTTTTATCAATACAGAACCGTGATAGAGCCGCTATAGGACTTGCCCAGCGGACCCTTCGTGACCACCACGTAATAGTACGTGCCCACCGGCGCGGGCTTGCCATTAATGTCGCCGCGCCACTCATTGGCCCGGCTGTAGTTATTGGCCGAGAAGATGCGGGTGCCCCAGCGGTTAAACACACTCACGGTATTGTCGGGGAACTGCTCAATGAACTCAATCTGCCAGGTGTCGTCGCGGCCGTCGCCGTTGGGCGAGAAGGCATTGGGAATGCGGATGGCCGGGCGCACCGTCACTTTCACCTCGTCGGAGTCGGCGCAGCCACCCTCTCCGGCGGAGAGAGTGTAGGTGGTTGTTTCGGTGGGGGCGGCTCGGGGCCGCAGCGGGTCGTTGGGTGAAATGGTCAGTCCCGTTGTTGGGGTCCAGGTTACGGGGTAGGTGCCATCGGCGCGGCCTTCCAGTATCACGGAAGTACCGGCCAGAATCTCCTTATCGGGGCCGGCATCCACGTCCGCCGGGGGGCTGATGCGCACGGCTACGCCGTTGGAAACCGCCGTTACGGCCTGCCCGCACACGTTGGTAGTACGCAGGCGCAGCGTCACGATCTGCCCATCGCGCAGCGCAGTGCTGGTAAAGACGGGCTTTGTAGCTCCGCCCACGGCGTTATTATTCACCAGCCACTGATAGGTGGGGGCCGGGCCGGCATTTGTTACGCTGCTGATACTGAACGTGAGCGGCGTGCCCGGGCAAACGGGTCCGCCCGGCTGCACGGCAATGGCCACGGTGGGTAGTGGCGTGGGTGTGCGCGTTACGGTAACCGTGGCCACGGCCGGCCCCGCGCTGCAAAGCCCCGCCGTGGGCGTCACCTCCACCCGCACCTGGTCGCCGGTAACCAACGTGCTGCTGCTGAAGGTAGCGCCGCTGGCTACGGCCACGTTATTCACGAACCAGCGGAAAGTAGGGGCAGTGCCCGCATTAGTAGCTACCGCCGTGAAAGCAAGGGTTGTGCCGGGGCACTGCGCGGGCGGCGTAGCCAGCGTCACGCTCGGTTTCACTATGGGCTTCACTTGTATTGTTACCTCGTTGGAAACCGCTGTGGCACAGGTGCCCGTGCCCGAGGTTACCCGGCGCCGGAACGAGGTAGTAGTGGTGAGCGGGCCCGGGGCGTAAGTAGCGCCAACCGCCCCGCTTACGGTCCGCCAGGTTACCTTATCCGTCGAGGATTCCCATTGGTAGACAAAATTGCCGGTGCCGCCCGTAGCTGCGGCTCTGCTGGTGAGCGGAGCCGGCGTGGCGCCCGCACAGATGCTCTGGTCGGCCGCAATACTGCCCGCATTTAAGGCCGGCAGAACCGTCAGCACAACGGAAGGAGAATACACCGGCCCGCAGGGCCCTGAGTTTACCTGGCGCCGGTAGTACGTGGTGGCCGTAAGCGGACCGGGGGCATAGCTGGCGCCGGTAGCGCCGGCAATGGGCGTCCAGCTGGTGTTGTTAGGGCTTGATTCCCACTGGTACGTAAACGTGCCCGTGCCTCCGCCGGGCGCCGCCGTGCTGGTAAGGCGGGCGGGGGTAGCCCCCAGGCACAGCGTCTGGTTGGCACCAATAGTGCCTGCCGTCAGCGCCGGGGCTACGGTAATCTTAACGACATTGGAAAAAACAGCCGCGCAGGCGGTGCCTGAACCAGCCCGGCGTCGGTAGGAAGTGGTAGTGCTCAGCCGCCCCGGTGCATAGGTAGCGCCGGTAGCGCCGCTGATGGGCGTAAATGTGGAATTGTTCGTGGATGATTCCCACTGATAAGCAATGCTGCCCGTACCACCCGTGGCCGGGGCTTCGCTGGTGAGAGGAGCGGCAGTGCCACCAGCACACAGGGTTTGGCTGGCCGCAATGGTCCCCGCCGACAGCGCCGGTACTACCGTTATTTTTACCGTATTGGAGGGTATAGATGGGCAGGTGCCGGAACGGACCTGCCGCCGATAGTAAGTAGTAGCCGTAAGTGCACCCGGGGTATACGTGGCAGAAGTAGCACCTGAAATAGCCGCCCAGGTTACGTTATCAACAGAAGATTCCCATTGATAAGTAAACGTACCCGTGCCTCCCGTGGCAGCCGTGGGGCTGGTAAGGGCCGCCGGCCTGGTACCCGCACACACCGTTTGATTAGCCGCAATGCTGCCCGCCTTCAGGCCCGGTAATACCGTAATCTTGACTGAGGCGGTAAAACTGGGAGTACAGTAGGGGCTTGGTTTATCAGGCAGAAGAAGCTGCGCACGCCGCCGATAATAGGTGGTGCCGGGCGTTTGCGAGGCCGGTGGCAGGTACGTCTCGCCGGTTGCCCCCGCAATAGCCGTAAACGTGACGTTATCCGTTGACCTCTCCCACTGGTAAACCAGCGGCAGGCCCGCATCGCCCGAAGCGCTAGCGGTGCTGGTGAGCGTATCCGGGGCAGTTCCGGCGCACAGCGTCTGGGAGGCGGCAATGCTGCCCGGTTTGGGAAGGCCGGGCACCTGAATAATGCCCGAGCTTTCGCGGCAAAAGCACGCCGTTGTGATGCGTAGCGTCACGGTGTAGGTGCCGGGCTTGGCGTAAGTATGAACGGGGTTCTCTTGGGTTGAGGTGGCCCCGTCGCCAAACTTCCAGGCGTAGGTCTTCCCGTCAAAGTCAATGGGCGGGGCCTGAAATGTAATTTCCCGACAACCCGTTATCTGCGCGCTAGGCCCCACGCGCAGCAGGGAGCTTTGGTTGAAGTTTACCAGGCCCAGACTACTCAGGCGGCCGCCCAACTGCAGGCTGTCGTCGGCGTAGCCCACCTTGGCGCCCAGCGAGTCGGGGTAGGGGATGAAGCCCAGCGCGGGCTGGTTGTCGCGGGCCACGTAAATCTTGCCATCGGGCGCGGCCTGCAATGAGCCCAGGTCTGCCGGAGCTTTCTGCTTGAGCGGAATATCCTGCTTGGTAACCGGCCCGTTACCGCTGATATCAAATTGCAGCAGCTTGGGCGGGTTGCGGACCGTAGCGTAGAGGTAGCTGCCGGGCGAAAACCCCACCCCATAGTATTTCCCCGCGCCGCTGTCCACTACGTACGGAACCTGTGGATTGGTGCTAACCTGGCCCGAGCTGGTTTCAAACCCAAACAGTTCAACGGTGCTGCTACTGTCGCCCACCGCTTCGCTGTAGCGGGCCAGGGCCAGCCGCTGGCCATCGGGAGTTACCCTCATCTGGCCTTTGTAGCCCAGGGCCGCTACACTCGGCGCGTGCAGGCTGCCGACGGTCGAAATAATGGGGGTAGGCTGCACGCCGGCCACCGTTACACGGTAAGCCAGAAAGGCATCGCCCCGGTTGTCATTGCCGGACTTGGCATCGCCCCAGCCGTGCGTGATAACCCAGATGTCGCAGCCGTTTTTATGAAATACGGCCGTTAGTTTCTCCGCTGTGCCGCGGGCCAGGGGCATGTTTTTGGTGGCGGCTATGACGGTGCCCGGCCCGCCTCCTGCGGGAATATCTATTTCCGAGTAGCTCAGGCCCACGGTGCTGTTCAGAGTGAAAAGCAGGTAGCGTGTTGGTTGGCCCGGCTGCGTTATACCTGGCTTCCTGATGGGCAGGGGCCATCGGTGGTGAAGCGGTTGCCCGCCAGTCCTGTGCCGTTGGTCATCACGGTGCCGTCGCCGTTCCAAACGGTTTCGCCGTTGCTGTAAAAGAGAATTTTTCCGTTCTGATCCGACATCACCCCCGAGCCGGCGGGGGCATCCATCGCCCCATCAGTAAGCACCTTCGGGAGGGAGTCGGCAGAGGCCTGGTTGAAGTCCAGCCCCGCCTTAAAGCCGAAGTACCACGTGTTGGCAAACTTCTCATCGGCCGCGCACTCCGGGGGCGGCGTGCCCTGTGCCAGTGCTGTAGTGGCCGCGCCGCTCAGCAGTAGGAGCAGAAGCGTTAGTAGCCATTTAGTCGGCCGCCGGCCGCTGAAGCCAGCCCACTGGCCGGTCCAGAAGGAAATACTGGTATTATAAGGGATAGAATGCGCTGACTCGGTGGGCATAGTGGGGCAGATAAATGGGCAGGCAAGCGGGCACTCCGGAAAAAGAGCACCATGCGCTGCTCTTAAGGAACGGACCTGATGGCCGCTTACTGCTAACAAGAGCGCTGCCAGCCGGTTTCACTAAATCTACACACTGTTGGTCAGGTTTGTGCCATGCAATGTTCGAATAGTGATGCCGGACACAGGGTAACTCCACACCAGAGGCCACAAAATGCCGGGTTTTCTTCTCTGTTTATTTCTTAGGGAGTGTGGTGTAGAAGGAAAACTCTGACGTGGCAGAATTAGATATTCCCGTTTGTCATGGACTTGATATTCATTGAAGGGGCAACCAGCAAGAGCCTGACCAAGGAGGATATTGAAACGTTGCTTTGATAGGGTATAAGTTTACTTGTTATTCTATGGCTAGTGAACATTGCTAAGTGCACTGATTTAAAGCATGTGGTGGCCTTCTTTAGCGTATTCCAGTAGGAGCTGAAACTGATCGGGTGATGGAAATGCTGTTTTAGGCAGATAAATACTGTTGCCACTTTCAGGAATTAAGAATACCCCTCTGGCCGTCTCCTTTACCTCTCGTATTCCGGTCCACAGTAGTTGCCCTTGCGCAAATGGCCCAGTATGCGTAATTGCTTGAGGCTCGAAAGTCACCGTTACCAGTTGATTAACTAACCTACTGTCATTTCTATTCTGCAACCACTGCCTGCGGGTGTAGAAGAAAGAGCCAATCTCGTATATGCCTGCCAGCACGAAGCAGAAAGGAATAAACCATAACGCATGTAGCCGGGGCCCACACAGCATCGCCAGTAGGAAGGCCACGCCAAACAGAACTAAGCCAACTTGTACTTGCCATCGTTTTCCTTTACTGCGAAAGCGCAACCATTCTTCATACACTTCTTGGTAGTAGGCTTGTGATAAGATGATAGCTACCTCAATTTTCATCATCGTTTGGCTGTAAATAGGCAGTAGAAGCCAGGCTCTACCTTACGATATAGCCAGCAAGTAACGTTAGAATAAGGACTAATTAGATAATAGAAAGACCTCGCCTAATAACGGGCTAAGTTAAGTTTCACGAAATAGTCTCTTTATACATTAAGAAGAGATATCCGGCAATACTTAAAGTGTATACAGTTTTTAGTTGTCTTTTCAGGATAGACCTTTTACTACTATCCGCGTAATTCTTAATCAGAGTCTAAACTGCTGTTTAAGCAATACGGAACAAAGCCGCTACGCCTGAGTTAGCACCGTACATGCACCTCTATCTCCGCACCCACGTTGCTCAACCCCCCTACCAGGTCTGGCAGGGCTTCACGCGGGAGTTATTCCTGGCGCTGGCTCCGCCATTTCCCCCATTTCACCTGTTGCGGTTTGATGGCTGCCAGCGCGGCGACCGGGTGGAAATAGAGCTGGGCGCTGGCCCATTGCGCAGCCGCTGGACCTCCCTCATCACCGAGCACGGCATTTTGCCCGATGGCACCTACTATTTTGTGGACGAAGGCCAGGAGCTGCCCCCGCCGCTGGGCTATTGGCGGCACCGGCACCTGCTGCAGCCTGCGCCGGGTGGCGGTACCTATATTGTAGAGGATATCGAATACCGTTCCCTGTTCCGGTGGCTGGAGGCGGCGCTGTATCCCGTAATATGGGCACAGTTTGCCTGGCGCCGGCCTATTTACCGCCGGTTATTCGGCGCCGGGGCGCGCTAGCACCATCTTAATATTGGCCCGCTGATACTCAGAAGGAACCAAGGGCGCTTCCACGAAACCCAGCTTGCGGTACAGCGTGAGGGCGGGCGTAAGCTTGCGGTTAGAAAGCAGCTCTACGTGATGCGCCCCCGCGGCCCAGGCCTGCTCAATAGCCGCCTGCCCCAGCCGGTATCCGATACCCAGGCCCTGGGCTTTCGGTGAAACCGCCATTTTAGCCAGCTCAAAGTTGCCGTCGGGCTCCCGGATGAGGGCGCAGGTGCCAACTGTCTGGCCAGCGTGCTGCGCCATGAAAATGTAGCCGCCTGCATCCAGAATATAGCCTTGCGGGTCGTCTAGCATTCGCCTGTCCAGCTCTTCCAGCGTGAAATAGGTGGTAATCCACTCGTGGTTCAGGTCGCGGAAGGCCGCCTGGTGCTCGGGACGGTAGGCAATAATTTCGACGGCGGCAGACATAGGCATAAATAAGGGCCGCAAGATACGGCGGAACCAGCTGCGGTAGAGGAGCAGAGGACAATTCGGCAGGGGCAGGCGGCTAACCCCGGCCGGGTGCGTACCTTTGTAGTCCCATTTTTAGAACCTGCTGCCATGTCTGCCACGCTCACGCTTAAACCCGGTAAAGATCAATCCCTGCGACGCCTGCATCCGTGGGTGTTTTCGGGCGCCATTGCCCGGATGCAGGGCGAGGTAGTGGAGGGCGAAGTGGTGAGCGTACTGGCCGCCAACGGCGAGCTACTAGGCGTGGGCCACTACGCCCCTGGCTCCATTGCCGTGCGCATGCTCGATTTCGGCACCGAGGCCCAGCTGCCCGATGCCGCTTTCTGGGAGCAGAAGCTGCGCAATGCCTACCAGCTGCGCCAGCGCCTGGGCCTCACGGGCACCGGCAATACCAACGTGTACCGCCTGGTGCACGCCGAGGGTGACGGCCTACCCGGTTTGATTATTGACGTGTACGGCGATACGGCCGTGGTGCAGGCACACAGCGCCGGCATGTACAAAGCCCGCCCCCTCATTGCCGCCGCTCTGCAAGCCGTGTTAGGCGAAAACCTGCGCGCCATTTACGATAAGAGCGCCGAAACCGTACCCGCCAAAGCTGCCCCCGATGCTCAGAACGGCTATCTACTGGGCGAAAGCACCGGCCAGGAGCATGTGGTAGAAGAAAACGGCCACCGCTTTGCCGTGGATTGGGAAACCGGCCAGAAAACCGGCTTCTTCATCGACCAGCGCGACAACCGCGCCCTGCTGGCCCGCTACGCCCCCGGCCGCCGCGTGCTGAACACGTTCTGCTACACCGGCGGCTTCTCCGTCTACGCCCTGCAGGCCGGCGCCGAGCTGGTGCACTCCGTAGACTCCAGCAAAAAAGCCATTGAGCTGACCAACCGCAACGCCGAGCTGACGGGCCTGCAGGACAAGCACGAAGCCTACGCCCAGGACGTGTTCAGCTTCCTGAAAGACCGCCATAATCAGTATGACCTCATTGTGCTGGACCCGCCCGCATTTGCCAAGCACCTCTCGGCCCGCCACAATGCCCTCATGGGCTACAAACGCCTGAATGTGGCCGGCATCAAGCAGATTGCACCCGGCGGCCTGCTGTTTACGTTCAGCTGTTCACAGGTAGTGAGCATGGAGCTGTTCGAGGGGGCCATTATGGCCGCCGCCATCGAAGCCGGCCGCCCCGCCCGCATCCTGCATCGCCTCACCCAGCCCGCCGACCACCCCGTCAGCCTCTTCCACCCGGAAGGGGAGTACCTGAAGGGGCTGGTGCTGGCGGTGGATTAATATGGGGCATCAGCGTTTAAACGATTCATTTGTATGGTAAACACCCTGCCAGACCCCTGGAACTTCTCCAACGTGGAGCAGCAGCTCTTTTCGGGGGATACATCCCAGCGACTGGAGTATGGCACTCTGAAAGAGATGAACCAGGGTGGACCCTTACACGGATCCTGCCTCTGGGTTACGCCCACGGGGCGGCAGGTGAAGCTGCCGGGGAGTTATGGCGGCCCACCCGTATGGGACGTGGTGGGGCGCAGAGTAGCGTTGCCTATGTGGCAGCAGGCTCTTTTTTCGAGCCCCACGCAGCGGCTGGTGGTGTTGGATACGCAGCTGCATCAACTGATAGTATTTCGCCGGGGGTTTAGCGTTTTACATCTGCAGGTATTTGAGGGACTGGTGATTACGGGGGCAGATGGCCCGGCTCATCGCCCCGCGCCGGTGTCTTTTAACCTGGGAACCGAAGACATTAAGCAGGTTTTAGAGTTATAGCTGCGTCCCACCCTTATTCATTTCCTGTGCCTCGCAAGAAAACCGCTGCTCCCCGCAAACCTGCTGTTGCCGTCATTGGGGCGGGTATTGGGGGCATTGCGGCGGCTGTGCGGCTGGCGGCCCGGGGGCATAAGGTCACGGTGTTTGAAGCTCAGAGCACGTTTGGCGGAAAAATGCACCAGCTAGAGCTGCCCGGCGGCTACCGTTTCGATGGCGGCCCTTCGCTGTTCACGCTTCCCCAGCTGGTAGACGAGCTGTTTCAGCTGGCCGGGCGCGACCCCAAGGACTATTTCCGCTACGAGCGGCTGGACCCCATCACGCAATATTTCTTTGCCGATAACACCCGCCTGACGGCCTGGGCCGATGAGGCTGAATTTGCGGCCGAAGTAGAAGAAAAGCTGGGTGTGCCCGCCGCCGGGGTGCTGGAATTCCTGCGCCGCAACGCCCGCGCCTACGAAGGTACCGCCGATACGTTTTTGCGCAAGTCGCTGCATAAGCTCAGCACCTATACCAGCCCGGAGGTAGTGAAAGCCCTGGCGGTGCTGCCCACGCTGGGCCTGGCCAGCACCATGCACCAGCGCCACGCGGCCTCTTTCCCGGATGCGCGCCTGGTACAGCTCTTCGACCGGTTTGCCACCTACAACGGCTCCGACCCCTACCAGGCCCCCGCCACCCTCAGCCTGATTCCGCACCTGGAGCACGGCATTGGCGCATTTTACCCCGAAGGCGGTATTTACAGCATTGCCGAAAGTCTGGTGAAGCTGGCCCAGGAGCTGGGCGTGGAATTCCGCTACAACGAGCCCGTGGAAGAAATTCTCACGGCCGGCGGCCACGTAACCGGCCTGCGCACGGCCCAGGACGTGTACGACTTTGGCGTGGTGGTCAGCAATATGGATGTGGTGCCCACCTACCGCCACCTGCTGCCTAAGCTGCCCGCTCCTGAGCGCACCCTGGCCCAGCCTCGCTCTTCTTCCGCCCTTATCTTCTACTGGGGCATCGGGGCGGAGTTTCCGGAAATGGGCGTGCACAATATTTTCTTTTCCGGGGACTACCGCCGCGAGTTTGAGGCCATCTTCCAGGGGCAGACCGTGGCCGACGACGTGACGGTGTACGTGAACATCACCTCCAAAAAGACCCCCACAGATGCCCCCGCCGGCCACGAAAACTGGTTTGTGATGGTGAACGTGCCCCACGACCAGGGCCAGGACTGGCCGGCCCTCATTACCCACACCCGCGCCGCCGTACTGCGCCGCCTGCAGCAGGCCCTGGGCCAGGATGTGGCGCCGCTTATCCGGGCCGAGCAAGTGTGGGATCCGCCGGGCATTGCGCGCCAAACCTCTTCGTTCGGGGGCGCGTTATACGGCAGCTCCTCCAATAATATGTTGGCCGCTTTTCTGCGACACCCGAATTTTTCCCGTAAACTGGATGGCTTGTATTTTTGCGGGGGCAGCGTGCACCCGGGCGGGGGCATTCCTTTGTGCCTGCTTTCGGCCGCTATTGTAGCCGACCTGGTTCCTGCCTGACCTATTGTTTCTCATGCCGATTACTGACTCTATGTTACATCCGCCCGCGGCTCCGCCCGTTCTGCCGGCGCCCAGCCGCCAGCGCCTGCGCGTGGCTCAGGGTATTGTGCTGTTATTTCACGCAACCGGGTTTCTGGGACTGGCGTTTTCTCAGGACCCCAGCTTCTACCTGCGCTTTGTTCCCCTGAATCTGCTGCTGACGGCGGCCCTGCTGCTGGCTTTTCAACCCAACCGCAACCGGGAGTTCTACTGGTTTTGCCTGGTAGTGATGGTGGTGGGCTTTGGGGTAGAGGTACTGGGCGTGCGTAGCCAGGTTATCTTCGGCAACTACGAGTACGGGCCTGTGCTGGGCTTCCAGCTCTGGGGCGTGCCCCTGATTATTGGCCTGAACTGGCTGATGCTTACCTATATGTCCGGGGTGTTGGCGCGCTACCTGCCCCTGCCTAATATTCTGCGGGCCGTAGTGGGCGCTCTGCTCATGGTGGGCATGGATGTGTGCATTGAGCCCGTGGCCGTGCGCTATGATTTCTGGCACTGGATGGCCGATGTTATTCCCTTGCAGAACTTTAAAGCCTGGTTTGCCCTATCTTTCATTCTGCAGGTGTTTTTTAACCGCAGCCATTTCGTGAAAAGCAATCAGTTGGTACCTTTCGTGTACCTGGTGCAACTGCTGTTTTTCTTTGGGCTGGGTATGCTGCGTTAAGCAGTAATACATTAAGCTTTTATTGAGTGGGGCATCTTGCGCCCACCACCTCTATTGCCGGTTTCCTCCACGCCATGAATTCTACTCCCACTACTACGCTGCACCACACCTTGCTGGAGGAAGTGCGCGTGCTTTTTCTGCGCGAAGGCATCGGTCCCTTGTCCCTGGAGCAGATCATTCAGAAGCTGAACGTGTCGCCGGCTACTTTTCACGGCATGTTCGAGGATAAGGACGACCTGGTAACGCAGGTGGTGGTGCACGACATGGAGCGCCAGCAGCGGGAGCACGCTGCCCTGTTCGCCAAAACCGATAACCCGGTGGAGCGTATCCTGCTGCTGTTGCAGGACGGCATCCAGGAATTACAGCAAACGCCCAGCACCAACTACGCCGACATTCAGCGGGAGCACCCCGCCGCCTGGAACCTGATGATGGACCACCTGGTGACGTACTCCTACCCGCAGATTCACGGCCTGCTCAACGACGGCATCCTGCGCAAGCAGTTCCGCGGCGACATCAATATTGAGCTGGTCACCAAAATCATTCTGGAGCAGATCAACCTGATTCTGAACACCGATATTTTTCCGCCCAGCCGCTACAACCTGGCCGAGGTGTTCCGCAGCATTTATCTCTACTACATACGGGGTATCTGCACCGAGGAAGGCATGCAGCTGGCGGCTTCCCACTTTGCCCGCCTGTAGCGCCTTTCAGCAAAACGCCCTAAACTAAACTGCCCCGGCAAGTACCGCTTATAGCAGGTGCTTGCCGGGGCAGTAGTATGAAAAGACAGCCGTTTAGCTAATGGAAACGCGCACTTTCTTGGTGTATTCGCGCAGGGCGTCCTTGAACTCGCTGCCGCTGTCGCGCATGTGGTTCAGGATAAAGATGGCAGCAAACACGTGGGTCAGCTTTTCGCCTTCGTCTTCGCCGGGCACTTCAAAAGCGGGCTGCTGCTCTTCCAGCAGGGCTTCTTCGGCAGCCACCAGGGCATCCAGCGTCTGGGTTTCTACCAGCTGTTTAATAGCAGGAATTTTCATAGGGCGGTGCTTTAGTTTAGTTGACCAATAAGCGCGGCTACGGCTTCTTCCTTACTGGCCGAAACGGTATCTACCAGCTCGCCATTGCGGAAAATAGCAAAGAAGGGCAGCGTGGTTACGTTAGCCAGCTTACGGGCCTCGGGGCTGGTTTCGGCGTTTACATCCAGAAACGCAATGCCCTCGTTGGCCTCGGCCAAACGCTTGAACTTGGGCGAGAACAGGCGGCAGTTGCCGCACCAGTCGGCGTAGTATTTCACTACTACTTTCTCATTGGAATCAAGAAGCTGACGGAATTCGGTATCAGTTGCTTTCGTAACAGACATAACGGAAAAACAAGGTTGGTCTTACAAAGGTACGCATCCCAGATAAGAACTATTCTTATCTGGTTGCCTGCTTAAAGTCAGAACTGGGCAAAAGGTTTCGTGGGCGGCTTGTTTTGCGCCGGGCAAACCCCAGAGCCCGGCCGGCCGTTGGGAGGGAGAATATGGTCACGTTCCTTTTCCTGCGGTGCATGCGTAGCGTGGGCAGCTGCCTGCTGCCGGCCTTGCTATGCCTGGTGGGAGCGTGCTCTTCGCCCACGCCGGCGCAGCCCCTGGCCGGGCAGCCGGCAGCTCCTCCTGTTCGTATGCAAAACATCATCTTCTTCGGTAATAGCCTCACGGCCGGCTACATGCTGCGCGCCAGCGAATCGTTTCCGGCCCTGCTGCAACTGCGCCTCGACTCCCTGCAGCTGCCCTACAAAGCCTTTAACTACGGCGTGAGCGGGGAAACCAGCGCCGGGGGCAAGCACCGCGTAGCCAGCGTGCTCACGCGCCAGCCGGTAGACGTGTTTGTGCTGGAGCTGGGCGCCAACGACGGCCTGCGCGGCATTCCCGTGCGCGAAACCACCCAGAACCTGCAGGAAATCATCGACCAGGTGCGCCTGAAATACCCCCAGGCCCGCATCGTGCTGGTGGGCCTGGAGTTTCCCTTTGATCTGGGCCCGCTGGGCGGCCACCGGTTTGTGCACTACGCCCAGGAGTTCAAAGCCCTGTTCCGCACGCTGGCGGAAAAAAACAGCGTGGCCTTTGTGCCGTTTCTGCTGCAGGACGTGATGGGCCGGCGGGAGCTAAACCTGCCCGATGGGGTGCACCCCAACGCCGAGGGCCAGAAAATTCTGGCCCGCAACGTATGGGCCGTGCTGGAGCCCGTGCTTACCGCTACAGAGTAGCCCAAGGCCGGAGCGGGCCCGGGCTCAACCTTCTATCTGGTAGCCAATGGGCTTGAAGGCGTAGTTGTTCGACATTTCCGCGGAGCACGCTGTGAGGCCCACCAGCAGATCCATGCGGGCTTCCAGCACCACGTAGTCGCCGGCTTTGCTTTTGGGCGGCAGCACGGCCACACGGCCAGTGTCGCCATCCACGGTTACGTGCATGAAGATGTTGAAGCTGATGGGAATAGCATCGGGACGGATGCCGTGTTCCTCCAGCGCGGCGCACAGGTTGCCAAAGCAGCCCCGGTGCGGGTGGGTGTGGCCATAGATAATGCGGAATGTATCGGCGCTGCAGGGCGTGAGCAGGAAGTCGTGGCGGCCCACGGTATCTTCCACCAGATCAAACATCACATTGCTGCGGTTGGAGTAGAACGGGTGGCCCTTGGTCAGCAGAATGGTTTCGGCATAGTCAATGGTGCGGCCCGAGGAAAGGTACTCGGCTTTGTCGGCCAGGTTGTAGCAGACAAAGTCCGATACCTGTTCGCCTTCGATATCCACCACTTTCAGGCGCTGGCCTTTTTTGAGCAGAAAGGAAGTGCCGCTACGCGGCGGAATGATGGTTAGTTGGGAGGACATGTTGGCTTAAAAAAGGACACTTCCAGGCCTGATCATAGGCCTTTCCGCTGTATTGATACACTTCCGAGGATTGCCCGTAGTCTTCGAGCATGGGGTTGATGGAGCCAGAGTACACCACGTCGCGCGTGCGAATGGTCTGGCGCAGGTTATCATACCGGCCCGCCTCCCGGATGCGCTCAAACTGGTCGTGGGCATTAAACACCAAGGTGGGGCACTTAAACTGCCGGGCCGGCCGGCTGCTGCCGGGGTGCAGCCCAATCACAAAAAAGGCTTCCTCTTTCAGGCTGTAGCTGAAATCCGGGGAGTTGGGGTCGGCTACCACGCGCGGGTCGTAGCCGTAGCGCTGGGAATCCAGGTTAGATACCGCCTGCAGGCGCTGCCAGAAAAACTCTTCGAACTGGGCTTCCGTAGGGTTTTCGGGGCCTTTAAAGATGATGGCGGCGCTGTGGTAGAGCTTATCGGCGGTGCGGTAGGTATCTACAAAATCATAGATAAACTCCAGAATGGCGGCATCGTCTTTGGGGCAGGCCAAGTGGTCTACTACCAGGCATTTTATCTGATTCCAGGTAAGGGCAGTTTTAGCAGCAACGCAAGGGAATTCTCGGTTTTGTATAAATTCAAAATATTCTCTTGTTGCTATATTTGATTCTTCTTCAGTCATATCCAGCAATTTTGTTCGAAATCGGGAGAGGAATAAGCATATTCCTGAATTCCGATACGGGCAAACTCCGGACGGGGTTGAGGCAGAGTAGCCGCTGACGCAGGGCCGGCACTTCTGACTTTCTGGTAGCGCCCCTCCGGCCCATACCTCGTTATTTTCCCGGCTATATCACCAACGCCGCTGCTTTCAGCTACTTAGGTGCCCCACTCCACCAGCTCAACCCGCGAATAACCACATACGCCGTGCGCCGCTAAGCGGACTTGAAAATGCCACAAAAAAAGCCGCCCAGCTGCTAGGCTGGGCGGTAAGGCAAGCAGGAAAAGGTGCCGGGGCAGTTACACCGTGTACATTTTCTCGTAGTATTCCCGCGCCATGCGGCCGGAGTCGAACGCCGGCTCTACCTCGTGCATAGCGTTTTTTATGAGCTCCAGAAACTGCTCGGGCTTATCATAATACAATGGCAGGATTTCCTGCTCCAGCACGTCCAGCACGCCGGTAGCCTCCACGTCGTCCTTCACGTGCTCCGGCTCATTAATGTTGGCCAAGGGAATCAGAAAGCCGTTTTCACCCTCGCGCACGAACTCCGGAATCCAGCCATCGGCAATGCTCAGGCTCAGGCTGCCGTTCATGGCGGCCGTCATGCCGCTGGTGCCGGAGGCTTCGCGCGGGAAGCGCGGCGTGTTCAGCCAGATATCGGAACCCTTCTTCAGCGCTGCTGAAAGGCCCAGCTCGTAGCCCGTAAGCACAGCACAGTTCTTATAGGCTTTGGTTTTCTGGATGATGCCGTTGAAGGTGGCAATTGCGCCGTAGTCCTTGGGGTAGGGCTTGCCCGCCCAAATCATCTGAATAGGCCGTTTGGTGTCCTGCAGCAGGCGCTGAAACCGCTCAAAGTGGCGCAGAATCAGGTCGGCGCGCTTGTAGCCGGCAAAGCGGCGGGCCCACACAATGGTCAGCACGTCGGGGTCGAAGAGGTTGCCGGTCTGGTCGGCCACGATGTCGAACAGTGCCTTTTTCATTTCCCGCTTACGGGCCTTCAACGCTTTGTCGTGGTGGCCGGTCAGGGCGTGGTGCAGGGCCGGGTCGCGCCAGTAGGTGCCGTTCTGGGCGTTGGTAATGGAGATAATGGGGCAGATACCCTGGTAGGAGCCCCACATCTGGTTGGCCACCTTGCCATGCACTTTGGATACGCCGTTGGCCCGGCGCGCCATGCGCAGCGCGGCCAGCGTGTAGCTGAGGACATTGTTTTCTACACCGGCTATCCGGCGCACTTCCTCGGCCGGCACGTTGCCGAAAAACGTCATGTCTTCCAGCAGCTTCATGGGGTGCTCCTCGTTGCCGGCCAGTTCCGGGGTGTGGGTCGTGAAAACCAAACGCTTCTGCACTTCCGCCAGCTGGCGGCCGTGCTTCTCATACAGGTAAAACGCCAATGGCAGCCCGTGGCCCTCGTTCAGGTGATACACATCTACCTGATGGCCCAGCAAATCCAGCAGGGTGCCGCCGCCGGTACCCAGCAATATGCTTTGCGCTACGCGGGCGGCCGTATCAGCGTCGTAGAGGTGGTGGGAAATGGTGCGCGAGATGTAGTCGTTTTCCGGAATGTCGGTGGTCAGGAAAAACATGGGGGCCGTGCCGAAAACCTCGGGGGCCAGGTACAGGGCCTTTACCTGCACCTGCGCGCCATGAATGATGATGGGGAAGATCAGGCCGGTGTCTTCGAGGAAAGAGTAGGCCTTATGGCGGTAGTCCACGCGCATGGTCTGGTCTTCGTTGCGCGTCTGGTCATAGTAGCCATAGGTCCACAGGATGCCGATGCCGACCAGGTTCTGCCGGAGCTCATAAGCAGAGCGCATGTGAGAGCCGGCCAGGAAGCCCAGCCCGCCGGAGTAGGTTTTCAGGGCCTGATCAAGGGCAAACTCCATGGAGAAGTAAGCGGCCGACGTGTAAAATTCTGGCGCGGCAGCGTAAGAACGGAAGGTAAAAGCCATAAAAAGAAGCGGGTAGAAAAGGGCGCGATAAGCAGTCTTGAAGGTGAGAAATAAGCGGCAGAAAACCGCAAAGCGGCGGGTTTTTGCTGAGTGCTGGTGAGGTAGCCGCCCGCCTACGTAGCCGGCCCGGCCCGGGATGCATCTGTTTTGGGAGAAAAGTTTCGATGGAAGTCTGTTGATAAAATATAGTAACAAAACGGTAACCTTGTATTACTCTCAGTTAATGGGTAAGCCGGTAGCTTTGCCGTCTCTACCTCTTTTTTTACCACCCCAACTCCTTTCTTACATGCACATTAACCGTATTCTCACCACGGCCTTCCTGGGCCTGGCGGTAGCCTGCACCTCGGTTCAGGACCCCATGCCACAGGCGCCGGCCGCCACCACCGCCACGCAGGCCGTTAGCGCCACCGGCTTCCCCGAGGGCTTCGAAACCGGCACCAAAACGGCTTACTCCTTGGGCTCGGTTACCCTGGGCTCCGGCTCCTGGACCCTGGACGATGCCCTGCTCGGCAACACCACCGCCGACCACAAAACCGGCGCGCAATCAGCCAGGGTGCGCAACGTGGGCAAGCTCACCATGAACTTCAACACTACGGCCGGTGCCGGTGCAGTAACCGTGCAGCACGCCGTGTACGGCACCGATGGCAGCTCCAGCTGGGAGCTGTGGGCCTCCACCAACAGCGGCAGCACCTACGCCAAAGTGGGCAGCACCATCACCACCAGCAGCACCTCGCTGCAAACGGCTTCCTTCACGGTAAATCTGAGCGGTAACGTACGCCTGCAGATCCGCAAGACCTCGGGCGGCACCAACCGCATCAACTTCGATAACATCACCGTTCAGCAGTATGGTGGCACCACCCCGCCGCCTACCGGCACGGGCAAGAAATTCCTGTTCGATGGCTCGCACGGCGAGCTGGCCGGCAACGCCGACTGGGTACTGGATGTGGACGGCGGCCTGGCCGTATCGGTTCCTACGCCCGCCCAGTCCGGCATCACTGCCACCACTTCCGAAACCTACTGGACCGGCGCCATCTCGGCCTGGGGCGTAGCCCTGGCCAAGCAGGGCCACACGGTTTATCAGCTGCCTGCCGGCGGCCGCATTACCTACGGTGATGCTACCAACTCGCAGGACCTGAGCAACTACGCCGTGTTTGTGGTAGATGAGCCCAACGTGGTATTCACCTCCGCCGAGAAAACCGCCATTCTGCGCTACGTGCAAAACGGCGGCGGTCTGTTCATGATTTCCGACCACATCATCTCCGACCGGAACAACGACGGCTGGGACTCCCCCCAGATCTGGAACGACCTGATGACCAACAACTCGGTGCAGGCCAACCCCTTCGGCTTCTCAGTAAACTCCGACAACGTGGTGGAGGACAGCAACAACGCGCTGGTAAGCTCCACCAACCCCATCATGAACGGCTCGCAGGGCCTGGTGTCGCAGCTCTCGTTCCACAACGGCGCTACCATGACTCTGAACCCCACCGCCAACAGCACCGTGCAGGGCCTGATCTGGCGTCTGGGCGTGGCTAAGGGCAACAGTAGCGTAATGGCGGCCAGCAGCACCTTCGGCACGGGCCGCGTGGTGATTATCGGCGACTCCTCGCCAGCTGATGATGGTACCGGCTCGCCCGGCAACACGGTGTACGATGGCTGGAACGAAAACGTAAGCCACGCCCGCCTGCACCTGAACGCCTCGCTCTGGCTGGCCAAGGTGCAGTAAGCGAATTGGATTTAGCATAGGCAAACGCCCGTGGTTCCTGAGGAGCCACGGGCGTTTTATTTAGGCCGTTTTCGGGCTTTGGAGCGAAATTTCGCTGTTTTTGAGGCTACGGGAAATGCAGGGCTGATTTTGGATAGCGCCGCCGGAGAGGATAACTTGCACCTCGCCCGTTGAATTACGCCCTTCCCTTATGCGACTTTCCCGCTTCCTGCCCTTAGCCCTTGGCCTGGGTTTCACCGCTCTGCACGCTGCCCCTGCGCCGGCCGCTACGCCTGCCAGTGTAATCGTGGCAGAAGCAACGGCCGCTCCGGTTAAAAAGACTGCCGCCATCACCCGCATCGACCCCACTTTCTGGTGGGTGGGTATGAAAAACCCTAAACTGCAGCTGCTGGTGCACGGCCCCGGCATTGCGGGCAGCAAAGTGGAGCTCAGCAACTACCCCGGCGTTACGCTGGAGGGCTTTCAGAAGCTGGAGAGCCCGAATTACCTCTTGGTGAACCTGACTATCAGTCCCGAAGCGAAGCCCGGCAAGCTGAAGCTGGAGTTCGAAGGCGCCAAAAAGACCAAATACGAGTACGAGCTGCGCGCCCGCACCACCCCCGGCGACAAGTCCAAGGTACAGGGCGTGACCAGCGCCGACTTTATCTACATGCTGATGCCCGACCGGTTTGCCAACGGCAACCCGAAGAACGACATCGTGAAAGGCATGAAGGTGCAGCGCATTGCCCGCGACTCCATGTATGCCCGCCACGGCGGTGATTTGCAGGGCATCGAAAACCACTTCGACTACCTGAAGGAGCTGGGCGTAACGGCCATCTGGCCCACGCCGGTAGTAGAAAACGACATGCCCCGGGCCAGCTACCACGGCTACGCCCTCACCGATTATTACGCCGTGGACCCCCGCTACGGTACTAATGAGGAGTACGTGCAGTTTGTACAGCACGCCCACCAGCAGGGCCTGAAAGTGATTCACGACGTGGTGCTCAACCACATGGGCAGCTACAACTACCTGTTCCTGGATCAGCCGGCCAAAGACTGGTTCCACCAGTGGCCCACCTTCACGCGCGGCAACTACCGCGACGGCACCGTGAACGACCCGTACGGCTCAGAGCTGGACCGTAAGATGTTCAACACCACGTGGTTTGATACCACCATGCCCGACCCGGCGCAGGAAAACCCGCTGGTGGCCAACTACCTCATTCAGAACTTTATCTGGTGGGTAGAATACACCGGCCTGGATGGCTACCGCATTGATACTTACCCCTACTCCAACCCGCAGTTCCTGATGCAGTGGGGCAAGGCCGTGCTGGACGAGTACCCCCAACTGGGCATGTTTGGCGAAACCTGGGTGCAGAACGCCGAGGGCGTGGCGCAGCAGGCCTTCTGGTCGCGCAACAATTTCCCGGCGGTAAACGGCTTCAAAAGCAACCTGCCCGGCGTCACGGACTTCATGATGAAGTATGCCATTGAAGACGCTCTGACGAAGGAAGCTGGTTGGGCCGAGGGCATTGCCAAAATCTACTACACCGCCCAAGGCGACTGGATGTACGAGGACGCCTCGCGCAACGTCATCTTCCTGGATAACCACGACATGAGCCGCGTTTTCTCGGTGTTGGGCGAGGACGTAAAAAAGCAGAAAATGGCCCTCACGTGGCTGCTCACGGAGCGCGGCATTCCGCAGCTGTACTACGGCACCGAGATTCTGATGAAGAACTTCTCCAACCCCGACGGCCTCGTGCGCTCCGACTTCCCCGGCGGCTGGGCCGGCGACAAGCACAACGCCTTCACGGCCGCCGGCCGCACGCCCCAGGAGCAGGACATGTTCCAGCACGTGAGCAAGCTGGCTAACTACCGCAAAACCCACCCCGCCCTGCAAACCGGCAAGCGCATGCACTTTGTGCCGGAGGGTAGCGTGTACACCTACTTCCGCTACAACGACCAGGGCCAGTCGGTGATGGTGGTGATGAACGCGGGCAAGGAAGACAAGACCATCGACACCGCCCGCTTTGCCGAGCGCCTGCAGGGCTACACCAGCGCGCAGGACATCATCGGCGGCACGGCCGTTTCTGACCTTAAATCCCTGAAAGTGCCGGCCATGACCACGCTGGTGCTGGAGCTTAAAAAATGAGTTGCCGGTTGCCAGTTGTCAGTTGCCAGGAAATTATCCTGCAGCTGGCAACCGGCAACTGGTAACTGACAACTGAAAACTACCTACATGGCAACAATCAAAGCCTGTCTCTTCGACCTCGACGGAGTTATCGTGGACACAGCTAAATTCCATTATCAGGCCTGGAAGTCATTGGCAGACGGGCTGAACATAGATTTTACCGAGCACCATAACGAGCGGCTGAAGGGCGTAAGCCGCATGCGTTCCTTGGAAATCATCCTCGAAATAGGTGGCGTAACCATGCCCGAGGACGAGCAGGTGGCCCTGGCTACCCGCAAAAACGAAGTGTACCTGGAAGACGTGCACCGTATGACCGAGGCCGACTTGCTGCCCGGTGTGCGCCGCTTCCTGGAAGAGTGCCGCGCTGCCGGCCTGAAAACGGCCCTGGGTTCCGCCTCTAAAAATGCCCGCCTCATTCTGGAGCGCGTGCAGTTGCTCCCTCTGTTCGATGCCATCATCGACGGTACTGACGTAGCCAACGCCAAGCCCGACCCCGAAGTGTTCCTGAAAGGCGCCGAGGCGCTGGGCGTTGCGCCCGAAGAATGCGTGGTGTTTGAAGACGCCGTAGCCGGCCTGGAAGCCGCCCGCAACGGCGGCATGCACTGCATTGGCGTGGGCGACGCTACCATTCTCAGCGAGGCTGATTTTGTGATTCCCGGCTTCGAAGAAATGACTGTAGCCCGCCTGCAGGAGCTGAAAAGCTAAAACTAAAAACTAGTTCCCCTCCTCAGCTGAGGAGGGGCTAGGGGTGGTTGACCAACCGTCAGAACGATTACTAGTGCTAGTTCTAACTTGTCGTTCAACAATTAACCACCCCGGCCTCCGGCCACCCCTCCTTAAAAAGGAGGGGAACTGAAAATAGCCTTAAATGGCACTTGAATTTCGCTTACCCTTTCTCTTCCCTTACAGATGAAAGATTACCTGAAAACAGATGAGTGGCGGATTATTGAAGAAGGCTTCGATCCGCACCTGAATAAGATTTCCGAAAGCATTTTCTCGCTGGGCAACGGCCGCATGGGTCAGCGCGCCAACTTTGAGGAGCAGTATTCCGGCGAAACCCTGCCCGGCAACTACGTGGCCGGCGTGTATTACCCCGATAAAACCCGCGTGGGCTGGTGGAAAAACGGCTACCCCGACTACTTCGCCAAAGTGCTGAACGCCGCCAACTGGATTGGCATCGGCGTGGAGATTGACGGCGAAGAGCTGGACCTGGCCAAAGCCACCGTGGAAGACTTCCGCCGCGTGCTGAACATGCAGGAAGGCTACCTGGAGCGTACCTGCACGGTGCTGCTCAGCAACGGCAAGCGGGTGAAAATTAAATCGAAGCGTTTCTGCAGCATTGTGGACGACGAGGTAGGCGTGGTGCAGTACTCCATTAAGCCGGTGGGATTTTCGGGCAAAGCCACGCTCACGCCCTTCATCGACTTCGACGTAAAAAACCAGGACGCCAACTACGACGAGAAGTTCTGGGAAGAAGTAAGCCGCTCGGTGCAGGAGCAGGGCGCTTTCGTAACGGCCCGCACCCGCAAAACCGAGTTTGACGTGTGCACCGGCATGGTGTTCACGCTCACGCAGGGCGGGGTGGAGGTGAAGCCCCACACGCACCCCATTGAGAGCGAGAAGTACGTGGCGCACATCTTCACGGTGAATGTGCTGGACGGGGAGGAAACTGTGCTGACCAAGTTTGCCGCCAATATTTCCTCCGAAAACCATGAGCGGGGCGTGCTGCAGGATGTGTGCCGCCGCGCCGTGCAGCAGGCCCGGATCAAAGGGTTTGCCGCCATGCTGAAGGAGCAGGCCGCCGCCTGGGCCGCTAAGTGGGCCGAGAGTGACATCATCATTGAAGGCGACCCGGCCGCGCAGCAGGCTATCCGCTTCAACATCTTCCAGCTCAACCAGACCTACACCGGCGAAGACCCGCGCCTGAACATCGGCCCCAAAGGCTTTACCGGCGAGAAATACGGCGGCAGCACCTACTGGGACACCGAGGCCTACTGCCTGCCTTTCTACCTGGCCACGGCCGATCCGCAGGTGGCCCGTAACCTCTTGCTCTACCGCTACAAGCAGCTAGGCAAAGCCATTGAAAACGGCCAGAAGCTGGGCTTCACGGGCGGCGCCGCGCTGTACCCCATGGTGACCATGAACGGCGAAGAGTGCCACAACGAGTGGGAAATCACCTTCGAGGAGATTCACCGCAACGGGGCCATTGCCTTCGCCATTTATGACTACGTGCGCTACACCGGCGACGAGAGCTACCTGGCTGACTACGGCGTGGATGTGCTGGTGGCCATTTCCCGCTTCTGGGCGCAGCGCGTGAACTTCTCCGAGGAGAAAGGCCAGTATGTGATGCTGGGCGTAACCGGCCCCAACGAGTACGAAAACAACGTCAACAACAACTGGTACACCAGCACCATTGCCCTCTGGACGCTGGAGTACACGCTGCACGTACTGGAGAAAATTCAGCAGGAAAACCCCGGCCGCTACGCCGCGCTGGCCATGGAGCTGAAGCTGGATGAGCAGCACGACTTTGCCGCCTGGCGCGACATTATGGGCAATATGTTCCTGCCCCGGGATGAGAAGCGCGGTATTATGCTGCAGCAGGAAGGCTATATGGACAAGGAGCAGATTCTGGTACAGGACCTGCCCGCCGTAGACCGCCCCCTGAACCAGAAATGGTCTTGGGACCGGATCCTGCGCTCCTGCTTTATCAAGCAGGCCGATGTGCTGCAGGGCATGTTCCTGCTGGAAGAGCGGTTTGATGAAGACACCATCCGCCGCAACTTCGAGTTCTACGAGCCGCGCACCGTGCACGAGTCGTCCCTTTCGCCGTGCGTGCACGCGGTGCTGGCCGCCCGTTTGGGTATGCAGGACAAGGCCTACGAAATGTACCTGCGCACCGCCCGCCTCGACCTGGACGACTACAACAACGACACCGAGGACGGCTGCCACACCACCAGCATGGCCGGCACCTGGATGGCCGTAGTGCAGGGCTTTGGCGGCATGCGTGTGCGCAACGGCGAGCTGCACTTCCGGCCCATGCTGCCGGCCAAATGGTCGGGCTTCAGCTTCCGGATCCGCTTCCGCGGGGCCGTGCTGAAAGTACACGTGGGCCGCGAGGGCGTCAATATTGAATCTGACAAGCCGCTGACGGTGCATGTGAACGGCCAGGCCCGCCAGGTAGGCTAATCAGCACGGGGCGGCCCAGGTGGGCCGCCCCGTTGCGTTGATTGCCAGGCAGGATTTGCGTACATTTTGATCATTGGCTGATGGCTATTAGCTGATAGCTATTGACTTACCATGTTTACTAAGCGACATAGCCATCAGCCAACCGCCATCCGCTAACAGCTAAACATATGACCGACCTCACCGACCAAGTAGCTATTGTAACGGGTGCCAGCCGCGGCATCGGGCGGGCCATTTCGCTGCTGTTGGCCATGCAGGGTGCCCGCGTGGTAGCTCTGGCCCGGGGCGCCAACGAGCTGAAAGACGTGGCCCATTCCCAGCAGATTCTGCCCCTGTCGGCGGACGTGACGGACGAGGCCGACGCCCAGCAGGCCGTGGACATTGCCATGGAGCACTTTGGCCGCCTGGATATTCTGGTGTGCAACGCCGGCGTGGGCAGCTTTGGCCTGCTCGAAAGCTTTGATGCCGCCGAGTGGGACCGTATTTACAATGTGAATGTGAAAGGCACGTTCCTGCTCTGCAAAGCCGCCGTGCCGCACTTTAAGGCGCAGGGGCGCGGGCATATTGTGGGCGTTACCTCGGATGTGGCGCGGCGCACCTTTGAGCACGGCTCGGTGTATGGTTCCAGCAAATACGCCCAGGATGCCCTGTTGGGCTCTTTGCGCAAAGAGGTGCGCCCGTTCGGCATTAAAGTCAGCACCATTTTCCCAGGGCTGGTCGATACCCATTTCAACAATGCCCAGCCCGGCAGCCCGGAGGTAGAACACACGCACCTGCGCCCTTCGGATATTGCCCAGGCCGTGCGCTACGTGCTGGAAGCCCCGGCCCACGTGGTGGTGGATGAGCTCATGATTCACCCGCTTACCCAGCAATGGTAAATCAGTTGCCGTTGATAGTTGCCAGGGTTTTATTAAACGAACTGATAACTGGCAACTATCAACGGGCAACTGATTATCTTACGCCTGACTATGAAAAAGCTGTTATTGCCTGCTGCCGGTGCTTTGTTCGCACTGGCATCTTTTCAACTACTCTCCCCGGCCCCGGCGCCGCGTGCTGTGACTTCTTACCAATCTGACCCCAATACCACCGACGAGGTACCCCAGGACAATAAGCTGGTTATCTATCAGATGATGACCCGCCTCTTCGGGAACAAAGTAGCTACCAACAAGCCCTACGGCACCATCACGGAGAATGGCGTGGGTAAGTTCAACGACATCAACAGCGTAGCGCTGCAGGCTATTAAGAAGCTGGGCGCCACGCACGTATGGTACACCGGCGTGATTGAGCACGCCACCATGACGGACTATACCAAGTTCGGTATTGCCCTGGACGATGCCGACGTGGTAAAAGGCCGCGCCGGCTCGCCCTACGCCATTAAGGACTACTATGATGTGGACCCCGACCTGGCCGTGAACGTGAAAGCGCGCATGCTGGAGTTTGAGGGTCTGGTGAAGCGCACCCACGCCAACGGCCTGAAAGTTATTATTGACTTCATTCCCAACCACGTAGCCCGCACCTATAAGTCGGATGCCAAGCCCGCGGGTGTGGTAGACCTGGGGGAGAAGGACGACAAGACCAAGGCTTTTGCCGTCAATAACAACTTCTATTACCTGCCCGGGCAGCCCCTGGTAGTGCCCGCGGGCAATAACCCGTTGGGGGCGCAGAAAGGCCCGAAGGAAGACGGCAAATTTGCCGAGAACCCCGCCAAAGTAACCGGCAACGACGTGTTTTCGGCCACGCCCAAGGTAGACGACTGGTTTGAAACCATTAAGCTGAACTACGGTGTGGACTACCAGCACGGCCGCGCCAAGCACTTTGCGCCCATTCCGGATACCTGGCTGAAAATGCGCGATATACTGGTGTACTGGGCCAAAAAGGACGTGGACGGCTTCCGCTGCGACATGGCCGAGATGGTGCCCGTGGAGTTCTGGGCCTGGGTTATTCCGGAGCTCAAAAAGGTGAAGCCCGAGCTGGTGTTCATCGGCGAAGCCTACGACGCCAAGACGTACAAAATGTACATCGAGCAGGGCCACTTTGATTACCTCTATGACAAAGTAGGCCTCTACGACGGCCTGCGCCGCCTGATGCGCGGCGAGGGCAACACCGAGGACATTACCCGGGTGTGGCGCGAAGAAAGCCGCGGCTTCTCCTCCCACATGCTGCGCTTCCTGGAAAACCACGACGAGCAGCGCATTGCCTCCCCGGACTTTGCCGGCGACCCTAAAGCTGCTATTCCGGCCATGGTGGTATCGGCCACGCTGGGCTCGGGCCCCGTGATGCTGTACTTCGGGCAGGAAGTGGGCGAGCCCGCCAACGGGGCCGAGGGCTTCTCGGGCAACGATGGACGCTCCTCCATCTTTGATTACTGGGGTGTGCCTAACCACCAGCAGTGGATGAACGGCGGCAAGTTTGACGGTGGTAAGCTGGATGGTGGCCAGAAGCAGCTGCGCGACTTCTACAGCCGCCTGCTGAACCTGGCCGGCAGCAGCGAAGCCATTCGGCGCGGTAAGTTCTACGAGCTGCAGGACGCCAACAACTTGGGCAAAGACTACGACCAGCGGCAGGTGTACACCTTCCTGCGCTACACCGACAAGCAAAAGCTGCTCATTGTGGCCAACTTCAGCAAAGACAAAACCATGCGGCCCACGCTGCGCATTCCCCCGCAGGCCTTCACCGCCATGGGCCTCGACCCCAACCGCGTGTACGCCTACCAGGACCTGCTGAACGGCATGCCCGCCACCGATAACCTGACCATGACGCTCACGCCCCAGAGCGCCTATATCTTTGAGATACAGGAGCGCCACTAAGGCGTTGGTATTCTGAAAGCCAGTAAATTACTCCCTTAATTTCTCCCCTTCAATCCTACCTATAGCGAATGGCAACTTCCGTAGCAACGGCGAGCAGTACCCGCGAAAAACCCCGGCTGAGCTTCTGGCAAATCTGGAACATGAGCTTCGGCTTCCTCGGCATCCAGTTTGGCTTTGCCCTGCAAAACGCCAACGTCAGCCGCATTTTTGAAACGATGGGGGCCAAGACGGATGATATAGCCATTCTATGGCTGGCTGCGCCTACCACTGGCTTGTTGGTGCAGCCCATCATCGGCTATATGTCAGACCGTACCTGGAGTCCTCGCTGGGGGCGCCGGCGGCCTTACTTTATGATTGGAGCTATTCTGGCCTCGCTGGCGCTGCTGGTGATGCCGAACGTAACAGCCTTGTGGATGGCGGCGGGTATGCTCTGGATTATGGATTCCAGCATCAATATTTCCATGGAGCCCTTCCGGGCGCTGGTTGGCGACTTGTTGCCGTCCTCGCAACGCACCACGGGCTTTGCTGCCCAAACTTTCTTTATCGGCATTGGCGCCATTGTGGCTTCGTCGCTACCTTGGATTTTTACCAACTGGTTTAACATTTCGAATACTGCTCCCGCGGGGCATATTCCGCTGTCGGTGAAATACGCTTTTTATATCGGCGGTATTGTGTTTTTTCTGGCAGTACTCTGGACGGTGTTGCGCACCAAGGAGTATCCGCCAGAAGACATGAATGCTTTTGAGGAGGAGAAGCGCCGGACTGCCGGTTTCTGGAATGGCGTGCGCGAATCCTTCATGGGCGTGTTCAACATGCCCCAAACCATGCGCCAACTGGCCATCGTGCAGTTCTTCTCTTGGCTAGCCCTATTTGCCATGTGGATTTACACCACGCCGGCCATTACTAGTCACATCTACCATACCACCGATACTACCTCTAAGCTCTATAATGAGGGGGCAGACTGGGTAGGGGTATGCTTTTCGGTGTACAATGGTGTATCGGCGGTATTTGCACTATTGCTTCCCATTATAGCCCGTCGCACCAGCCGCCGCGTCGCGCATATGCTCTGCTTAATAGCCGGGGGATTGGGTCTGATTTCAATTTACTTCATTCAGGACCCCAAAATGCTGCTGGTATCTATGGTGGGCGTCGGTATTGCCTGGGCTTCTATCCTGAGCGTGCCGTATGCCATGCTGGCTGGGGCTCTGCCCTGGAACAAAATGGGCTACTACATGGGCGTGTTCAATTTCTTCATTGTGATTCCGCAGATGGTGGCAGGCGTTACATTGGGGTTCTTCACCAAGCACGTATTCGGCGGAGAGTCAGTGATGACGCTGGTACTTGGAGGCGCCTCTATGATAATTGCCGGCCTGTTCACGCTGCGCGTCCACGATGCCGATGACATCCGGCTGCCCGCCGACCCAACGGCCCTGGCGCCGGAAAGCCCTGCCTACGACGCGCCGGCCCAGACCAACCCGCAGCTCTAACCCAAAGCGCATAATGCATTTACAAAAGCCCTGGCTGCCAGCAGTCAGGGCTTTTTTGTGTCCTTGTTTTCACTTGGGCTCCGCATTAATACGGATGCCTATCGGGGTAAAAATCAGCGTTTTCCACCGCAACGGTAGCTCCTTTATTCGACGTATGCTATTCTATCAGACTACCCGCGGCTTACTTGTTGAGGCTGCGCAGCTCAAGTGCTAATCCGGTGGGTATATGTTATTCGCTACCGTCTTTTTTAGCGTGTTCTTTGGCCTGTATGTGCTGGCGCTTCTGCTGCTTGTATGGCCCCGGCCCCGCTTGGCTGGCTGCACGGCTACTCCCCGCGTAAGCATTCTGATTGCCGCCCGCAACGAAGCCGCCACCATTGAGCGCTGCCTGCGGGCCCTGGCGCGGCTGCACTACCCTGCAGAGCAGCTTGAAATCCTGATTGGGGATGATGCCTCCACCGATGACACCCGGGAAATTGTGCGGCGCTTTATTGCTGATAAGCCTTGGTTCCGGTTGCTGCCTATCCGGCAGCGCCTGGGCACGGCCCGTGGCAAAAGCAACGTACTGGCCCATTTGTGCCGCGCCGCCACCACCAATTATTTCCTGATTACTGATGCCGATATGGCCCTGGCGCCCAACTGGGTGCAGACCATGCTGGCCGCCGCCCCGGCCGGGGTAGGCGTGGTTACAGGCATTACCACGGCCGGCGGCAACCTGTTTGGGCGCCTGCAGGGACTGGACTGGCTGTTTGGCCTCAACCTCATCCGCCTGCTCACCGACCTAGGCCTGCCCGTTACGGCCGTGGGCAACAACATGCTCGTCACGCGCGCCGCCTACGAGTCTATTGGGGGCTACGAAGCGCTGGCGTTCAGCATTACGGAAGACCTGCAGCTTTTCGGGCTGATTGTAGGGCAGGGCTGGGGCTTCCGGAACATTATTGCGCCTGGTGTCCTGGGCGTTTCCGTGCCGCAGCCCACCCTGCGGCACCTGCTGCAGCAGCGCAAGCGCTGGATGAAAGGGGCCGGGCGGCTGCCCTGGCAGCTGGTGGTGTTGTTCAGCTCCTACGGCGTGTTCTATGCTGTACTGGGCTGGCCGGCGCTTTTGCCTCTGGGCACCATAAGCGTGCTATACGCGGGCAAAGTGTTGTTACAAACTCTGTTTCTGGCTATTACCCTGCGCCAGGCCGGGCATCGGGAAAGTATGGGCGTGTTGCTGCTCTATGATGGCTACCTGCTGCTGATGTCCCTGGCCGTGCTGGCGTATACCGCGTGGCCGGGGGGCATTTGGTGGAAAGAGCGCCGGTACCGGTGGGCAGAGGTGTAGCCGGGCCCGCTGTAACGGCTAGGAAGCCTCGGCCATGGGCGTCCCCAACCACTGGTAAGCGTCTTTTTCCTCAATAAAGCTCCGAAACATCTTTTCCTCAGCCACCAGCCGGCTGGTAATCACTTCCTGATGATAGGGGGTAACCAGGTAGGCAATGCGGAAAGAGATACCCGGCAGGGCCTGCTGCATCTGCGGCCTGAATTCCTGCAAAATCCACTTGAAGTCGGCGGCCTCCGCCAGGCCCCGGGTGCGCAAATCCACCAGCCAGTGGCCGGCCTGGTGCTCCCGGGCAAACTGCAGGCCCTGCAAATACCCGGTTCTGTGCTCCTGCGAGGAAACCAGCCGCGTCCAGCGCATAAACAGAATGCGTAAATCGGGCCGGTAGGTCAGGCGCAAATAAGAGTGTTCGGCAGTAGGAATAGGCACAGGAAAGGGAAGAAACTCGAAAGGAAATGCCGCAGTAGGCAGCCAGCATTCAACAAGGAGCCCTGGGCCTAATGTTTTACGCAAAAAAGCCCCCGCGGATAGCGGAGGCTTTGTGAATATTTCAGGCCGACCAGGTAGCTTATTTTCTGGTGCCCATGCTCTTGTCCCGGGCAGCCTTAAACTCAGAACCGGCTTTCCATTGCGGGAAAGTGGTTTCGCCGGCCAGCCGGCGGCCAATGGTAAACAGCAGGCGGGCGTCCTGCTCCATCCCGCGCAGGTCCCAGGCGGGGTTGTACTCGTCGCTGGGCTGGTGGTAATGCTGGGCCGTGAAAGTTTTGTTCTGCTCCTCTATATACTCCTTGCCCCGGGCGCGGCTGTCGAAGGCGCCGCTGGCATACAGGGCCGGCACACCCACTTTGGCAAAGCTGAAGTGGTCGGAGCGGTAGAAATGGCCTTCTTCCGGGGTTTTATCCGGCTGCAGGTAGCGCTGCTGTTCCTTAGCCGCCGTGCGGGCATAGTCATCCAGATCCGACTGCCCGTAGCCGATAACCGTTACGTCGCGCATGGGGCCGTAGGGCCGGAGCATGTCCATGTTCAGGTCGGCCACGGTTTTGTTGAGCGGGAATACGGGGTGTTCCGCGTAGTAGGCCGAGCCCAGCAGGCCCTGCTCTTCGCCGGTAACGGCCAGGAAAACAATGCTGCGGTCGGGGCTTTTAGGAAGCTGCGTGTAGGCTTTGGCAATGGTGAGCAGGGCGGCCACGCCGCTGGCATTGTCCAGCGCCCCGTTGTAAATAGAGTCGCCCTTCACGGTGGGCCCAATGCCCAGGTGGTCCCAGTGGGCCGTGTAAATAATGTACTCCTGCGGCCGCGTGGCGCCGGGCAGCACGGCCAGCACGTTTTTGGAGGAGGTGCGCCGGATTTTGTTGTGGATATTGATGCTCACATTCAGGCCCAGCGGCCGGGCTTTGAAGCCCCGCAGATTGGCGGCCGCATACAGGTCATCGTAGCGCAGGCCGGCGGCCGTAAACAGGCGGCGGGCGGCGTCCAGCGTTATCCAGCCTTCCAGCTTGCACTTGCTGGCACCCCGGTCGGGCGTTTGCGGGCGCAGCTTGGCGCCGGAGTAGCTGGTCTGCACCACCGACCATGGGTAAGCGGCCGGTCGGGTTTCGTGAATGATGAGCAGGCCGGTGGCGCCGTGGCGGGCAGCCTCCTCGTACTTGTACATCCAGCGTCCATAGTAGGTCATGGCCTTGCCCTTAAACATGGTGGTGTCGTTGCCGGCATTGCCGGGGTCGTTTACCAGCACCACCACGGTTTTGCCCTTCACGTCCAGCCCGGCGTAGTCGTCCCAGTTATACTCGGGGGCCACCACGCCGTAGCCGGCAAACACCAGCGGCGAGTTGCTGACCGATACCTGCGGCTTTTCCTGCTCGGTAAAGGCCATAAAATCAGTTTTATACTGGAGGTTAAACGGCTTGCCCTTGCCGCCCGAGATGCGCATGATGCTATCGGGCCGGCCGGTAATTTCCACCAGCGGCACCTCCTGGAAATACGTGCCGTTGGGCCCGGGCTTCAGCCCCAGTTTTTTAAACTCACTGGCCAGGTACTCCGTGGTTTTAGTTTCGCCGGCGGTGAAGGGCTTGCGGCCCTGAAAATCATCGGCGGAAAGCACTTTAATGTACTGCCCGATGCCCGCGCCGGTAATTCCGTCCCGGGGCGCGGCCACCACGGCCGTATCGGTGGGGGCGGCCTCGGTAGAGTCCGGGAGCGTGCTGCGGGTAATCAGCTCGGGCGGGGAGTTGCGGCTTTGGCAGCCCGCCAGCAGCCCGCCGGTCAGGGCCGGGGCCAGCAGAAATAACGAGGAGAAACGCATAAGCAGACCAGTGAGGAAAATGGAAAAGGAGAGAGGAGTAGTAGCGGCTAAAAGTGTCGAATTACCAGGCACTTCGCAACTGCTGAATGCAGATGCAGCTTCTTGTTGTCGGGAAATGTCTGTAGACTTGTACCTTCACTTTGCCTTGGTACTTTATACATCATCTTTTTAAAATTTCTTATGCTTCAAAAGCATTTGTGGCTGCTGGGAATGAGCACGCTGCTGGTGGTAACGCCCGCGGCCGCCCAGCAGAAAAAATCGGCGCCAACAGCCAAAACCACCACTGCCGGCCCTCGCCTCGTCGAAAAAGTAGCCAGTAAGCTCGGGGAAGTGGTGATTCCCTATGAGAAGTATAAGCTGCCCAACGGCCTCACGGTCATCGTGCACGAAGACCACTCCGACCCGGTGGTGCACGTGGACGTAACCTACCACGTGGGCTCGGCCCGCGAAACCATTGGCAAGTCGGGCTTTGCGCACTTCTTTGAGCACATGATGTTCCAGGGCTCCGACCATGTGGGCGACGACCAGCACTTCAAGCTGGTATCGGCCGCGGGCGGCGACCTGAACGGCTCCACCAACCGCGACCGGACCAACTATTACGAAACCCTGCCCAGCAACCAGCTGGAAACGGCCCTGTGGCTGGAAGCCGACCGGATGGGCTTCCTGCTGGATGCTGTTACGCAGCAAAAGTTTGAAATTCAGCGCTCTACGGTGAAGAACGAGCGGGGCCAGAACTACGACAACCGCCCCTACGGCCTGGCCTCCGAATACGTAGCCAAAACCCTGTATCCCTACGGCCACCCCTACAGCTGGCTCACCATCGGCTACCTGGAAGACCTGGACCGCGCCGACGTAAACGACCTGAAAAACTTCTTTCTGCGCTGGTACGGCCCCAACAACGCTACCCTGACCGTGGGTGGCGATGTGAAGCCCGCCGAGGTAATAAAGCTGGCCGAGAAGTACTTCGGTACCATTAAGCCCGGCCCCGCCGTGCAGAACATGAAGCTGCCCGAGCCCAAGCTGGACCAGGACCGCTACGTGAGCTACGAAGACAACGTACGCTTCCCCATGCTGCAAATGGTGTTCCCCACCGTGCCCCGCTACCACCCCGATGAGCCGGCCCTGGATGCGCTGGCAGAAATCATTGGCGGTGGCAAGACCTCTTTGCTCTACAAAAACCTGGTAAAAACGCAGAAAGCCGTGCAGGCTTCGGCCAGTCACCCTTCGGCTGAGTTGGGGGGCGAGTTTACCATCATGGCTCTGAGCTACCCCGGCAAAGGCCTCGACAGCCTGGAGCTGATTGCCCGCCGCTCCCTGCAGGAGTTTGAGAAGCGCGGCGTTTCGGATGAGGACCTGCAGCGCTTTAAGGCCGGCCGCGAGTCGCAGACCATCAACGGCTTAGCCAGCGTAAGCGGTAAAGTATCGGCTTTGGCTGCTGCCCAAACGTTTACCGGCTCGCCTAACCGCATTACCAAAGACCTGCAGGAACTGCGTGCCCTTACAAAGGCCGATGTAATGCGCGTGTACAACCAGTACATTAAAGGCAAAAAGGCCGTTATTCTGAGCGTGGTGCCTAAGGGTGCTACGGCCCTGGTGGCCAAGCCCACCAACTTCACGGTTTCCAAGGATGGCTTTAAAGCCCCCGCCGATGAATATAAAGGCCTGACCTACGTGAAGGCCACGGATTCCTTCGACCGCAGCAAGCAGCCAAAATCCGGCGCTAACCCCGTAGTGCAGGTGCCCGCCTATTGGCAGGAAACCATGCCCAACGGCCTGAAGGTGATTGGCACGCGCAACACCGAAATTCCGGCCGTTACCATGCAGCTCACCATTCCCGGCGGCCACCGCCTGGAGCAGCAGGACCCCTCCAAAGCCGGCATTGCCTCGCTCACGGCGGCTATGCTGAATGAGGGCTCGCAGAAGTACACCAGCGAAGAAATGACGGCGGCCCTGGAAAAACTGGGCAGCTCTATTTCCGTATTCTCCGGCAGCGACAACACCACCATCTATGTGCAGTCTCTGACCAAGAACCTGGACAAGACGCTGGCCCTGCTGGAAGAGCGCCTGATGCGCCCCCGCTTTGATGCCGCCGATTTTGCACGCATCAAAAAGCAGACGCTGGAAGGCATTGCCAACCAGAACACCCAGGCCACGGCCATTGCCAACAAAACCTTTGCCCGCCTGGTGTATCCTGCCTCGGATATTATGCGCGTGCCCACCAGCGGTACCGTAGCCAGCGTGCAGGGCATTACCCTGGAGGATGTAAAGCAGTTTTACGCCCGCAACTACGCGCCCAACATCTCTTATCTGGTGATTGTGGGCGATGTAGACCAGAAGCAGGTAACGCCTAAGCTGGGCTTCCTGCAAAGCTGGGCGAAAAAGGACGTTGCCCTACCGGCTCCAACTACCGCCTCGGCGCAGCCCGACAAAACCCACATCTACTTCGTGAACAAGGACGGTGCGCCGCAGTCGGAAATCCGGGTGGGCTACCTGAGCATGCCCTACGATGCTACCGGCGACTACTACCGCGCCGGCCTGGCCAATCACCTGCTCGGTGGCGACTTCAGCAGCCGCATCAACCTGAACCTGCGGGAGAACAAGGGGTATACCTACGGGGCCTTCTCGTACTTCAACGGCTCGCAATATGCGGGTCCCTTCACGGCCCAGGCCGGCGTACGCGCCGATGCCACGGCGGCTTCCGTGAAGGAGTTTGTAAGCGAAATGAAGAACTACCGCAATGGTATCAGCGACGAAGAGCTGCAGTTCCTGCAAACCTCGGTGGGCCAGAGCGACGCGCTGAAGTATGAAACCGGCCGTCAGAAAGCCGCTTTCCTGGGCCGTATGGTAGAGTACAATCTGAACAAGGATTATGTGCAGCAGCAGAATGAGATTCTGCGCACCTTGAAGAAAGAAGATGTACAGGCTATTTCCCAGAAGTACTTCACGCCCGATAATATGTACATTGTGGTAGTGGGCGACCGGGCCAAGGTTTTCCCCGCCATCAATGAGCTGGGCTACGAGGTAACAGAGCTGGATCTGGAAGGCAACCCGGTAGCGGCTGCCGTTGCTCCGGCCGCCGCGCCTACCGCCGTAGACATGGCCAAGCAACTCTCCGACAGCGACGTGAAAAAAGCTAAGGAGAAGACCAAAGGCGAAAACGGCAAGAAAAAGCGCAAGATGAAAAACGACGAAAACAGCACTAAAGTGAAAGAGAAGGCCGACGCCAAGTAAGCGGCATACTCCAACCAAAAAACCCGGTTCCTGCCAAGGAGCCGGGTTTTTTATGTTTTATGCCCTTTTTATATCCTTTATAAAGTTGTCATGTCGAGCATGTGGCGCATCAAGCCAGGGAACGAGACATCTCGCGTGCTGACGTTGTGGTGATAATAATAGTATACCACACTAGCGAGATGTCTCGACTGCCTCGACATGACCGTGCTTTTCCAACAACATCAGCAGGTGAGATGCTTCGACTGCGCTCAGCAGGACGTGCTTTTTCGGCAAAGCCAGCATACGAGCCTGCCTGGCTGTGCCGGGCATAACACGCGGTATTAATTTTTCAGCAGCGCCTCCGCCACCCGGCGGCCGGTGGCCATGGCAGCGTTTAGCGAGGGGTATGCGGCATAGTCGCCGGCCCGGTATAGGGTATCCGTAAGCCGCAGGGTGTGCGGCGCCGTTAGTTCCGGCGTGTAGGTGGGCAGTGCCTGCGGGATGTTGTAGGTGCGCAGGTGTCGCCATTGCTGCGCGGCCGGGCCAAACCAGGCCGTCAGTTCCTGGCGTAGCCGCTGCGTGAGGGCTTCCTCCTCCAAGCCATGCTCCCCGTGGGTGCTTACCGATACCAGCGTCTGGCCGGCGGGCGCATAAGCGGGGCTGACATCAGACGGGAAGCACACATTGTGGGCCAGGGAGGGTTCAGTGGCGTTCAGGCGGAGCAGCCGGTCGGAGTGGCCGGGGGAGTTGCCGGGCGCGGCAAAGTAGGTGCAGGTGGTATGCCGAAAGCTGGTAGCCGGCCCATCCATAATGGTGTGCGGCAGCAGCCGGGCGGTGGCTTCGCCATCGGTAGCAATTACTACGGCCGCGGCTTCCAGAGTCTGGTCGGTCCAGAGGCGCACGGTGGTACCGTCTATGGCGGCCACGGGCGTGCTCAGACGAACGGAGCCGGCGGGTAAGCGTGCCGCCAGCTGCTCCGGAATCTGCTGCATGCCCAGCGCCGGCACCACGGCTTCGCCTTCCACAAACTGCTTGAATACAAACTGGAAGAAATTGGCGGCGGTACTCAGGTCGCGGTCCAGAAACACGCCTCCGAAAAAGGGCCGGAAAAACGTGTTGATTATGGTTTCGCTCCAGCCATACTCCCGCAAAAACTGCCGGGTGGTCTGCTCTTTCAACTCCAGCCGGGCCAGTAGCTCCTCGCTGGAGTGCTGCAGCACGTGGCGTGCCAGACTCAGAATCCGGAACTTGTCGGGCAGGGAGCCAATGGGCGAGGAGAGGGCAGAAAAGGCACCCGTGGGCTGCTGCAGAGGGTTGCGCAGGGTGGTTTCCCGGCCGTTGGGGAGGCGGATAACGGCGCCGGAGGCGAAGGCTTTGAGCTGCAGCGCGCCGTAATCGAGCATGCGCTGCACCTCGGGGTAGCGCGTGAGCAGCACCTGAAAGCCGCGGTCCAGCCGGAAACCCTCGGGAGTAATATCGGTGCGCACGCGGCCACCTACGGCATCGGCGGCTTCCAGCACCAAAACGGGGCGCCCGGCGCGGTGCAGGTAGTTGGCGCAGGTGAGGCCGGCCATGCCGGCCCCAATAATTACGATGGGTTTCTCAGCGGAAGCAGTCATACCTGCCCAAACTGAAAATGGTAGCTGAAGGTTGGGAATGGGCTTTTGGCTCCGGCTTGAATTATTACCTAGAAGGCAGCAAATGCCATTACAGAAGGAAGCTTTCTGAACGTGAATCGGGCTATAAAAGCCAGGTTCTAAACAGTAAATCCCCGCACCGCCAGCATAAACCGGCGCAGCTTGTTGGGGTCCAGCTGCCCGTTGGTGCGCACGCCGCTGCACACATCTACTCCAAAAGGCTTCACGGTGTGCAGGGCTTCCTGCACATTCTCGGGCGTGAGGCCGCCGGCCAGGAAGAGGGGCAAATTCAGCCGGTCCCGGATGCGGCGGCTCAGCTCCCAGTTATGCACCCGGCCGGTGCCGCCCAGCTCCTTCACCGCCAAGTTGGGGTTGCCGGAGTCCAGCAGAATGGCATCTACGTGCGGGGCCACGCGCCGCGCCTCCTCAATAGCCGACTCATCTACCACGTGAATTACCTGCACCAGCTGAATGCCGGGTAGCGCGGTGCGCAAATCCTGGTAGGAGCCGGTGCTGAGCGTATCCACTAGCTGCAGGGTAGTGGTGGCCGTGCGGCACTGGTGCGCAATAATGGCGCTGGTGGTGGTTTCGCTGGTGAGCAGGAAGGAGCCCACGGCCGGGGGCGTAAGCTGGGCCAGCTTACGAACCTGCTCATCGGTAATAATGCCGGGGCCGCTGGGCATTTTGGCTATCAGGCCCAGGGCATCGGCGCCGGCCGCTACGGCAATAGCCAGCTCCTGCGGCGTGCTGATGCAGCAGATTTTAATGCGGGGGTAGTAAGCAGGAAAGGCCATTGGGGAAGCTCTGGGCAAGTACGTGAAAATCAGTTAAAACAGCTTGCTTCGCTTCATAATCTTGCGCGTTTTCATGGTGTAGAACTCCGCTACGCCGGGACGCTGCAACTGCACCTGCCAGGCACCCATTACTTGGCCCAAGCGGTAACCGGTAGCCTGGTCCTGGGGGTACTGCTTTTGAATGAGAGCATAGTCGGCCGCGGAAATGTCCTTGCCCACCTCGCCATGGCAGCGTAGGCACTCCTGGCTGCTGAGCACAATGGGGCGCTGGTAGAAAAACACTTCGGCCGAGGGGCGGCGCACCACGCGCTGGGTATCCGGTTGCAGCTCCGTGGCGGGCAGGGCGGCCCGGTTGGCGGGGTTGCGCGGGCGCGGGCTCACGCGGCGCACGCTAGCCTGCAGGGTGCGGGCCAGGGTATCCATAGAAGCGTAGTGCTCCGGGCGGCAGTAGGGCAGGGCTTGGGCTACGCCGCCTTTTTGCAGTTCGGAAGCCATGAGAAGCTGCAGCTCCCGGTTGCCCTGGTTGCTGAGGGAGTCGCCGGCCCAGCGGGTGGCGCGCAGCAGGTCCTGGGGCATAATGCGCTTTACCTGCCAGTTTTCGGCCTCAATGGCAATGCGCTTGGTGTCCTTAAGGTGCTCTATCTGATCGGGGCGGCAGCCGGCCGCCAGCAGCGCCAGCAGCAAAAGGGCAGAAAAACGGAGGGGCATGGCGAAGGTGAAAGACGGGTGGGAGCCAGCAAGAAAGTCGGCTACCGGAAAACAAAGAGACGACAGCCGGGGCATTTTCACAAGGAAAAACCTGGGCAACAGCCACAAACGTACAAGCTAACTGATTGATTCTGCGTTTCTCTAACCGGGAACCGGCCGGCAGGTTCCTCGGGTTTGTTTCCGTACCTTTGTACTCCCAATACAATACTCTGAAGGCAAGATGCTAGATAAACTGGAGGCCATTCAACAGCGCTTCAACGACGTAAACGAACAGCTCATGCAGCCCGATGTCATGAGCGACATGAAGCGTTTCAAGACCCTCAACAAGGAATTCAAGGACCTGAACAAAATCGTGACGGAGTACAAGGCGTATCAGAGCGTCCTCTCCAACATCGATAGCGCCAAGGAGGTTATTTCAACCGAGAAGGACGAAGAATTCCGCCAGATGGCCAAGGACGAGCTAGAAGCGCTCTACCCCGAGCAGGAGCGCCTCGAAACCGTCATCAAAGACCTGCTGTTGCCCAAAGACCCCAACGATTCCAAGGATGTTATCATGGAAATCCGGGCCGGGGCCGGCGGTGATGAAGCCGCTATTTTTGCCGGCGACCTGCAGCGCATGTACATGCGCTACGCCGAAAAGAACGGGCTGAAAATGGACCTGATTGACGCCACCGAAGGTACTTCCGGCGGCTACAAGGAAATTATTCTGGCCGTGAAGGGCGAGGACGTGTACGGCAAGCTCAAGTTTGAGAGCGGTGTGCACCGCGTACAGCGCGTGCCGGCCACTGAAACCCAGGGCCGCATTCACACCTCCGTGGCCTCCATCGTGGTGATGCCTGAAGCCGAGGAGCTGGACGTGGAAATCGACATGAACGATGTGCGCAAGGACCTGTTTATGTCGTCGGGCCCCGGTGGTCAGTCGGTAAACACTACCTACTCGGCCGTGCGCCTCACCCACTTGCCTACGGGCCTGGTGGCTCAGTGCCAGGACCAGAAGTCTCAGCTCAAAAACTTCGATAAAGCCCTGCAGGTACTTCGCTCGCGCCTGTATGAGATTGAGCTGGCCAAGAAAAACGAAGTGGAAGGCGCAGCCCGCAAGAGCATGATTGGCGGCGGCGACCGTTCCGATAAAATCCGCACCTACAACTACCCCCAGGGACGCGTAACCGACCACCGCATTGGCTACACGGTGTACAACCTGGCCAGCGTGATGGAAGGCAACATCGATGACTTTGTGGAGCAGCTGCGCCTGGCCGAAAGCGCCGAGCGCCTGCGCGAAGGGGTGGCGTAAGCTGTAAAAAAGATAGAAAGGACGTCATGCTGAGCGCAGTCGAAGCATCTCGCTAGTGTAGTAATCAATAGATTGCAACATTAGCCCGCGAGATGCTTCGACTACGCTCAGCATGACGCTTTTATAAGTATTCCGGATCCTCTCCTATGCGCTTTCTGCTCCCGTTGCTACTGATTTTCTCCGCGGCCCTCTCGCTGCTGCCGGGCTGCGAGCCCAAGGAAGATATCGTAACCCGGGATGCCAGCGCCCGCCTGGCGTTTTCCGCCGATACGGTGCTTTTCGACACCGTTTTCACCCAGATTGGCACCGTTACCAAGCGCCTGTGGGTGTACAACCGCAACGCCCGCGCCGTGCGGGTAGAGCAAGTGAAGCTGGCCGGCAAAGCCGGGGCTACTTATTCGCTTATTATAGATGGAGACGCCCGGCAGTCGGCCGAAAACCTGGAAATAAAGGGCAAAGACAGCCTGCAGATTCTGGTGCGCGCCGTGCTGGGCCCCGGCACCGAGAACAAGCCTTTTCTGGTAGAAGAACTGCTGCAATTTCGCACCAACGGCAACGACCAGGACGTGAAGCTGGTGTCCTACGGGCAGAACGCCTACTACCACTCCGAGGAAACCCTGCCCTGCGATGAAGTGTGGCGCAACGACAAGCCCCACGTGGTGTATGGCTATGCCCTGGTGGATGCCGATTGCCGCCTCACCATTGAGGCCGGCGCGCGGGTATACTTCCACGCCGGGGCCGCCCTGGTAGTGCGCGGCCAGCTGCTGGTAAACCCTGATCTGCAGCCTGATGCTCCCCTGAAGCCCACCGACCCGCGCATCGTGCGCTTTGATGGCGACCGGCTGGAACCCGCCTACGACAACATTCCCGGGCAGTGGGCCGGTATTCAGTTTGATGCCGGCAGCCGCAACAGCGTAGTGCGCTACGCCGAAATCCGCAACGCTGCCTTTGGTCTGCTGGTCAACAACTTTGAGGCGAAGGAGCCTTTCCCGGGCGTGAAGGTAGAAAACACGGTATTCCGGAATATCTCCGGCGGCGCCCTCAACTTTGGGAGTACCTCACTGCCCTTCGGCGGCGGCATCCTGGGATTCTCGGGTAATTTTGAGGTGAACAACTGCCTGTTCTCCAACTGCGGCGAGTTTGCCCTGGCGGGCTTTCAGGGCGGCACCTACACGTTGCGCTACTGCACCATTGCCAACTTCACTCCCGAGTTCCTGCGCCGCGAGACGTCCTCGCTCACGTTTTCCGATGAGCTGCCCGTTCAGGACCCCAAGCGCCGCATTAGCCCCACCATCAGCGTGCAAAACAGCATTTTATGGGGAGATTATAAGGATGAGCTGTTCTTCCACCATGCTGAGCGGTACCTCGCCAATATCCAAATAGACCACAGCCTGCTGCGCACGCAGGAGTACAAAGCCACCGCCAACAGCGCCACCAAGCCCGGCCTGGCCAACAACGGCAACATCCTGAACCAGGACCCCAAATTCCGGAAGACGCCCTACAACAGTTTCCCCGAGAAGTTCGACTTCAGCCTCGATACTCTCTCTCCCGCCAGCAACCAGGCCCTGCCGCTGCCCGCCTTCCCCCATGACCTGCTGCGCGTACCCCGCGACCCCGCCACGCCCGACATGGGCGCCTTCGAGCGGAAAAACCCGTAACCCATGCTCTGGACGCAAAAGCGCCTGCGCCTGCCGGCCGTGCAGCGGGGCTTTCATCTGATTACTGATCTGCTGGTGGCCGAGCTGCCCGAGCTGGAGAAAATCCGCGTGGGCACAGCGCACTTCTTCATCCAGCATACCTCCGCCAGCCTCAGCCTCAACGAAAACGCTGACCCCACCGTGCGCCACGACTTCGAGCAGTTCTTCAACCGCGCGGTACCCGAAAACGCCCCCTATTTCCGCCATACCCAGGAAGGCCCTGATGACATGCCGGCGCATATTAAAGCCAGCCTATTGGGCCATGCCGTCAGCGTGCCCATCAGCAACGGCGAGCTGGCTTTGGGCACCTGGCAGGGAATTTACTTAGGTGAGCACCGCAACCACGGCGGCCGTCGCTGGGTGGTAGCTACGCTGATGGGAGAGGAAAAATAAGCGCCTACCTGCCAGCCATTTCCTCGTATAGCGGCATATCCTCCCTTCGCCCGCTATGCTTTTCCTTCTAACTTCAGCCGCAAAACACGGTGGCCAGACCCTCACTCTGGGCCTAAGCCTGCTGCTTTCGAGCTGCCAGGAAAAGGCGCCCGCCGTAGTAGAGCAGCCCAAGCCGGCTGTGGAGAAACCAGTTCCGGCTAAAACTACCCCCACCGCACCCCGCGCAGCCTGCACCCTGGTAGACGATGCCGTGGCCGAAGAGCCCTTTGAGCAGGAAATAACCACGGAAGAGTTACTGGCCGATGGAGGAACCGTAGAAAAACGCACCCCCATAAAAAACCGCCACGTAGCCGGGCAAGTGGATACCGTGATTACCATCCGGCACCATCATAACCGTTTCGAGTACTACCAGACGCCGGAGAAAGACCTGCTGCAGCAAGTCAACATCACGGATTTCTCCCCGGTGTATGGGAAACAGCTGCGGAGCAAGCTGGGCGCCGCTTACAAAGCCCGCTACGCTGCCAAAACCGGCCGCTGCGACAGTCTGCGCATTGCCGACACCAACCGCCTGAACACCGTTGCCTTAACCATGCGCAACGGCCAGGTAAATGCCGTGCAGATTGAGTATTACGTTGACTAAAACTAAAAACTAGTTCCCCTCCTCAGCTGAGGAGGGGCTAGGGGTGGTTGACCTAACCTAGAACGATAACTAGCTTTAGTTTCTAGCTCTAGTCTTTCAACCACCCCTAACCCCTCCTCAGCTGAGGAGGGGAACTTCTAATTCTAGTCTTACGGCAGCAGCCGGGACGAAGCGCTATAACGCAGGGTATCAAACAGCACCAGCTTCTGTACCCCACGCACTTGGTAGTCGGCTAGCTTATTTTGCTGAGCGTGCAAGGTAAACTGCTTTTCAGAGTAAAATAGCGGGTTGTCCTGGGTTATCACGGCTTGCACCTCGCGCACCTGCGGGCCCTCCGTGACTACCGTAAGCGTACGGACGGGGTTTTCAATGCCCTCCCGGCGCGAATAGGTGCGCCGCAGCAGGCCATCGGCTACAACGGAGTCAATAGTATAGGCGCCGCGCAGGGCGGGCTTGGTGATATCAGCCTGATAGAAGATCTGTAGCTCCTTGGTCCAGTCTACCTGGGGCACGCGGGTGGTTTCCAGCTGGCCATTGCGCAGCTGCACCCGCTTCTCCACCGCCGGCCGCTGCTGATTCAGCAAATCTGCCTGCGCATCGAGAAACCCTTTCAGGTTGAAATAGCGGGACCGGATGACGGGCTTGGGCGCCCCGGCATCGGGGTTGCAGGCCGCCAGCAGCAGGCTAACCGCACCGGCCAGCCACAGCTTACGCATGAGTTACCTCTGGCGCCGCCGACAACAGGGAGTGCCCGGTCATTTCAGCAGGTTGAGGCAGGCCCATGAGCTCCAGTACCGTGGGAGCAATATCCCCCAGCTTGCCATCGGCCAGCATGCCCGTATAGTCATTATCGGCCAGCACGCAGGGCACCAGGTTGGTAGTATGCGCCGTGTTGGGCGTGCCATCGGGGTTTATCATCATGTCGGCGTTGCCGTGGTCGGCAATGATGATGCAAGCGTAGCCGGCCGCCAGCGCGGTTTCTACCACGTCGCGGGTGCAGGCATCCACGGTTTCCACGGCCTTCACGGCGGCTTCAAACACGCCGGTGTGGCCCACCATGTCGGGGTTGGCAAAGTTCAGCACCACAAAATCGGCCGAGCGGGCCTGCAGCTCCGGCACCAGCGCATCGCGCAGGTCGTAGGCGCTCATCTCGGGCTGCAGATCATAGGTGGCTACTTTAGGCGAAGGGCGCATGATGCGGGTTTCGCCGGGAAACTCCACCTCGCGGCCACCGGAGAAGAAGAACGTCACGTGCGGGTATTTCTCGGTTTCGGCAATGCGAATCTGGCGCTTGCCATTGGCAGCCAGTACCTCGCCCAGGGTATTCTCGAGGTTGTCCTTCTCAAAAATAGGCGTGACGCCCACGAACGTATTGTCGTAGTTCGTCATGGTGAGGTAGTGCAGGTTCAACCGGTGCATGTTGTAGGCGTGGAAGTCCTGCTGCGTGAGGGCCTGCGTGATTTCGCGGCCCCGGTCGGTGCGGAAGTTAAAGCAGATAACCACGTCGCCCTCCTGAATGGTTGCCAGGGGCAGGCCATCGGCCCCTACTTTCACAATGGGCTTCAGGAATTCGTCGGTTACGCCGGCTTTGTAGGAGTCCAGCATGCTCTGGATGAGGTTTTGCGAAGGTGTGCCTTTGCCGTTCACCAGCAAATCGTAGGCTTCCTTCACCCGCTCCCAGCGGTTGTCGCGGTCCATGGCGTAGTAGCGGCCCACAATGGAGGCTATTTTGCCGCTGGCCCCGCGCTGCAGGTGCTGCTCTAAGTCGTTTACGTAGCTCACGCCGCCTTTGGGGTCGGTGTCGCGGCCATCGGTAAAGGCATGAATAAACACGTTGTGCACGCTTTCATCGTGCGCCAGGGTGCACAGAGCCTTCAGGTGCTCAATGTGCGAGTGCACGCCACCATCGGAAAGCAGGCCAATGAAATGAACGTTCTTACCGGTTTCGCGGGCGTACTCAAAGGCTTTCACCAGGGCCGGAATCTGGCCCAGCTTCCGCTCCCGAATGGCTTTGTTGATGCGCACCAGATCCTGGTACACTACGCGGCCGGCCCCAATGTTCATGTGGCCTACCTCGGAGTTGCCCATTTGCCCCTCGGGCAGCCCTACGGCCTCGCCGGAAGCCTGCAGCTTGCTGTGGGGGAAGCGCTGAAAGAGAGAATCCACGTAGGGCGTATTCGCTTTATCAATAGCCGACACCTCGGGGTTCGTGGCCAACCCCCATCCATCCAGAATGACCAACAATACCTGTTTATTCATGATGCAAAGATAACGGCCCGGCGCCGAACCGCCGGGTTTTTCTTACTATTGTCCTTTGCAAAGCAACGGAGATTATTATCACAGGCTTACGCGGTTGGCATAGTTTTAGTGAATGGCCGGGTATTCTAATATTACTTATGAAAACTTCCTTTTTCCGTGTTGTAGTTCTGGTTGGGTTGTGGCTGCTGACGACAGTGGGGGCCTACGCTCAGGGCGAAGCTTTCGGGGCTGTGAAGGGTGCCGTCCGCGGTGGCTCTTCCCACGGCGTGGCGCAGTACTTCGGCTCGGCCGTGGAACTAGGCTTCGATGGCGACAAGCAAAGCTATAGCGCCACCCAGGCGGAGTTTGTCCTGAAGGACTTCTTTGCCAAGAACGCGCCCACCAGCTTTGAGTTTATTCACCAGGGTTCTTCAAACGAAGGCATTCAGTATGCCATTGGCAAGTACGTGGGCAAAAGCGGCACTTATCGGGTGTTCATTAAAATGAAGCCTGCCCAGGGTAAGCTGCTCATCGATACCATTGACTTCACCAAAGAATAAAGACCCGTTTAGCACACAAGCGGTAAAAAGCAGGCGAACCGGGCCGGCAGCCAGCCCCGAGCGAGCAGCCCCTGTTCCGGATCAGCCACTGCTTTAACTTCTTACCTATTCTGTCCTCCTGAAAAAAGGCCCCGGCGTATGTCGGGGCCTTTTTCTATTTTTGCACCGTGCAAAACGCCCCGTACCTCACCCCGAACGCTCTTTCAGAATTCATCCGAACTGCCCTGACCGAAGATGTTGGTGACGGCGACCATTCGTCGTTGGCTTCTATTCCAGCCTCTGCCCACAACCGGGCGCGGCTGCTGGTAAAAGGCGAGGGGGTTTTGGCGGGCGTGGAGCTGGCCGAACTCATCTTTAAGCAGGTAGATCCGGCCCTAACGGTGGAAGTGCTGCTGCCCGATGGCACCCGCGTGCGCCACGGCGACGTGGCTTTCACCGTGGAAGGGCCCGCCCGCAGCATTCTGACGGCGGAGCGGCTGGTACTCAACTGCATGCAGCGCATGAGTGGCATTGCCACCTACACGGCTCACCTGATGGAACTGCTGGCCGGCACCCAGGCCCGGCTGCTGGATACGCGCAAAACCACGCCCAACTTTCGCCTCTGCGAGAAATGGGCCGTGCTGATTGGCGGCGGCACCAACCACCGCTACGGCCTGTTTGATATGATTATGCTGAAGGATAATCATGTGGATTATGCGGGCGGCATCCGGCAGGCTATTGAGGCTACCCACGCTTACCTGAGCCAGCTGGGTCGCACCTTGCCTATTGAAATTGAAACCCGCACGCTGGCCGAGGTGCAGCAGGTGCTGGACACGGGCGGCGTAGACCGCATCATGCTGGATAATATGGCGCCCGCCCAGCTGCAGGAAGCCGTAGCCCTGATTGCCGGGCGCTTCCCCACGGAAGCCTCCGGGGGCATTACGGAGGAAACTATTGGGGAAGTAGGCGCCACCGGCGTCGATTTTATCTCCGTAGGCGCCCTCACGCACTCGGCCGGCAGCCTGGATATGAGTTTGAAAGCTTTTTAAATGAGTTGCTGGTTGTTAGTTGTTAGTGGTCAGTTCGTACAGCGAATCCTGACAACCGGCAACTGGCAACTGACAACAGACAACTGAACTAATGCAACAACCCAATCAACGCGGATTCCGCCAGGCCCAGGGGGCTTCCCCGCTGGCTATCCGCACCAAAAAAAGCCAGCTCGACTCGAACACCTACGTCCGCATGGCCCTCACGGAAGTCTGGAAAAAGGAGTGGTGGTACGCCCTCATTCCGCTGGTTGTCGTGCTCCTGCCCGCCATTTTTGTGTTTTCGTGGTGGTGGGTAGTGGCGGCTGTGCTGGTTACGGTGCTGTTCGTGGTGCTGCGCTCGGCGCAGGTGCAGGCCCTGGCCCAGATGGAGCAGAGCAAAGCCCTGTTTGAGCGGGTGAACTACGAAATTGACCAGCGCCAGATCCTGATGCGCCTGAACGACAAGCAGGGCATGAACATTCCGTGGGAAATGATAGAGAAAGTACGGCAGCAGGATGGCGCCTACCAGCTCTACCTGAAAGCCCCCGCCAATGCCGACATGCCTACCGGCTGGAAAGGCTGGGTAGCCCGCACCTTCACGGTGCCCATGTTCCTGTATCTACCCTCGCGTATCTTCAACTCGCCCAACGACTTAAAGCTGTTTGAATCGATGCTGCGCCGCAAGAGCCTGCTGGCCGCCGAGGCGAAGCCAGCAGCTTAACCGGAGTGGCGGCTGCCTCGTACCTTTGTTTACGTCTTTTGCTGAATATCTATATGAACTCCAAACAACTGCTCTCCTGCCTGGCCGCTGGCCTGATGCTGGCCTCCTGCAGCGCCGAACCTTCTGACTGGCGCCCCGAAAAGAAAGTATCCCTGGACATGGTGGCCCCCGGCACCCGCTCGTCGCAGTACTTTGATCAGCACACTGCCGAAGCGCCAAGCCAGCACAAAGGCGCCGCTATTGAGGAGCCCATTAGCTCCGGCGTAGATCTGGAGCGCCATGGCAAAGAACCCGCTGAGCATACTATTTCAGCTGATGCTGAGAAGGTAGAGCTGACCAAGCGGGAAAAGGATGCGCCCAAGCCGGCAAAAGCCAGCGATTCGCCCATCGGAGAGTAAGCCCCATCCATGTTGAAGTCAATCAAAGCAACCGCGGCTGGCCTCGTGCTGGTCGCGGTTAGCGCTTTAGCCTCCTGCCAGAGCGAGCCGGCTACCACCACGCCCGCCACGGCTGCTGTGCCTTCTACCGCGCCTGCCACGGCTCCGGTAGCCAAGGTAGCAGCCTACGTGTGCCCCATGAATTGCGAAGGCAGCGCCAGCGACAAGCCCGGCAAGTGCCCCGTGTGCGGCATGGACCTGGAGGCTAATCCTGCCGCTGCTCAGCCGGCTGCGGCCGCCCCCGATTCGCTGTAGTAATAAACGGCTATGCCGGCCGCGCCTATTTTATTGGTTTATTTTCTCCCGCATGGCGCAGTCGTTTGATCCGGAATGGTTCAGCACGTGGTTTGATTCTCCCTACTATCACCTGCTGTACCGCGACCGGGACCAGCAGGAGGCGGAGCATTTTATTGACCGGCTGCTGGAGCATCTGCACCCCAAACCCACGCACCACCTGCTGGATTTGGGCTGTGGCAAAGGCCGCCACGCCATTTACCTCAGCCAGCACGGCTACGATGTAACCGGCGTCGACCTTTCGCCCCAGAGCATTGCCTACGCCCGGCAGTTTGCGCACGAGCACCTGCACTTCCACGTGCACGATATGCGCGAACCGCTGCCCTACGGCCCGTTCGATTTCATCTTTAACCTCTTTACCAGTTTCGGCTACTTTCAGAATGAAACCGAGAACGTAGTGGCCCTGCGCTCAGCGGTGCAGGCTCTGAAGCCGGGTGGTAAGCTGGTGATTGATTTTATGAACACGGAGCGCACCGTGCGCGAGCTGGTCAGCCAGGAGGAAAAGACCGTGGATGGCATCACCTTCCACCTCACTCGCCACCTCGACGCCGACTTCATTGTGAAGGATATTCGCTTTGAGGATGAGCACGGGCGGCCGCACCATCATCAGGAGCGGGTGCGGGCCCTGCGGCGGGAACAGTTTGAGGAATATTTCTCCATGACGGACCTGCGCCTGGCCGAAGTGCTGGGAAATTACCACCTGGCGCCCTACAACGAGCAGACCAGTCCCCGCATGATTTTCGTGCTCAAAAAATAGGGTGAAATGGAGAGGTGATGAGATGGTGAAAAAACAGCTGTCATCCTGAGCCTGCGAAGGACCTTATCACGTAAGCCCGGCCATCGTAACCATGACTCGTTCAACTGGCATAAGGTCCTTCGCAGGCTCAGGATGACAGGACAGAAAAACTCACCATTTCACAACCTCACCACTTCACCATTTTACCTATGTGGTTAGCCATTGCCGTCTTATTCGGATCGGTGCTCGGGGCTGGCTGGCTCACCCGCCTCATTCCTACGGCGCATACCACCTGGCTGAAGCCGCTGCTGGCTTTCAGCGGGGCCTACCTGTTCACGCTTACGGTCACGCACCTGCTGCCGGAGGCCCTGCAGCTGTCCCCCGATTCGCACCGGGTGGGCTACTTTGTGCTGGCCGGCTTTTTTGGGCAGCTGCTGCTGGAGGTATTCTCGCAGGGCGTGGAGCACGGGCACATTCACCATCATACCGGCCATGCCGGGCGGGTACCGTTTCTTTTGCTGTTTGCCCTGGTGCTGCACTCGTTTATGGAGGGGAGCATTCTGGTGCGCACCCCGGCGGCCGGCGACATTGCCCGGAATTTTTATACCGTGGTAGCAGGCGTGGCGCTGCACCATATTCCGGCGGCCATTGCCCTGATGGCGGCGCTCATGCTGCGGTTGGGCCGCTTTACGCGGGCCCTGCCTTATCTGCTGCTGTTCGCGCTGGCTTCCCCGGCCGGCGTGCTGGTGAGCAACTACGTAGCGCTGGATGCCCTGTTGCAGAATGGCTGGTATGCGGCGCTGCTGGGCCTGGTGGCCGGCAACTTTCTGCACGTATCCACCACCATTCTCTTTGAAACCAGCCCCGAGCACCGCCTGAATATGCCTAAGCTCACGGCCACCGTGCTGGGTGCCGGGCTGGCGCTGCTGGTCAGCTAATCAATATCGAAGGTAGGGGCGGAGCCGCCCAGCAGGCGCTCCAGCTGAGCGGCGCGGGCCTGCTGGCGCTGCAATTCGGCCTGCAGGCTCAGTAGACGCTGGCGCATGGCCAGTACAATATCCACGCCTTCCGGGCTTAGGCCCAGGTCGTGCTGCAGGCGCGCCAGGCGGGCCAGGTGGTCGGGCTCGGCCAGAATGGTATCAGGCGCTTCGGCGCGCTGCACCAGCCCAAACTCGGTAAACTCCCGCAGGTCGGTTTCGCTCAGCCCATAAACGGCGGCGCACTCCCGGTAGGTAATGGTGATGATGTGCGTTTCCATGAATCAATTGCCAGTTGTGAGTTGCCAGTAGCCAGGTGCCGGTTGCTCGTTGAAAGAACGGACAACGGATTACGGCTAACTAAATTTACTCTTTTCGCAGCTCTGCCAGCTGTTGAAACAGCTCCTTCTCCTTGTCGGTCAGGTGCTGAGGCAGCGTCAGGGTAAGACGCAGGTACAAGTCGCCGAACTGTCCGGCGTGCCGGTAAACCGGGAAGCCCTTGCCGCGCAGCCGCAGCCGCGTGCCATTCTGGGTTTCGGGCTTGATGTTGATTTTAACCGGGCCGGATAGAGTTTCTACCACCTGCTCGCCGCCCAGCAGGGCTTTGTAAATGCTGACCGGCACCTCCATGGTCAGGTCGTGGCCGGTGCGGGTGTAGCGCGGGTCGGGCTTGATGCGGAAGGTGATGTAGAGCGAGCCATTGGGGCCACCGTGGCGCCCGGGGCCGCCCTGGTCGCGGAGCCGGATGGTCTGGCCATCTTCTACGCCGGGCTGAATGGTGATGCGCAGGTTTTTGCCGTTGACGGTGAGCGTACGCGGCCCGCCCCGGTAGGCTTCTTCCAGCGTGAGCTCCAGCTCGGCCTGGAAATCCTGGCCGGCGCCGGCGCGAGTGCCGCCGCTGCGGCCACCTCCGCCACCCATGCCGCCAAAAATGGAGCTGAAGAAATCGGAGAAGTCAGCGTCGCCGAAGGGATTCTCGCCGCCGCTGAAGCCGCCGTACCCGCCCGCGCCGGGCTGGCCGCCGTACTGGGACCAGTCGAACCCGCCGCTGCCCCGGCCTGGCCCGCCAGCTTGCTGGTAGCGCTGCCAGTCGGCGCCCAGCTGGTCGTATTTTTTACGCTTCTCTTCGTCGCTGAGCACCTCATTGGCCTCATTCACTTCCTTGAACTTGCGCTCAGCGTCCGGGTTATTCGGGTTTACATCGGGGTGATACTTGCGGGCCAGCTTGCGGTATTGCTTCCGGATCTGGTCTTTGGTAGCCGACTTATCGAGCTCCAGAATCTTATAGTAGTCTTTGTAATCCACGGGGTACGAGGCTGGGCGTGAAAGAGCGGACAAAAGGTAGCGCTAATGCGGCGGTCCTGCATGAGGGTACGCAAAACAAGGGCGCTTGGCCGGTGTCAAAAACGAATCGGCAAAAAGAGAAGTTGTGGGCATGGACTTGTTGGCACTTTCTGGCCTGTAATTTGTACTTTGTGGTCCCATTCCCACCCCCTTTGCTTATTTCTTTTCTATGAAGCGCATTACTTATCTCACCTTAGCGCTGGCGCTGTTCGGCCTTACGGCTCAGGCCCAAACCAAGAAGCTGCCGCCGCGCCGCCCGGTAGCGCCCAAGTCCCGCACAGCGCCCACCACTGTTTCCCTGAAAGAGGGCTATACCATAAAAGATGGTAAGCTACTGGTAACGCGCAGTGGCCACACCGACCCCGTACTGCAGGACGAAAGCCTGCTGAACGGCACCCGGATTAAGGCTGATGGCACGGTGGTACTACGTGACAGCACCACCGTACAAATGAAGGAAGGCGACTTTATGTCCCTCACAGGCCGCGTAACCACTAAGGAAATGCGCATGGAGCAGGACAGCCTCTCGAAGGCCGCTTTCCAGGGCACGCAGAAATCCAAAATGAAGCTGAAGACCAAAAAGGGCCGCCGCAACTAATTCCTGCTACGTTCTTTACTAAGGTATACAGGGGCAATCCGGCGCAGGCGGGGTTGCCCCTTATCGGTTGGGGCCGGTCTGGGTGTAGTCCTGCAAAATGGCCAGGGCTTCGGCATCATCGGCGGCTTCCACTACCTCATCTATCACAAACTGCACCTCGGCCTCGGTCCAGGTCTGGGCTTCGGCGGCTTTTACAAAAGCCCCCAGCGCAGTATACCGGCTGGTATAGTTGGCAAGCGGCCACTGTACTTTCTTTTTAATGCGCATAAGAGGAGGTTGCTATAGAGGTTTTTAGCGGGCTTTTTTCACCACTTTCAGCTGCACCGGCGCTACGCCGGCTTTATCTACCCCAATTTTGTGGGCGGCCTTGCGGGAAAGATCAATAATGCGGCCTTTCACGTGTGGCCCCCGGTCGGTAATGGTGACTTTCACGGAGCGGTGGTTGCGCGGGTTGGTGACGCGCACCACCGTGCCAAAGGGCAGCGTATTGTGCGCGGCCGTGCGTTGCCCCGGCCGGTACACCGAGCCGCTGGCCGTTTTACGACCGTTGAATTTATCGGCGTAATAAGAGGCCTGCCCGGTTTGGGTAAAGGCTTTGCCGCCGGCGCAGCCCGTTAAGAAAGCCAGGACCAGCAGAAGAAATGAAATGGAGCGCATGGCGGAAAGTAGCAAAAACTAACGGGGAAGGGGAGCTGCCGGGCGGCGCGGCGCTGCTAAACGCAAGGCCAGCAGGCTGTTGTAATTACCCTGAAACACATTGAAATCTACCGTGCCCCGGATGCCTGGCACGTAGGATTCGTCGCTGTGCTGCCAGATAATCCATTTCTCCCGGGCCAGAGCCGGCTGGGCCACCTCATAGTGCGCCAGCCACAGCGGGTACTCATCAAAATGCCCGGCCAGGTAGCGGCGGTAAAAGCTGTAATTGGAATACAGGATAGGGCGGGCGCCGTAGTGGCGCTCCACCAGCCGCAGCCAGGTAGCAATGTTGCGGCGCATTACGGCTACATCATGAAAATCAGGGGCTTCCACGTCCAGCACCGGGGGCAGGTCGCCGGGCTGCAGGGGCACGGTGCGTACAAACAGGTTGGCCTGCTGGGCGCCATCGTAATTGGGCTGGAAGTAATGGTAGGCTCCGCAGAACACCCCCGCCTTGCGGGCCTCGCGCCAGTTGCGCGGGAAGCGCGGGTCGCGCAGAGTTACGCCCTCCGTGGCTTTAATAAAGGCAAACCGAACGTTGTTGGCCGCCACGCGGGGCCAGTCGATGTGCCCCTGATACGCCGACACATCAATGCCGTGCACGGAGTAGCCATCCAGCAAAGGGGTGCGCTCTGAGCCCGTGAGGTGCGGATTTACCAAGGTAGTATAAAGGCGGCGCGCATAGCGGTTTACCTGGCGGCGGTACTGGCTATAAAGACCGCCGGTCAGCACCAGCAGCGCGAGCAGCACCACCGCCCAGCGACGGGTAGGGCTGGCCCGGCGGCGGGCAACGGGCGTACGGCGGCGGGAACGACTCATAAGCGGATACTGGACAAAAGTAACGCACATCGGCCGGTTCTGGTACCTGCCGGGCGGCTGCTACCCGCCGGAAAGCCGCCAGAGTTTTTGCAACTTCGCCGCAAAGTCTGCTTGTATGTCTGTTTCTGATGACGCCCGGGACGAGTCCGGGTACCTGATCCGCGAGCTGCACGGCGTAAAGCTGGCGCAGATACTGGAGTACCTGGTAGCCCATTATGGCTGGCCGGAGCTGGATAGCCGCATCCGGGTAAACTGCTTTGCCGTGAACCCCAGCATCAAATCCAGCCTTACCTTTTTGCGGCGCACGCCCTGGGCCCGCGCCAAGGTAGAAGAGCTTTATATTCAGGCTCGTACGGCTGAGGTGCTGGGCAAACCCCGGCCTTAAGCAAAACTTTAGCCCTAACCCCATAATAGCTATGGCCGACGCCTCCCGGAAATCCAGTCCGCCAGCCCTACTCCTTGGGGCTGGCCTGTTTGTGGTGTTTGAGCTGGTGGCTTTTTACCTGCTCCAGCTGCTCACCTCCGGGCTGGGCATGAACAACCAGCTGCAGCCGGAGAATACCATTGTCAGCAACTGGGTGAAAACGGTGGTGTTTCTGCTCTTGCATCTCACGCTGGTAGTAGTGGCCGTACTGATGCTCAGCAACTGGCTGCCGCGCCGGTACCGGGGGCAGCTGATGGGGTGGTTCTACCTTTCCCTACTGATGAGCTTTGTGCTGCTGTGGCCGCTGTTTAGCTAGTGCCGGCGGCCCCATAATGCATAAAAAAAGAGCCACCGCCGTAGGGCAGTGGCTCTGTAAAACCAAAGGTGAAAAGCAGGCTTAGCGCTGCCGGATGTCGATTTCGCGGGGCTTGCCGGTGGCATCCTTATAGGGAATGCGCACCTGTAGCTCGTTGTTCTCGTGCACGGCATCAATGCGGGTCAGGTCCAGCGTATCGGGCAATTCCAGGGACTGGGCGAACAGCGGAGCGCCGAGCTTGTCTGCTGGCTGATGCCGGAAGTCGCAGTACACCGTGAGGCGGTTGTGGTGCAAAACCACGTGGAAGTTTTCGGGCTGCACGGAAGGCGCCGCAACGTGAATAACGACGCCCTTCTCGCGCTTATCTACTCGCAACGTGCCCTGCGCCGTGCCGCCACCCAGGGTGTTGAGCAAGTCCAGCTGGGGGGCCAGGTTGTGAATAAATTCTTTGCTGATGAGCTTCATAGTTACATCTGTAAGGTTAGCAACCGTTATTCAAACCCCGTACCAATCTGTAGCGCACACTTAATAAGCCATAATGGCGCAGAAAAAGGGTAGTAGGAGCGCGCATTCGGTCATATTGTCTGCAATCCAGACGCAAAAAAGCAGGCATTCCGGGCGAAGAATGCCTGCTTTTTAGTCTGTTTACGGTATGAATATCTTGCTCAGGAGCCTACGCCGGAGCCCTGCTTAGAGGCGCCGGGCGCGTTTTGCTGGCCGGCCGCATGCTGCTGGCTGCCGCCTCGTTGAGCAGAAGAAGCATCCTGCACAGGGATATCCGTAGCATCACGCCCCACCCGCTCCGACATTTTTCCGCTGGTGCTGCCTTTGCCAACATTGCCGTCGCCCCCACCCGGCTGGCTGCCCTGCGCACCCCGCACCTCAATCTGGTGACGCATGGTTTTCTGCGTGTCTTTGGGCACGTGCACGTGCAACACCCCATCCTCAAAAGTGGCCTCTATCTTCTGGGCGTCCACCGTATCGGGCATATCAAAGGCGCGGTAAAAAGAGCCGTAGGAGTTTTCTACCAAGTGGTACTGCCGCTCATTCCGCTCATTGTGGAACCGCCGCTCGCCGGAAATGGCCAGGCGGCCCTGCTGAAAGTCCACCTTTATTTCGTCGCGCTTCAGGCCGGGCAGGGAAGCTTCTATTTCGAAGCCCTGTTCAGTTTCAAAGGCATCTACCTGAGGAGAAAAACTGGCAACTCTGCCCTGTGAGGCCAATGAGTCATTGAAGAAGCGGTCCAGCATGGAGGAGAAGCTGGAGGGCGTGCCGGGAAAGGAACTTTGATACTTTTGGATAGCCATGGTGTGCAGTAGTTTAAACAGGTGAAACCATTAGAGATATAACTAATTAAATATACATTATAAATTTATAGCTGTGGCCGAAAAGACGCTATATAACTTTGGCTTTTTAGGCGCTTCCTGATAGCCAAAACTTTGCCTTGATGCCCTGGCTACAGGCAGGACATACGAAATTCCCCGCCCCGCCTTCCTACCTTTAGCCTTCTTCTTTCTGCTCTTTTCCTATGCACGTTTCCGACTTTCTCCATGTGGTTTATCGGGCCGACCTGGATATTCTCTTTGGTCGATGGATGCGGTTGGTTTCCGGGGCGGAAATGCAGGCAGGCTACCGCTACCTGCTGGAGCAAGCGGCCGGGCGTCAGTGCCGACACTGGCTGCTGGATGCCCGCCGCCGCATCAATACCGATAAGGAAGGCGCGCAATGGATGGTGGGCACCTTTCTGCCTGATGCCGGAACGCACCTGGGCGGGCACCTGCGGCTGGCCTACCTGCTGGGCCCGGTAATACTGCGCAATCAGGAGGCCGATGCTGCCTTTCCGCCACCTTCCTTTTTTGTGGGCAAAGCCTTTATGGCGGAGCGGTTTATTGAAGAGGGTGAGGCCATTGCCTGGCTGCAAGGCCAAAATGTTTCCACCGTCTGAGTATCCGTAGTTTATATTCTGCTTTATGTCTGCTAAACGCAACGCGGCCCTGGGCTTCATTTTCATCACTATTCTGGTAGATGTTATTGGGCTGGGCATCATTATTCCCGTAATGCCCCGCCTGATTGAGCAACTCACGGGCGGCGGGCTCAGCGAGGCTTCCCAGTACGGCGGGTGGCTCACGTTTTCCTACGCCATTATGCAGTTTCTGTGCTCCCCCGTGCTGGGCGGGCTCAGTGACCGGTTTGGGCGGCGCCCCATCCTGCTGTTTTCCCTGCTGGGCCTGGGCATCGACTACATATTCCTGGCCTTGGCCCCTACTATTGGGTGGCTGTTTGTTGGGCGCCTGATTGCCGGCATAGCCGGGGCCAGCTTCACCACGGCTACCGCCTACATTGCCGATATCAGCACCCCGGAAAAGCGGGCCCAGAACTTTGGCATGGTGGGCGCCGCCTTTGGGCTGGGGTTCATCATTGGGCCCACGCTGGGCGGTATTTTCAGCCATTGGGGGCCGCGGGTGCCCTTTATGGTGGCCGCCGGCCTCAGCCTGGTTAATTTCCTGTATGGCTACCTGGTGCTGCCCGAGTCGCTGGACCAGCAGCACCGGCGCCGCTTTAACTGGCGCCGGGCCAACCCGGTGGGCTCTCTGCTGCAGCTGCGCCGCTACCCGGTGGTGGCCGGCCTCATCGTATCCCTGGTGCTGGTGTACATTGCTTCCCACGCGGTGCAATCTACCTGGACGTATTATACCATGCTGAAATTCAGCTGGACGGAGCGCTGGGTGGGCTATTCCCTGGGCTTTGTAGGGCTGCTGACGGCTATTGTGCAGGGCGGGCTCATTCGTTTTATTATTGCCCGCCTGGGCCAGCGCAACACGGTATACGCCGGCTTGCTGCTATATAGCTTTGGCCTGCTGCTGTTTGCGTTTGCCGGCCAGAGCTGGCAGATGTTTGCCTTCCTGGTGCCTTACTGCCTGGGCGGTATTACGGGGCCGGCGCTGCAGGGCATTATTTCCGGCCAGGTGCCGCCTAATGAGCAGGGTGAGCTGCAAGGAGCCCTCACCAGCCTCGTGAGCCTGACCACCATCCTGGGGCCACCGCTCATGACCAATCTGTTTGCTTATTTCACCAGCCCCGGGGCGCCAGTCCACTTTGCGGGCGCTCCGTTTCTGATGGGCTCCGTGCTGGCGCTGGCCAGCCTGCTGTTCACCCTCCGCTCCCTGGCGCACTACCGGCACCCGGCCCCCGTAGCGCAGCAAACTTCCGCCTAACGCCGTCTGCTTCCTTCTATGCTTCACGTTCGCCTGGCTACCACCCAAGATTTGCCTGCTATTCTGCGCATCGTGCAGGCTGTAGTGCCGCTGATGCAGGCTGCCGGCAATTTTCAATGGGAGGCCACCTACCCTAATGAGCAGGTGTTTCAAGAAGATATTGCCAAGGACTGGCTCTGGGTGGCCGAGCTGGATGGGCGGGTGGTCGGCGTAGCGGCCCTCACCACGGCCCAGGACCCGGAATATGCCCAGGCCGACTGGGACGCCGCCGAGCCCGCCGTGGTTACGCACCGCCTGGCCGTACACCCCGCCGCCCAGGGCAAAGGCATAGCCGCGGCGTTGCTGGCCCAGGCAGAAGAGCAGGGCCGGGCCTGGGGCCTGCGCGTGGCCCGCGTAGATACCAACTCCGAAAATCGTGCGACGCAGGCCCTGTTTCCCAAGCTGGGCTACCGCTTTGCGGGCGAAATCACGCTGGCCTTCCGGCCCGGGTTGCGTTTTTTTTGCTACGAAAAGGAGCTGGCTCTTTAGTGAGATAATAAACTGTTAATGAGTTTTTTATGGATTGTTAGGTAAGCCCGCGCCAACGGATGCTGGTAGCAGACAGGCCGCTTTTTGCCTCTGCTCCGGGAAAGCGGCTCTACTTTTGTGGCGCCGCGCCCGTACCCTAGCTATGCACTTCCTTCGGTTTCAGTATCAAAGGAAAACCTATTGGTGGTGCAACGTGTCTATTAAAAGTACCAAATCCATTTCTTGATGAAGAATACGGCTCCTCACACTGGCATTCCTGTTTCCACCTCGCTCGACCTGGCCCTGGCCTCCGAAAATATGCAGACCCAGCGCCTGCAGAATACCCGACGAACGATTTGGATTGCAGTGCTGGCCATAGGTATTGCCGTAGTCATCAGTGTGGTAGCCCGCCTGTTGGTTTACCTGATTAACCTGGTTACCAACCTGTCGTTTTTCGGGGAGCTTTCGGTGCGGTACCACAGCCCGGCCGATAACCACCTGGGGCTGTTTGTGATATTGTTGCCCGCCGTGGGAGGCCTGCTCGTCGGTCTTATGGCGCTGTATGGCTCCAAGGCCATTCGGGGCCACGGTATTCCGGAGGCCATGGAGCAGATTCTGACTAATAAAAGCCGCATCAAGCCTTCCATTATGCTGCTGAAGCCTCTTTCGGCGGCCATTTCCATTGGTACCGGCGGCCCGTTTGGCGCCGAGGGGCCCATTATTGCCACGGGCGGCGCTTTTGGCTCCACGGTGGGTCAGCTGCTGAAAATCACCCACTCTGAGCGAAAGGTGCTGCTGGCGGCCGGCGCTACGGCCGGCATGACGGCCATCTTCGGCACGCCGGTAGCGGCCATTTTCCTGGCTATTGAGCTGCTGTTGTTTGAGTTTTCGCCGCGCTCCATTATTCCCGTGGCCCTGGCCTGTATTACCGGGGCGGCGGGCCATCATGTGTTATTCGAAGCAGGACCTACTTTTCCCATGCCGCTGGTGGCTGCCCCCGGCAACGAAGCACTGGCAGTTTATAGCGTAATGGGCCTGCTGATTGGGGCCATTTCCGTTCTGGTTACCAAGCTGGTGTATTGGATTGAGGATATGTTTGAGGAGCTACCCATTCATTGGATGTGGTGGCCGGCGCTGGGCGGTCTGGCCGTGGGCCTGGTGGGCTATTTTGCCCCGCGCACCCTGGGGGTGGGCTATGAGAATATCATTGATTTGCTGTCGGGCAAGCTGCCCCTGCAGGTTATTCTGTCGTTGTGCCTGCTGAAGTTTACTTCCTGGGCTATTTCCCTAGGCAGCGGCACCTCTGGTGGCACGCTGGCGCCCTTGCTTACTATTGGCGGGGCTACTGGGGCGCTGTTGGGTTTGGTAGCGCAGCAGCTGTTTCCCGAGGCCGGCGTAGTGCTGCCGCTGGCAGCATTAGTGGGTATGGCGGCCATGTTTGCGGGTGCCTCCCGGGCCCTGCTCACATCCATCATTTTCGCTGTAGAATTTACCGGGCAGTCTAACCCTTTGCTGCCTTTGCTGGGAGCCTGCGTGGGCTCGTACCTGGTTTCTACCCTGCTGATGGACAACACCATTATGACGGAGAAAATAGCCCGTCGCGGCGTGAAAACGCCCGATTCCTACGAGCCCGACGCCCTGGAGAAAATCCGGGTAGAGCAGGTGCTGCGCGAAGGCGGCCTCACGGTTAGCGCCGAAAACTCCCTGCAGGAAGTGCGCGAGTGGCTGGGCCGCAAACCCGATAACCGGGCCAATTACTTTGTCATCGTCGACAATAATGGGGTATTCGAAGGCATAGTGAGCGTAGCGGAGCTCTACGGTCCCTACCCTGATTTGGCGGCCTCCATCCGCAGCATTGTTTCGGCCCAGCTGCCCTCCGTGCAGGCCACGGATACGCTGCGGGCGGCGGTAAGCACTATGGCCCGCGCCGGCGTAGATGTGCTGCCGGTGGTATCGCCGGAAAACCCGCGCCTGGTCACGGGCGTGCTGTCGTACCACGATATTATCCGCTCCTACCGCTTCCGGCTGGAAGAAGAGGAGGGCTCCCAGACGGATATTTCCCTGCGTCGCCACGGCATCCGGATTATGCTGCGCGGCAACAAGCTTCTGCGTGGTAACCGCGTGCGCAGCTAGCTGGCTGCCGTGGGCGGCTGCTCCAGGAGCGCCAGCTGGGCCATAATATCAGCCTCGGTTATGGGGTAGGGCTGCCCATGCCGGATGGTGCGGTAGGCCGCTTCAAATAACCCCATGTAGTGGCCGCGGGGGGCGGGTAACACAGCGTGAGAAAGGCTACCGTTGGACGCGGCCAGCGTGAGCTGGCCGGCGGCTTCTGCCGGTTCCAAGCCGTACTCATCCGCCAGCGGCGAAATGCCCTGCAGTAGCTGGGCTTCCTGCACATCGGCGCGGAGCTTGCTGAAGCTGCCGGCGGTGCCATGCAGCGCAAAGGCCGGGCCGGGGGCGGCTACCAGCAAACTGCTGGTCACCGTTACGTGCAGCCCGGATGCGTATCGAAAGTGAAAGGTGAAGTAATCATCTACCTTGGAGCCGGGGCGGTAGCTGCTCAGGGCCTTGTAGCTGTGTTGGGGCGGGCCGAACAGACTGATAACCTGATCCAGCAGGTGCGGGCCCAGGTCGTAGAGCAGGCCGCTGCCGGGAATTGGGTTTTCCTTGAAGGTTTTTTTGTTGAGGGCCAGCTTGTAGCGGTCGAAGCGGAAGTGGACTTCTACCAGCCGGCCCAGCTGCCCGCTTTCCACCACCTGCCGCACCAGCTGAAAGTCACTGTCCCAGCGGCGGTTCTGGTAGGGAAGCAGGTGGCGGTTTACGCGGCGGCTCAGGACATACAGCTCCCGTATTTCCGCCACGGTAGTAGCCACGGGTTTTTCCAGGAGCACGTGCTTGCCGGCCAGCAGGGCCTGCCGGGCAAACTCCACGTGGGTGTTGTTGGGCGTGTTCACCACCACCAGCTCCAGGGCTTCATCGGCCAGCAGCGCTTCTACGCTGGCCACGCTCCGCACCGCCGGGTACTGAAGGTGGGCCTGCTGCTCATGCCGCTCGGTTACGGCGGCCAGCGCAAAGCCGGGGTGGGCCTCCAGAAAAGGCGCGTGAAATACCCGCCCCGACATTCCGTAAGCAAGCAAACCAGTTTGAATAGGGGTAGGCATAAGGCACAAGCAAATAAGCCGCCGGGCAGAACCGGCCTAGGGTATCTCCCGAAACGGCAGATCCAGGCAAATGGCTTCAATGGCCGTTTCCCCGTTCCCGGCAATAGCATACAGGGAATCCTCGTAGCCGCCGTAAACCTGGCCGGTTGCGCTCATCAGCAGCAACAGATTCTCCGTGTAGGCCTGCCCAATAATGTATAAGGCCAGCTCGCCGGCCCGCAGGGCATACTCGGCCAGGGGGTAGCCGGTGGCGGAATTCTGATACGCCCGGGCCACATCAAAGTGGAGGTAGGCAATACTGTCGTCGCGGCGGATGAAGTAGAGCATGAGGCCGCCAAACTCGGCTAAAAATGCCTGCACCGGCGCCGGCCAGCCGACCACGATAGAAACCGGCAGCCGGCAGTGGCTTAGCTCCACCGTCCGGCTTCGGTGCCAGCCGGCTTCTACCAGCAGGTGGTGCACTTCGGGCGTAAATAAGAACGAACGGCTGGTGGGGTTACTCATAAGCCGAGTAAGGTAAAGAAGTTCAATCAGGGAAACTAATGCGTTTTAACCCTGCCAGGTGCCAAATTTTCCCGACTGATAATCGTGGTAGGCCTGGCGGATTTCGGCTTCCGTATTCATCACGAAAGGACCGTACGCCACAATGGGCTCGTTGAAAGGCCGGGCGTGGCCCAGCAGAATCTTGGCATCCGTCAGGGCTTCTATATGCAGCTCGTCGCCTTCATGCGTAAATTCTACCAGCTGGCGGGCTTCGGTGTCCTGCCCGTTCAGGCGCAGCTTCCCGGTAATGGTATAGAAGAAGATGCTGCGCTCCGCGGCAATACTTAAATCCAGGGTGCTGCCCGCCTGCAGGTCAAGGGTAGCCAGCTGTACATCAGCCAGCGGCTGAATGGCCCCGGCTGTGCCCGCCCACGTCCCCGATACGGCATGAATCAGAATTCGGCCTTCATCCAGCGCCACGGTGGGAATCTCATCCTGCTGCAGCCCGATGTAGCGCGGCGCTACCATCTTGTTTTTGGCCGGCAGGTTCACCCACAGCTGGAGAATTTCCAGGTCGCCGCCGGTGGCTTTAAACTGCTCTGAGGAAACTTCGGAGTGAATCAGGCCGCTGCCCGCCGTCATCCACTGAATGCCGCCGGCTTCAATCACGCTTTTGTGCCCGCCGCTGTCCTGGTGCATAATGTCGCCGGCCACAATAAATGTTACCGTCTCAAAGCCGCGGTGCGGGTGCGGCCCAAACGGCAGCCCCTGGTTTTTAGGCCGGTATACCTGCGGGCCGTGGTGGTTCAGAAACAGAAACGGGTCGATGTGCTCCACGGCCTGCGTGGGCAGGGCGCGGTAGGTAATCAGGTCAGCAATAGGGGCGCTAACGGCACGGTGCTGCTGTTTTATTTGGCGAAGCGACATAGAAATCAGGCAGAGAATAGATAATGGGAAGGGATACTGGCTTTACCGGTCCGAGGTTGAGGCGGCCTGCAGCACCCGCGCCGTTACCAGCAGCTGGCCCACATGGCGCTGGGTATGCTCGGCGGCATGAAACAGCAGGCCCAGTACTGTGGAGGGTAATTGGGCCCGGCCCACTCTGCGCGGCTCCGTGGCGGTGTCCTGCGGCGTTAGGCGCAGCTGCTCCAGTGCTTTATCTACCTGCTCAGAAAACTGCCCGACTAACTCAGTCGCCGTGGCGCTGGTGGGCTGGCCTTCGGCGCGGAGCGCCTGCAGCTGCTCCGGCGTCAGCGTTTCGGCGCGGGCATAGGTAAAGAGACGGGAGAGCACACCTATCAGGTGCTGCAGGTGAAAGCCCACGGAAGCCACGCCCGCGGGCCGTTCCCAGAGCAGGTCGGCCGGAAAGTCAGCCAGCAGCGCCGTTACTTCTTCCCGGGCCTGCAGCAGGGCATGCGCCACGGGTTGAAACAAAGGGGGTATGGCGGGCAACGGGCCGCGCAGCCATACTTCCAGGGATTCAGCCACAATAATTGAGGAAAAGGCAGTTAAAATAATTCGTTAAACCCAGCCACCGGGCAAGTGTTTGGGGCCGGGCCCAGCGGACTCTATGCCGGCGGCGCCACTTATATGATCTATCGGGAGCGGCGGGCCAGCAGCCACAGGCCGGCTACGGCTACCCCTGCCACGGCTGCTACCGCCAGGGTGCGCTGCGGCCGGGGCTGGGCAGCGGCTTCTCTGCCCGCTTCCTGCCCAATATACTCGCCCTGGGTTACCTGCAGAATCAGGCGGACGGTTTCCTGGGGCTGGTCCCACTGCGGAAAGTGGCCGCAGCCCGCAAACCAATGCAGCCGGGCATCGGGAAACAGGGCCTGGGCCCGCGCTGCCTGCCGCGGCAGGCAAACCAGATCCTGCCGGCCCCAGCCAATAACCAGCGGCGCCGGAACAGACCCTTCGGGCGCGCCCTGCTGCTTTTCGCCGTAGGCCAGGCTATCCAGCAGCTCATCGAAAGAAGGTGCGGCGGCAAAGGTGCGCATCTCATCCAGCGTAATTTTTGGCGACAGACGCCAGGGCTTGGCTGAGAACTGCGCAAACAGGGCCGTTCGGCCCACTGCGCTGCTGGTCAGGGCGGGCATAACGGGCTGCAACGCCCGCACCAGCCGGATGGAGCCGGCCACGGTGTAGTAGAAGAAGGGAATTTCCCAGCCCTGCCAGAATCCGCCGGGGTCCAGGGAAACCACCGCGCCCAGTACACCGCCCCGCCGGGCCATTTCCAGCACCAGGCGGGCCCCCATGGAGCTACCTACGGCATCAATCCCCAGCAACTGGTGTGCCTCCAGGAATTCGGTGAGGGCATCGGCCAGTGTGCCAATGGTAACCGGACCGGACAGCGGGGGCGTGTCGCCAAAGCCCGGTAAATCCACGGCAATAACCTCGCGCTCGGCGGCCAAATCATCCAGAATGGTATTCCAGGAGCGCCAGCTGCCGCCAATACCATGTACCAAAAGCAAAGGCTTGCCGGTGCCGCGCCGGATGTAGTGCATATTCATAGAAGTCAGGAAAAGAGGTCAGGAAACAGATAGGTGACTGCCGGGCTTTACGGAGGCCGGGATAATTGGGTATTAATAGTGCGCCCGGCGCCGGACCTGGCCAGGGGCAGCTTCTAAACCCCGGGCCCCGCAATAGAGTTATGAAGACTTTCTGTATCACCTCAGCCCGCTATACCGTGTCTCAGCTCTTCACGCCGCTTACTCTGCGCGGCATTACGTTTAAAAACCGCATTGCCGTGTCGCCGATGTGCGAGTACAGCAGCCAGGATGGCTTTGCCAACGATTGGCACCTGGTGCACCTAGGCAGCCGCGCCGTGGGCGGGGCCGGACTGGTCATTACGGAAGCCGCCGCCGTTTCGCCGGAAGGCCGCATCACCCCCGATGACCTGGGGATTTGGGACGATGCCCACGTGCCTTTCCTGAAGCGCATCACCGATTTTCTAAAAAGCCAGGGCGCCGTGTCCGGCATTCAGCTGGCGCATGCCGGCCGCAAAGCCAGCCACCGCAGCCCCTGGAAAGGCGGCACGCTCATCGGGCCTACCGAGGAAGGCGGCTGGGTGCGGGTAGCGCCCAGCGCCCTGCCGTTTTCCGGGGACGAAGCAGCCCCGCAGGAACTCTTCCCGGCCGGTATTGAAAAGGTGGTTGCTGATTTCCGGGCGGCGGCAGTTCGCTCCCTGGAGGCTGGCTTTGAGGTGATTGAAGTGCACGCGGCCCACGGCTATCTGCTGCACGAGTTCATGTCCCCGCTCAGCAACCAGCGCACCGATGCCTACGGCGGCTCCTTTGAAAACCGCATCCGCCTACTGCTGGAAGTAGTGGAAGCCACCCGCAGCGTGTGGCCCGCTGAGTACCCGCTGTTCGTGCGCATCTCCGCTACCGACTGGACTGAAGGCGGCTGGACCGCCGATGACTCCGTGGCCCTGGCCCGCGTGCTGCAGCACAAAGGCGTCGACCTGCTGGACTGCTCCACCGGCGGTAACGTGCCCGTGGCGCCTATTCCCGTGGGGCCCATGTACCAGCTGCCTTTTGCCGCCCGCATCAAACAGGAAACCGGCCTGCCCACCGGTGCCGTGGGTATGATTACCACGGCCGAAGAGGCCGAAAGCATCATTGCCAACCACCAGGCCGATATGGTTTTGCTGGCCCGGGAGCTGCTGCGCGACCCCTACTTTCCGCTGCATGCCGCCCACGAGCTGGGTGCCGACATTGCCTGGCCGGACCAATACGTGCGGGCCCGCCCTCGAAAAAGATAAAGTGGGCCATTGCGAGCTGGAGAAACCGAGTAGGAAGTGGCTCATGCAGCCTAACTTGCAGGAGCGGGTCTTTGCCTGGCAAAGGCCCGCTCCTGACTTTTCCCCACCCTTCTCTTGTCAATGCAGAAGACTTCTATTCTCACCCGTTCACTTGCCGCGGCAGCCGTATGGGCCGTAGCGGGCTGTGCCACCAGCCAAAAGGCACCTTCCACTCCCACCGCCGCCGCACCGGCGGCCCCCACCGAAGCCGTAGTAAAAGGGGTGGGTCTGGATGTAGCCGACCTGGACCCAAGCGTTTCGCCCTGCGAGGACTTTTTCCAGTATTCCGGCGGCGCCTGGCTGAAGAACAACCCCATTCCGGCCTATGCCTCCAGCTGGGGCCCGCGCAACCTGCTCGGCGACCGAACCCAGGCCCTGCTGCGCCGCATTCTGGAAGAAGCCGCCGCTAATACCGCCGCTGAAAAGGGCTCTAACCTGCAGAAGGTCGGCGACTTCTATGCCTCGGCCATGGACACCGTTGCCATTGAAAAGGCCGGCCTGGCCCCGCTGCAGCCCGAGCTCAGCCGCATTGCCGCCGTGAAAGATTTGCGCGGCCTGCAGGACATAATTGCCCGCCACAAGCTGCTGAAAACCGGGGCCTTCTTTGGTGCCGGGGTGGAGGTAGACGAGAAAAAAACCACCCAATACGCCGTAGGCCTGTACCAGGGCGGCCTCACGCTGCCCGACCGCGACTACTACTTCAAGCAGGACGCCCGCACCGAAACCATCCGGGCTGCCTACCGCAAGTACCTGACGAATATGTTTGCCCTGCTGGGCGACAACCCGGCCACCGCGCAGAAAAATGCGGCTACGGTAGAGCGCATCGAGACGCGCCTGGCCAAGGCCTCCCGCACCCGCGTAGAGCTGCGCGACCCGCAGGCCAACTACAACAAAATGGCGCTGGCCGAGGCAAGCAAGCGCTACCCCAACCTGAACCTGCCCCGCGTACTGGGTGCCCTGCAGCTGGGCGCGGCCCAGGAGGTGATTGTGGGCCAGCCCGCTTTCCTGGATGAAGCCAACAAAGTGCTGAAGACCGAGCCGCTGGCCGATCTGAAAACCTACCTGCGCTGGCACCTGGTGCGCTCCGTTTCCTCAGCCCTGACAAAGGCGTATGTGGATGAGTCGTTCCGGTTTAGCCAGGTGCTGGGCGGCACCAAGCAACTGCCCACCCGCTGGAAGCGCATGCTGGCTTCTACGGACCAGGCGCTGGGCGAAGCCTTCGGTCAACTTTATGTTGACAAAGCCTTTTCCCCCGCCGCCAAGCGAAAGGCCCTGGAAATGGTCACCAACATCAAGGCCTCCATGGCCGAGCACATCCAGACCAACACCTGGATGAGCGACGCCACCAAAGCCGAGGCGCTGAAAAAGCTGAACGCCCTGCGCGTGAAAATCGGCTACCCCGATGAGTGGAAGGACTATTCGGCCCTCACCATCTCCCGCGACTCCTACCTGAAAAACCTGCTGGCCGCCCGCGAGTGGGACTACCGCCAGGAAGTGAAAAAGTACGGCGGCCCCATCGACCGCAACGAGTGGGGCATGACGCCCTCCACCATCAATGCCTATTACAACCCGCCGATGAACGAAATTGTGTTCCCGGCCGGGTACCTGCAGCCCCCGTTCTTCGACCCCAAGGCCGATGATGCGGTAAACTACGGTGCCATCGGGGGCGTTATCGGCCACGAAATCACGCACGGTTTCGACGACCAGGGCCGGCAGTACGACGCCGAGGGCAACCTGCGCGACTGGTGGACCAAGGAAGATGCTGAGAAGTTTACCCAGCGCGCTGAGGTAGTAGGCCGCCAGTATTCGGCCTTCTCGCCCCTGGATTCGGTATTCGTGAATGGCAAGCTGACCATGGGTGAAAATCTGGCCGACTTCGCCGGGCTCACGGTAGTGTATGGCGCTCTGCAAAAGCAGCTGCAGCAGCGCTACGGCAGCGGTCCGCGCCCTAAGTTCGATGGCTTCACGCCGGAGCAGCGCTTCTTCCTCTCCTGGGCCCAGCTGCGGCGCACCAACATCCGCCCCGAAGCCCTGCGCCAGCAGATCCTCACCGACCCCCACTCGCCGGGGCAATACCGCACTATTGGCCCGCTCATGAACATGCCCCAGTTCTATGAGGCCTTCGGCTGCCAGGAAGGCCAGAAAATGGTGCGCGCTCAGCAGGACCGCGCAAAGATCTGGTAACTATATTTAGCTCCTCATCACCTCTTCGTTCTTCACTTTCCTCTCTTCTTACCGTTCTTATGTTTCGTACTAGTGCTTTTCTTTTAACGCTGGGTACAGCTGCTGGCTTGGTGCTGTCGGGCTGTGCCAGCAGCACGCCGGTGGCCACGGCCACCGAACCCACAACGGCGCCGGCCACGGCTACCGCAGTTACGGCCTCGGCGGGCCCGGTGCTGCCCGGCGTGGGCCTCGACCCCGCCAACATCGACAAGTCGGTGTCGCCCTGCGACGACTTCTTCCAGTATGCTTCCGGCACCTGGCTGAAGAACAACCCTATTCCGGCCGCTGAGTCGCGCTGGAGCTCCTGGAATACGCTCATCAACCAGAATGAAGCCGTGATGCGCAGCATTCTGGAGGAATCGGCGGCCAATACCTCGGCTACCAAAGGCTCTAATCTGCAGAAGGTAGGCGACTACTACGCTTCTTCCATGGACTCCATGGCCATCGAGAAAGCCGGCCTGAAGTATCTGCAGCCCGAGCTGGCCCGTATTGCGGCCGTGAAGGATCTGAAAGGCCTGCAAACGGCTTTGGTACGGGCCCAGCGCCTGCAAACCCGTTCAGTATTTGGCCTGGGCGTGAACCAGGACCGCAAAAAGAGCGACGAGTACGCGCTGTACCTGAGCCAGGGCGGCCTCACGCTGCCCGACCGCGACTATTATCTGAAGGATGATGCCCGCTCCAAAGGCATCCGCACGGCTTACACCACTTACCTCACCAACACCTTCAAAATGTTGGGCGAGACGCCGGCTAACGCTGCCAAAAACGCGGCTACGGTACTGCGCATTGAGACGCGCCTGGCCAAAGCCAGCAAAGACCGGGTAGCCCTGCGCGACCCCTACGCCAACTACAACAAGATGACGGTGGCCGAGGCCAGCCGCCTGTATCCTAACCTGGGCCTCACGGCCATGCTGCCCTCTTTGGGCCTGAGCTCGGCTAAGGAAGTAATTGTGGGGCAGCCGGATTTCCTGAAAGAAGCCAATATGGCCCTCAAGCAGGAGTCCCTCGCCGACTGGAAAACCTATCTGCGCGCTCACCTCGTCAATTCGGTGTCTTCGGCCCTGCCCAAGGCATACGTGGATGAGTCGTTCCGCTTTCAGCAGGTGCTGAGCGGGGCCAAGGAGCAGCAGCCCCGCTGGAAGCGCATGCTGCGCGCTACGGATGGTGCCCTGGGCGAAGCCTTCGGCCAGCTGTACGTGGATAAGGCTTTTACCCCGGAAACCAAAGTGAAGGCCCAGGAAATGGTGGCCAACATCAAGGAAGCCATGGGTGAGCACATCCGTGGTCTGGAGTGGATGAGCGCCGCTACCAAGGAAGAAGCCCTGAAAAAGCTGAATGCCTTCACCGTAAAAATCGGCTACCCCGACAAGTGGAAGGACTATTCGGCCCTGAATATCTCGCGTGAGTCGTACCTGAAAAACATGCTGGCCGCCCGCGAGTGGGAGTCGAAAGACAACCTGAGCCGCTACGGCAAGCCCATCGACCGCTCCGTGTGGGGTATGACGCCGCCCACGGTGAATGCCTACTACAACTCGTCGCTGAATGAAATTGTGTTCCCCGCCGGCATCATGCAGCCGCCGTTCTTCGACCCCAAGGCCGACGACGCGGTAAACTACGGTGGTATGGGTGCCGTTATCGGCCACGAAATCACCCACGGCTTCGACGACCGTGGCCGGCAGTCGGATGCCCAGGGCAACCTGCGCGACTGGTGGACCAAGGAAGATGCCGACGAATTCACGAAGCGCGCCGACATGGTGGGCGCCCAGTATTCGGCCTTCCAGCCCCTGGATTCGGTGTTCGTGAACGGTAAGCTGACCATGGGCGAAAACCTGGCCGACTTCGGTGGCCTGGCCCTGGCGTACTCCGCTTTGGAAAAGCAGCTGCAGAAGCAGCACGGCAACGGCCCCCGTCCGCAGTACGACGGTTTCTCGCCTGAACAGCGTTTCTTCCTGGCCTGGGCGCAGGTGTGGCGCACCAATGCCCGCCCGGAGTACATCCGCCAGCAGGTACAGACGGACCCGCACTCGCCGGCGCAGTACCGTACCAACGGCCCGCTGATGAACATGCCCGAGTTCTACGAAGCCTTTGGCTGCAAAGACCAGGGTAAAATGGTGCGCGCTCAGAACGAGCGCGCCCGCATCTGGTAAACCGGCCCTAATAGGGTTCTGATTAGCAAAGCCGCCTGCAACTGCAGGCGGCTTTCTTTTTTCCGTTTAGTTCAAGTGAGGATGACTGTCAGTGGGAATAAAGGGGCTAATTAATTAAGCAGACGGTACTGCTGCAGGACCTTACTTTTTACTGCACTGAAAGAAGTTGCCTGGACATTAGAAAGAAGACAGAAATGCCCGTGGTAATTTGGTTTGCACATAAACCAGAATGGCGAATACTTTTTCAATAGCGAAATTTCGCATTTTATCCTAATTTCATAAAATATAAAACATTGATTTAAAAATAGTTAAAGAATTTATTGCTAATAAAAGCATATTAAAATTGGCCAAAATTCTATTTCATTTATAGTAAACTGACGAGCTAGTATTGTAACCATCTCTCTTACAACCAAACCCCCCCATTCATGAAAAAACTTGTTGCGGCGGCCCTACTAGGGCTGTCAGCCATGGGCACGCTTGTGTCCTCCTGCACCAAAGATGCGGCCGTACCAGCCGGGGCACCAGCGGTATTGGCAGCCCCCGGCACGCAGAATGCCGTAGCCACCAACGGCGTAATGCTGCAGGGCTTTTATTGGAACACGCCTACTACCACCGCAGCGGGCACATGGTGGCAAAACCTGGGCAGCAAAGCTCAGGAGCTGAGCGACGCCGGTATTACGGCCGTGTGGCTACCCCCGGCTTACAAAGGCGGCAGTGCCAGTGATGTGGGCTACGGGGTGTACGACCGGTACGACCTGGGCGAGTTCAACCAGAAAGGCACGGTGGCTACCCGCTACGGCACCATCAGCCAGCTACAATCAGCCATTACCTCCTTGCACGGCAAAGGAATTCAGGTGTACGAGGACATGGTGATGAACCACCTCACCTGGGCCGACGCGCAGGAAACGGTGAACGGCAACACCGTTTACACCAAGTTTAACTACCCGGGCCGTGGCGCTACCTACAGCTCCTATCGGTGGAGCTCGGCCAACTTTACCGGTACCCAGCAGGCCCCCAACAACGGCTGGTACCAGTGGAAAAGCTGGGACTTTCAGCCCTACGCCAATAACGATGCCTACGACAACCTGCTGGGCTCGGAAATTCAGTACAACGGCAACTCCGCCAACCAGACGGAAACCATCAACTGGGGTAATTGGATTACCACCAAGCTGAACCTGGACGGCTACCGCCTGGATGCCACCAAGCACATTTACACGCCCTACGTAAACCAGTGGCTGGATGCAGTGAAGGGTACCCGCTTTGCCGTGAGTGAGGCCTGGTTCCGCAACCTCACGGACCTGAACAACTACGCCGCCAGCACCGGCGGGCGCACCAGCCTCTTCGATGTGCCTCTGCACTACACGTTCCAGGACATGAGCAACGGTAATGGCGCCTGGGATATGCGCGGGCTGCAGTTTGCCGGTTTCACGGAGGCCAACGGGCCCCTGTCCGTATCCTTCGTGGATAACCATGATACCGACCAGCAGGGCGGCGCCCTGTACTCGCCGGTGGTGAACCTCAAGATGCTGGCCTATGCCTACATCCTGACCCGGGCCAAAGGCTACCCCTGCGTGTTCTACCGCGACTATTACGAGTACGGCCTGGGCGCCCAGATCAAAAAGCTCATCAGCATCCGCAAAGCCAACGCCTACGGGGCCGGCAATGAGTACACCAGCATCAACGATGCCGACCTTTATGCCTACTCCCGCGCCGGCGACGCCACGCACGCGGGCCTGCTGCTTCTGCTGAATGATGGCAGCGCCGCGCGCAGCAAAGGCATTACCACGCCCTTTAAAAGCGCCACCCTCACCGACAAAACCGGCAACAATACCAGCACTGTTACCACCGATGCCAATGGCTACGGCGTATTCCCGGTAAATGCCCGCAGCTACTCGGCCTGGGTACCCGGCACCGGCACCACCACGCCGCCCCCTACCAGCACTACCACGGCCGTTACTTTTAACGTGACCTACAGCAACACGGTAACGGGCCAGGACGTGTACATTATTGGCAGCACGGCCCAGCTGGGCAGCTGGAACACGGCTAACGCCATTAAGCTGAGCGGGGCCGCCTACCCCAAATGGAGCGGCACCGTAAACCTGACCAGCGGCACCGCCGTGCAGTATAAGTACATCCGGAAAGATGCCGCCGGCAACGTGTTGTGGGAAGGTGGCGCTAACCGCGCCTTCACGCCCTCGGGCACCAGCTTGACGCGTACCGACACCTGGCAATAGCCGGTTAATCATTAATTCTAAAAAGCCGTTTGCTGACCGCAAACGGCTTTTTTATTGCGGTTTACAAAAAAAATGAGATGGTGTAGCTTGGTTATTACGAAATTTTCGTAGAATTACGAAGAAATCGTAATCAGACTATGGAACGACTCACACAACCCGAAGAAGAAGCTATGCAGGTGCTCTGGCAGCTGGGCGGAGGCTTTATCAAGGACGTGCTAGAACGGCTGCCCGCGCCCCCGCCGCCTTACACCACGCTGGCTTCCACCATCCGCAACCTGGAGCGCAAAGGCTACCTGCAGAGCGAGAAGCTGGGCAACACCTACCGCTTCACGCCGCGTATTGCCGCCGAGGACTACCGCAAGCGGTTTATGAGCACGTTTGTGGGCGACTATTTCAAGAACTCCTACAAAGAACTGGTGTCGTTTTTTGCCCAGGACCAGAAAATCAGCGCCCAGGAGCTGCAGGAAATCATTGAGATGATTGAACGCCAAAAGCCCCCGCAGCCATGATGCCGGACGTGCTGGTTTATCTGCTGAAGGCCAACGCGGCCTTGCTGCTTCTGCTGGGCTTGTATTACGCGCTGCTCCGCCGCCTCACGTTTCACCAGCTTAACCGGGCGTATCTGCTGGGCGCGGGCGCATTTTCCCTATTTTACCCGCTGCTGGATGTTTCGGCGCTGCTGGTGCGGCCGGTGCAGCTGAGCGCGGTAGCACTGCCGGAATGGGCCCTGCTGGTGGGCGACGGTACCGCCAAGGCCATGCCCGCCGCTGCCGCGGGACCTGATTATGGGCTCTGGCTGCTGGGGCTGTACTGGGCGGGCGTAGCCTTCATGCTGTTGCGCCTGCTGCTGCAGGGTGCTTCGCTGGCCGGGGTGCACCGTGCCTCGCGCCCGGCCATGGCCGCCGGGGTGCCTTTCCGCCAGGTGGCTGCCGAGGTGAATCCGTTTTCCTTCTGGCAAACGATTTACCTGAACCCCGACCAGCACGGCGCTACAGAATTGCCGGCCATTCTGCTGCACGAGCAGGTGCACGTGCGCCAGTGGCACACGCTGGATGTGCTGCTGGCTCATCTGCAGCGTATTATGGGCTGGTTTAGCCCCGGCACGTGGCTGCTGCTGCGGGCCGTGCAGGAAAACCTGGAGTTCATTACGGATGAGGAAGTGCTGCGCGCCGGCCGCCTCGATGCCCGACAGTATCAATACAGCCTCGTGCGGCTGAGCACCCTGGCGCCGGGCCCGGCACTGGTAACGCCCTTCTCCTTTATCACTCTCAAAAACCGTATTCGCATGATGAATTCTCCCGCTTCTGCCCGCAAACAAGCCGCCCGCTATCTGCTGGCGCTGCCCCTGGCCCTGGGCCTGCTGAGCTTCTCAGCCCCGGAGGCTGCCTCTGCCATGCTCACGCCCACTGTGGCCGCGGCACCGGCCGGCGAGGATATTGAAAAGCCCACTACTATCAGTCACTTGCCCCCGGCGGCGCTGGCGCATATCGTAAAGGAATATCCCGGCTACCGTCTTATTGGCGTGTCGGAGTTGCGCGCGCCTGATGGGAGCAACCTGCGCTATAAGGCTGAAATTGCTGTTGGTCGTCGGCCCAAGCAACTGGTCTTTACGGAGAAGGGCGAGCCGGTAGCGGCCGTAGCGGCGCCGGAGCCCCTGTATTACGTGGATGGCAAGCTCATGCCCAAAAGCGAGGTGGATAAGCTGGATCCAAAAACTATCAGCAGCATGAATGTGCTAAAGGGCGAAACCGCCCGCAAAACCTTCGGCGACAAGGCCATTCATGGAGTAATCGTCATTATCACTAAAGAAAACATCAACTCCGCCGAAGTACAGCGTTTCATTAAAAAGCATAGCATAACGTTTAATCAGACTAATCCTGAAGATGAACAAATCCTAAATTCCATAGCGGAGGGCCGGGGTGTTCCTGCCGCAGTATTACGCGGTAAGCTGCTGATAATTAATGACCAGGAAGCTACGGCCGAGCAGGCCACCATGGGGAAAGAGAAGATAGAAATGGTGCTGTTGATGGATGCCGAGCAGGCCACGAAAAAGTATGGCCAAAAGGGCCGGCAAGGCGCTATCATCATTAAAACGAAATAGACTCCTTCCGGAATCCTATGCGAAAATCCCTCTGCCAACCAGTGGTAGAGGGATTTTTGGTGATTGGCGTCAGCGGCTTACGGCTTCTTAGGCAGACCAGACCAGAGAAGCTCTCAACATGCGGCTGGGAAGAGGCCGGAATACGGCCTGCCTACTACGGCAGCGCGAAATGCGGATTCTGAATAACACCCAGTAAGTTGGCAAATGGGTCCTGCACGGTGCCCAGCAGAATGCCGCCGCCCACGTCGTGCACGTCTTCGTGGGGCTGGGCGCCCAGCTCCACCAGCCGGGCAAAGGCCGCGGCGGCATCGGGCACGCCCCAGTAGGCTATGGGGCCCGCCTGCCCGGCTACAGGTGCGTCGGGCACCAGGCCCAGCTCGTAGCCGCCCACATTGAAGCCCACATAAAAGGGCTCGTCAAAATAGGGCTCCTGCCCCAGCGCGGCGCTATACCACGCTTTGGCTTTAGTCAGATTACCGACCGGATAGACAACGGTGCGTAAGCCTTGAAACATAGAAAAAGGGAAGTAGTGGAGCGTAAGCCCGTAAGATACCGGGTTTTTATGGCCTTCAGTAGGAAACCCACAGACCTGGCAAAGGGGTGCTCTGAACCCTTCCCGGGGCAGGCACCCCTTTGGTGGCGGCCTGCGTAGGAAAGCAATTCGCCCGTGAGCTGGTTCTGTACTGGAGCCGGTCGTCCTTGGCTCTCTGCTCTCCTATGCCTGCTTCGCTTTCCCCTTCTGTTGACGCGCCCAAAGCCACGCTCTGGACGCCCTTCACTTACTCGCTGTTTCGGGCCATCTGGATTGCCTCCGTGGTGTCCAACATTGGCACCTGGATGCAGAATGTGGCGGGCGTTTGGCTGGTGACTACCCTTACTACCTCGGCGCTGCTGGTAGCCCTCATGCAAACCGCCACCAGTCTGCCCTCCTTCCTGCTCAGCCTGCCCGCCGGTGCCATGGGCGACCTGATTGACCGGCGCAAGCTGCTGCTCTTCACCCAGGGTTTTATGGCGGTGGTGGCCCTGTGGCTGGGCACGCTGGCGCTTATGGGGGAGATATCGGCGCTGGGGGTGCTGGGCTTCACGTTTCTGCTGGGCATTGGGGCGGCCCTGAACGGCCCTATCTGGCAAACGGTAACCATTGAGCTGGTGCCCCGGCAGGCACTGCCTTTTGCCATCACGCTGAACGGAGTCAGCAATAACATTGCCCGGGCCGTGGGGCCTGCTATTGGCGGGGCCATTATTGCCTACTACTCGCCGGGGTGGGTGTTTCTGCTGAACGGGCTGTCGTTTCTGGGAACCTGGGCCGTGGTGTATAGCTGGAAGCGCAACCCCGAGGTAGCCACCGGGCCGGCCGAGAACTTTACGGGTGCGCTGCGGGCCGGGCTGCGCTACGTGCAGTACTCGCCGGCTATTTATGCCGTGCTGGTGCGCACATTTGCCTTTTCCTTCGGGGCCAGTGCCATGTGGGCCCTGCTCTCGGTGGTAGTGGCGCGCCGGCTGCACCTCAGCTCCGGGCACTACGGTATTATGCTCTCCTGGCTGGGTGCGGGCGCGGTGGCCGGGGCCTTTCTGATGGGCCGCGCGGGGCATCGGCTCAACTTCAACCAGCGGGTGCTGCTGGGCACGCTGGTTTTTGTGGGCACCAACGTGGCCCTGGCGCTGCTTACCTCGGTGTACCTGCTTTACCCGGTAATGTTCCTCTCCGGCATTGCCTGGCTGATGGTGATGACGAGCTTCAGTACCACCGTGCAGCTGCACGTGCCCAAGTGGGTGCAGGCGCGGGTGGTTAGTATTTACATGCTGCTGTTTCAGGCGGGGCTGGCGCTGGGCAGCGTGGCCTGGGGCGAGCTGGCCGACCGCACCAGCCTGGAGCTTTCCCTGCTGCTCACGGCCGGCTGGATGCTGGTGAGCATGCTGCTGGCGCTGCCCTTTCCCATGCGCTCAGCCGAGGGGCTGGACCTGGCCCCCGCCGAGCACTGGCCCGACCCCGAAGTGCAGGGCGACATTGACCCCGACGATGGTCCCGTGGTGGTCATGATAGAATACCACGTGCCGGCTGCCAGCTGGCCGGCGTTCCGGCAGGCCGCCACCCAGCTCACGCGCCTGCGCCTCCGCGACGGTGCCCTGCGCGCCGGCGTGTTTGCCGATGTGGCCCAACCTGAAAAGATTACCGAGTTCTTCTACGTGGCTACCTGGGGCGAGCATGAGCGCCAGCACCACCGCTTCACCCGCGAGGACGTGGCCGTGGAAGCCCGGGTGCGCCAGTTCCATACCGGTCCTGAGCCGCCCCGCGTCACCCACTTCCTGGCTTTCCCCAAAACTATAAATGTAGAAGTGGCTACGTCGGTGTAGGGGATGGGCCGGTGGCGTTTAAGCTCGACGAAAAAAAACATCAAATAACACTATAATTCACAGTTTGGTTCAAAAAGCAGGGGCGAAAACACACTTCCGGCATTAACTTTGTGACAGGAAGATCAACAGGTCTTCTACTCCCTTTCTATATGCCCAAACTCCTGCTTATTCTGCTCCTGGCTTTTCTGATGCTGGTAGAGCCGGGTCAGGTGGCGGCCGAGTCGGCCAGCGTTGCGCTGGCCGAAACGGCTCTGCTGTTAAGCCCTCCTAAAGTGCCGCGTCCTGTTTACCGACGCTACAAAGGCAATAGCCGCAGCAAGAAAAAGCGCCTGGGCGTGTTCCGCCGCTGGGCTGCTTACCGCAAAGCCAAACGCAAAAACAAGGGCGCACCAACCAGAAAAGCTGCTCCGGCCAAACGGGGTGTGATTCGGGTAGATGCCCCGGATATGAAGATGCCGGCGCCACCGCCTGCACCCAAGCCCTAAGCTTTACCGCTGGTAGCCATAAAAAAGAGCCGCCCTTCCCTTGAGAAGGGGCGGCTCTTTTTATGCGACGGCCGGGGTGGTACGCTGCTGGTAGCCAGGTAGGGCTTTACTCTGCGGCCGGCTGTTGGGAGGCCAGCACGGTTTCGGCCATGGCTTTCAGGTCCAGGTCATCTACCAGTCCATCACAGAGCGTGAGAATAGAAAACAGGTAGCGCTTTAGCTGTGCCGGGTCGGGGTGTGGTTGGCGCAGCGCGGCCTGCACCAGGTGCAACGATAAATCGGCGAGGAGAAGCTGCCGGCGGGCACCGGGAGCAGCCTCCTGGAGCGCGGCAGTTTCCGTGAGGGCGTGGGCCTGGTGAACCAGTTGCAGGATAGGCTCGTGCATGAGGAAAGGATAGTAATGGAGCCGGCAATTTTACCACCTGGCACCGGTTGTACCAAACCCTTTGTTCTGTTCCAGCCCAGCGGCAGCGCATGCTGGTTTTGCCGGTGGTCCGCCGCCGTAAGCTTCAGTCACTTGAAACCTTACCGGATTAGGTGATATTTTTGCCCCTCATGAGCAAGCTGAAGCCCGCCACTATCTATTTTGAGAATGCCGCCGGGCGCCTGCTGGAAGAGCCTGCTGGGTTTATGCGTACCATTTGGGGCAGCGGCCCCCGCCGGCCCGAAGATACCCGGGCTGTGTTTACGCACATGATGCTGGCCCTGCAGCGGCACGGCTGGAGCCGCATCCTGATTGACCAACGCCCGATGCAGCCCTTCACGGCGGAGGAGCAAACCTGGATAACCCAGGAGTGGATGCCCCGGGCGGTGTCCGAGGGCGGCTACCGCCACGGCGCGGTCATCGTTTCGCCCAATGTTATGGTGCGCCTGGCCACCGCCTATATTACCACCCAGGTAATGGGGCTGCCCCTGCAGTACCGCTCTTTCGAAACGGAGGCCGAGGCTCTGGCCTGGCTTCTGCAGCAGCCCGCCGCCCCGCAGCTGTAAGCTGCCCGCCCTGGGCCGGCTACTTGTGCCTGAGATACGCCGCCGGCACTACCCGGTAGGCGGGGTCCGTAGCGAAAATGCCTTTCAAAGACGCCACGTGCCGGCCCCCGATGATGGTAAGAATCCGGGCGCTGCCGGTAGCCAGCTGCGTGGTTACAATGTTGGAATACACCTTCAGGTCGCGGTTATAAAACACGGAAATGAACTCCGCCCCCACGTGGTGCGGGCTAATGAAGGCGGCATCTACCATGGGGTCGGGCTTTAGGGTGCCGTCGGTTACCCGGGCGGGGGTGCGGTACACCAGCGTGTGCAGCTGCTGCAGAAAAGCCGGACTGTTGAGAAAGGAGTACAGGCCGCCAAGCGTGATAGTGCCGCTTTCAAACTGCTCTACTACGGGCTTGTAAAACTGCCGGTGCTCTGCGGTGGCCTGCTCATACAGCGCCAGGTTAGTGCCCTGGTTTAGAATACTCTGCGAGGTGCCGCCCGGGGCGTTTACGCAATAAATGCGGCTGATGCCCAGGCGCTTGCCCAGCGCAAAGCCCAGCTGAAATACTTCCGAGCGCCCATCGGGGAGGCTATCCAGCATCAGCTGACCCTTCCGGTAGCGCTGGTACAGACTGTCGATGCGCGCCTGCTGCCCGGGTAGCTCTTCCACCATAATGGCATCGGGGCGGAAGCGCTGCAGCTGGTCCTGCAGGGCGCGCAACTCAGCCTGCCGCCGGGGCGTGAGCACATCCGTTTGGGGTTGATTTTGCTTGTAGAGTTGCCCCAGGTGGGGCGAGGCAAACAGCCATATTTCAGTGGGGCGCCCGGCAGTAGCCGTGGCGGGAGTAGGGGTGGGGGTATGCGCAGCCGTACAGCTAGCCAGGCCGGCCAAGCAGATCAAACCAGGTAATAATCGGGCCATAGGCAGGAATAGGGAAGGTGTATGGCCGGGAGGCGCTGCTTGCATCATCCGGTATCTACCCAGAGATGCTAAAAACGGACGGCAGGTTGCTAACTGCCCCGGAAATTTGCGGCCTCTTCCGCCTTTGCCTTGCTCTGCCAGCCGGCCTGCGCTACAGCTTCGTTCGAAACCCGCTTCCAGAACGGAAATAGCCCCCTCCCCGAGTTGTTGGGAAGGGGGCTATCAGCTACTTGGGCGTGCGCCGGTTAAGTGGGCGCCGGGCCGCTAGTCGGCCATGGCTGTCATCGATACGGAGCCCAGGCGGGCGGCGCGCTCCACCGTGGTGTGGATATCCAGGGTATAGCGGGTCACGTCTTTGCCCACTTTCACCACAAAGGCATATTCGCCATCGGGTAGCTCCTTCACGTTCAGCTTGCTCCCGAAGACGTGTTTGTTGGTGATCTTATCGTAGAGCACGGCGTTGTCGGCGAGGCGCACCACTTGCAGCTCGCCCTTTTGAAAGCGCGGGTTGCTCACGCGCACCAAGTAGGTAAAGTCGCCCACCTTATCCACGCAAACGGGCTGCGGACGGGCAGAGGACTGGGCCTGGGCGGCCTGGGCGAAACCCAGACTGGCGCAGGCGGCCACCAGAAGGAGGCGGGGAGCTTGTTTCAGGAGCGTTTTCATAGCGTGGTGTGGTAAAAAGGTTGGAAAAAACGGCTGCCCGCCCAACGGCGAAGCAGTATTTGTATGATGTATCATAGACACCGTTTTCCACACGCGGTTGCATATTATTTGTATATAATTCTCTGATTATAAGAAAGATGAATCAATAAAGGAACAATGCAATAAGGCGCCCGCCAACCCCGGTAGATGCCCTTTCAGCAGGCCGCTAAGCAACCGGCTGGGGTATCATGTTAAACACCAGTTATAAGTGAAAAACTCTCTTAATTATTGTATATTGAATATAATATTTATGATTAATACTTAGCTGGTTAGGGCCGGCTAAGGCCTGGGAAGTATTGTGCTGTTGCTATCCGCCGTTTCGCGCCTGCTCTGTTGAGCTTCTTTCTCTCTCCGTTCCCGGTTCGTGGTGTGCCTTTCCCCTCAGACCAGCCTGCGCTGGCTGCTGCGGGAGGCTTGTTGGCTGTCTTATTTCTATTTCTGCTTACCTAACCTGCTACGCCTATCCGCTATGAAAAACCTGTACTTACTTTTCCTGCTGGCTTTTGGAGTAGTTCCGCTGGCCTGGGGCCAGCAGCCTACTACTCCCGGCCCCGGGCAGCTGCTGCTGCACACTTGCCAGCCCGGCGGCGCCATGCAGCTGGTAGATATTCCCGCCACGTTTAAGTTTCCTCCCCGCACCGGCAGCGGGCGCGAGGCGCTTCCCCCGCAGGTGCGGATCATTTACCTAATCCCCACCGACCGGACCTACAACCCCACCTACGCCACGGCAATAGGCAACGCGGCCCTGCACGTGCAAAGCTTTTATCAGCAGCAAATGGGCAACACCAAAACCTTTACGCTGCGGGAGCCGGTGGTGGAAGTTTACCAGACCCCGCACGATGCGGCCTGGTACCAGACCAACCCCAATGGCAACAACTTTGCGCAGTTCTTCTATAATGTGGCCCAGGATGGGTTTGCGGCCGTGAACGGCATGTACTACGACCCGCAGAACGTGTACGTATTCTACATAGATGCCGAAGCGGCCTGCGGGCAGTGCGGTGGCTGCGGGGGTGGTGGAATAGTGGTGATGGATTCCAACGATTTCAAAGGCCTGCTCAACCTGCCTACCACCCGCTATTGCCCCACCGACCCCGAGCCGCCCCATTATGCGCCCTGCCTGTACGTGGGGCGCCTGGCGCACGAGATGGGCCATGCCTTTGGCCTGCCCCACCCTCCCGGCTGCGACGACGGCCTGCCCACCTGCGACTACAGCGACCTGCTGTATCTGGGCTATGTCGACTACCCCAACACCTACATTAGCCAGGCGGAGAAAGACACCCTCAACCAGAGCCCCTTCTTTACGCCGCAGCCTCTGAAAGTGCCGCCCACGGGCTGCGATGTGCTGACGAGTGCCCGCCGGCAGGCCGCTTCCATCATGCAGAGCATCAGCCCCAACCCGGCGCAGGGCACCGCCACGGTGCATTTGCGGGCCCTCAGCCGCAAAACCACGCTTACCCTAACCGATGCCCTGGGCCGGGAAGTGCGCCAATATCCGGTAGGTGCCCGGGCCACCGAGGCCACGCTGGACCTGCAGGGCTTAAACCCCGGGCTATACCTGCTGCGCACCGGCGCCAGCAGCCAACGCCTGCTGGTAAAATAAGTTGGGCCTGACGGGGCCGTGCGGCCGGTTTGCTGGTCACCTACTGGGAGTGAGTAGGTAGCACCCCTACAAAAACAAGGCAGGGTATCCGCTTTACGTGGATACCCTGCCTTGTTTTATGCCCATCCTGCTAAAGGAGTGGGAGGGAAGCTATTTGGTGTTCACAGCCGCTAGCGACACATTCTCCAGGTGTACTGTGCGCTCCGTTTCGGTTTGCAGGTTCAGCGAGTAGCGGGTTACGCCCTGGCCTACTTTCACCACCACGGCATATTCCCCATCCGTCAGCTGCTGCACGTTCAGCCGGCCGCCGAAGGTGGGCTTAAAGGTAGATTGGCTGTAGACAACGGCATTGTCGCTCAGCCGAACCACTTGCAGCCGGCTGCGTTGCCGCTGGGGGTTGCTGGCCCGCACTATATAAGTGAAGTCGTTTACTTTCAGCACACTGACGGCCGGCGCCTGGTTGGCAGTTTGGGCCTGAGCCGGCTGCGTAAAGCCAAGACCAGCGAAGGCGGCCACCAGCACCAGGCGGGAGGCTTTTTGGAGGAGTGTTTTCATAGCGTGGTAGGGTAAGGAGGTTGGATAAGGAAGCTGCGGCCCACGGCGTAGCGGGCAGCCCTTCCCGGTTGCCAGTAAGATTCGCAGCTCAGCTGAACGGTTGCCTGTGGGCTTATATATATTTTAATGATTATTGAAAAGATTCTATTAAAGCCGCTGTAAGCGGCTTTTTCACTGCCAACGCTCCCTCGCGGCCGCCCGGCCGCGGCCAGCCTCGAAAAAAAAATCACCAGTAAAAGCCGGATTTCTGCATTGCCCGGGTCAGGACTGTACGAAAACGGACAGTCTGCCTGATTACGGACGTTTTTTACGGAGTGGGTGTAGCTGATATTCGTTATAAATATGTGATAATCAATAACTTATAACATTGGCACGGGGCTTGGGTACTACTATACAGGTTCGCCGCAGTGATGTTCAGAAACGCACAGTACGGACCTGATCCAAACCAGCAATCATTCATCCACTCTCTTTCTCTTTTCAGCCATGTCACGCTTCACTTCCTCCTCCGCTCGTTCCCTGAAACCTTCTGCTTCGCTGTCGGCTGCTGCCCGCCGCCGTTTGGGACGCTTTGTTTACTAAGCGGCTCAGCGCCTGTCTTTTCTAAATCAAGTCAATTCACATTTTTCCTTTTTGAGTCATGAAACGTTTTGTTGCCTCCTCCGCCCTTTCTGTTCGTCCTGCTACTTCGCTTTCGGCTGCCGCCCGTCGTCGGTTGGGCCGGTTTGTTTACTAAGGCCAGGGTGGCTGCGGCCATGCGCCGCGCCGCGGCGCCTGCGTAGAACAGGAAATTACCAGATAGCCCCCTAAGGGGAATTAGCTCGGGTCTGATACCAACTTGGTTGGGTATCTGACCCGAACTGGTTTTAGGGCCGGGGCTAACCTATTCCGTTTTCCGGGGTGCTATGGGGGTTCCGGGAACTTTAGGGCGGGGACTGGCTAAAACGGCGGCGTTTTGGCGTGTTTTTTGAGCACTGTTGAGGTGCATTTTGCCTCCCTGTCCTTCACCGTTTGTGTATGCTGAAAATCTTCTCTCTCGCTGCCTTTTTGGTAGCAGCTATTCTGGGGCTTAGCGCTACGCCAGCCAGCGCCCAGGTTACCATCAACATTGGCCGCCCGGCGCCGCCCCCCGTCATTGTGGTGCGCGAAGTGCATCACCCCAAAAAGGCGAAAGGCCCTAAGCACTACTATTATCAGCCCCGCCCCGTGATGGTGGTGCCGGCCCGCCCCGTGTACTACGCCCCCCGCGGTGCCTACTATGGCGGCGGCCGTGGGCATGGAAAAGGGCACGGCAAGGGACGCCATTAGTAGCGGCCCGTTATCTATAAAAAAAAGGCTTCCACTGCGGTGGAGGTCTTTTTTGTTCCGGTATAGTGGCGGCTACGCGGCCTTGCTCAGCCTGGCAGCAGGTAGCCCCGGGCGGGCATCAGCCACCGCCACCCACCAGCCGGCAGGGCGCTTTGGTATTATATATTGATTTGATAATATCATCTTTTATCTTTCGCCAATACAACCTATTCCACACCACAAAACATGAAGAAATTCTATCTATCCGCGTTGCTCGCTCTGAGCATCTCATTCTCTTATGCGCAGGGCTTCGAAAGCGCGAAGCAAATCTTCGAAAGCCCCAAGTTGAAGACCGAAATTGCCAAGCACAAGACGGTAGCTATCCTGCCTTTCGAAACCAAAATCACCTACAAAAAGCAGCCGAAGAACTTCAGCGCCGAGGCAAACCGGGAGCAGGAGAAATCTATGTCGAAGTCCATCCAGGCTAGCTTGTACACCTTCCTGCTTCGCAAAGCCAACAACTACACCGTCACCTTCCAGGACGTAGACAAAACCAACATCCTGCTGAAGAAAGCCGGCGTAATGGATAAGCTGGATGAAATGACGCGCGACGAGCTGGCCAAAATCCTGGGCGTAGATGCCGTGCTGGGCGGCCGCTTTGAGCAGGAGCAGACCAAGTCAGATGGTGCCGCTATTGCTACGGCCCTGTTAATAGGCGGCATGGGCGGCAAAACCGGCACCGGCACGCTCTTCCTCCAGCTGAACGAAGGCAGCGACGGCGAACTGCTGTGGCGCTTCTTCAAGACCATGGATGATGGCATCGGCTCCTCCACCGACGACCTGGTAGAGCGCATGATGCGCAAGGTGTCGCGCAACTTCCCCTATGCTAAGTCTTAAGAGCTTTACACTTTAAAAGAAAAGGCCCGCAGATTTGCGGGCCTTTTCTTTTGAGGCATAAGTAAATACTCAGTTTTGTACGGTGCGAAAAAGTGCTAGAATGTCTTTTGGTATGAACTGAACTCTTTTGAGAGAAGCTGTTAATGCATCACGAGTAAGGTTTTTGCCAAACTCTTCATTAAATATTCCATACAGCTCCTTGCCTCTGCGTTGTAGAAACCATTGAGGGTATTCAATAACAAAGCCATTCGTAAACTCCACAGATATCTTTGTTGTCTCATGTGGTTTTAAATGAGGTATTTTGAGTTCAATATGTGATAGTAATGAATTTGCTATTTCTTGCACTTGTTGCTGGGTGAGGCCACGGAATTTTTCCTCGTCACCATTATGCAAACCATGTCTAATTATTGTATTAGGTATTGTTTTACCTGTTACTAATATTAATACAGGGTCAAGCATATAATTTTCAATACTATAACGCTCAAGCCTTATTATTCCTTCTGAAACTACATTGTCATTGTCCTTGTCAATTATACCTCTAATAGTGTTGCTGAGGCCTGCTGCACGTAACCCCTTGGACCAATGATGGACACTATTAACACCTGTACCAGTAACAAAAGATAAAGTAGCTTGACCTGCTAATGCCTTTTTATTAAGAAGTATACCGTAAAATGCCTCATAAAATGGTTTGTCATCTTTTCCTTCAATCAAAATTGTGCGTGTTGCGGGCATGACTAATACAATGCCTTCAGTCAGAGCTTCAATAATTTTTTCTTTTGATACAATAGGAATAATAGTAGTAGGGTCTTTCTTTAACTCATAAACTATACAATCAGATTCCTCTGGTGCTAATGCTACAGTTGAAGGGGAGTGAGTGGTCATAATGACCGTTACTCCATGTCGCTTGACAAGTACATCATATACAACCCGAAAGAACTGCTGGGTCATTGATGGATGTAGATGCGCATCGGGCTCATCTAACAGCAAAATGTCTTGATCAACTCCGCTCTCTTTAGCATAATACAGGAGCATCGCCAAAGACATCAATATTTTTTCTCCGGATGATAAGTCATAAAATTGCACTTCATATTCCTTAGTTATATGAGTGATATTTATAGTGAATGGTATACTCAATGACTCATTGAGTGGATCTTGAAGCACAAGAGCAATGCCCGCCGAATCAGGAGATGAAATTTTATATGGAAGATTAGAGGCTTCTATTGCCTCGTTAAGTATTTGCCATGGGGGAATGTTATCGAATGATACTAATCCCGCTTTCTCCCTTGCTAATCTTTTGTATTCGAAAAGAAAAAAAGTGAATCCTAGGCTAGCGCCATTTGCTGTGTGGTAATCCTCAAATAGAATGTGGTCTGGAAGATTTATGGAAATATCAAATGGTGTTATATCCTTTTCTTCTTTATTCAGGCTAGAACATAGAAATTGCCATATGCTAGGGGCTTTTGATTTGGCTAGATGATAAAAAGGACTGCTTGAATTTTTAGCTTCAATAAGCTCATTTAGTTGTTGCTCTTGTTCATATGTAAAATTACCATTATAGCTTGCTGGTGCCGATTTAGGTTTCTTAAAGCTATATATGGTATCAACTATTAACTTTAAGTCGCTATAGTTGACGCTTTGATTGCTTAGTGATATGTTGTTAAGATAATTTGCCCCTTGGCTGTATTTGTTAAATTTGAAATCATGGCCAAAGAAATTCTCAATTTCGGGTTGTCCATTCTTTTTTTTGCTAAAAGCATCATTGTATTCGGAAGAAATTACCTGGAGAAGCTGGCTTTTTCCTACGCCATTTAATCCAGTGATAATTGAAAGTGGTGCTATATTTTTCCATTCAAAAGGAGAAATAGATTTATAGGTTTTATTAAAAATTATTTCCATTTTTAAACACAATTGTCGATTTAAAATTGAATTACAACAAAAAAGGTGTGTCTGAAATATTTAAATATTTCAGACACACCTTTTAAAAAATGTCTTTTTCTTTTACGAACCACACGCCTCGCAGGCGTCCGGATTATCCAGGGAGCAGGCCATGGCGGCGGCCTGGTCGGCTACGTTCATGGGCTCCAGGGTTTCGGCGGCTTGCTTCTGCACCGTGAACTTGATGGCATCGGCGGCGGCTTTGGTGCGCAGGTAGTACATGCCGGTTTTCAGGCCCTTCTTCCAGCTGTGGAAGTGCATGCTGGTGAGCTTACCAAAGTTCACGTTCTGCACGTGCAGGTTCAGGCTCTGGCTCTGGCAGATGTAGGCGCCCCGGTCAGCGGACATATCAATAATGCGGCGCTGCGAAATCTCCCACACCGTTTTGTACAGGTCCTTGATGTGCTGCGGAATGTTGGGGATGTCCTGCACCGAGCCGTTGGCGGCAATGATGGCCGTCTTCATCTGGTCGTTCCAGATGCCCAGCTTCACCAGGTCCTTCAGCAGGTGCTTGTTCACCACCATAAACTCGCCGCTGAGCACGCGGCGCACGTAAATGTTGGAGGTATACGGCTCAAACGACTCGTTATTACCCAGAATCTGGGCCGTGCTGGCCGTAGGCATGGGCGCTACCAGCAGCGAGTTGCGCACGCCGTGCTCCATTACCTGCTGGCGCAGGGTATCCCAGTCCCAACGGCCCGAGTCGGGCGTTACGCCCCACAGATCAAACTGGAACTTGCCCTGGCTCAGGGGCGAGCCCTGGAAGGTTTCGTAGGCGCCGTCCTTCATGGCCAGGTCCTTGGAGGCCGTCATGGCCGCGAAGTAGATGGTTTCGAAGATGTCCTTGTTCAGTCCGCTGGCCTCGTCGCTCTCGAAGGGCATGCGCAGCGCAATGAACGTATCGGCCAGCCCCTGCACACCCAGCCCGATGGGGCGGTGGCGGCGGTTGCTGCGCTCCGCCTCGGGCACGGGGTAGTAGTTGATGTCAATTACCTTGTTCAGGTTCTTGGTGGCGTGGTACGTTACCTCGTACAGCTTGTCGTGGTCGAACATCACGGTGCCGTTTTCTTCTTTGAGGTAGCGCGGCAGCGCCAGGGAAGCCAGGTTGCACACCGCAATTTCGTTCTCGTCGGTGTACTCCATAATCTCGGTGCACAGGTTGGAGGACTTAATGGTGCCGAGGTTCTGCTGGTTGCTCTTGCTGTTGGCGGCGTCCTTGAACAGCATGTAGGGCGTGCCGGTCTCCTGCTGGCTTTCCAGAATAGAGAACCACAGCTCCTGCGCCTTAATGGTTTTGCGGCCGCGGCCTTCGCGCTCATACTTCTCGTAGAGGCGCTCGAAGTCCTTACCCCAGGTGTCGCCCAGGCCGGGGCACTCGTTGGGGCACATCAGCGTCCAGTCGGCGTTGGCTTCCACGCGCTTCATGAACAGGTCGGGCGTCCAGAGGGCGTAGAACAGGTCGCGGGCGCGGTTTTCCTCCTTGCCGTGGTTCTTCTTCAGATCCAGGAAGTCGAAGATATCGGCGTGCCAGGGCTCAATGTAGATGGCGAAGGCGCCTTTGCGCTTTCCGCCGCCCTGGTCTACGTAGCGGGCCGTGTCGTTAAACACTTTCAGCATCGGGATGATGCCGTTTGAGGTGCCGTTGGTGCCTTTGATGTAGGAACCGGTGGCGCGCACGTTGTGAATGCTCAGGCCAATGCCGCCGGCGCTCTGCGAAATCTGGGCGCAGTTTTTCAGCGTGTCGTAAATGCCCGTGATGGAGTCGTCCTTCATCGTGAGCAGGAAGCAGGAGCTGAGCTGGGGCTTGGGCGAGCCGGCGTTGAACAGCGTAGGCGTGGCGTGCGTGAACCACCGCTCGCTCATGAGGTTGTAGGTCTCAATAGCCGACTCCAGATCGTCCTTATGGATGCCAATGGCGACACGCATGAGCATGTGCTGGGGCCGCTCTACCACTTTGCCGTCTACGCGCAGCAGGTAGCTCCGCTCGAGGGTTTTAAAGCCGAAGTAGTCGTAGCTGTAGTCCCGGTCATAGATGATGGCCGAGTCCAGGGTAGCGGCGTGCTTGTGAATTACTTCCCACACGTCTTTGGCAATGAGGGAAGCGTTTTCGCCGGTTTTGGGGTCCTCGTAGGTGTACAGCCGCTTCATGGTGCTGCTGAACGACTTGGAGGTAACCTTGTGCAGGTTGCTCACGGCAATGCGCGCCGCCAGAATAGCGTAGTCGGGGTGCTTGGTGGTGAGCGAGGCGGCAGTTTCCGCGGCCAGGTTGTCCAGCTCTACGGTGGTTACGCCGTCGTAAATGCCATCAATGACCTTTTTGGCCACCTCCACCGGCGATACGAACATCATGTTAAGCCCGTAACAGAGCTTTTCAATGCGTGCCGTGACTTTGTCGAATTTCACGGATTCGCGGCGACCGTCGCGTTTGAGTACCAGCATAGACGTAGCAGGTTATGAGGTTGGATAGGATGGGGCTGCTCTGCGCAGAGCCAGCCGAAGGTTCTAACAAGAGGCGCAATCCGCCGCTCACGGAGCAGATTGATTCCGGAAGTTATTGGTCTTCCACGGGCAGGACAAACGTTCTTTTCAGAAGTTTTCCACATTGCCTTAAATCAGTGCAATTCAGCAGGTTTTTAATATCGGCGTGGGGCTATGTTGCCGGGGAAGGAGAGGAGAAATTCAGGTTGCGCGGGAGTGGGGAATTTGGTACAACAGGGTAGGGCGGGAGGGGCAAATGCTAGAAAACTAAAAGCTAGTTCCCCTCCTCAGATGAGGAGGGGCTAGGGGTGGTTGACCAATCGTTGTTTATTTTGGACATCTAACTCTGTCTGCCATGTCGGATACTCGCCACGTTCATAATCACCCGCATCAGAAAAGCACCCGGCGGGAATTGCGGAACAACCTTACCCCTGCCGAGGCCACCTTGTGGCGGGCACTTCAGCGCAGCCAGCTAGGCGGCCGGAAATTCCGCCGACAGCACAGCATCGGACCCTATATCGTTGACTTCTACTGCGCCTCTGAAAAGCTGATTGTGGAACTGGATGGTGCCGGGCATTACACGGCAAGCGGCGAAGCACACGATGTGGAAAGAACAGCTTACCTGACGGGGCTAGGGCTGCGGGTGTTGCGGTTTGAGAATCAGCTGGTGCTGGCGCAACTGGATGGTGTGCTGGCAGGAATTGCAGCGGCTTATGGTACTGATGATGTTGTTCAACGATTATCAACCACCCCTAACCCCTCCTCAGCTGAGGAGGGGAACTAGTTTTTAGTTTTCTTAGCTCTAGCTGTAGAATGAAAAAGCCCCGCGGCAGAATTGTCGCGGGGCTTTTTTTGCTTGTTGAATTGGATGGCTTAAAAATCCTCGTCCAGCGAAAAGGCGTTTTCGGTACGCTCACTCATGACGCCGGCTTTCTGGTACTCGGCTACGCGCTTCTCGAAGAAGTTGGTTTTGCCCTGCAGGGAAATCATTTCCATGAAGTCGAAGGGGTTGGTGGCGTTGTAGATTTTGCTGTAGCCCAGGCTTTGCAGCAGGCGGTCGGCCACAAACTCGATGTACTGCGACATGGCCTTGGCATTCATGCCAATCAGGTTCACGGGCAGGGCATCGGTTACAAACTCCTGCTCAATGGTTACGGCGTCGCGGATGATGGCGTGCACGCGGGCCTCGGGCAGCTTGTTTACCAGGTACTTCTCGTAGAGCAGGCAGGCAAAGTCGCAGTGCAGGCCCTCGTCGCGGCTGATGAGCTCGTTGCTGAAGGTGAGGCCCGGCATGAGGCCGCGCTTCTTCAGCCAGAAAATGGAGCAGAACGAGCCCGAGAAGAAAATGCCTTCTACGGCTGCGAAGGCAATGATGCGCTCGGCAAAGTCTTCGGAGTTAATCCACTTCAGGGCCCACTCGCCTTTCTTCTTCACGCAGGGAACGGTTTCCAGCGCGTTGAAGAGGCGGTCCTTTTCCTTGGGGTCTTTGATGTAAGTGTCAATCAGCAGGGAGTAGGTTTCCGAATGGATGTTTTCCATCATGATCTGGAAACCGTAGAAGCAGCGCGCCTCGGGCATCTGCACTTCCTGCATGAAGTTCACGGCCAGGTTCTCATTCACAATGCCATCGGAGGCAGCGAAGAAGGCCAGCACGTGGCTGATGAAGTGTCGCTCCCCATCGTTGAGGGCTTCCCAGTCCTTCTGGTCCTGGCTCAGGTCGATTTCCTCGGCCGTCCAGAAGGAGGCTTCGGCTTTCTTGTACATCTGCCACACCGTATCGTGCTGAATGGGGAACAGAACAAAGCGGTTGGGATTTTCGACGAGCAAAGGTTCCATAGCAGGCAAGGTTTGAGTAGCGAATTAAGACCGGAACAGCCGGGGAAGTCGTGGTTTTCAACTTCGTGGCAACCGGAATGTTTTGGAATATCCGGCGGGCAGTTGCCAACCCCGGAGCATCAAATATAAACCGCAGTTTCGGGAGCCGCGCCCCCCGAACCCGTTTTTTCTCTGTTAATTTTTGTGTATGCCCCGAATGTTGTCCACAACGGCAAAAGCTGGAAAATACCCCGAGAAATACCAAAAAGCAGGGATTTTACAAAAGTTATCCACAAATGAGGTGTGGACAATCATAATTATCCACAAAAATGTTATTCGCGTGCTCTGTGCGGGAGCCTCCTAAGTAGGGCGGAGGGGGCCGGGACGGGTTGGGCTAATGATGATTAACGAGTTAGGTTTGGAATTGTAGATTCGTACTTGTACTTTTGCCTTCCATTTTTCAGAAACCGCGAAGACGCCGATGTACGCAATCGTCAACATAGCTGGCAAGCAGACCAAGGTCGAAGCCAATAAATTTGTATACGCTCACCGACTGGCCGGCAACGTCGGCGACAAGGTGGAGTTGGGCAAAGCCCTGCTGACCGATGACAACGGTACGCTGACCATCGGCGCGCCCTTGCTGGACGTAGCCGTAACGGGTACTATTCTGGAGCACGTAAAGGGTGATAAAGTCCTGGTGTTCAAGAAGAAGCGCCGTAAGGGATACAAGAAGCTGAACGGTCACCGTCAGCAGTTCACCAAAGTAATGATCAACAGCATCGGCTAAGGAAAGCGGTAAGCTAGCGGCCTCTGGCCAGTAGCTTTCTCTTCCCGGCTGGGCTTTCCTCAGACCATCAGCTAGCAGCCAACCGCTGGTAGCTAAAAGTTCAAAATACCATGGCACATAAGAAAGGCGTAGGCTCTTCCAACAACGGCCGCGAGTCGCATTCCAAGCGTCTGGGCGTGAAAATCTTCGGTGGCCAGGCCATCATTTCCGGCAACATCATCGTGCGTCAGCGTGGCACCAAGCACCACCCTGGCCAGAACGTGGGTATTGGTAAGGACCACACCCTGTTCGCTATGATTGATGGTACCGTGCAGTTCCGCAAGGGCCGCAAAGACCGTTCGTTCGTATCGGTAGTACCTGCAGAGGTAGACGCTGCTGAGGTGCACACCTCAGCTACGGAGTCGGCTGAAGACAACAAGTAAGCTTTTTTAGCTTCGCTCTTTCAGAAAGGGACTGTCCGCAAGGGCTGTCCCTTTTTGCGTTGCGGTGAGAGGTGGATTTCTATTTGACCCTTAAATAACTCAGTTAACCTTTAACATCTGTCATCCTGAGCCCAGCGAAGGACCTTCTCACGTGTGAACATTTGTCGTAACAACGACTCGTTCAGCGGTGAGAAGGTCCTTCGCTTTGCTCAGAATGACAGAGGATGATGGAGTTCAGGGTCTTTATGCCGAGGTGCTGCTTAAGGCGTAGAGCACGGGTTTGCTGGGGCTGGCATCCAGCTCCAGGCTGGTGATTTGCAGGTTGAGCAGGTAGAGGCCGTCTTCTACTTCATCGGGAACGAAGATGAGCTCCGTGATGGTGGCCTGCTGTCGGGTGGTGTGCGGGTACTGCCAGAAGGCGTGGTGGGCCAGCAGCTGGCCGGCATCTTCTTCCCGGTCTACGCTGGGCAGATCAAGCAGCAGGTGCTCGATGTGGTGCTCAGCCAGGTAGTGCGCCAGAGCGGGCTCCAGATAAGTGGGGTTGGTACCGGAGTACTGGCGGGTGCGCTTGGACTTGTGGTTGGGGAGCGTGCGCAGAATCAGGGCTTCGGGGCGAATGGCGGCATCAGATCCGGAGTTCAGCTCGCGCAGCACGTCAGATAGCATGACCACCTCGTCGCCGTTGGGCTGGGGGCGGGGCTGCACCGATACCAGCCGGGCCACGAACAGAAAGCGGCGCAGGCAACGGTTGAGCGTGGCTGCCGGATCGGGGGAGATGTGGCCGTAGCATTCGGTGTGGGTGCCGTTGCCGTGGGGCGTTACGTGTACGCGCTTGTAGTTGGTGCTACCCCCATCGGCCACGCTGCCCACAAAGCTGCCCACCCGAATAACATCAAACTGCACCGGCTCGGCCCAGAAGCAATTCACCTGGTTTTCGCCGGGAGCCAGCGGCAGGGAAATATCCAGCGGGGCGGTGGGGTTGAAGGTGAAGGTGCGGTTTTGGTAGGGGTAGGTGGCGAGCATAGGAGCGGTGGCGGAATGAGGAAGCTGCAAAGTAACAGAACGTCATGTCGAGCGCAGTCGAGACATCTCGCTAGTGTGGTATACCACTGCAACGAAGTGGTAGAGATGCTTCGACTGCGCTCAGCAGGACAGTTACTGTGGCAACATCAGCACGCGAGATGTCTCGACTGCGCTCGACATGACAGTCTTTTTTTGTAAAGATGTTCTTTGCCCAGCAATGACGGGAGCGAGATGCTTCGACTGCGCTCAGCATGACGACCGAGTTACTTGATTATTCTAACTCTCAACAGCCTCAATTACAGAATTATCGGAAGCGGGGCTTCGGCGTTGGTGCCGGTGGCTTGGGCTTCGGCCAGCCGATTTAAAATATGGCTGATTTCGTGGGCGTGGCTGAGAATCATGAAGTGGCCGCCACCCTGGATAAGATAATCTACGGGAGCGGGGCCGGGTGGGAATACCCGGTCTTTCGTGCCCAGAATCTGCAGGCAGCGGCCGGTATCGGTGCTGTCCCAGTGCAGGAGCCGGTCGATGGCCCAGCGGGTGTAGCGGGGCTCCATGTCGTTGAGAATCTCCTTGAATAGCTGATATTCTTCGCCGTTCCGGACTCCAAAATACCACTGACCCGCACGGGGAAACAGCTTCAGCAACTGGGGCGGAACCAGCTTATATACCCTAGAGGCCCGGATAGCACGCAGCAACGGGGGCAGGCAGCTGGCATCGGGGATGCTGGATATCAAAACGGCCTGCGCCAGCGGCCGCAGGCGACAGAGCTCCAGCGCCACCACTCCGCCAAACGACACGCCCACCACCAGACAAGGCTGCGTGGAATCCACTAATTCGGCTATGCGGGCCACGTAATGCGGCAGACTCTCGTCCTGCAGAGGCGTGAGCCAGGGCAGCACCTGTACCGGACCCCGTAGCAGCGGCAGCAGGTTGCGAAAAACCCGCTCATCGGCGCCCAGCCCAGGAATCAGGTACATCATAGCGGCAGGCTTATGACTCGAGGCGCAGGTAGATATCTTCGAGGTAAAAGATGTTGTGCGGCATGGCTTCCTCGTCGTCCTCGTCGGTGTCGGCAGGGTAGGTGCAGGAAAGCTTCAGGGCCACATCGGGCAGCACCACAGGCGGAACCTCTTCGGTGTTGTACTCCAGCAGGCAGGGCCAGTCGGTTACGGTGGCCAGGGCATCGGCTACCTGTTCCTGCAGGGCCTCGGCGCGCGGACCAGCCAGGCGCAGAATCACATCAAGCGCCTGAAACTCCAGGCCCAGGTGGAAAAAATGCAGGTCGTCGTCGAACACCGTGGTAGCCCACAGGGTCACGTCGTTGGTGTTGTCGAAGACAATGGCGGTGAGCTGAACGTGCTCGACAAAGAAGTCGGCATCATCCACGAGGGCATCAATCAGGCGGTTCATTGCCTCAATGTACGGGAAAACCGGACGCGACGTACGGCCAATTTTCCAGGGATTGAAGGCCAATGCGTTGCCCCGCCGGCTTACTCCTGAAACAGCTCCAGCGTAATCTGGTCGGCCAGCAGCTTGCCTTGGTCCGTGAGCTGCAGCACTTCCCGATGGATGGTGGCCTGCCCGGTGGCCTGGAGCTGTTGCAGGTAGGCCGCGTGGGTGCCGAGCAGGTCTACGCCCAGGTGCTGGCGCAGGTGGCGCAGGTCGCAGCCCTGGGCGGTGCGCAGGCTGGTCATCAGGTACTCGTTGGCGCGGTTGGTGGGGGAGAGTATTTCCACGGTGGCGGGCACCTGCAGGCGCTCCAGCACGGCAGCCACGTATTGCGGGTTGTTGGCCACGGTATACTGCCGGCTGCTGCCGTTGAAGGAGTGGGCGCTGGGACCCAGGCCCAGGTACGGCACCCCGCGCCAGTAGGCGGAGTTGTGGCGCGACTCGCGGCCAGGCTGGCAGAAGTTGCTGATTTCGTACTGCTGGTAGCCGTGGGCGCGCATCTGGGTGAGCAGCAGCTCAAACTGCTGGGCCACAAACTCATCGGGCGGGGCCTTAAACGTGCCTTTTTTCAGCTGATGCCCGAACACCGTGCCGGGCTCAATGGTAAGGGCGTAGCAGGAAAGGTGCGGCACCTGCAGGGCAAATGCCCGGGCCATGTCCTGCTCCCAGATGCTATGGTCGGGGGCGGGCACGCCGTAAATCAGATCCACTGATATATTCTCGAAGCCGGCGTCCTGCGCCAGCCGCACAGCCGTTTCCGATTCGACGGCGGAGTGGGCGCGGTTCATCAGCCGCAGGTGGGGCTCGTGGAAGCTCTGCAGGCCGATGCTGAGGCGGTTGATGGGGGAGGCGGCCAGCTCCCGCACTTTCAGGGCCGTGAGGTCGTCGGGGTTGGCTTCCAGGGTAATTTCTGCCCCTTCTGCTACCCGGAAATGGCGGTGAATTTCCTCCAGAATGAAATCCAGCTCAGCGGCCGTGAGCAGGGAAGGCGTGCCGCCGCCGAAGTAGATAGTGTCCAGCACGGCATCCGGCCCCAGGTAGTCGCGGCGCAGGGCTAGTTCCTGGCCAATGGCTTCTACCAGGCGACTTTTCAGCGCCAGGGAGGTGCTGAAATGGAAGTCGCAGTAGTGGCAGGCCTGCTTGCAGAAGGGAATATGGAGGTAGAGTCCGGGCATGAAGCAATCCGCAGCGGCCAGGCAGGGTGCCTGGGGCGTTGCGGGGTACAAAGATAACGCTTGGGCCGGGGAGAATGGGGGCGGCAGGGTATAGGCGCTTCGCCTCATTTGCCGGCAAGAATCAGCAGATCCGTGGTGACGGCACCGTTCTGGCCGGGCGTCGTCAGGCGCTGCACTTTGATGTTCCTGAACCCACTTTCGGTAAGGGCTTCCAGAAGATAATCGGCCTGATGGAAATACATGTACAAAGCCTCGCCGGAACTGGAATACTGCAGGCCCGATTTGCTATAGTCATCCTCCATGGTGCTGATATACAGCGTGCCATCTTCGGTCAGCAGCACGGCCGCATCGTGAATGAGCTTTACAGCTTCTTCTTTGGAAAGATAGGGCAGGAAAAAGCCGCACATTATGGCATCATACTGCCGGCCAAGCTGGCTGATATTCCGGCCGTCCAGTAGTTGAAATTCCACCGTGGGGTTATTCTGCCGGGCCAGCGCCAGCATGTTCGGGGCCAGGTCTATACCCAGGAGGCGGAAATCGGGGCGTTGGCCGAGCAGGTACTGGGTGATGTTGCCGGGGCCGCAGGCAATTTCCAGAATGGCTGGGTTGGGCTTAGCCACGCGGCGGCAAAAAGCGTCGAAGGAAGCATGATACTGCTCCTGTTGCATGTACTTGGCCTGGTACTGATTGGCCAGCTTATCGAACAAGGCGACGGCAGCGGCGTTGTGGTCCATAAGGTGGAGGCGTTGAGGATGGTATATAAATGGGTGCTTACTGGGCTGCCAGCTAAACCCGCTCGCCGAGGCTAGGAATTCATTCGGCTGAAGTGCATATACCAGTTCCACTCCCAGGATTCACCGTTGTCAGCAGAAAAAGCCTGACTCCACACCGGGTTTTCTTTGTCCCGGGCATCCCACCGGAACACAACCAGAATTTCCCGGCCATCAAAAATGTCCTTGGCGAAGAAATGGGCAACGTCCTGATCGAAGGAGCCAACCACGGGCGGGTCTAACCGGCCGGCGTTGGAATCAGCCCAATAGATGCTCCAGAGCCGGGTAGTAGGGTTGAAAAGTCTGACCGACATTCCTTCAAATGGCACACCATCAAACGTAGCCAGGTAGTTGTCGATGTTTCCCAGGCCCTGTAAAACCCGATGCATCTCCTGCGTCGATTCAAACTCTACCCATTCAGTACAGTTCGCTAACCGGGATTTCAACTTGCGGTTATGCAGCTTCCACTGGCCTTCATAAAAATCAAAGTCATGTTTGGAAGAGGTAGCCGAGGCGGTAATGAGCAGTTCGCCGGTGGAGGTAAAGCTTACTTCAGGAATTTCAATAGGATTGATGGCTCGGGGCATTTTTAGTAGTTGAGAATAGGATGGCTACAAAACGCGGCAATATAGTCTAGTCCTCACATCAGCTGCCTGTCTGGATACAGATTCAGTATTTCCCGGCGCTGTCTTGTTGTTCCTGGCACGAAACCGCCGGTTTTGCGTTTACTTGCCGTCATGGCTGCGCGCTTACTGCTTTTTCTGGGATGCTGCTGGCTGCTATTGAGTAGCCCCGGCAGCGCGTGGGCGCAAATTTCGCCGGCAGCACCCAACGTGCCGGGACTGGCTACTCCACCACTGCCTCCTAAAACCACTCCTGACACTACCCGCCAGCGGACCGCTGTGCAGGCGCGGCCACGCACATTGGTGCTGGAAACAGAAGCCGCCGACCAGCCCGTGATGCGGCGCTACCGCTACCGCCGCCTGCTCCCTGATTCCCTGGCCGTGCTGCGCGAAGTGCGGGCCCTGGTGCTCAGCCTGCAGAACGATGCCTACCTCACCGCCTCCGCCGACACGCTGCAGTGGCAGGCTGATACCGTACGGGTGCGCCTGTACGTGGGGGAGCCCTTCCGCTGGGCCCGTCTGCGCAACGGCAACCTCGGCGACGCCCTGCTAACCCGCGCCGGCTACCGGGAGCGGTTCTTCACCAACAAGCCCTTTGTGCCCGCCGACTGGGTGCGCCTGCAGCAGCGTATTCTCTCGGAAGCCGAAAACCAGGGCTACCCCTTCGCCACCGTGCGCCTGGATTCCCTGCAGTTCACGGACCGGGAAATAGCCGGCCGCGTAGTGCTGGACCGCGGTCCGGTGGTGTATTTCGACTCCCTGCAGCTAGTGGGCGCCACCAAAACCCGCAAGCAGTTCCTGATGCGGTACCTGCAGATTCTGCCCAACCAGCCCTACAGTCAGCAGCGCGTGGATGCCGCTACCCGCCTGTTGAAACAGCTGCCGTATCTGCGCGTGAAGGCGGCGCCCGAGGTGCGCTTTGCCCAAAGCAAGGCCCGCGTGTACCTGCTGCTGGAAGACCGGCCCGCCAATCAGTTCGATGCCATTGTGGGCGTGCTGCCCAACCCTGCCCCGGGGCCCACGCAAAAGCGCGTGCAACTCACCGGCGACGTAACCATTAACCTGCGCAACCTGCGCGGGGCGGCAAGCAGCTGGGCCTGCAGTGGCGCAAGGTAGATGCCCTCTCGCAGCTGCTGGATGCGCAGTACGTGCACCCGGGGTTCTTCGGCACGCCACTGGAAGTGAGTGGCAGCTTCAATTTATACCGACAGAACGAGGCGTTTCAAACCATCCGGCCACGGGTGCAGGTCACCTACCCCACGGCCAATGCCGGGCGCATTGCTTTTTTTACCGAGCGACGTGGCTCCCGCCTGCTGGCCGATTCCACCTTCCGCCAGCGCACCACGCTGCCCCAGAACATCGACACCGAATACAATTCCTACGGCCTCGATTACAGCTGGAATACGCTGGATGACCTGTACTTCCCCCGCCAGGGCCTGCTGGTAGCAGCACAGGCCGCCATCGGTAACAAGCGCATCTTCAAAAACTCCGAGTTGAATGACACGCTCTACCAACGCCTGCCCCTGCGCACTACGCAAACCACCCTGGGCCTGCGCGCGGAGCAGTATTTTCGGGCGGGCCGCAACGGTGTGGTGCTTACCCGGGTGCGCGGCGAGGCGCTGCTCAACCAGCGCCTGTTCCTCAACGACCTGTTCCGCCTGGGCGGCCTCAATACCCTGCGCGGCTTCAACGAGCTGAACTTCTACGCCAACCGCTACGCCGTGGGCACCGTGGAGTTCCGGCAGTACACCGGCCAGGATGCGTACGTTTTTCTGTTCGCTGATCAGGGCGTGTTGCAGCAGAATGTGGTAGGCGCCCAGTCAACCAACAATCCCACCGGCTTGGGGGCTGGCCTGAGCTTTCGCACCGGGGCCGGCGTATTCCAGTTTGTGTATTCCGTGGGCCGGACCCGTGGGCAGATATTGTCCTTAAATGCCTCCAAAATTCACTTCGGTATTACCAGCCGGTTTTAGCCTGAACTTCTATCCGGGCAAAGAAAAACCCGCTGCGGTGGTCCGCGGCGGGTTTTCAGTAAGCTATAAGCGGCTCGACTTTACTTTAGAGCCGCTTTCAGGTCGCTGGCGGCCAGGTCCTGGGCTTCGCGGGCCTGCGGCACTACGGCATCCATGCCAAAGAATTCGTGCGTCACGTTGGGATAGAGTTTGTAGTTAACGGAGACGCCGGCCGCCTCCAGTTTGTCGGCTAACGTCTTGCCTTCGCTCATCAGGGGGTCGATGCCCGCACCAATAATGGTAGTTGGCGGCAGGCCCTTCAGATTAGCATCAACCAAGTTAATCATCGGGTTTTTACCATCGGCCGCGCTACGTAAATAGTACTTGAAGAACCACTCCATAAAAGGCTTGTTTAGCGGCTTCGACATGACGTGTTCCTTGTAAGAAGGGGTGTTCACGTCGTAGCCGGCTATGGGGAAAACAAGCACCTCATACTTGGGCATTTGTACGCCTTTGTCGCGGGCCATCATGCTTACGGCAGCAGCCAGATTGCCGCCGGCGCTTTCACCCGCCACTGCCACCCGGTTGGGGTCGCCTTTAAAGGAAGCCGCATTCTTCAGCACCCACTGGTAGGCAGCAAAGGAGTCGTTGTGGGCCGTAGGGAATTTGTGCTCCGGGGCTTGCCGGTAGGCCACCGATACTACAATGGCGTTAGTTTTGGCAGCCAGGGCTCGCGCCGAGGCGTCATACGTGTCCAGGTTGGCAATTACCCAGCCGCCCCCGTGGTAGTATACAATAACGGGCAAGGTGCCCGTAGCGCCCCGAGGGGTGTAGATGCGGACTTTCACGCCCGCTTGCACCATCTGGCTCATTGTATCTACGCCGGTATGGGTCATGGGGATGTTGTATTTCGTCATCACGGCCTGCAAAGCGTCCTTAAAGGAAGGTGCCTTGCGTACCTGGGCTGGGGTTAGCTTATGCGGCGGGGTAGGGCCGCTTAGGCTGTCGAGCTTCTCTATAACGGCCAGCATTTCCGGCGCTATGTTAGGGGCCCAGGCGGGAGGCGGCCCGGTAGGTTTCACATCGGCCATGCCGGCGGTATTCCCCGCGTTGGTTGTGGCACTATTATTTGCGTCAGGGGTAGTAGTAGTCTGGTCCGCAGTGGATTTGGTGTCCGTGCTGCAGGATGTGAAAGCCAGACCGGCCACCAAGGCGGGGGTTAGCCAGAAGATTTTTTTCAGAGAGGTAGTGACGGGTTGTTTCATTCGGTTGTGGCGAAAAGGTTAGTGAGAAGCTCAACAGGAGTAAGCTTCTACGTAAAATTTTTAAGAATAAGTTGTATAGAACGGCAATGGTGCTCGATGGGATACAACACCAGCAAAAAAATGCTCCTGAGTATCAGGCGAAAAGCCTGCCCTTGAGGTATTCTTTGGGTTTGGCTGTGCTTTTTCCAAAAAGCCTCGTACATTTGCAGAACCAAACAGTGCGGGGTGGAGCAGTTGGTAGCTCGTTGGGCTCATAACCCAAAGGTCACTGGTTCGAGTCCAGTCCCCGCTACCTAAAAGGGCGTTTCCAATACGGAAGCGCCCTTTTTCTTTTTCAAGGGTACGCATGGAGTTACACGTACCTTTAGCTGACACTGGCCTGATAGCGCGCCAGGGCTTCCAGGCAAAAACTAGTTGTTATTTCTTCCGAGCCCCATCCTTGTAAGAGTTTCGGCCCGCCGTAGTAAAACAGCCACCGTGGCCACTCTCCGTAGGTGCTCTGGCTGTTCAAGATATAGTGAATAGCCCGGTGCAGCTCAGGGCCCTGGTAGTTTAGGTTAATCAGGGTAGTAGCCGCAATGGCCGTGTCGAATAAAGATTTACCCAACTGTCCGCTTGGTTGAGCTGTGGCCCGAATCCGCTCCAGGATGAGTGGCCGGGCAGGCGCCAGCTTCTGTACCCCCTGCTGATATACGCGCGAGAGTAAATAGTAGATTGTGAACGGGTTGCGGTACCATTTGTCGCAATCTGCCTCCCGGCCCTCAGCAATAATCCGCAGCAGCTCCGTGATAATAGGCTGGGTTTCTTCTACATCGCCCAGGTAGTAGAGTATATTGGTATTGATACCCATATCCACATCAGCCCGGGTGCATTCGTTGGCCCGCCAAAACAGCAGGCTGGTGATGGGATGCAGCACCTCCCGGGCCGCTACGCGCCAGTGGGTGCGGTTGGGTTGCCAGCGCGGACGCACCAAAAACCAGGTATAAAACAAGCCCTGTCGGGTCCGGTTAGCCAGCAGCAGAGGGATGTTAGTAGGGCTAGGACAGTTGATGCCGCGGGCGCGCATGAATGCTGATGCGTAAGCCAGGCTGTCGGTGTCGTAGGGCACCATGGAGTGCCAGGGATGACGGTTGGAAAAAACGGGCCATACGCCACCCCGGTGCATCTGGTACTGGAGGTAGCGGGTGGCCTGGGTAAGCATCTCTTCCGTTTCCGGTCGGCCGCTCAGCGGTAGCAGACACGAGGCCACAACCATGGTGGCGAATACGGTGCTGTCAGTAACGCACCAGCCCTGCATCGGCTCATCGGCGGCAATGTAGCAGCAGAACTCCCCATTAGGATACTGGTGCTGTTGTAAATAGCTCAACCCCAGGTTTATGGATTGAGCAATCCGTGCGGGTGCGATATCCATCGTAGCAAGTTGGTTAGTTAATGCGTCCATTCCACATCAAGGGTAACAAGCTGCTGAAGCATTTTATGCACGTTTTTGCTGAGGCTGGTAGTGTCTTCTACCGATAGGCGAGCGGGTGCATTGTCCCAGCCAAACATAGCCAGGGGCTGCAGGGCCTGCTGTTCAAAGATGGCCGCCCGCACCAGATACTCGCCGGCCGTGAGCGGTAGGCGAGGAATGCGGCCTTCCAGCGTGTGGCGTCCCGCCGGAATCGTCATTGGCTCGGGCCGGTAAGCCCCACTGATGCAGATCTGGCCATCGTTGGTGTAGAGATAAAAGGCCCAGTTAACATCAGAGAGCGGGTGCAGCGTTTGGCACGTAATCCGCACCAGGGCTTCACTACCGGTTGTGATAGGGCCGTGCGGGGCGCTTAGCTGCACCGCCTCAATCACCACGGGCCGCTGCTCGTTCACCGTTGCCAGCTGCGCATCGGCTACCGGCGCAGTGGCAACAAGTTGTTGGGTAAAATAGTAGTCGAGGGCCTCTGTGGCGGTGCCCGCGAAGGCAACCTGCCCTTTTTCCAGTACCAGGCCCCGCTGGCACACCGCCTGAATGTGATGGGGCTGGTGCGACACGAGAATGAGGGAGCCGCCGCCGGCCAGATAGCCCATCATATGGTTGATGCACTTGCGCTGGAAGTCAAAGTCGCCTACGGCCAGCACTTCATCCACCAGCAGCACATCGGGGTGCAGGTGGGCCGCCACGGCATACGCCAGGCGCGATAACATGCCGGAGCTGTAGAACTGCACCGGCATTTCAATAGCTTCGCCCAGCCCCGTAAACTCAATGATGGCGGGCAGCAAGGGCTGTACCTGCGCCCGAGGCACCCCCAGCAGCGCGGCCCGCAGAAAAATATTCTCGCGGCCCGTCAGCACCGGGTCCAGGCCCACCCCCAGCTCAATCAGCGCGCCCACGCGGCCCAGAATCCGTACGGAGCCGGCATCGGGCTTAATGAGGCCATTGAGCAGCTTAAGCAAGGTGCTTTTGCCGGCCCCATTGGCCCCGATGATGGCCAGGGCCTGGCCGCGGTGCAGCTCAAATGAGACATTCTGCAGGCTCCAGAACTCGGCCCGGCGCAGGTGGCGCACACCGGTACGCCGCACCGGCCAGGCTTCGGCAGCAATATCGCGCAGGCCGTACCAGAGCGAGGTGCGCAGCTGGGTACAGAATTTCTTGGAGAGGTTACGCACGGTAACCACCGGCGGAGAAAGAGCAGGGGTCATGCGGCAGGTAGAAACGGCAAGGAGAAGTCAGAAAAGTGCGTGTCCGGGGCAAAAAGCGCTGCTGGCTTGGGTGGCCAGCCTTAGAGGCGGGCAATGAGGTGGGGCTGGGCCAGGCGGTAGGCCAGCCAGGCACCGCCAAAAACAACCCCCGCCAAAACTGTGACCAGCCAGAAGCCCGGCGTAGGGATGGCTGGCCCTGCCAGCAGCCAGTTGCGGGTAGTGGTGAGCAGCGGCGTCACCGGATTGAGCTGCAGCCAGAAAGCAAAGCGCGGGGGCAGCGTGTACACAACAGGCGTAATCAGAAACCACAGGTTAATAATGACGCTCAGGGCATTTGACACATCGGCGTAGAGCAGGCCCAATAGTGCCAGCAGCCACCCCAGCGCCAGCCCCAGCACCAGCAACGCCAGCAACCCCAGCGGCACCAGCGCCAAGCTCCCCGTCAGTGGTGTCTTAAACCAGAGCATAACGCCCAGCAGCACCGCCAGCCGAATGAGGCTGTTGAACACGACCACGGCGGCCCCCGCTGCCACAAAGGCCTCGTGCGGCACGCGCACTTTGGCCAGCGTAGACTTGGCATTGGATAGCTGTTGCAGGGGGCAGTTGAGCGCATCAACAAAGCCCTGCCACAAAAGCACACCAGCCAGCACAAATACCGGGTAGGGTATGCCCATGGTTTGCACGTTCAGCACCCGGGCGCGGCCCAGGAATACCCAGACCAGGCCCGCAATAAGCGGCGGCAGCAGCATCCAGGCATAGCCCAGCAAACTCTGGCGCACCTGTAGCTTGAGGTTGCGCACAAACAGCTGCCAGCTGATGTGGTATACCACCCGCAGGTCGTCGCGCACGCTGCGCAGAAAGGCCCGCGGGGCATTGAGCGACGACTGAGAAGTGTAAATAGTTTCTTTCATTTGATGTAAAGGTGGCGAGAAGCTGCTGATTAGCCGGTTACCATGATGCAGCTGCAGGAGAAAAGTGTGCCCCGCCAGAGGCAAAGTGTGGTGGCCGTGGCCCGGGCCGATGAATGGTGGGCCTATAAGTTTTCGCCTTTGTTAGCCACGTTCTATGCCTCGGCCTGCGTGGCCGGCGTGGCTATCTGGCCGTTGCTGGGACACCTGCTGCTGCTCTTGCTGGCACTTACCATAGGCGCCATCTACGTTAGCCTGCTCAACGACTGGACTGACCGGGCAGATGACCTGGCCGGCGGGAAGCACAATCGGCTGGCTGGCCGCTCAGCGCTGTTTATTAGGCTGGTCTTGTTTGGGTGCATAGGGATAGGGGTTTTGTTTGGCTGGTACTTCTGGCAGCTTAGTAAACTCAGCAGTTTGCTTTATCTGGGAGCCTGGCTTGCCTATACCCTGTATTCGCTTCCGCCCGTGCGGCTAAAAACCAAGGGGCTGGCCGGTGTGCTGGCCGATGCCAGTGGCGCGCACCTCTTTCCGCAGCTCCTGACGGTTTCTCTGCTGCACGATTGGGCGGCGCGGCCCCTGCCGGGCCTGTGGTGGCTGGCCGTGGGTGCCTGGGCACTGGCCTGTGGCTTCCGCAATATTCTGTGGCATCAGCTTACTGATGTTGTGGCGGATGAGCAGGCCGGTGTAGCCACCCTGGTAACCGTGCGGGGCGCCGGTATTGTTAAGAAACTAGGCGAGCGTGGCGCTTTTCCCATTGAAATAGGGGCTTTGGGGCTGATGTTGTGGGTGAGCGGGCAGGGCTTGCCCTTGGTATTGCTGGCGCTTTACGGGGCACTGGAGCTGTTTCGGTTTCGCCTCTGGAACATACGCCCCGTAGTGCTGGAACCGCATCGGCGTATTATCCTCAATGAGTTCTATGAGGTGTTTTATCCCTTGTCATTTTTGCTGCTACAATGCTGGCGCTTCCCCACTGATGGCTTGGTGCTAGGGTTGCACCTACTGCTATTCTGGCGGCACCTGTGGCCCACATTGCGGGAAGTGGGCTGGGCGGTACTGCTGATGGGGCGCAAAACCGGGAAGGTACTCAGGCAGGCGGTGGGCTAGCATCAGGCAGGGAGTATCAGCCGCTTTTTGAGATAATTCCAGAAAGAGCCAAGCATGGTCTGCGTCATGGCTACCGGAGCCAGGCAAACAGCCGTGGCCAGGTGCCGCACCAGCGCCCGCTTGGAGGCGGCGCGCTTCCAGTCCAGGTAAGCAAAACGGAAATAATACTCTGCCAGCCTTTGTCGGAAAACAGTTTTCTCCCGAAAGCTGAGCTGGTGCTGAAAGCGTTGCACCAATAGCCGCTCATCATGAAAGGCCAGTTCCGGAATCACCAGAAGATGGTCGCGACCATCATAGATATTCTGATCGTGCACGCGCTTCAGCCACCGCGGCGTCATGGTAAAGGCCGCCCGGCAGGGCTGGTTGATGACCATATCCAGGATCAGGCACCAGTCGTCGGCAATCTGCATCTGCTCGTTCCAGGGCTGGCTGAGCGTGGCCCGCCGGATGACCAGGGCTGAGGACGGGGCCGGGCAGGTTTCAATAAACAGCCGGCGCGTCTGGGGCGCATCCAGCAGCCACCAGTCGTCCTGCGGCCGCGTACAGTAGGACTGCTGGTTGCGGGGCAGCGCAAAAAACCGCATAAACCCGTTGCTGCCGTTCGTGGCATTCCAGTTCAGGAAGACAAAATCCAGTTGGTGTTGCTGCAGCAGGGCCATGCTGGCGGCCAAAAACGTCGGCTCCCATATATCATCCGAGTCGAGAGAAGCAAAAAACTCGCCCCGGCTGTAACGCAGCCCGGTGTTGCGGGCCGCTGCCTGGCCCTGGTTGGGCTGGTAGTGGTACTCAATACCGGCCATAGTCGCCAGCAGCTCCCGGGTGCCGTCCGTCGAGCCATCGTCAATAACCAGAATCTGCTTATTGGGATATGTCTGATTCTGGGCGCTTTGAATAGCTGCGCCCACCATGTGCAGCCGGTTATAGGTGGGTATAATAATAGAAACGAGGGGAAGCGGCATGAATATAATTCGTTAAATAACAGGCTGTTTATGAGAAACCAGCCGTAGCAATTCCCGGCCAAACCGGGCGGCGGCATCCTGCGGTACGGTGGCGCGGGCGTGGGCCGCTGCCTGCCGGCCCAACTGCGCCCAGCGGCCCCGTTGCGTCCAGGCGCGCTCCATTGCTTGGTCCAGCGCTTCTACCGTAGCGGCGGCCGCTAAGAAGCCGGTTTCATTATCCCGCAGCATTTCGGCCATGCCGCCCGCATTGGTGGCAATGGCTACCCGGCCGCAAAGCATGGCTTCTACCAGCGCCAGCGGCAGTCCCTCGTGGCGGGAAGGCAGCACCAGCGCCTGGTGCGTGCGCCAGATGCCCGGTACATCGGCTACGTGCCCGGCAAAGGTTATCCGGCTTTCCAGCTGCAGCAAGCGGGCCATGTCTTCCAGGGCGCGCTGGTCGCCGCCCCGGCCAAAGAAGGTTACGTGCAGCGGCCGCGCCCGCCATTTTTCCTGGCCCAGCACTTGTAATAGTATATCCAGTCCTTTGTCCAGCACTTCCAGGCGGGCCACGCAGGCCAGCTGCACCAGCCCATCAGGGCCCGGTTCGGGAGCGGGTGTTTCGCCATCAAAAGGCACATTAAACGGGTTCCAGACCACGGCCGCATCCGGCAGAAGCATACCCAGCTGGCATTGGGTAAGCTCCAGGTTATGCCGGGAAACAAAGTACTGGCCGCGCGCTGCCCGGTAGGCCTGCTGAGCAGCCGTGCGCTCATGCCAGGGCGGAAAAAATATATCGGCAGCCTTCTGGCAGAGCAATACAAAGGGTAAGCGCTGGGTGCGGCACACCTCGGCAAAACAGGTACCGTCGAAATTAGAGCCTTGGGCAATGACCGTAAGCTGGGGCTGCAGGCGCTCCAGAGCTTGCCGCAGGGTTTGCTGCCCTACCTTGCGTGGCGTGTATTGGCGATGATACGGCAGAAACCGGTTCGCCAGCCGGTTGGGCAGCGTCAGCTCCTGCGCTAAGTCCGTAATGGTGCACCCTGCCGTCCGCAACTGTATGATGCGAGGGTGTTGCGGATCGATGTTCGTTTTAAAGATATGAATGCGGTGACCATTGCCAGCCAGAAACAGGGCCGTTCCTGCCCATAATTCCTCGCTGCCTCCCCAAACATCGGGGCAGGAACTAACAATAGCGAAACGTAAGGATACCTGCCCCAAGGAAATGGACGCTGGGCTTTTCATTTGTACGAAAGCGGGAAATAGTAAGAATGCCAAGATACGACTAAGTGGGCTAACCAGGAATAAATCTTAAATCATCATGCGCACTGGAGAAGTGTGGCCCAGGCTGACGCCCGGCCTCGTGTCACGCAAAAAAGCACGGCCTGACTGTCTGGAAAGACAATCAGGCCGTGCTTTTTTGCTCTCTGGTTGAGGAAACCATCAGGCTTCTGCCGGGGCACCTGGCGGCGCAATACCGTAGAGTGGCCCCGGCAGGAGCCCAACAGTTATTTGCGCACCATCAGGCGGGCGGTTTGCACAGTAGAGCCGGTAATAAGGCGCGCAAAGTACAGGCCTTCGGCCAGCTCACTGCCGTTCAGCTCCACGGAGTACAGGCGGCCTGCTTCGGCCTGGCCGGTCTGGAGGCGCTTCATTAGCATCCCCTTGGCATCGTAGATAGCCAGCTCATAGGAGCCAGCTTTGCTCAGGGCAAAACTGAGGGTGGCTTTGGTGGAAAAAGGGTTGGGGTAGAGGCCCAGGGGCGTTGCGGCGGCATTGGTCAGCTCCGCCGCACCGGGCATGGTGGCCAGCGTAGTGCTCTGAGCGGAGCTTACAGCACTGAGCGTAGAAGTGCTGCGTACGCTGATTTTTCCGCCTTTCAGGGCCTGCATTTCCGTTTTGGCCCCGGTCCAGTTGTTGGAGAATACCAGGCCACCAGTAGACGTGCGCAGCGTAATGCCAATCTTATGTGCCCCTCCTGTTAGAACGGACTCAAAAGCCTGTACCGACAGATCCAGGCTACTGCCGACGCCCTTAGGATTGAGCGGATCGGTGATATCCGTCAGGTTAGCTTTCGTGTTAAAGTCGCCCTGGTTGCCCGCGGTGGACGTAGTGGTGCCCAGCGTATTAATGGCGTTGCTCTTGATCTGATACGTCTTCCAGATACCGGATTCCAGGCGCCGGAAAATAATATTGGCCTGCCCCTGCACGTTTTTGCCCGTTTTGTTCCACTTCATAGTGAAGCCAAAGTTCATGCGGGAGTTAGCCGGTGCAGCATAAGTGCCCCCTGACTGTGCTATGATGCTGCTGCCACCACCATTCACAAAATCCTGACCAGGTACGGCAATGGTAATTAGGGTGCAATCCGTAGTACGACCTTTATAATAGTCGCCTTTAGCTACCGTGATTAAATTAAGGGTTTTTCCCCCGCTGCCAGCTTCACCGCTCGAGAGAGTTATACTCTTAGCACCGGTGCGGGCCACGCCCACGGTTACATCAGGGCTGTTCAGCATGGAAACCAGGTAATCGGCAGGGCTACTGCTGGGGCTACTGAACAAGGCCGTTGTTTCCGTGCCCGTGCTACTTACCTCCATAAAGGCGGCCCGGGCATTGGTAACATCACCCCGGAACGTATCGTCCTTATCCGTAAGCGTGGCTATGTATTCTACATTGTTTGCGGTTAAGGAAGTAGGACTGGAGGTGCTGAAGTATTCCAGGCCGGAGTACACCACATCGGCCGCTTCCTGAGTCACGGTCAGGGGGCAGGCATTCTGGCTGGTGATACCGGTGATATTGCTGGAGTTGGGCGTGAAGATGGCCGAAACAGTATAAGTGCCGGGCTTCTGCAGGATAATAAAGGATTTGGTAACCGTGGCCGGGCCGTTTGCCGCGCTGCTCCAGTTAGCCGGATAGGTGCTGGAGCCTAATGATTCCGGCGTGGCACTTGGCGTGCCGTCTTTGGTCAGCTTAAACTCCACCGTGCCACCCGTAGCGTTGAGCACTGACTGCGCCGTGGTAGATGTAATAGTGGCAGTGAAAGTAACCTGGTCGGAGTACTGAACCGGGCCGTTACTCACCACCGTTATGCCGGAGGTGGCGCTGAAAATACTGGCCGTGGTACTAGTAGTAGTGTTAGGCGTATAGTTGCCCGCATCAGTACCGGTAATGCTGATACCGGTTACGGTAACCGTTTTGCCCGTGCCTGTGCCTGCATCGGCAAAGGAAGCACTGGTATAAGCCGTCGTCAGATCATCATCCTTCACCCGGTTGTCGGAGAGGGATGCGGTAGCGCTGGTGTTGCCATCAAACGGCTTATTTACCCCGGTGGCAGTAATCGTGAGGTCTCTGGGCGTGATGTTGGCCTGCGCCGTTGGGTTGGCAGCTGGCAGGTAGTAGTTTTCGGCATCGGTGCCAATCAGAAGAAAGGCGCTGCCGGTTACCGTTTTTCCATTGCCCACATTTTTATCGGCGAAGCAGGCACTGCCTCCGGAAAGGGAAACCTGATCTGCAACCCCTGCCGCAACCTGTACCCCCTGCACCGAGCGGCCCGTGATAGTGGCCTTCGTAGTACCGTCATATTCTTTGTTGGCGGCCGTGAAGTTTGGCGTCAGCTCGGCCGCCGTGATGTTGGCCGTGGTACTGGCGGTAGTGGCCGTAAGGTTGTAGTTGCCGGCTGCGGGGCCGCTCAGGGCCACAGCAGCGGTTACAGGCTTGGCCATGCCCACATTCTTGTTGTTGAACTGTGGGTTGATTACGTCCACCGTTACTTTATCATCTCCTATCAGCGCTGTGGGCGGCACACTGCCGGTGGCCGTAGCGCCGGTAGTAGCATTATACACCCTGTTCTGGGCCTGGATAGAAGCCGTTAGCGCTTTGGCGGTAATGGCGAAGGTACTGCCGGGAGCCAGGCGGAGGTCGTAGTTGGTGCCCAGGCTCAGGCTGCCCAGACCAATGGCGTAGGCATTGACGGATTCACCCAAGGCCCGCGCCAGCTGCCCGGAGAAATTGTCGTCCGCTACTTTTGAGCCCGTGGTGATGGAATACGCCAGCACGGGGTCTAGAGGGGTACCATATACTTTGCTCTGGCCGGCATTGGCCGTTACCTCAATAGAACGGGCGTTGATGGTAGCCTCATCTGTAGCCGTGGCCCCGGTGGCCAGCGCATAGTTACCCGACTGGTCGCCGCCAAGCGTCAGGCCGGAGGCAGTTACCGTGTGCGTGCCCTTATCCTTGCTGGCGAAGCTGGCTGCTGACACGTTCAGGTTAACCAGCGTTTCCCCCGGTATCATGCCGGTTACGGTCTGGCTGCTGAGGGTAGCGGTGGTAGTGCCATCATATACCTTATCATAGGCTACAATATGGGGCGTCAGCTGCAAGGCGGTAATAGCGGCCGTGGTCGTGGCTGTCTCATTGGCGCTATAGTTCCCGGCATCGTCTCCGGTCTTGCTAACCGTGGCAGTTACCGTTTTGCCGGAGGCCACATTCTTATCGGCAAAGGCCCCGTTCACTGAATTTACCGTGACCTTATCACCGGCTACCAGACCACTGGCGGCACTCAGGAAAGCGGCCGTTTTGGCCTCCGTGCCGCCATCATACACTTTGTCTTCGGAGCTGATGCTGATGGCAAGCTCCTTGGCTGAGATGCTGCCTATGCCAGCCTCGGCCGTAGTAAAGGGCAGGGAATAGTTAAGCGCGTCTGCTCCATCAATAGCCAGGCCGGTTACCGTAACGGCTTTGCCGGTACCCACCGCTTTATTATTGTAGGAGCCCGCTCCGGGCATATTTAAAGCAACGGCATCATCCGCCATTGCTCCAGACAGGCTATAGTTGGCGGCAGCCAGCGTAGCCACGGCGGTACCATCATAGGATTTGCTGACTGTGCCTACCAAAGCAGCAGAGAGAGGTTTTGGGGTAATGCTGGCTGTTACGGTGGCAGTAGCTGCCAGGCTATAATTGTCTTTGTCGTCTCCGGTCAGGCGTAGTTGCGCGGTTACAGTTCTGCTACCGGCGCTGGCATTGTTGAATGCACTCGAAACTACTTCGGCCGCTACTTCATCAGAGCCTACAATTTCTCCCAGGGAAGCAATGGTGGTGTTAGGGGCTGCAGTGGTACGGTCATACACCTTGCCGGGGTTGGCAATGGTAGCGCTCAGGAGCTTGCGGGCAATAACCAGCGTGCCGGTTTGCACTTCCAGATCCTGTGCAGGAGAAGAACCAGCATCAACCAGCTTGTAGTTCGGATTCGTGAGGGTTGCTTCTACGGCGTAGCTGCCGGCTTTCTTTACATTCTCGGGTAATACGGCAGTTTTGGTGGGGCCATCTACCTGGAAATAGTTTACTGCTACGCCTGCTAAACCGGCCGGCGAAGTAGTAGCCGTGGCCGCATGTGCGCTGCCATCATAGGTGATGTTCAGGCCGGTGAGGGAAATAGTGGCATTGGCCTTCCCGATGTTGATGGCGACACTGGCATTTGCTTTTTGGTAGTTAGCGCCGGCATCAAACCTCCAGTCGGCGGTGCCGCCTGGCACGTTCGTAAACGTTTGACCTAAATCCAGGCTGCTGCTTAAATCCACTCCGTTTACGCCGGTGGCTGAGCCGGAGGCGCCGTGCGCCTGCCCATCATAAATACCCTCGTAGCCGGTTACCTGAATGGTAGCAATGGCCGGCGTGATGGTTAAGGTACCGGGGGTATTGGTTATGGAGTAGTTGTTCAGGGTGCCGGCCGGCTCACTGGATAAGGTGGCCGAAATAGGGTAGCCGGCGGCTACTACGTCACTATTATCAGCAGCTGTTGTGCTGTAGGCTACCGTAATGTTGTCGTCTCCTTGTACTCCCTCCATAGTGCCGGTGAGGGGTGGGTTTGCTGCACCGTACACTCTCATTTTATCAGCAACGGTTACCGTGAGAGGGGCTTTGTTGATGGTAATGGCGACCGTGCCGCTTTCATCTTCATAATTGGGGTTGCCCTCAAAAGTCCAGTGGGCCGTTCCCCCGGGGGCATTGGTGAAGCTGTCCCCCAGCGTGAGGCCCTCCAGGACTACGCCGCCTACGCCCGTGACCGAGCCACTGGCCTGGTGGGGCTGCGCATCATATGTACCCTCGTAACCGGTAACGGAAACCAGGGCCTTAGCTTTTTGCACGTTGATTTTTACTGTTTTCGTTGCCGGCGTATTGTAATTGCTGGCATCCGTTGGCGTAAAGTTCACCGACAGGGTCTGATTGTCTCCGGCATTCAGAATGGTACCGGCTGCTGGCGTATACATGAAATCACCGGCTACTCCCCCGGATGCGGCGTTCAGCTGCGTGGCACTCAGCGCCGTGCCATAGATAATATAGGCGGGGTTTTCCCAGGTAATGAGGGGCGTGGCCTTTTTCACGTTGATGGTAGCCGTAGCCGTGGCCGTGGTATAGTTTACCGCATCCTCGGGGGTGAAAAGCACCGACAAGGTCTGCGCATCACTGGCATTAAGTTGGGTGCCGGCCGATGGGGTATAGGTAAAATCACCGGGCACATTGGCCGTGGCGTTTAGCTGCGTAGGGCTGAGCGCGGTACCATAGATAATATCCAGTGGGTTAGCCCAGGTAATAGTGGGCGTGGCTTGCGTAATGGTTAGGTCAGCCGGTATAAATGCTAGTACATAGTTATTGCTAAGCGCTAATGAGCTTTGGGTAATGGCGTAGCTCCCAACGTTTTCACCCTCTGCTCTGGATAAGCTGCCCTGGAAAGCATCCGGGGCTACCAGGGAGCCAGAGGTAATTTGATACGTCAGGCTCGGGTCATCGTCGCCATACGTCTTGCTCTTCGTATCGGCTGTTACGGTTATAGCACGCTTCCCAATGGTTAGCGTTTTACTATTGTCAGATGCCGCGGTGTAATTAGCGCTTTGCTGATACGAAGCATACACATTGTAGTCGCCGGCATAGGTGGGTTCTGCTACGGGGTTACCGCTCTGCTGGTAGACCACCGTGGCCGCGCCCAGGTTCTCGCCATCTACTCCGCTAACAGTAACGCTTCTCACGGATTTAGGAGCACCATTAAATTCATAAGGTCCGCCTACGGTTACGTTTACTGTCGGCGTAGCCCGATTGATAGTTATAGCGGCCGTGTTGCTGGCCGCGCTATAGTTGGTGTCGCCCGCGAAGGAGGTCGTAACGGTATAGCTGCCGGCGGCAGAGGGAGCCGTGTCATCATCATAGCTGTTTAGCGCTTCGCCATTGGGGTGCCCGTATAGTGCAGGGTTACAGGTAGCTCATCGGCTGGTGAGCCAATACCCGTTGCGGAGCCACTGCCGGCATGTTCGTGCCCATCATAGGTAAACGTTCCGCCTATAGCTATTACAGTTGCCTCCGCAGGGGCAACTGTAAGCGTGACGGAGGCAGAGGATGCGTTATAATTCGAAGTTTCGGCGGCGCTCACCGACAGAGAATGTTGTCCGCCGTCGAGGATAGTGCCCAAATCTGGGGTGTAACTAAGAGTGCCTGCTGCAGTAGCATTCAGCTGAACAGCGCTGAGTGCAGTTCCATAAACAATAGGGTCAGGGTCAGACCAACTAATTATTTGATTTGCCTTCTGAACGACAATTGAATTCGTACCGCTAGTAAAGGTGTAGTTGCTGTTACTAGGGGTAAATTCAACGCTGAGGTTATATGGTTTGGGCTGTGCGTTTAGTATGGTGGCTGGGGTCACAGTTATTGTACCCTGCTTATACAGGTAAGTGCCAGTTACCTCCGTGCCATTGAACTTCGCTATAGCATTCAACTTGCCACTCAGCGTAGTGCCGTAGGTAATAGCTGTAAGGGCTTCCCAGTTAATATTAAGTGGCGCTTTACTAATATCGACCAACACCGTTCCACTGGTATCATTATAGTTGTCTCCACCTGCAAAAAACCAATTAACTGTACCACCAGGGTAGTTGACGAAGCTAGGACCGATAGTAAGTGAACTAGTTAAGTTAGCGTTATTAACGCCCTTCGCGGTACCGTCACCGGTATGTGCCATACCATCGTAGACTCCGCTAAATCCAGTGATGGATATAGTGGCATCAGCTTTAAGGGCAGCTACGGAAGTACTGACCTCCGGTGCAGCATTAAAGTTGTTATCTCCTGCTTGGTTGTATTTAACTACTCCAGTCCCGACACCACTGCCCATAGTATAAGCAGCCCCCGAGTTACTTAATGTCCCCGAACTAGAATAGGTGATAGGAAGACCAGAACTGGCGGTAGCAGTAACATTAAAACTGCTGCCATAGATAGCGCTGGCTGGGGCAGGTGTTGTGATAGTAATAGTCTGGTTCGCCTTACCAACTGTCAAACTACCCGTTCCATTGCTTTCTGCATAATAATCATCTCCAGAGAAGGACGCACTTATAGCACTGCTGTAGGAGGTATTGCTGGCATTAATGCCAGCAATACTTACGTTAGATAATGTGGCTACACCGGAGCTATTGGTAGTAGCAGAACCTACTGGACTACCGCCATTCAAGCTGAAAGTGATGCTTTTTCCGCTAATGCCAGCAGCCCCGCTTTTTAAAGTCGCTATTAAGGTCGTCGTCCCCCCATATACACCAGATGCGGTTCCTACTGTAAGCGAACTAGGAAGAGTATTTACATCAAATGCATTTGAGGATCCTGTTTTTCCATCACTTGTTGCTGTAATGCGTCCATTGCCAGTTCCAAGTATTGTAACAGGGCTATTTGGTAGTTTTCCGGCGTTAAATGCGGGTGAGTTTGTTGGGGATATCGAACCTACTGTGCTACTAAGAGTAGCGGTGCCATTAAAGCTTGTTGCAGTGTTATTGAATTGATCCTGAGCAGTAATACTGACATTAAATGCCTGTCCTGAAACTTGCGGATTTGCAACAGTGGCAAGGGCAAAATGATGTAGCGCACCAGGAATTTCAGTCAGGGTACCATAATTGGTTGCCGAGTTAAGCGCCGTATAGACCGATGTTCCCGTCTTGGTAATATTGCCAGAAGCTAGCGGAGAGCCAGAAGTAGGCCTTACACGTATATTTTGCCAGGTAAGAGTGTTAGGGTCACCACCATTCGAGGCAGGATTAATATTAATAGTAAGCGTGGTTGTGGTTACTGTAACGGGAATCGAATTCCCTGAAGGCGTGTTATTAATATTTTTAGTACTTGTTTTATCGCCTGTTACTTTAACACTTGGAGGGGTTCCCGTTATATCAAAAATAAACCCGGTAGGAGCATTCAGAATGATCGATCCTGCTTTGATATCACCTTTAGTGCTCTCTTGCATGATCGGCCCGGTTAGTGAAATATAGCTTCCCTCAACATTATCAGCAGATATTGCTTCACCACCAGTGGCGGGGGTGATAGTGACGGCCCCATCCGTAAATACTGTAACAGCCTTCCAAGCCGTCTGCTGCCCTACCGCCGTCACCGTAAACTTCACCCCCAAATGCCGCTGCTCAATGGCATAATCAATCTGCCAAGTGCCATCCTCCCGCACCGCCACATCATACACGTGGTAATCCGGATAATCCGGCTCCTCCTTAAACTCCACGTGCACCTGCTGGTCAGCGGTCCAGCCGCTGCCAGTAATGTGAGCCGTTTCGCCCGGCGCATAGTCGTCCTTGTCTGAAACGACGGTAGGCGCATAGCCCTCCGGGGCTGTTGTCTGCGCGAAGCCTGTGGTTATGCCCGTAAGACTAAGCAACCAAAACAGCAAGAACCCGTAGATCCTAAACCCTGTTTTGGGTTTGGTGAGTAAATAAGTGGCCATACAATAAGGGGGTTGGGTAGGTGTGTAAAAGCAGAAGTATGGGTGCCATCCCCTCTGAAAATGAGGGGCTTATCAAAATGTATTCTCTTGCTCTGTTTTAATTGTACTATTATAATATATTATTGTGTGTTAAAACTAATTAGGATTATTATAAAAAAAAATTGAATAGGTAAATATTATTTATTAATAATCTGATTTAGTATAATTATTACCGGAATTAGGTAGCCTGATTAAGCCTCCCATTAGTTTGTTTTATAAGTGTAACTGCAAGCCACAGTTCAGTATCTTATGCCGGAGTAAGTCTGTCCTATGCCGCTTCAGCATCCCTTCCCCGCCCAAACCCCTGCTTATGATGTCATCATCATAGGAGCCGGCATCAACGGCGCGGGCATTGCGCACGATGCCGCCCAACGGGACCTGCGGGTGCTCCTGCTGGATAAAGGAGACATAGCCAGTGGCACCACCAGTTGGTCTACCCGCCTCATACATGGTGGGCTGCGCTACCTGGAGCATGCCGAGCTGGGGCTGGTGCGGGAGTCGTTGCGGGAGCGGGAAACGCTGTTGCGCATTGCGCCGCATCTGGTGCACCCACTGCCTTTGCTTATTCCCTTGTACCAGGGCGCCCGGCGCGGCCCGTTTATTATGCGGGTGGGCATGGTGGCTTATGATGTGCTTTCCTGGGATAAGTCGCTGCCCCGGCACCACATGCTTTCCCGCGCCGCCACCGTGGCCCGCGCGGCGGGCTTGCGTACCGAAGGCTTAACTGGCGGGGCGCTGTACTACGATGCCCAGGTGACGTTTCCCGAGCGCCTCACCCTGGAAAATGTGCTGGCTGCCCAGGCGCTGGGTGCCCACGTGCAAACTTACACCCGCGTCGACCGCCTGCTCGCAACAGAAGGCCAGGTGCGCGGCGTAGCCTGCACCAACCTACTCACCGGCGAACAGTACACGGCCCACGCCCCGCTGATAGTTAATGTTGCCGGCCCTTGGGTAGATGCCGTGCTGGCCGGCCAACCGCTGGCCAACCACCCGCTGGTGGCCGGCACCAAAGGCACGCACCTGGTAGTGGCCCCCTTCCAGGGGGCACCGGCAGTAGGGCTTTATGCCGAAGCCCAGACCGATGGCCGCCCGTTCTTTATTCTGCCCTGGAACCATCTCTACCTCATTGGCACCACCGATACGCGCTACACCGGCAGCCTGGACCAGCTGGCAGCCACCCCGGATGAAATAGCCTATTTGCTGGCCGAAACCAACCGCCTGTTCCCCGGGCGCAGCTTACTTCGCAGCAGGTATTGTATACCTATGCCGGGGTGCGGCCGCTGCCCTCGGTGCCGGCCGGCCGCGAGGCCGGTATTACCCGCCGGCACTTTGTGCACCCGGACTCAGCGGGTATAAAAGGCCTGTTCTCAGTAGTGGGCGGCAAACTCACCACCTACCGGAGCCTGGCCGAAGAAGTGGTGAATCTGTTATGTCAGCGGCTGCCTACATCCTGCGCCGCCTGTGCCACCGCCCATACCCCCTTGCCCGGGGCATTGCCAGCGGCAGAAACCGCCAACTTTCAGCAGCAGCTGTTCCGGGATTTTCCGGCCGTGCCCGGCGCCACTCTGCAGCGCCTGGTGAGCATTTACGGGCGGCGCACGGCTCTGCTGCTGCAGTTGGCCGCCACCGCACCTGACCTGCTCCAGCCCCTGACTCCAGACTCCCCGACATTAGCGGCCGAAATCGTGTTTGCCGTGCAGCAGGAGCAGGCCCAAACCCTCCCCGACTGCCTGCTGCGGCGCACCATGCTCGGCCTGAATGCCGCCGCCGGGTTAGATGTGCTGGAGGCCGCGGCCGCAGTAGCCCGCCGGCACCTGGGCTGGGCGGAAACGCGGGCTACTGCCGAAGTAGCCGCTTACCAGCAGTATGTGCAGCGGTTTAACCCGCGCCGCCTGGTGGCCTCCCCGGCTTAGTGGTGAGGCTGGCCCGTGAGATTGTAAATTTGCTGAATCTGCTGCAGGCGGGCTTTAAAATCGATTTTTAAGTCGATAAGCTGCCCGTTGTGCAAATCAAAAATCCAGCCTTCCACCTCCGGGTACCCTTTTTCCAGGTAGCTCTGCTGCACCTCGGCCGTTTTAATGACGTTGATACACTGCTCCAGCACGTTTAGCTCGGCCAGGCGTTGGTAGCGGGCCGTATCATCGGGTATCTGGTTCAGCTCCGGGGCGTGCAGGCGGTACACGTCGCGGATGTTGCGCAGCCAGGGGTTCAGAATGCCCAGGTCCTTGCTTTCCATGGCGGCCCGCACGCCGCCGCACTGGTAGTGCCCACACACAATAATGCGCTTCACCTGCAGGTGTTCTACGGCATAGTTGATGACGGATAGCACGTTCAGGTCGGTGTTAGACACCACGTTGGCAATATTGCGGTGCACGAATACCTCGCCCGCATCCAGGCCCATAATCTCATTGGCCGGCACCCGCGAATCGGAGCAGCCAATGAATAAATAGTCGGGCCGTTGCTCGCGGGATAGTTTCAGAAAGAAGTCGGGGTCTTGCGACAGTTTCTGGGCAACCCATTGCCGGTTGTTCTCGAAGAGTTGTTCGTAGGTGGTCATAGGGTGCCAAAATACGTATACTCGCCCTGAACCCTGGCCGGGGCCGGCCAATTTCTATTGGCGCGTTTATGTCGCAGTCCCTGGATAACTTGTTTGAACTGCTGCGGAAGGCATCTGCCCCGGTGGAAATTGCCGCCGTGCAGCATGCTATTTGGGAAGTGTGGCTGGATTCCGGCAACGCGGCGCTCAATAAGCACCTGGAAGAAGGGATGCGCGCCCTGGCGGCCGAGGAATATACCCGGGCCATTGCAGAGTTTACCCATTTAATTGAGCAGCGCCCCACTTGGGCCGAAGGCTGGAACAAGCGCGCCACCGCCCATTATTTGCGGGGCGGCTACCGCGCTTCCCTGCTCGATATTCAGGAAACGCTGCGCTTGGAGCCCCGCCACTTTGGCGCCCTGAGCGGTTGGGCCGCCATGCTGCAGCTGCTGGGCGATGAGCGGGGCGCTCTGCGCATTCTGCAGCGCCTCTCCCGCCTATGCCCGCAAATGCCCGGCCTGCAGGCGCGCATCCGGGATTTGCGCGACCAGCTGCCCGAAGCAGAAAACTAACGGCTTCCCAAAATCAGCGCATATCCCGTCCTGGCCGGCCCGTTTCCACAAAATCTTCCCGATTTGTGCGGGGCTAAGTAGCTGTATGCTTGCGGGGTTAAATTCATTTTTTGTATATTTCCCGGATAAATGGCCGAACATGTTCTGGTCATTTAGTCACGTCATTTCAGTAGTTGAAGACTGAAGCCACTGATAATTTGCAGGAAAGCGCTTTTTGGAAGTTGGTAAGAAATAGAATAAAACAAATAAAAATTTTCCCCGCCCATCCTTTTACCTCGAGCTATGGCCCGTTCTTTACTCCTTCTTCTTTTCTTTTTGTGTTGCCTTAGCCAAAGTAGTCTGGCGCAGCGCGTTCGTAAAACCGAATACGAAAGCGGAATGATAGAAAAGGGCAATAAGGTGGGCGTATGGGAATACTACGCCTACACCCGCGATGGTACGCAGGTGCTGGCGCAGAAGTACGACCACACCCAAAACAAGCTGATGTATTACCGCCCCGTAGAAGACCGGGTGTATCAGATTAAGGAAAACAATGCCTGGGTTAACGGCCGGGTAGATCAGCCCCCGCTGTTTATGGGCGGCGATGCGCTGCTGGGTACCTACGTCAGCAAGCTGAATTACCCCACCATGGCGCAGGACAAGAATGTGCAGGGCAAGGTCATTGTTACGTTTGTAATTGATACGCTGGGGCGCGCCTCTGATCATCATGTGCTGCTGGGCATTGGCGCCGGCTGCGACGAAGAAGCCCTGCGGGTAGCCAAAAACATTCCGCAGCAGTGGATTCCGGCCCGCCGGGGCAGCCACGCGGTACCCGTGGTGTACGAAATGCCCTTTAACTTTCGCCTGAAGCCGTAAGCCGGTATATCCCCGCGCCCCGTTAGGCCGTATGTTAGCGCTATGAAAACGAACCTATTCCGCTTTCTGCCTGCTGCGGCTCTCTGGGGTACACTGGTACTCACCTCTTCCTGCGACTCAACGCCCCGTGAGCGGCAGGAAGCCGTGCGCCAGGAAGTGCGCGAGTTGGATACCCTGGCCGACCGGGCAGCTCAAAAAGCAAAAACCGCAGCCAGTCGGGCTAGCCGCTGGGATTCTGCCTCCCGCGCCCGTAACCGGCAGCCCCTGGATGCCGGCGCCACCAGCGCTTTCACGCAGCAGCTGTTGGGCTCCTATGCCAATATTGAGCAGCTCACGGTAGATAATATAGAGCCCGCCTACACGCAGCTGCTGCGCCAGACGCGCGCCCTGCGCCGGCAATGGACCCAGCGCGACTGGGACTATGCCACGGCTATCTATCAACGCCTCAATAACCAGCTGCGGCAAATCCGCCTGGACCTGCGCGCCCGCGACGAGCTCCGCATCCGTGCCCTGCAGGCTGAGTTTGTGACTATGGAAACCAGCCGGGATGTGAAAGACCTGGGCAAAGTGGTAGCCGAATAAACCCGCTCAGAAACAACGCAGAAAAGCCCCACCCCCGGCGGGGCTTTTTCGTGCCCCTATGCCCCGGGGTGCCGGCGGCCTGCATAACCAGGATTTTGTACGGTTGTTTAGCTATAGCAAATGAGCAAAAAAATGGGGCATTTCATTGATAACCAGTTAAAAAACGCGCTACTTACCTGCCTTCTTATCGAATGACCCGGCTTCGTAAGACAGGCTACCGCTCGTACCCGGGCATCCCACCATTTACACCCTCCTCTTCATGGCAGAAGCTTCTTTTCTGGACCGCAGTCGTAGCGTTGCCGGTCCCGGATACAGCCGCTGGCTGGTGCCGCCCGCGGCCCTGGCCATTCACCTGGCTATCGGCCAGGCCTATGCTTTCAGCGTCTTCAAAAAACCCATGGGCGCCCTCATCAGTGGCAACGTGGATGCTCCCGCCCCCACGGACTGGACACCCGGCCAGCTGGCCGTTATCTTCTCCATTGCCATTGTGCTGCTGGGTCTTTCGGCCGCAGTGTTTGGCAAGTGGCTGGAGCGGGTAGGGCCGCGCAAGGCCATGATGGCCTCGGCCTTATGTTTTGGCGGCGGCTTCCTTATCTCCGCCCTGGGCGTAAGTCTGCACAGCATCTGGCTGGTGTATTTCGGCTACGGATTTGTGGGAGGCATTGGGCTGGGCATCGGCTACATCTCGCCGGTAAGCACCCTGATTAAATGGTTTCCCGACCGGCCCGGCGTGGCTACGGGCATGGCCATTATGGGCTTTGGGGGCGGTGCCATGATTGGCTCCCCGCTGGCTGTAGCCCTCATGGCCCACTTCAAAACCACTGCTCCCATGGGCGTAGCCCCCACATTCATCACCATGGGCCTTATCTACCTGTTGTTCATGATGTTTGGGGTGTTTACCATTCGGGTGCCGGCCGAGGGCTGGAAACCAGAAGGCTACGTGCCCAATGCCCAGCACAGCGCCCTCATCACTACGGCCAATGTAGACGCCGACACCGCCATTAAGACGCCGCAGTTCTGGCTGCTATGGGTGGTGCTGTGTATGAACGTAACGGCCGGCATCGGGGTGCTGGAATCCGCCTCCCCGCTCATTCAGGACTCCTTCTCCGATGCCGCTATGGGCGCGGGCAAGGGCGTAACGGCGGCGGCGGCGGCCGGTTTTGTGGGCCTGCTCAGCCTGTTCAACCTGCTGGGTCGCTTCTTCTGGTCATCGGCCTCGGATAAGATCGGGCGCAAGCCCACTTACATGATTTACTTTGGCCTGGGCATAGCCCTGTATGCGCTGGTGCCTACCCTGGCGGCCAATGCCTCGCTCACCCTATTTGTAGTAGCCTGCTGCGTGATTTTGAGTATGTACGGGGGCGGTTTCTCTACCGTGCCGGCCTATCTGCGCGACTTGTTTGGGACGATGCAGGTAGGCGCCATTCATGGGCGGCTGCTCACCGCCTGGTCTACGGCGGGGGTGTTGGGTCCGCTGCTGGTCAATTACTTACGGGATAGTCAGAAGGCCAAAGGACTGGTGGGCGCGGCCGCTTACCAGAGCGTGTTTTACACCATGGCAGGCCTGCTGGTGGTGGGTTTTCTGGCTAATCTGATGATAAAGGCCGTGGATGCCCGCTACCACGTGAAAGAAGCGGCCGTGCCCAAAGCAGTGGCCTGATTTCTCCCGCATGTTCGTCTTTTACTTCTAAGCCACTTTGCTGATGGAAACCAGAATGAACCCGGCCCCGGCGGCCGATGCCACCCCTACCTCTAGCGTAAAGCTGGCGTTGGCCTGGCTATACGTGGGAATCCCCCTGCTTTGGGGTGTCTCGCAAACCTTCATAAAGGCATTGGACCTGTTTAACTAAGCGTTGCCCATTAATACAAAGTGCCCCGGATAAGCTTATTCGGGGCACTTTGTATTAACAAGTGGTTTCTAAACATCGTTGATTTAGCGAAACCGCCACACCGGCAAAACGCTGCCGGCTGCAAAATACTCAGTCTCCGCCGGCAGTTCCAGAAAACCGTCGCTGGGGAGCAGGCTGGCCAGGTCGCCGGAGCCCCCGGCCCGTTCCGGGGTGGCCAGCAGGCGGCCGTCGGGCCCGCTACTCAGGCTCACCAGTAAGAAGTGCGTCAGGCGTGGCCGGAATGTTACTTCCTGGGTAAGCACCGCATAGGTTGGCGGCGGCGTAGCGGCGGCTGGTTGCTGCACGGCCTGTAGCCACGGCTGGGCGTAGCGGTAGTAATTCACGAAGGTGGATACCGGATTACCGGGCAGCGCGAATATGACGGCTCCTTGCGGGTGCCGGCCAAACCAGAACGGCTTGCCCGGCCGTTGCTGCACTTCATGAAACAGCTCTTCGGCCCCGGCTTCCTGCAGGGCCTGCGGCAGAAAATCGGCTTTGCCTTTGGATACACCCCCACTAAGTAGCACGGCATCGTATTCCCGCAGCAGCGGTGGCAAACCTGCCTGCAGTGCCGCCAGATCATCATCAAAATGAAAAATGCTGACCAGGGCACCGGCCTGTTGGGCGGCAGCCTGCAGCATATAGGCATTGGAGCGCCGGATCTGGTGCGGCAGGGGCGTATCGGCAATGGCTACCAGCTCATCACCGGTACTGACCACGGCTACTTTGGGGCGGCGCGTAACGGCTAATGTGGTGGCGCCAATGGTAGCGGCTACGGCCAGCTCGGCCGGGCCCAGCAACGTGCCGGCGGGCAGCAGCAGGTCGCCTTGGCGGCGGTCGGCGGCGCGGGGGTGTACGTTGTGGCCGGGGGCAGGCGGAGGCACTTGTAGGGTGGCGGTGCGTGTTCCGTTTGTAGAGTCCGTCAGGATCAGGTCCTCGTAGCGCACCACGGTATCGGTGCCGGGCGGCAGGGCGGCGCCGGTCATTATTTCGATGGCGGCACCGGGCTGCTGCAAGGGCAGGGGCGGCTGGCCGGCCAGCTGGGTGCGCTCAATGGGGAAGGTGAGCTGCCCGGCAGCTACGGCGGCAAAGGCCACGGCAATACCATCCATGGCTACCCGGTTGAAGGGCGGAAAGTCGCGGTCGGCGTACAGCGGTTCGCGCAGCACCCGGCCCAGCGCCTCCGGCAGTGGTATCGTTTCGGCGGGCAGGGGATGCACGGTGGCCAGTACGCGGCGGGTAGCTTCGTCAACAGTGAGCATAAAGCAGGTAATTTGCAGCAACGAGCCCAGTGTATGCCGTATACCTTTTCTATGGTTTTCGGTTATTTCTGTACCCTGGCGCAAGCTAAAGCTTCCGCCCCATTTCCTTTCAATGGCTGATACTCCTTCCAAGCTTACCCACCTGAATGCCGCCGGGCAGCCCGCTATGGTCGATGTGGGCGCCAAGGCCGTGACGCGGCGCGTAGCCCGGGCCCGCAGCCGCGTGCTGGTAGGGGCCGATATTCTCCGGCTGGTGCAGCACGGCGACCTGCCCACGCGCAAAGGCCCGGTGTTTCAAACGGCTATTCTGGCGGGCATTATGGCCGCCAAGAAAACCTCTGATTTGATTCCGCTGTGCCACCCCATGGGGCTGGATGATTGCCAGGTGCACATCCGGGTTTATGAGCCGGACACTATTGTAATTGAGTGCGTAGCCTCCGTAACCGGGAAAACCGGCGTGGAAATGGAGGCCCTGACCGGTGCCTCGGTAGCGGCCCTCACGGTGTACGATATGTGTAAGGCCCTCTCGCACAACATCATTATCCAGGAAACCCGCCTGCTGTCCAAAACCGGTGGCAAACAGGATTTTCACTATTCCGACGATGAATAACGCCGCTGCCCACACCAAACACGCCGCCATGGCCCGGCCCGCCGTGGGCGAGTTCAACCGCCACGAGCTGGCTATTCTGGGCGCGCCCTGCGGCGTTATCAAAGCGCTAACCACGCGCCTGTTGCCCAGTCTTACCCCGGATCTGCGGGTGGCGTATGTAGATGCCGACCACGCCGCCGGTGACGCGGAGGCGGAAAACGTACTTAGCCCCGTGCTGCAGGCCGGGGCCACCGAGCTGACGGATAAGATTCACTTCCGCCGCCTGGACTTGCCCCAAAACCTGGATCGGTTTACCCAGCAGCAATGGCTGGGCGAGCAGAGCCTGGTGCTGGTAAACGGCAACCACTTTCGGGCCCAGCAGCAGATAGCCATCATTGACCCGCGCAAACCCCTGGACCGCAAGCTGGACCGCCTCACCGACGTGCAGTTGTTTTTACTCTCGGAAGGCGAGACGGAAGTGCCGGCTTACCTGCGGGAGCACACCGCGGGCCGGGCGGTGCCGGTGTTGGCTTTAGTGGATACTGCCGGTATTGCAGCCTGGGTGCAGCAGTGGTGGAAAGAGCATACACCGCCAATCTTCGGACTGGTGCTCACCGGAGGGCGCAGCCAGCGCATGCAGGCGGATAAAAGCCGCCTGCGCTACCACCAGGAGGAGCAGCGCGCCCACGCTGCCGCCCTGCTGACGCCCTTTTGCGCAGAAGTATTCGTTTCCTGCCGGCCAGATCAGGTAGCGGATATTCCCGCCGGCCTGCAGCCCCTGCCCGACCAGTTTCTGGATCTGGGCCCGCTGAGTGGCATCCTGTCGGCGTTCCGGCTCAACCCCAACGCGGCCTGGCTGGTAGTAGCCTGCGACCTGCCCTTTCTCTCGGAAAATACACTGCGCTACCTGGTGGAAAACCGCCAGGCGGGCCGCATGGCCACGGCCTTCCGGAGCCCGGAAAACGAGTTTCCGGAGCCGCTCATTACCATTTGGGAACCGCAGAGCTACGCGGTGCTGCTTCGGTTTCTGGCCCTGGGCTATTCCTGCCCGCGCAAAGCGCTAATCAACTCCGAGGTTGCTCTGCTGACTCCGCCTGCCGCCGGGGAGCTGCGCAACGTAAATACCCCGCAGGAGCGGGAAGAAGCGGAGCGTGAATTAGGGCAGAAATGCTAACCATTATGGGTGGGCGGCAACCCACACGGTGCCGTCTTCATACTCCTCCTTTTTCCAGATGGGCACTACCTGTTTCAGGGTATCAATGATAAACTGGCAGGCGGCAAAAGACTCGGCGCGGTGGGGGGTAGCTACGGCCACTACTACGGCTATATCGCCAATGGCGAGCGTGCCTTTACGGTGCACCACCGCTACTTTCTGCAGCATGGGCCAGCGTTCCTGGGCCTGCTCGGCTACGAGCCGCAGCTGATGCAGGGCCATGGCATCGTAGGCTTCGTAGTGCAGGCGCACCACCCGGCGGCCGGTGCTCTGGTTGCGCACCGTGCCAATAAACGTATTCACGGCGCCGGCACCATCGGCCTGCACCGCCTGGAGCACGGCGGCTACCTCAATGGGCTGATCGGTAAGTTCAATAAGCATAAGCAGAAAAAGCAGCCCGAGAGCTGGTCGGCAAGAGACGGATACTAGATAGGGCAGGCGGCAGAATCAGCCGCCGCTCACGGGTGGAATCAGGGCAATTTCGTCCCGCTCCTGCAGCAGGTCCTCGTCCTGGGCATACTCATTGTTGCGAGCCACGGCCAGACTGCTGAGCTGACTCAGGCCGGGATATTGCGCCCGCAGCTGGTTAAGCAGCTGCTGCACCGAGGTATTGGGCGGCAGCGTGAGCTGGAGCTGGGATTGGCCTACTATTTCGCGGGCAATACCAAAAAGGGCAATAGTCAGGTTCATGGCTGTAAGTACGGCGGGCCGGGTTTGCCGATCAAATAAATTAAATTGAACAGAAAAGGCGCGGGCGCGTTTTTTGTTCAGAACCTGCCGCGCTTCTTGCGGCGGGTTTCCTTCTGCTTTCCTCCCTATGTCTGCCACCGCTTCCGTTTTATATGATAACCACGGCCGCCCCCTCGAGTACGTGCGGCTGGCCGTTACGGACCGGTGCAACCTGCGCTGCTTCTACTGCATGCCGGAGCAGGGCATCGACTACGTGCCCCGGCAGGCCCTGCTGAGCTACGAGGAGCTGGAGCGTGTAGTCCGGATTCTGGCCCGCCTGGGTGTGCACAAAGTGCGCCTCACGGGCGGGGAGCCCTTCGTGCGCCGGGGCCTGCTGCCGTTCATCGGCCGGCTGCGGCAGATAGAAGGCATTACGGATATTGGGTTGACTACCAACGGGGTGCTGACGGCCCCGCACGTGCCGGAGCTGGTGCGCTTGGGCATCCGAAGCGTGAACCTCAGCCTGGATACGCTGGATCGGGCCCGCTTCCTGCGCATTACCCGCCGCGACGAGCTGCCCCAGGTGCTGGCCACGTTTGATGCCCTGGTAGCGGCTGGTATTCAGGTGAAAATTAATGCGGTGGTGATGGATGGGCAGAACACGGAGGACATTATTCCGCTGGCCGAGCTGACCCGTGACCTGCCCGTGGAAGTACGCTTTATTGAGGAAATGCCTTTCAATGGCGGCAGCCACGCGGCCATGTCCCTGCCCTGGAACCACGTGCGCATCCGGGAGCATCTGGCCGGGCATTTTCCTGATTTAACGCCGGTGCCCACAGCTCCCGGCGCCACGGCCGCCGAGTACACTATACCGGGATATGTAGGCAATGTGGGCATTATTGCGGCCTACTCCCGCACCTTTTGCGGTACCTGCAACCGCATCCGGCTCACGGCCGAAGGTGGCCTGAAAACCTGCCTCTACGACCAGGGCGTACTGGATGTGCGCGCCCTGCTACGCGGCGGCGCCACCGACGAGGAAATCAGCACGGCCCTGACCACAGCCTTCCGCTACCGCGCCGCCAACGGCTTCGAAGCTGAACAGCAGCGCCCCCTGCACCAGCTCAGCTTTGAGTCCATGTCGACAATAGGGGGATAGGCGTTTTTAGAACATGGTGTTGGTGTTGGCGGCCCTGCTTGGGACTACCTGCAACACGTCCCAGTGCTCCACAATCTTGCCGTGCTCATCAAAGCGGAAAATGTCCATGCCGGCGTAGTCATGGTCGCCGGGCCAGTGCTGCAGGCAGTGGAGCACCACGTAGCTATCCTCGGCAATGGCCCGCTTCACGTGCACGCGCTTGCCGGGGTACTCCTGTGCCATCCGCTCGAAATAGGCAATGAAGCCATCCTTGCCATCGGGCACGCCGGGGTTGTGCTGGGTGTATTCGGCTCCCACGTAGCGCGCCACGGCTTCTATGGGCTGGCACGCATTGAACATCAACTCATAAAAGGCTATGGCGTTCTGCTTGTTTTGTTCGGGAGTAGTCATGGCGTGATAGTTAGCAATGATTAGGGCCGTGAAGTAAGCTTACTTTCCCAGACCCACCCAGTTGCGGCGCATGGCGTAGTATACAGCCGTGCCCACTACCAGCCCCACCAGATAGCCATAGGGCAGGCCGCCGCAGAGTAAACCCACCAAAAGCGCCACTACCAAATCGTTGCGGGAAGAAGTAATGTCGCGGAGCAGGGCGGCCAGGGTAAGGGCTTCAAACAGGAGCAAAACGCCCAGCACCGGTAGCGGAAAAATCTGCACCACCTGCGCAAAGCCCTGGCTGAAAAACAAACCCAGAATCAGGAACAGCCCGCCATACAGCAGCACCGAGCCGCCCGTGCGGGCCCCAAAGGCATAGTGGCCAGCCAACCCGCCCGAGCCGTGGCAAACCGGAAATCCACCGAAAAACGGGTTTACCAGGTTCATCAAAGCATAGGTAAAGCTGATTTGCCGCACCGTAATAGGGCGCTCCGGGAAATGGTCGTGCAGTACCTGTTCGGTGGCCAGAATGGAGTTGCCGAGCGACAGTGGAATCTGCGGCAGTGCCAGCAGCACGGCGCCGGTGAGGATATCGGCGGTGGCGGGGATGTGCCAGGAGGGGACGTGGAAACCTGCGGCGCGCTGGGCCGTGGCCAGGTCCAGCTTGAAAACCAAAGCATACCCAATGCCCAGGGCCACCACAAAGAGCGCCGCCGGCCAGCGGCGGTTGCCCAGCAAAACCACCGTAATCAGGAAGGCAGCGGCGGCCAGCGCATAGCCACCCACGCCGTCGGCGGGTACGTACTGTTTCAGGGCCAGGGTGGCCAGCTGTAGGGCCAGCCCAAACTGAATGCCGCGCACCACGGGCTTGGGAATCAGGCGGGCCAGGGCATCAATCAGCCCGGTAAGGGACAACACCAGCATGCCGATGCCAATGGCCAGCCCGCCGCCATAAATAATGCGTCCCGGAATTTTCTGGGCAATAACCAGGGCCGCAAACGCCTTGAGCGGCTGCACCGGCATGGGCAAGCCATACCATAGCCCGGAAAACACCTGCATCAGCCCAAACATGACCAATACACTGGCGCTATCCACGCCGGAGGCGGCAATAATGCCGATAAGCAGGGGCAGGTCGGTGCCCAAATCCCCGAAAGCACCCGCCAGCTCGTTACGGTCGAAGCGAATACGGGGGCGGGAGGGGGGAGAGGCAGTGAGCGGCATCAGGAAGCAGAAATAAAAGCAGGCAGGAAGTAAAGGGTTGGGGGCGAAAAGTAGCCAGGCTTTGCTGGTATCCCGCGCCTGGTTAGTAGGTGGGCATTTGGGTATCTATTTCGGTGGCCCAGGCATGAATGCCGCCGGTGAGGTTGAGCAGATTGCTGAAGCCAAATTGGTCCTGCAGCTGGGCAATGGCCTGGGCACTGCGGGTGCCGTGGTGGCAATATACTACTACGGCATGCTGGCGGGGCAGCTGGTTAGCGCCCTGCGCTACGTGGGCCAACGGCAGTAGCATGGCCCCGCTGAGGTGGCAGATGGTGTGCTCGTCGGGTTCCCGCACATCCAGCAGAAAAGGGGGCGAATCAGACTGGAGCAGCGCCTGCAGCTCCATGGGGGAAACGCTGCGCAAATCAGGGGCGCACCAATCCTGGTAGTCGGAGAGGTTGGCGGTATCCAGGTGCAGCTGGCTGTGCTCCGGGTGGCGCTCAAAGCGTAGCAGTCGGCTCTGGAAGGTTAGGGCATCAAAAATCCAGAGGCGGCCACTTAGTACTTCGCCTAGGCCTAAAATCACCTTCAGCGTTTCGGTGGCCTGCGCAGTGCCTACCAGGCCGGGCAGTACGCCCAGTACGCCGGTAGTGTCGCAGTTGGGGGCCTCCGTGGCACTGGGCGGGGTAGGAAACAGGCACCGGTAGGTAGGCCCGCCCTGGTAGTTGAAGACGGAAACCTGACCTTCAAACTTGTAAATAGCGCCCGATATCAGCGGCTTGCCCATGCTCACACAGGCATCGTTCAGCAGGTAGCGGGTGGGGAAGTTATCGGAGCCATCTACCACTATATCGTAGTTTTCCAGTACCTCCCGCACGTTGGCGCGGTCTACCCGCAGCATGTGCTGGCGGCAGTAGACATCCGGGTTGAGGCGGTGCACCTCCCGGGCGGCCGCGGCGGCTTTTAGCTGGCCGATATCGGCCGGGCCGTAGAGCACCTGCCGCTGCAGGTTGCTGAGCTCCACCCGGTCGGAATCGGCAATGCCCAGGGTGCCTACGCCGGCCGCCGCCAGGTATTGCAGCACCGGGCAGCCCAGCCCGCCGGCGCCCACTACCAGCACCCGCGCCGCGCGCAGCCGCAGCTGGCCGGCCTCGCCAATCTCGGGTAGTTGCAGGTGGCGGCGGTATCTCTGTTTTTCGGTAGCGGTAAGCACGTATATTGAAGGAAATAGATGAACCCCAGCCGGCCGAAAAAGGTAGCCGCCGGTGTGGCTATAAAACTTACGCCGGGCTGATAAAGTTAAACAAATACCGCTGCCCCCATTAGCGCCAGCGCCCGTCCGGGCCTGGGTACTTCTACTGCTTTTACTGTCTGCCGTGTCTACTTCCGTCTTTCTGCCTCCTACCAGCTACGAGTATGTAACGGTGCACACCGTGCGCGGCACCAGCGTAACGGTGGCGCCCGATGTGCTGGCTGCCGAAGAGCCCCTGGAAATACGGATAGGCTATGGCCCCACGGCTAACCGCCAGCACCGCACCGTGGCCGTTACCATGCGCACGCCCGGCCACGATTTTGAGCTGGCCGCCGGCTTTCTACTGACGGAAGGCATTATCCGCGGCCGCGAGGAGCTGTACGGGGTAATTTACTGCCCCGATGTAGCGAAGGAAGAAGAGCGCGAGAATGTAGTGCGGGCCGAACTGGCCCCCGCCGTGGCGGTAGACCTGCCGCGCATGGAGCGACACTTCTATACCAGCAGCAGCTGCGGCGTATGCGGCAAAACCAGTATTGATGCCGTACACGCGGCCTCCTGCCCGGTGTTGCCTACGGATGGTCCCTACGTAGCCGCCGAGGTGCTGCACCAGCTGCCGGAACGCCAGCGCGCCGCCCAGGCGCTGTTTGAGCAAACCGGCGGCCTGCACGCGGCGGCCCTGTTTTCGCCGGAAGGCGAGCTGCTTTTGCTGCGGGAAGATGTGGGCCGCCACAACGCCCTGGATAAAGTAATAGGGGCGGCGCTGCTGCAGGGCTGGCTGCCCCTGCACCGGCACGTGCTGCTGGTGAGTGGGCGCGTCAGCTTTGAGCTGGTGCAGAAGGCCGCCGTGGCCGGCATTGCCGTGCTGGCCGCCGTGGGTGCCCCCAGCTCCCTGGCGGTGCAGGCGGCCCAAAACTTTGGTATGACGGTGTGCGGCTTTCTGCGGCAGGAGCGCTTCAATATTTACTGCGGCGAGTGGCGAATCAGGGTTTAAGCAAGGCCGGCGCACTGCTTTTTCAGCCATCACGCACTTAAATTTCGTTTTAGCTTACCGGGGCCTCTCCCCGCCTTTGTTATGAAGCTTCGTCTCGAAGACAACACCCTCCGCCTGCGCCTCTCCCCGGAGGAAATCAGTGATTTCAGCCGCCTGGGGCGCCTGCAAACCGTAGTGCCGCTGGGCCCCCTGGCCACTGACTGCCTGACTTACACCCTGGAGCGCGACGCGGCCACCCCGGGCAGCACGCCGGGCATCCGCTACGAAGGCGCTACAATCCGGGTATTGCTGCCCGCGGCCCTCTCCGACAGCTGGACAAGCACGGAAGCAGTAAGTCTGGAAGGCCAGGTGGAAGTGCTTGCTAACCAAGTATTACGTATTTTAGTAGAGAAAGACCTGGGCTGCAAGCATTAGCCCACCGCCTGTTGTTCGCTTTTGAAAGTCTCACCCTTAGCTCTTGTCAAGTAATGGAAAAATCACCCGCCGAAGACCCTAGCAAGGCTGGCAAGACCGAACAGCAAACGGCAGAAACCAACGTGCCCCAAAGCGGGGAGCGGCCGGACCAGGGAGCTGCCCCTACCAACGACCACTACCGCCCCGACCCACAAGGAGCCCGGGACGAGAGCAATATTCCCGCCCCCGACGTGGCCAACGCCAAATACCTCCATCCCATTCTGGCGCAGCCCCCGGAGGCCTTAACGGGCCTGAAGCTGGAAGAGCGCGCCACCGTGGCCGCCGGCGTAACGGCTGTTATCAAATCCATGCAGTTTAGTTGGACGGAAGGCGGCCTGAGCCGCGGCACCAAGGGCCTGCTGAACATGAACCAGAAAGATGGTTTCGACTGCTCTTCCTGCGCCTGGCCCGACCCCGACGACCACCGCTCCGTGGCCGAGTTCTGCGAGAACGGCGCCAAAGCCACCGCGTCCGATGCCGACGACAAAGCTGCCGGCCCCGAGTTCTTTGCCCGCCACAGCCTGGCTGAGCTTTCCCGCATGACCGACCGCGACCAGAACAACGCCGGCCGCCTCACGCACCCCATGGTGAAGCGCCCCGGCGACAACCACTACAAGCCCATTGAGTGGCCCGCCGCCTTTCAGCTCATTGCCGACCACCTGAATGCGCTGGACTCGCCCAACGAGGCCCTGTTTTACACCTCCGGTAAAGTACCCAACGAGCCGGCCTTCCTGTTCCAGCTCTTCGTCAAGCAGTTCGGCACCAATAACCTGCCCGACTGCTCCAATATGTGCCACGAGAGCAGCGGCGCGGCGCTCAGTCCCACGCTGGGTTTGGGCAAAGGCTCCGTCACGCTCAATGATATTCATGAGGCCGATGTGATTCTGATAATTGGCCAGAACCCGGGCACCAACCACCCGCGCATGCTCACGGCCCTGCAAAAGGCCAAGCGCAACGGGGCCAAAATCATCAGTGTAAACCCCCTGATTGAAGCCGGCCTCAACCACTTCAAAAACCCCCAGGACTTTATGAACCCGCTGCGCGCCCTGGGTGCGCTGATGGGCGACGGCACCCAGATTACGGACCTGTTTCTGCAGGTGCGTGTAGATGGCGACATGGCCCTGCTGCGCGGCATTATGAAGCACCTGTTTGAGGCCGAGGACCTAAACCCCGGCCAGGTGGTGGACCAAGCGTTTGTAGCCAAGTACACCACCGGGTTTGAGAGCTTTGAGCAGAACATTCGGAACACTTCCTGGGAGGATATTGAGGAGCTGAGCGGCATTTCGCGGGCGCAGCTGCTGGAGGCCGCCAACATACTGGCCACCAAGCAGAAAATTGTTACCTGCTGGGCCATGGGCGTTACGCAGCAGCGCCAGGGCGTGCAGACCATTCAGGAAATCGTGAACCTGCACCTGATGAAGGGCGCCATTGGCATTCCCGGCGCGGGCACCTGCCCGGTGCGTGGCCACTCCAACGTGCAGGGCGACCGGACCATGGGGGTCTGGGAGCAGCCAACTAAAGCGTTTCAGGATGCTCTGGGCAAGGAGTTCAACTTCACGCCGCCTTATGAGCACGGCTACGATACCGTAGAAGGCATTAAAGCCATGTATAAGGGCAAGACCAAGGTGTTCTTTAGCCTGGGCGGCAACCTGCTGGCCGCCGGGCCCGATACCGAGGTCATTGCCGAAGGCATGCGCAAGCAGAAGCTAACCGTGTTTGTGGGCACCAAGCTCAACCGCGGCCACCTGACTACCGGCGAAACCAGCCTGCTGCTGCCCTGCTTCACCCACCTGGATATCGACATGCAGAAAGCGGGGCACCAGATGACCTCCTGCGAGAATTCCATGGGCGTGGTAAGCCAGAATAAAGGTGTGCTGGTGCCGCTGGAAGGCCAGATGATGAGCGAAGTAGCCATTATCAGCGGCATGGCCATTGCCACCCTGGGCAACCGCACCAACATTGCCGACTGGGTAGCCATGACGGAGAATTACGACGTTATCCGGGACCATATTTCCCGCGTGATTCCCGGCTTCGAGAACTTCAATGAGAAGCTGCGCCGCCCCGGCGGATTCTACCTGCCCAACGGCCCCCGGGAGCGGAAGTTCACTACCAAGAACGGCATGGCCAACTTCACCACCACTGAGCTGGAAAAGCACCACCTGGAGCCCGACCAGCTGGTGCTGATGACCGTGCGCAGCCACGACCAGTTTAACACCACCATTTACGAGTACAACGACCGGTACCGGGGCATTCATGGGGAGCGGCGCGTGCTGTTCATGAACGAGCAGGATATGGCCGACCGCAGCATCAAAGCCAAAGACCTCATCGACATTACCAGCCATTTTGAGGGCGAAAAGCGCACAGTAGAGAAGTTTGTGGCCGTGCCCTATGATATTCCGAAAGGCAACGTCTCGGCGTATTTTCCCGAGGCCAACCCCTTGGTGCCCGTAGCCAGCGTGGCTAAAACCAGCAATACACCTACCTCCAAATATGTGGTGGTAACGGTGGTGCCGGCCCACAAAACTGTGGGCGCGCCAGTGGAAGTTCGGATGGCGGCTGAAGCTTCATAACGAAGAAATGATAGGGTAAACGGCGGGCTGCTTTTCGAAGCGGCCCGCCGTTTTTTTGTGGGTAGCCTGTCTGGCAGGGCGGTTCACAGACTATCACATGAAGATGTGATAAGCAAATACGAATTGTTTCGTAGGTTTGTGCCTACTGTTCTGTTCCTCTTCATTTCTACGCTCTGCTATGAAAACGCTCCTTCAAATTTTCGGTTTCCTCACGGCCCTGTTTCCGGGGCTCAACACGTATGCAGCCCCCGCCAAGCCGCGGCCCGATTCCGTAGATGTATTCATGCGCCGCACTATGGCCGCGCAGCATATTCCGGGGGCGGCGGTGGCCGTTATCAAAAATGGCAAGGTGCTCAAGCTGGGCACTTACGGTTTGGCCAGCCTTACCTGGAAACAGCCGGTTACACCCCAAACACCATTTCAAATGGCTTCGGCTACCAAACCCTTAACCGGCACGCTGCTGGCCGTGCTGGTGCAGGAGGGCAAGCTGAAACTGGATGAACGCATCGGTACGTACCTGGATTCTATTCCGGCGGCCTGGCAAAGTATTACGGTGCGGGAGCTGGCGGCCCATCAGTCGGGTATTAAGCTGGTGCCGCTGGCTACCACGCGCAACAACGGCCACGCCCTGCGCACGGCCGCCGCGCTACCCATGGCCTACGAGCCCGGCACCAAAGACTTTTACGTCAGCACCGATTACGCCGTGCTGCAGGCTATTATCAGCCGCGTAACCGGGCTTTCGTTTGAAAAAGCGCTCCGGCAGAAAGTGCTGCTGCCGCTGAAAATGCGCAACACGGCTTTCAACCACAGCCAGGACAATGATGTGATGCGCAGCGCCTCCATTCTTCCGGGCGCGGCGGAGGTCTACTCCTGGTCGAAGCCCGACCAGCGCTACCTCATCAGCGACATGCGCTTCCCGGACTGGTACTACGCCGCCGGCGGGCTTTATTCTTCCATTGAAGACCTGGCCAACTGGACCATAGCGCTCGATAAAAACACCCTGCTGAAACCCGAAAACACTTCCCTGCTCTGGACGGCCAACCGCCTGCGCAACCAAACGCCCACCCACTTCGGGCTGGGTTGGATTACAGAAGAATATCAGGGCCACCACCTGGTGGGGCACAGCGGCGGTCCGGCCCTGGCTGATGTGGTGCGCTTTATGGATAAGGATAAAGAGCCGCTTACCATTATTGTGCTGACCAATACGCGGGGCGGCTTTCCACCCTTTTTGGCCAAAGCCGTAGCCCATTACTTTGTTCCCGGCCTGCCGCAGGATCGGGCCGAGAACTATAAATAGACAAGGCTCCTCCCAGATGTAGAAAGCCCCTCCGGACCTAAGCGGCCGGAGGGGCTTTTTTATGGATACCCGAAGCAGACTACGCGGCCGGCTCCAGTGGGGCCCCCAGCATCAGCTGCCGGAGAATGGCACCGGTGTTGCCGCCGGTTACATCCCGCAGAGAGTAGCCATCCAGCACCGAGAAAAAGGCATCATAAGCCGTATCCAGGGCCGATTTCAGCTGGCAATTGCCAGCCAGCACGCAATGCGCCGCCGTCCGGCAGTTAATTACGCTGGGCGTTTGCTCCAGAAGCCGCACCAACTGCCCCACCCGAACGGTTTCGGGCGGGTGCGCCAGCCGCAGGCCGCCTTTGCGGCCCCGCTGCGCCGCAATTACACCATGCTGAGATAGGAACTGCACCACCTTCACCAAATGGCTGCGCGAAATACCGAACTGCGCCGCCAGCTCCGTAATGGTGGTGCTGGTGCCCTCCGGTTTCTGCGCCATATACATGGAAATACGCAGGCCAAAATCGGTGAACTGGTTGAGTCTCAAGGAGCAATAAAACAACGGCCGGAGCCAGGAAAACAAATCAGAAGCAAAAGGCCCATCTGCCGCCGGCCTTAGTTGAGGCTGAGCGTAGCCGGACCGAACTCCTCGTAGTGAATGGCTGAGAGGGGTACCTGGAGCGCTACCAGGTCCTGCACCTGCTTGCGGATGAACGGCGCCGGACCACAAATGTAGTAGTCGGCATCCTGAAACACGGGCGCATCCTTCAGCTTGCGCAGCTCTACTACGCCCGCATAGGCATTGCCTGTGGCCGCCGCGTCGGCTTCCAGCTGGTCGTAGAAGATGTGCTGGCGCAGGCTGTCGTTATTGGCTGCCAGCTCAGTGAGCGGCTCGCGGAAGGCGTGCACGGCCTGGTTGCGGCAGCCATGCACCCACGTAATTTCCCGGTTACTTTGCGTGGTGGTCAGGAATTCCAGCATGCTCATCAGGGGCGTCTGGCCCACGCCGCCGCTTACAAATACTACCGGCGTCTCTTTTTCCGTATCCAGGGTAAAGTCGCCGGCCGGGGCGGCCACTTCCAGCACGTCGCCTACCTGCACAAACTCGTGCAGGCGGTTGCTGATCAGGCCATCGGGGCGCAGGTCGGCGCCGGCTTCCTTCTTCACCGAAATGCGGTAATACTCCCCGTTTGGCGCACTGGAGAGACTGTACTGGCGGGGCTGAAACAGGTTCAGCTCGGGCAGGAACAGGCGCAGGCTGATGAATTGCCCGGGCAGGAAATCGGCCACGGGGCCGCCATCGGCAGGGTACAGGTAGAAGGAGGTGATTTCCGCTGATTCCTGCACTTTCTCCTTCACCAGGAAAGGGCGCCAGCCCGTCCAGCCGCCTTTCTGGTCCACGGCATCCTGATACAGCTTCTGCTCAATACCGCTCATGAGGGCGGCCAGCTCCTGGTAGGCAGTAGCCCAGGCGTCCAGCAGCTCGGGCGTAGCGGCCTCGCCCAGCACCTCACCAATGGAAGCAATCAGGTGGCGGCCCACAATGGCGTAGTGCTCCGGCCGGATATCGAGGCTCACGTGCTTGTGGCCTATTTTGGTAACGGCCGGGGCCAGCACCATAGGGTTTTCAATGTTTTCGGCGTAGGCCAGCACTGCCAGGGCCAGGGCCGTTTGCTGCTTGCCGTTTTGCTGATTCCCCATGTTGAAGATGTTCTTCAACTCGGGGTTCCGGGTAAACATGCGGTTGTAAAAATGGGTGGTCAAGGCCACACCGTGCTCTTTCAAGGTAGCTACCGTAGCGGTAACCAGTGCCTTCTGTTGGGTGTTCATAAGCGTGTTCTAAAAGTTTCATCAAAATTGAAACTTTAGATTTCCGGCCCCAAAATTTGGCAGATGACTTTTGTCAGGTAGTGCAAAAAGCAGCCCTGCGGCACAGTGTTCTTATATATAATCCGGGTTTAACCTAAAACGGATACCCGATGGCCAGATTGGGCACAAAGGCCCCACCGCCGTTGCCGCCATAGGGTACACGCAGCGGGTAGGCCACGTCCAGCCGGATAACAATAAACTGAATATCCACGCGCAGGCCGGCGCCGGCGCCCACGGCCAGCTCGTTCAGGAAAGAGCTGGGCTTAAACTGGCCACCGGGGCGGGAAGTGTCCTTATTCACCAGCCACACGTTGCCGGCATCCATAAACAGGGCACCCTTCACGTAGGGAAATAAGTCCTGCCGGTACTCCACGTTGGCTTCCAAGCGGATGTCGCCCACCTGGTCATAAAAGCGGGAGGCTACGTCGGTGTTGGTAGGGCGGTAGCTGCCGGGACCAATTTCGCGCGGGGCAAAGGCCCGCACGCTGTTGGGGCCGCCCACGCCGTACTGCTTCAGGTAGGGCATCACCTCAGAGTTGCCGTAGGGCAGGCCCAGGCCTACCAGCAGGCGGGTAGCAATCTTGTTGCCGCTGGTGGGGTTTTGGGTGATGCGGTAGTAGTTGCGAAATTCCAGATCGACCTTGGAATACTGGGAAAATTCCTGCCCCATTACCTCGTAGCGGCCCTTGGCATTGGCCGCCGACCCCGTTAGCTTGCTGACGGCACTGACCAGGTTGCCGGCCAGCTCCAGGCCCCCATTGAAATACACCTGGTTGCGGCGGCGCTCATACACCTGCGTGTTGTAGGTGTAGCGGTAGGAGGAGGCCGGAATAAACTGCTGGCGGAAGGAGTTAGCCAGGAAGGGGCGCTGGGCCAGCAGCTGGTCAAACTCATCGGTGGTTTTGGCCAGCCGGATGTACTGCAGATCCACGGGGCGCAGCTCGTGCTCATTGGTAATCTTGGTTTTCCAGCTGTAGCCGTAGTTCAGATTCATGAAATCTTCCTGGAAAAAATCCCGCCGCTCCACGTACCGGTAGCCCGCGCCAAAGGACGTGCGGGGCTGAAAGTCGGAGTTGGAAAGGCGCACATCCAGGAAAGGCAGCGGCGGCGTGATAAGGCGCGGCACCAGCAGCTGGGAGTTCACGCCCAGCTCGTAGGAAGTGAGGCCCAGCACCGGGCCGGTGGTGCCTTCCACGCCGGTGTTGCTGCGGCCCCCACCCTGGCGGGTTTCAAAAGAGCCCACCAGGTTCAGTAGGAACTGCTCGGCTCCGCGCAGGGCCGAGCGGTTGCGGTACTGGGCCGTGAAGCCCGGCCCCGTAAAGCCGTTGGTTTTGCTGACTAGCTGCACCTCGGCTCGCAACGACTTCTTTTTCAGCTGCGTCATGCGCACAGAGGCATTCAGGAAGCCATAGCCCGCCGAGTCGGGCTTCTGCCGCGCTTCCCTTACCCGAATATCCACGAACTTGAACGTGCCCAGGCTCATCAGGCGGCTCAGCGTCTGGTCCTGGCGGCGGCGGCGGTACAGGCTGTCGGGGTACATAAACACCGCGCCGGTAATAGCTTTGGCCTTAAATATCTTCTCATCGGGCACGTAGCGGTACTTTTTATAGATGATAGGCCGGATAGATTCGGTGGTGTCCGTGAGGCCGTAGCGGGTGTTCAGGGTAATGCGGTTGAACACGTAAGGCTGGGCCGCGCGGGCCGGAATACTGCCCTTCACCCGCAGGTACACGTCTACCTGGTTGTGCTGGGTGCTATCCACCTCATAGAGAATGTAGTCGGGGTTGAAGAAATAGTACCCGTTCTGCTTGAGCTGGTCATCAATGCGGGAGCGTTCCGTGATGAGCGTGTTCAGGTTGTAGGGCTCGCCTACTTTGAGCAGCGTGCGGGCCTGTGTTTTGCGAATGTCATTATCCAGCAGCGTGTCGCGGTCGGGGAAATGAATGGTCTTGATGAGGTAAGGGCGCTGCACCGTAGCGGTATAATCAATGGTGGCCGTGTTGCCCTTCACGTTGGGTTTGGTTTGCACCCGGGGGCTCTCAAAGTAGCCGTTGTTGTAGAGCCGGTTGGTCATCAGCCCCTTCACCTTCTGGGTGTCTACCTGGCTGAGCAGCACCGGAGCCTCGCCGTATTTCTCGGCCAGAAAATGCCCCAGTCCCTTGCTCTTGCCCTCCCCCATGTGCCAGAAATACAGCTTGGGCCGCATACCCAGGATAGAGGCGTTGGGCTTGGGGGTGATGACGGTTTCCAGCTCGGTTTGCAGCTGCGCTTTCTGAGGAATAGAGTAGGGGGAGGTCAGCTTAACCGCGCTGCCGGTATACAGCTTATCATTTTTGGGAATGAACTTAGTACCGCTGCACGCCGCCAGAAACAGCAGGGCCACTACCAGCAGGGCGCGGTAGGCGGTGCCCGGCCAGCGGTGGGTTATGGGGGGCGTCTGGGGCAGCGTTTCGGTCATCAGCCGCATCCCCGTCATCTTGGTTTTCATCACTGACATCGGCGGTCTTAGTTCAGGGCGTTGTTTTTGAGGGTATCCTGCGCGGCGGCTTTCTCGGCGCGGCGGGCCCGGCGGTCGGTACGCACGGCCTGCTTTACTTCCGGCGCAATCTTGGCAAACAGCTCCTGGGCGTTGTTAAAGTCGCGCTGGAAAATCAGGGCCATACCCGTGCGGATAAATTGTCCGTCAATGTCTTCGTAAGCGTTATTGCGGAAGGCACGCAGCCGCAGGCGGCCGTCGCTCAGAATGTTGTATTCAATGCTCACGTCGCCGGCAAACTGGCTGGCCGCGGAAGCCCCGCCCGCCGCCTGATTACCACCGCCGCCCAAGGGCACATCGGTGCCGAGGCGCACGCTCAGCCGGTCGTTGAACAGCTGGCGGCGCACGGCCACGTTCAGGTCCGTCTGGTTGTACTGCTGCCCCGTGCCTGATACGGCCGCGTAGGAATCAACGCCCAGCTCCAGGCCCAGGCCCGCCAGGTATTCACCGGTCAGGCTGTTAAGCTGATCCGTAAGCACCTGGCTGGCCGAGCCACGCAGCTGGTTGCCTACAAGCCCCCCCGGGGCGGCCGTGCTTTTCAGCGGGTTTTCCGGAATAAAGCGGTTGAGAGCCAGCAGGGCAAATACCTGCTTGTTCAGCTCGTTCTGCTCGCTGGGCTGGCGCAGCTGCTCCAGCTTGGCGCGCACCGGCCCCGACACCGGGCCGGTGCTGTTTTCCGGCAGCCGGATATCAAACCCAATAGTAGGCTTCAGCAGCTGGTCCGTCACTTTCAGCAGCACTTCAAAAGGCAGGCGGTTGCGCGCCAGGTTGCTGATTTCGGGCTGGTCGGTATCCAACTGGTTGGAAATAAGGTCGGCGGCCACGGCACGCACTTTGTAAATGGCCGTTACATCCACCTGGGCATTAAATGGGTCGCCGGTCCAGAGGATAAAGGAGCCGGGCGCAATATCGAATTTGCGCTCCGCCAGATCATAGAGAGAAAGCTCGTATTGTCCTTCCGTTACGCCCAGGCGGCCGGTCAGGCTTTGGGCGCCGCGCTCATCCAGCACCGCGTTCAGGGTGCCTTCGCCGCGCACGCGCAGGTTGTCGCCGGCGGCTTCATCAATCACAATGGTAAAGGGCGTGCGGTCGGTTACGGTCACGTTAGCCTGCACATCGTAGCCCGTAGCCACGGCCGCGCTATCCACCTCTACTACCGCCGTCAGGGCCGAGTCGAGCTTGGGGGCGTCTTTATCCACAAACACCACAATGCCTTCGCGCTGTACTTCCACCGGGTCATCGGTGGGTACCACTACGGTCAGGTCCGAGCCATCGGCCACGGTAGCACGGGTGCGCACGGCGGGCCGGTTCAGCACGCCCGTAATCCGTGAGTCAGAATCCACGAACAAGGTGCCGTAGTACAGCGGGTTGTCGCTGCGCTTGCTTTGCACGGCCAGGAAGTTGTTGGTCACGGCCGTCAGATCCAGGCGGTACTGCAACACCTGCGCCAGGTTGCGGGCCGGAATAATGTAGCCGTTGAAGATGGCCTTGCTGCCCAGGGAGTCCAGCACGGCGAAATCATCAAAGCGCAGGCCGCGGTCATCCAGCACCAGCTCCTGCTCCGAAATGCGGTAAGGGGCGCCCAGCTGCGAGAGAGTGAAGCCCGCATCGCGGAAGCGCACGTTGCCGCGCAGCAGCGGTGCGGCCGTAGTGCCCCGAATAGTGAACTGCCCGGTAAGCGCCCCGCTGGTTTCCCGGATCTGCCCGAGCGAGAACGGCTCCACGGTTTTCAGATTCAGCTGCGCGATGTTGGTGGTGAGGTTGATGGCCCCGCTGGTTTCGTAATAGCCCTGCAGACGCACGTCGTTGCCCTCCTGGCTGGTGAGCTGGGCGGTGAGGTCGTAGCGGTCGGCCACGTTGTTCACCGCCTGCGCGCGCACATCGCCCAGAATGTATTTGTTGTAAGCCAGCTGGGTCAGGGTGAGGTCGGCGGTGAAAGCCTGGCCGGCGCGGCCCAGGTTATAGGCCACGGCCTGCCCGTTCAGTGTGCCGCCAATCAGAGAGTCCTGCAGGCCGGCGGCGCGGCCCAGCGCATACAAATCAAAGTTGCCGATCTGCACCTGCAGCGGGTTGCGGGCCCCCGGCAGCGTTTGCAGGGCCAGGAACCGGTCGGCGGCGCCTTCATTGCGGCTCAGGCGCACGTTCTGGGCCACAATGTTGCCCGTGGAAGGGGTGTAGCGGATAAAGTTGTCCGGCCCCACCACCCATTCTTGGCGGTCTACGGAGAGCTGCGGCGCAAAGCTGAACTGGTAGGTTTTGGCCCCGTTGAGGACCTGCAGTACCCCGCCCAGGTTCAGCCGCTCGGCGGAGTCCGACTCGGCAATGCGCAGGCGGGTGCCAATCTGGTTGTTGGCAATGCTGCCCGTGAGGGAGGGGTTGGGCACCCGCAGCGTGGTATCCTGCCGAATCTGGTCGAGGGCCACGGAGTAGTCCAGCTTCTGCGCATCGGAGCCCACGCGCACTTTCAGCGAGTCGAAAGCCGTGCCCAGGTAGCGCATAAAGGCCACATCGGAGCGCACTGTGAGGTTGGCAGCACGGCTGTCATAGCTGCCGCTGGCGGTGAAGGGCGAAATGCGCGTAAGGCCCGTCACGAACTTGGGCAGCAGCCGGGCACCCGACATCGGCACCTGCACCTCAAACGTAAAGTTGCGGGCCACCGAGGAAGCGCGGTACTGCACATCGGGCAAATCAAAATACCGGTCTATGTGGCGCTGCAGCTCCGTGGCCATGTCGCCCAAACGCGTGTTGCCGCGCACCGTAGCGTTCAGAATGCTGGACACAAAATCCAGCTCGGTGCGGCCCGGCACCTGCACCACGCGCATATTCACCGAGTCCAGGGGAATGGGCTGGTTGTTGGACACTACCACAATATTGTTGCCCACGAGCGTGCCGTTCAGCGTGTTCAGATCAGACCCCGTGAGGTTGGCGTTTAAATCACCCTGCACCCGCAAATCACCGCCGGAGTAGAAGCCCAGGGCCGTGAGGTTCAGGCTTTGCAGGTTACCACTGAAGGCATACACCGGCGCATTGGGGTTGCGCAAATCAATGTTGCCCTTAATGGCGAAAGCCGCGTTGGCGTCGCCGGTGCTGCGGGCGTCAATGGCGTACTGCTGCCCCGTAATGCCCACGGTGGCGTCGATGTTGCGGTAGGTGTAGTTGCCGTAGCGGGCGCGGTCCAGCTTGGCTACCAGCTGGCCACGCATGGTAGTGGGCTCAAAGCCCGCGCCGGTATAGGTGCCCCGGCCGGTTACCGCGCCAATATCCGGCTGCTTGAGCAGGCGGCCGAGCTGGAAGTTCTGGAAGGTGAAGCGGGCATCTACCGGCTCGCGGCCGGCGGGTCCGGGGCGCAGATTGGCGGCTATGGTAGCGCCGCCGTAGGAGGTGTTGGCGCGCAGGTTCAGGGCCAGATCATTAGCAGTGGGGCGGCCGCGCACGGTGCCGCTGAGCGTGGCGCGCTCGGGCAGCTCAATCACATCCTGCGGAATCAGGCCGGCCGGCAGCAGGTCGTTGATGTCCCGTTTGGTAGTAGTCAGCTGCCGGATGTTGAGGTCGGTGTACAGACGGCCATCAGTGTTGGGCAGGCCCCGGATGCGGCCATCAACCCGCACAATGGTGTTGCGCAGCCCCACGATTTCCACGTTGTTGAGCGCGAAATTGTCCAGGCGGCCGGTAATGCGCCCGTTCAGCAGCACTGACTGGTTGGGGCCGCTGGTGAAGGGCTTTTCGGTGATGAGGTCGGGGGCCAGGTACAGGATGTCGCGGAAACCCAGGCGCGTGTCGCGCAGGTCGGCTTCCATCCGCATCTTGCCAATCAGCTTAGAATCGGCCAGCATGCCCAGGGAGTCAAACCCAATGGCCAGCGTGCGCCGGATGCGGGTGTGGGGCGTAATCAGGTCCAGGTTATCGAGGCGGATCTGCACCGAGTCGTACACCACGTCGGCGGCGGCGCGGTCCACGCGGAAGCCGCTTTGCTCGCGGCCGCGCAGCAGATCAATGCGGCCAGTGGTGCGGTTGCTGCTATACACCAGGTTGCGGGTGCGCAGGGCCAGCGAATCGAACAGCATGTGGTTGTAGTCGATGGCTGGCAGACGGGTGCGCTGGCGCTTTTCGTCCACGTTATCAAACGCAAACCGCAGCCCGCTGATATCCGATTCCTTCAAAGAAACGCGCCAGCTGGTAGGCGCGCCGGTGGTTTGCGCTACGGCTGAATCCAGCTTCTGTACCGTTTTCACGGGGTTTATCACGCGCTGCGCCACGGGCACATTCTCGTTCTGGGCGTAGGCCACCTCGGAGTTGCGCAGGGTCAGTGTATTCAATTCGAGGCGCTGGCGCAGCAGGTCAATGTTATCCGCCGTTACCTCGCCCTGTCCGATGCGCGTTTTAATGTACTGGCCCGAAGGGGTGTTGCGGTAGTTCAGGGCCACGTTTTCCAGGGTGGCTTTATCCAGCCCAAACGTGAGCGTGAGCGGCTCGGAAGGGGTATCCGGCGGTACTTTGGTTTGGGTGATGTTGAGGCTGGTGTTCTTGAGCGCCGCCGACTCTACGCGGTAAATGCTGCGGTCTACGTCCACCTCGTTCATGGCCACGGCCAGGTCGCCTACGCGGGTGCGCACGTTCAGGCCATCTACCTGGTCCTTATAAGTGAGGTAGATGTTCTGCAGGTGGGCGTCGCCGATGTCGTACTTGAAGCCGCCGGTAGAGTCGGCGGGCGTCGTAGTGGTGGTGTCGCCGGTGGCGAAGGCAGCCAGAATGTAGTCGAAGTTGTAGGTGGAATCCGGCTCGGTGCGGGCAATGTGCACGGTGCCGTCGGTCAGCTCCAAAGAGCTCAGGTTGATTTCAGATTTAGTGAGGGCCCACAAATCCAGGCCCAGGGCCAGCTTGCCTACGGCCACCAGCGTGTCGCCTTTCTGATCTTCCAGGTACACGCCCTCCAGCGCCACGCCATGCCGCCAGTCGGTGCGGAACTTGGCAATGCGTACTTCCGTGCCGATTTTATTCTGGAGGTAGCCGGCCGCTTTGCGGGCGGCATAGTCCTGCACTGAGGGAATTTGCAGGGCTACAATCAGCCCCAGGACCAGGAAAATGACCAGGGCCAGCAACCCCAGCACGACATACAAGGCGCGACGAGCGGACGTGGGTAGAGAGTTGATAGGGCAGCAGGGTTAGGAAGTTATTCATTCCCCAACGAAAAAAGCGCCCCGGAGGTTAGTTTCGGAAGATTTCTACCTGGTAATATAGCGTCAGCAGCGTATTTTTCGTAGGTGACTTCCTCTGGTTTTCACCCGATTCCCGCCCGCCGCCTCGTATCTTTCGGCCCTATTCTGTTTTCTCGTTTATGATTCTACGGTTTACTCTCCCATTCCGCACCGACTGGGGCCAGCGCTTTATGGTATGCGGCAACCTGCCCGAGCTGGGCGCCTGGCAGCCCGACCACGGGGTGGCCCTGCAATATCAGCCGGATACCGGCGTCTGGATGTGCGAGGTAACTGTGCCGGATGCGGAGCTAGCCCTGGAATACAAGTATCTGCTGATAGATGAGCGCGACGGCAGCTCGCAGTGGGAGTGGGGCCCTAACCGCCAGGAGCAGGTAGCCGCCCAACAGTTTGAGCGGGTGGTGCTGGAAGACTACTGGCGCGCCCCGGCGCAGCCGGAAAACGAGCTGTTCACGGCGGCCTTCACCCAGGCCCTCATGCGCCACCAGAGCCAGGCCGCCCCGCGCACCGGCGCCCGCATTGCCGATTCCGTGGTGCGCTTCCAGCTGCCGGCCCCGCGCGTGGATACCAACCACCTGCTTTGCGTGCTGGGCTCCGACCACGCCCTGGGTGCCTGGGACGAGCGCAAGGCCCTGGTGCTTTCCGACCGCGACTTTCCCACCTGGTGCGTGGATGTGGCTCTGCACGATGCCTCCCGTCCCGTGTACTACAAATACGGTATCTGGGACCCGGCCACCCGGAAAATAGTGCACCTGGAAAGTGGCGAAAACCGCGTGCTGCTCCCCCCGGCCGAGCGCAGCACCCTGCGCATCCGCCACGATGAGAGCTTCCGCTACCCCAACGGGCCCTGGCGCGGCGCCGGCGTGGCTCTGCCCGTGTTTGCCCTGCGCAGCCGCCACGGCCTGGGCGTAGGCGAGTTCACCGATATTCAGCTGCTGGTAGACTGGGCCAGGCAAACCGGCCTGAAGATGGTGCAGATTCTGCCCATCAACGACACCACCGCCACCCATACCTGGGTCGATTCGTACCCTTACGCGGCTATTTCGGTGTTTGCCCTGCACCCGCTCTACCTCAACCTGGATAGCATTGCACCCCTGGCCGACGCCACCCAACAGGCCGAGCTGGACAAGCTGCGCACCGAGCTTAATGCTCTGGACCACGTGGCCTACGAGCCGGTGATGAACGCCAAGTGGAAGTTCGCCCGCCTGCTGTATCAGCAGGAAAAACAGGCTTTCCTGGCCGATGCTGACTTTAAGGAGTTCCTGGAAGAGCAGAAAAGCTGGCTGGTGCCCTACGCCGCCTTCTCGGCTTGGCGCGACCGGTTCGGCACGGCTGATTTTGAGCAGTGGCCCGCGGAGTTCCGCACCCCGCCGAGCTACCATCAGATCATTGATTTCGACAGCCCGGAGTTTGATGAGTACGGCCTGCACCTGTTCACGCAGTTTCACCTGGACAAGCAGCTGCGCGCCGCGGTGGAATACGCCCGCTACCACGGCGTGGTGTTCAAAGGCGACCTGCCCATCGGCATCTATCGCCACTCCGTGGATGCCTGGACCCAGCCCGAACTGTACCACCTGGATCGGCAGGCCGGCGCCCCGCCGGACGATTTCTCGGTTACGGGCCAAAACTGGCGCTTTCCCACCTACAATTGGGAGCGAATGGCGCAGGACGGCTACGCCTGGTGGCGGCAGCGCCTCACGCACCTCTCGCGCTACTTCGATGCCCTGCGCATCGACCATATTCTGGGCTTTTTCCGCATCTGGGAAATTCAGGGCGACTCCGTGGAAGGCCTGCTGGGGCGGTTTGCGCCCGCCCTACCCCTGCACCGCGACGAAGTGCGCGACCGGCTGGGCTGGTTCGATTACCGCCGCCTCTGCGAGCCGTACATCCGCTGGCACATGCTGCGCGACATCTTCGGCAACGATGCCGAGGCCGTGCGCAGCGAGTTCCTGGAAGACTCCGGCTATGAGGCCTTCCGTTTGCGCGAGGAAGTGCGCACCCAGCGCCAGATTGAAGCCGTTTTTGAGGAGAAGCTGCGCCAGGAGCCCGGCCGCGCCGACCACCTGCGCCACCTCCGCGACGGGCTGTATAAGCTGGTGAACGAGGTGCTGTTCCTGGAAGAAGAGGGCACCTACGGCCAGTACCTGCACCCGCGCATTACGCTGCAGCACACCTATTCCTTCAAGGAGCTGGACGACGAAACCCGCCCGCGCGTGTGGGATTTGTACATTGATTTCTTCTACCGCCGCCACGAGGAGTTCTGGCGCCGCCAGGGCCTGATTAAGCTGCCCGCCGTGCGCTACGCTACCAACATGCTGATTTGCGGCGAAGACCTGGGCATGGTGCCCGAGTCGGTGCCGGGCGTGATGAAGCAGCTGGGCATTCTGGGCCTCAACATTCAGCGCATGCCCGCCGACCCCAAAACGGAGTTCGGTCACCCCGACGCGGCCCCGTACCTGTCAGTAGTCAGCCCCGGCTCCCACGACATGAGCACGGTGCGCGGCTGGTGGGAGGAGGACGCGGAGAAAACCCAGCGCTTTTTCCAGCAGATACTGGGCCACTGGGGCGAAACCGCCCCGTTCTACTGCGAGCCCTGGGTAGCCCGCGAAATTCTGGTACAGCACCTGTTCTCGCCCGCCATGTGGGCCATATTCCCCATTCAGGATTTGCTGGCCATGGATGGTAAGCTGCGGCGCCAAAACCCGCAGGACGAGCAGATTAACGTGCCGGCCAATCCGCAGCATTTCTGGAAATACCGCCTGCACCTGCCGCTGGAAGAACTGCTGGGCGCCGAGGATTTCAACCACACCCTGCACGAGCTGGTGGCGCAAAGCGGCCGGGACCGGGTATACTGATTTTCGTCGCTTAAGTAACTAATAGGCTACTGCCGCCGGCTTCCTAGTCGGCGGCAGTCCTTTTTATAACTATTTGCCTTTGCTTGGTGATGCATAGCGTTTAAACGAAGGCATTTTTATTATTTAACGAATAATAAATCTGTCATTATAATCATGTGATTTAAAGTATTTATTGGCTTAATCCTAAGAAATTGGGTTTTGACGATAGGATGATCTGCCAGATATACTAAGTTTGTAGCCGGTATTCCAGTGGGAGTATAGCCGTTCTTATTCGTTCTTGTTTTCCTTTTTGTCAGTCTCTTAGTGCGGTTTATGAAAACAACCTTACGATTTAAATCCCTTTTTCCGGTCTCTTGGTTTTCGCCTACGGCGCCGCCTTTAGCACGCCTTGGAAGAGGCTGCGCTGCCGCGCTGCAATATGTGCTGCTGTGGGGCCTGCTGCTGGGGTTGCCGCTGGCTACCCGCGCCAATGTGAGCAGTACCATCAGCGTTTCGCCCACCACAGCTAACCCCGGTGCCACAGTGGTGTACACACTGGTTATTCGGGACACTAATAACAACAACGACCCGAATGTAGGCACCACCCTCACGCTGAGCGGAGCAGCCCGTCCTACGAGCAGTGCCGCGCTCAGCAGTGCCACCGGCTTTGTCTACAACACCACATCCGGTGTGGTTACCTTCACAACCTCACAGGTAGATGTGCCCAGGAATGGGTCCAAAACGATAACCCTCAGCGTGGTATTACCCAGCCCGCTGGCCGCCGGGGCGCAGCTTTCGGCTACTGCGGCCACAACGGGTCCCGCTTCTACGGCTACTGTGCCCGCGGGCAGCACCAGTACCGTTACCACCAGCAACGTGGCACCCGTAGCGAATGCCGATAACGCTACAGCCGGCAGTGCTGTTCTGGTGCTGGATGTTCTCGGGAATGACACGGATGCGAATGGCAATGCATCCATCAATAGCGCCAGTATGGCGCTGGGCGCGGCCACTGGCACTGCATCGGGCACTTTTGCTTTGGGCACGGGTGCCAATGCCGGTAAAATTGTTTTTACACCTACCAGTACGTCCGGCACGGCTACGGTTGCCTATACGGTACGGGACAATGCCGGTGCCGTATCCAATGCCGCTACCATTACCGTTACGGTAGTGGCCGCGCCCTCCATCACTGATTTCTCGCCTAACAGCGGCGCTATAGGGGCCACGGTGATTATTCGGGGGACCAACTTTTCGGGTGCTACCGGCGTCTCGTTTAACGGAACGGCGGCTTCTTATACCGTGACTAATGCCGCGCAGATCAGGGCTATAGTTCCCACGGGTGCTAAAACAGGTTTTATCCAGGTGACTACGCCTGGCGGGACGGCTACTTCAGCGGAGCAATTCACGCTGCCGCCCGTTATCGAGAGCGTATCGCCAGCCCCCAACTCCCTGTCAGCGGCCCGTACCGCACCGGTGGTCATCACCTTTGATCAGCCTATAACAGCTGCATCGGCGGCGAAGATTCGTATTTTCAGCAGCGCCCGCGGCGGCAGAATTGCGGCCTCAGTAGAAGTGTCCGGCAATACCATAACGCTGACCCCAACGCTCTACTTCAAATCGGGCGAGGTGATTAGCGTTACTATCCCTAACAGTGTTTCCAATGGGAAAGGCCAGGGGGCTGCCGCCATGGCCTATCAGTTTACGGTAGGTACCCAGGGCGGCACGGGCGTTTTCTCCAGCATTGCAGATCAGGTTACCGGCATGAACCCCAGCAACCAAGTGCTGGCCGATGTGGACGGGGACAGCAAGCTGGATCTGGTAGTGGTAAACTATGGGAATGGTACCGGTAACTCCGTCAGTGTAAACCGCTACACCGGCGGCAGTGGCACGCCTTCACTGGCGGCCCGCCAGGACTTCACGCTGGGCAGCGGCCAGACTGGCTCGTACAACATTGCAGCGGGTGACTTTGATGGGGACGGTAAACTGGACCTGGTGACGGCAAACGAGGGCTCGGCTAATGTGAGCGTACTGCACAATACCACGACCGGCCCGGGTGCCATAACGGCCAGCAGCTTTGCCGCCAGTCAGCCTTTTGCCGTAGGCGCCAGACCAGCTGGCATTGCCGTTGGAGATATCGACGGCGACGGCCGCCTGGACATCCTTACGGCCAACATTGGCAGCAATACGGTGAGCTTTCTGCAAAACACGACGGTGGGTGCTACCATCAGCTTTGCTGCCGCCCAGAATATAACAGTAGGTACCGCACCCTATGGAGTAACCGTGGCCGATGTGAATACGGATGGGAAGCTGGATGTCATTAGTGCCAACTCCGGTAACAACACGGTATCGGTGCTGCTGAATGCTACGGCGGGCGCTGCCGTTTCCTTTACTCGCCAGAACTTCTCCGTAGGCTCTACGCCCGTAGTAGTGGTGGCCGGCGACCTGAATAACGACGGCAAAATAGACTTGGCTACCGTGAACAATGGCAGCAACAATGTCAGCGTGGTACGCAACACCACATCGGGCGCTACGCTTTCCTTCGCGGCTGCTCAGAATTTTGCGGTGGGGGGCCAGCCGGCTGGTTTGGCCATCGGAGATATTAACAGTGATGGTAAACTGGATTTGATAGCCGCTAACTATGGTAGCGGCACTACCACCGGCAACGGCACCACGCTCAGCTATATTCGCAATACGAGCACAACTTCCACCGCTATAACCATGGCGGGGCAATCTATTGTCGCAGTAGGGGCCGGCCCCAACAGCGTGGCCCTGGGCGACCTGGATGGGGACGGTGACCTGGACGTGGTAACGGCCAACCAGGGCGGTGACAACACGACGGCCAGTATCCGCATCAACGACACCAGTGCGCCACCACTGCCCCTGCCCGTAGAGCTTATCACCTTTCAGGCGCAGCTAATAGCCGGCAACAAAGTTGTTCTGGCCTGGCGCACAGCGCTGGAGAAAAACAACGACCACTTCGCAGTAGAACGTAGCTTCGATGGTCTGGCGTTTGAGGTTATGGGCCAGGTGCCGGGCCATGGTACCAGCACCATATACCACGACTATACCTTTACGGATGCCAGCGTAAGTGCTTACACTGGTACGGTGCACTACCGCCTGCGGCAGGTGGATGCCGATGGCCAGGTGCATGTTACCCCCATTCGCTCGTTACGGGTTGCGGCCATAGTGGCCGGAGGAGATTTTCACCTGTTCCCGAACCCGGCTACGGATCAGGCCCTGCTGGACCTTAACGCCCTGCCGGCAGGTACCTATCAGGTGCGGATACTGGACATGATGGGACGGGAAGTGCACCGCGCGCAGGTACAGGGCGGTGGACTTCCGGTAGTTGATCTGCGGGCCGTAAAAAGTGGCACTTACCAACTCCTGATTCAGGGCAATCAGGTGAATTTGAGTCATAAGCTGGTGAAGCAAAACTAGCTTGCCCCCTAAGTATTATGGAAAAGCCTCTCCCTGTTTGGGAGAGGCTTTTTGTTTTTTGCCGAATGCAGGAAGGCGCTGAATAAAGCAAGGAAGGGGCTAGCGGCGGGCGCGGAAAATGGGTTAGCGGGGCACAGTGGAATTCCAACGAGCGAATGGGGCAATTGGTCGAAATGTGCCGCCTAAGCTGCGGGCCCCGCAGTAGGTTTGCAGGCCCTACGCTATATCACGCGTAAGGTTGCCCTTCGTCTGACTTTTTTTCCACACCCCTGTTTTGCATGAAAGCACTCTTACCCTCCCTACTTCTACTAATGGCTTTGGTGCCCTTGGGAGTGCAGGGCCAGGCCCGGACCCGGGATTCCATAACCGATACGGAACCTACGGTTGCAACCAAATCCCTCAAGCGTAAGCAACTGCCCGTCTCTTTGGCAGTAGCGGCCGCTTGTGCCACCACCACCACGCTCAATTTCGCCACCCGCCCAACGAATGAGGATTGGAAAAACCACGCGCCCGTGAATGCGGGCGGGGGCTCTACCAACACTACCATCAGCACGGCGGGTTCCTACGTAGAGCCAGCCGGGAGTACGCAAACCAACCTGTATGTAACGCCCGTTAACGGGGTGAATGCCTTATACTGGGATGCGGATTACACCAGTACGGCAGAAGTAACCACACAAATCACCTACTCCTTCAACCGGCCGGTCAATAACCTTTCTCTCCGGATTCAGGATATTGACCTGGGGGCTCAGGCCTGGGTGGATAAAGTCACTTTCACTGCGACGCAAGCGGATGGTACGGTGCTGAACCTGTCTTCGACAGTGGATGCCACCGTAGCGCGCGATGCCGCCTACATTTCCCTGAGTGGCAACAGCCTGCAGGGGCTGCAGAACGTAGCTTCCAACTCAACGCTGGGCAATGCTACCGTTACGTTCAACAAGCCCATTGTTTCCTTCAAGATTACCTATCAGAACGTAATTACCGGAGTTGCGGATCCGCTTGGGCAGTACATTGCCATTGACTATATGACGTGGTGCACCCAGGCTAACGTGGCAACGACCTTAGCTGGGCCGAACCACGCCAAGGCAGGTTCCACCGTAACGTACACCGCCACCACTACCGCCAGCGGCGACTATGCCGCTACCGGCGTGCAGCCCAAGGTGCAGTTTACCCCGGGCACTGTGCTGGCCACTTACCCAACGGGCAGCACTTATGTGCAAGCAACGGGAGTATTAACGCTGCCCATCATTGCTAACCTGGCCATTGGGGCCAGCAGCACCTCCACCATTACCTACGTAATGCCGGCCACTACTGTGAACGGTACGGCCAGCAGCACTATCAGCACCGACGACGCCGACCCGCTGGATAACAACGGCTCTGCGGCCACGGCCAAGGTGACAACCGTGGTCAATACGCCACCCGTTCCCACAGCGCTGAGCTCTACCACGCCCCGCGCCGTGTACACGCAGCTGTCGCCCCTGGCCGCTACCGATGCCAACGGGGATGCTATCAGCACCTACACCATCACGCCGGCCAGCCTCACTTCGCTGAATACCTCCGGCAAGCTGTACGTCAAGTCGGGTTCTACTTACACAGAAGTTACCGCTGGAAACTATCCTGGTCTGGTGCTGAGCGCTGCCCAGGCGGCCTCACTGTACTTTTTGCCAAACAGCACGGCCAGTGTTGGTACCGTTAGCTTCAGCTACAACGCCACCGATTCGCAGGGAGATATCAGCACCACAACGGCGGCCTATTCGCTGGCCATCACAAACAGTGCACCCGTAGCCGCTGCCACCACCTATTCGGGGGCAGCTATTTATAGCACTGATGGGCAGAAGGCCATTACAGCGCTGCAGGCTTCGGATGCCGATGGCACCATTGCCACTTACCAGATTGCCAGCCTGCCCACGGATGGCACCCTATACTACAACACCAATGCCGATGGCACCAGCGGTACGTATGTAGCCGTTGCCAGCGCTAATCTGAATGCCCTGAACCTGAGCCCGGCGCAGGCCGCCTCGCTGCGTTTCGATCCTTCCGGTTTGGCCAGCGGCAACATCAGCTTCACGTTCACTGCCAAAGACAATAATGGCCAGGTGAGCAACACGGCTACCTATACCATTCCGGTAGCCAGCTCTATTGCCCCGGTAGCTGCCAACACCACCAACTCGGGTACTATCCTGAGCAGTGCCGGGCAAACCACTATCAACAGCCTGAAAGCCAGTGATGCGGACGGCTCAATTGCCACTTATCAGATTGGCAGTCTGCCTACGGACGGCACGCTGTTTTACAACACCAATACAGATGGTGTCAGCGGCGCTTATGTAGCCTTTACCAGCGCTAATATTGGGACGGTAACCCTGACTCCGGCACAGGCGGCTTCGTTGAAGTTCGACCCTTCGGGCGCCTTTAATGGCAACGTGACGTTTACGTTCACGGCCAAGGATAACGTGGGTAACCTCTCAAACGTGGCTACCTATACGGTGCCCGTAAGCAACGTGGCCCCGGTAGCCGCCGACGTGACGATGACGACGGCCCAGGCTATTCCTGGCGCAAATGGCCCCACGGCTATTCCGGCCCTGACGGCTACGGATCCGGACGGCACTGTTGCTTCGTACCAGATTTCGGCGCTGCCCGGCAGCGGCACGCTCTACTACAACACGGCCGCCGATGGTACCTCCGGCACCTATGTGGCCATGACTAGCACCATGGTAAATGGCGGGGCGTCCCAGTTGAACCTGACCGCCCAACAGGCCGCTTCGCTGAAATACGACCCCTCGGGCACCACGAATAGCAACGTCACCTTCACTTACACAGCCACTGACAACAATGGCACCGTGGATGCTACGCCCGCTACTTACACTATTACACTTGGCAACCAGGCCCCGCGCGCCATTTCCGCTACAAACAGCACGCTTATCACTAGCACGAAAAACGATGCATACCGGTTGAACTGGACTGCACCGAATGGTACGCTGTCCGGCTCGGATGCGGACGGTACCATTGCTTCCTTCACGATTACCGGCGGCCTGCCAAACGCCACAACGCAGGGGGTACTAACCTACTCCACCAATAACCTGGGAGCCAATGTGGGTCGCAACAACAACGGTTTGGTAACTATTACCGCGGGTACTGTTATTCCAGCGGGTGCCTATCTGTACTTCAACCCGGTTGACAACACCACTACTACTACCCTCACCCTGCAGTTTAAAGCTACCGACAACAGCGGCTTGGCTAGTGCTAATACGGCTACCTACACCGTACCGGTAAACCAGACTATTGCCGAGCCGGTTGCCAACAATGTGACCAACTCGCCGGCTATTGTCAGCAGTGCCAATGCCACGGCCATTACGGCCTTCTCGGGCTCGTTGAATGGGAATGTGTCGCTCTACAGCTACATTATCCGCACTATTCCGGATGCCGATACCCAGGGTACGCTGTACGTGAATGGAGTGGCCGTAACCGCTCCCGAGTTTGAGCTGCCGGCAGCCGATGCCAGCAAGCTAACCTTCGACCCCATTGGCACCAGCAATGCCACGGTAACCTTTACCTATACCGTGCGCGCTAACAGCGCCACCGGCCCCATCGACACCACGCCGGCTACTTATACCATCACGCTGGGCAACGCGGCCCCGGTGGCAGCAACCGTGAGTAACTCACTGAGCAGCCCTATTGCCAGCTCGGCCGGTCAAACGGCTATCAGCTCACTGATTGCAACGGATGCGGACGGCTCAATTTCCACCTACCAGATCAAGAGCCTGCCCGCGGACGGCACGCTGTTTTACAACACCAATACTGATGGTGTCAGCGGCGCTTATGTAGCCCTGACCAGCGCTAATATCGGGACGGTAACCCTGACTCCGGCGCAGGCAGCCAAACTGAAGTATGACCCCTCGGGTGCTTTTGGTGGCACCGTAACGTTCACTTACGCAGCTACTGATAACCAAAGTGCCGTATCGAACACTGCTACCTATTCTATTCTGGTATCAGATGTAGACAAAGAAGCCGTGTACACGGTAGCAACTGCTAAAAACGTCGACAGCTATACTACCGGTGCTTCTTTGGCCACGGTAACGGATGCCGATGGTGCTTTGACGTCAGCTGTATTGGCCAATGGCAGCACCCTGCCCGCCGGCGTAGCCCTCAATGCTACCACGGGTCAGTTCACCGTATCTAACGCGGGTAGCTTGGTTGCGGGCTCGTACCCACTGACGATTAACACGGTAGATGCCACTGGCGGGAAATCGTCCAGTACCATCACGCTGACTTTCACGGCTGATAAGGAAGCCGTGTATTCGGCCCCGAACAACTACAACCAGGATGCACTGAGCAACGGCTTCTCCCTGGCCACGGTAACGGATGCCGATGGGACACTCACTGCGGCGGCTATTGCCACGGGCACGCTACCCGCCGGCATGAGCTTCAATAGCACCACAGGTCAGTTTGCCGTCAGCAACACGACCCAATTAGTCGCCAACGCTTACACCTTCACGGTGAATACGACGGACGCTACAGGTGGAAAATCCACGGTTCCGGTAACCATTACCATCAATGCGGACCGCGAAGCAGTCTACACGGTAGTGGGAGCGAAGAATGTGGATAGCTACACGACTGGTGCTTCTTTGGCCACGGTAAACGATGCAGATGGCACGCTAACCTCAGCGGTGCTGGCCAATGGTAGCACCCTGCCCGCCGGCGTCGCCTTCAGCTCGACCACGGGTCAGTTTACGGTGGCGAATGCGGCGCTTTTGGTGGCCGGTTCCTACCCGCTGACGTTGACAACCACGGATGTGGTGGGCGGCACAACCACGCAGACCATCACGCTGACTTTCACGGCTGATAAAGAAGCCGTGTATTCATCATCCAACACCTACAACCAGGATGCACTGAGCAACGGCTTCTCCCTGGCCACGGTAACGGATGCGGACGGTGCACTTGCCTCGGCAGCTATTGCCAGTGGTACGTTGCCTTCGGGCATGGCCTTCAATACCACGACGGGACAGTTTACCGTGAGCGGCAACACCGCGCCGGCCGCTGGCACCTACAACTTCACCGTGAATACGGTGGATGCTGCGGGTGGTAAGTCGACGGTGCCCGTGAGCATCATTATCTCCACTGACCGCGAGGCAGTATATACGGTAGCTCCCGCGAAAAACGTGAAAAGCTACTCGACCAACCAGAGTCTGGCTACAGTGACGGATGCCGACGGAGCCATTGTTGCGGCGGTGCCCGTGGGTGCCTTGCCGGCTGGTGTGGCTCTGGATGCCGCTACCGGTCAGCTGACGGTAGCAGATGCTGCCCTGCTGGTGGCCGGCACCTACACCTTCCAGGTAAGCACAACCGATGCCTTGGGTGGGGTAACTTCCCATACAGTAACGCTGGTCTTCAACGGGGATGCTGATGCGGTGTACACGACAACCAATACCTATAACCGGGATGCGCTCAGCGACGGGTATTCCCTGGCCTCGGTAACGGATACCAATGGCGGGGTAGCCAGTGCCAGCATTACTACGGGCACGCTGCCCGCCGGCATGGCTTTCAACTCCACCACGGGCCAGTTCACGGTAACTGGTTCTACCGCACCAGTTGCTGGCACCTACACCTTCCGGGTGAATACGGTAGATGCGCAGGGTGGCAAAACGACCAATACGGTGACTATCATCATCAACGAGGATACAGAAGCAGCTTACTCAGTAGGCAACTCCTACAATAAAAGCTCGCTGAAGGATAATCAGGAGCTGGCTACTGTAACGGATCAGGATGCTGCTCTTGCCTCAGTTGCTCTGGCAGCTGGCAGCACACTGCCCACCTGGCTGCGGTTGAATACCGCCACCGGCACCATTACCATTCCGGTAGCAGCCAATGCAGCGGCGGGGGTATACAACGCTACTATGAATACGGTAGACGCACAGGGCGGGAAATCGGTAACGACGGTGAGCATTACCGTTACCATTCCCCCACTGCCCGTAGAGCTGACCACGTTTGACGTGAAAGCCGTACGCACCAATGCCCAGCTGACTTGGCATACGGCTATTGAGAAAAACAACGACCACTATGAAGTAGAACGTAGCTTCGATGGCCTCACCTTCCTGCAGATTGGGCAGGTACGCGGCAACGGTAGCAGCTCCACTGGTCATGACTATGCCTTCACGGATGTAAACGTAGGCCAGCGGACCGGCACGGTGTACTACCGCCTGCGGCAGGTAGATACCGATGGCAAGCTGCACGTAACGCCCGTGCGCACGGTAACCTTCGCCGCCAGCGCTATCAGCATCAGTGTGTATCCGAACCCGGCGGTAACCCAGGCTACTGTGGACCTGGGTACACTACCGGGCGGCACTTACCAGGTGCAGGTGCTGGACATGACGGGCCGCGTGGTTCGCCAGCTCACCCTGCAGGGCGGCATGGCCCAGCCCCTGGATATCCGCAGCCTGGCGGAGGGTACCTACCAAGTATTGATTCGCAACAATGAAGTGAATCTGACTCAAAAGCTGGTGAAGAGAAACTAGTCTTTCGCCCATGGCGCCCTAAAAAGCCCCCTCCAGCTTGGAGGGGGCTTTTTTCTTTTAGTCCCGACTAACTTGGCCAATGTACGTAGCATAGAAGCTGCTCATCTGTTTGCCTTGCTTTTCTATGAAACCTACTGCCTCTGATAAGTCCCCGACTACCGGGTCCGGCCGTTTTTCCTTTCCTACTGTTTCTGAGTACGATGTCGTTATTGTGGGCGGGGGCAGCGCCGGGCTGAGTGCCGCCCTGGTGCTGGGGCGCAGCTGCCGCCAGGTGCTGGTGTGCAGCAGCGGGCCGCCCCGCAACAGCACCTCGCCGGGCGTGCACAGCTTTTTCACCCGCGACGGCATTAAGCCCGCCGACTTGCTGCGCCTGGGCCATGAGCAGCTGGCGGCCTACCCCACCGTCACCACCCGGGAAGCCTGTGTTACCCGCATCGAAGTGAAAGAAGTAGGCTTCTGCATCACCATGCAACCCGACAGGGGCGGCCCTCCGGTGACGGTTTCGGCCCGCCGGGTACTGCTGGCCACCGGCGTCACCGACGACCTGCCGCCCATTGAAGGCATGCGCGAACTGTGGGGCATGGGCGTGCTGCACTGCCCGTACTGCCACGGCTGGGAAGTGCGCGACAAGCCCCTGGCCGTATATGCGCAGGGGAAAACAGCCTTGGGACTGGGCCTGCTCATCAGCCGCTGGAGCAAGGATGTGGTGGTGTGCACTAATGGGCCCAGCGGTATCAAGGAGAAAGGCCTGCAGCGCCTGGCCCGGCACGGTGTGGTAGTGCGCGAAGACAAGATTGCCCACCTGGAAGGCCGCTCCACCGGCGAACTGCGCCACATTGTGTTTGAAAACGGCGAAAAACTGGCCCGCCATGCCTTGTTCCTGCACACCCAGCAGCGCCAGCGCAGCAACCTGGCCGAGGAAACCGGCTGCCGCCTGCTTACCAACGGCGCGGTATGGACCAACAGCAAGGCCCAGACCAGCATCAAAGGCATTTACGCCGCCGGCGACACCACCCCCGCACCTCAGCAAGCCATCATTGCCGCCGCCGAAGGCTCCCTGGCCGCCATTGCCATCAACGAAAGCCTGACCCGGGAGGAATGCCGTTAGGAGGTGAAATAGTGAGATGGTGAAATGGTGGGTTTGACGTTTCGTTGGCGCGGTTCTGCGCAAGTGGCGCCGCCAGAACATCAAACTCACCATCTCACCAACTCACTATTTCACCATCCCACCACTCAAAAGAGGGCGCTGGCAACTTGCCGGATGCTGTCGGACTTGCCCATGCTGTAGTAGTGCAGCACCGGCACGCCGTGCGCCATCAACTCTTTGCTTTGGTTGATGCACCACTCAATGCCAATCTGCCGGGCCGCCTCGTTGCCGGGCGCCTGGTGTACGGCATCGGCCAACGCTTCCGGAATGTTGAGGTAGAAGGAGCGGGGCAGCATGGTGAGCTGCCCTTTGGCCGTGAGGGGTTTCAGGCCGGGAATGATGGGCACGTTGATGCCCGCTTCCCGGCAGCGCTTCTCAAAGCTGAAAAACTGCTCGTTATCGAAAAACATTTGGGTCACGATGTAGTCGGCGCCGCGGTCTACCTTGTGTTTGAGGTAGCGCAGGTCGGCCGCGTAGTTCGGCGACTCAAAGTGCTTTTCGGGGTAGCCGGCCGCGCCAATGCAGAAGTTGGTGGCCCAGGTGTCGTCCTGCTCCTCGTCCAGGTAAGAACCTTTGTTCAGGTCGGCCACCTGGCCAATCAGGTCACAGGCGTAGCTGTGGCCGTCGGGGTCCGGCAGGAACCGGCCTTCGCTTTTGATCGGGTCGCCGCGCAGGGCCAGCACGTTATCAATGCCCAGGAAGTGCAGGTCGATGAGGGCATTTTCGGTTTCCTCCTTGGAGAAGCCACCGCAGATCAGGTGGGGCACTGTATCTACATCGAAGCGGTTTTTGATGGCCGCGCAGATGCCCACGGTGCCGGGCCGGCGGCGCACGGTTTTCTTTTCCAGCAGGCCGTTGGGGTGCTGCCGGTACACGTACTCCTCGCGGTGGTAAGTAACGTCAATAAATGGGGGCTTAAACTCCAGCAGCGGCTCAATATTGGTGAACAGGCTCTGGATATTCTCTCCCTTTTTCGGCGGCAGCACCTCAAAGGAAAACAGCGTTTTGCCCTTGGCCTGCAGCAGGTGGTCGGTAACTTTCATATAAAAGCCCTAAGCTTGGCTTAGCGGGTAGTTTCGGTAGTGTGCAAAGCTCCCCTCCTCAGCTGAGGAGGGGTTGGGGGTGGTTGACAACTCGTTGAACGACCAACTAGCTTTAGTTACCTAACTCTAGTGTTTCAACCACCCCTAGCCCCTCCTCAGCTGAGGAGGGGAACTAGTTTTACTTGTCCTTACAGCGCCGTTACAGGCACGGAAACCGGGTCATAATTCAGGTTGGGCGCCAGCCAGCGCTCCAGCTCCGGCAGCGGCATGTTCTTGCGCCGGGCAATATCTTCCACTTGGTCTTGGCCAATGCGGCCCAGGCCAAAGTAGCGGGAGTTGGGGTGCGCGTAGTAGAAACCACTGACGGAGGAAGCCGGGTACATGGCCAGGTTTTCGGTGAGGCGGATGCCCGTTTTGTTTTCCGCGTCGAGTAGCTCAAACAGGGTAATTTTCTCGGTGTGGTCGGGGCAGCCGGGGTAGCCGGGCGCGGGCCGCACGCCCTGGTATTTCTCCTGAATGAGGTCTTCATTGGAGAGATGCTCGGCGGGCGCATAGCCCCAGAACTCCTCCCGCACGCGCTGGTGCAGGCGCTCGGCAAACGCCTCGGCGAGGCGGTCGGCAAGGGCTTTCACCATAATGCTGGAGTAGTCGTCGTGGTCCTTTTCGAATTGGTCCAGCAGCTTCTCAATGCCCAGGCCCGCCGTAACCGCAAACCCACCAATATAGTCCTCACGGCCGGTTTCCCGGGGCGCCACGAAATCGGAGAAAGCCAGGGAAGGAATGCCGGGGGCTTTTTCGCTCTGCTGGCGCAGGGTAAAGAACTCCGTCTGCACCTGCTCCCGGGTTTCATCGGTGAACACCTGAATGGTGTCGTGGCCTTGGGTATTAGCGGGCCAGAAGCCCAGCACGGCGCGGGCCGTGAGCAGCTTTTCGTCGATGATTTTTTGGAGTAAGGCCTGCGCATCCTCAAACAGCCTAGTGGCCGCTTCGCCCAGGTTTTCGTCTTCCAGAATGCGCGGGTAGCGGCCTTTCAGCTCCCAGGTGTGGAAGAAGGGCGTCCAGTCGATGTAGGTGGCCAGCTCGGCCAGCGGGTAATCTTCCAGCACTTTGGTGCCGAGGAAAGAAGGCTTCGTAATGGGTGTGGTTTCCCAATCAGCCTTAAAGCCGTTTTCCCGGGCCGCTTCAATAGGTAGGTAGTTTTTCTCGCGCTGGCGGCCAGCGTAATCCTCGCGCAACTGACGGTAGTCCTCGCGCACGGTGCGGGCGTATTCCACATCAGCCGAGCCCAACAGCGCGGCGGCTACGCCCACGCTGCGGGAGGCATCGTTTACGTGCACCACCGGGCCGGAGTAGTTAGGCGCAATTTTCACGGCTACGTGCAGGCGGGAGGTGGTGGCTCCGCCAATGAGCAGCGGGGTTTTCAGGCCGCGCTTTTCCATTTCCTGGGCCACGTACACCATTTCATCCAGGCTGGGGGTGATGAGGCCGCTCAGGCCAATAACATCGACCTGCTGCTTCACGGCTTCGTCCAGAATCTTTTCCAGCGGCACCATCACGCCCAGGTCCACGATATCAAAGTTGTTGCAGGCCAGCACCACGCCCACAATGTTTTTGCCGATGTCGTGCACGTCGCCCTTCACGGTGGCCAGCAGGATTTTGCCGGCGGTTTGCCGGTCGCCGCTTTGTTTGTCGGCCAGCAGGTAGGGTTCTAGGTAGGCCACGGCCTTCTTCATCACCCGGGCCGATTTCACCACCTGCGGCAGGAACATTTTGCCGGCCCCGAACATGTCGCCCACCACATTCATACCGGCCATCAGCGGGCCTTCAATTACTTCCAACGGGCGGGTTACCTGCTGGCGCACTTCCTCGGTGTCCTGGTCAATAAACTCTGTAATACCTTTTATCAGCGCGTGCTGCAGGCGCTCGGCCACGGGCAGGCTGCGCCATTCCTGGCTGTTGGCTGATGGCTGTTGGCTGTTGGTTGATTTATCCTTGATGTTGTCGGCGAAGTCCACGAGGCGCTCGGTGGCATCGGGGCGGCGGTTGAGCAGCACGTCTTCCACCAGCTCCAGCAAATCCTGGGGCACTTCATCATACACGGCCAACTGGCTGGGGTTTACAATGCCCATGTCCAGCCCGGCCTGAATGGCGTGGTAGAGGAAGGAGGAGTGCATGGCCTCGCGCACCACGTCGTTGCCGCGGAACGAGAAGCTGATGTTGCTCACGCCGCCGCTGGTGAGCACACCGGGCAGGTTGGCTTTAATCCAGCGCACGGCCTCAATGAAATCCAGGGCGTAGTTGCGGTGCTCTTCCATGCCGGTGCCCACCGTCAGGATGTTGGGGTCGAAGATGATGTCCTCGGCCGGGAAACCCACTTCGTTTACCAGAATATCGTAGCAGCGCTTACAGATTTCGATGCGCTTTTCCAGGGTATCGGCCTGGCCGTTTTCATCAAAAGCCATAACCACCACGGCAGCGCCGTACTGGCGCACGGTGCGGGCATGGGCTTTGAATACTTCCTCGCCCTCTTTCAGGGAAATGGAGTTGACGATGCTCTTGCCCTGCACGCACTTGAGGCCGGCTTCCAGCACGCTCCATTTGGAGGAGTCAATCATGATGGGCACGCGGGCAATGTCGGGCTCGGAGGCAATCAGGTGCAGGAAGGTGGTCATGGCCTGCTCCGAGTCCAGCATGCCTTCGTCCATGTTCACGTCCAAGACCTGCGCGCCGCCTTCCACCTGGTCGCGGGCTACCTGCAGGGCCGCCTCGTAATTGCCGGTGCGGATAAGGCGGGCAAAAGCACGGCTACCCGTCACGTTGCACCGCTCGCCTACGTTCACAAACAGGCTGTTTTCGTTGATGCCGAAGGGCTCCAAACCGCTCAGGCGGGTTAGGGCCGGCACGGCGGGCAGGGGGCGGGGCTGGTATTTCTCGGCCAGCTTGCTGAGCTCGGCAATGTGCTGGGGTGTGGTGCCGCAGCAGCCGCCCACCACCGTCAGCAGGTTGTCCTGGAGGTAGTCTTCCACCACGGCCGCAAACTCCTGCGCCGACTCATCATAGCCGCCAAAGGCATTGGGCAAACCGGCGTTGGGGTAGGCCGAAATGTGCACATCAGCAATGCGGCTGAGCTCCTGCACGTATTGCTTGAGCTGATGCGCGCCCAGGGCGCAGTTCAAACCCACGCTCAGCAGCGGCAAGTGGCGAATAGAGTTCCAGAAAGCCTCTACCGTCTGCCCCGAGAGCGTGCGGCCGGAAGCATCGGTAATGGTGCCGGAAATCATGACGGGCACCACTTTCCCGCCTTCATCAAAGAACTTCTGCACGGCGTACAGGGCTGCTTTGGCGTTCAGGGTATCGAAGATGGTTTCAATGAGCAGGGCATCGGAGCCGCCTTCTACCAGCCCGCGCACCTGCTCCAGGTAGGCGGTGGCCAGCTCGTCAAACGTCACGGCCCGGAAGCCCGGGCGGTTGACGTCGGGGGAGAGGGAGGCGGTGCGATTGGTGGGGCCCACGGCGCCGGCTACAAAGCGGGGCTTGGCGGGGTTTTGCGCCGTAAACTCATCGGCCACTTCCCGAGCAATGCGCGCCGACTCGTAGTTCAGCTCATACACAATGTGCTCCAGCCCATAATCGGCCTGGGCAATGGTGGTACCGCTGAAGGTGTTGGTTTCCACCATGTCGGCCCCGGCCGCGAAGTAGTCGGCGTGAATGCCCCGGATGATGTCGGGGCGGGTGAGGCTGAGCAGGTCGTTGTTACCGCGCAGGGGCTTGGGATGGTCGGCGAAGCGGGTGCCCCGGAAATCAGCTTCTTCCAGCTTATGGCGCTGAATCATGGTGCCCATGGCCCCATCCAGAATCAGGAGGCGCTGGCGCAGAATATCGTGCAGGGGCGAGGTGGTCGTCGGCATATCGGCTTTTCGGAAAAACGGCAATCAATAGCCTATCCAGAAAGAGCCGGGCGCAGAGGCCGGTTCCGCACTTATCTTCTTCTGCCAGAGAGGCAGAAAGGGAGTTAGCACCTTGTTTTGATTCAGGTTGCTAAGACGTCATAGGGCCCATTCCCTCGGTCTTTCTGGATAAGTAGCAAGACGAAGATACAATAGGAAAGTCCGGATTCCAATTTTCCGGATCTTGCCAGCGTTACTCCTCTGATTTACACTCCTCCGGCTATTAGATATCTTCGGCTATGCTGTTCCAGCGAAGTATTCGGGCTTTTATGATGGTGTGTCTGTTGTTGTTATCTGCATTCCTGCAGGCGCAGACCATGCCCAAAACCCCGGGTACCGGCCTGCGGGGCAGTATTATAATGGCCGCAGCTTCGAGGAACTGGCGTACACGCGTACGGACCCCACCATCGACTTTGATTGGACCTACAGCTCGCCTGGTCCGGGTCAGCCTCCTCAGCGGTTCCGCTCGCCGGCACCGGGCGTATCGGGAGACGATTTTTCCATCCGCTGGACGGGGCACCTCTACGTTCCGGTTACGGGGCTCTACACCTTCCGTATTCTTTCCGATGACGGTATGCGGGTTTGGATAGGCGGCAAGCGCGTGCTGAGCTCCTGGCGTGACCAGCGCGTTACGGCCGTAACCACCCAGGTACAGCTCACGGGCGGGCGCTACTACCCAATAAGGGTAGAATACTACCAGGTACAATGGGATACCCGCGCGCTATTGACGTGGCAGCTACCGGCCTCATCGGAACCGGCCCAGCCTATTTCCCCCGAAAACCTGTATGCTGCGCTGCCATCTTCTGCTAAACCTATTCCGCGCGAAGCGGAGCGGCCCCGGCCAAAAACGCCACCGGTAGAATCGGTCAGCAGTGCCCCGTTGGCCCCAGCCAAAACCACGCCGGCGGTTGTGCGGGCCGTCCGGCCCCCGGTACGGCGCTCTGCCGTAGTGCGGCCCGCTCGTCGGGCACCGGTAGCTACCTTGCCGGAACCACCAGTGCCGGTAGCGGCGCCCGCCGACACACCTGCCGCCAGTGCCCTGCCCGATTTAAGCACCCTGACCAAAGGCACGGCCGTTACGCTGCCTAACCTGTATTTCACCCAGGGCAAAGCCACGCTCCTGCCCACTTCCCGGCCCATACTCAACCAGCTGGTGCGCACGTTGCGGGCGCAGCCGGCGCTGCGCCTGGAAATTGCGGGCCACACCGATAATGTGGGCAATGCGGAGCTGAACCGGCAGCTCTCGGAGCAGCGGGCGCGCAACGTGCGCCAATATCTGATGCAGCACGGTATAGATTCCGTGCGCCTCACGCCCCGGGGGTACGGCGGCACCCGCCCCGTGGCCGATAACCGGGACCCCAAACAGCGCCCCCGCAACCGCCGGGTAGAAGTAGTGGTGGAGTAAAAGCTGCGCGGGTTACCAGCCAACCGCGGGCTGGTTGTGCCGTAGGTTTTCTCGTAGAGAGAAAACAACCAACTATTCCCAGCGCTATGGCTACCAAGAAAACCACTGCATCCGTCAAGAAAGAAACTGCTCCCAAGCCCGTGGACCGCCCCACGGCCAAGGACATGAAAAAATCTGCCCAAAAGCTGCCATATCCGGCTAAGCAGGCCGATATGAAGCTGCAGCCCGGCATGAGTTTCAGCACCTACCGCGCCGCTGGCAAGCTGCGGGATAAGGTGGCCCTGGTAACCGGCGCCGACAGTGGCATTGGGCGGGCGGTGGCCGTGGCCTTTGCCATGGAAGGGGCCCATGTGGCAGTGCTCTACAACGAAAACATCCAGGACGCCGAGGAAACCAAGCGCCTGATAGAAGCCCAGGACCGCCAGTGCCTGCTGCTGCAGCTGGATGTGCGCGACCCGGAGCAGTGCCGGCAGGCCGTGCGCCGCACGCGCAAGGAGCTGGGCGGGCTGAATATTCTGGTGAATAACGCGGCTTTCCAGATGGCGCAGGAAAAATTCGAGGACATTCCCGAAGAGCAGATCCGCCGCACCTTCGATACCAACATTCTGGGGTATATCTGGATGGCGCAGGCCGCCGTGCCCCACCTGAAAGCCCCGGACTGCATCATCAATACCGGCAGCATAGTGGGCCTCACCGGCAACCCGCTGCTCATCGACTACACCGCCAGCAAATCGGCCATTCATGCCTTCACCAAGAGCCTGGCCACGCACCTGGGCGAGCGGGGTATTCGGGTGAACTGCGTGGTGCCCGGCCCGGTCTGGACGCCCAACATTCCCGCTACCATGCCCCTGGAGGAAGTAGAGAAATTTGGGTATGAAGTAGCCCTGAAGCGCCCCGGCCAGCCCGAGGAACTGGCGCCGGCCTACGTGCTGCTGGCTTCCGAAGATGGCTCTTTCATGACGGGCAGCCTGGTGCACGTAACCGGCGGTAAGCTCAGCAGTGACCAATAGCGCGTTTCGCAGTTATACTTTCCGGGCATTCTGCTGATTGTCCTAACCTCCGCCCAGGGTTGGTGTTTCTCTTATTGATTACGCTCCCGCAAACCCACCACTATGCTCTATCCCGAAGGCACCGTTCGCGCTCTGCTGCAAACCGACCTGGTAACGGAGGCCACCCGCACGGCGCTGCAGGCCCGGCTGGAAGCTACTGTCCACTATCAGCCGCAGTTTTTGGATACCGATGCGTACCGGCTGCTGCGCACAGTGGCGGCCCGGCTCCTGCCGCAGCCGGAGCGCCCCGCGCCCCTGGAGCTGGCCCCGGCCATTGATGCCCGCCTGGCCGAAGGCCGGTCTGATGGCTGGCGCTACGATGTGCTGCCGCCCGACCGGGAAGCCTATCGCATGGGCCTAGGGGGTATCAATCAAGCGGCGCAGGCGCAGTTTCAGCAGGATTTTTTAGCGTTGGATGCCGCGCATCAGGATGCGGTGCTGGAGCAGCTGGCGGCTGGCAAGGCGGCGGGCGAAAACTGGGAGCAGGTAAACCAGGGGCGGTTTTTTGAGGAGCTGCTGGCCGAGCTGACGGAAAACTACTACGCCCACCCGCTGGCCCAGGAGGAAATAGGTTACGTGGGCATGGCCGACGTACCCGGCTGGACGCGCATTGGCCTGAATGAGCTGGAACCCCGGGAGCCGGAGCAGCAGCCCTGACCCCGGACGCCGCTTACCACAACATCATTCAAATCAGACTAATCCGCAGTGCTATGCCCGATGAAGAAGTACTGGAAGAAGGGGTACTAAACCCGGTAAAGCCCGAAGTGCAGGACCCGTTGCTGAAAAGTATACTGGAGGAAGCGGCGGCCCCCACTGAACAGGAGCAGCCCCAGCCCCTGCCCGACCCGGCCGAGGAGGTGGATTGCGTGGTGATTGGGACCGGGGCGGGCGGCGCGCCCCTGCTGGCCCGCCTGGCCATGGCCGGGCTGAAAGTAGTGGCCCTGGAGGCCGGCCCCTGGCACAACCCGCAACGGGACTTTGCCACCGATGAAAAAGCCCAGGAGTTTCTGTTCTGGAACGATGAGCGCCTCTCCGCCGGTCAGGACCCGGTGGCCTTCGGCAAAAACAACTCCGGCACTGGCGTGGGCGGCTCCACCCTGCATTACACGGCCTACACCCCCCGCGCCCAGGACGACGACTTCCGCCTGCGCCGCGACTTTGGCGTGGGCGTAGACTGGCCCTTGGGCTACGAGGAGCTGGAGCCTTATTACGACGAGTTGGAGCAGTTTCTGGGCATATCCGGCCCAGAACATTACCCCTGGGGCAAGCCCCGGCGCCGGCCCTATCCGCTGGCGCCGCTGCCGCTGAACGGGGCCGCCCAGCTGATGGCAAGGGCCTGCGCGCAGCTGGGAATCCTGACCTCGCCGGCGGCCAATGCGGCGCTGTCGGGGCGCTACTACCAGGAAGGCGTGGGCTGGCGCGAGGCGTGTACCAACCGGGGTTTCTGCCAGGCTGGCTGCAGCACCGGCGCCAAAGCCAGCATGGACGTAACCTTTCTGCCCTTGGCGGCCGCGCACGGCGCCGATATTCGGCCCAATAGCTTTGTGACGGAGGTGGAACGGGACGATACGGGGCGCATCACGGGCGTAGTGTATCAGCAAAACGGCGTAACGCAACGGCAGAAATGTCGCCACCTGTTTCTGTGCGCGGGGGCCGTTGAAACCCCGCGCCTGCTGCTGCTGAATGAGCTGGCCCTGAGCAGCGGCCACGTGGGCCAGAACTTTATGGCCCATACCGGCCTGCAGGTGTGGGGCACCTTTGAGGAAGATATCCGGCCCTACAAAGGCATTCCCGGGGCTCTTATTTCCGAAGACACTCACCGGCCGGCCGGTGCCGATTTTGCGGGCGGCTACCTGCTGCAGAGCATTGGCGTGATGCCCGTGACCTTTGCCGGGCAGGTAGCGCGGCAGCGGAAGCTCTGGGGCGAGCCCCTGCGGCATTACCTGCGCCAGTACAACCACATTGCCGGCATTAACATGTTGGGCGACTGTTTGCCGCACCCCGCCAATTTTCTGGAGCTGGCCGAGGAGAAAGATGCCCGGGGCCTGCCCAAGCCGCGCATTCAATTTACCAACCAGGAAAACGAGATACGCATGACGCGCCACGCCGAAACCCTGATGCAGCAGATCTGGGCCGCGGCCGGCGCCCAGGACATCTGGTCGTTTCCGCGCAATGCCCACATCATTGGCACGGCCCGCATGGGCCTGAGCGGCGACGACGCGGTGGTGAACTCCGAGGGGCGGGCGTTTGATGTGCCTAACCTGTACATCTGCGACAACTCCGTGTTTCCCAGTGCCCTAAGCGTAAACCCGGCGCTTACCATTATGGCCCTCAGCCTGCGTACGGCCGATAAATTTTTGGAATCATTGAAATAACACCCGCAGGGGAAGGGTGATGCCCGCACCGGCATCGGATTCCTGCAGTTAACTTCCCCTTCTCACCATTCCTCTCATGGCTAAAACCTTCCTCACGCTTATCAAAGAAAAGTTTGGCAGCGGCAACTACGAAGGCGACCAGTACGGCGGCGCCGGCGGCAGCGACGGCAGCGGCCTGCCCACCGGCCTGGCCGGCAACTTCATGTTTGCCACCGGCATTGAGTGCAGCTACCCCACCATTGATAACGGCAAAACCCGCCGTGACCTGCTGGCCGAATGCTACCACTACGAACGGTACAAAGAAGACCTGGGGCTGGTGAAGGAAATGGGCCTGAAGGTGCTGCGCTACGGCCTGCCCTACTACAACATTCACAAAGGCCCGGGAAAGTACGACTGGACGTTTGCCGACCTGGCCATGGCCGAAATTCAGCGCCTGGGTATTACCCCCATTCTGGATCTGATGCACTTTGGCGTGCCCGACTGGCTGGGCAACTACCAGAACCCCGAGCTGCCGGTATACTTTGCCGAGTACTGTGGCGCCGTGGCCAAGCGCTACCCGTGGGTGCGCTACTACACGCCCATCAACGAAATTTATGTAACGGCCCGCATGAGCGCGCTGGACGGAGCCTGGAACGAGCAGCTGAAATCAGATAAAGCCTTTGTTACGGCCCTCAAGCACTTGGTGGCCGCCAGCATTATGGGCAACCAGCAGATTGCCATTCACCGCCCCGACTGCGTGATTGTGCAGAGCGAATCGGCGGAGTTTACGCACGAGCTGCGCGCTACCCGCACGCCCTCCATTCAGCTCAGCAACCGGCTCCGGTTTCTGGCGCTTGATCTGCTGTATGCCTTCCACCCCGATGCCGAGGTGATGAACTACCTCTACGACAACGGCATGACCCGCACCGAATACGACTGGTTTATGGCCGGCGAGCCACCCGGTTACCAGGTGATGGGTAACGACTACTACGGCCGCAATGAGCGGATTATTCTCCCCGATGGCACCCTGTGTACCAGCATGGATGTGCTGGGCTGGTACAACATCACCTACGAGTACTACCAGCGCTACCACAAACCCGTGATGCACACGGAAACCAATGTTTTTGATGCCAACGAAGCCCCGACCTGGCTCTGGAAGCAGTGGGTGAACATCCTGCAGATGCGCAAAGAAGGCGTGCCGGTGCTGGGCTTCACCTGGTATTCCCTCATCGACCAGGTGGACTGGGACAGCGGCCTGACCCGTAAAGCCGGCAGCCTGAATGCCTGCGGCCTTTTTGATCTGGACCGTAAGCCCCGGCCGGTAGCCGAGTCTTATAAAATGCTGCTGAAGGAGTATGGACAGATTACCATTGTGCCCCACGGCGAGATGTTTGAAGTAACCACCCAACCGGCCACCCTGAAAGTGGAGATATAGGATGAATAAGATGTAAGTAATTTTCAGTAACATGGTGGTAAAATCATATCTAACCACCTTGTTAGCTGTTATGACCCCTCTAACCCGAGCAAGAGTTACGCAGTACGCCTTTGGGCTGGCGCTGCTGGCCGGACTAGGCTCCTGCAGTCAGAAAACCATTTCAGGCACGGCCGTTACGACGGTTCCGGCCGCGCCTGCCGCTGTGGCCCAGCCGGCCGTAGCCTCCTTCCAGATTCCGGTGGAGTATTACACTCTGCCCAACGGCCTGAAGGTGGTGCTCTCCCCGGACCATACCGCGCCCACGGCCACCGTGGCGGCTTACTACAACGTGGGCTTCCGCAACGAGCCGCGCAACCGCACCGGCTACGCCCACCTGTTTGAGCACCTCATGTTTCAGGGCTCCCAGAACCTGGGCAAGATGGAGTTCATCAACCTGATCCAGAAAAACGGCGGTCTGCTCAACGGCTCTACCCGCTTCGATTTCACCAACTACTTTGAGGTAGTGCCCTCCCACAAGCTGGAAACCATTCTGTGGGCCGAAGCCGACCGGATGCGGGGCCTCGCCATTACGCAGGCCAGCCTGGCCAACCAGCAGGGCGTGGTGAAAAACGAGGTGCGCGTGAACGTACTCAACCAACCCTACGGCGGTTTTCCCTGGCTGGATATGCCCCAGAAAGCCAACCAGAACTGGAACAATGCCCACAACTTCTACGGCGACCTGAAGGACCTGGACGCGGCCACCCTGCCCGATGCCCAAGCATTCTTTAAAACCTACTATGCCCCCAACAACGCCGCCCTGGCCGTGGTAGGCGACTTTGAGCCCGCCGAAGCTAAGAAGTGGGTGGAGCAGTACTTCGCCAACATTCCCAGCGCCCCGCAGCCCCCCAAGCCCGACATTACCGAGCCCCGCCAGGAAAAGGAGCAGCGCTTTACCAAGGATGACAAGCTGGCCACCAAGCCCGCCCTGGCCTTTGCCTACCACATGCCCGACCGGAACACGCCGGAGTACTACGCCCTTATTCTGCTGGACCAGATTCTGCTGCAGGGCAAAGACAGCCGCCTCTACCAGGCCCTGGTGCAGAAGCGCGGCTATACCGATAACGTGAATGGCGGCATCAATTACCTCGGCAACGCCTTCAACTACTCTGGCCCTATGCTCTGGATGGGCGATTTAATCTATGATCAGTCGGTGAAGTCGGACTCCGTGGTGAGCGTGCTGGACCAGGAAATAAACCGCCTGGCCAAAGGCGGGATAGATCAGGCCACCCTGGACCTGGCCGTGGTAAAGCTGCGCTCCAACCTCTACGACCAGCTTTCCGGCTCCGATAACTTCGGTCGGGCCGATATGCTGGCCTCCTTTGCCCTCTTCGATAACAACCCTGCCCGCATTAACACGCTGGAGGCCGAGTTCCGGAAAGTGACGCCCGAAATCATGCAGCGCACCATTCAGGAATACCTGCGGCCCACCAATCGCACCTTGCTTATTGTGAATCCGTTAGCCAAAAGCTAGGGAGTCTGTAGCGCGAAGCTCCAGCTTCGCGCATCGTTGAACGAGTACCAGAAGCCTCGTTCATTCCCCACAACGATTCGCGAAGCTGGAGCTTCGTGCTACATCTCAAGTCCACTATTCAGATGAAAACCTTCTATTTCGGGCTACTCTGCGTGGCCCTGGTTACGGCGAGTACGCCGGCCGCACTGGCCCAGGCCAAACCCAAGGTAAAACCTGTTTTAATCGATAAAACGTCGGCCCAAACGACCCCCAGGGAAACCCCGCCGCCCGGCGGCACGCCCCGCGACTTTAAGCTGCCGGAAAAGGAAGAATTCACGCTTTCCAATGGGTTGAAAGCTACGCTGGTGCCCTACGGTGAAGTGCCCAAAGTAACCATGCTGGTTTCCATTCAGGCCGGCAACGTGCACGAGGAGGCTAACCAGGTAGGCGTGGCTGATTTGCTGGGCAAGCTGCTCAGCGAAGGCACTACCACACTTTCGGCCACGCAGCTGGCCGATAAAATTGCCCGCATGGGCGGCTCGCTGAATGTTTCGGTGGGCGGTGACCAAACCCAGCTGTGGGCCTCCTGCCTGAGCGAGTATGCCCCGGAGCTGGCCGCCGTGCTGGCCGATGTGGTGCAGCACCCGGCCCTGCCGGAAAGCGAGCTGCCCCGCATCAAGGCCGACTTTAAGCGCCAGATGAACCTGGCCCGGGCCCAGCCCGGCACCCAGGCCCGCCAGAAATTCTCCGCGGCCCTCTACGGCAAGCACCCCTACGGACGCCCCTTGCCCACCGATGCCGAGATTGACGCCCTCACCTTGGAGCAGGTGAAGGCCTTTTACCAAAGCCAGTATGGCGCGCAACGCACCTCCGTGTTTGTGGCAGGTAAGTTTGATAAAGCCGCCCTGCGCGATGCTATAACCAAGGCCTGGGTGAGCATGCCCCAGGGCCCGGCCCCGCATATTGAGGTAGCCAAAGCCCAGACCCGCCCCGATATCATGACCTTGGACCGTCCCGGCGCTCCGCAGTCCACCATCGTCATCGGCCTGCCTGTGGTGGACCCCTCGCACCCTGACTATACGAAGATGCGGGTGATGAACTCCCTGCTGGGCGGCTCCTTCGGCTCGCGCATCACACGCAACATCCGCGAGGACAAAGGCTACACCTACTCCCCCTATAGCTACCTGGAAACGCACTACCGTGCCGGCAACTGGAGCCAGAACGCCGATGTAACCACCCAGGAAACCGGCAACTCGCTCAAGGAAATCATGTATGAGATAGAGCGCCTGCAGAAAACCCCGCCTTCGGCCGAGGAGTTGAAAGGCATCCAGAACTATGAGTCGGGCTTGTTTGTGCTGCGCAACTCCACCCCGGCCGGCATCATCAGCCAGCTTAATACCCTGGAGCTGCACGGCCTGCCCGATTCTTACCTCACCGAGCAGGTAAAGAACATCAATGCTGTAACGCCCCAGCAGGTAAGCGAAACCGCCCGCAAATACGTGCGCCCCGAAGCCATGACGATTGTCGTGGTCGGCGACAAGAAAATCATCGACCCTCAGATTAAGAAGTTTCAGGCCTCCCGCAAGAAGGCGCTGTAACTAAAGCCAGAAGTCTAAAAAGCTAGAAAAGCTAGTTTCCCCCCTCAGCTGAGGAGGGGAACTAGCCTTCTAACTCTACCCTAAAAAGGTTACTCCGGGTATCTAGAGTAACCTTTTTTTTGCAACAGAAGCGTGTGCTCTGATTTCAAACCTGGCATCCATAAGTTGAAAATCATCTTCATAAAAGCTTGCAACGCTTCCGCGGCCGGGTGGCTCTTATGGTATAGAAACTAGTTGATGTTTTTAACGCTGTATAACGATGCGCACCTTTCTACCCAACCTCTGGCTAGCCGGATTTTTACTGCTGGTATCAGGCTGCCAGGGGCCTGAAGTATCTCCCGAAGTCATTTCCACGGACGCTCACGCGCTGGAACAGCAGTGGGTGTGGGATTCCTACCAGGGCGGTTTCGCGGGCCTGCCAGCTACCCCGGTATCCGGCCCCGCCATTGTGCAGGAGTTTGCGGCCGATGGCACGTTAACTCGCTACGAGGATGGCCGGGCAGTAGCGCGCACGCCGTATACCCGCACCCGGGAAACTTCCCAAATCTACCACGACCAGCGCGACATCATCCGGAACATGGATGGCATACCGGTCATTATTCTCAAGCTAACTGCTGATGAGCTGGTGGTGCAGGATGATGTGTGGGATGGTTTTACCAAGACCTACCACCGGAAGCAGCGCAGCAATAATCCATAAGCGCCGGGCTTTGGTATTCCATAACAAAACAGCCGACTTCCTCACGGAAGACCGGCTGTTTGCGTGCAGATAGGCGCGTGGTAAAATTATACAGTAACTGCCGCCGGCTGCCGATGCTCAGTGGGAAGCTCCAGACCTTGGGCAATAGCCATGCCCAAACGAATAGCGGCGCGGAACCAGATAATCCGGTGGCGGTAGCGGCTGCCGGGCAGAAAGCCGGCCCCGGTCTGGCGGAATAGCAGCCGGAAACTCCGAACTTAACCGCAAATATCCGCCTATGAAATCCTGGCTTCTCGTGACGCTGTTCGCTTCGCTCACCACGCTCACCACCTGCCGCACCGCGCTGCCCACCGATACCTACGAAGCCTACCCCACCTACTCCGGGCCCGACCTGGGCCTGACCTTTGTGCAGGGCCACGCCCGGCTGCGGGTGTGGGCGCCAACGGCCGAGAAGCTGCAGCTGAAACTCTATGCCGAGGGCACCGGTGGCACCCCGGTAGCCGAGTACGCCATGCAGAAGTCCATGGGTGGTACTTGGGTGTATGCCCTGCCGGCGCAGCCCGCCGGCCGTTTCTACGTGGTGCAGGCCACCATTAAAGGCCGGCAGATGGCCGAAACGCCCGACCCCTACGTGCACGCCGTGGGCCTGAACGGGCAGCGCGGCGCCCTGCTGGACCCCGCCACCGTGCGCCCCCTGGAGTGGGAAGATGATGTGCGCCCCAAGCTTCGGCAGGCCACCGATATTATTATTGGCGAGCTGCACGTGCGCGACCTGTCCATGCAGCCCCAGTCGGGCATTCAGCACAAGGGCAAGTTTCTGGGGGTAGCTGAAATTGGCACCCGGGGCCCCGAGGGCGTGAAAACCGGCCTCGACCACCTCTCCGAGCTGGGCATTACCCACGTGCACCTGCTGCCCACCAACGACTATGCCTCCATTGATGAAAGCCAGCTGCAGGAAAACCGCTACAACTGGGGCTATGATCCGCTGAATTACTCCGTGCCCGAGGGCTCCTATGCCACCGACCCCGCCGACCCGGCCGTGCGCATCCTGGAAATGAAACAGATGGTGCAGCGCTTGCACCGCCGCGGCCTGCGCCTGGTGCTGGATGTGGTATATAACCACACCGCCAATGCCGCCCGCAGCTCCTTTGAGCAGCTGGTGCCCGGCTATTACTACCGCCATAACGCCGATGGCTCTCTATCTGACGCCGCGGCCTGCGGCAATGAAGTGGCCTCCGAGCGGCCCATGGTGCGCAAGCTAATTGTAGAGTCCGTTGCGTATTGGGCGCGGGAATATCACGTAGATGGCTTCCGGTTTGATCTGATGGGTATTCTCGATATCCGGACCATGCGGGCCGTGCGCACGGCTTTGGACGAAACCGACCACTCCATCTTTGTGTATGGCGAAGGCTGGACGGCCGGCGCCAGCCCGCTGCCGGAAGCTCAGCGGGCCGTGAAAGCCAACGTGCTAAAAATGGACCGCATAGCTGCCTTCGGCGACGAGCTGCGCGACGGGGTGAAGGGCCATTATGCCCGCCAGACCGAGCCCGGCTTTGCCAGCGGCCAGCCCGGCCTGGAAGAAAGCGTGAAGTTTGGCATTGTGGCCGCTACCCAGCACCCACAGCTCGACTATAGTAAGGTAAACTACTCTAAAACCCCCTGGGCCACCACGCCCGCGCAGGCCATCAACTACGTAGCCTGCCACGACGACCGGGTGCTCTGGGATAAGCTCACGGTAGCCAACCCCGGCGCCTCCGAAGCCGAGCTGATTCGCATGGACCTGCTCAGTAACACCATTGTATTTACCTCACAAGGCGTACCGTTTCTGCCCGTGGGGGATGAGTTTCTGCGCACCAAAGGCGGCTCGCACAACTCCTATAACCTGCCCGATAACGTGAACCAGCTGGACTGGGCCCGCAAGGCAAAATACCAGGAAGTTTTCCGGTTTTATCAGCAGCTGATTGCCCTGCGCAAAGCACACCCCGCCTTCCGCCTGCCTACTCAGGAGCTCATTCAGCAGCATCTGGAATTCCTGCCCGGCCTGCCCGCCACCACCATCGGCTACCGCCTGCTGCACCACGCCGGCGGCGACGAGTGGAATACCATTGTGGTGCTGTTTAACGGCAGCCGCCAACCGGCCAACCTGCCGTTGCCCGGCGGCCGCTACTCCGTAGTGCTGGCCGGTGACCAGATCAATCCACAGGGAATCAGCAAGCTGGAATCAACCGCCGCCGAAATGAAGGTGGAAGTGCCGGCTTCCTCGGCTATGATTTTGGTACAGCCCTAGCCGAAAGTGCCGGCTTTATTTCCACTCTGCTAATCCAGGGCCCGGTCCCGGAACAGCACGTAGCCGATGTGGGCAAATACCCCAAAGCGGTGGTTCTTTTCATCGTAAGTGATGAATTGCAGCGAGGCCGGACCGACGGGCGTTTGGTAGGTAAAGCCCGTCATGGCCGTGAAATAGGGGCGGGAAATGGTGTTCTGGCGTTTAGCCAGCAGGGAGTTTTCCGGGTCGCGGCCCCAGGGGCGTACCAGCACGTGGGCATACACGGAGGTGCGCCACTCCAGCGGCCCGGCCACGCCCTGCACAAAGTGCAGGCCCCCGGCGGCGTAGGCCGTACCCCGGTAGCGGTCCAGGAACAGCGTGCGGGAGTCGGGGAGGGGCAGGAAGGCGGGAGAGGCCGTAAGTGAGGAGCGGTAAGTGGCAAAGCGGCCCTGGGTACTGGCTACCAGGTCGGTAGTGAAGCCCCAGGCGCTGGTGCGCACCCCCACGGTATCGGCCTTGTTCAGGGTGAAAAACTGCTCAATGAAGGCGTTGGCCCGCAGCCACTGGTGGTTTTTGTCCCGGCCTTCCATATCGGGGGCGGCGGTACTGCCCGGAATATAGGTTTCAATGGCTTTCACGGCCCGGAAGCCAAACTCTACCCGGCGGCCCAGGGTAGCATACTGGCGGCGGTTCTGGGAGTTGCGCTCAAACTTTACGGCGGCCGTCACCCCACTGATGCGGCTGACATCCAGCGTGGCATTGGAGCTCAGCTCATCGGTATTGGCAAACCGGTCGCGGGTGGTGAAGGCGCCGCCCGTAATAATGTAGCGGCTGCGGTAGTTGGGGCTGAGGCCAATCTGCACGGTGGTGGCCAGGTCCCGCTGCTGAATCTGGGTGGTTTCGGTGTTAGTGCCCAGCAGGCCGCCGGTATCCTGGTAGTTGAAGTTATTGAAGGTAACTTGTGGCTGCACATACACCGGAAACCGGCCCGGCAGACTCACCCGGAAAGCGCCGTGCGCGCCGTTGTAAAACCGCCCCACGGTAGCGTTGACCGATGCCGTGTAGAGGAAGCGGTTGAGGTAGCGGAAAGAGCCGCCCAGGTAAAAGTTGCTCATGGAGCGGGTGGAAAGCAGCACGCCCAGGTCGGCGGTGAGGTTGTTGTTCTGCCGCGCATCCACCGTCAGCACGTAGCCTTTCTTCTCCTTATCGTACATCACCCGCGGGTACACATTGGAAAAGAAGTCGTTATCCACCAGCGTGAAGTAGCCTTCTTCTATATCCGAGGGGGTGTAGTTGGTGCCAGTGCGCCGGAAGAACCGCCGTACAAAGGCCTGCTGCTCCTTGGGCAGGCCCTGCACATTCACCTGCTTAAAATCGGGGGGGGGGCGCGGTCCTGGAAGGCACGGCGGCGCTGCTGCAAAGCCAGCGTATCCTCGCGGCGCGGAATGCGGCGCAGCATCAGGGCCAGCTTGGCCTGGGCGGCCGTTTCGCCCAGGTTCACCAGCTTCTTGGCCCGGTTGAAGTCGCCGGCGCCGTAGCCTTCCAGATCAGGCTGAATGAAAATGCCATTTTTCCCCACGGATAGCGTGTCGGCCACATTCGAGCCCAGGAACAGGAGGGTGCTAGTGAGCAGTTGGTCGTCCTTTCCCTTGGGGTACTTGCTAAACGCCACGTCGCCCACGTTCACCCCAATCATGATATCGGGCTTGAACTCGTCCGTCATGACGCTGGTGGGGAAGTTATCCACCACGGCCCCATCAAACAGGTAGCGGCCATCGGGCTGGCGAATGGGCCGGAAGGCCAGCGGAAAGGCCATGGAATTGCGCACGGCATCGGCCAGGGAGCCGCTGCGCTGCACCACGCGCTGCCGCGTAAATACCTCGGAGGCCACGGCCCGGTAAGGCACCAGCAGCTTGTTGAAGTCGTAGTCGGAAATGGCGCCGGCCGGGGCCAGCATGGTGGCCAGCTGGTAGTTCAGCGTGGCATCATTAATGAGGCGGGGCGTAACGCGGGTTTTAAACTTCCGGTCGATGGACAGGCCTAGGTGCAGCGCTGCCGGGTCAGAATCGGTTTCAAAATAGTTATACACCTTACCTGTGAGCGGCCGGCCCGCTACCCAGTCCTGAAATTCCTGGCTGAGCACAATCTTCTCAATTTCCGCCGGCGAGTAGCCAGCCGAATATAGCGCGCCTACAATGGCGCCCATGCTGGTGCCTACAATGTAATCGATGGGAATGCGGTTTTTCTCCAGCACTTTCAGTACGCCTACATGGGCCAGCCCCTTGGCGCCGCCGCCACTCAAAACCAGGCCTACCTTTTGGGCATCTACGGGCAGTGTGCTGAGCAACCACAGGAGCAGCCCCAGCCAGAAGTAATTTTTTCGCATAGTTGAACGGTGTACCGAGTGCCCCGGCAAGGGGCGCGTTTCCTACGCAGGTGGGAGTGGGGAGTTGTGGAAATATAGCTTTACGCTGATTTTAAGGCGAGGCCTCTGCCTGCTACCACTTCCGGAATATGACATACACGGCCGCAATCAGCAACAGAAAGCCCACTACGTGGTTCCAGCCCAGCTTATCAGTCCGAAAAACATACACAGCGCACAGCGTAAACACCGTGAGGGAAATCACCTCCTGAATCACTTTCAGCTGAAACAGATTGAAGGGCCCGCCATTCTCTTCAAAGCCGATGCGGTTGGCCGGCACCTGAAACATATACTCAAAGAAAGCCAGCCCCCAGCTCACCAGTATCACGCCCAGTAACCCCAGTTTGCTGAACCACGGCAGCTTTTTAAACTGCAGGTGTCCGTACCAGGCAAAGGTCATGAACAGGTTGGAAACGGAGAGCAGCAGCAGCGTAAAAAGGGCTTTCATGGAAACGAGTTATAAAATATCAGGCAAAGCTGGGTTTGTGGTCAGAAACAAGCTTGGCTGGGAGTAAGTAACTTGCTCAAGACATGGCATTTTCATCCCACTCTTCTGCTTCCCGGCCGGCCGCCTCGCCGCCCAGCCCACTTGATCCGGGCATTGGCGTCAATTTTGGCCGGCCCACCCGGCGGGCCATCAACCACGATGGGAGCTTCAACGTGCGCCGCCGCAGCAGCAGCAGCCACGTGCACGATCTGTATCAGGAGTTGATTACCATGGCCTGGGGGCCGTTTCTACTCCTGTTGCTGAGCACCCTTACGCTGGTAAACGTGCTGTTTGCGGGTGGCTACCTGTGGTTGGGCCTCCAACACCTGAACGGCACGTCCGAGTTGTTGCATATTCCGCCGTTCCTGCAAGCCTTCTTTTTCAGCATACAAACCTTCACTACGGTTGGTTATGGGAATGTTTCCCCCAACAGCATCGGTACGGGCTTGCTGGCCAGCGCCGAGGCCATGACTGGCCTGCTAATGGCGGCCCTGGCTACTGGTCTGCTCTATGGACGGTTCTCACGGCCCCGGGCAGGTATTTTATTTAGCCGTACGGCCCTTATTTCGCGCCGGGCCAATGGCACACCCAACCTGCAGTTTCGGGTGGCCAACCGCCACCGCAGCACCCTGGTTGATCTGCGGGCGCAGGTCCTGCTGCAGTTTACCGATGCCGCTGGCAACCGCACCTATCAAAACTTGACGCTGGAGCGGGACTCCGTCTATTTCTTTCCGCTGAACTGGACCGTAGTCCACGACATTACGCCTGAAAGCCCTCTGCATAACCTCGCGGCCGCCGATTTAGCCAGCCGAAACGCCGAAATCCTTATTCTGCTCAGAGGCTATGATGACACCTTTGCGCAGGATGTGCACGCGCGCAATTCCTACCGCTTTGATGAGCTGGAGTGGAACCGCCGCTATGTGCGGGCTTATGACATTGAAGAAGATGGGATGGTAGTGCTGGACCTGGACCGCCTCCACGAAACGGAAGCCATCAGCCAGGAGTAATAACCGCTGTAGCAATACCGCTATAGGTTATTACTCCTGATTGAAGATCAATCCGTGTGGCCCGGGGCGTTGGCTTGGGGTGCTACCTGCAACTCCTCGCTTTCCCGGGCCAGGCGCTTCTTCTCCGTTTCCGAAGCCACGGTAAGCTTGCTCAGGTCGGGCTGGCCGGCATCTACCCAGCAGGTGTACCAGAAGGCGCCCACCATGCGCACGGCCAGGCGCATTTGCCGTTCCACCTGCCCGTTCAGGCGCTGGTGGTATTCGCGGCTGAACTCGCGGGAGTAAGCGCGCACGGTCTGGTTGCCGCGCTGCTCAAAGGTGTACTTCTTGTCCTCCGGGAATTTGGTGGTTACTTCCCGCTCAAACCGCAGCACAGAGTCTACGGCCGCGTTGGAGCGGGTAACAATACCCCAGATAGTGGGCACCGGCCGCTCGATATAGGGCGCCGGACCGGTGAAAAAATCGTAGCCGCTGGCCAGCAGCTCCGGCAGGCGACTTTCCCACAAGCCATGAATGCCGCGCTGGCCCGTGAGCTGGCCGTTGTAGTTGTGGGTGGTATGCAGGGGCACGCAGGCATCGGCCACGTAATGACCCATATCGGCCGAAACGGCCAGAATCCGGTCGGCGTCGCGCTGGCGGAAGGCTTCCGTGAGGCGGTTTTTCATCACGATGACGTGCCAGGGCACAATGCCGTGCCGTTGCAGGGTGTCCTCACCGTAGCGGGCCACAGCATCGGTGTAGTTGCGCGGCATTTTGTAGGCGGCGCTGTCGCCGTACACATCCAGGTCAATAAAGTGGCGCGGGGCCTCGCCGGCCACTACGGTGCGGCGGGAGTCGGGGCGGGTGGCGTTTTCCGTCAGGTAGTCGATGTTGGCTTTGTAAAAGCCAATCATGCCGGGCGGCAGCGTGTAAACCGCCAGGCGGTTGATGGTGCGGTGCCCAAAAAAGCCCCAGGCCCGGGGGTGGTGGGGCAGCAGCACCAACACGATGCCGACAAGGGCAACAAATACACGCTTCATACAAGAAAGACAGGCAAAAGGACAAGAAAGGTACTCCGCCTTTTTGGCTTGGACAAACGCCAACCGGCGGGTAGCTTATTTATGTGCCCTTTTATCATTAAAGCCCCGGCCGCTCATAGAATAGTTCTATTAAGCAACCGGGACTCTGGCGGTATTGTTGCGGCCTAGCGCCGGCCCTGGCCCGCGAATTTCATGCGGTAGTCGGCATTCACGTCGCCCTTGCTGATACGGGCCAGCTTGCCACGCAACAGCTGCTTTTTCAGGCCGGTTACGTAGTCTGTGAACAGCACGCCTTCCAGATGGTCGTACTCGTGCTGAATCACGCGGGCCGTCATGCCGGAGAAGGTTTCCTCGTGCAGCTGGCGGTTTTCGTCCTCGTAGCGCAGCACAATGGTTTCGTGGCGATACACCATTTCGCGTACGCCGGGAATGCTCAGGCAGCCTTCCTCAAAGCCCCACTCCTCGCCGGTTTCGCTTACCATCACGGGATTGATGAAAGCCCGCTTAATGCCCTGCTCGGCGTTGGGCGCTGGCTCGCCGGTTTCCTCGTCCTCATCATCTACCATGGGGGCAGAATCGATGACGAACAGGCGGATGCTTTTGCCAATTTGCGGGGCGGCCAGGCCTACGCCGTGCGCGTAGTACATGGTGTCGTACATATCACCAATGAGCTTTTTAAGCTCTTCAGCGGAGAAATCAGCGGGTATGTCTTTGGCGCGGGCTTTTAAAACCGGGTCGCCGAAAGCAACGATGGGATAAATCATCGGGATTCAAGAAAGGATTGCAGAATAATGGTGGCGCTGACGCGGTCCACGGTGGCTTTGTCGCGCCGGTCTTTTTTGGAGAGGCCGCCCGCCAGCATAGCCGCGTGGGCCATGCGGGAGGTAAACCGCTCGTCTATCTCATGTACCGGCACCTGCGGAAATTCCCGGCGCAGGCTGCGCACCATGCCTACTACGGCGCTGGTGGCATCGGTGGCTTCGTTGAGCAGCGTGCGGGGCATGCCAATCACCAGGGCCGAGAGCGGCTCCCGCTGATGGTAGGCTTTGAGGTAAGTCAGCAAATCCTTGCTGTGCACCGTCTCCAGCGGGGTAGCAATCATTTGCAGCGGGTCCGTAACGGCCAGCCCCACGCGCTTGTTGCCGTAGTCAATAGCAAGAATGCGGCCCATGGACGGTGAAATTAGCTGGCAACACAAGGGCTTCAAACCGAAGCCAACGCACAAAGATACGACGCCGGCCGCAACCCGTTCCACCTAATTGCCAGACCCGTTGCGGTGCTTCGTAAAGATATAGGCCTACTGGATTTCTTTCCATAATTATACCCCGCCCGCTCATTAGGTAACGAGCTGAGGCCCGGTAACCGGTTGAATAGCTGGGAATATCAGGTAAAAAGGCTGGATTATTTAAGTTAATTAAATAATTACTTGGATCATGGGGGTAAAATAATTCAATAGTCTTCCGCAGATACAATTTCGCGGAAATGTTTTACTAGATTTGGTAAATACCGCTTTTGAGTTCTCTGGTACCGCATGGCTAAAACCTCTACTCCTGACTATGTACGCGCCGCAGCGCCGGTATCTGCGGGACGTTCGGGCTGGCAGCGGTGGCGGCAGCCAGCGCTGCTGAGCCTGGCGTTGGGCTGCGGTATTCTGCTGGGCGCCAATCGGTTTCAGCCCTCGCAGCAAAACCCCGAAGGAACGGTACGCGGCTACCTCAAGTTCAAGGAAATCCTGAGCTATGTAGACCGTGACTATGTAGACTCCGTGGATGTGGAGGCGCTGTCTGACTACGCCATTGCCCGCATGCTGGAGCGCCTGGATCCACACACTACCTTTATTCCGGCCCGGGACCAGGCCAAAACCGCCGCCTTTCTGCAGAGCGACTACGACGGTATTGGCGTAGAATTTAACGTGTTTCGGGACACCGTTACGGTGGTAGCACCGCTCAGCGGCGGCCCCGCCGAGCAGGCTGGCCTCCAGCCCGGCGACCGGATCCTGGCGGTGAACAACCAGCCCGTTGCCGGCCGCCACATTACCATGGAGCAGATGTTTGAACGCCTGCGCGGGCCGCGCGGCAGTGCCGTGCAGCTGCAGGTGCAGCGCCGCGCCCAGGTGCGGCCGTTGTCGTTCAGCATTGTGCGCAACCGTATTCCGAATACTTCCGTGGATGTGGCGTATCTGGTAGATAACCAAACCGGTTACATTAAGGTAAGCCGCTTTGCCAGCGGTACTTACGATGAGTTTAAGCAGGCCCTCGACGACCTGCGCCGCCAGGGCATGGAGCGCCTGGTGCTGGATTTGCGCGGCAACCCCGGCGGCTACCTGGACCGCGCCACTAAGCTGGCCGATGAGTTTATTGCCGGCACCCGCAAAATTGTGTACACCGATGGCAAAGGCGACCAGTACGACACCCAAACGTATTCCCGCATTGCCGGCGAGTTTGAGCAGGGCCCGCTGGTAGTGCTCATTGATGAAGGCAGCGCCTCGGCCGCTGAAGTGGTAGCCGGTGCCCTGCAGGACCACGACCGCGCCCTGTTGGTAGGCCGCCGCACTTTTGGCAAAGGCCTGGTGCAGCAACCCATTGCCCTGAACGATGGCTCCGAGTTGCGTCTCACCATTGCCCGCTACTACACACCCTCGGGCCGCTGCATTCAAAAATCCTACGCCCACGGCACGGCCGCCTATGCCCAGGACCTGCGCGAGCGGCAGCGGCGGGGCGAGTTCCTGCACGCCGACAGCATTCATTTCTCCGACTCCCTGCGCTACCGCACTGGTCGGGGGCGGCGGGTGTACGGGGGCGGGGGCATCATGCCCGATGTTTTTGTACCCCGCGACACTACTGTTTTCTCCGGCTATTACAGCCGGCTGCAGGGGCTGAATCTGATTCGCGAATACGCCCTCAACTTCTACCAGGGGCACAAAGCTGAGCTGGACGACCTGCGCTTCGAGCAATTTAATGCCACCTTCCGCGTTAGTGATATTCAGCTGCGCGCCCTGGCCGAACGGGCCCGGAAGGAAGGCGTAGCCGTGGATGAAGATGCCCTGCGGAACTCCTCTGCCCTGCTGCGTTGCCAGATTAAGGCGCACATAGCCCGGAGCGCCTACGGTAAAACGGCCTTCTACACGGTGCTGAATGAGCAGGATGCGGAGTTTCAGCAGGCCCTGCACGCCGTGGAAGACGGCCGCGCTCTGCTGGCGCAGGGAATATCAATGGAATAACGGCCGGCTCTGCTGGCGTTTCTGACGGACTCGTCGGGCATCGGCCCGGCGGGTCCGTATTCTTTTTAGCAGAGTTGGGCCGGGCGCGGCCCGAGGCATTTTTTGTACCTTACCGCTCCGGTTTCCACCCTTACCCACCCATCTCCCCATGGCTTATTATCACCGTCTTGGTCAGATTCCGCATAAGCGCCACACGCAGTTCCGCCAGCCCGACGGCACGCTCTACCACGAGCAGCTGGTAGGAACCCTGGGCTTCAGCGGCGTGTCCTCGCTGCTGTACCACATCCACCCGCCCACCCAGATTAAGGCCGTGGGCGAGCCGGTGCCGTACTCACCCCAACTGCTGAAAGACCGCGCCCTGCAGCCCAGTCACCTGCGCACGCTCAGCCAGACCACCACCGGCGGCGACTACCTGCAGGCCCGCCAAATGCTGATTGGCAACGCCGATGTGATGATGAGCATCTGCAACCCCACGGAGCGGCGCATGCAGTATTATTACAAAAATGCCCTGGCTGATGAAGTGGTTTTTGTGCACGAAGGCAGCGGGGAACTGTGGAGCCAGCTGGGCAAAGTCTCCTTCAGCCCCGGCGACTACGTGGTAATTCCGCGCACTATTATCCATCAGTTTCATTTTGACGAAGGCCCGGTGCGGCTGCTTATTATTGAGTCGTTCAGCCCCGTGGAAACCTGCCGCCGCTACCGCAACCACTTTGGGCAGCTACTGGAGCACTCACCGTACTGCGAGCGGGATATGCGCCCGCCCACGGAGCTGGTGCTGGAAAAAGAGCCCGGCAACTACCTGGTGCAGGTGAAGAAAGAAGGTTTCCTGCATCAGCTGACGTATGCGCACTCCCCGTTTGATGTGGTGGGCTGGGACGGATTTTTCTTCCCCTACGCTTTCAGTATTCATGATTTTGAGCCGATAACCGGCCGCATTCACCAGCCGCCACCCGTGCACCAGACGTTTGAGGCGCACAATTTTGTCATCTGCTCGTTTGTGCCGCGCTTGTTCGACTACCATCCCCTGAGCATTCCCGCGCCCTACAACCACTCCAACGTGGACTCCGATGAGGTGCTGTACTACGTGGCCGGCAACTTCATGTCGCGCAAGGGGGTAGATCTGGCCTCGTTTACGGTGCACCCCAGCGGCCTGCCGCATGGCCCGCACCCGGGCACCGTGGAGGCCAGCCTCGGCAAGAAAGAAACCCATGAGCTGGCCGTAATGGTGGACACGTTCCGCCCGCTGTACCTCACGGAAACCGCTCTGCAGTACCTGGACGAGAAATACCCCATGAGCTGGAATCCCGATTTTGTGCACGAAGCGCCCCGCGCCGCCGATATGATGGACTAAGCCAAGGTTGGTCTGATTTCTGCTAAGAAAATGCCCGGAACCGGCCCTTTTGGCCAACCACCGCCCATATGGTTTCCGTATGGGCGGTTGTCTTTTACTTATGCTTCATGAAAAAAATCCTGCTTTTCGCCCCCCTCGTTCTGCTCTTGGCCACCGTAGCTTGTAAGAAAGTAGACCAGCTGCTGACCTTCTATATTGAAGACTCGCAGAATATTCAGATTTCCAGCGCCTTTCCGCTGGGCCAGTTTGTGCCGCTCTCGCCCGTTTCGGTCACTACCAAATCGGAAGAAACCTTCAAAAACAACAAAACCCAGGCTGATCTGGTGAAGAACGTGAGTCTGGATAAGCTCACCCTCACCATCACCGACCCCAACTCCCAGAACTTCGACTTCCTGAAGCGCATCGAAATTTCCATCAGCGCCAAGGACCTGCCCGAAATCAAGCTGGCTTCCCTGGACCAGGTGCCTACCGGCGTAAAGTCCATTCAGCTAGTTTCCTCCGGTGCCAAGCTGGATAACTATATCAAAGCCGAAAGCTATACCCTGACCACCAAAGCCGAGATTCAGAAGCCCATTTCCCAGGATATTACGGTGCGCTCTGACTCCCGCTTTAAAGTAACGGCCGACCCGCTGTAAGAAAGGTTGAGTGTTGACTGGGGCGTGTCATTGCGAGCCAAGCGAAGCAATCCGCCCTTTTAAATGTGCTAATCCCAAATAAAACAGAAAGCCCTTGACGTGTGGTACGTCAAGGGCTTTCTGGTAAAAGGAAGTGTCTGGCTTGTAGAGGACGGATTGCTTCGCTTGGCTCGCAATGACACGCCCCAGTCAACACTCAGCTCTTCTCTCTACCTATTCCGGCCGTATTGCTCGTGGCTGCTTACCCAATCAGAAGATGATATGGCGGCACCCAGGCTTAGCTCGCCGGCCAGCACTACGCCGGCTACTATTTCGGCAAACTTGTTCACGGTGCCGCGCCCCACGCAGCCCAGCATGCGCAGGCACTCGTTCTGGGTGGCCAGCCCCGTGCCGCCGCCGTGGGTAGCCACAATCAGGGAAGGAATGGTGATGCTGATATATAAATCTCCCTCGGGCGTTACCTCCGAATACAGAATGCCCGCCGAGGATTCTGACACGTTGGCCACGTCCTGCCCGGTGGCAATAAACATGGCCGTAATGCCATTGGCAGAGTGCGCGCCGTTATTGTTGGCACCAGAGAGAAAGGCGCCCACGTTGCTTACCTGGCCGTGGTAGGCCAGCTGCTCGGGGGTTACGCGCATGCGCTGCTGCAGAATGTCGCGCTTAATCACGCACTCAGCCACTACGCGCTTGCCGCGGGTGCGCATCACGTTAATCTGGGACGCTTTTTTGTCGGTGGCGAAGTTCGATTCCAGGTAGAAGTGCCGGATGGGGGCGCCTTTGTAGTGGTCCAGAATCCAGGAGCAGGCGGCAAAGGTGGCCCGGCCCACCATGTTCTGGCCCGCCGCGTCGCCGGTGCTGAAGTTGAAGCGCAGGAAGGCAAACTTGTTGGAGAGGTACGTATCAATGTACTGCAGCTTGGCCACGCGGGAGGTGCTTTCGGCTTCGGGCCGAATCTGGTCGATGTTTTCCTCTACCCAGCGGCCAAAGTCCCGGGCGCCGCGGGCATCATCAAACACAAACACCGGCGCCCGCTGCATAGCGTCGCCGATGACGGTACATTTGGCGCCGCCGCACAGATTCAGGAGTTGAATGCCGCGGTTATAGCTGGCTACCAGGGTGCCCTCGGTGGTGGCCAGGGGAATCAGGAAGTCGCCCTGGGCATGCTCGCCGTTCACGCGCAGGGGCCCGGCCAGGCCCACTGGAATCTGGGCCACGCCCGTGAAATGCTCGCAGTTGCCCTGCAGGTCATGGGCATCAAAGGAGTAGTGCTTCAGGTGCTTAAACTCTTCCCCGGTGAATTCCTCGGCAAAGCGCTGCCGGGCCTGAATGGCGGCGTCGGAATAGTCATCGTCGCTCTGGCGCGGAATGCGGGTACGGTTATCGGGCTGGTTGATGATGGCGTCTTCCACTTCCACTTGCAGCGGTCCAAAAGGGTCGGCGGAAAACTGCACCTGCACGGCGTGCATTCCCTCGGGCAGGGGGGCAGTTTCCAGCAGAAATTCCATAGAATGCCCCACTGGAAACTCAATGCTCAGACCATCAGGGCCTAAACCCTTGGCGGGGCAAAGATTGCCATTGCCCAGATCCAGCGTAATCTGCTCCGGCAGCACTTTTGTGTCGCCAATCTGCACGTGGTCGATGCCGGTGAGATGCACCGTGTCAAGCCGGTTTTTGATGCTGAAAGCCACGCCGGTAGGTGTGTTATGCAGGCTGCCGCGGGTGTACAGCAGCTTCAGCAGCATGGGACTGGGAGTAAAGAGCATAGCCGAAAAATGAGCCTGAGTAGGAAGATTCGGCGTTTAAAGTGCGAATTTTTTGGGAGAAAGGGCCGGCATTTTCTAAGTAAGTAGGAAGCCGCTGACTGGGTAATCAGTTATGCTTACGCTTTGTCTTAGGAGTGGCCACAGTCTCCTGACTGAAGTTGATGGGAAGCGTGAAATTTACGGGTACCGGCTGGCCCGCCTGCCGCCCCGGCACGAACTGCCCCTCCAGTAAGCCAACCAGGCGCAATGCTTCCCTATCCAGTGCCGGATGTAAGCTCTTAGCTATTCGGGGGTTGATGATTTTGCCCTGGGCATCAATGGTGAATAGCACGAACACGCGGCCTTCTATATTCCCAGCCTCGACAGGCCAGCGCCGGTTTTCCTGGATAAATTTTTGCAGCTGCGCGGTGCCGCCGATAAACGAGGGCATCTGCTCAACATAAATTCCTAATACCATTGGAGGATGCGTGGCGTCCGGCTGCTGTGAATCAGCAAACGGAGCTGAAAGGGGATTGGTAGCAGCCTTGTTGTTTGGCGGAGCATATTTTACCTGCGCTATAGCTTCCCCAGCTGACAAGCCCATGGCATATATCAGCACCAAGGCCACCAGAAATTGCCTGAGCTTGGGCCGCAGGCGTGGCAGAGGTGCCAGTTGAGAGGCGTCGAATCGCCCACATACTCTACTATTGGTTGCCATCCGCAAGGCCGTTTCCAACTCGGCCTGCCGGGCCTGGGTAAAGTCCAGCACTACCCGGTTGCACTTGCGGCAATGATGCCCCTTTTCCGTTGAAGTCATCTGCTGCCAGTTTTCGTGGCAGGTTTTAAGGCGCACATTCAGAATAGGTAAGTCCAGCATACATAGCAGAATAATAAATATAGCAGCAGAATGCCCTGCCCCTGGAATATATTGGTTTCCAAGGACAGGGCACGTAACAAGCGGCCAAAACAAGCCGGCTATTCGAAATACTCCTTACCGTTGGTGTCAATATAGCCTACGCGGCCATCCGGAGTTTCTACCCGGGCCACGCCGCCCACAAATGGCTCGGCGGCGCTGTATTTGGGCTTTACCAGCAGGTGCCCATCCGCGTCCAGATAGCCTAATAAGCCCGCCTGCTGCACAATGGGAAAGATATAGTCGTTGGCAGCAGTGGCTTTAATCGACTCGTAGCTAACCGGCAGTACTACCTTGCCTTTGCGGTTGATAGCGCCCCACTGCTGGCCCTGCCGCACAAATAACAGGCCCCGGTAATCTTCCAGTATCTCGTCGTAGATGGTGGGGACCGTAGCGCTGCCCACCGTAAAGCGGAAGCCCAACTTACCGGCTTTCCGCACAATATCGCCCAGCGAAAGGTATTCTACCTCCGGGGCAGGCGTTTCGGAAGCGGGCAGGCGTTTGCCGGCCACATCAATCTCAAAGGTTTCGCCGTGCAGCTCTACGGTAGCGCGGCCCCGCGTGAAATTGGACGCTTTGGTGAAGTGCGTGGGCGTAACGGCATAGCCGCTACCATCAATATAGCCATAAAGACCCGCTACGCGCACCCAGGCCAGCTCATCTACAAACGGGCCGGCCTCATCGTAGCGCAAAGGTAGTACCAAACGCCGGTTCCGGTCGGCGTAGCCCCATTTTTCGCCCTGGCGGTAGGGTATCAGCTCTCCGCCCACCCATTCTCCGGCAGGAGTAAAGGCCATGGTTACAATACCCAGGAAGAAGCAGAGGACCCAATTCTTCATACCACGCAGAAACCGGAAGTTGATCAGAATCACAAAGATAGTATGTGCAGCCAAACCACCAGCAGAAAGCCGGGGTTCCTTTTAGCACTATTTTACTACGTGTCTCTTCATAAAGCAGCCCGGTGGATTGTACTGGAGCCGGATAGCTTGGTGCAAAAGGCGACTGCACGTGCCGCTACAGCTCCTGAAACGGGCGTGGTTTACCTCAGCCGGTAGCTGCCGGCGGCGTCGATGAGGACGGGGGGCAACTGGTGATGCTGCTCGAAATAAGTATAGAAAGGGGCCAGGGTTTTCCAGAACGCATAATGTGGGCTGGCCCAGCGGGCATCCAGGTCGGTGGTGTTAAGGGCAAAGGGGAAGATGTGCACCGGAATATCCTGCTGGCCGGCCGCGCGCGCCTCTACCGCCCGCACGTAAAGCTCTTCTACGCAGGCATTCGTAATGGGCAGGCAGCCCACCGTCACATTGGAGCCATGGATGAAAATGTCGCCGCCGGGTGTTGGCTCATGGAGGGCCAGGTCGGCGGCGTTTGGGTAATCCAGCCCCAGGGAAAGGTGGTAAAGGCTGTTGGGATTGAAGCGGTTGATACGGTAGCAGCCTTCGGGCACCTGGCCGTCGCCGGCACGGCGCTTAGGGCCCAGTGTGCCGGAAGTGCCCGCCAGCGCGTATTGGCGGAAAAGCTGGAACGGCTCCGGACCCTGGTTGCGGGCCCATACCTCTACCCGTTTGCCTATTTTAAACACGCGCACATACACTTCCAGCTCAGTAGGATTCAGGCGCCGGCGGCGCAGCTCTGCCTGCAAGCCGGGCCACCGGTTGGCGTAGGCGGCCCGCACCCGGGGAAAGGTCTGCTGCTCGGTTCGAAAGAAAGAATTGCCGAGGAACAGGCCAGACAGCGCAAGCAGCACCAGCAGGAGCAGGGCGGGCATACAGAACCAGGAAAAAGTGAGGATGATGCGCTAACGCCCCGGGCTTTGCGCCAAGTATAGGCCGGGGCAAATATAACGGTGCCGCTAGGCAGAACAACCCCGGCGCTTTATCTTCAACCCCGCTTATCTACTTGCTCTATGAAGTCACTTCGTTTTCCACTGGTTGCCTCGTTCGTACTGGGCATTGCTCCGTTGGCGCCCACTCTGGCGCAGAATGCCAGCCTACACCCCCGCATCAGCAAGCTGGCCGAGAATACCGAGCAGGAGGTTATTGGCTGGCGCCGCGACCTGCACGAACACCCCGAGCTGGGCAATCAGGAAAACCGTACCGCGGCCCTAGTAGCCGAGCAGCTTAAAAAACTGGGTATTGAAGTGCAAACCGGCGTGGCGCGCACCGGCGTGGTAGGCATCCTGCGCGGCGGCAAGCCCGGCCGGGTGGTGGCCCTGCGGGCCGATATGGATGCCCTGCCCGTAACGGAAGCCACCAATCTGCCTTTCGCCTCCAAAGCCACTGCCACCTACAACGGCCAGCAGGTAGGCGTAATGCACGCCTGCGGGCACGATACCCACGTAGCCATGCTGCTTGGCGCCGCCGAGGTGCTCAGCAAAATGCGGAAAGACCTACCGGGTACCGTCAAATTTATCTTCCAGCCGGCCGAGGAAGGCTCCCTGCCCGGCGAGGAAGGAGGCGCCCGCCTGATGGTGAAGGAAGGGGTGCTGACCAACCCCACCGTAGATGCCATTTTCGGGGTGCACATCAATGCCCAAACCGAAGTGGGTACCCTGAAATACCGCCCCGAGGGCACCATGGCCAGCTCCGATGTCTTCAAGATTACGGTGAAAGGCAAATCGGCGCACGGGGCGTATCCCTGGCTGAGCGTAGACCCGGTGGTTACCGCCGCCCAGATTATCACCGGCCTGCAAACCATCATCAGCCGGCAAACGGAGCTGACGGAAGATGCCGCTGTACTCACGGTGGGTATGGTGCACGGTGGCGTGCGCAACAACATTATTCCCGAACAGGTAGAGCTTACCGGCACCATCCGTACCCTGAACAAGGATATGCAGCAGAAAATATGGGCGGCGGTGCGGCGCACGGCTACCAACATTGCGGAAAGCGCCGGGGCCACGGCCGAGGTAGAAATTGAAAACTACGCGCCCGTTACGTTCAACAACCCGCGCCTGATGGAGCAAATGCTGCCTTCCCTGCGGCAGGTAGCCGGCCCCGAGCACGTAGTGCTGCAAAAGGCCGTAACCGGGGCCGAGGACTTTGCCTTCTATCAGGAGAAAGTGCCCGGCCTGTTTGTGTTTGTGGGCGGCATGCCCAAAGGAAAAAAGCCCTCAGAAACCGCGCCGCACCATACGTCCGGCTTCTTTATTGATGAAAGCGGCCTCACGCTGGGCGTAAAAGCCCTAGCTACCCTGGCCTCTGATTACCTCACCTCCAAGAAATAGGCGGCCCGCGCGGTGTCGCACCGTTTTATATATAATCGCTCATGCACCTTGCCCTAGTAACCTGCGCCAGCAAAGCGCATTACGCCGCCGATACAGTTGAAGACGAAGACCTGCTGCTGGAGCGCGACCTGCGCGCCCGGGGCCACCAGGTAAGCGTGGTGGTCTGGTCGGATGAAACCGTAGCCTGGGGCCAGTATGAGGCCGTGGTGCTAAAGTCGCCGTGGGACTATTTTGACCGGGTGGCGGAGTTTTATCAGTGGCTGAACCGCCTGGAGGCCGAAGGAATTCCGCTGCTGAACCCCGTGGCTACCGTGCGCTGGAACGCCGATAAGCGGTACTTGCTGGAAATGCAGGAAGCCGGCGTGCCCATTGTGCCCACCCGCTGGCTGGCCCGCGGCACCCAGTTTCAACCGGGCACCCTGTTTGCCGGGCTACAAACCGAACAGCTCATTGTAAAGCCGGCCGTGAGCGGTGGCGCTAAAAACACCTTCTCGCTGACCCCGGTGCAGGCTATGGAGCAGGCCGCGCACCTTACGGCGCTGCTGGCCGAAGAAGATTTTCTGGCCCAACCCTTCCTGCCCGAGATTCAAACCGGCGGCGAATGGTCGCTGATTTACCTGGGCGGCCGCTACAGCCATTGCGTACTGAAGCTGCCTAAGTCCGGTGACTTCCGCGTGCAGCACTACCTGGGCGGCAGCATTGCCCCAACCACGCCGCCCGCCGCCGTGCAGCAGGCCGCTGATGCCATTATGCAACGCTTTGGTGCCGGCTGCCTGTACGCCCGCGTAGATGGTGTGGTGGTGAATGGCGAATTCCTGCTGATGGAGCTGGAGCTGATTGAGCCTTTCCTGTACCTGGACTCCGCCTCCGGCTCCTGGACGCGCTACGAGCAGGCGCTGGTGGCGCTGGCGGCTAAAAGCCATTCACCACAAAGCCCCCATCCACACTCAGGCACTGCCCGGTAATGTAGCTGGCGGCCGGCAGGCAGAGGAATGCCACGGCCGCCGCTACTTCGGCGGGTTCGCCAATGCGCTTCATGGGCGTGCGGTCCAGTACCTGCTGCAAATACTCCGGGTTGCCGAGCACACCGGCCGCCAGCGGCGTATGTATGTACCAGGGCGCCACCGCATTTACCCGGATACCATCCGGAGCCCACTCCACCGCCAGGTTGCGGGTAAGCTGCAGCATGGCGGCTTTCGTCATGCCGTAGATGGAGCCGGTGCGCACATGCGTGAGCCCGGCCACCGAGGATACGTTGACAATGCTGGCCCCCGCCGTTTCCCGTAGCAAAGGGTACAGCTCCTGGCACATCCCAAATACTGATTCCAGGTTAGTAGCCATCAGGTACTGATATTCCTCGGGGCTGTAAGCCGCGGTGGGTTTCCGGATGTTGGTGCCCACATTATTCACCAGAATACCGCAGGGTAGTTGAAGGTCGGCCAGAGCCTGCCGCACCTGTGTGCGGCCAGCGGCCGTGCTTACATCGGCGGCTATGCCGTGCGCGGGTAGGCCCTGCGCCTGCCAGGCCTGCACCTGCTGCTGCAGAACGTCCGACTGGCGGGCTACCGCTAACACGGTAGCGCCCAGCTGCATCAACTCTTCCGCAATGGCGGCGCCAATGCCTTTGGAAGCGCCCGTAACTACGGCAACGGTTTTATCTAATTTCCAGCGGTTCAGCATCAGGAGAAAAATAAAGAGAATCGGGAAGTAAACGGTAAAATGACTCTAATAGAATACTTCTTAAAAGGTTACAATTTTATTAAAATAATTAAAAAAATACAAAAATAGCATTATTAGAATTGATGGATAAAAAATAAAATTTTGTCAAAAAAATAGGCTTGATATACAAGATATTGCAAAAAATATCTAGTTTGGCCACCCAATCCGCAAAAGCCTACCTCTCTCGCTGCACGGATTGACTTCTCTATTTTTTCACCACCCCAACCAAACCATTATGCAAAAGAAATACCCAGCAGTAGCACTGCTGGTGCTTGGCAGCGCTATGTTTGCCCAAGCCCAAAATGGTGTTCGTGTTAAGCAGCGCATTGCCTCCGAAGACGGGCAGCCCGAGCTGATCAGCTTTAACGCTGGTCGCGGGTACAAGCTGGCAGAAGCCCAGCAGATGTTCCGGGAGCAGCTGGGCCTGCAGAAGGACGAGGTGCTGGTGCGCAGCCAGGCCGACAAAGACGAGCTTGGTCTCCTCAACGAGCGTTACCAGCAGTACTACAAAGGCATTAAAGTAGAGAATGGTGTTTATCTGCTGCACGCCCGTCAGGGCGAGGTAGAAGCCATCAACGGCAAGCTGGAGCGCATTGGTAAAATCAGCACCACGCCTTCCCTGAGCGAAGCGCAGGCCCTGAGCCGCGCCCTCTCGTTTGTAAGCGCCAAGAAGTACATGTGGCAGGACGATGCCAGCTACCAGCCGAAAGGCGAGCTGGTGATTGTGCGCAGCACCTTGGGTAAAGGCACTACCGGCAAAGCTACCCTGGCTTACAAGTTTGATGTGTACGCCCAGCAGCCCGTGAGCCGCGCTTACATTTATGTAGATGCCCAGTCGGGCGAGGTGATTTCTAAAAACGACATCATCAAGCACACGGCTGCCACGGCTTCCTTCGCTACGGCCTACAGCGGCACCCGCTCCCTGGCCGATGACTATTATAACGGCTCCTACCGTCTGCGCGAAGTAACCCGCGGCCTCGGTATTGAAACCTACAACTGCAAAAAAGGCAGCAGCTACACCGCTGCCGTTGACTTCACCGATGCTGACAACAGCTGGTCGGAGTACAACAACGCCAACTTCGACAACGTAGCCGGCGACGCGCATTTGGGCGCGCAGGCTACCTACGACTACTGGAAGAACGTGCACGGCCGCAACTCTTACGACAACGCCGGCGCCAAAATCAAGAGCTACGTGCACTTCGATGACACCCCCGGCGACGGTGTGGGCTACGAAAATGCGTATTGGAACGGCTCGGTCATGACCTACGGCGACGGCGCCTCGCGCTTCCGCCCCCTGACGGCCATGGACGTGTGCGGCCACGAAATCGGCCACGCCGTGTGCGAAAAAACCGCTAACCTGACGTACTCTAACGAGTCAGGTGCCATGAATGAAGGCTTCTCTGATATCTGGGGCGCTTCCGTAGAAAACTACGCCGTAACTACTTTGGGTGTAGGCTCTTCGGGTGCTCGTGCCAAAAATACCTGGCTCATTGGCGAGGAAATCGACAAGCAGCAGGCGGCTTTGCGCTCCATGAGCGACCCCAACTCGCAAGGCCAACCCGCTTACTATAAAGGCCTGAAGTGGTACACCGGTACTGCCGACAACGGCGGTGTGCATACTAACTCGGGCGTGCTCAACTACTGGTTCTACCTGGTTTCGGTGGGCAAAACCGGCACCAACGAAAAAGGTTTGTCCTTCTCGGTATCGGGTCTGGGCATCACTACGGCCGCTAAAATTGCCTACCGTGCCGAAAGCGTGTACCTGACGGCTTCGTCTAACTACGCTTCCGCTCGTACTTACACCATCAAAGCCGCGCAGGATCTGTACGGTGTAGGTTCTACCCAGGAGCAGTCGGTGACCAATGCCTGGTATGCCGTAGGGGTTGGCGCCGCTTACTCCGGCGGTGGCACTACTCCTCCCCCAACCACGGTTACGTATTGCACTTCCAAGGGCAGCAGCGTGGCTTACGAGTGGATTGACTATGTACAGCTGGGCTCTATCACCCGCTCTTCGTCTAAGGATGCCGGCTACTACAATGGCACGGCCCTGAGCACTACGGTTGCGGCCGGCTCTTCGCAAACCCTGACCATCAGCGGTGGCTTCGCTTCTACGGTGTACACCGAGTACTGGGGTATTTATGTTGACTGGAACCAGGATGGCGACTTCATCGATGCCGGTGAAAAAGTGGATGGCGGCTCGGCTGCTACCAGCGGCAACCTGACCAGCACCTTCACGGTGCCCACCACCGCCAAATCGGGCACAACCCGCATGCGCATTGTCATGAGCGACAACTCGGCTACTACCAGCTGCGGCTCTTACAGCTACGGCGAAACCGAGGACTACTCCCTGAACATCACCGGCGGCACGTTGGCAGCTACGCCAGTAGCCGGCCTGACGACCCTCACCGGCGACAAGCTGAGCAAATCAGGTGCCCGTGGTCTGGAAGTATTCCCGAACCCGGCTTCCGAGTCGCTGCGCCTGGCTCTGCCCGGTGGTGCTAAAGCTACTAACGTGAAAGTAGTAGACCTGCGCGGCGCGGCCGTAGCCGGTGTCCGCTACGATGGCAACGGTGAGCTGAACATCAGCAACCTGGCTAAAGGCATGTATGTAGTAACGGTGAGCGACGGTCAGAAGACCTTCCACCAGCGTTTTGTGAAGCAATAGTCTCCCTCGGGAGAGTAATGCCAACTAAGTAGAAAGGCCCGGCGCATGCGCCGGGCCTTTTTTATTTCACACGCTCTTCCGGTATGCTTGCCATTTTGGGCAGCAAACAGGCAGTTGTTTGTTGAATTTGAAATAAAAGGAAGGCTTCTATAAAAATTTCGATGGATTTTAATCGAATTTTAATGAACCTATTAAAACAATTTCTAAATTGATGGTGCCAAGTAGCAGTATCCCTTTCTTTAGCATGCTGCACTTCGCTCAGACTCTTTTTTTCATCACCCCAACCCCATTTGTATGCAAAAAAAGTACTCGGTAGCTACCCTGCTCATGCTGGGTGGCCTGCTTTCGTTTTCGGCTCAGGCGCAGGATTATTCGCGCGTAAAGCAGCGTATTACTTCGGAAGATGGTCAGCCCGAGCTGATCAGTTTCCGGGCCGGTCGGTCTTATAAAATGAGTGATGCCCAGCAGATGTTCCGCGAGCAGCTGGCTCTCTCCAAAGAAGAATCATTGGTGCGTACCCAGTCTGGCCAGGATGACCTAGGCATGGTGAACGAGCGCTACCAGCAGTATTACAAGGGCATTAAGGTTGAAAATGGCGCTTACCTGCTGCACGCCCGTCAGGGCGATGTGCAGCTGATTAACGGCCGCCTGGTGCGGGGCATGGAGAAAGTGAAGACCACTCCTTCCCTGAGCGAAGAGCAGGCCCTGAACCGGGCCATGGCTTTTGTAGGCGCCAGCAAGTTTATGTGGCAGGATGCCGAGGAAGAAGCCTTCCTCAAAAAGTCCAGCAATGATGCCACCGCCAGCTACAAGCCTAAGGGCGAGCTGGTGATTGTGCGCAACACCCTGGGCAAAGGAGCCGCTGGCAAAGCTACCCTGGCCTACAAGTTTGATGTATACGCCCAGGCCCCCGTAAGCCGCGCATTCCTGTATGTGGATGCCCAATCGGGTGAGGTGATTTCCAAGAACGACATCATCAAGCACGCCGGCGCTACGGCTACTTTTGCTACGGCTTACAGCGGCACCCGCTCGTTTGCCGATGAGCAGGTTTCGGCTACTTCCTACCGGTTGCGCGAGCTGACCCGCGGCCTCGGCATTGAAACCTACAACATGAAGAAGGGCACGCAATATGCGCGCGCCGTCGACTTCATTGATGCCGACAACAACTGGACGGCTGCTGAATACAATAACTCCACGTTCGATAACGTAGCCGGCGACGCGCACTTTGGTGCCCAGGCTACCTACGACTACTGGAAGAACGTGCACGGCCGCAACTCCTACGACAACAAAGGCGCCAAAATCAAGAGCTACGTGCACTATAGCCGCAGCTACGAAAACGCGTACTGGAACGGCTCGGTCATGACCTACGGCGACGGCGCCTCGCGCTTCCGCCCCCTGACGGCCATGGACGTGTGCGGCCACGAGATTGGCCACGCCGTGTGCGAGAATACGGCTAACCTGACGTACTCCTATGAGTCGGGCGCCATGAATGAAGGTTTCTCCGATATCTGGGGTGCCTGCGTAGAGGCTTATGCCGTTTCCAATCTGGGCGCTACGTCCGGTGGCGTAAAAGCGAAGTCCACCTGGCTCATTGGCGAGGAAATCGACAAGCAGCAGGCGGCTTTGCGCTCCATGAGCGACCCCAACTCGCTGGGTCAGCCCGCTTATTACAAGGGTTTGAAATGGTATACCGGCACTTCTGATAACGGTGGTGTACACACCAACTCCGGCGTGCTGAACTACTGGTTCTATCTGATTGCCGATGGCAAAACCGGCACCAACGAAAAGGGCCAGTCCTTCTCCGTAACCGGTCTGGGGATGGATGCGGCGGCCAAAATTGCCTTCCGTGCTGAAAGCGTGTACCTCACGGCTTCCGCTACCTACGCTTCTGCCCGCACCGCCACTATTCAGGCCGCGCAGGATTTGTATGGTGCCGGTTCCGTGCAGGAGCAGTCGGTGACCAATGCCTGGTATGCCGTAGGAGTTGGCTCGGCCGCAGTAGCCAACGTGGCTGCTCCTTCGGGCACTACTGCTATCAACACCGGCTTCACGGTAAACAAAGCGAATGGTGTTGATGTGTTCCCGGTTCCGGCTACCAACGAGCTGACGGTGTCGCTGCGCGGCGCTGGCACCCTGAGCAACGTGCGCGTAATTGATATGCGCGGTGCTACCGTAACCTCGGCCCGCTACAAGGGAGATGGTGTTCTGGACATCAGCACCCTGGCCAAAGGCCTGTACATGGTATCGGCCAGCAACGGGGAGCAAACGTTCCACCAGCGCTTCGTGAAAGAATAGTTTCGGCTGTTACTTCTAAGTAAAAAAGGCCCGTTGCTACTGCAACGGGCCTTTTTTTATATTTCTCCAGCTGAATAATCTATAGCCTAAGGGCGTAGCGCATACTCCAGCTTTAGCTCCAACAGGCCGTAGCCATCATTGTGCTGGGCATTGCCGCTATGGATGGTGCTCACATCATCCAGCTGATCCGTAGAGGTAAAAAAGTATGTAGCTTCCGTAGTAACGTTCACGCGGCGGGATGCCCGCACGGTAAGGCCCAGCCCCACCGGTGCTACAAAAGCCACCGCCGGGTAGTCGTTGCGCTCGGGGCTGAGGAAGGTCGTGCCATTATCCGGGCGGGTGGTGCCTTCGTAGGATTCGGGACTGTAAAGCAGGCCACCCACCCCCAGCCGCAGATACGGTTTCAGCACGGCCGGGCTGCCATGGGAATCGGCAAACTCGCCGTTGTCGCGCAGCAGGCCCAGCCGCACCTGGGCAATAAGCGAAGCATTGCGCCCCCGGAAGGCCAGGTTATTGAACTCGTTGCGGGAAGCCAACCGGTCTTTCGCCCCAATCTGGAAAGCAGAGAATTCGGCCCCCACCTGCAGGCCCGGGTGCCACATGTACAGCACGCCGATGCTGCCGGCGGGCCCGATAAAATTCTGGGACAGGCCGCCCAGATCACCATTGTAAAAAGCCGCGCCACCGCCGGCCGTAAACCGCACCGGGCCCCGGTAGTAGGGGCGGGCCTGAGCATTATAATGACGCTTACTATGCCCCGGGCTTTGGGCATACGCAGTAGAAAGAGGCAATAGAGCGCAGAAAGTGCTGAGTAGCAACAGGGAAATTCTCACAGGCAAAAGGCATGATACTGGCCCGGCATACGCTAGCCGGGCACTGGTCGTTGCCCAACGTTGACCGCCGTGGCTTTATTGGCGGCGGCAACTCCCTGGCGCCGGCTTTCGCCCGTCCGGCTCCTGAAATAGCTACCGGCCTATTTGCCCCGCCTAACCAACAGCATCAGCAAACCGGAGGGTGCAAGCCCTACGTAAAGGCTTATCACCCGTACCATTGCCACGCCTCCACCGGGCTTTTCTCGCTTCTATGTTTGTTTCTTATTCTCGCCTGCGGGCGCTTCGTACCGTTCTGGTTTTACTGCTGACGGGCCTTTTGGCCAATTCCTGCACCAGCTTCCGCACCCGGGATATTCCCTACGTAGCGTCCTCGGCCGCTGACTCTGATGCTGCCCATCAGCAGCTGGATGTGTATGCGCCCCGCAAACAAGGCCCGGCCAAACGCCCCGTGGTGGTCTTTATTCATGGAGGCAACTGGAACAGCGGGAGCAAAAGCCAGTACGGCTTTATTGGCCGCGAGCTGGCCCGGCAGGGCATGGTAGCTGTTATTGTTGATTACCGCCTCTCGCCGGCGGTGCAGGTGCCCGCCATGGCCGCCGACTGCGCCCGGGCCGTGCAATGGACGGTAGCGCACATTGCTGAATACAACGGTGACCCCAACCGCATTTTCCTGATGGGGCACTCCGCGGGCGGCGGACTGGCCGCTTTGCTGGCTACGGATAATACACTGTTTACGCAGCTGGGCTTCCCCACAAACCCGGTGCGCGGCGCCGTGCTGAACGACCCCGCCGGGCTGGATATGTATGACTACCTGAAAAAGATGCAGTACCCCGGCGACCGGCAGTACCTGAAGTCTTTCGGAAATGACCCCGCCGGGTGGCGGCAGGTATCCGCTATGCACCACGTAACGGCTGCCAGCCCGCCTTTTCTGCTGTTTGTGGGCGGCCATACGTATCCTTCTATCCTGCACAGCAGTGAGGCTTTCCGGCAGCGGCTGCAAGAGCTGGGGAAAGCGCCCGGCTATACCCTGCAGCCGGGCAAAAACCATATTCCCATGGTGCTGCAGCTGTTCTGGCACCACAATATTATTTACCGGCAGCTGCGGCCTTTCGTGGGCTTATAGGCCGAGCCGGTAGCCCTACTGGCCCTGAAAGGCACCCAGGGAAGACCATAGTCGTTCAAACTCCGCCTGATAGCGCCGCACAATGTTGCTATCCTCCGTAATCAGCAGGTTTTCATGGTTGTAAAGCGAGGCTGAGCGCGTCCAGTTATAGCTGCCGGTCAGCACGGCGCGGCCATCGGCTACGGCAAACTTGTGGTGCATGTGGTCGGTGGTATTGTCCACGTGAATGGCCACGCCGGCCGCGTGCAGCTGGCGCACATCGGAGCCCCGGTCGAAAAGCTTGTCGTTGTCGGTGAGTAGGCGCAGCTGCACGCCGCGCTGGTGGGCCGCCAGCAGCTCATCGGTTATCCGGTCATCGGAAACGGTAAACACGCACACATCCAGGCGCTGCTCGGCTTCCTTGATAAAGCGCTGAATAGCGCCCACGCAATCATCATCAGGGCTAAAGTATACTTCTGACTGTGGGCTGACATCCTCCGCCGGGGGCAGCAGTAAGGCATTGGCTGCTTCCAACCACTCAATAGCTGCTTTATCGGGCAACGTGTTAAACCGCTCCCGCACTACCGCAAATAGCTGGTGCCGGAACTCCTCCAGGGCCTGACCGTGCGGGCCGTGGGCCGCCAGCTGGGCCCGCAGGTGCCGGGCTTCTTCTGCTGAGAGAGTGTTGTCGGCAAAGGAACGGTGAAACAGCGTGAGCAGATCAGCGGGTGAAGACGGGAGCACGGACATAAGAAATGGAAACGAGGGGCCAAGGCCTAGGCCATAGTTAACTCAGAAAGTGATATTTCAGCCAGTTGAAGTTCCGGTGCCAGAATTTGCTGCGACTCCAGCAGGGCGGCGGCGTACGGCTCGTGCAGAATGCGGCGGGGCGGACCATCGGGGCACAGCTCGGCGTCCCAGAGACCAGACCGGTGCCATTCCCGCTCGGGAAAGTCCCAGTCGGGCCGGTCCAGAATGGGGTAGATGCACACGCCCCACAACGGTATGCTCTGCCGGAGGGCTTCGGCGCATTCTTCGGCTACCATCCGGATCCAGTGGGGGCGGTCAAGGCCGGGATGGCTGGTTTCGGAGAGCACCAGGGGCCGGCCGTAGCGGGCGTGGGCCTGCCCCAGCAGGTAATGAAGGGGGCGCCAGCGCGCATCGTAGGGCTCATTTACCCAGCCCAGCCGGTGGTTGGTATGCGAGTCCCACTGGTTATCGTAGTAGAAGTTCAGACCCAGGATGTCCAGATATTCCGGCCGGCCGCCCAGCTCGGGGCACATGCGGCCGGTGAGCATATCCATGGCCTGGTACTGCGACTCGTGTATTTCCCGGGCCCGGCGCAGGTCCTGGCGGGTGGCATTCAGGGGCGGCACCACGTTTACCAGCGGCTCGGTGGTCAGAATCCGGATGGAAGGGTCGGCTTCCCGCAGGGCCGCCACGCCTTCAATGTAGGCGCGCATCAGCCCGTATTTCACTTCCCAACCCTGGCCCACGCAATACGGGGAAGTGCCGCGCGCATCGCCGCCCAGCCAGGACATAAAGCTCACTTCGTTAATAGGCGTTACAATCAACTCGCCCTCGGGCCGCTGGCTGCGGTAGAAGGCCACAAAAGCCCGGCACAGGTGGGCAAAGCGCCGCGCAAACAAGGGGTGCAGGGGCGTCAGGTCGTCGGGGTAACCAAAGTGGCACAAGTCCCAGATCTGCTGAATATGCTGGTGGCGGCCGGCTTCCAGCAGGTGCTGCACCGTGCTCCAGTCGTAGGTATACGGGGTTTTTTCTACCTGGCTCCAGCGGATGCCTTCCCGCACCGTGCGAATACCGAAGGGGGCCAGCTGCTGGTAATCCTCATTAATCAGCTGCAGGTGCCCGGTGGTAGTCAGGAAGTCGACGCGGTGACCGAAGGCGTTGAGTTGATCGGTGCATTCGTAGCCGCCCATCCAGAAGGATTGAAACGGGCTTCCAGCAAACGTAGATGCAGTCATAGCTTTACTCTAGGTGAACAGAAATGCTGCGCCGGTCAGGCGCGGGCATTAGAGACTATGTACCGGGAAAGAAGCCGGAAGGTTAAACCCGTTCCTATTTCAGAATGCGCCGCCCCCGGGCCGATACAGCTTTGGCCTCCACAAAAATGCGCTTCACAAACGGGTACTGGCCCTTAATGGCATCCTGTAGCTGGTCAATGGCTTCTTCTACTTCCTCGGCGGTCAGGTCGTTCCGGAACTCCACATCCAAGGCCATCATGACATCCTGCGGGCCCAGGTACATGGTGAGGGGAGGCGCAATGTGCTCTACATCGGGCTGGCTGCGGGCAATAACCTGCATGCCCCGCAGGGTTTCCGCATCCACGCCCTCGCCCACCAGCAGGCCTTTGGTGCGGCTTACCAGGAATACGGCCACCAGCATCAGCAGCAAGCCAATGGCAATGGAGGCGGCCCCGTCCAGATAGGGGTTGTTGAGTTGATGCCCCAAAAACACGCCGGCCAGCGCAAACACCAGGCCCAGCAGGGCGGCCAGGTTTTCCATTACAGAGGCAAACACTGCCGGGTCTTTGCTTTGGCGCAGCATTGTCCAGAGCCCGTCGGTGCTGCCGTTGGCAGCCTCTTTCAAGGCACGCACTGCCAGCCAGTAGGCCCAGCCCTCAAAGCCAATAGCCACGCCCAGCACAATGTAGTTCCAGAGCGGGTCGGTGAGGGGCTCGGGGTGCTCAATGTGCTTGATGCCTTCGTAGAAAGACATGCCGCCGCCAATGGCGAAAATCAGTACGGCCACAATCAGGCCCCAGAAATACAGCTCTTTGGAGCGCCCGAAAGGGTGGCGGGCATCGGCCGGTTTCTGACTCTGGTTTACCCCATGGAGCAGCAGCACGGCGTTGCCGCTGTCTACCAGGGAGTGAATACCTTCCGAGAGCATAGCCGAGCTGCGGGTGAAGTAGGCGGCCACAAATTTGCTGAGCGCAATGCCAATGTTAGCAATTAAGCCACCGTAGAGGGCGGTTTTTGAGGAACTGGGGTTGGCCATGGAAGCGGAAAAGTAATGACGCCTGGCTGCGCGCCGCTCCAAAACAAGAGGAGGGAAGGGCAGCCAGCGGGCAGAAAATTACAGGATGAAACAAAAAATAATAGACCAGCAGACGGCAGCCTCCTATTGCAATCAACGGCTCCTTAGCGGGCAATATAGGGTTCAGACCCTAATGTTTTAGCCTCAATAAAGATGCGTTGAAACTCGGGGTGTTGGTCCCGGATGGCGTCCTGCAGGCGCTGCACGCTCTGCTCTACCTCTGCCACTGTCATATCCTGCCGGAACTGAACATCCAGAGCCAGCATGGCATCCTGCGGGCCCAGGTACATAGACAGCGGATTGCGCAGCAGGGTTACATCCGGGTCGGCGGCGGTAAGGTCCCGCAGGCTGGCCAGGGTGGGGGCATCTACTCCTTCACCCACCAGTAGCCCTTTGGTTTCGCGCAGCATAAAAATGGCCATGAAGATGAGCAGCACCCCAATGGCCATAGAGGCCGCACCATCCAGATACACGTTGTTCAGCAGGTGCCCGAAAAAGATACCGGCCAGGGCGATAACCAAACCCAGCAGGGCAGCCAGGTCTTCCAGCAGAATGGCAAAAACGGCGGGGTCGCGGCTGGCCCGCAGGGCTTTCCAGAATCCCTGACTGCCGCGGGTTTTCTGGAATTCGCGGAACGCCATAAAGCAGGCTATTCCCTCAAAAAGCATAGCCAGGCCCAGTACCCAATAGTTCCAGGTAGGGTCGGAGAGGGGAGCAGGCTGTTTGATGTGCTCCCAGCCTTTGTACAGGGATAAGCCGCCACCCACCGAAAACACCAGCACGGCCACAATCACCGTCCAGAAGTACAGCTCCTTGCTATGCCCAAAGGGGTGCCGGGCATCGGGTGGGGCCTCGCTGCGCTTCAGTCCCCACAGAATCAGCAGGCCATTGCCGCTGTCTACCAGGGAGTGAATACCCTCCGAGAGCATGGCCGAGGAGCCGGTGAAAAAGGCCGCTATAAATTTGGAAAGCGCAATGGCCATATTGGCCCCAATGGCCCCATACACGACAAGTCTGGAAGAAGAATTTCCGGCCATTTCACCAAGGTTTGTGTTCACTGGTACGCACCGGCCGGGCCGGAGTTAGAAGATGCCGCGGAATAATGCACCTTTAGCCCACTTTTGCTTTTCTATGTCAGCACCGTTACCCCCCGTTCCTACCTTAAGCCGCCGCCTGGGCCTGGTGCAAGCCACTGCCCTCAACATGATTGACATGGTGGGCATTGGCCCTTTTGTTACGCTGCCGCTGGTGATGGGCCTGATGGGGCCCTACTTTTTGCTGGCCTGGCTGGTAGGGGCCGGGCTGGCCGTGGTAGATGGCCTGATCTGGAGTGAGCTGGGCGCTGCCTACCCGGAAGCCGGCGGCTCCTACCGGTTTCTGAAGCTAGCTTATGGCGAGCATAAATGGGGTCGGCTCATGTCGTTCCTATATGTGTGGCAAACCCTGGTGCAGGCCCCGCTGGTGCTGGCCTCCGGTGCCATTGGCTTTGCGCAGTATTTCGGCTATTTGGTGCCGCTCACGGCCTGGTGGCAGCCCAAGCTGGTGAGCGGCACGGTGGTACTGCTGCTGGTGCTGCTGCTCTACCGCCGCATTGAGGATATTGGCCGCCTGGGCGTGCTGTTGTGGGTGGGCGTGCTGGGCCTGATGGCCTGGCTGATTTTTGGCGGCCTCACGCACGCCACGCATCCGGTGGCCTGGCTGCCGGCCGGAGGGTGGTCGGCGGTGCCGGGTTTGCTGCTCTCGGCGGCTATGGGGCAGGCGGCCGTGAAAACCATTTACAGCTACCTGGGCTACTACAACGTGTGCCACCTGGGCGGCGAGGTGCGCGAGCCGCACAAGCTGATACCGCGCAGCATCTTCCTCAGCATTCTGGGCATTACGGCGCTGTATCTGCTGCTGAACTGGAGCGTGGGCACCGTTATTCCCTGGCAGGAGGCGCAGCATTCGGAGTTTATCGTCAGCACGTTTGTGGAGCGGCTGTACGGGGCCATGGCGGCCAAAGCGGCCACGGCTTTGGTGCTGTGGGTAGCGTTTGCTTCCCTGTTTGCCGTACTGCTGGGGTACTCGCGCATTCCGTACGCCGCCGCTGCCGATGGCGAGTTTCTACCCATCTTCGGGCGCCTGCATCCCACCAAGCAGTTTCCCTACGTTTCGCTGCTGATTCTGGGCGGGTTGGGGTTTGTATTCAGCCTGCTGTTCCGGCTGGCCGAGGTTATCAGCGCCATTCTGGCCATGCGCATTCTGATACAGTTTGTGGGGCAGGCTATTGGCCTGGTGCTGCTGCGCCGCCGACGCGGCACTACGGGGCTGCCCTTCCGCATGCCCTTATACCCTTTGCCCGTGGTACTGGCCATAGTGGTGTGGCTGCTGATTTTCTGGAGCACCGGCCTGCAGCTTATAGCCTCGGCGCTGGCAGTTATAGCCGCGGGCTGCGTGGCTTTTCTGCTGTGGAGCCGCAAGCTGCAGCGCTGGCCCTTCGCGCCGGCTGTAACAAGCGAAAAGGAGAGCTAGAAAAGAATTTATTGTATTTTATTTGTAAAAATTATTACTATCATTATTTTAGTGCTAAGAGTTACTGGAGCTCCTTAGCCTAAAAGCCATGAATGCATTCGATTATCACATTATCACCTTTGTAAACCAGTTTGCCCGCCAATCCGATTTCTTCGACTCGCTGGTGAACCTGTTTGTGTTCAATAACCTGCTGAAGGGGGCATTGTGGCCATGACGTTCTGGTTTCTCTGGTTTTATCAGCACACGCCCAACCGGATATATGTGCGGCAAATGCTGCTGGCCACGCTGGTGGGCGGTTTGCTGGCCATGTTTGTGGCGCGGGTGCTGGTGCACGTGCTGCCCTTCCGGGTGCGGCCCTTGTATAACAAGGAGCTGAAATTTGTAAACCCCATTGCCGACTGGCGCAGCAAAACCTCCTCCTCCTTCAACGATGTAAACTCCATGCCCAGCGACACGGCCACGCTGGTACTGGCCCTTTCCACCGGCATTCTGCTGATTAATCGGCGCATTGGCTTGCTGGTACTGGGCTACGTGGTGCTGTTCGTGTGCCTGCCCCGCATCTATATTGGCGTGCACAACCCCACCGATATCCTGGCGGGTGGTCTTATCGGGGCATCGTGTGTCTGGCTCACTACGCGCCCTTATGTGCTCAATAGGCTATTTGCGCCCATTCTCACCCTGGGCAAGCAGTATCCCAGTATATTCTACGTCGGTTTGTTCGTCATCACCTACCAGGTAGGCGCCATGTTTGAAGAGGTCCGGCAGATTGCCGTTTTCCTCTTTGGCACCCATTAACCCTCCGTTTTTAACCTACAAAAAAGCCCCCGTTTTCACGGAGGCTTTTTTGTGAAGTAACGTGGCTGTAAGAATAATTAGCCCCGGCGCAGTACCTGGGCGGCTTCTTTGGCGAAGTAGGTGAGGATGGCGTCGGCGCCAGCGCGCTTAATGCTCAGCAGCACCTCCATCATGGTTCGCTCACCATCCAGCCAGCCCTGCTGGGCGGCGGCTTTAATCATGGCGTACTCGCCCGATACGTTGTAGGCCGTAACCGGCAGCTGCGTATGGTCGCGCACTTCCCGAATCACGTCCAGGTAGCTCAAGGCGGGCTTAATCATCACCATATCGACGCCTTCCTGCTCGTCCAGGGCCAGCTCGCGCAGGGCCTCGCGGCGGTTGGCGGGGTTCATCTGGTAGGTTTTTTTGTCGCCTTTTTTCGGGGCTGAGTCCAGCGCGTCGCGGAAGGGGCCGTAGAAAGCGGAAGCGTACTTGGCCGTGTAGCTCATGATGCTCACGTTGGTGAAGGCATTGCTGTCGAGCACCTCCCGAATCCAGGCCACGCGGCCATCCATCATATCCGAGGGGCCGATGATATCAGCGCCGGCGCGGGCCTGCGCCAGGGCCATCTGGCCCAGCACTTCCAGAGAAGCATCGTTCAAAATCTCCCCCGACTCGGGGTCTACCACGCCGTCGTGGCCATCGGAAGAGTAGGGGTCCATGGCCACGTCGGTCATCAGCACCACATCCGGGAACTGGCGCTTAATGTCAGCTATGGTTTTCAGGTAGAGGCCTTCGGGGTTAGCTGATTCACGGGCCAGCCGGTCTTTCAGCGCATCGTTGATACCGGGGAATGGGGCGAAGGACTTGATGCCCAGCTCTACGCACTTCCCAATTTCGTCGATAAGCCGGTCGGCGGAGTGCCGGTAGATACCCGGCATGGAATGAATTTCAATCTGCTGATTCTGGCCTTCAATCAGAAAGACCGGGTAAATGAAATCCTGCACCGCCAGGTTGGTCTCCTGGACCATATTGCGGATAACTTCGGACTTACGGTTGCGCCGCGGACGGTGCGAGGGAAGAATAGGCATAGCTACAATCAGAATTGACAACAGAGCAGAACAACGCCGGCAAAGATAAGGTTGCAGCCGCGGGCCTCAGGGTAAGTTGCCATCAATGATAAAACCACCCCAGAAAGCAAGTACCAAAGCCGCCAGACTACAAAGGACGAAAAGCCCGAATCCGGCCCACCCGCCCATAATTATCCCCAGCACAATGCCTCCGATGAATAGCAGCGTTGCGAGAACCTGTAATAAATCACCTTTGGGGGATGTAGTGTGGGCAGGACCTTTTAGAGAGGGGCTGACGGTGGAGTGAAGCCTTTGGGGATTATTAACCGGCAGCAGATGGCGAGGAGAAGCAGCCTGTAAAATTTGCCTGGATGGTGTGGCAATTCTACCCGCAGCGGCAGAAGCCTTGTGCCTACCCGCTAGCCGGAACGCCGGCTGAAAGCGCGCTGAGAAAGGCAGGTGCCCTTGCACCGGACTTGCCGCAGGTAATGCCTGGGCGGGGTAGAGAGCAGCTGACAATTGCGTTTGGGCGCGGAAGGAAAAAGCCGCTTGCTGACTGCGGCAACCTACTCCTACGCCAGCCATCAGGCCAATAACTATCCAGGAATACAGCTTGTCGCTCATCGCCTGAATATAGGCCTACATATTAAAGCATTCCTGAAAAACGCCCAGCCAGGCGTGCGGGCCGCCAATACCCAACACCACAAAATAGTAGCCCAGCAGCACCCCGACCGCGCCCACCCCCAGCCCCAGCCAGCCGCCCAGCAGGAGCCCGGCTACTACGCCGCCTACCACCAGCGCCCCGCCCAGCACCAGGTGCCACACCTTGTTTTCCGGCTCTCCCTTTTCCAGCGGGCGGGCAGCGCGACGCGGCGAAGCCTGCGTTTTCTGCTGTAGCAGCGGGCGGGCATGGCGCACGCGGCGGCTGGCGGCCTGAGAAGTTGGTGCAGCAACCGGAGCGCTTTGAGGTACTAATGAAGTTCTGGCCGGGGTGGCAGGCAGCATTGGCGTGGCCAGGCCGCTGTCGGCGGTAGCGGTGGCCTCCTCCGGCGCGGCAACGGCCACGATAGTGGCGGGCGTAAACTGAAAGGCGGCTTTTTCGCTGCGGCAGCTCAGGAGCAGCGCCAGCGGCAGCAACAGGCAATACTTGGTAGCGGTTGAGTTCATCGGCAAAAAAGAAGCGGCCCGCCCGGAGAAGGACGGCCCGCTTCTTACGTGAAAACCAAGAAAAGTTCTCAGGTTAAAACTCCAGAATAGTCTGCTCAATGATGTCGCAGGCTTCGTGCAGCTGCTCTTCGTTGATAACCAGCGGCGGCGCGAAGCGGATGATGTCGCCGTGGGTGGGCTTGGCCAGCACGCCGCGCTCCATCAGGGTCACGCACACGTCCCAGGCGGTGCGGCCGTCGGCGTGGGGCTTGATGACTACGGCATTCAGCAGGCCTTTGCCGCGCACCAGCTCCACTACCTCGGGGCGCTTAGCCTGCACGCGGCGCATCCGCTCCCGGAATACCTCGCCCATGGCGCGGGCGTTTTCGGTCAGTTTTTCATCCAGCAGCACATCCAGGGCGGCGCGCATTACGGCGCAGGCCAGCGGGTTGCCGCCAAACGTGGAGCCGTGCTGCCCGGGCTGAATGGTGAGCATAATCTCATTGCGCGCCAGCACCGCCGACACGGGCATGGCCCCGCCGCTCAGGGCTTTGCCCAGCACCAGAATATCGGCGTGCACGCCTTCGTAGCAGGTGGCCAGCAGCTCGCCGGTGCGGCCCAGGCCGGTCTGAATCTCATCGGCAATAAATAGCACGTTGTGGGCTTTGCAGATTTCGTGCGCCTTGGCCAGGTAACCATCGGATGGTACCATCACGCCGGCTTCGCCCTGAATGGGCTCTACCAGGAAAGCGCACACGTGCGGGTCCCGCACGGCTTCCTCCAGCGCTTCCAGATCATCATAGGGCACTACCTGGTAGCCGGGCGTGTAGGGGCCGAAGCCGCCGGTGCTGTCGGGGTCGGTGCTGAAGGAGATGATGCCGGTGGTGCGGCCGTGGAAGTTATGCTCGGCCACAATGATGCGGGCCATGTTGGGCGCAATGCCTTTTTCCTGGTAGCCCCACTTGCGGGCCAGCTTCAGGGCGGTTTCCACGGCCTCGGCGCCGGAGTTCATTAGCAGCGCCTTATCGTAGTTGAATAGCTCGCAAAGCTGCTTTTCGGCGGCGCCCAACTGGTCGTTGAAGAAGGCGCGGGAGGTGAGCGTGAGCTTCTGGGCCTGCTCCGTCATGGCCCCGATGATGCGCGGGTGGCAATGGCCCTGGTTTACAGCGGAATAAGCGGATAGGAAATCGTAATAGTGCTTGCCTTCCACATCCCACAGGTGCACGCCCTCGCCCCGGTTGAGCACCACGGGCAGCGGGTGGTAGTTATGGGCGCCATACTGGTCTTCGAGGGCCATCAGCTGCTGGCTGCGGGTCTGGGTGGCGGTAGGGGAGGTGGTTTCCATATGCTTGAGTTTTGGAAAATAGCAGGAATCAGTTGCCCGAAATTACGGAAAAGGGCGGAGAGCACCGGTACTTATTCCTTGCCTTTGCTTTGCAGGCGGTCAATGAACTTGCCCACGTAGTTGCCTTCTTCCTGTCCATCAGCGGCGGTAATGGTCCAGTCGAGCACGGCTTGCTCGGGGAAGGTAATAGACTGGTTAGGCTGATACTCGTGCACGGCTTCCAGCTTGTTGGCCAGCGTGCCGGTTACTATTTTGTCCTGCCAGCTGCTGACGCGCACGAAAACCTGCTCAAACTGCCCGTCGGAGTCGAAAATGCGCGTGGTGAGGTAGAGCGTCTGGCCTGCGGGCAGCCCGGCAGCATACCGCTTTTTCACGGAGGACAGCTTTTGCCGCGCCTGGCGGATGGGCTGGGCCAGGGTAGCATCCACATCATGCACAATGGCGGCCAGCTCTGTGCCCACCAGTCGGGCGGGCATATCGGTAGGTGACTTCGTCGGTGCTTTTTGGGCCTGGGCCGGCGCCGCGAAAACCAGCAGGGCTGCGGCCAGCGCCCCGAGTACTAGAGAAGAAGGAGAACATACGCGCATACAAAACGGAGCAATAGGTTAGAGGACAGGAGTTCGGCTCCCTAAACTACAAAAAAGCCGCCCGCTGTAACCTGGCTCCACCGCCGGGAGCTAGTATCTTTACCGGCAATGGAAACCCTGCATCACCCCGACGCGCCCCAGGCCATTGGTCCCTATGCGCAAGCCATCGTCAGCAATGGCCTGGTATTCTGCTCCGGCCAAACGCCGGTGGTACCCGCCACCATGCGCATTGAGGCTACTACTATTGAGGAGCAGACCCGCCAGGCCCTGCACAACCTCGCCACGGTACTCGCCAGCAAAGGCCTCAGTCTGCAGAACGTGGTAAAAACCACCGTCTTTCTGAAAAACTTCGCCGACTTTCCCCGCATGAATGCCACCTACGCGGAGGTATTTGGCGAGCACCGCCCGGCCCGCAGTACCGTGGAAGTATCCCGACTGCCCCTGGATGCGCTGGTGGAAATTGAGTGCATTGCCGAGCTGGCTGCCAACTCCTAAATGGCCGCGCCAACCGCCCCACAGCCCCTGCAGCCCGGCGACTATTACTTCACGCCCCAGGGCTACCTGGTCTTCACGGAGCAGTATCACTTGCGGCGCGGCACCTGCTGCGGCAGCGGCTGCCGGCACTGCCCCTGGAAGGCGGGCGGCAGCGCCAAGAAGCCCTCCAGCGGCCCAAAACAGAGCTAACCCGCTATTTTTCAGCCTTTGGGTTTGTTACTATCGAAGTTATACCGATATTTGCGTCCCTTTTTCAAGCACTGAAACCTTCAAGTCCCTCTATATCATGGCCCGAGTTTGTGATCTGACCGGCAAGCGTACCCGCGTAGGCAACAACGTTTCGCACGCCAACAACAAGACCAAGCGCAAGTTCTATCCGAACCTGCAGAAGAAGCGCTTCTACATCCCCGAAGAGGATGCTTGGGTTACTTTGAAAGTAGCAACCAGCACTATCCGCACTATCAACAAGAACGGCATTATGTCGGTCCTGAAGAAGGCGAAAGAGCAGGGCTTCATCGTTTACTAGTTTTTTTGGAAGTTTAGGAGCTTCTTAGGTGAAGCCTGCAATAAGCGGAACGCAACGTTTCCGTGTCATGTGGGTCTCTTCGCCGACTAAACCTCCTTTCTGTGCTTCCAGCCAAACTTCTTCGCCTGGGACAGCTCGCGCTGCTCTCGGGTTTGTTGGCCGCCCCTGTGGCTGCCACCTTTGCCCAGCGCGCCGCCGGTCTTGACCGGCCGGCCGATTTTCTGGACCCCGCATTTCACCGGCAACGGAGAGAGCTACTGCGTCAACAGATGCCGGCTCGCTCCGTTGCCGTTTTGTTTGCGGCCCCTGTGCGCAACCGCGCCAACGACGTTAACTTCCTCTATCATCAGGACCCGGATTTCTTTTACCTGACCGGCTACGATGAGCCCGATGCCGTGCTGGTACTCTTCAAGGAGCCGCAAACCATCAATGGGCAGGCCGGCGTTACGGAGGCGCTGTTTGTGCAGCCCCGCGACCCGCAGGCCGAGCAATGGACGGGCCGCCGCCTGGGCAGCGCCGGCGCCAAAGACCAGCTGAAGCTCCAGTATACCGCCGAGAACAAGGCCTTTGCCGGGGCCGGTATCCGCTGGGCCGATTTTGGGCAGGTGCTTTTCACCAATCTGCCTGCCGATGTGCGGGATGACCGCCGCGACCCCGCCGACCTCTACAACCTGGTAGCCGACTTCCGGCAGCAGGCCGCCGTGCCCGCCGACTACAGTCCGGCCCGCGCCGAGCTTTACAACCGGCTGCAGCGCTCCGGGGTAAGCAACGCCCCGCAGATCAAAGGCTACTTGGAGCGGCTGATGAAAGAGCAGCCTGCCCTGGCTACCGACGCCTACGTGCAGGGGTATTTGAAAGCCACTACCGATGCTGAGCGTCAGAAAGCGTTGGAAGCCCGGCCCGTGAGCCGGCACGACGCTAACCTGCTCAACAATGCCCTGGACCAGCTGCGCGAAATCAAGACCCCGGAGGAACTGGCCCACCTGCGCCGGGCCATCCGCATCAGCGCCGTAGGCCAGCAGGAAGTGATGAAAGCCTTGAAGCCGGAAATGGGCGAAATGGAAGTGCAAGGCCTGCACGAATACGTCTACAAGCGGTACGGCGCCGAGTTTGAAGGCTACCCCAGCATTGTGGGGGCCGGCGCCAATGGCTGCATTCTGCACTACGAAACCAACGACAAGCAGCAGGTGAAAAACGACCTGCTGCTGATGGACTGCGGCGCCGAATACCACGGCTATACCGCCGATGTAACACGCACTATTCCGCCCAGCGGCAAGTTCAGCCCCGAGCAAAAGCAAATTTATGAGCTGGTGCTGGCCGCCCAGGAAGCCGGTTTTGCGGAGTGTAAGCCCGGCAATGCCTTCGGTGCCCCGGGCAAGGCCGCGCAGGAGGTTATTACGGCTGGTTTGCTGAAGCTGGGCATTATCACCAAGCCCGAAGACGTGCGCCGATATTTCCCCCACGGCACCTCCCACTACCTGGGTCTGGACGTGCACGACCGGGGCTCCTACGGCCCCCTGCGCGCCGGCAATGTTATTACGGTGGAGCCCGGTATCTATATCCCGGAAGGCAGCCCCTGCGACAAAAAGTGGTGGAACATTGGCGTTCGTATTGAGGATGATGTGCTCCTGACCAGTAGCGGCTATGAAAATCTGTCGAAAGAAGCCCCGCGCACCGTGGCGGAAATTGAGAAGATGATGGCCAAGTCCAGTGTGCTGGAGGATTTTAAGCTGCCCGTGCTGAAATAGAAGGACTGCCTAATGCTGCAACATAAACCTGCACGCTCTATTATCCCTGGTTTTATATATATTGTATTTTATTAACTAATAATTGTGCTTTAAGTGCCGCTGCCGCACTCAGTACGGGTAGTTGGCACAGACGCCGGGCTCCTGGCATGCGTAAATCCATGCCAGGAGATGCCCTGACTGACCAGCTGGAGCAAAGCCGGTCAGGAGTCTGACTGCTCTGCCGGAAACGTGCTGCTATTATTTAATCCTTTCAGTTATGCTTGATTCTCTTCTTTTTGGGATGCGCCGCGGCGTGCGTCTCTGGCTGACTATTTTCATGGTAGGAAGCCTGGCATTTACTACCGCCTGCAACGATGACGATGATGACAATAACACGCCTCCCACGCCGGTAACCACTTATGGTGATGCCGTAACGGTGGGCAACGGCACCGCGCGCAGCTTTATAACAGTAGATGCCAGCGGCAACCCCACCGAAATAGGCATGCGCCTGACCGAGGCCGCCCTCACCGGCCTGCCCGCCACCGATACCAACCCCCCAGCCTGGTATATGCTCAGCCTGCCGGCTAATTCCACTGCCAAGCTGCCCTTCAATCATCTTTCCCTGGACTGGAACCCGAATGGGCATGAACCAGCCGCAGTGTATGGCAAGCCGCATTTTGATGCCCACTTCTACATGATTACCATGGCCGAGCGGGCTCAGATTGGTCTGGATGATGCCAATGGTGATGTGCTACCCGCCGCCAACCTGCTGCCCGCCGGTTACCAGACGGCGCCCAACGTAGCACCCGGCCGCACCGTGCCTATGATGGGGCGCCACTGGATAGACCCCAACAGCCACGAATACCACGGCGAGGACTTCACCCAAACCTTTATCTATGGTTCCTACAACGGAAAAGTTATTTTCCTGGAGCCCATGATTACAAAGGCTTACCTCGAAGAAAAGAAAACCGAAACCTTCACCTTGCCCCGCCCGGAAATGGTAGAGAGAACCGGCCTGTATTACCCCACCAAGTACACCATCGGTTACGACGCGGCGACGAAGGAATATGTGATAAAACTGCACGACATGGAGCTGCGCTAAGCTTCGTGGTGGCACTGCGTAGAGGCGGCAGATGGCATCCGTTGGATGCCGTTTTCCGCCTGTGCCTGGTATAAAGTGGCGGCCGGCCGGCCCATCTGGGGCGTAGCAGCATGAAAGTCAAAAAGATATTCCTGGGTTTATTGTTCGCTTGGGTGTTTGAGAATTCCAAAAAGCCGTGTACCTTTGCAGTCCTTAATCCAAAAACTAAGTCGAGATGGCTAAAAAAGGAAACCGGGTGCAGGTAATCCTCGAGTGCACCGAGCACAAGAACTCGGGTCAGCCGGGCACCTCGCGCTACATTACCACCAAGAACCGCAAAAACACTCCTGAGCGCATCGAGCTGAAGAAGTTCAACTCTGTGCTCAAGAAGATGACCGTTCACAAGGAAATCAAGTAATTGAGTCATGGCTAAGAAAGTAGTAGCAACCCTGAAAACCCCAGGCGGTAAGGATTGGGCTAAAGTGATTCGTGCCGTTAAATCGGAGAAAACTGGTGCCTATACGTTCCGTGAGGAAATGGTGCCCGTAGATAAAGTGCAGGACTACCTCGCTACCGGCGTTAAGTAATCCGGCGCCCCTGTGGCATCCTAACCGAAGTGAAGAAGTCCCGCCAGCGTGGGACTTTTTTGCGTTGTAGTAGCGCGAAGCTCCAGCTTCGTGCGTCGTTGAACGGCCCGTCCGGCGGGCGGTGCCAACATCATCGTCCATCGTCAGCAACGATGCGCGAAGCTGGAGCTTCGCGCTACTCTCCGTATGGGACTCTTCGATTTTTTCAAGAAGGACAAGGAAAGCAAGGAGCAGCAGCAGGCCCTCGATGAAGGCCTGCAGAAGACTAAAACCAACTTCTTTGATCAGCTGAGCAAAGCCGTGGTGGGCAAAGCCACCGTGGACGAAGCCGTGCTGGATGACCTGGAAACCATGCTGGTGCATGCCGATGTGGGCATTGACACCACCGTGAAGGTGATTGACCGGATTGAGAAGCGCGTGGCCCGCGACAAGTACGTGAGCACCTCCGAGCTGGACCGCATCCTGCGCGAGGAAATTGTGGAGCTGCTGGACGCCAACAGCGGCGCCACCGGCTCCCGCGCCATCCTGGACCGCGCCGATAGCCCCGGCCAGCCCTTCGTGATTATGGTGGTGGGCGTGAATGGAGTAGGCAAAACCACTACCATCGGCAAGCTGGCGCACCGTTTCCACTCGGCCGGCAAGAAAGTGGTGCTGGGTGCTGCGGATACCTTCCGCGCCGCCGCCGTCGACCAGCTCATCATCTGGGGCCAGCGGGTGGGCGTGCCCGTTATTTCCCACGGCATGAACACCGACCCGGCCTCCGTGGCCTACGACGCGGTGCAGAAAGGCGTGGAAATGGGGGCTGATGTAGTCATTATTGATACCGCCGGCCGCCTGCACAACAAGGTGAACCTGATGAACGAGCTGAGCAAAATCAAGCGCGTGATGCAGAAGGTGATTCCCGATGCGCCCCACGAGGTGCTGCTGGTGCTGGATGGCAGCACCGGCCAGAATGCCTTCCTGCAGGCCAAGGAATTTACCAAAGCCACCGAGGTAACGGCCCTGGCCATCACCAAGCTCGACGGCACCGCCAAAGGCGGCGTGGTCATTGGCATTTCCGATCAGCTAAACGTGCCCGTGCGCTACATTGGTGTAGGCGAGAAGATGACGGATCTGCAGCTGTTTGACCGGCACACGTTCGTCAACTCGCTGTTTAAGAAGTAGAAATAAACAGCCATCAAACTGTCATTCCGAGCAGCGCGAGGAATCTGGAGTTACCGCAAGTTAGGTGTCCAGATTCCTCGCGCTGCTCGGAATGACAGTTTTACATTGGTCCATACGCTACAAAGAAACCTTTCGGGTAGGAAAAGGCGTTGCCTCATTCGTACCTTTGCGGTCCGAAATTCGCCGCGGGCCGTAGCGGGCAAGTTTCTCACTCATAAGAAATTGCCCGGCCGCCCGCCAATCAATCCAGCATGAAAGTCAGAAGCCAGCAGGCCAATAAAGTAAACGTCATTACCCTCGGCTGCTCCAAAAACGTCGTGGACTCGGAAGTGCTGATGGGCCAATTGCGCGCCAACCAGTTTGAGGTGACGCACGAAGCCGAAAAGAGCGACGCCAACATCGTCATCATCAATACTTGCGGCTTCATTGATAATGCCAAGCAGGAAAGTATTGACACCATCCTGCGCTACGCCGACGAAAAAGAGGCCGGGAAGCTTGAGAAGCTCTACGTAACGGGCTGCCTTTCCCAGCGCTACAAGGACGATCTGGAGGTGGAAATTCCGCAGGTAGATGCCTTTTTTGGTACCCTGGAATTGCCCCAACTGCTGAAAACCCTGGAAGCCGACTACATGCACGAGCTGGTAGGGGAGCGGCTGCTGACCACGCCCAAGCACTACGCCTACTTCAAGATTGCCGAAGGCTGCAACCGGCCCTGCTCGTTCTGCGCCATCCCGCTGATGCGCGGCAAGCACATGGACCGCCCCATTGAGGACTTGGTGAAGGAAGCTAAGCGCCTGGCCAGCATGGGCACCAAGGAGCTGATTCTCATTGCCCAGGACCTGACTTACTATGGCCTGCAGCACTACGGCGAGCGGAAGCTGGCCGACCTGCTCCGCAACCTCTCCGACGTGAACGGCATCGACTGGATCCGGATGCAGTACGCCTACCCTTCGCAGTTCCCGCTGGATGCGCTGGACGTGATGAACGAGCGCAGCAACATCTGCAAATACCTGGATATGCCCCTGCAGCATATTTCCGATAACATGCTGAAAACCATGCGCCGCGGCATCAGCAAGCGCCGCACCGTGGAGCTGGTGGACACCATTCGGCAGCGTGTGCCGGGCATTGCGCTGCGCACCACGCTCATCTCCGGCCACCCCGGCGAGACGCAGCAGGACTTCGAAGACCTCTACAACTTTGTGGAGGAAACCCGCTTCGACCGGCTGGGCATCTTCACCTACTCGCACGAGGATAACACGCACTCCTACACCCTGGAAGACAACGTGCCCGCCGACGTAAAGCAGGACCGCGCCGACCAGATCATGGAGCTGCAGCAGGGCATTTCCATGGAGCTGAACGAGCAGAAGGTCGGCCAGACCTACAAAGTGCTCTTCGACCGCAAAGAAAGCGGCTACTTTGTGGGTCGCACCGAGTTTGACTCGCCGGAAGTGGACAACGAAGTGCTGGTGCCCGCCGACAAAGACACCCACGTGCGCCTCGGCGACTTCGCCACCGTGAAAATCAACGAAGCCTCCGACTTCGACCTTTACGGCGAGCTGGTGCGCTAAGCGCTAAGCGTATAAAAGAACGAATAGAAAAGAACGTCATGTCGAGCGGAGTCGAGACATCTCGCTAGTGTGGTGAATAGTACTACATAGCACGCGAGATGTCTCGACTCCGCTCGACATGACGTTTTTCATTTTCGACCAGTGGATTACTGTTTAGCTTGCGGCCATGAAAGCGCAGATCAACCAGCGGGAGGTAGAATATCGGATTGAAGGCGAAACCGGCCCCCAGCAGGCGCAGGTGCTGCTGGCCGATGCCGTTGACCTAACCGCCGGCACTGCCTGGGCCGCGCAGGGCTACACCGTGGCTCCGTTTCTTTCTGCTGATGAGCAACGCCAATTGCAGCAAGGGCTGGAAGCCTTGGTGCGTGAGGCGCTGGCTAACGCCGGCCGGCCGGTAGCACCGGATTTTCCGGTCAATCAGTATCATCAGATTGTCGGGGATGACCGGGACCTGCACCTGGCCGTCATCAACCAAACCAAAGAATACCGGCAGGAGCACCTGCCCGTGCTGGCTGCTTTGCTGGAAGCGCGCGTCTCGGAGCTGTGCGGCCGACCGGTGCGGGCGCTGAACCCCTGGGACGGGGAGCGGTTTTTTCACCTGCGCATTGTGCGCCCCAACCGCGCCGACAACAACCCCCTGCACCGCGACGTGTGGCTCCCGGATTACCGGGACTGCCTCAATATTTACGTGCCCGTAACGGGCAGCACCCCGGATTCCTCCCTGACGCTGGTGCCGGGCAGCCACTGGTGGCCGGAGAACCGCACGGAGCGTACCCGCGGCGGGGCCGTGTACAACGGCGTGTCCTTCACCGTGCCCGCCGTAACCGGCGCGGCCGAGCCGCTGGAAATCATTCGGCCTAACCCCGGCCCGGAGGAAGTGCTGCTGTTTTCGCCGTATCTGCTGCACGGCGGGGCCGTGAACCTGAACCCGGACGAGACGCGTATTTCCCTGGAAATGCGTTTTTGGGCGGTATAGCGCAAAGTCTCATTCCAGGAATAAGCCATTAGCCAACAGCCATCGGCCAAAAGCTAAAAATAGGCCGCCAAAAAAATACCCAGTTACTTTATGGCGGCTGAGTGGTTATAGCCGAATATTTTCCCCGCGTATGTCTGTTACGACCCTTAGTTACGCCGCTACTGGCGCGTTTTCCTCCCTGCTGACTGATTACCTGGCTCGCCACGAAGCGCTGGAGCCCTTCTATCACCGCTTTCCGCAGCTGGACGAATTTGCCGCTCAGATAGAAGAGAAGCGCGCTTCCTACTCGCCCGAAGCCCGGCAACGGCTGGTAGCGGCCCTGCGCGAGCAGTATGCCACGCTGCCCACCGTGCACCCGGCCGTGCAGGCCAATCTGGAGCTGCTGGCCCGGGAAACCACCTTCACCATCACTACCGGCCACCAGCTTAACCTGCTTACCGGGCCGCTATACTTCATTTACAAGATTGTATCGGCGGTGAAGCTGGCGCGCCAGCTGAAGGAAAAGTACCCGCAGTACGATTTTGTGCCGGTGTACTGGATGGCCACCGAAGACCACGATTTCGCCGAAATCAACCATATTAATCTGTTTGGCAAGAAATACCAGTGGAACGCCGCCGAAACCGGCGGGCCGGTAGGTCGTCTGCCGTTGGCGGGCCTCAAAGAGGAACTGCTGGACCAGCTGCCGGCTGATGTGCCGGCGGTGTTCCGCGAGGCATATGAGCAATCAGCCACTCTGACGGAAGCCACGCGCAAGCTCACGCATGATTTGTTTGGCGAGCTGGGTTTGGTAAGCGTTGATGGAGATATGCCTGCCTTAAAGCAGGCGCTGGTGCCGGTGCTGGAAAAGGAAATCCGGGAGCAGGCCTCTAACCGCGCCGTGCAGGCCGCCAATGCGCAGCTGGAAGCCGCCGGCTACAAACCCCAGATCTACTCGCGCCCGCTAAACCTGTTCTTCCTGACCGATACCGGCAAGCGCGAGCGGCTGGAGTACGATGCCGCTCAGGACTGCGCCCAGATGATGGTGCGCAACACCGGCCGCTGCCATACCCAGGAAGAGCTGTTGGCGCTGGTGCGGGAACACCCCGAGCAGTTCAGCCCCAACGTGGTGCTGCGGCCCCTGTACCAGGAAATTCTGCTGCCCAACCTCTGCTACATTGGCGGCGGCGCCGAGGTAGCTTATTGGTTTCAGCTGAAAGGCATATTTGCTGATAATGGTGTGCCCTTTCCCATCCTGTTGCTCCGTAATTCGGCCCAGTACATCGGCAAAGCCAACGCCGGCAAGCTGCGCAAGCTGGGCCTCACCGCTACCGATATTTTCCGGCCCCTGCCTGAGTTGAAAAAACAAGTGGGCGCCACCCTGGGGCAGGAAGAAATCAGCCTGAAAGATCAGCAGGAACAATTAGCCGCCGCCTTCCAGAGCATTGCCGACCTGGCCCAGCGCCTGGACCCCACGCTGGTGCGCACCGTGGCGGCCGAGCAGCAGAAGGTATCGGGTATTGTAACCGGGCTGGAAAAGCGCCTGAGCAAAGCCTCCGAGGCCAAGCACGAAACGGCCTATAGCCAGCTGGCCGCGCTAAAGGAAAAGCTGATGCCCAACGGGCACCTGCAGGAGCGGGAGGATAACGTGCTGAGCATCCTCATCAACAACCCCGGCTTTATTCAGCAGCTGCTGGAGGCATTTGATCCGCTGGCGCTGGAGTTCACGGTGATTGAGGAAGAGTAAAAGCTCATGCTGAAAGCTGACCTGCGCCGCCTGATGCTGGAACGCCGCCGTGCCCTGCCCGAGGCAGAGGTGCAGCGGCGCAGCCTGGCCCTGCGCGAGCAGTTGGTGCAGCATTTTCCGGTAGCGGAGTGGCGCTGGCTGCATCTGTTTCTGCCCATTCCGCACCACCAGGAACCCGATACCTGGGCAATTGTCAACTGGATTTGGGAGCACCAGCTACCCGTGCGCCTGGCCGTGGGCGTAGTGCAGCCCGATGGCGAGAGCCTGCGCCACTACGAACTGTTGCCCGGTAGGCCCCTGCAAACCAACCGCTGGGGAATTCCTGAACCGGTAGCTGCCCCGGAAGTGCAGCCCTCACAGCTGGACGCCGTGCTGGTGCCGTTACTGGCTTTTGATGAGCAAGGCCACCGCGTAGGCTACGGCAAAGGCTTCTATGACCGGTTTCTGCAGCAGTGCCGCCCCAATGCCCTGCGCATCGGGGTGAGCATGGAGCCTCCCATTGCCCGCATTACGGACAGCTGGGCGGGCGATATTCCGCTGCACGCCTGTCTCACGCCGGAGCAGGTGTGGCGTTTTGATGCCTGGGCCGAACAAGCTCAAAAATAAAAGCGCAAACCAGCTGGCTGCCTGAACAATAACCAGGAAAAGCGGGGCGTTGGCCGGAGACAACTTCTAACCAATCCACCATCATGGCCGAAATTCAAGCTGCTCCCGCTGCCCGTAGTGGCAAACCCCGCGTGAAGAAGAATGCCTTCCGTCTCGATATGACCCCGATGGTGGATCTGGCCTTTCTGCTGCTCACGTTCTTCATGCTCACCACCACCTTCAATAAGCCCACGGTGATGCAGCTCCACATGCCGATAAAGGGCAAGGAAACGCCCCTGCAGCAAAGCCGGGTAATGACGCTGATTCTGGATAAGCGCAGCCAGGTGCACTATTTTTTCGGCCTGAATTCTGAGGCTGATCAAAGCGTGGCGAAAACCGAGCTGCACACCACCGACTTCGGGGCTAACGGGCTGCGGCAGGCGCTGCTCCAGCGGCAGCAGCAAGACCCCGCTACGGTGGTCCTGATTAAGACCACCCCGGACGCCAAATACCGGGATATGGTCGATGCCCTCGATGAGATGAACATCACTAATCAGCAGAAATATGCCCTGGTGGATTTAAGCCCCGCCGACCGCGCCCTGCTTCAGAAGCACGGCTTCTAGTTGCTAAAGCGGGTGGTGGTGTCTTCCGCTACCTTCGTAATGCGCGCCTGCCCCCAGGGCGCAATACTCACGTGCACCAGCAGAGGGTGCCGGGCGCCCAGCCGTTCCAGCGTGCGGCCGGTGCCCTCGGGTACGTAGTATTTCTCCAGGTTGTAGCGCACATTCAGCGTGCGCCGCCCGTTATTGCGCACCCAACCGCGCAGGATAACGGTGCCGCCGGGGGCGGTGGGTTTTGCAGTGTAAACGCCCACGGCCTCATACGCCGGGCCGGCTGGGCGGAGCAGTACATACACGGGCTTGCCCCGGCGCGGTACCGGGCCGGCTTCGCGCCACAGCTGCATGGGTAAGCGGCTGATGGTATAGCGCAGCCGCACGTAGTCGCCGTACAGGAAGTCGCGCGGGTCCAGGGGCGTGGTGCGCAGCACAATGGTTTGGCCGTAGGCATGGGTGGCGTAGCCGGCCCCGGCTACGGCCAGCAGAAACAGCGCCTGGGCAGCTACCAGCAGGAGGAGCCAGTGGCGGGCGCCCGTAAACGCCGCTCTTTTCCTAAACAGCCACTTTCTCATGGGTGCGGGGTATCAGAGTGGAGCGTGTGCTTGTTGCGGCGGCGCAGGTACCAGCTCAGGCCCAGCAGCAGCAACCCGCCAATCAGGAAGAACAACGACTTATCCATGAACTCCCAGGTGAGCTTGAAGTAGGCTACCATGGTAGTCAGGATAAACAGCATGGTGCCCAGGCTGATGCGGTCGGGGTTTTGCTCCTGGTGGGCGCGCACCAGCAGGCTGCCGGAGTAGGCGTACAGTACTACCAGCGCCGCCACGGCCAGCGGCAGGCCGCCGGGAAAGTAGAAGCCCGGCAGGAGCAGGAGCCAGTCGGTAGCGCTGGCCATTCGGCCACGTGCGCGCTTGCCGGCCAAAGAAATCAGCAGTACAACGCCCATAACGCTGAGGTACGCCCACAGCGGCGGGCGCAGCAGCTCGGTGTAGCTGCCGGCCTCGCCATACAGGGCCAGCCCCAGCATAAACAGAAACGCAGCTACCAGGGGAGGCCCCTGCAGGGCCCGGCCAGCGGGGCGGTCGGGTTGCCAGTCGCCGGCGGCGTAGAGCAGCATGGCGGGCACGAAGAACCAGGTGATTTTGACGTGCAGCAGGCCAATGAGCAGCCCGGCCTGCCACAGCACGCCGGTAGCCAGCACGCCGGCCAGCAGCGCATCGGGGTGGCGCCACCAGTAGTAGCCCAGCCCACCCGCCGTGAGTACGGCTGCGGCCACGCTGAAGGCGCCCAGCTCGCCGGTGTTGTAGCCCTGCACAATGCCCCCAATAACCACCGTGAGAATGAACAGGAAGCGGCTACGATACAGAAACGTGAGGGCCACGCCCGCCACGGCCCAGGCCAGCAGCCCCGTCACATCGTAGCCAATGAGCTGGTACATCTGGCTGACCAGCACAATGCCCGCCCCGAAGAGAATCAGTCCCAGTCCCGTCAGCCCGATGCCCACGGCTCCATTGCCGCGGCGCAGGAAATAGTCGCCGGTGGCGTAGGCGCCAATCATGGAAAGCAGCAGCAGCCCCAGGCGCACAAACTCCGGCAGGCCCTGCCAGTTGGCGGCTACCAGGCTCAGCGCGCTCAAGCCCACCAGTAGGCTGCCGAGCAGCGGCAGCAGGCCAATGGCTTGTTTATCTTCGGGGTAGAGGGCCAGGAGTTGCTGATGCTGCTCCGGAGTAATAATACCTTTCTGTACCCACGCTGGGCCCTCTGTTTCCAGCAGCTTTCGACTCATAGTAGGCTGAAATTACGCAGAACGGATAGGAGTTATCCAGATTGGTTTTATAAACTGCTCTGGATCTTCTGTTGTAAATAGCTATGCACGTCCATTAACTAAGAATCCAATAAATTTTTGATCATCTACGTCATATTGGATTTGCCAATAATTGCTGCATCCGTCAAAAACTAGAACGAAGTTAGTCTTCCAGTTTTTTATATTGCTCTTGTGCCAAAAGCAATTGATGTAAATCATTTTATGCCCTTTGGGTGAGATGTATCCGGCGTACTGTCTTATGTAATTTTTTAAATTTTTATAAATAATTGGACATCCATTTCCTTGGTTTGATAAGTTAAAGTGGCCTTGTGTTATCATGAATAGAGTTAAATCTTCTTCTGCTATTTCAATCTCACGTTTTGAGGGTGTCCACCGCTCAGTCTTACTTAATTCACTGATCTTAAATCCAGCGGGAAATATTACGCCGCTAAATTTTTTTTCTTCAATAATTTCTCCATTTGTTTGAATAGATGTATTAATTATTGAGATTAATAATATTAGGAAAGTGAGCAGGCAGTTCATATACTAAATCACGGTTAATTATTGTGCTTTTGAATATACAGGACTTTGTATGTTAATTCCCTGTTCTTTGCGTTTTACCCCCGCTTCCACGCCCGCGTCATCTCCCTTTTACCGGGCGGTCCAGGAATCTTCTCCACCTGCCAGCCCGCGGCCAGCAAACTGCGCTTGAAGGAGCCTTTGGCGCAGTAGCTCACCAGGCAGCCGTCCGGCGCGGTAGCGGCGTAGAGCTGGGCAAAAACCTCCTCCGTCCACATATCCGGCTGTTTTTCCGGCGCAAAGGCATCGAAGTAGATGACGTGGTAGTGGTTGGGTGCCAGCTCGGTTTCCTGTAGTGCGCCGGCTATTTTCCGCAGCAGGAGCTGCGGAGCCACGCGCACTGGCATATTCCAGGCGGCGGCGTGCAGCTGCTCGTGGTATTGCTGCAGCTCCGGGTTGAGAATATAGCGCTCCACGCCCAGCTGGCTGATTACCTCGGGCGGCAGCGGGTATTTTTCAATGGTATCGTACTCAATAAGCACCGGGGCAGTGAGGCTGCGCTGGAGCGTGAGCAGGGCGTTCAGGCCGGTGCCGAAGCCAATTTCCAGCACCCGCACCGGAGCCGCGGCCGCGGCCAGCGCGGGTTCCAGGCCCGCGCCCAGGTACACGTGCATGGCTTCCTGCACTGCCCCGTGGGTGCTGTGGTAATGCTCGTTCAGGGCGGGCACGTATAAGGTGCTGGAGCCGTCGCCGGTGGTCCTAACTTCTACATTCATATCAGTTGCCAGTTGTCAGTGAAGGGTTGTCAATTGGCAATTCGTCGTAATAGCAGCAATTTCGGGGAAGTTTAGTTCCTGACAACTGGCAACTCGCAACTAACAACTCCCTTATGCCCCGTGTAAAAGTAGCTCTCCCCGCCGCATTCCTCCTCACGGTGCAGGTGCCCGTGCGCATTACCGACCTGAACTACGGCGCCCACCTTGGCAACGATGCCCTGCTGAGCATTCTGCACGAAGCCCGCGTGCAATTCCTGCAGCACCTGGGCCACCCTGAATTCGACCCCGCCACCAAAACCGGCCACATCATGGCCGATGTCGCCATCGAATACAAAGGCGAAGGCTTCTACGGCGACACGCTGCACATCCAAATGGCCGCCGACGACCTCAGCAAGTACGGCTTCGACCTGGTATACTGGGTGCGCAACCAGGACGGCAAAGAAGTAGCCCGCGCCAAAACCGGCATGCTCTGCTTTGATTACAACACCCGTAAGTTGCTGCCGCTCACGGAAGAGTACGCCCGGAAGCTGCGGGGCGAGTAAGCTGTCATTCCGAGCAACGCGAGGAATCTGGGCAGCTGGTCGTCCAGATTCCTCACTGCATTCGGAATGACAGAAGGGTGGAACTCAAGCGCCTTCCGTGTTGTATCTTTGCGGCTATGATGATTGACCTGCCAGTAGTTTCCAAGCGCGACATTCGCAAACTCACCCCCGACGAGCTTAAAGCCTTTATGGTGGAGCACGGCGAGAAGCCTTTCCGCGCCAAGCAGGTGAGCGAGTGGCTGTGGAAGAACACGGCAGGCTCGTTTGAGGAGATGAACAACATCTCGCTGGCCACGCGTGAGCTACTGGCCAAACACTTCGTTATCAATGGCGTGCAGGTGCAGAATCAGCAGCTCAGCAACGACGGCACCATAAAGTCGGCGTTCCGGCTGTATGATGGCAACATTGTGGAAGGCGTGCTCATTCCGCACGACACGCGCATGACGGCCTGCATCTCCTCGCAGGTGGGCTGCTCGCTCACATGCAAGTTCTGCGCTACCGGCTACATGGACCGCAAGCGCAACCTGGAAGCCGCTGAAATCTATGACCAGGTAGTGCGCATTAAGGAGCAGTGCGAATCCCAGTACGGCACGCCGCTCACCAACATTGTGTACATGGGCATGGGCGAGCCGCTGCTGAACTACGCCAACGTGGTGAAAAGCATTGAGCGCATCACCGCCCCCGACGGCCTGAACATGGCGCCCCGCCGCATCACGGTCAGCACTGCCGGCATTGCCAAAATGATTAAAAAGCTGGCTGATGACGGCGTGAAGGCCAACCTGGCCCTCTCGCTGCACGCGCCCAACGATACCAAGCGCAACGAAATTATGCCCATCAACGAAGCCAATTCCCTGGCCTCTTTGAAGGATGCGCTCAAGCACTACCACCAGGTAACCGGCCGCAAAGTCACCTACGAGTACATCGTATTCGAGAGCTTTAACGATACGCTGGAAGATGCCGAGGAACTGTTCCAGATTTCGAAATGGATTCCCTGCAAGGTGAACCTCATCGAGTACAACCCCATTGAAAACGCCGACTACAAAAATACCGGCGAGGCCAAGCTGATGGCCTTCCTGAAGTACCTGGCCGACCGCGGCGTGCAAACCAACCTGCGCCGCTCGCGCGGTAAGGACATTGACGCCGCCTGCGGGCAGCTGGCCGTAAAGGAAAAGCCCGTAGAAGTATAAAACTGTCATTCCGAGCAACGCGAGGAATCTGAATCTCGGATTATCCGGATTCCTCGCGTTGCTCGGAATGACAAAAGCCCCGGCTACGAGGAGTAGCCGGGGCTTTTGTTTGTCTGGTTGCTACGCCCGAAAACGGCCCACGGCCCGGGGACGGCCGGAAGAAATTTCCTCTTTGGTTTCGCCTTCCGGTACTTCGCGCACTTCTATGCGCACGGCGTTAGCCTTGGGCTGCACGCACTGGCCGTATTTATCGGCGAACTGCTGGGTGAACTCGGCCCCGAAGAAGATGATGAGGGCCGAGTAGTTTACCCATACCAGCAGAATAATGGCCGAGCCGGCCGCGCCATAGGTGGAGCCAGGGTCGGCCTGCGCAATGTAGAGGGCAATGAGGTACTTGCCAATCACGAAGAGCAAGGCCGTAATAACTGCCCCAATCCAGACGTCGCGCCACCGGATGATGGCATCGGGCAGGAAGCGGTAGATGAGGGCAAACAGGGTGGTAGTGACGGAGAGGGAAAGCAGCACATCAATGAGGTGAATGAATAGCACGGCTACATTGGGCAAGAGCTGTTTAAGGTAATCGGTGAAGGAGGTGAGCACGGCGCTTATCACAAAGGAAATCAGCAGCAGCAGGCCCACGCTCAGAATCAGGCCAAACGACAGAAACCGGTCTTTCAGAAACTGCCAGATGTTGCTGCGGGCTTCACTTTCAGGTCCCAGATATCGTTAATGCTCTGCTGCAGCGTAACAAAGAAGGTAGTAGCGGCAAAAATCAGTACACCCACACCAATAGCGGCGGCTATCCCCGACTTTTCCTGCTGATTGAACTCGTTGATAGAATTCTGGATAAACCTGGCTGAATCGGCCCCTACCAGGTTACTCAGCTGGTGAAACAGCTGGCCGGTAATGGCGGCCGAGCCCAGCAGCGTGCTGGCCGTGGTAATAACGATGATGAGCAGCGGCGGCAGCGAAAAAATGGTGTAGTAGGAAAGCGCCGCCGCGTGCCGAAACGAGTTGTTCTCCATAAAAGCCGCGCTGGTAGACTTTAGCAGAGAGAAAATATTGGAGAATGAGAAGGATGTGGGCATAGAGAAGCATGTAGCGTGTGGGTATCTCATACGGGCAGTTTCCACTTGCCGTTTGGCTGGACTAGCGCGCCAGCTCCCAGCGGAGCGTTTCTACCGGGGCTTCCCGCAGCGCCGCGGCCAGCTCCTGGTCGTCGGCGAACTGGAGCTGCCGGAGCTGGCTGGCTTCTACACTCACAGTAAGCTGCTTTTCCCGAAACGGCCAGGGCGTTACCGTTACCGGGCCATCGGCCGCGGGGCGGCATACATTATAGCGTTGCCCATCGGGCCCCTCGTAAATCTCCAGTTCCCGGCCCATTTCCGGGAGTTCCTGCCGACAGAGAATCAGGCTGAGCCGGTCGCACCAATGCATAAGGTCGTAGGCTTGCCGGGCTTCTTTTTGGGTGATTTTCAGCTCCCGGCGCCATCGTTTTTGCTGCGCTTCCTGCTCGGTCAAAAATGCGTCAATCACTTTCTGCTGACTGCGCAGCCCATGATACAGCGTTTGCAGGTGCATGCTGGTAAGCAGGCTACGCCAGCGGCCCTGAAAGCGGGCGGCCTTCATCACGCCCTGGGCCTGCTCCAGGGAAAAATCCTTCATGGTGAAGTTGGCCGGCGCCCCGGCGGGCGTCAGGCCATAATGCCCATCCCAGTGCCGCTGCTCATCATCGTGCTGGGCAATAGCGGCCAGCAGGCCCACCCACCGGTCGGCGGGGCCAAACGGCTGCCAGTGCCAGGCCAGCTGGGCCGCTAATAGTGCATGGGCCTGCTGGTAGATAATCTGCCAGCCATCGGGCGTATGGTTTACAATCATAGCAAGTAGACAACGGAAAAAGCCCCGCCGCCTGCCTATACGGCCAGACGACGGGGCTTGTCGAACTTCGTGGTTTTCCGGGCGCCGCTTACCGGGCTACGGCAGCCGTTTCGGCTACCTGCTGCTTGAGGTGCAGCAGCATATCGTCGGTCATTTTATCCAGGTCGAAATCCGGCTGCCAGCCCCAGTCCTGGCGGGCGCGCGTGTCGTCGATGCTGGCGGGCCAGGAGTCGGCAATCTGCTGGCGGGAATCGGGCTTATATGTCACCTCAAACTCCGGCAGGTGGCGCTGAATGCTGGCCGTAATTTCCTTGGGCGAGAAGCTCATGGCCCCCAGGTTGTAGCTGCTGCGGATTTTGATGCTGTCGGCGGGGGCGTGCATGAGGTCCAGGGTAGCCTTCAGAGCATCGGGCATGTACATCATGGGCAGGTAGGTGTCTTCCTTCAGGAAGCACTCATAGGGCTGGCCAGCCACGGCTTTGTGGTAGATGTCCACAGCATAGTCTGTCGTGCCGCCGCCGGGCAAGGATTTGTAGCCGATGAGGCCGGGGTAGCGCAGGCTGCGCACATCCAGGCCATGCTTGCGGAAATACCACTCACACCACTGCTCGCCGGCCAGCTTGCTGATGCCGTAGATGGTGTTGGGGTTCATGATGGTGAGCTGGGGCGTGTTCTCGCGCGGGGTATCGGGCCCGAACACGGCAATGCTGCTGGGCCAGTACACCTGCTGCACGCCTAGGTCTACGGCGGCATCCAGCACGTTAAAAAGGCCATCCATGTTCAGCTGCCAGCCAAACTTGGGGTTTTTCTCGGCCGTGGCCGAGAGCAGGGCCGCCAAGTGGTACACCTGCTTGGGCTTGTATTGCTGCACTACTTCCGTCAGGCGGTTTTTGTCCAGCACATCCAGCAGCTCAAAGGGGCCCGCTTCGTGCGTTTCCGCATCCTTGGGGGCGCGCACATCGGCGGCTACCACGTTAGAGGCGCCGTAGCGCTGGCGCAGCTCGTGGGTAAGCTCCAGACCCAGCTGCCCGCCGGCTCCGATGATAAGAACTGTGTCGCCGGAGGTACCGGGTGTGGAAGTAGCCATGCGCAGGGAAATGGGTGGGTGGGGGTAGAAAAGGCTACAAATATAACCGTTCAGCGGTGACGGGGCATGAGAGTCAGCAACAAGAATCAGGCAATGGCCGATCAGCATAATTCAGCATAATAGAGCCGCGCCGGTCAGACCCCTTTGAAAGGGGGCAGTCCAAAGTCGAAGGTGCACTGCAGCCGGCCCCGCCAGTAGGCACGGGGGCCTTCCGGAAGAAACCAGGCTACTTCTCCCGCCTGTGGTACCCGCATACCGGCTGCCTGGATATAGGTATGGTACGTGCCGCCCCACGGGGTAGGCACGCCCGCACCATTCACATCCCGGAAGCGGGCCGGTGTATAGCACCGTACAATTTCACCCTGCTCCCCAAAATAAAACTGCAGCGAGACGGTAGTGTGCCCATCCGTGAGGGTGGCTAGCGCAGAAGCGTTATCCAGGGCGCTCCAGGTTACTCCCTGACTGGGCAGCAGCGCGGTAGGGTACCATACCGCCTCCGCCAGGTAGCGGAGCAGGGCACCCGCGTCCAGATCAGGGCGGTTACTTTCTTTTACCACGGGTAGCAAACCGGCCAGCCGGCCCTGCATGGCACCGCTGCCGGCCACGTAGCTGTCCCGGATCTGCACCGGCAGCAGGGGCAGCATATAAATACGGGCATCCCACACAAAGCCAGGAGGCAGCGTGTGCACGTGGTGCACCGCCGTAAACGAGCTCCAGGAAGTGCCGGCCCGGAACCCGCCGGTTTCCCGGAGGCGGGCTCTGCGGATGAGCGCCTGCCCCGGCTGCAGGGCAAACCGGAAGTAGTTGGCCACCGGCACCGGCAGCCCCGTTAGCTCCTCCATTGTAAATACCTGATGCCCCGCGCCCGGCAGTGGCCCGGCCAGCTGGGCTACCAGTTGCTCAGTGCGGCGGTTCCAAAGGCGCGTGCCGAGGACGCCGGCGCCTGTCAGGCCTGCCAGCCCCGCAGCAGCCAGGCCGGTTATTCTGGTCCAGTATTTCATTGGTATAAGCAGTTACAGGAATGTATATCGCACCGTCCTGCCTGAAGTTCGGGCAGTAAACAGGAGAAGATACGCCCGCGCCACGCTCAGAAAAATGACTTTTGCTTTCCGCCCACCAACCAGGTCCGCTTTTCCGTTGTAACTTTTGCTGGTATTCCGGAGGCTGTGCCCGCTGCCCGGGCTACTTGAATGCCGTGCGCTACGGTATCATGTTATCTTTGTCTGCCTGTTTTGCTGGCTTCTTACTCCTTCACTTCATTCCCCACCCCTATGTATACCACCCTCCAGCCCGACCTGCAGCAGCAGCTACAGGAAATAAAAGATGCCGGCCTCTACAAAAAGGAGCGCATCATTACCTCGCCCCAGGGCGCCGAAATTGAGACGGAAGAGGCGGGGGAAGTGCTGAATTTCTGCGCCAATAACTACCTGGGCCTGTCCTCGCACCCGGAGGTAATTAAGGCGGCCAAGGAAGCCATTGATACCCACGGCTACGGTATGTCGTCGGTGCGCTTTATCTGCGGCACTCAGGATATTCACAAAGAGCTGGAAGCCAAGCTGGCCGAGTTTCTGGGTACCGAAGACACCATTCTGTACGCAGCAGCTTTTGATGCCAACGGCGGCGTGTTCGAGCCCCTGTTCAACGAGCAGGACGCTATTATTTCCGATGCTCTGAACCACGCCAGCATTATTGATGGCGTGCGCCTGTGTAAAGCCCAGCGCTACCGCTACACCCACAACGACATGGCCGACCTGGAAGCCCAGCTGCAGGACGCCGTGGCCAAAGGCACCCGCCACCGCATCATCGTTACGGACGGCTCCTTCTCCATGGACGGCACCATTGCCCAGCTGGACAAAATCTGCGACCTGGCCGATAAGTATGAGGCCCTGGTGATGATTGACGAGTGCCACAGCATGGGCTTCCTGGGCAAAACCGGCCGCGGCACCCACGAGTACCGCAACGTGATGGGCCGCGTGGATATCATTACCGGCACGCTGGGCAAAGCCCTGGGCGGCGCCATGGGCGGCTTCACCTCCGGCCGTAAGGAAATCATTGACATGCTGCGCCAGCGCAGCCGCCCTTACCTGTTCTCCAATACCCTGGCCCCGGCCATTGTGGGTGCCAGCATCCGGGTGCTGGACCTGCTCACGGAAAGCACCGAGCTGCGCGACCGGCTGGAGGAAAACACCAAGTATTTCCGCGAGGAAATGACCAAAGCCGGCTTCGACATTAAGCCCGGTGAGCACCCCATTGTGCCCGTGATGCTGTATGATGCCAAGCTGAGCCAGGAGTTTGCGGCCCGCATGCTGGAGCACGGCATTTACGTGGTGGGTTTCTACTTCCCCGTGGTAGCCAAAGGCCAGGCCCGCATTCGGGTGCAGATGAGCGCCGCTCATACCCGCGCGCATCTGGACAAGGCCATTGCGGCCTTTATAGCCGTAGGCAAAGAGCTGGGTACCCTCAAGGACCGCTCGGCCGCCCAGCCGGAAGCCGGCCAGGTGGTTATCAACACGCCATGATGTCCATAGACTATGCACGAAAAAGGCCCGCCAGATGGCGGGCCTTTTTTATGAACTCTACCTGAGCCGACAGCCATCCGCTAACAGCCAATGGCCAGATTAAGCGGCTACTTCTTCGGTGGAGAGCTTCTTGGGAGAGGAAGCTTTAGGCTCGGCGTCAAACAGCATTTCGTTCAGGCGGGCCCGCAGGTCGGAGGTAGACAGGTTGCGGTACACCTCGCCGGCGCGCACCAGGGAAATCTGCCCGGTTTCCTCGCTTACTACCAGCACCACGCTGTCCGTCACTTCGGAAAGGCCAATGGCGGCGCGGTGGCGCAACCCCAGGGAAGCCGGCACGTCGGGGTTTTCGCTTACCGGCAGAATGCAGCGGGCCGCTTGTATGCGGTTGTTGGCGATGATAACGGCCCCATCGTGCAGGGGGCTGGTTTTGTTGAAGATGCTCATCAGCAGGCGCTTGCTTACGGCAGCATCAATCAGGTCACCGGAGTCGGCGTAAAACTTCAGATCAGAGCCCATGCTGAACACAATGAGCGCGCCGGTATTCTTGCCGGCCAGGCTCTTAGCGGCTTCTATGAAGGGCATGATGTTCATTTTCTCGGCGGCAGAATCGCGGCGCCAGGAGAACACGCGCATGCGCTCCAGCGTGGTGGCCTTGCCAATGGTGAGCAGAAACCGCCGGATTTCCTGCTGAAACAGGATAATGCTGGCCAGCACGCCCACGCTCATAAACTGCCCCAGAATGGTGGTCAACAGCTCCATGCCCGCGGCCCGCACCACCAGGTACAGCAGGTAAATCGACATCAGCCCCAGAAAAATCTTCAGCGCTACGCTGCCGGTCAGCAGCTTGTAGAGCTGATAAAATAGGGCCGTAACCAGCAGCACGTCCACTACGTCCAGCCAGCCAATACGCAGGAAGCCGATGGTGAAGGAGCCAATCACGGGGAGGAAGGAGTTGAGTATGTGTTGAATACGAGCTGAATGGTTTGCATGGCTTCGGCCACGTCATGTACGCGCAGGAGGCGGGCGCCGTTGAGCAGCGCTATGGTATTGACGGCCACAGTACCCGTAAGGGCTGCATCCGGGGTGAGTCCCAGCGGCTTAAAAACCATGGATTTGCGCGAGAGCCCGGCCAGAATAGGCAGGCCCAGCACGCGCAGCTCATCCAGGCGGCGCAGCAGCTCGTGGTTTTGGGCGGCATTTTTGGCAAACCCGAAACCCGGATCCAGCACCACGTCTACCACGCCGGCGGCGCGCAGGGCAGCCAGCTTATCCCGGAAAAACCGAACCAACTCCGTTACCAGGTCCTCGGCGTACTCGGTGTGCTGGGCCATGTCCTGCGGGGTGCCGCGCATGTGCATCAGCACGTAGGGCACGTTCAGGCGGCCGGCCGTGGCTATCATATCGGCATCCAGGGTGCCGGCGCTGATGTCGTTCAAAATATCGGCCCCGGCGGCTACGGCTTCGGCGGCTACGCTGGCCCGGAAAGTATCAATGGACAGAAAGGCCTCCGGAAAGCGCTGCCGCAGGGCCTGCAGGGCGGGCAGAACGCGGCGCTTTTCCTCCTCCTCGCTTACCTCCGCGGCGCCGGGGCGGGTGGAGTAGCCGCCTAGGTCCAGCACGGCGGCGCCGGCCGTAAGCATGGCCTCGGCGCGGCGCAGCAGCTCATCGGCGGCACCAATGCGGCTGCCGGCAAAGAACGAATCGGGCGTGAGGTTGAGGATGCCCATTACCTGTGGGCGGTGCAAATCCAGCACGCGGCCACGCGGGCAACTCAGCGTTTGCCTCACCGAAAAACACGTATCTTTCGCGGCCTGGGGTAGCATAGTTATGGAAGCGCTCAGGAACTCAAAAACCAGGTTTTGGGGTAAAGAAACCGGGTTTCTTCCATACGGTTGCGTTCAGGCAGCACAAGGCCGCGGGCGCAATCGGGTTTCCAGGGCCCCAAATACCCAAGATTCCAACAAATTAGGCTGAAAATCTTGCAGAACCAAACCCAGCACGAGTACGACGCGGTTATCGGGCACTGCCGGAAGCTGTTTCTGGCTAAGTCCCACGACTATGGCACGGCCTGGCGCATTATGCGCCTGCCCTCCATCACCGATCAGATCTACATCAAAGCGCAGCGCATCCGCTCCATTCAGGAGAAAGGCACCCAGCGCGTGGCCGAAGGAATTGATGAGGAGTTTGTAGCCATCATCAACTACTGTCTCATTGCCCTCATGCAGCTACACCTGCCGCTGGAGGCCCCGCTGGAGCTGCCTCTGGAGGAAGTTACCGCCGCCTACGACCGGGAAGTGAACACCACCCGGGAACTGCTCTTCGCCAAAAACCACGACTACGGCGAGGCCTGGCGCCACATGCGCGTGGAAAGCATCACCGATATCATTCTGATGAAGCTGCACCGCACTAAGCAGATTGAAGATCTGGCGGGGCAAACCAAGGTGTCGGAAGGGGTGGAGGCCAACTACCGGGACATGCTGAACTACGCCGTTTTTGCGCTGATTAAGCGCGGGCTGGCGGCGGCTCCCCAACCAGAATCGGCTCACACAGTTTAAGGCTACGAACGTACACGTATTTTCTTATGAGGTTAGTTACCCGCATTTGCTGGTTGTTGCTGGGAGTGGTGTTTATTTTCTCCGGCCTGGTGAAGCTGAATGACCCGGTGGGCACGGCGCTGAAGCTGGAGGAATACTTTGAGGTGTTTTCGCAGGATTTCGGGCAGTTTTTCATGTGGTTCTACCCGCATGCCCGCACCATTTCGCTTATTCTTAGCACGCTGGAAGTAGTGCTGGGCGTGGCCCTGTTGCTGCGCTGGCATCTGCGCAAAACCCTGTGGGTGCTGCTGGGCCTGCTGGTCTTCTTTGGCTTCCTCACCTTCTACTCGGCAGCTTTCAATAAGGTAACCGACTGCGGCTGCTTCGGCGACTTTATTAAGCTCACGCCCTGGGCTTCCTTCACCAAGGATATGATTCTGCTGGCCCTGTGGCTGGTGGTGTTTTTTGGGCAGCGCTACCTGCGGCTGGTGTTTGCCAAAGGCACGCTGGGCGTGATGTACATCACCATTGCCGCCGCGGTAGCCGCCGGTATTGGTGTGTATGCCCTGGGCCACCTGCCTTACTTCGATTTCCTGCCTTACAAAGAGGGCAACAACATTGGCCAGCTGATGAAGCCCGCAGCCCCCCTGCGCTACAAATACATTATGGCGCGCAACGGCCAGGAGCAGGAGTTTACCGAGTACCCCACCGATACCACCTGGAAGTTTAAGCAGATGGTAGCCCTGAACCCGGAAGACGCACCCAAAATCACGGACTTTCGGGTGTGGAATGATGAAGGTGATTACACGCAGGAGATTCTGAAAGGCAACAAGCTGCTGCTCATTATCCAGAATGTGAACAGCGCCGACCGGGACCGGTTCGACAAGATGAACACCATGATTCTGTCGGCTGATTCTTCCAAGCGGGATATCAAAACCGTGGTGCTCACCAGCAGCAACCCCGCCGACTACGATGCCTTCCGCCATGAGGTAAACCTGCCCGTGCCCTTCTACTACGCCGATGCCACGGTGCTGAAATCCATGGTGCGCTCCAACCCCGGCATTATTCTGCTGGAAAATGGCGTGGTGAAAGGCAAGTTCCATTATCACGACATCCCGACTCGCGAAAAGCTGGAAGAGCTGCTATAATTCAGTTGCCGGTTACGAGTTGTTAGTTGCCAGGTCGCTCAACGAGTGTCTGACAACCGGCAACCGGCAACCGGCAACTGGCAACTGAATAAGATGATTTGGTTTATCCTTCGCCGCCTAGTGCAGGGGCTCCTGGTACTGGCCGGCGTAGCCCTTACGGTATTCTTTCTGTTTAACGTGCTGCCCGGCGACCCGGTAGCTCTGCTGGCCGGCCAACGCTCAGACGAAGCCACACGCGCGGCCATTGCCGCCGACCTGGGCCTGGACAAGCCCCTGCCCGCTCAGCTGCTGGGCTACCTCAATGATGTGTCGCCGGTGGGCGTGCACCCCCGGGACTCCGCAGGCGTGGCCAAGTACGGCGGCGTTACGCTGGTGCCGCTTGGCGAGCAGGCCGTGGTGCTGAAAAAGCCCTACCTGCGCCGCTCCTTTCAAAGCAACAAAGAAGTGCTGCTGATTTTGCTGGACCACTTTACCGGCACTATGTGGCTGGCCCTGGCGGCCATGCTGCTGGCGGCGGTACTTGGTATTCTGTTCGGTGTGCTGGCCGCGCTGCGCCCCCATTCCTGGATTGACCGCACTTTGATTACCACCTCGGTACTGGGTATCTCGGTACCATCGTTTGTGGCCGCTATCCTCATTGCCATGACCTTTGGCTTTTACTGGAGCCGCTGGACGGGCCTGAACCTAACCGGACAGCTCTTTGAAACGGACCCCTTCACCGGCCGCCATCTGGTGCTGCGCAACCTCATTTTGCCGGCCTTCGCGCTGGGCATCCGGCCGCTGGCGGTCATCACCCAGCTCACGCGCAGCTCTATGCTGGATGTGCTCAGCCAGGACTACATCCGCACGGCCCGGGCCAAGGGGCTTTCCAGCTACCGCACCGTCATGGGCCACGCCCTGAAAAACGCGCTGAACCCGGTGGTAACGGCGGTGTCCGGCTGGCTGGCCTCGCTCATGGCCGGGGCGTTTTTCATTGAATACATCTTCAACTGGAAAGGCCTGGGCACCGTTACGCTCCGCGCCGTAGAAAACCTGGATTTCCCCGTGGTAATGGGCTCCACCATCTTTATTGCCGCCCTGTTTGTGGTGGTGAATATTGCGGTAGATGTCTTGTATGCCGTCCTCGACCCGCGGGTAAAACTGGGGTAGTTATTGGGTTGAATGAAGCGGGGCAGTCGGTTTGGCTTATGCTATTCTGCTTCCTGGCTCTGCTGACTGTACCCCGAAAAAAATGTTGCCTATGCGTCTGTTTCTGATTGGGATGCCGGGAGCCGGGAAAACCACGCTGGGCCGCGCGCTGGCCACCCTGTATGCGTTGCCTTTTCTGGATCTGGACGAGGAAATTGTACGGCAGGAGCAGCGCAGCATCCCGGAGATATTTGAGGCCGAAGGGGAGGATTATTTCCGCCAGCGGGAAGCGGCGATGTTGCGGGAGGTAGTGCAGCAGCAGCCCCGACTGGTGCTGGCCACGGGCGGGGGCACGCCCTGCTTTCATAACAACCTGGCGGTATTGCTGCAGGAAGGACTCACGATCTACCTGCACGTGCCGGTAGAGAAGCTGGCGCGGCGCCTGCGTTCCGAAATGGCGGCCCGACCTTTGCTCTCTCATTTGCCGGATGCAGCTGCCCTGCAGCAGCAACTTCTCGAAACACTGAGCCGCCGGGAGCAGTTTTACGAGCGCGCCCCGCTGCGCTGCACGGGTTCCGGCTGCTCGCCGGAGGCTGTCAGCCACTTAATTTCCCGGTTTCTGACTACCGGGTAAGGGTTATGGCCAAGATAAGTGCCGTTTTGCGGGTTGATGCGTACTTTTGCCTGTTGAATCTGAGCTAACCACTGATATGAATACATCCTCTTCTGCTGCCGAAGCCCAACCAACGCCGGTGAAAACGCCCGATGCCATCAAGCCCAAGCACAAAGGATCGGCCCGTTTATTCGAAAACCCCACGCTGGAGCGCCTCACGCACACGCACATTGCGGCGCCGCTCAGCATTTTCTTCGCCGTGGCGGCCGTCAGCCTCTACTATGGCTTGAGCGAGGGGCTGCTGACGGGCCTGAGCGCCATGGGTCTGTTTCTGGCGGGCTGGTTCCTGTTCACGTTAGTGGAGTATCTGATGCACCGCTTCGTATACCACATCAACACCAACACGCCTGCCAAGGCCAAGTTTCAATACACCATGCACGGCGTACACCACGAGTACCCGAAAGATAAAACCCGCCTGGCCATGCCGCCCATCCTGACGGTGTTCGTGGCCTCGCTGCTGTTTTTCATCTTCCGGTTTGTATTTGGCAACGCTGGTTTCGGGCTGCTGGCGGGTTTTGTGTTCGGCTACGCGCTATACCTGTTTGTGCACTACGCTCTCCACGTGTACGCGCCACCAAAGAACTTCCTGAAGTTCTGGTGGCACCACCACGCTCAACACCACTACAAGCAGGATGAAATTGCTTTTGGCGTGAGCACCACGCTCTGGGACCACATCATTGGCACCATGCCTAAGCAGCGGAAAGTTAAGTAAGCCTGCCTACCGTGCAATACAGCATAAAAAAGGGAGCCTAAAGGCTCCCTTTTTCTATGTTAACTAGCTTATAAAGACTAGCGGCGCACGCGGCCGATAATCCACCAGATTAGCAATACTACCAGTACTACGCCGATAATGCCCGTCCAGGCGCCGGCTTTAAAGATGTCGCCAACTACTTCACAGCTGCTCAGCGAAAAGGTGAGCAGCACCAGGCACATGGCCAGAAAAGGACGATAGAGTTTCATAGGAGTTGCGGGAGAGAGTGAGAGAGCAGCGGCCCATTTGGCCGCCCTATACTGCCTGATACTCTCTTATTCCCGAAAAAGTTGACCTAGCCTAGGGGTATAAACGCGCAAAACCCCTCGTCGCGGGGGCGAACGAGGGGTTTTGTAGTGGCGCTCCCTCCTGGGCTCGAACCAGGGACCCTCTGATTAACAGTCAGATGCTCTAACCGGCTGAGCTAAGGAAGCGGTTATGGCGACATTTATCTGTCGTTGCGGGTGCAATATTAGGTCAGAAAGCAGGTTTCTGCAAGCATTTGCCTGAAAAATATTTTCAAAAATCGCCTAATTCGTGATTGTCAGCAGATTGCCGGACAGGGCCGTGTTGTATTGCCGCAGGGGGCGGGCACCCGGTCCGGCCTGCAGCTGCCCATCCAGCCCAAACTGGGAGCCGCAGCACTTATCTACCAGAAACAGGCGGGAAGAGTCTATTTCTACTCGGGCGCAGGAGTCAAAAGGGCGGTAGGGGCAGTTGCGCTCAAATGCTAGGTAGGTACTGGCATTCTGCCGAACGATAATCAATCCCCGCACGCCACCATCGTGCTCTACGGCCCCGCGGTCGAAGCGTAGCTGCTGGTACTCCTGGTTGGTCAGGTTGATGACCTCATTGACTACGGCCAGGGGAATCTGGGGCTCGGCCTCAGAGCCATTAGAGCCGCAGGCGGCCAGTAGCAATGCCCCACTCAGCAGGCAGGCAAAACGCTTGAAAAGGCGGAAATCAGGAGTAGTCATAAAATCCTCGGCCGGTTTTGCGGCCGTGCTGGCCGGCATCTACTTTCTGCTGCTGAATACGGCTGGGGCGGAATTTAGGGTCGAAGTGGAAGGCCTCAAACATGGCGGAGGTAACGGAGAAGTTGGTGTCTACACCAATCAGGTCCATCAGGCGGAAGGGCCCCATGCGGAAACCGGTGGCTTCCATGAGCTCATCCACCACCTGAAAAGACGCTACCTGCTCTTCCACAATCTTGAGGCCCTCCACGTAGAAATGGCGGGCCACCCGGTTTACAATAAAACCGGGCGCATCGGCCGCCCGCACGGGCTTTTTGCCCAGTTTCTCCGCCAGGGCAAACACCGCATCGGCTACGGCCGGAGCCGTGGCTACTCCGCTGATAACCTCCACCAGCGGCATAAGCGGCGCCGGGTTAAAGAAGTGCATGCCCACCACCCGCTCGGGGTGCTGAATGGGCGCCGCTAGCCGGGTGATTGGCAACGACGAGGTGTTAGATGCCAGAATAGTGGTGGGCGGGTTCAGCGCCGCCAGCTCCTGAAACAGCTGGTGCTTCACGCTGAGCTTCTCCACCACGGCTTCCACAATCAGGTCGGCCTGCACGGTGGAAAGGTCGGTGGTAGGGCGCAGGCGGGCCAGGGCTGCTTCCCGCTCTTCAGCAGTTAGCTTGCCTTTGTCCACCAGCTTGCTCAGGCCGGCCGCAATGCTCTGCTGGGCTTTCGTTAATACTGCTTCGTTGATATCGAAGAGGATGGTGGGAAAGCCGTGCTGCACGCACACCTGCGCAATGCCCAGCCCCATGGTGCCCGCGCCCACAATAGCAATGGTAGTAATGCCGGGTTGCTGGTTGGTGGCGCTGAGGGGTTGGGCAGAGGAATCAGACATAGAAAGCAGGCGTTATTTCAGAAGAACTTAGCTCAACGTAGTTTATTGCACGCCTTCAAACTGGCGCAGGAAACGCATGTCGTTTTCCGTGAACAGGCGCAGGTCTTTAATCTGGTACTTGAGCATGGCAATGCGCTCAATGCCCATGCCCCAGGCGTAGCCGGAGTAGCGTTCCGCATCAATGCCGGACTGCTCCAGCACGGCGGGGTCTACCATGCCGCAGCCGCCAATTTCTACCCAGCCGGTTTGCTTGCAGATGTTGCAGCCCTTGCCTTTGCAAATCAGGCAAGTAATGTCAATTTCGGCGCTGGGCTCGGTGAAGGGGAAGAAAGAGGGGCGGAAGCGCACCTGCACATCGGCTCCGAACAGCTCCTGCACAAAGTAGTACACGGTCTGCTTGAGGTCGGCGAAGCTCACGTTTTCATCCACGAACAGCGCCTCCACCTGATGGAACATCATGTGGGCACGGGCCGAAATGGCCTCGTTGCGGTACACGCGGCCGGGCATAATGCTGCGGATGGGCGGCTGCTGGGCCTTCATCACGCGCACCTGCACCGGGCTGGTGTGCGTGCGCAGCACCCATTCCTGCTCGCCGGGCGTGCGGTGCACAAAGAACGTGTCCTGCATATCCCGGGCCGGATGGTTTTCGGGGAAGTTCAGGGCCGTGAAATTGTGCCAGTCGTCCTCAATTTCCGGACCCTCGGCCACGTTAAAGCCAATGCGGGCCAGAATGCGCGTAATTTCCTCGCGCACCAAGCTTAGTGGGTGGCGGGTGCCCAGCGCATTGGGTACGGTGGGCAGAGAGTAGTCGAAGGTAGGGTCGGCGGGGGCATTGCTGGTAGCGGCCTCCAACTGTTGCTGGCGCTCGTCGAAGCGGGCCTGCGCCAGCTGCTTGAGCAGGTTAAGCTGCTGACCCACAGCGCGACGGTCTTCCTGGGGTACGGTTTTCAGCTGATCAAATAAATCAGCCAGCTGCCCTTTGCGACCGGTGAAAGCAATACGGAACTGCTCCAGCTGTTCCGGGGTTGTGAGGTCGTAGGTTTCAATGGCGGTCTGCAGCCGCGTGATATTCTCCTGCATAGTGTTACAAAGGTACACGCTCCCTGCAAACCGTCGGCACTCACTTTTTGATGGACTTTCTTCCCGCAAAAGCGTATTGAATCATTTCAGGTTGATAGCAAAATAGTATTAATGTGATAAATTATATGATTTATATAATAAATAACATTCCTTTTTTGTAGTTTACTCCTCTGCTTTTCATCCACCGACTCTCACTCGTAGAACCTCATAATTGCCATGCAAAAATCTGTTTTCTTCTGGCTTCTGGCAGCCACTACCGTCAGTAGCTCCGTAGCCCTGGCGCAACAAACCGCCACCCCGGCTCCGGCTACTCCCGCCACTACTACGCCGGCACCCGCTACTACCCCTGCTGCCTCCGATGGATTTGGTGCCCCTACCAATACCACCAGTGATATTGACGGCATGCAGGTAGCGCCGGGGTTTACCGCCGCCCCCGCTGCCCGGGTTACTACCGACTACCGCGGGCGGCCCATTCCCCGGTACGTGCGGCGTAAAGTGGCCGAGCCCTGGGGCGTGCCGGCCCCGGCCGCTGCGGCGCCGGAAGCGGCCCCTGTTATTGCCACTGATGCTAATTCGCAGGCCGGTGATGCCTTGGGTGGCCAAAGCGTAGAAGCCACGGAGCCAGCGGTAAAAGCAATGGTTCCTGCCAGCACGGCTACTACGGCCAAGAAGCCCGCCAGCACCACCTCCACCAAAGCGCCTGCTAAAAAAGCCCCCGCGCCCGCCAAGAAAAAAACGACTTCTGGCTGGGATTCCGGCGGATGGTAGTCAGGAAAGATATTTTGTAAGGAATGCCCAAATCTTATGGTTTGGGCATTTTTATTTTCAGCGTATTGGCTTGCTATTTGCTGATTATTAATCAATTAAATATTAGTCGAATGCAGTTTTTTGAGTGCTCACCGCTTAAGTCACCTTCTATATTCCACTTATACCCGCACGCAAATGAAATCCAGCACCCTATTACTCCTGGCAGCCGCGCTTCTCTTGCTGAGTGCACCCGCTGGCCTGGCCCAGAACAGGAAGCCCACTAAGGCTGCGTACCACCGCAGCAGCAGCACGCACCCGAAGCCCCGTGCCGGCGCCTACTCCCGCTACGATGCATCTAAGCGCCGTGGGGAAGAACATTTACAGCTGGCTCCCGGCATGCGGCTGAATATGCCCAGCCCACCTACCACCGACTATATGGGCCGCCCTCTGAAAAAGAAGCCCGCCAAACCAGTTTCCGGTGCTTCCAGCTTATCCTCTAAAAGTGGGGGTGAAGCCACCACCAAACAGCCGGCGGCTACCCCCGCAAATCTCCTAGAAAGCGCTAATACCCAAAGCGTATTCCTCGGCTTAACCAGCAGCACTGACCTCTTCTGAGTCAGCAGTGGTGGCTACGCTTGCCTGCGCGTGGTAGCGCAAGGTGCTGCTATTTTCGGGGCGCAATACCTCCTGTGCCGCAGCCAACAGCCCTTCCGGGGTTACGGCCTGAATCTGGGTACTCTCCTGGTTAATTAAATCAGCATTCCCCATCAGCTTGCAGTAAGCCAGATTCATGGCCCGGTTCAGCAACTCAATTTCGCCGAATACAATACTGGCTTCGGCCTGATTTTTTACTTTTTCCAGCTCTTCGCTGCCTACCAGGGTAGTGCGAAGCTCAGCTACTACCTTCTCTACGGCAGCTTCGGCCTGCTCCAGAGAAACCCCGGCATTCAGGCGGCCGCTGATAACCACCAAACCGGGCTCCAGGGAGCCGGTAACGGAGGCGGAAATCGAGTTAAACAAAGGCTCGTCCTTCACCAGCTGCTGATACAGGCGCGAGGACTTGCCCCGGCCCAGCACATCACTCAGCAAGTCCACGGTATAATACGCCTCGTCGGTGCGGGCGGGCATGTGGTACACTTTGTAGAAGGCATTCAGGGGCACATCGGCGGATACGTCCAGGGTGCGGGCCTGGGTCTGGCGCGGCTCCTGGGGCAGGTTGCGCTCATAGCGTGTGCCGCCCGGAATAGGGCCAAACCACTTTTCGGCCAGGCGCTGGGCCTCGGCGCGGGTTACGGCCCCGGCCACTACCAGAACGGCGTTGGCGGGCGAGTAGTGCTTGGCAAAGAAGTCGCGCACCTGTTGCATGGTGGCGTCTTCGATGTGGCTGATTTCCTTGCCGATGGTGGCCCAGTTATAGGGGTGCGTCTGGTAAGCCAGCGGGCGCAGCTTCAGCCACACGTCGCCATAGGGCTGGTTGAGGTAGTTCTGCTTAAACTCTTCCACCACTACTTTGCGCTGCACTTCCAGACCGTTTTCAGAAAACGCTAGGCTCAGCATCCGGTCCGATTCCAGCCAGAAACCGGTTTCAATATTGGCGGCCGGTAGCGTGAGGTAATAGTTGGTGATATCGGGGGAGGTGAAGGCATTGTTCTCGCCGCCCACCAGCTGCAGGGGCTCGTCGTAGCTGGGAATATTCACCGAGCCGGAGAACATCAAATGCTCAAACAAGTGCGCAAAGCCGGTATGCGCCGGGTCTTCGTCGCGCGAGCCTACGTTATATAAGATATTGAGCACGGCCATGGGCGTGCTGTGGTCTTCGTGCACAATGCAGCGCAGGCCGTTATCGAGGGTAAATTCTTCGAAATGAATCATAGGAGGGTGGGCAGCAGATGGGAAGCGGCGTCCTGGCCGCAGCCCGTTGTTCCGACTTAAACAGGGAAAGCACCCAAATGGGTGCTTTCTGTTCTTCAAAAATAGAAAAAAGCCGCTAGCGAAAGTAGCGCGAAGCTCCGGTTTCGCGCACGAGCGCAGCGAGTAGCAGGCGTATGTTCATGTCTGCACCCACGTGGGAACTCGCGTTGCTCGTGCGCAAAGCCGGAGCTTCGCGCTACAGGGGGTACCGCGCCTTATAGAGTGGCCTGCACGCCCAGCAGGAAAGTACGGGCGGTGGGGTAGGCGCCGGTATCGAGGCCGGCCTGTTGGCTATCGGCGCCCGCGCTGCTTACGTTGGGGTCAAAGCCGCGGTACTTAGATAGCACCAGCAGGTTGTGGCCGCCGGCCCAGACGCTGATGCTGCGGACTTCTTTTTGCCATACCTTACAGATGAGCGTGAGTGAGGTCAGGCGCACATGGTTGCCGGATTGCAGGTTATAGGAGGTCATGCCATACTGGGAAATATCCTGCCCTGTCCGGGGTACATCGGTTTCCTGATTATCAGGCGTCCAACGCTCGAGTATGCGGCCCGAAGCGTTGAATCCATAGACTATGGGGCTATCCAGATAGCGCAGGGGCACATTGAAAACCTGATAGCCAAACATACCATCCAGCTGCGCATCCAACGAAAAGCGTTCATACGAAATCTGTTGGCCTATACTTATCAGTTGGCGTGGCAAACCGCTCCCCAGTGCCTGGCGGTCCTCGTTGTTAATTTCGCCGTCGCCATTCGCATCGTGGAAGCGGGGTGCGCCGGTTGCGTCTACTCCCTCATAGCGCAGTCCGAAAAAGGTGCTGAATGGCTGTCCCTCGGTGGTGCTCTGGTAGGGGAAGCGAAAGGGGTAGAGCTGCGACTGGTACTGATTATGGTTGGCGGCAGCGGCCAGCGTAGTAGTGCCAGTAAATCGTCCGGCCTGCCACCGGCCAGTTGCTGTTAGTTCCAGACCGGTGTTCTGGACCTTGTAAAAGTTAGGTTCGTTGTGACTAAAAGGATAGGATTTGACTGCATTGCCTATGCCCGACCGGCGGGAATAAGCCGTTACGCCTGCCGTTAGTCTGTTCTGCCACAGGCCAGCCAGTATGCCGGCTTCCAGCTGGCGTATCCGGTCATGTACTAGCATAGCCGCTCTTCCGTCCGGGGTACCAGGGCTGGGTACCGCTATCTGAAAATAATTCCGCCCCAGATTACCCGAGCCGGAGGTATGGCCCCAGCCCACCCAGGCATCCAGCTTGCTGATAGCGTCTTTGCGCGGTAGAAAGCTTTCCTGGGCTACGTGCCAGGTGGCCTGAACGCCCGGCAGCCATTCCCACCGGTCATTTAGGGCGAAGGCACTGGAAGCATCACGGCGCAGGCTGCCCTGCAGCTGGTAGCGGTTGGCAAAAGTATAGCTGGTTTGGAGCAGGGTGCCCAGCTTTTCAGACTCATAACTAGCGCCACTTTTTCCTATGGCCCATCCGCCGGATATTATCCGTGGGTCCACTGGTACGTACTCTTTCCGCATATCCTCATAAAGGCTTTTCTGTGCTAAAGCCTCCAGGTCTGCTGATAGTATGTGTCGGCCTTCGCCCAGGCTATGCGTGAAGCGTAGTGCCGGATTCAGAGTCCAATCCTGATACGTGGCCTGCAATTCACCATGTGCCCCTGCCGCGTCACCCGGGTAAGGACTGCTGTAGGAATTACTGCGCAGAGATGCTTGTTCCAGGTTGCCTTTCACAGCCAGCAATAAGCCAGGCAGAAACTGGTAGCGCGCTTCCAGGTAAGTCAGCAACCGGTCTTGCCGTGGGGTCTGGTAATGTTCTTTCGCCTGTTTCACCGGGTTTACTACAGAGCCGTCGATAGTGTAGCTGCCATCCGGGTTGCGAACGGGAGTAGTAGGCGCCGCATACAGGGCATTTTCAAGTACATAATGAAAAGGCAGCCGCTGCCGGGTTTGGCTGATTCCTATTCCTGCCGCCAGATGCAGCCGCTGGCCCACCTGCTGTTCCAGGCCCAGCCGGGCACTGGCCCGGCGCAAGGTGGAGTTGAGCAATATCCCGTTCTGGCTCAGATAATCGGCACTGGTATAATAGTGAGTGCGGGCTGTGCCGCCATCCACACTCAAATGATGGTCCTGCACCGTGGCCGTGCGCAGCAGCTCGCTTTGCCAATCGGTGCCTTTGCCCAGGCGGGCAATTTGCTCCTCGGAAAAGAGAGGAGCCTTCCCTGCGTTGAGGCTGCTTTCATTGGCCAGCACGGCATACTCCTGGGCGTCCAGCAACTGGTAGCGGCTGCGCGCCTGCTGCACCCCGCCATAGCCTGAATAGCGCAGGCGAGGCGCCCCGGCCTGCCCGCGGCGAGTAGTGATGCGAATCACCCCATTCACGCCCTGGAAACCATAGCGTGCCGTTTCCAACGCACCTTTCAATACCTCCACGGAGGCAATGTCTTCAATTGGAAGACTAAGCAGCGGGTTGTTATCCAGCTCCAGCGCTTCCACGGGCTGGAAGCCATTTCCGGTTGGCGTTACCGCATCGTGATTAAGCTTGAACGTGTGTTGAAACGCCGGAACGCCATCTACCACATACAACGGCTGGGCTTCCTGTGCCAGGCTGGCTGCTCCCCGAATCCTCACCACCATGCCCGCCCCTGGCGCCCCGGAGTACGGCGTTGCCTGCACGCCGGCCACCCGCCGTAGCTGCTCCTGTAGCGGCAGGAAGTTGGTTAGCATAACACTGTCGCCAGGAATAGTGGTCAGCTGCGGAGGCTGGTAGCGGTAAGCTGGCAAGGTAGCGGCCGAATCAGGGTTTTGCGCCTGACCCGGAATAGCGGAACTGCTCACCAATAGGAAAACCAAGGGTAAACGATGCTTCATAAAGTAGAATAAACGATAAGAATCAGCGCCGAAGATAGAGGCTGCCCACCTGCTTCTTGCATTATGCCGCCGCAATGATTTTCCATCCAACCCAAACCCGTACTTTTGGCGCCATCATCTTCCCACCCGCCTGCTTTCCATGAACTTCGACCGCAAGGACTACTCCAACGACCAGCTTCTCCACCTGTACCAGGGCCTGCTGAAACCCCGGATGATTGAGGAAAAAATGCTCATTCTGCTGCGCCAGGGCAAAGTGAGCAAGTGGTTTTCGGGCATTGGGCAGGAAGCCATTTCGGTGGGCAGCACTCTGGCCCTGGACGAGGATGAGTACATTCTGCCCCTGCACCGCAACCTGGGCGTGTTCACTGGCCGCAACGTGCCCCTGGACCGCCTTTTTGCCCAATGGCAGGGCAAAACCACCGGCTATACCAAAGGCCGCGACCGGAGCTTCCACTTCGGCACCAACGAGCACCATATCGTGGGCATGATTTCCCACCTCGGCCCGCAGCTGGCCGTGGCCGGCGGCATTGCCCTGGCCGATCTGCTGGACCGCCGCAATAAAATCACCGTCACCTACAGCGGCGACGGTGGCGCTTCGGAAGGGGATTTCCACGAGGCCCTGAACGTGGCCGCCGTGTGGCAGCTGCCCGTCATCTTCATCATTGAAAACAACGGCTACGGCCTCAGCACGCCCTCCCGCGAGCAGTTCCGCTTTCGCTACTTCATTGATAAAGGCCCCGCCTACGGCATGGAAGCCGTGCAGGTAGACGGCAACAACGTGCTGGAAGTGTACGACACGGTGCGCCGCCTGGCCGAGGACCTGCGCCAGAATCCGCGCCCCGTGCTGCTGGAGGCGCTTACCTTCCGCATGCGCGGCCACGAGGAAGCCTCCGGCACCAAGTACGTGCCGCAGGAGCTGTTTGAGGAGTGGGCCCAGAAAGACCCGGTGCAGAACTACGAAAACTGGCTGATGGAGCAGGGCGTTCTGAGCGAAACCGCCCGCCACCAGTTCCGCGAAAAAATAAAGGCCGAAATTGAAGAAGGCCTGCGCGTGGCCGATGCCGTGCCCATGCCCACCGCCAGTCTGGAAGAGGAGGTGGCCGATATGTACGAGCCCTTCCAGGCACCCGACCGCGCCCCCGCCGCCGATGCGCCCGCTACCGACAAGCGCTTTGTAGATGCCATTTCCGATGGCCTGCGCCAGAGTATGGAAGAGTACCCGAGCTGGTGCTAATGGGCCAGGATATTGCCGACTACGGCGGGGTGTTTAAAATAACGGAAGGCTTTGTGGCCCAGTTTGGCAAGGAGCGGGTGCGCAACACACCCCTCTGCGAGTCGGCTATTGTGGGCGCCGGCCTGGGTTTGAGTATCAAAGGCAAGAAAGCCATGGTGGAAATGCAGTTCGCTGATTTCGTGACCTGCGGCTTCAACCAGATTGTGAATAACCTGGCCAAGAGCCACTACCGCTGGGGCCAGAATGCTGATGTGGTGGTGCGCATGCCCACCGGGGCCGGTTCGGCGGCCGGTCCGTTCCACTCCCAGAGCAACGAGGCGTGGTTTACCCACACGCCCGGCCTGAAAGTAGTATACCCCAGCAACCCCCACGATGCCAAAGGCCTGCTTTGCGCGGCCATTGAAGACCCGAACCCGGTGATGTACTTTGAGCACAAAATGCTCTACCGCAGCATCTCAGGCCCCGTGCCCGATGGCTACTACACTACGCCCATTGGTAAAGCGGCCCTGGTCCGTGAGGGCGAGGAGCTGAGCATTATCACCTACGGCATGGGCGTGCACTGGGCCACCCAACTGGCCGCCGAACTGAACCTGGACTGCGACATTCTGGACCTGCGCACCCTGCTGCCCTGGGACGAAGAAGCGGTACGGAAAACAGTAGAGAAAAACGGCCGCGTCATTATCCTGCACGAAGACACGCTCACGGGCGGCATCGGGGGAGAACTGGCCGCCTGGATTGCCGAGCACTGCTTCGAGAGCCTGGACGCGCCCGTGCAGCGCGTGGCTTCCCTGGATACCGCCATTCCGTTTGCGCCCCCGCTGGAAAAGCAGTTCCTGCCCCAGCAGCGTCTGCGCGAAACGGTAGAGAAGCTGCGCAACTATTAAAGTGTAGCGCGAAGCTCCGGCTTCGCGGACGAGCAACGCGAGTTCTGACGTATGCAGATGCCTGCTACTCGCGTTGCTCGTCCGCGAAGCCGGAGCTTCGCGCTACTTGCGTATCTTACCAATTGATTTTCCGCGGATAGTAGTACCCATGCAATTTTTCTCTTCTCTTAAGGTTGGTCGGTTCCTGAGTTTGCTGGTGCTGGCGTGTACGCTGCTGCTGGGCACGGGCTGCCACCGCTACCGTATTCCCAGCCCCAAAGGCCCGCCGCAACCCAAGGTGAAGCTGGGCAAAGCCAACAAGAATGGTACGGGTGTCTCGGCGGCTATATCGGATCTGAAGAACTCCAAAAACAGGTTCGATAAGCATGACATGCTGAAGCAGAAAAAGTATAAGCGCCGCCGATTGAAACACAAAGTGGGGCAGCGCAAGTTTATGGGTATCGTTTTCTAAACCAATTCCTTGCCCGGGCAGGCGGCCGGCTGCGTATACATTCTCAGGCTCTCCCGGTAATTACCTTCTGCTATTTCATATCCTCTACCACCATGGCTTTTCGCACGTTTTTCACCTCGGGGGTGTTGCTGGCTCTAACCTGCTGGCTTACCAGTGCTCCGGCCTGCGCCCAAACCAGCTATTCCAGCCCCGCTCAGCAACGAGCCGAAAACCGGAAGGCCCTCCGGGACGCCCGCCGGATCCAAACGCCCTACCAGGACTCGCACCTGGCCGTGACGCGGGAAACGTTTAAAGCCGGCGACAGCGGCAACCAAAAAGACCGGCCGAACGACGGCCGGGAGAAATATAAGTTCGACCACGAAGGGATTCCGCGCGTAAGCGTGCCCATGTCGGCCATGCTGCCCACGCATTGGCTGCGCCTACCCAAGAAACAAACGAAGAAGCCTACCACCACTCCATGAATTCCTGGATTCAACTAACCCAACCAGAACAGCTGGTCGATATCGTTCGCGAATCGGAAGAGCAGACTGTTCTTATTTTCAAGCACAGCACCAGCTGCTCCATTAGTGCCGCCGCCAAAAGCCGCCTGGAGCGCCAGTGGGCCGATGCCGGCCTGCAGAATGTAAAGCTGTACTACCTGGATTTACTGCGTTTCCGCCCTATCTCCAATGAAATTGCTGAGAAGTTTGGCGTGCGCCATGAGTCGCCCCAGCTGCTGCTGATTAAGCAGGGCGAGTGCCGCTACGATGCCTCGCACATGGGCATCCGCTTGAGCGACGTGCAGAGCCAGCTCTAGAATCCGTCAGGCCTAAAACAAAACGCCCCGCGTTGACTTCCATAAGTGGAATCAGCGCGGGGCGTTACTATACGGAAACGGCCGGAACCAGCGTTACCGGTCGTAGGTGAACTGAACCTGCTGCTGTATTTCGGAGTTCAGGCTAAGGGCTACCGGGCACGTACGGGCCGCATTTTCCAGAATGGTGCGTTCTTTGGCCGGCAGGGCAGCGGGCATATGAAAGTGCACATCTACCTGGGCAATGCGCCGCGGCTCGGCACTCATGTGCTTGGTTACTTCAAAGGTAGTGCCGGTTAAATCTACTTCGTGGCGGTTGGCCACGATGCCCATAATCGTCATCATGCATGAGCCCAGCGCCGTACTAACCAGGTCGGTGGGGGAGAAGGCCTCGCCCCGGCCGTGGTTATCCACGGGGGCGTCGGTCAGAATGGTGTTGCCGGAAGCTACGTGCGTAGCTTCGGTGCGCAAATTGCCGGCGTATTGAGCTGTGGCGGTTGACATATGCTTATGAAATTGAGCTAGACGAATGGTGGTAAATTTACGTACTTTCGAGAAGTCACGCCGGGCTGAGTTGGCCCTTGGCGGTTGGATGTTCCACGTTTTTTTCTTTTCGGGCGCTGTGCGTACCCATCTACTCTTTGGTTTTGCCCTGCTGGCTGTCTTGTGCGGCAGCCTGGCCCCGGCGCAGGCACAACAGGCCACCGAAACTCCTACCTACCAGAAAGAGTTTGCCTATGGCATCAACTTTAACACCAACGGCGGCCTCATTGGCGGCGGCATGGTGCGCTCTACCCATCAGCTGACCGCCGATATGGCGCGCTTCTGGATGGTGGAGGTGGTAGAGGTGAAACACCCCAAAGAGCAGCGGGTGCAAAATCCCTATACCGGCGGCGTTTATGTATTCGGAAAAACCAATTCGGCCTTTGTGCTGCGGCCTTCCGTAGGCGCGCAGAAGGTTATTTTCCGCAAAGCGCCCGATTCCGGCGTGCAGATAAACGGCCTGGTAGGCGCGGGCCCTTCGGTAGCTCTGCTGCTGCCCTATTATATCTACTACGACTACACCAAGCGGGATGCCCAGAACCGGCCCATCTCGCAGGAGGACATCCGGGCCGAACCTTATAGCCCGGAGAAGCACCGCAACGATGTTTTTATCTATGATCATGCCCCGCTCTTTTCGGGTATTAATGATCTGAAGCCCCAGGTAGGGGCACACGTGCGCGGCGCCCTCACGTTTGAGTACGGCCGTTACCGCGACGCCATTGCGGGCGTAGAAACGGGGTTTCTGTTTGAAGCGTATCCCAAGCCGGTATTATTGATACGCGCCCTGGGCACCCCCGATGATCAGTTAAACAACCGGTACTTCACCTCGGTTTATCTGACCATATACATCGGCAGCCGCAGCTAAGGCCAAAACAAGGCCGGTACATTCTTTACCAATAGCTGCCAACTGCCGCCTAGCCCCTACCTTTGTAGCATGGATGAAATGCTGACCCTGCCCGTGATTCAGCCGGAGGCTGCTGCGCCGGCTCGTCCGCGCAAGCCCGACTGGTTGCGCGTGAAGCTGCCCGTAGGCCCCGAGTACGCCAGCGTGCGCCGCCTGGTAGATGAACATAAGCTGCACACCATCTGTGAAAGCGGCAACTGCCCCAATATGGGAGAGTGCTGGGGAGCCGGCACGGCTACCTTCATGATTTTGGGCAACATATGCACGCGCTCCTGCTCGTTCTGCGCCGTGGCCACCGGTCGCCCCACCGAGTATGATACCGATGAGCCCCGCCGCGTGGCCGAAGCCATTCAGCTGATGGGCGTGAAGCACGCCGTGATTACCAGCGTAAACCGCGACGAGCTGAAAGACCGTGGTGCCAGCATCTGGCTGGAAACGGTGGTACGCATCAAGCAGCTCAGCCCGGAAACCACCATCGAAACCCTGATTCCCGACGTGAAAGCAAATTGGGAAGCCCTGGACGTAATGATTGCGGGCGGCCAGGAAGTGGTATCCCACAACATGGAAACCGTAGGCAGCCTCTACCGGCTGGTGCGCCCCCAGGGTAAGTACGACCGCAGCCTGGAGCAGATCCGCCGGACCAAAGCCGCCGGCCGTCGCACCAAATCCGGCATTATGCTGGGCTTGGGCGAAACCCGGGATGAAATGTACCAGGCCATGGATGACCTGGTAGCCAATGGCCTGGATATTCTCACGCTGGGCCAGTACCTGCAGCCTACCAAGCGCCACCTGGAAGTAGCCGAGTTTATCCACCCGGACCTCTTTGCCCACTACCGGGAAGAGGGCCTGCGCCGCGGCCTGAAGTACGTGGAAAGTGGCCCCCTGGTGCGCTCCAGCTACCACGCCGAACGCCACGTAAACGTTCCGATTTAATCGGAAGCTGCTGGCTATTAGCTGATAGTTGTTGGCTTTTCTTTAAGTCAAGCCCTAAAAAGGAAAGAGCCTGCTTCCATGGAAGCAGGCTCTTTCCTTTTTGCATAAAAGCCATCAGCCAATAGCCAGCAGCTCTTATCGTTGGGCCTGGTTATCCTGGGGTGGATACGTGCCCAGTACGCTGCCTACAATGCGGTACACTTCCGGCTCGGTAATGGTCTGGTTATCTACCCGCGCCTGGCCGTAGCCGCGCCAGGCCAGCTGCTTACGCTTAGCATCCACAATGTCGATGATAACGGTGCCGGCCTTGTAGTTGTCCACAATGTTTTGCTGCCGGCCGTAGCCATACCACCGGTACCCGTAGGGATAAATGCTGTTGTAGGCGGGGTCTACGCGCTGCTTGTCTTCCACTTTAGCGCTGTAGGCTACATACACGTCCGGGGTTTTGTCCGTAAGTGTCAGGCCTTTGCGGCTCATTTCTGCTTCCACGGCTTTGCGAATGCGCTGGTCCAGAAAGGAGTTGTAGCCCTGCGCGGGGCCACCTTCAGCATCAGAGGGCTGCTGCGGGTACCAGGCCCAGGTTTTGTAAGAGCGGAAGTTAATGCTATGGTCAAAATCAGCAGTAACCCCCACCCGGCCAGAGGTGGCGCAACCAGCACTACTCAGCAATATGCCCAGGCCTAGCACAGCAACAGCCAGGCGGCAAGAGAATAAACGAATGAGAGAGTTCATATAGCTTGGATGTAAAAGTAAAGTGAGCGAAGGCCCGCATAACTTACGTGCTTTTAGCATCTACAGGGCACGAAAAAGGACATTGCGGGCTTTGTTTTTTAACAGTTTGCTACCTCTCTCCGTTCCCTGTTTTGTAGAAGCCAACATGGAATCGGACAATTTTTTTTATTAGCACAACCTTTTGCAGTATCTTTTGGAATCTTAATACCACCTACTTCAGCATTATGGGTCGATTTCTCCTCTTCTTTTCCATCATTGGTCTTCTGTTTTCCTGCAGCTCTGCCTCTGAAACGTCTTCTTCTAAGCGCAACCAGGGTCCGGTAGCGCATAACACTATTGTAGACTGTGTGCTCTACGATGGTATGTCTAAAACGTCCAAAGAACTGGTGAAACTCTCGCCGGAAACGGAAGTACAGGTAACCGATACAGTGGACTATTATTTTATGAAAGTGCGTGTAGTAAAGGATGGCCAGACCTATAACGGCTATCTGCACCGCAACTGTTTCGGCATGTAGTTTACCAGTCCTGGAAAGTAGGCTGCCGGCTTACCGCCCTACCTACTTTTAGCGTAAACAAAAAGCCCCGCGCCAGATGGTGCGGGGCTTTTTGTTTGCTTGCTGCCGGGGGCCGGCCTGGTTAGTAGGAAGGACCCTTATCCGTAGGCACCAGCTGTTCTTCGGCATCTACGTACTGTTCCAGCGGCGTGCAGGAGCAAATGAGGTTCCGGTCGCCATAAGCTGAGTCGATGCGGGCTACGGTGGGCCAGAACTTGTAGGCGCGGGCGTACTCCGTGGGATATACTGCCTGCTCCCGCGAGTACGGACGCGTCCATTCGTGCGTGAGCACGGCGGCCGCCGTGTGCGGGGCGTGCTTCAGCATATTGTCCTTGGCATCGGCGCGGCCGGCTTCTACCTCCGCAATTTCCTTGCGGATGCCAATCATGGCCTCAATGAAGCGGTCCAGCTCCTCCTTACTTTCCGATTCCGTGGGCTCCACCATCAGCGTGCCCGCTACGGGGAACGATACGGTGGGCGCGTGGAAGCCGTAGTCCATCAGGCGCTTGGCAATATCCTCTACCTCAATGCCCGCCTTTTTGAACTGGCGGCAGTCGAGAATCATTTCGTGGGCGCAACGGCCATTGCTGCCGGTGTACAGCACGGGGTAGTGCTCTTCCAGGCGGGCCTTGATGTAGTTGGCGTTCAGAATGGCAATGCGCGTGGCCTGCGTCAGCCCCTCGCCACCCATCATGTTGATGTAGGCATAGGAGATGGGCAGAATGCTGGCTGAGCCCCAGGGCGCCGAGGTAACGGCGCCGTAGGTGCGGCCATCGGCATCTACCAGCACGTGACCGGGCAGGTAGGGAGCCAGGTCGGCCACTACGCCAATGGGGCCTACGCCGGGTCCGCCGCCGCCGTGCGGAATGCAGAAGGTTTTGTGCAGGTTCAGGTGGCACACATCGGCGCCAATGGTGGCGGGCGAGGTAAGACCTACCTGGGCATTCATGTTGGCGCCATCCATGTACACGCGGCCGCCGTGGTTATGAATGGTCTGGCAGATATCGATGATGGTTTCCTCGTACACGCCGTGCGTGCTGGGGTAGGTCACCATCAGGCAGCTGAGCTTATCCGCGTACTGCTCAGCTTTAGCTTTCAGGTCGGCCACGTCAATGTTGCCCTCCTCGGTGCTCTTCACCACTACTACCTGCATGCCCGCCATAACGGCCGAAGCAGGGTTGGTGCCGTGCGCCGAGGCCGGAATCAGGGCCACGTTGCGGTGCTGGTCGCCGCGGGCATCGTGGTAGCCTTTAATGGCCAACAGGCCGGCGTACTCACCCTGGGCACCCGAGTTAGGCTGCAGCGATACGGCGGCAAAACCGGTAACCTCGCACAGCCAGGCTTCCAGGTCCTTGAAAATCTCCGCGTAGCCCTGCGCCTGCTCCCGCGGAGCGAAGGGGTGCAGCCCACCAATTTCCGGCCAGGTCACCGGAATCATCTCGGCGGTGGCGTTCAGCTTCATGGTGCAGGAGCCCAGGGAAATCATGGAGTGAGCCAGGCTCAGGTCCTTGTTCTCCAGCTGCTTCATGTAGCGCAGCATCTCGTGCTCCGAATGGTGCGAGTTGAAGATGGGGTGCGTCAGGTACTCGCTGGTGCGGATCAGGTTGTCAGTCCAATTCACCGATACTTCAGCGGGCAATTCTACCGCGGGGGCGTCTTTGCCCAGCACTTTGCTGAACACGGCCACGATGTCGCGCACGTCTTCAATTTCGGTGTTCTGGTTCAGGGAGATGCCTACGCGGGGCGAGCCATGCTCTTCGAAATAGCGGAAGTTGATGCCAGCGGCCTCGGCTTCCAGCTTGATGGCATTTTGCAGCTCTACGCTTTCCAGCTTGATGTCCAGCGTATCGAAATAAAACTCATTCCGCTGATTCAGACCCAGATCTGACAGCGCGCCGGCCAGCGTTTGCGTGAGGCCGTGGATGTTGGAAGCAAACTGCTTGATGCGCTGCGGGCCGTGGTATACGGCATACATGCCGGCCAGCACCGACAGCAGCACCTGGGCGGTGCAGATGTTGGAAGTAGCTTTTTCGCGGCGGATGTGCTGCTCACGGGTCTGCAGGGCCATGCGGTAGGCCTTGTTGCCAGCGGCATCAATGCTCTGACCAATGATACGGCCGGGAATTACGCGCTTGAAGGCGTCTTTGGTAGCCAGGAAGCCCGCGTGCGGTCCGCCGTAGCCCATGGGCACGCCAAAACGCTGGGAGTTGCCCACCACGGCATCGGCGCCCATCTCACCGGGAGGCGTGAGCAGCGTGAGAGACATCAGGTCGGCGGCTACGGTCACGAACAGGCCGTGGTCGTGCGCTTTCGAGATGAAATCGGTGTAGTCGTACACGGCGCCATCGGCGGCGGGGTACTGCAGAATAGCCCCGAACAGGGACTCATCGGTGAGGTCGAAGGTGCGGTGGTTGCCTACTACCAGCTCAATGCCCAGCGGCGTGGCGCGGGTGCGCAGCACGTCAATGGTTTGGGGCAGCACCTGCTCCGAGACGAAGTAGCGGGTAGCATTCTTCTTCTTGGACAGGGAGTGGAACATGTGCAGTGTCTCGGCGGCGGCAGTGCCTTCGTCGAGCAGGCTGGCGTTGGCAATTTCGAGGCCCGTGAGGTCAATTATCATCGTCTGATAATTGATCAGGGCTTCCAGGCGGCCCTGGGCAATTTCGGCCTGGTAGGGCGTGTAGGCAGTATACCAGCCCGGGTTTTCGAGGATATTCCGCTGAATAACGGCCGGCAGCTGGGTGTCGTGGTAGCCCAGGCCGATGTAGTTTTTGAATAAGCGGTTTTTACCGGCAATCTGCTTGAACTTCGCCAAAAAAGCCCGCTCCGTGAGGGCAGCGGGCAGGTTCAGCGGCTTTTTCAGGCGAATAGCAGCCGGCACGGTTTCGTCGATGAGCTGGTCAATCGATTCCACACCGATGGTGCGCAGCATCTCGGCCACGGCCGTGTCGTCGGGCCCATTGTGGCGGTCCACGAACACATCGGCGGGCTTGGTTTTCAGCAACATAAAAGAATGGGTGAGGGTGGCAACAGCAAGGCTCCGGAAAGAGCCCTGACAAAGGTAGCGCGAAAAGGCTTCATGCTTAAACCCTCCAACCCGCAAAAGTTTAGGCTTGTTCCGGGAAATCTTTTTGCGGGGCCTCTCTGCTCATTAGATGGCATTTTGCAAAGTTGATTCTGTGTATTCCTGCGGAGAGCCCAAATAATTTAACCAGTTTTGGGGCCAGATTGCCACCCACCCCTTCTACTGCATGCGCTCCATCACCCTAGGCCTTATTCGTGAAGGCAAAACCCCGCCCGATAAGCGTGTTCCGCTCACTCCCAAAAAGTGCCTGGAAGCGCAAACTCAGTTTCCCGGCCTGCGCATTGTGGTGCAGGAAAGCCCGGTACGGTGTTTCACCGACCAGGAATACCGCGACTTGGGCCTGGAAGTGCGGGCTGACGTGGCGGACTGCGACATTCTGCTGGGCGTGAAAGAAGTGCCCCTGGCGCAGCTCATTCCCAACAAAACCTACCTGTTCTTCTCGCACACCATCAAAAAGCAGCCCGCCAACCGGGAGCTGCTCCGCCAGATTCTGCAAAAGAATATCACCCTCATCGACTATGAGATGCTCACTAATGCCCGGGGCGAGCGGATTGTGGCGTTTGGGCGTTGGGCTGGTATTGTGGGGGCCTACAACGGGCTGCTGACCTACGGCCACAAGCACGGCCTGTATGCGCTGAAACCCGCCTGGCAGTGCATTGATATGGAGGACATGCAGGAAGAGTTCTTCAAGGTGAAGCGGCTGCCGCCCATTAAAATTGCCGTTACGGGCTCGGGCCGCGTGGCCCAGGGGGCGCTGGAAGTGCTGGACCGCATGGGGCTGCGCCGGGTGAGCGTGTATGATTATCTGTACCTGGACTACAATGAGCCGGTATATACCCAGCTGCGTAGCTCTGACTATAACCGCCGCCGCGACGGCCGCGTGTGGGATACCCCGGATTTTCACAAGCATCCGCAGGAATATGAGTCCACCTTCGGGAAATTTCTGCCGGTAACGGATTTGCTGATTGCCTGTGCCTACTGGGACCCGGCTGCCCCTAAACTCTTTACCGAAGCGGATACCCGCCGCTCCGATTTCCGCATCAACACCATTGCCGATGTTACCTGCGACGTGGACGGCTCCGTGCCTACCACCAAGCGCAGTACTACCATTCAGGAACCGGCCTTCGATTATAACCCCGCTACCGGCGAGCTGGAGCCCCCGTATTCCCGGCCGGGCAACATCACGGAAATGGCGGTGGATAACCTGCCCTGCGAGCTGCCCCGCAACGCCTCCCGCGACTTCGGCCGACAGCTTATCGACAATGTGTTTCCGCACCTGCTCAGCGACACGCCCGATGATATAATTGAGCGCGCTACCATTACCAAAGGTGGTCAGCTAACGGAGCGCTACCAGTACCTGGCCGATTACGTGGCGGACTAAGGATAACTTGCTTATCAGGCGGCCGCCTTATTCCTGAATTTAAAAAAGCCTCCCGCAGAAATCAGATTTCCGTGGGAGGCTTTTTAAGTGGTTCTACGATGTACAACCAGCGTAGAGCGGTGCAGCAAAAGGCTAAATGCCGTTCAGTACGGGGTATTTTGCCCGCACCAGCATGTAAAGGCCGTAGGCCATCAGCCCCAGGGCTACCACGGCCAGAGCAGCAGGGCCCATGGCGGCCAGGAAATCAAAAGCTTCATCAGTGGTGCCTACGGCAGCAGCACGGTGCTGGCGCCCGGCCTGAATGAAGAAGTAGCCAATAATACCCAACACAATGCCCCGGGCCGTGTAGCCCAGCTGGCCCGTACGATACACAATTTGCTGCTGATTGGCCGGCAGGCCACTATCATTTACGTGTTTGCTGAAGGAGCCGGAGTAGGCGCGGTATAGCTGGTACAGGCCGGTGCCGATAATAATCAGGCCCAGCAGCATCACCAGCCACTCACCGGCCGGCCAGTTCAGCACTTTCGCTACCAGATGCTGGCGGGAGTTGCCGCCTTTATCGGCATAGCCGTTTATAGCCAGCTGGGCCGCATACCAGGCCACGCTGGCATATACCAGTCCGCTGCCGGCGTAGCCCAGCCGCCGCACCAAACCCTTGGCATCGGAGCCTTTGTTTTCGGTATCGCGCAGGGCCTGCGTAAAGCGCCAGATAATGTAGCCCAGCAGCCCAAAGGCAATCAGCCCCAGCAACACCTGGCCGCCGGGTAAGCTTTGCACGGTTTGTACGGCCTGTGCCTTATCAGCCGTTTGGCCACCCTGCTGCCCGGTAGCAGCCAGCAGCGCCAGAATGCCCATCAGAAAGTACACGACGCCTTTGGCCGCAAAACCAAAGCGGGCCAGTGCCCGAATGCCGGCTGAGGGCGAACCGGGTACTGCAGAAGAAATAGTATTGGCGAGCGACATAGAAGGAAATGAAAAGGGAGAGAACCTTCCCGCCTACGAAGAACAAGCGCAGCATGGCTAAATGAAAGCGCCCCGCTCCACCGGTTTCGGTGGAGCGGGGCGCTTCGCTTGGGGTTCTTCGTTGCTTAAAACGTGCGCTGAAACCAGGATTTGATGTCACTCAGGGTTTCGCCGGTTTTCTCCTGCATCCGCCCAAACCATTCGTCCTGCTTGCCTTCTTCATAGTCCAGGTCATTATCGGTGAGGTTACCCCACTTCTGCTTGGCCTGGCCTTTAATCTCATTCCAGTTTCCGCGGGCACGCAGCTCGGTCTTATCGTCCAGGTTATTACGATTAACGTCCATGACTAAAGGGAATTAGTGAAAAAAGTAAAAGATACTTTCCCCATGTACGTCCCATATGCAGACGTGGTTGAGTTTTTATTGCCACTGGGTAAGAGCAACAATCACTGCCACGCTCACTACTACCAGCGCCGCCCCTGCGCCCACGCCAAAACCAGCTGCTGCTTTGCCTAGCTTCTTGTTTTGAGCCTGCTGCTTATAGCCGCGTACATAATCGGGGTTTTGCAACAGCTCAGGGCGGGAAGGAATCAGGTTTTTGTCCTTGGGCGGGGTGGCCGCAATGGCCGCTCCGGTGGCAACACCCCCCAGCCCGTAGGCACTCATCGTTATAAACGTAGCCCCACAGGTGCCCCAGAAAGCCCCTTTGGCTTTAAACAGCTGCCGGGCATCAGACCGGCCCAACTGCTCGGCCTGCTGCGGGGTGAGGGCGGGCACCGTGGTGGTAGCAACGGCTTTGTTGCCCAGCACTTCTTTGGTGCCGTTGGCGTACCGGATGAGAAACACCTCGGTAGCGGGCAGCTGCAGGGTGTCGGTGCCGGTCATGTACACTACCTGGTCAGGGGTGATGCGCACCACTTTGGCCGGTAGCTCCTCGCCGGAGGTCCGCAGAATCACGTCCTGCGCCTGGGTTAAGGCCGGCATCAGCAAAAACAAGAAAAGTAGAAAGCGTTGCATACAGGGGAGGATTGAAAAAGCTGAAAAAAGGAAGAATCCGGAATTAGCGCCGCCGCGAGTTAAAGCCGAACAGCAGGCTGAAGCGGGCCCCGCCATTGCCGGGAACTACCGCAAAATTGACCGGGAAATTGACCCCGTAAGCCTGGAAGGAAGTGCCCACGGCCAGGGCAATATTGGCACTCACGGGCGTCAGGTTGGGCCCCAGGCCAAACTCAAACCCGTTTTTGCCCCGAATACCAATCAGCCCGTTTACGCTGGGGATAAACTTGCCCTGCTCCAGGCCGCCAATCAGCGGTACAATCTCAAACAGGCCGGAGGTACCGTTGGGCAGGCGGAAAATGCGCGTTTCAAACTGCCAGCCAAACTGCGTGAGGAAGGGGTTCAGACCAAACTCGTCCTTGGCCTTGTCTACCACGCCGCCCGTCAGTACCGTAATGCCGATGCGCGGCCCGCTTAGGTGTATGGGGTCGAAGGCGGGGTCCAGGTCGCCGGGTACTACGGAACCATCAGTAGGTACTGGCTGGCTTATTCGGCCGCCGGCCTGGGGCTGTGCCGCCTGAGGCTGTTGGGGCGAAATAATTTCCTTGGAGCCATTAGCGTAGCGAATCATGAACACCTCTGATTTGTACACCGAAATTAGTGGGCCTTCCGGGTTATCGAAGCGTTTGTAGGTGATGAGGGTAGGAGTTATCTCCACTACTTTCACCTGTACCTCCTCGCCGTTTTGCTTTACCAGCAAGTCCTGCGCCTGCGCCAGGCCGCTTACCAGCATCAGCCAGAATAAAAAAAGTAGTTGCTTTCCCATAGGGGGTGAGGTTAAAAGATTAATCTGGGATAAAGCTGAAGTTATTCCAGACAAGCTGCAAGACGATATAGTCCTCCGGCTGACTTCTTCATAAGTCTATGTCAGTTCGTAATAAATTGAATAATAATATTTTATATTCCAATATTCAGACTTTATAAATCTGCATATTGGACGCCTATATTTATATATTATGGATGACTTGCGCACGGCGCTGCTGGCCCTGCCCTTAGAAGAGCGAAAAGACTTCCTGCAATTCCTGCATCGGCAGGGTCGGAAAAGCAAAGGCCGCATGGATGTGCGCCTGGGCGAACTGCTGCTGCACAGGAAGGAATACACCACCGAGGAGTTGCTGGCGCTGCTGTACCCGCAGGAGCCCAACGCCGTGGCGTACTATGCCCTGCGCAAGCGGCTGCTCCGGCATTTTACTGATTATCTGGTGCTGCGCCAGCTGCAGCAGGACCCTACCACGGCCGCTACCGGGCGCGGGCTTCTGCAGCTGGCGCAATACCTTTTTGAAACCGGCGTGCCCCGGCTGGCCTGGGCCACGGTGCGCAAAGCCGAGAAGCTGGCCCAGGCCAACGACCAGTACGAGCTGCTGAACTCGGTATTTAACCTGCAGATTGCGCACGCCCACAGCGAGTATGCCGATGACCTGGCCAGCATTATCCGGCGCCGCAACCAGAATAAGAAATCGGCCGATGAAGAAGAGCGCGCCGCCATTGCCAGCAGCCTGATCCGGCAGCGCCTGCTGGAAGCCCGCGCTCTGGGCCGCAACGCCGCCTTCGATACCATTGCCCACGAGGTGCTGCGTGAGTATGATTTGCTGGAGGCCTTTGCCCGGCGCCCCTCCCTGCTCTACCAGCTGCTGTCCATTGCCCGCAACACCATGCTGGCCCGCCGCGACTTTGCCTCGTTTGAGCCGTTTATCATCCGCTGCTACCACCTCATGGAAAAGCGCCATGGGTTTGCGCCCGCGCACCGCTACTATCAGCTGGGCCTGCTCTACATGATAGCGCACGCGCTGTACCGCAACCGGCACTTTCAGCGCTCCATGGAATATCTGGAAACCCTGCGCCAAACCCTGGCCGATGGTCCCCGCAGCCTGCACGCCGAGTTCTACCCGCGCTATATTGCCCTGCTGGCGGCCAACCAGGCCTTTCTGCGCCGCAACGCCGACAGCATCCGGCTGCTGGAAAGTATGCTGCGGGGCGCTACTACGGCCCTGCGCCTCCAGGACCAGCTTACTATCCGGCTGGGGCTGGGCTTTCATTATTTCGCCGAAGGCCGCTACGCCAAAACCAACCAGGTGCTGCTGGCCATTGGCCGCTCCGACCAATGGTGCGAGCAGAAGATGGGCGTGGAGTGGACGCTGAATAAAAGCATGGGCGAAATGCTGGTGCAGCTGGAGCTGGGCAACCCCGATCTGGCCCTGAACCGCCTGCGCGCCATTGAGCGGAGCGTGCGGGAGCGGTTTGGCGAAACCGGCGCCTATCAGTATATCCTCAGCTATCTGGCCCTGGTGCGGGAAATTATTCAGGACCCGGCGGTGGCCACGCGTCCGGCCTTTGCCGAGCGGGTGGCCCAGATGCCCCACTTTCTGCCCCTGGAGCGGGAAGACCTGCAGGCCCTGAGCTTTTATGCCTGGCTGAAAGCCCGCACGCTGGGCCGGCCCTACTACGAGGTGTTGCTGGCCCTGGCCGGCGCCTGATTGTATAAACATAAAAGCGCCCCCGGCACGAAGCCGGGGGCGCTTTTATATAGAGTACTATAGCCCGTTTGGGCGGAGTACTTAGTTTTTAACTTCTTCTTTAACCTCGGCACCAGCTTCGTTGGCAGCCTGCTCGGTGGCAGTAGCAGCCTTTTCGCCGGCAGCTTCTACGGTCTGGCCAGCGCCTTCCATTGCATCATCCGTAGCGGCAGCAGCCGTGTCGGCAGCCATTTCGGTGTTAGCGGCAGCGTTGTCCATGGTGTTTTCAGCCTGGTTTTCTTCGGTCTTGGTGCAGGAAGTGGCAACAGCAGCGAAAGCAACGGCAACGAGGGCAGATTTCAGCGAGAATTTCATAAGAAGGATGTTTAGTCAGTTGGAAATGTTGCCCTTAATCAGGTTGCGGGAGAAAGGTAACCCACTGCCCCAGGGCTGGCGCCATATTTGTCGGGGCGGGGCAACGTCGGCCACCCGGCTGGCGTAGTTCTGCTTTCGGTTTCTGCTGCTTTCTTTTTTTATGATTCTGGTTCGCTTTTGCCTTTTTGCTTGTCTGTGGCTGTCGTTTTTAGTTAGCCACGCCCAATCTTCCAACGATGGTTTCGTGCGCCGCGACGGCACCATGTACGTGGTGCGCAACGGCGCCCAGCGGCCCATGACGCAGGATGTACACCTGCCCAATGGCCGCACCGTAAGCCGGGATGGATTTATTGTGGAAACCGATGGCCGCCACACGGAGCTGGCCGAAGGGCAGGGCTGCACGCTGCTGGGCGCGGTGGTTGCCGTGCATGCCGGCAGTAATGGCCAGCTAACCCTGGCCTCGCCGGCCCGTCCATCCTCCGCTACCCGTCGGGTGTCGGCTGGTTCTGGCGGGGGGCAGCGCTGGGAAGGACCGCGGGGCAAAGCCAAAGGCCACAAGAAAAAAGGCAAGCACAAAGGCTGGAAATTTCTCTTTGATGACTAACCGATAGCGCTGGCCTGCATCCGTAAACTAGTTTTCCACCGGGTCGCCGTCGGCGTCAATAAAGAAGGTTTTGCCGTCCTGCGTAACCCGGGCTTTCCCGTCAACAAAGTCGCTGGCTTGAGTGTATTGGCCAAAGGGTTCCGTACCCCGGTCGGGGTTGGCGAGGTAGCGGGGGGTAATAAAGGTATAGTGGCCTTTCATTTTTACGCGGGCCACCCCTTTATGGAAGGAATAAGCTTCCTGAAAAACCGGCGGTGGAGTTTCGCTTTCCTCGGGCCCGGTAATGTAAAACCAACCCCGCTGGTTGAGCACCGCGGCCCGGCCCTCGCTAAAGTCCAGCGCATTGTAGAAATACTGCGGAAATTCCTGGCCGTCCTCATCCACAAACGTGTACAGCTCGCCGATGCGGACCCGGGCGTAGCCATCGGCGTACGTTTTTAAGGCATCGTAAGCCGGCGGCAGCACTTCGTCCCCATCCGTATCGATAAAGCCATAAGCCCCGTCTTTCTTGACTACGGCATGGCCATTGGCGTCAAACTCTTCCACGGAGTTATAGCGGGCCGGAATCACCAGGTCGCCATCCTCATCGGCGTAGCCCCACAGGCCATCCTTTTGAAAGGGGTGGGGCGCATCGGCGGTGAGGTGGCTGAGGCCCCATAAGCTCAGGCCCACTACGGCCACGCCGGCCGCTGCCACCCCTACCCGGGGCAGGCGGCGGCGCCAGGCCCGCACGCGCCGAAATCCGGGCCCCACCAGTCCTTTCAGCTGGCTGGCGGCCGATGACTGCTGCTGAATCTGCTCTTCCAGTTGCCTGATTTTAGCATCCAGGGCCTGGTTGCGGGCCGCCGATTCGGCCTGTGAGGCGCGGATAGCTTCTTCCAGCGCCTCTTTCTCCTGGTTTTCGGTGGCCAGCTGCTGGCGTATGGTGGCGGCTTCGGGCGCTACGGCCGGGGCCTGCGCCAGTTGGGCGCGCAGCTGGGCAATGCTTTGCTCCCGCTCGACGTCGCGGGCTTCCATGGCCTGCAGCTGCCGGGCCAGCTCGGCCTGCATAGTGGCGCGCAGCTGCTCCAACTCCTGCTTTTCCTGCTGATGGGTTTGCCCGGATGTGGTTTGGTAGGCGTTGCGGTCTACATCCTCAATATCATCGGCCCCCAGCCAGCTCCAGAGCTGGGCTACTTTCTGCCGGAAAAAGTCGCCGGCATTTTCCGGGTAGGCCGGTTCCTGTTCAGGGGTATTTCCGGGAGTTGCTTCGGCCTCGGTAGGGGAGCTGCCTGCGGAGATAGTAGCCGGCGCGGCACCCAGCGTGTGGGCCAATTGGGTTAGCTCAACGGCAGAAAGATCTATTTCGGGCGTGGCCAGCTGGCTTAGCCGGCGGGTAAAGCGGGCGGGGTCTGCAAGCAGATGAAAGCTGCCGGAGCCGGGCACGGCACTCATGCCGGCTTCTACCTCCGGGGAAAAGGTAACCGGCTCGCCAAACAGCAATAGCCCGGTGGTGAAGTTCAGATTCGCCTGATCGGCCGTGAGGTGGGGGCGCAGGAAAGCAGCTAAGGCTTCTTTTTGCAGTTGAAAGGCCTGGTAGGGGTTAGCCGCGTTCTTGCAGGGCAGCGCGGCACCGCTCAGCTGCCAGGGCGCGGTGGCAAAATCAGTGAGGGTGAGGTGGCCGCCGTGGGGCTCCAGCAGGAGAATAACCACCGCGTGGGGGCGAATAAGCACGGCATCCAGCACCAGGCCGTCGGCTACGGCCAGCTGGCCCAGCAACAGGGTGTCGGGGGCCTCGGCTTCCGCTTGTAAGGCCTCCCGCACCGCTTCATACTGAGCTTGCCGGGTAGGGGTGGGGAAGGCGGAAAAGAGAACTTCGTATAACATAAGAGCAAAAAGCGGCCCGGGGCCCGGGCGCTTGTACGAAAAGGGGGCTGGCAGGGTGCCTTAACTTTTCCGGCGGCAAACAAGTATATGCCAGCACTACCTCGGCTTTTTTCGTTTCATTCTATGGATTCCATCACCCCCACTCCCCAGTCTACGCCTACTCCCACGATACCCCTGGAAGTAAGCGACGAACAAAACTCCGCCTTGGTCGAGGATACGCTCACCCTACTGAATGATGGGGTTCCCAGCCGGCAAAACAAGCATGGTCTGTCGGAAATCGGTCGTTGGGAGGAAGTGCTGCGTGCCAGCGGCCGGCCCGGCCTGGCCAAAATTACGCAGGAAATGACTGCGCTGCGCGAACAGCTCAGCCAGGAAACTCCCGATAACCACACGCTGGCCGAAATACTGGCCAGCCTGGGCAATGAAACCATTAAGGTGGCTGAAGAAGCTGCCAATGGCTACACCGCACCCCTCACGCATTTGGGTAAGATTCTCATCAAGCTGGGCTCCACGTTGTCGCGCTAGCGGCCATCCACCATCAGCTTTCAGCCAGAACGCCCGGCCACTTACGTGGCCGGGCGTTCTGTTGTCAGGTAAAGGAGTGCCGAAGCTTGCGCGGCCGGCGTACCTTTGCCGCCTATTCGCTTCTGACTTATGACTGCTGCTCCCAACCTGACCCTCTACGACCCATTTGATAGCATGCGCTTTGGCCCGCACCTGTGCTTTTTGTGCGGCGCGGCCGTAACGCCCCCCCAGGATACCGTACCGGTGTTTGCCGACTGGCTGATGGACCGCTACGACCTGCGTGCCCGCCAGATGCGCCTGCTGGATCAAAGCATTGTATCGTATGAGGAGCTGCGGATACCTTGCTGCCCTACCTGCCGCCAGCAGCACGTAGAGCCGCTGGAAGCCAACATAGCCGCGGCTGCCGAAAGCGGGCTGAACGGCCTGCGCGCCCTGCCGGAGAAAACGGTGTTTCTGTGGCTGGGCAAGATGTTTTATGGCATTCTGATAAAGGAGCTGCTCACGGAGCAGGCCCCCCTCATCAAGCCCCAGTATCCGCTGGCGGAAAACGCTCAGATGCTTCTGCGCTTTCAGGCCTTTTTTCAGGTGTTTCAGGCGTTGCGCGTACCCATTGAATTCGAGGACTTCACGCCAAGCTCCCTGTTTATTCTGGAAGTCGCCCCCGAGGAGGATACCATTGCCTTTGAGTATGACGACGACCTGACCACCATGGTCTTCAGTATTAAGCTGAACAACACCGTGCTGGTAGCCTGCCTGCTGGACAATGGCATTATCCGGCAGGCCATGCGCCAGGTATATGCCGATGCGCAGTCCCGCCCCCTGCACCCCGTGCAGATAGCAGAGTTTAAGGCCCGCGTGTACTACGCGGCCTATCTGTTTAATGTAGTGCCCGATTATTACCCGCGTACGGTACAGCCCGGCGACAGCCAGGTGGTGTACGACACCCTCATCGATGATATTACGCGGGAAATCTTTAACCCCTGGGAGAATTCAGGGTATGCGCAGTCGTTGCTGGAGATGTGGAAGCGGTGGCAGATTCCGCTCACGGATATTATGCGCGACCCGGCTCAGCCCCTGAGCTTTTTGTACGACGCCGCGGGGAAACCCCGCATCCTAACGACTTTCCCGGCCGCAGCGGCCGGGTAAACAGGTATTGGTTAAATGCTTAGCCTTCGTTCCAGGCTTCGGAAGCCGAAACCTTGGTAATGCGTACGCCTTTCCACAGACCGAAGTCGTCGCGGGTCATGCGGCCGCGAATTTCCCGCTCGTTCACCAACACATCAATGCAGTGGCGGTGGCGGCGGTTCATGGTGTCGTGAATAACATAGACGCCATCCAGCTCATCGGAAATACCCGATACCCGTACCTGGTCGCCGTACTTCAGCGGACCGCCCCAGCCTTTTAATAGGTCTCGGGATACGGCTACCCAGCGGGTTTTGCTGGAATGGTTGCGCGGAATGCGCGAGTTGTCGGCGGTGATAAACGGCTCAGAATCAGTCTGTCGTACATCGGGGGTGTACACCGTAGCCGTTACCGTATAATGAGGCAATTGCTTGGGCAGGTTGGCTGAATAGCTGCCGGGCTGCAGGGTTACCGCGCGGGGAGTGATAACCGGCGGCGCAACAATGGTGAAAGTGGCCGAATGGTTCGGCGAAGGGGGGAGCAGAGCAGTTTGGGGGGCGAAGATGAGGTTTAGCAGAAATAGAGCAATAGACATGGCGTTTGAGTTTGTGGACTTCCATTTAAGCCAGGAAGTATAAGCTTCGTCCAAATTTGACAACCCTGCCTGAGGCAAGGAGCGTACCGATGGAACGAGGCAAAGGTTACACTTTTTTTTAGATGGGTGCCTATAAGCTATATAATTTATGTTGATATCAATTTATTATTTTGTTTTATCAAGAAAATCGAGCTTCAAAAGCTTCCTAAAGATGCTATACCACACGGCGCTGCTGTTATGCCCAAGGCGAGATTTAAACTATATAATACAATTTCAATCATTTTTTAGTGCCAATATTTTACACCGATTCATATGCCGGTAATCCTTTGTTTTTGTGCGGTGTTGCCGAACACCAGCCTCCTTGGCGCGTAGGTAACTACCGCCCGGCTACCTCCCGGGTAAGACCTCAGAAAAAGCCTAGTTCCGCCATCTTATATGAAGGCGCCACCCAGCTTCCTTTCCTGGCTCAGGAGCAATTTTTTCGTTTTTATTCTCTGATGAAGCACTTCTTTCTTACTTCCCTGACTGCTTCCACCATGCTGGGCATGCTGCTGGCCGGTTGTCAGTCGGGCTCCCAGGAAGCCGGCAGCACCGCCCAGGCCCCCACCGATAGCACTGCCATTTCTACTCCTGCCACTACTTCCCCGAGCGTGGTACTGGAGCTGGTGGCACAAAACAACCGGCAATGGACCGGCATCACCATTGCCCCCAACGGCCGCCGCTTCGTGAATTTCCCGCGCTGGTCGGCTGATGTGCCTGTTTCCGTAGCCGAACTGCTGCCCGATGGCACTACCAAACCCTGGCCCGATGCCGCCCGCAATGCCTGGCAGCCCGGCGCCTCACCCGACCAGAAGTTTGCGTGTGTGCAAAGCGTGGTAGCCGATAGTAAAAACCGCCTGTGGGTGGTAGACCCCAACAATTCCGAGTTTAAAGGCGTGCTCCCCGCCGGCCCCCGCCTGCACGTTTTTGATATTGCCAGCAGCAAGCTCCTGCGTACCTATAAATTTCCGGCCGGTACCTGGAACAAGCAGTCCTACCTGAATGATGTGCGGGTTGATGTGGCCCGCAATGTGGCCTACCTCACCGATTCCGGCTCCGGCGCGCTGCTGGCGGTAGAGCTGGGTTCCGGCCAGGTGCACCGCCAGCTGGCCACCGATTCCGTCACTAAACCCAATCTGCCCTACCTCACTTTCAATGGAGAAAAGTGGACCAAACAGGTGCATTCCGATGGTATTGAGCTATCCGGCAGCGGCGACACACTCTACTTTTCCGTGCTCACTGGGGATAAGCTCTTCCGGGTGCCTACGCGCCTGCTGCGCCGGGCTACCCCTACCGATAGCCTGCATGCTGCCGTACAAACCGTTGCCACCATCGGCCCCGCCGATGGCCTGTGGCGCACCCGGGATGGTCGTATCTGGTCCGGCGCGCTTACCTCGGATGCTATTCGGGTAACCAACCCCCGCACCGGCCAAGTGTCCGACGTAGTGAAAGATGCCCGCATCCGGTGGGCCGATACGTTTGCTGAGGATGCCAACGGCTATATCTATTTCACTACTTCCCAGCTGCAGTATGAGCCCACTAAGCGGGGTAAGTACGAAATCTACCGCTTCCGCCCACAAGGGAAGTAAGCAGCAGGAATGTCCTATCAAGCTTGTCGAGGCAGCTCGCGTGAGGTCGTTGTTCTAACTATTAGAACTTTTAAACAGAACGCCATTCCATTAGAGCCGCTCAGCATGACGTTCCTATTTAACAACTTCCCACAATGACCTCACGCGAGCTGCTCCAACAAGCTTGATAGGACATTCCTGCTGCATGAAATTCTTCCTGCTTTCGATAGATTGCCGAATCCAACATAAAGTAACTCGGCTTCCTGAAAATCATTAGTTTGATTAACAGGTTTATTTGAATATGCGAATATCAGTTTTTGCTTTCTGCTATTCGCCTTTACCTTTACCGCCGTCACACCAGCTCCTACCGCATGGACGCTTACTCTTACATCGCCAACGCCCACGGCGAATATATTGACCAACTGTACCAGTCCTATAAGAACGACCCCGAGTCGGTGGATTTTGGCTGGCGCAAGTTTTTTGAAGGTTTCGACTTCTCGCAGCAATACCCCGAAGGCGGTATGCCGCAGGCCGATGGCGAAGGCGTTTTAACGACCTCGGCCAGCACCAACCAGGCCGGCGAAATTCGTGCCGTTGATAAGGTTTCGGCCGACAAGGAAACCCAGGTTCGCAACCTGATTCATGCCTACCGCAGCCGCGGCCACCTGGTGGCCCGCACCAACCCGGTGCGCGAGCGGAAAGACCGCAAAGCCCGCCTCAGCATTTCAGACTTTGGCCTGAGCGAAGCCGACCTCGACACTACTTTTAAGAACGGCGAAGTACTGGGCCTGGGCCCGAACGCCAAGCTGCGCGACATTGTGGCGGCGCTGGATAAGATTTATACCCGGACCATCGGCTTCGAGTATATGTACATCCGCGACCCGCAGGTGCTCGACTGGTTCCGCGAGAAAGTAGAAAAGGACTCGCTGAGCTTTAACCCTGGCATCGAGTACAAAAAGCGCATCCTGAGCAAGCTAAACGAGGCCGTTGTATTCGAGAACTTCCTGCATACCAAGTTTCTGGGTCAGAAGCGCTTCTCGCTGGAAGGCGGTGAAACCACCATTCCCGCGCTGGATGCCATCATCCGGAAGGGCGCAGAGCTGGGCGTAGAGGAAGTGATGATTGGCATGGCCCACCGCGGCCGTCTGAACGTGCTGGCCAACATCATGGGCAAAACCTACGAGCAGATCTTCTCGGAATTCGAGGGAACGGCCGTGCCGGATTTGACCATGGGCGACGGCGACGTGAAGTACCACATGGGCTACAGCAGCCAGGTAGATGCCGGTGGCCGCACCGTGAACCTGAAGCTGGCGCCCAACCCCAGTCACCTGGAAGCGGTGAACCCCGTGGTGGAAGGCTTCGTGCGCGCCAAGCTGGACCACGGCTACGCCAACAACTACGATAAAGTACTGCCCATCCTGATTCACGGCGACGCCGCCGTGGCCGGTCAGGGCATTGGCTACGAGGTAACGCAGATGTCGCAGCTGGAAGGCTACAAAACGGGCGGCACGGTACACTTCGTTATCAACAACCAGGTAGGCTTTACCACCGATTTTGAAGACGCCCGCTCGTCTATCTATAGCACTGACCTGGCCAAGATTATTGATGCGCCCGTGCTGCACGTGAACGGTGACGACCCCGAAGCCGTGGTGTTTGCCGTGCAGCTGGCTACTGAGTACCGCCAGCAGTTCCACGCCGATATCTTTATTGATATGGTGTGCTACCGCCGCCACGGCCACAACGAGTCGGATGAGCCCAAGTTCACCCAGCCTACGCTCTACAACCTCATCAGCAAGCACCAGAACCCGCGTGAGGTGTACAACGCCATGCTGGTGCAGCGCGGCGACGTAGACGCGCAGCTGGCCGCCCAGATGGACAAGGAGTTCCGCGACACCCTGCAGGCCCGCCTGGACCTGGTGAAGCAGAAGCCGCTGCCTTATAACTATCAGGCCCTCGAAAACGAGTGGCGCAGCCTGCGCCGCAGCAAGCCTGAGGACTTTGAGCAGTCGCCGCAAACCGGCATCAGCGAAGAAGTAGTACTGCAGGTGGGCAAGGCCCTGACAAGACTGCCTGAAGGATTCCGCCCCCTCAAGCAGATTGATAAGCTGATGGAGGAGCGCAAGAAGATGTTCTTCGACACGCGCGTGCTGAACTGGGCCGCCGGCGAGTTGCTGGCCTACGGCTCGTTGCTGGCCGAGAATCACATTGTGCGCCTGAGCGGCCAGGATGTGCAGCGCGGCACGTTCTCGCACCGCCACGCCGTACTGCACGATGCCGAAACCTCGGCCCCGTACAACTCGCTCAATCACATTGTAGCAGGTCAGGAGCAGCTGCGCATCTACAACTCGCTGCTGAGCGAGTACGCGGTGCTGGGCTTTGAATTTGGCTATGCCATGGCTAATCCCACGGCGCTGGTTATCTGGGAAGCCCAGTTCGGCGACTTCGCCAACGGTGCCCAGACCATGATTGACCAGTTCATCGTGTCCTCAGAAAGCAAGTGGCAGCGCATGAACGGTTTGGTGATGCTGCTACCCCACGGCTACGAAGGCCAGGGACCGGAGCACTCCAACGCCCGCCCCGAGCGTTTCCTGCAGCTGGCCGCCGAGAACAACATTGTGGTAGCCAACATGACCACGCCGGCCAACTTCTTCCACGCCCTGCGTCGTCAGCTGACCTGGGAGTTCCGCAAGCCGCTGGTGGTCATGTCGCCCAAATCCATGCTGCGCCACCCGCTGTGCGTGTCGCCGGTGGAGGAGTTCACCTCCGGCACCTTCCGCGAAGTGCTGGGCGACGTGTACGCCGAGGACAAGAAAGTGAAGCGCGTGCTGCTGTGCTCGGGCAAAGTCTACTTTGATCTGCTGGACGAGCAGCAGCAGTCGAAACGGACTGACGTGGCCATTGTGCGCCTGGAGCAGCTGCACCCCTTCCCCAAAAAGCAGCTGGCCGTAGAGCTGGCCAAGTACCCCAAAGCTAAGGTGTACTGGGTTCAGGAAGAGCCCGAGAACATGGGCTACTGGAACTACCTGCTCCGCTTTATGCGTCGCGAGCTGGAAGATGTGATTTCGCGTAAGCCCTCCGCGTCGCCGGCTACCGGCTACAACAAGGTGCACGTGAAAGAGCAGAAAGAGCTGGTGGCCCGTGCCTTCGGTGTTTCCACGGCGGAAGTAGAAGCCGAAAACATCAAAGCCACCGCCGAAGTAGCCAAGAAGCAGGACTAGTCCTTTGTCATTCCGACCAAAGTGAGAAATCTGATTTTACCTTTTGGAGGTGCCCCGGACTCCTCGCTTCTCTCGGAATGACAACCGCCAAAAATACCCCACCGAAACCCTTCAACACTCCCCCTATGGGTCTGGAAATTAAAATCCCCGCTGTCGGCGAGTCTATCACCGAGGTTACCATTGCCAAGTGGCTCAAGAAAGACGGCGAGGCCGTGAAGCGCGACGAAGTCATTGCCGAGCTGGAGTCAGACAAAGCCACGTTTGAGCTGCCTGCCGAAACCGATGGCGTGCTGAAAATCCGCGTGGCCGAAGGCGAAACCATTGGCATCGGAACTGTTATTGCGGATATCAACGGGGATGGTGCCGCGCCTACGGCGGCCCCCGCTGCGGCCCAGGCGCCAGCGGCCAGTGCCCCGGCGCAGCCCGCGGCTGACCCCGTAAGCAAAGGCGAGGAAAACCCCCAGGCCAGCAACCAAAGCGGCTACGGTGGCTCACAGGCGGGTTCCGCCAACACGCCTACGGCAGCCGCAGCACCGGCCAGCACCGGCGGGGGCGCTACGGTAGAAATGAAGATTCCGGCCGTGGGCGAATCCATCACGGAAGTAACGGTGGCCAAGTGGCTGAAGGAAGACGGTGCCCAGGTACAGCGCGACGAAATTATTGCCGAGCTGGAATCGGATAAGGCCACGTTTGAGCTGCCCGCCGAAGGCAGCGGCATTCTGCGCCATGGCGCGAAGGAAGGCGAAACCATCGGAATCGGGGCTACTATTGCCCGCATTGAAGGTGGTAGCGGCGCTCCGGCGGCCGTTTCAGCTCCGGCCGCTGCGCCTGCATCTACTCAGGCTGCGCCAGCTGCGGCAGCTGCGGCAGCTCCTGCCACTACCAGCTACGCTACGGGCACGCCCTCGCCGGCTGCTGGTAAAATCCTTGGTGAGAAAGGCATTAGCCCCGCCGATGTGCAGGGGTCCGGTCGGGATGGTCGCATAACGAAGGAAGATGCCCAGAACGCCCAGGCCCGTCCGGCTGCTCCGGCACCCGTTGCTGCCCCCGTGGCACCCGCCACAACTGCGCCCGCTGCCTCTGGCAACTCGCAACCGGCAACTGGCAACCGGGTGCAGCGCCGCGAGCGGATGAGCAACCTGCGTAAAACGGTGGCCCGCCGCCTGGTAACGGTGAAAAATGAAACGGCCATGCTCACCACCTTCAACGAGGTGAACATGCAGCCTATCATGGACCTGCGCAACAAGTTCAAGGACAAGTTTAAGGAGAAGCACAACGTGGGCCTCGGCTTCATGTCGTTCTTCACCAAGGCCGTGTGCGTGGCCCTGAAAGAGTGGCCCGCCGTGAATGCCCAGATTGATGGCACCGACATCGTGTACAACGACTTCTGTGACATCAGCATTGCTGTATCGGCCCCCAAAGGCCTGGTGGTGCCGGTTATCCGCAACGCCGAGGAGCTGTCGTTTGATGGTATCGAGAAAGAAATTCAGCGCCTCGCTGGCCTGGCCCGCGACAACAAGCTCACCATTGAGCAAATGACGGGTGGCACGTTCACCATCACCAACGGTGGGGTGTTCGGCTCCATGATGAGCACGCCTATCATCAACGCCCCGCAGTCGGCTATTCTGGGTATGCACAACATTGTGCAGCGCCCCATTGCCGAAAACGGTCAGGTGGTGATTCGCCCCATGATGTATCTGGCTTTGAGCTACGACCACCGCATCATCGACGGCCGCGAGTCGGTATCGTTCCTGGTGCGCGTGAAGGAGCTGCTGGAAGATCCGACCCGCCTGCTGCTGGGCGTATAAGCCCTCAGTTGCTCGTAAATCGTAAAAGCGTCTGCCTCTACTGTAGGGGCAGACGCTTTTTTATGTCGGTACCTGGTAGACTGCGTACTTTCGGGACCGAAGTAGCCTTCCTTTTGATTTATATTTTTTGCTGATGCCGCACCGGATTCTGGGAATAAACTGCAGTGGCTTTCATTCCTCCGCCTGCCTGCTGGGGCCCGATGGCCGGGTGCAGGTAGCCATTGCCGAGGAGCGGCTCACGCGCATCAAGCAGGATAAGTCGTTTCCGCGGCAGGCCATCCGCTATTGCTGTGCGGCGGCCGGCATTGGAGTAAAAGATATTACCGACGTTTTTGTGGGCTGGAACCCCGCGCCCTACCTCACGCGCCCCGACCAAACCACTGCCGATGCCTTCCAGAACCGGGGCAAGCTGGCCCAGCTGGCTCTCAATGAGCTGGTGGCCCTGCAGGGCGGCGTCGGCAGCCTGGACCAGACGTTGTACGGTTTGCACGGCACCCAAACCCGTATTCATTACGTCAACCACCACCACGCGCACATGGCCAACGCCCTGCTGCCGTCCGGGTTTGCGGAGGCGGATGTGTTTGTGGCCGATGGTTTTGGCGAGACAACCACTGGCCTGCTGGGCACAGCCTCCGCGCACGGTTTTGAGGAGCTGGCCGCCAACCGCACGCCCCACTCGCTGGGCCTGTTCTACGCCGCCTTCACCGATTTCCTTGGCTTCCGCCCCAACAGCGACGAGTGGAAAATTATGGCCCTGGCCGCCCGCGGCAACTGGCGCACCTACTACGAGCGGCTGCGCCCGCTCATTCAGGTGCAGGGGCTGCACTACGAGCTGGACCTGCGCTACTTTGAGTTTTTCCTGTTTTTCACGCCGCACTACTACTCCCCCAAGCTGGTAGAGCTGCTGGGCCCGCCCTTGGCCCCTGGGGCCGCGCCTACGCAGCGGGAGTATGATATTGTGGCAGCCGTGCAGCACATTACGGAGCAGGTGGTGTTTGAGCTGCTCAACAACCTGCACCGGCAAACCGGCCAGCGGAAGCTGGTGCTGGGCGGGGGCGTGCTGATGAACTCCGTGCTGAACGGCAAGCTCCGGCACCACACGCCCTACCACGAAATCTTCATCGGCGGCACGCCCGATGATACCGGTATCAGCGTGGGCAGTGCCCTCTACGGCCGGCATTTTGTGCTGGGCGAAAAGAAAATACAGGAACCCGCCCGCCATAATTTCTTTGGCCGGGAGTACCCGGAGGTGGAAATTGAAATGGAGCTGGAGCGCCGCAAGCTGCGTTACCAGCGCCCGATGGATATCGTGACGGAAACGGCCGCGCTGCTGCAGGCCGGGAAAGTAGTAGGCTGGTTTCAGGGGGCTTCGGAGCTGGGGCAACGGGCCCTGGGCCACCGCAGCATTCTGGCCAACCCCACGCTGGCCGCTATGAAAGAGCAGGTAAATGCCAGCATCAAGTACCGGGAAGGCTTCCGGCCCTTTGCCCCGGCCGTGCCCGAAGCCCATCAGCAGGACTACTTCGACCTGTTGCCCGGCGAGACGTCCTACTTCATGGAAAAGGTGTTCCCTCTGCGGCCCGAGGCCCGGGAGCAGCTGCCCGCCGTCACGCACGATGACGGCACCGGCCGGCTCCAGACGGTGTGCCCCACTACCAACCCGTTGTTTCACCAGCTGCTGCTGGCCTTTGGGCAGCTCAGCGGCGTGCCGGTGCTGTTGAACACTTCCTTCAATCTGAATGGCATGCCGCTGGTGGAGTCGCCTGCAGATGCGCTGGATTGCTACTTCCGCTCCGGCCTGGATGCCCTGGTGCTGGGGCCGTTTTTGCTGTTGAAGCAGGAGGTCTAAGGGAAGCAAGGGAATCAGCCTAAAAAGAAAAAGCCCACCCGAAATTGCTTCGGGAGGGCTTTTTGTATAGGGAAATCAGGGAAACTACGCGGTTTGGGCCCGGGAAAACAGGGTGGCCAGCTTGTGCTTGGCTTCCTCGGCTTTGCTGCCGGAGAATTGCTCTTCTACGGTGCGTTCCAGCAAGGAAATCCAACGCTGGGAGCGGGTGCCCTGGGTATTCAGCACGGAGTGCAGCGGGATAGGCTCGTTTTCCCGGTAGCGGGTGGTGCCCAGCAAGGTGCTGCTCCAGTAATCATAGAGGGAAGTGAGGTGGCGGGGCCAGTGAATCTGGGCTACGGCCTGGCACAAGGGCGCCAGAAGCTCGTCATCATTTGCTTTGCTAAAAGCGGTATCTACCAGCGTCTTAATGTCGCCTTCGTTCCGGATGTCGTGGAGAGCTGCAGAAGATTTCATAGCAGGTGAGGGTTGACGGGTGGATACGTAGCGAATTTACGCAGGTTTCACGGAATTCGCATTCGATTGCAGGAATTTTGTTGCAAATTTTTCTTCTAACCGTCCAAATCACCGCTTTCCGGCTAGATAATCTGCAACGGATTGCGGGCCTGCGCCATACGATACTCGAAAATGGTAGCAATGTTGCCAGCTTTGCGAATGGCATCATCGGCTACGGGGCCGGCAAAATGGGCGTCTACATTTTCAGTGAACAGCGTAAGCCAGCGGCGAAAGTGCTTGCTGTCAATGGGCAGAACGAGGTGTTTGGGGAAGGGTCGGCCCCGGTAGCGGCTGGTGCCGAGCAGCAGGCTGCTCCAGAAGTCGTACATGATAGGCAGGTGCTTTTCCCAATGCACCTGGGCTATTTCGTTAAAAATGGGGCCGAGCAGCTCATCGGCATTTACTTTATCGTAGAACCGGTCTACTAGTAAACGGATGTCGGCTTCGGTGGAAATATCAGAAAGCGGGGCGGGGGCAGACATGGGTAAGAAACGTCGAATGCAAAAAGAAATGACTTAGGCAAGCTGGGCAGCGGGAGCTTGCGAGTGAAATGCCTGGCGTTGCGCATGGCGGAAAGCCAGCACACCAGTGAGTAGCAAAGCGGCTACTTTACTCACTTCCAGAATAATATATACTACGTGCTGCGAACTGGGAGGGGCAGGATGGCCGGCTAATAAGGCTTCGGCGCGCACATCCAGGGCGGGCAGCAGCCACAGGGTTTGGGCCAGCAGCACCAGCAGGGCCGTGAGCAACGTTAGCCAGATGTGAGAAGGCAGCCGCAGCCGCCCGGCACATACCAGCGCCACCACGCTCAGGGCCAGCTCTACTTTGTTCAGGGCCTGAAACACAATGCGGCCAATGCCTAACCCCAGCGGCACCGTAATGTGCGGGGCCGTGAACTTAAGCGGGGCTTCGAGAAAGGAAATAGCCAGCACCATGCCCGCCCACATAAACAGGGCCAGCACGAGCAGCAGGGATAAGGTACTTGGAGAGGAACGCATAGCAAAAAGTAGGCAGGGAAGGGAAACGGACCGCGAATTTACCATTCAAAATTGCGGCGTGGCCCGGGCAGGCGGGCTGATGACTGTCATCCAGGAAGCTGACTTTCCTCAGGTTTTGCCCCCGCCCGGGGCCGGACCTTTGCTTAATCCATCAGTCCTTGAATGCCGTGGCCGCTTCCGTTTCTGAAACTACCGTTCACGTAGCCTGCACCCACTGCGGCGACGACTGCCCCGGGCAACCTGTTCTGCTGCAGGAGCAGCCCTTCTGCTGTCAGGGCTGCAAAGCCGTGTACGAGCTGCTGCAGACCAATAACCTCTGCCAATACTACTCCCTGGACGAGCACCCCGGCCGCAAAGTAGCCGACGTAGAGCTGCCCGGCCGCTTCGACTATCTGGATTCCGAAGCCGTGCAGGCTCAGCTGCTCAGTTTCCGCAGCCCCTCGCTGGCCCGCCTCACGCTTACCTTGCCCCAGATGCACTGCGCTTCCTGCATTTACCTGCTGGAGCACTTATACCAGCTGGATACCGGCGTATCGGAGGCCCGGGTAAACTTTCTGCGCAAGGAAATCAGCCTGAGCTACCAGCCCGATGCTACTAGCCTAAAAAACGTGGTGAAGCTGTTGGCCTCATTGGGCTATGAGCCGCAGATTACACTGGCCGAGCTGGGTGGCCCCGCCGCGCAGGTAAACCGTACCATATACTACCAGTTGGGGCTGGCGGCTTTCTGCTTTGGCAACGTGATGCTGCTGGCCTTTCCGGAGTACTTCTCGTTCACGGGCCAGCTGGCGGCGGAGTTCGGCCGCTTCTTCGGCTATCTGAGCTTGCTGCTGAGTTTGCCGGTGCTGCTGTTCAGCGCCCGCGACTTTTACCGCTCGGCCTGGGCCGGGCTGCGGCAGCGCTACATCAACCTCGATTTTCCCATTAGCCTGGGGCTGACTTCGCTGTTCACGGTAAGCGTGTACGAAGTCCTCACGCACCGCGGCCCCGGCTACTTCGACTCCTTCACGGGGCTGGTGTTTTTCATGCTGATTGGCAAATGGGTACAGCAGCGCACCTACGACGCCCTGCGCTTCGACCGGGACTTTACTTCCTACTTCCCCGTGGCCGTTACGCTGCTCACGCCGGCCGGCGAGAAGTCGGTGTCGGTGAAGGAGCTGCAGGTGGGGCACCGCATCCGGGTGCGCAACCAGGAGGTTATTCCCGCCGATGCCATGCTGATGCGCGGCACCGGGCAGATTGACTATTCCTTTGTATCGGGGGAAAGCGCGCCGGTGGCCAAGGTGGCCGGGGAGGTGGTGTACGCCGGCGGCCGGCAGGTAGGGGAGGCCGTAGAGCTGGAGGTGGTGCGCGAAGTGTCGCAGGGCTACCTCACCCAGCTCTGGAACAACCCCACCTTTCAGAAGCAGACCCACGCCACCCTGGAAACCTACGCCAACCGCGTGGGCCGCTACTTTGTGGGCGTTACGCTGCTGCTGGCGCTGGGCACTATTGTGTATTGGTTTCCCCGCGACCAGCAGATGATGTGGCGCGCCTTCACCTCCGTGCTGGTTATTGCCTGCCCCTGCGCCCTTTCGTTGGCTACGCCTTTTGCCCTGGGCAGCGCCCTCACGGTTTTTGGCCGCCGCAAATTCTACCTCAAAAATTCCGCCGTGGCCGAAGTGCTGGGCCGCGCCGATACTATTGTCTTCGATAAAACCGGCACGCTCACAGACGTGAAACGCTCTGCCGTGGAGTACGAAGGCCCCGCGCTAAGCCAGTCGGAACGGCAGGCCCTGGCAGCGCTGGTAACCCAATCCACCCACCCGCTGAGCCAGCGGCTGGCCGAGGAGCTGCCGGCCGGGGAAGGCCCGGTAACGGATTTCCGCGAAACGCCCGGCCAGGGTCTGCGCGGCACCGTGGCGGGGCAGGAGCTGCGCGTGGGCTCGGCCACTTTTGTGGGGCTGACCTCCGATAAAGCCAGTGCCACTACTACCGATGCCCTGCAGTCCCGGGTGTACGTGCGCCTGACCGATGGCCGCACCGGCTGCTTCCGCTTCCGCAACGTGTACCGCGTCGACCTACCCAAAATCCTGGCCGACCTGGGCCAGCGCTACCAACTGGCCGTGCTTTCCGGCGACAACGACTCCGAGCGGGCCCGCCTGCGGGAGCTGTTCGGAGCCAAGGCCGAGCTGCGCTTCCGCCAGAGCCCCGAGGATAAGCTGGCCTACGTGGCGGAGCTGCAGCAGCAGGGCCGCACCGTTATTATGCTGGGTGATGGCCTGAACGATGCCGGGGCCCTGCGCCAGGCCAACGCCGGCATTGCCCTAACCGATACGCTCAGCAATTTCTCCCCCGCCTGCGACGCCATTCTGGATGCCGGCAGCTTTGGTAAGTTCAGCACGTTTCTGCGCTTCACCCAAGACTCACTGCAGATTGTGCTGGCCACGTTCGTGCTGTCCTTTATCTACAACGGCATTGGCTTGGGGCTGGCCACGCAGGGCCGGTTTACGCCCATTGTCTCGGCTATTCTGATGCCCATCAGCTCGCTCACCGTTATCATTTTCTCCACGCTGCTGGTTCGCTACGCGGCCTACAAGCGCAACCTCTGATTCTGTATGGAAATCATCTTCGGCCTTATCACCATCAGCCTCATAGTGGCCATTCTGTTCCTGGTGGCTTTTGTGTGGGCCGTGCGCACCAAGCAGTACGACGATACCTACACGCCCTCCGTGCGCATGCTCTTCGAGGACGAACCCATGGACCCGCCACAAAAGCCGTAGCACGTTTAGTCGCACGTACCGCATAGTAGCGCACATAGTAGCGCGAAGCTCCGGCTTCGCGTACGAGCGCAGCGAGTAGCAGGCGTCTGCATACATATTTTCAACGCGTAGGAACTCGCGTTGCTCGTACGCGAAGCCGGAGCTTCGCGCTACTAAGCGCGCTACTGTTTCCGTGCTACCGTTTCCGTGCTACTGTTCGGATTACAGTTCGCGCTACTTGAAGGCAGCCATCTGCCGCCAATGGCCGTAAGCAGCAGTCTTACTTTCTGATGATATAACGGATATACGTATGGCTTCTTCTTCGGCTTTCTGGAAAACAATGGGCATGGGCGTAATTGCCGGCATGCGGAGTATGTCGGCGCCGGCCTTGCTGAGCGGCGCGTTGCGGGAGCAGCCTTCGGGGCGGCTGGCGCACTCTAAATTCAGCTGGCTGCAGAACGGGGCCGTTTCCGCGGGGTTGAAAGCCCTGGCCGGGGCCGAAATGGTAGGCGACAAGCTGCCCACGATGCCCAACCGCACCGAGCCCGTGAGTGTGGTGGGCCGCACGCTTTCCGGCGCGCTGGTGGGTGCGGCCCTGTATAAGCTCAACCGCCAGAAGCTATTGCGCGGTGCGGCGGTGGGTGGGCTGGGCGCCCTGGCCGGCACCTTCGGGGCGTTTGCCCTGCGCAAGCTGGCCGATAACAGCGGCACCACCAAGGAGCCCTGGACGGGCTTTATTGAGGATGCGCTGGTAGTGGCCGGCGGCAAATCCCTGCTGCATAACTACCAGCCCCGGCAATAATCCGCCTGTCGGGCTGACATCAATCAGACCGGCAACTGACTTTCGTCATCTTTTGCCTGCCCCCTGAAAAGGACCTTTGAAGAAGTAAAACCACTACTTCTATAAAGGTCCTTTTCTGTATGATAGTTGACCCGAAACCGCAGGTAGCCCAGCCGCAGGCACCACCCACGCGGGCCCTCGAGACGTTCTTCTACGACAACAAGATTGTTCGTGATTTCGGCATTGCCACCATCTTCTGGGGCATTGCCGGTATGCTGGTCGGTATCCTGGCGGCGTTTCAGCTGGCCCAGCCCGACGTGAACATGCACACCTCGTTCACCACGTTCGGGCGCATCCGGCCGCTGCACACCAATGCCGTGATTTTTGCCTTCGTGGGCAACGGTATTTTCATGGGCGTGTACTATTCGCTGCAGCGCCTGTGCAAAACGCCCATGTACTCCAAGAAGCTCAGCAAGCTGCACTTCTGGGGCTGGCAGCTGATTATTCTGAGCGCGCTGATTTCCCTGCCCATGGGCTTCACCACCAGCAAGGAGTACGCCGAGCTGGAGTGGCCCATTGATATTGCTATTACGCTGGTGTGGGTGGTGTTCGGCTGGAACATGTTCGGCACCATTGCCCAGCGGCGCGAGCGGCACCTGTACGTGGGTATCTGGTTTTACATTGCCACGTTCATTACCGTAGCGGTGCTGCACATTGTGAACTCTATGGCGGTGCCGGTGAGCTTCATGAAAAGCTACTCTGCCTACGCCGGCGTGCAGGATGCGCTGGTGCAGTGGTGGTACGGCCACAACGCCGTGGCCTTCTTCCTGACCACGCCCTACCTGGGTTTGATGTACTACTTCCTGCCCAAGGCAGCGGGCCGGCCGGTGTATTCTTACCGCCTGTCTATCATTCACTTCTGGTCGCTGATTTTCATTTACATCTGGGCCGGTCCTCACCACCTGTTGTATACCTCCCTGCCCGACTGGGCCCAGAGCCTGGGCGTGGCTTTCTCCGTGATGCTGCTGGCGCCCAGCTGGGGCGGCATGATCAACGGTTTGCTCACGCTGCGCGGCGCCTGGGATAAGGTGCGCGAAGAGCCCGTGCTGAAGTTCCTGGTAGTGGCCATTACGGCCTACGGCATGGCCACCTTCGAAGGGCCCATGCTCAGCCTGAAAAACGTAAACGCCATTGCCCACTTTACCGACTGGATTGTAGCGCACGTGCACGTGGGTGCTCTGGGCTGGAACGGCTTCCTCACCTTTGCCATGCTCTACTGGCTGTGGCCCCGCCTGTACCGCACGCCCCTGTACTCCAAGAAGCTGGCTAACACCCACTTCCTCATTGGCACCATCGGCATCCTGTTCTACGCCCTGCCCATGTACTGGGCCGGCTTTACCCAGGGCCTGATGTGGAAGCAGTTCAATGCCGAGGGCATGCTGCAGTACCCCAACTTCCTGGAAACCGTGCTGCAGATTGTACCCATGTACTACCTGCGCGGTATTGGCGGGGTGCTCTACCTGAGCGGCGTATTCCTGATGCTGTACAACCTGGTGAAAACTGCCCGGGCCGGCTCGCTGCTGGCCGATGAAAAAGCCCAGGCGCCCGCCCTGCTGCCCGCCACCGAAGACCCTCACGCCGATGCCGGCCACTGGCACCGCTGGATTGAGCGCCGCCCCGTGCAAATGGCCGTTTGGGCTACCGTGGCCATCGGTATTGGTGGGGCCGTGGAGATGATTCCCACGTTCCTGATCAAGTCGAACGTGCCCACCATTGCCTCGGTGAAGCCTTACACCTCCCTGGAATTGCAGGGCCGCGACATCTACATCAAGGAAGGCTGCTCTAACTGCCACACCCAGATGGTGCGCCCCTTCCGCTCCGAGACGGAGCGCTACGGCGAGTACTCAAAAGCCGGCGAGTTTGTGTACGACCGTCCCTTCCTGTGGGGCAGCAAGCGCACCGGTCCCGATTTGCACCGCGTGGGCGCCAAGTACCCGCACTCCTGGCACTACAACCACATGCTGGACCCTACCAGCATGTCGCCGGGCTCCATCATGCCGCCTTACCCCTGGCTGTTTGAGAACGACATTGACTACTCCACGCTGCCTAAGAAAATTCGGGTACTCCAGGGCCTGGGCACGCCCTACCCCGCCGGCTACGACAAGCAGGCTGTGGCCGATGCCCGCCGCCAGGCCGACGGCATTGTGCAGGAGCTGAAGAAAGAGCAAATCGAAGTGAAATCGGACAAGGAAATTGTGGCCCTCATTGCTTACCTGCAGCGCCTGGGTACCGATATCAAAGTGAAGCCGGAGCAGGCGGCCGCCTCGGCCCAGTAAAGTTCGGCATCCACTCCTTCAAACTGCACTACCGCTATGTACAAGAATGTTTTGGAATCCATCACTGGCATTGAGATATACCCGCTTATCTCCTTTGTCATCTTCTTCCTCTTCTTCCTGGGGCTGCTGATTTGGGTGGTTATCGCCAACCGCCAGCACCTGCACACCATGAGCCTGATGCCCCTGCTCGGCGACGATGAAGCCCCGGCCACTCACGCAGAATCTGACGCGCTATGTTAGCTAAACGCACTGTGCTGCTGACGGCCACCGGCCTGCTCACCGGCTACTTAGCCGCCGCGCAAACGCCCGCCGCGGCCCCCGCTACCTCTGGCTCCAGCATTCTGTTCTGGCTGCTGCTGGGCATTCTGGGCATCGTCCTGATAGTTACCCTGGTTACGGGCGCCTCGGCCGCAGCGGCCATTCAACATCACCCCATATCGCAGGACGCTGCCAGCCACGATCAAAACAACTCCACTGAGAAAGGAGCATCTATATGATAACTTCTAAACTGACTTCCCGCTGGCCCCTGGCCGCTGCTCTGCTGCTGCAGGCCGGCACAGCCCTGGCGCAGGCTCCGGCCGAAGCGGCGGCCGCTCCGGCCAAACCTGCCGGACCCGACACGCAGGTGATGCTGTTCTGGTTTTTGCTGAGCACGCTGCTGCTGGTGCTCCTGGTGTTTGTGCTGCTCTTCACGATGATAGTAGTGAAGATGAAGCCCCAGCTGCGCAAGCTCTACGAGCTGCCCACCGTGCACGACACCTGGAGCGGCAAAGTAGTAGGCCTGCTCATCGGCGACACGGCCCTGGTAGTGGGCAAGAACAAGGACGAGCTGATGGGCCACGACTACGACGGCATCACGGAGTTCGACAACGACCTGCCGCCGTGGTGGAAATACGGCTTCTACGTGACTATTCTGTTTGCCGTGGCCTATATGGGCTACTACCACGTGGCCAATGCCGGGCAGCTGCAGCTGGCCGAGTACGAAACCGAAATGCGCCAGGCCACGCTGCTGGTATCCGCCGACAACGACGACCCCAACAAGCTGACCACCTACACAGCCCTGAAAACTCCGGCCGATCTGGATGCCGGTAAAACCATCTTCGCCACTAACTGCGCGCCCTGCCACGGCCCCAATGCCGAGGGCAAAGTAGGCCCCAACCTGACCGACGAATACTGGCTGCATGGCGGCGACATCAACCACGTGTACAAGACCATCAAGTTCGGCGTCACCAGCAAAGGCATGGTGGCCTGGAAGGGTAAGCTGGCCAGCAAGCAGATTCTGCAGGTGTCTTCTTACATCGAGAGCCTCAAAGGTTCGAAACCCGCCAACGCTAAAGAGCCCCAGGGCGAAAAAGAGCTTTAATCCGGGCTGCTCCGTCCGCATTCGTTTCTCACCGTTCAGGCGCTGCTGCCATAAGCCCGCGCCACCCGCTATGTCCGTTACCACTTTTCAACCCAACGACGACTTTCGCGACACCATCTCCACGGTAGATGCGGAGGGCAAGCGTGTGTGGCTGTATCCGAAGAAGCCCAGCGGCCCGCTGTACCGCGCCCGCAAGTGGATTAGCTACGCCCTGCTGGCCCTGCTGTTTGTGGGCCCCTGGCTGCGCTTTCAGGAGCTGCCGCTGCTGATGCTGAACCTGCCCGAGCGGAAGTTCATCATCTTCGGACAGATCTTCTGGCCCCAGGATTTCTTTATTCTGCTGGTGGGCGCGCTGGCATTCCTGCTGTTCATTATTCTGTTTACGATAGTGTACGGCCGCATTTTCTGCGGCTGGGTGTGCCCCCAAACTATCTTTCTGGAGTTTGTTTTCCGCCGCATAGAGTACTGGATTGAAGGCGACGCACCCCAGCAGAAAGCCCTGGACCGCGCCGACTGGACCTGGAATAAAATCTGGCGCAAAACCACCAAGCACGCGCTGTTTCTGCTGATTTCGTTTCTGATTGCCAACACCTTCCTGGCCTACATTATTGGGTCTGATGCGCTGGTGAAGATCATTACCGATCCGCTGACGGCGCACCTGGGCGGCCTGGCCTCCATGGTGGTGTTCACGGGCGTTTTTTACGCGGTGTTTGCCAAGTTTCGGGAGCAGGTGTGCACCATTGCCTGCCCCTACGGCCGCCTGCAGGGCGTGCTACTTGATAAAGACAGCCTGGTAGTAGCCTATGACTACAAGCGCGGCGAGCCCCGCGAGAAGCTGCGCAAAAACCAGGAGCGCACCGCCGGCGACTGTATCGACTGCTACCAGTGCGTGCAGGTTTGCCCCACCGGCATTGATATCCGCAACGGCGCCCAGCAGCTGGAATGCACTAACTGCACGGCCTGCATCGATGCCTGCAACAACATCATGGCCATGATTGATCTGCCGAAAGGGCTGATCCGCCATGCCTCGGAAAACGACATTGCCAACGGCACCAGGTTCCGCCTCACCGGCCGCATGAAAGCCCTTTCGGCGGTGCTGGTAGTGTTGCTGATGGGCCTCACGTTCCTGCTGGTGTCGCGCTCCAACGTGCAGGCCACGGTGCTCCGCACGCCGGGCCAGCTGTTCCAGAAAACGGAGCGGGGCACTATTTCCAACCTGTACAATATCTCCGTCATCAACAAAACCAACCATCCGTACCCCATCACTCTGAAGGTGCTGGAACCCGCCGGCGGTACTATTTCTCTGGTGGGCAAAGATGGCCTCACGCTGCCGGCCCAGGGCCTGACGGAAGGCGTGTTTTTTGCCGAGCTGCCGAAGTCGGCGCTGCACGCCACCAACCAGAAAATCCGCATCGGGGTGTTTAGCGGCGACAAGCTGATTACGGAAACCAATACCAAATTTCTGGGCCCGCCGCAGTAGCGGAGCCCCTGCTTCTCCGACGATTCTCATTCCAGTATATCATGGTTACTCCCGCCCCTCAAAAACGCACCCTCTGGCCCTACGCTATTATTGCGGCCTTCGTGCTGTTTGCCGGCTACATTGGCTACATGGTGCAGCAGGCCATGCGCACGCAGGTAGACCTGGTCAGCACCGACTACTACCAGCAGGAGCTGGCCTACCAGCAGCGCATGGAGTCAGTAGCGCGCACGGCGGCTTTGCCCGCGCCGGTGCAGGTGGCCTACGATGCCGCTACCCAGCGCATCACGCTGCAGCTGCCGGAGGCTTTGGCCAGGCAAACGGTGCAGGGCACGCTGCACTTCTTCCGGCCTTCCGATCAGAAGCTGGATTTTAAGCTGCCCTTCACGCCCGCGGGCAAGCCGGCACGGCAGCAGCTGAGCACCAGTAAGCTGCAACCCGGTCTGTGGCGGCTGCGGGTAGAGTTTACGGCCGGTGGCCAGCAGTATTTCCTGGAGAAGGAGCTTTCCATCTGACCACTTCCTGGCTTTGCCGCTTAATCCGCGGAAGCCCCTGTTCCTTATAGGCGGCCCACCGGGCCGCGCCGCTCACGTCCTGCTTATGAAACGCCTTCTTCCTGTTCTGGGTCTGTTGCTGGCTTCCTGCGGAGATGTCAAGAATCCTAACGGCATGCCCGACCAGCCCACCGGTCCGGCAACGGTGAAGGTACTGCCGTCCCGGCCGGCCAAACCCGATCCGGCCGCGGCTAAAACCGAAAACGCCGTGATGCCCTCGGACACCTCCCTAACCGGGGCCTGGCTGATGCTGGACGGCGCACTGCGCGGCCACGATGCCCAGGTGCTGAACCAGCTAATGGACCCCGAATATGGCCTCTGGATTCTGGAAAAGGCCGGCAACACGCCGTTGGTCACCCGGGTGGCCAATGTGAGCAACTTCCGCAGCCAGGAACAGCAGCCGCTTTTCAACCTGGAAAAAACGCTAATGACCTGTGCCGCGCCCACGGCGGTTACCAAACTACCCACCGCCAGCTGCCCGGCCGGCACCTTCCCCGCCGAAGGCTGCTTTAGCGCATCGGCCACGGGTTTTCGGGCGCTTAACTTCTGGCCGCAGGCCGCCATTAAGGGGGGCACCCGGCAGCAGGGCCAGGCCGCGCAGGGGCGGGCTATGGGCTCGGTGCTGCAAACGCGCACCGGCTACCAGTATCACTTCTCCAAATCGGCGGGGGCTGGTGGGCGCTGGCGGCTGGTGTTCATTGATATGCGCGGCGCCTGCCCCAAGTAAGCAGCTTCGCCGCAGCGTTTTTATAACAGGTTTCTCTCTTCGTCATGCTCTGGGCTGGTTTCTTATTCGGGTTGCTGGGTAGCTTTCACTGCGTGGGCATGTGCGGAGCTATTGCGCTGGCGCTGCCGGGCCAGAACAACCCGGTGGGCTGGCGCTATGTGCGGGGCCGGGTGCTTTACAACCTGGGCCGCGTAACTACTTACACCCTGCTGGGGGCCCTGGCCGGCCTAGCAGGCCAGAGCCTGCGCCTGGCCGGCTGGCAGCAGGGCTTGTCCATTGCCTCGGGCCTGCTGATTCTGCTGCTGGTGGCCGTGCCGGAGCGCTACACCGGTCGCGCGGCCGAGGTGCTGGGGTTGAGCCGGGTGCTGGCCGCCGTGAAAAATCGGTTGGTTTACTACTTCCAGCAGCCCACCGCCCGCGCCCTCTACACCACCGGCCTTCTCAATGGCCTGCTGCCCTGCGGCATGGTGTATCTGGCATTGGCCGGGGCCATTAGCGCGCCGGGTGTGCCGGGCGCTATGCTGTATATGGCTTTGTTTGGGCTGGGTACAGTGCCCCTGATGCTGGCGCTGTCTTTAACGGGGCGGCTGGTGCCGCTGCAGTGGCGCGCCCGGTTGCGGGCGGCGGTGCCGGTGGGCGCTACGCTTATGGCGGCTCTGTTTATTCTGCGCGGGCTGGGACTGGGTATCCCTTATGTAAGCCCGGCGCTCAGCCAGCCTGCTACTGCCATTACCACTACAGTTGCCGCGCAGCCGCTCACGGTGCATCAGTGCCGGTAATTTTCCTTCATCTTTCTCTTCGTCGATTTTCAGGCCCGAACTCTCTTTTCCATGAAAACCATTCTCATTCCCCTGACGCTCACGGCCTCCGACGAATATGCCTTGGCTTACGCCAATAAGCTGGCTGTGCGGTGGCGCGCCAACCTGGTACTGCTGTTTTGCCAGCCCGGCCCCGCGCTTTCCAGCACCGACGAAGATGCCCTGCTCACCCGCATGCAAAACCACGTGGAGCGCATGCGCTACCAGCAGCTGGTGCGTCAGGATGCCCGGCGCCTGCACTACCATTTCCGGGCTCTGGCCGGCACCCTGCCTGAGCATATTGCGGAGGTGGTAAGCCAGAGCGCCGCCGATTTGGTAGTGATGGGTCTGGAGCACACGCATTGCCCCGCCAAGGCCATGACGGATACGCACCCCGTGCGCGTAAGCTCCCTGGTGCGCTGCCCGGTGCTGGTGGTGCCGCCCGGCCGGCGGCCCCTGCCTACGCGCCTGGTATTTGCCACTGATTTCACCCAGCTGAGCCTGAGCGCCCTGCCCCGCCTTTCGGCCCTGGCCGATGCCCTGCCCGGACAAATGGAATTGGTGCAGGTGTATGGCCGGGAGCAGCGCCAGAATATGGCGGGCTTTAAGCGGGCACTAGCCGCCAGCCGCCGTCAGCTGACGTGGCCGCAGGTTAATGTGCAGCTGTTGGAAGATGATGATATGGTAGAAGGCATCAGCGAGTACTGCGCCCACGTGCAGGCCCAGCTTCTTATTCTGGCCCCCACGGACGAGGCTCAGCTTTGCCGCTTCTTCGATACCTGCCACACCACCACGCTGGCCTACCACCAGCAGATTCCGGTACTGCTGCTGCGCGCCAATCCGGCTACGCCCGCGGTGCACTGCTGTGCCCGCTGCGCCTCCCGCATGGCCCTTCCGGAAATGCAAACAACTATTCCCCTTTCCGCGGCCGGCTTTACTTTGGGCTAGTGTAGAGGGCTTAGGCCACCCGGGAAGCTTCCAGCGGACGCGCGGGAGCCTTTCGGCGGCCACCTAATACCACCAGCACTACGGCAATGACAATCAGCGCGGCCCCGCCCAGCATCTGGGCATTCAGGGTTTCGCCCGCAAAAGCCCAGCCCAGCAGCACGGCCACTACGGGGTTTACAAAGGCATAGGTGCCGGCCAAGGCGGGCTCTACGTGGCGCAGCAGCCAGATGTAGGCCGTGAAGGCCACAATGGAGCCAAACGTAACCAGGTAAGCATAGGCTATCCACGACTTGGTAGTAATAGCCGCCACGTGAAAGCCCGTAGCCTCGCCGCGCAACAGGCCCACCACAATCATGGCCAGGCCACCGCACAGCATCTGCATCCCTCCCGACACGAAGGGGGAGGAGGCGGGCTGCTTTTTCTTGGAGTAGAGCGAGCCAATGGCCCACACCAGCGCGGCCGTGAGCACGCAGGCAATGCCAATGCCCTCGTGGCCGGGAATGGCTACGTGCGAGGCGCCGGGCGTACGCGCCAGCAGGTACACGCCCGCCAGTCCGCAGCCCAGCCCCAGCGTTACCCAGGCCGTGGGCCTTGCCGAAATACCGCTCAGCCAGCCCAGCAGGGCCAGAAACATAGGTACCGTGGCTACCAGCAGCGCCGCCAGCCCCGTAGGAATATACTGCTCGCCCAGGGTTACGCCACCATTGCCGAAGCCCAGCAGACACACCCCGATAACCACTGCGTGCAGCCAGCCTTGGGCGGTGGGCGCCGGGGCGCCGCGCAGCCGCATAAAGCTGTAGAGCAGCGCGCCGGCCAGGGCATAGCGCGTGCCGGCCATCAGCAGGGGCGGAATGGAATCAATAGCGAAGCGGATGCCCAGATAGGTAGACCCCCAGATGATATAAAGAGCGGCAAAAGCCAGTAGAAAGGAGGCGCGAGCCGGACGAGACATAACGGAAGTACTGAGTTCAGCGCAAACCTACACCAGAATACCCGGCGGGTTGCGCCGGAATCTTGCTGATTTTCAGAATCGGCCCCGGCAAGTGCGGCAACGCAGGCGTCTGGTTGAGGTCTTTAACGGAAGCCTTACCTTGGGCCTCGTTCCGCACCCTCGCCCTTTTTATGACCCGAAAATTTCTCCTGCTCCCCGTTCTGCTGCTGAGCCTGACTCTGACCCAGGCCGCCCAGGCCCAGCTGATGCAGCCCAAAGCCACCTTCACCCGCGCCGATTCTTTGCGCGGTGCCCTCACGCCGCTGCGCACCTGCTACGACATCAATTACTACCACCTGGATGTGAAGCTGGACGTGGACAACCGCTCCCTCAGCGGCTCCAACCTGTTCCGCTTCACGGCCACCCAGGACTTCACCAGGCTGCAGTTTGATCTGTTCGACAACCTGAAAGTGGAAAAGGTGGACTACCACGGGCAGTCGGTGCCGTTCACGCGGGAGGCCAACGCCGTGTTCGTGACGTTCCCGCAGGCTATCCGGCAGGGCGCTAAGGACGAGTTTCGGGTGTACTACTCGGGGAAACCCACCGTGGCCAAGAAAGCGCCCTGGGATGGGGGGCTGGTGTTTACCAAGGATGCCAAGGGCAAGCCGTGGGTGGCCTCGGCCTGCCAGGGCGTGGGCGCCAGCATCTGGTGGCCCACCAAAGACCACCAGGCCGATGAGGTAGATTCCATGCTCATCAGCATCTCGGTGCCCAAGGGCCTGAAGGATGTTTCCAACGGCCGCCTGCGCAAGGTTACCAAGCTGAAAGGCGGCTACTCGCGCTACGACTGGTTTGTGGACAACCCCATCAACAACTACGATGTGGCCCTGAACGTGGGCGACTACCAACATTTCTCCGACACCTTCAATGGCGAGAAAGGCAAGCTCACGCTGGATTACTGGGTGCTGCCCGAGAACCTCAGCAAAGCCAAAACCCACTTTGCCGCCAACGTAAAGCCCATGCTGAAGGCGTTTGAGTACTGGTTTGGGCCGTACCCGTTTTACAAGGATGGCTTTAAGCTGGTAGATGCCCCGCACCTGGGTATGGAGCACCAGAGCGCCGTGGCCTACGGCAATAAATACCAGAACGGCTACCTCGGCCAGGACCGTTCCGATACCGGCTACGGCCTGAAGTGGGACTTTATCATCATCCACGAAAGCGGCCACGAGTGGTTCGGCAACAACATTACCAGCAAGGATATTGCTGATATGTGGATTCATGAAGGCTTTACCACCTACACCGAGGCCATGTTTGTGGAGCAGCAGGATGGCCCCGTGGCCGCTGCGGCCTACATTCACGGCCAGCGCAAATGGATCAGCAACGACCAGCCCATCATTGGGCCATACGGGGTAAACAAGGAAGGCTCCGGCGACATGTACCCCAAAGGCGCGGCTATGCTCCACATGCTGCGCCTCACGGTGAACGACGACACCAAATGGCGGCAGATCCTGCGCGGCCTGGGTCAGCAGTTCTATCACCAGACCGTAACGACGGAGCAGGTTATCGACTACATCAACCAGCAGAGCGGCCAGAACCTCACGCCCATTTTCGACCAGTACCTGCGCCACCCCAACATTCCTACGCTGGAAGTGCGCTTCGCCCCCGATGGCAAGCCCCTGGCCCGCTGGATTGCCGATGAGCCGGCCTTCGATATGCCCGTGCGCCTGCGCACCAAAGGCGGCGAGTACCAGCGCGTGAAGCTCACCCGCAAATTCCAGCCCCTGGATGTACCCGGCCTCAACAAAGACAACCTGGAAGTCGATACCCAGAACTACTACATCGGGGTGCTGGTAGAGTAGGGGGGCGTGTCATTGCGAGGAGGCACGACGAAGCAATCCGTCCTCTAAAACGTGACCAACGCCCTTTTACCAGAAAGCCTTCTTTTGCACGCCCTTCCAGAAACCCCCTCTCCCAGGCAGCACTGCCCATGCCCTACTATGTGTATATCCTGACCAACGCAAACCACACCGTGCTCTACATCGGCGTAACCAACAACCTGCTACGCCGGGTACACGAGCACAAAACGGGCACCTACCCAGGATTTACCAAAAAGTACAATGTGCATAAGCTGCTCTACTGGGAGCAGTACACCGAAATCAAAACCGCCATCGACCGGGAAAAACAGCTAAAAGCCGGCTCCCGCCAGAAAAAGCTGAATCTGATCCAGGAGTTCAATCCGGAGTGGCAGGAGCTGTTTGATACGCTGCAGTAATGTGTCATTACTCCAGTGTCATTGCGAGGAGGCACGACGAAGCAATCCGTCCTCTGAAATGTGCTAAGCCTTAATAAACCAGAAAGCCCTTGACACACCACACATCAAGGGCTTTCTGGTAAAGGAAGTGTCTGGTACTTTGAGGACGGATTGCTTCGTCGTGCCTCCTCGCAATGACACAATATCATTTCATCCTTTTCCCCACTTCACAACTTCACCGTCCGTACCTTCGCGCCCGTTGATTCCCACCGAATTCATCCGCTGACTATGAACCAATACGACGTTACCGTCATCGGCTCCGGGCCGGGCGGTTATGTGGCGGCCATCCGCTGCGCCCAGCTCGGCCTCAAAACGGCCCTTATTGAGAAGTACGACACCCTGGGCGGCACCTGCCTCAACGTAGGCTGCATCCCCAGCAAGGCCCTCCTCGATTCCACGGAGCACTTCCACAATGCCCACACCACCTTCAAGGAACATGGCATTGAGCTGAGCGACCTGCAAATCAACATGAACCAGCTCATCGACCGTAAAAACGGGGTGGTGAAGGCCAATACCGACGGCATTGCGTTCCTGATGAAGAAGAACAAAATCGACGTGCTGCATGGCGTCGGTTCGTTCGTCGATAAAAACCACATTAGCATTGCGCCCACCGCCGGTGGCGAGGCCCAGCAGATTGAGACCAAAAACGTCATCATTGCTACCGGCTCTAAGCCCACCGTGCTGCCCTTTATTGCGCAGGACAAGGAGCGCATCATCACCAGCACCGAGGCCCTGAACATCCGGGAAGTGCCCAAGCACATGATTGTGATTGGCGGCGGCGTAATCGGGCTGGAAATGGCTTCCGTGTACGCCCGCCTCGGCGCCAAAGTATCGGTGGTGGAGTTCATGGACTCGCTGATTCCCACCATGGACCGCGGCCTCGGCAAGGAGCTGAAGCGCATTCTGGGCAAAATCGGCATCGAGTTTTTCCTGAGCCACAAAGTAACCGGTGCTACCCGCGCGGGCGACGCCGTGACGGTAACCGCTACCAATCCCAAGGGCGAGGAAGTGAAGTTTGAGGGCGACTACTGCCTGGTGGCCGTGGGCCGCGTGCCCTACACCGCGGGCCTCAACCTGGAAGCCGCCGGCGTAGCAATGGAAGAGCGCGGCCGCATTAAGGTTGATGAGCACCTGCAAACCAACGTGCCCGGCATCTACGCCATCGGCGACGTGGTGCGCGGCGCTATGCTGGCCCACAAGGCTGAGGAAGAAGGCGTGTTCGTAGCCGAAACCATTGTGGGGCAGAAGCCGCACATCAACTACCTGCTCATCCCCGGGGTGGTGTACACCTGGCCGGAAGTGGCCGGTGTGGGCTACACCGAAGAGCAGCTGAAGGAAATGGGCAAGGCCTACAAAACCGGCAACTTCCCCTTCCGTGCCTCGGGCCGCGCCCGCGCCTCCATGGACCTCGACGGCTTCGTGAAAGTGCTGGCCGACAAGGAAACCGACGAAATCCTGGGCGTACACATGATCGGCCCGCGCATCGCCGACCTCATTGCCGAAGCCGTAACGGCCATGGAGTTCCGCGCCTCCGCCGAGGACGTAGCCCGCATGAGCCACGCCCACCCTACCTACGCTGAAGCTATGAAGGAAGCGTGTTTAGCGGCAACGGAGAACCGGGCTATTCACATGTAATACTGCGCTTGCAGTAGAAATAAAAATAGGCTGAAACTCTATGGGTTTCAGTCTATTTTTATTTATTAGAAATTAAGTAACTATATTTCGACGATATTGTATTTAATATCGGAAATATCGAAACTATTTATTAATTCTAAAAATTCATCAATTGACAATACTCTCGGAAGTATATCATTTAGCCAATATCTTTTGCTAGTATAAGGTATATACTCAACGAAAGGAGAAATTGCCACTGGTATTATATATTTTACATTCTCAATGTTATAATTTGTTCCTTTTTTGTGCTGTATAAGCCATTGTGCTTTTTGTTCTATCTGAGTAATGCCTTTCTCGATTACTTTAGATTCGCGCAGTTTTAAAGCATTGTGTGAGCCATTAAAAAATGAGGACCTTCTTGCTGCCGCCTTGCACTCGGCTATTATTAATACGTCTCCTATAAGATGTGAAAAATCAATTTGTTTACTTGATCTATCGAGTCCTTTGCACGGTGTTGTTGGTAAATAAGATTTTTTTTCAATTGCTTCTTCAAAGAGAGGTCCTCTGAACCCGTGTTCATTTAAGCTTATCTTATCGAATAGGTTATTTAGTATTATTGGTATAAGTGAATAATCTATGAAGTAATGGTTTTCTCCTGTTTGTATAAGTAATTTTAAGGTGCCTCGGTCGAATATGTTAACGTTCTCTTGGTGACGGTTTTCTAGATACTCAAATGCGGAAGTAAGTTGTTCTATGGTTGTTTCCTCTTCTTTGAGAATTTTCCCTGCAATCGGGCTATAATAATATGCTTCTCCTATTATTCCTTCTTTAGTAGATGGTCCCTCATAACCCCTTGATATCCAATTTATATAAATTGAACTTCTTTCCTCAATTGTTAGATGTAGTGCACGCCAACAAAGAGAGGTAATTAATGTGATGATATGCTTAAAATTAACTTTGTTTTGCTTAATGAAGTCCTTTTCAAAAGGTAGGTGAGACTTTAAATACTTTCTTATAGGATATGGTATCAGTAGATAATTTACTGCTTGTTCGTCACTAATTATAAAATTTAAATTGCTCTTAAAAAAATCATTCATGTAGGCAATGGACTCGCCTTGTACATTAAGAATTGGTAAAAGTATGAGTGATGAACTTTTAGGCTTTGCTTCTTGAAACATCGTTCCTGTCTCACTTGCTGAAGTCGAGCTTAATCTGTTATCATAGTTTTCAATAAGCCTAGCCAGGTTATTATCCCTTTCCTCAATGAAGAACTCAGGTAGGGCTTGGCTTACGTGTACTTTAGCTCCTTTTCCAATTGCTCTTAGTTTCGCGCCGCATACCCAGAGTTCATATGATATCTTTTCAACTTCGTAGTATTCTAATAAATTATTGTGATCAAAATCTGTTAATACTAATTGACTGGGAGATTGTTCAATGATTTTTCGTTCATATTCAAATTCCTTGCTTAGAAGTAAACCGTTAAATATGGATTTTATATCTATTTCTTTCGATGTGTTTATATGGTTGCATATTGTTTTAGTCCCGTATTTTTGAATTAACGCAATTATATTAATTCTATTAGTTTCAATTGTTGATGCTTCCTTATTGGGTCCTCCGCTATTTATTCCTATTCTTCGTGATAAGTGAAGCCAGTATGCCATTGAATACTGGCCTACTATTTTTCCTGACTTGCTTTCTAATGACTTTGCGTAAGACCAAAACAGATCTTGTGCGCGTATATCCGAATATACACCGTTAGGCACTAAACTCCAGAAAGATGTTCTTATATGATTGGTGTCAGAAGTATACTTGTTAGAGATGAATTTATGGAAAAGTTGAAAAGGTCGTTGGTAATATTGTAAAGCAATTTTTGCCATGTTTATGTGTTAGTATTGAGGAATAATTTTATAGATTAAATGTTGGACCCTGCAATCAAATCATTTATAAAATGTGTGTTTGTGTGTGTCGGATCTATGAAGACAAGCAACGAAGCTATTACGTCTTCTGTACCAGCTTAAACCCATCCTTCGTCACTTGGTAATGCTGGCCCTGAATGGTGATGGTTTCGCCTTCCAGCAGCTTGCTTAGATCCAGGATGTCGGCCTCTATGGTGTGCAGGAAGAAGCCGTGCTTGCGAGCCAGATCAAGGTAGCACGGGTGAATTACTCTATTCTCGTGGCTGATTCATAACCGGAAGCTACTGAATATATCGGTTTGGAAACCTTCCGGGCGGCGCTTGCGAATACGCCGGTATGGGCAAGAGCAAGAAAAAGAAGTCAAAAGACAACGGCGTTTCCGACGACATCATTGACGGGGCCGCCTTATCTATCAAGCGGTTCCGGAAAGTGACCAATGAAATTGCCAAGCTCAGCACCGGCCAGAAGCTGGTGGGCAGCCTTGCGCTATTGGCCGCCGGCTACCTGTATTATGACAAGCTAAAACGCGAAGGTGGGCAGATAACTTACCATGGCTTTACTATTCCGTTGCCGCAGCTGGCCGCGGCCAAAGAGGCGGCCCTAACGGAGGAAATAGATGCCGAGGTGGTGAGTCCGCCCAAGGCGGCGGCCACTCATAAAAACCATAAAAGTCCCAAGGCCGGAAAACCCCGCCACGACTTTGGCCGCCAGCCCGCCGCCAGTCCTGATGATGAGTAACAGCCAGCGGGAGGCCATCCGTTTGCGCCGCCCTGCGGGCCTCACCAGAGTAAGAATTCCTAACACGGCAACCTTCTGTGGCTGAATTGCGGATACCTTCTTGCGGTTGCCGCTCCTATCAAAAACTCACTATTCTTTATCGCCCTAAGCCATGAAAAAGAAGAACAAGACCAACGCCAAAACGAAGGCTGCGCCCAAAGCGGCTAAGAAAAAGTCCCTGCTGAGCGGGGCCACCAAATCCCTCAAGAAACTGACCAAGGGCGGGGGTAAAATGAGCACGACGCAGAAAGTAGCTGGCGGCGCTGCCCTGGTAGCACTAGGTTTGGGCTACCTGGCCAAGCGCCGCAAGGATGCCGCCAAACCAGTGAATACCGCTACCGATGCCACCGCGGCCGAAGACAACCTGGCCGCGTTGGAAGGCGTGAGTAAGAAATCCACGAAAGGAAATGCCAGCGCTGCCTAGCGTGCGTGGAGAATGCAGGCTGCCGGTCGAAATTTGACTGATATGCAGAGGCGGTAGCCGAAGCGTGTCGTCTGCGGATGTTGCCACCCTACCTGTCAGCCTGAGCAAGCGAAGGACCTTATCCCGCCGAAACGAGTCGTGGTTACGATGGTCGTTCTGGCCGGATAAGGTCCTTCGCTTGCTCAGGATGACAGGCGAAGCGGTAGAGATGCTTCGACAAGCTCAGCAGGATACGTTCTTTGTTGCACCTCGCACGCTGCTTTTTGCCAGGGAATATTCAACCCACCAAGCATAGGAAATCCGTGCCTTTGGTGGGGAGGATTACTCCGTTGGTGTGGGCTTGGCACCCCAGCGCTTTTCGCGCCAGGCCTGCTGCTGCTCGGCATCCAGATACGTCCAGGCAACCATACGGCTGATTTTCTGGCCCTGTGCCATGGTGATGGTGCGCACCTCGGCGGCTCCCAGTTTTTTCAGTGACTTATACAGGCCGGGAAGGGTTTCTTTCTTTGATACCAACGTGGTAAACCAGAAGCACCTGGTGCGGAACCGGGCGCTGTCTTCGGCCATGCGCCACAGGAAAGTAGCCTCGCCGCCCGGGTACCACAGCTCGTTCGACTGGCCCCCGAAGTTGGGCTCGGGCCGGGGCGTGCTTTTGCCGGTGCCCAGGTTATGCTCCTTGCGCCTGGTGGCCGCTTCGGCCTCGGCCTGCGAGCCATGAAACGGCGGGTTGCACATGGTCAGGTCGAACACCTCGTTGGGCTTGATGATGCCGTCGAAAATATCGTTGGGGCTGGATTGCTGGCGTAGCTCCACGGCCCCGCTGAGGGAAGGGTTGCTGGCCACAATCTGCCGGGCCATGCGCACGGCCACGGGGTCCACATCGGCGCCCACAAACTTCCAGCCGTACTCGCGGTGCCCAATGATGGGGTAAATGCAGTTGGCGCCCACGCCCACATCCAGCACCCGAATGCTTTTGCCGGTAGGCACCACGCCCTCGTTGGAGGAGCCGAGCAGGTCAGCGAGGTAGTGAATGTAGTTGGCGCGGCCGGGGATGGGCGGCGTGAGGTAGCCGGCCGGAATATCCCAGTGCTGTATGCCGTAGAAATGCTTCAACAGTGCCTTATTCAGCGCTTTTACCGCTTCCGGGTTGGCAAAGTCAATGCTTTCGTCCTGATACTGATTAACCGCTACAAAGGCCGCCAGATCGGGGTTGCTTTGAATGAGCTGCGGAAAATCGTAGCGGTTGCGGTGACGGTTGCGCGGGTGCAGGTTTTCTTTCTCGGCGGAGTGGTCCTTGGGTGCTTGGCTCATGGGGCAGGGTAGAGGCGCCTGGTAGCGTCGCTGGGTTGCTGATGTGGGAAGGTGGGGCGGCGCCGGCAGTCTTCGCTGGAAAGGCCGAAAGGCCTCTCGGCGGCGGGGCACCGGCTCAAAGGTACCCAGAGTTCCCGCAACCCCGGCCGCCCACCCGATAGGCCACGCGCAAAAGCGGCTGCAGCTCCGGGAGCTGCAGCCGCTTTTAGTAGGGAGATTATGACTTGGGTGGATAGGTAGTTCTGATGCGTGGTTTCGGCCGGCTGTTGTGCTTGTTGCGCAGCAGGAGCGCGGCGGCCCCCACGGCCCCGGCTACCAGGGCCGTAGTTACCCAGGGGCTAATCACGGGCGGCGGTACGGAGCGCACGCCCGTTTCATCGGCAGTGGCCGGGTGGTTTACGTAGCGGCCGTGCGCGGGCACAGCCTTCTCCCGGAAGTGCTCGGCCAGGTCCCGCAGCTGCTGGCGCAGCTCCTCGCCAAACATGGGAATGCCGTGGCCGGTGGCCGCTACTTCGGGGTTCAGGCGGGCCAGGGTTTCTACTGAGGTGCGGGCCTGTTCCCAGTCGGGGGTGAAATAGGCGGGTGGGCCGTGCACCTCCTGCTTCTGGCTCCAGGTGGCCAGCACCGATTCTCCTGCTACCGTCACAAAGGCGTCGCCGGCCAGCAGGGTGCGGTCTGCTTCGCGGAAAAAGGAAACGTGGCCGGGGGTATGGCCGGGCGTATGCACCCAGCGCCAGCCGGGCAGGCTAGGCACGGAGCCATCCTCGGGCAAGGCCTGCACCCGGTCGCCCAGGTTCAGGGGCTTTTTAGGATAGAGGAACGACATGGCCGACATGCCACCACCGCCCACGGTGGGGTCGGGGGCGGGGTAGGAGGAGCGGCCGGTGAGGTAAGGCAGCTCCAGCGGGTGGGCATATACCGTTACCTCGGGCCACGTTTCCAGCAGCGAGGGCAGCGCATACACATGGTCGAAGTGGCCGTGGGTGAGAATAATAGCCTGGGGCGGCGAGTCGGGACCGAAAAGCTCCGCGGCGTGCTGGCGGATGCTATCGGCGGAGGCAGGCAGGCCGGCATCTACCAGCACCCAGAGCGCGCCGGTGGCCTCCTGCTCCTGGGGCCACACATAATACAGGTTCACAAACACATTGCGCCAGCCCGTAACGCCGGGCACTACGGCCTGCAGCGCGGGAGTATTTGCGCGGGTAGCATGGTTAGAAAGCATAGAGTCAATAAATTAAAATGAGAAACAGCCAAGCCATTCCCTACGCTTGAAGCCGAGCGGGTGTTTTCTGAATTGGCAGCGCGCTACCGTGTCTACCGCATTTTAGCAAAGGGGTAAAAACAAGAAGAGGCGGCCGCTCCGGGGAGTGGCCGCCTCTTGCTGCAAGCTGTTTGGGGCAGGGTACTTTATAATGTGGCAAAGAGGCACCGTGCAGGCTGCCGCCCGAAAGCGGCAATCCGGCAGATGCGAGAGGGTATGGCTAGACCATAGGCTAGCTTTCGAGTTTCACGCGAACGGCGTTGAGACCTTTCTGGCCCATCTCCACCTCAAAGCTCACTTTGTCGCCTTCCTTAATCTGGTTCACCAGTCCGTTGGCATGCACAAAAATGCTCTCCTGGGACTTCTGATCCTTAATGAAGCCGTAGCCTTTGGAGTCGTTGAAGAACGAAACCACCCCTTTGCGAATAGCATCGGCGGGGTCTACTTCTTCCTGCTTGCGGGCACCCAGCTGGATGTCCTCGGTCTTAATTTCCTTCTTCTTCCGCGTTGGGTCCGGAGGAGTAGCGGAGATGTTGCCGTTTTCGTCAACATATGCCAGCATCTCGTCCAGATTTTTGCCATTCGCGGCGTTGGCCTGGCGCTCTTCTTTGCGCTCGGCCTTATCCAGTTTCTTTTTCTGGCGTTTTTTCTCGTTTTCCTTCTTGCCGAAAGTTGCTTGTGACCTGCCCATATATGTTGTGAAATAAGGTGATGTTTCCGTGCTGTGCAGCAAAGTTGCACATAACTAACACAGAATTGTTGACTAGTGAAAACAGATACGTAAAACTGAAAGTTCAGCGTATCTGAAAAAGAGAATATTTGTTGTTTGTCCGGCCGGTGGCCGGCGAGGTAAGCGCCGCCGGGCCGCCCGCAGTTGAAAATAACAACGGCCGGGGATATTTCCAGGTTTCCGAAAAAGTTGCGGGCCACCAGGGGCCGGCGCGGTAACCGGGAGCGGAGAGGGGTTGCGCGGAAACCGCGCTATGCTTTACGAATGAAAGCCGCCTTCAACACCATCATGGAACCACCAGCTTTGCCTTCTACTTCCTCCGGGTCATCGGTGAGGCGAATGTTTTTCACCACCGTGCCCCGCTTGAGCGTCTGCGACGAGCCCCGAACTTTCAGGTCTTTGATGAGCGTCACCGAGTCGCCGTCGTTAAGTAGATTACCGTTGCTGTCTTTTACGTCCATGAAGGGGAAATAGGGGAAGGATAGTGCAAGGCCGCCCTCGCCGGGGTCTTGCTGCTGCAAATATCCGCATTTTATAGCTAACCCAGGTTGCAGATATAGAATTAGACGCTGGGTTCCCCTCTTTCGAAAGCGGGGAGCCAGCCTTCGCTACTATTCGTCGGCCTGCATTTCGGAGGTTAAAAGCCCGGCAACTTCCTGTACCTGGCCGAGCGGCAGGCTGCCCAGCACCAGCCCGGCAATACGCACGCGCACCAGGCGCAGGGTAGCAAAACCCACGGCCGCCGTCATTTTGCGCACCTGCCGGTTTTTGCCTTCGGTTACGGTAATGCTCACCCAGCTGGTAGGGCCGTGCCGCTCGTCGCGGATTTTGCGGGTGCGCGGGGCAAAGTCCGGGGGCGTTTCCAGGCGGAAGGCGGCGCAGGGCAGCGTGAGGTACTTTTCGCCATCCACGCCTATTTCCACGCCCTGCTGCAGCTGCTGCACAGCTTCGTCGGTTATCAGGCCATCTACCTGCGCGTAGTATTCCTTCTCCACGTCCTTGCGCCGGATTCGCTCACTTACCTTGCCGTCGGTGGTCAGCAGGAGCAGGCCCTCGCTGGCTTCGTCCAGGCGGCCAATGGGCATGGTACCTTCGGGGAAATCGTGCAAAGAGCCCAGGAAGTTCTTTTTCTGCTCTCTGGAAGCCTGACTGCGAAACTGGCTGAGGTAGCCGTAGGGCTTGTGCGCTATAAAGTGGCGGTGCGTGCTGGGTTCCTCCATGAAGGCAAAGGCATGAATGCTAAACAGGAGGCAAAGATACCACCGGCGCCGCCGGGAATTGCTGAACGCGCCGGCTGCCCGCAGGCAACGGTTTTACCGTGGCCGGCATCTGCCTGAAACACCGCTTCACCTGTCCGCTCATGCTCGCTTCGTTTCTACTGACCTCTTGCCTGCTGCTGGCCCCGGTTGCCTCACCACCCCCTGACGCGGCGGCCGTAACCATCAGCCTGGCACCCAGCCGCGTGCTGCTGGAAGAGCGGGCCGGCTCCCACCTCAACTTCGATTTTGCCGTGCAGGCCGGCCCCGATTCGCTCTGGCTGCAGAAAGTAGAGGTGTTCATATATGATAAAAGCGGGGCGCTGGTGGTGCGCAAGTTTGTGGATAACAATGGCTTCAGCCCCAGCGTCACCAGCTTGTCGCACCGCATATTTGCGCCCGGCCAAACGACGCTGGTATTCAACCCCTTTCACACGTTTGCGGCTGATATAGACGTGGCCCGTATGCGCTATACCTTCGAGTTCCAGAAGGCAAATCGCACCGAGGTGACGCAGACTATAGAGGTGAAACCGGAGCGCTACCAGCCCCAAACGGCCCTGAAAATTCCCTTAAGCGGCCGCCTGCTCATCTGGGACGGGCACGATGAAAACGCCCACCACCGCCGCCTCGATTTTCAGCACCCCGTGGCCCAGCAGTTCGGCATCCGCAGCAACTTCATGCGCTACGCCCACGATTTTGTGGTGGTGGACGAAAATGGCGAGAAAAACACCGGCACCGGCAAAAAGAACACCGACTACTTCGGCTTCGATCAGCCCGTGCATGCCCCCGCCGCCGGCCGCATAGTAGCCGCCTACGCCCAGCAGCCCGACAACGACAACGGCCAGGACTTCTTCAACCCCCGTGACATGGTGGGCAAAAACCCGCTGCTGCTCTACGGTAACTACCTCGTCATCGACCACGGCCACGGCGAGTTCAGCCTGCTGGGGCACTTGCGCCAAGGCAGCCTGCAAGTGAAAGTAGGGGACCAGGTGCGCGCCGACCAGCTGCTGGCCCACGTGGGCTCCTCGGGCAGCTCCTATTTCCCGCACCTGCACTATGAGCTGCGCACCGGCCCGGACCTGAACGTGGAAGGCCTGCCCACCTACTTCCGCAGGTTCCGGCTGGTGCGCGGCAGCCACAGCCGCCCGGTAGCCAAAGGCGCCGTGGACAGTGGGGATATAGTCTTGCAGGAGCGGAAGTAGCCGGAATAAGGAAGAGGCCGCTGCTCTACTGAGCAGCGGCCTCTTCCTTATGAGTTTAGTGGCTTAGTTTTCCCGGATAAACAGGTAGTTGCCGCCGCCCTGCTTCAGGGTAAACGCTTGCTTGGCGGCATCAAAGTCCAGCTGCAGGCCGGCGGCATCGTACACAAACTGGGTTTTAGATTTGGGCGTGAGCGGGAAGGCACTCTGGCCGGTGGCCTGGGCCATGAGCATACCGCCCGAGGTAGTCACTGTGATTTTCAGGGGCATCTGGGCGCTGGCATAGTTGCCCACGTAGGGCGCCAGCTCGGCGGCCGTGAGGGTAGGAGCCGTAGTGCTGAAGTCAGGCAGGCGGTAGGGTTTATTGAAGGCAACGGATAGTACGCTAATCATCAACTCACTCAGATCATAATTGGTATTGCCGGTGTAGGCTACCGTCAGCTTCTCAGCCGGGAAGTGCACAAGCGCCGCCCGGAAGCCGTCAATGCTTCCAAAGTGCCCGTAGCTTTTGCGGCCATCAAACGGGGCCAGCATCAGGCCCCGGCCGTAGCCATCCTGCATATCCAGCATCTGCTGCAGAGTAGCCGGCTTCACCAGCTTGCCGCTGTAGATTCCTTCCAGAATGCGCGCCAGATCGGGCGTGGTAGAAACCACGGCGCCGGCGCCCCCGGGAATGCTCATGTCGGTTTCGGGCTGCTGCTCCCAGGCCTTGCCGTTCCAGATAAACGAGCGGGCTTCGTGCTTTTTGGCGTCTATGGGGCCGCCGTAGTAGGTGTCTTTTAGTTTCAGCTTGCTCGCAATGCGCTTTTGCAGGGCTTGGGCGTAGGTTTGTTTGGTGACTTTCTCCACCAGGTAGCCCAGCAGCACATAGTTGGTGTTGCTGTAATTGAATTTGGCGCCGGGCTCAAACTCCGCCGGGGCGGCGGCCATAATGGTCAGCATTTCGGCCTGCGTTTTGGGCTGCGTCATGTACTGCCCATAGGCCGCATCATTGGTGAAGCTGTGCAGGCCGCTGCGGTGGTGCAGCAGCTGGTCCACGGTAATTTTCTGGGCGTTGGGCAGCTGCGGAAACCAGGTGGCAATGGGCGCATCCAGCTTCAGTTTGCCTTCTTCCACCAGCTGCATCACCATAGTAGCTGTGAGAAGCTTGGAAACCGAGCCTACCCGGTAGCGCGTGGCGGGGGTGGCGGGCACGGCTGCCGGAGCCGTTTGCTCCAGGCCAATGTTGCGGCTGTACACCACCTTGCCATTCTGCATCAGCGTGAGGCCACCCATCGTTTTGTGGTGGGTTTCCAGCAGCGTGAGCAGGCTGTCAAGCTTGGGCTTGTTAAGAGTGGTCTGGGCCAGGGCGTGGCCGGCCAGCAAGAGCGGCAATGCCAAGAGCGCAAAGGTTTTGCGGATCATAGAACGGGGGTAGAAGTTGGCGCTTACTTATAGAAAGAGGTAGACCGATTTTATAGCCAGAGTAGCTGCCGCGCCGGAAAGTTGCATGCGCGCCAACGCCCTCAGCAAAAGCCGGGAAAGAGGTTTTATTCGAGCAGATAAGCAGCGCCTCCAGGCCGGCCCGCGGGCTGCCCCTGGCAGCAGTAGCCGCAACCCGCCACCGTAACCTCCGCCGGAAGGCCCGCGTATCAGGCCCCAGTATAGCCAGCCGGCTATATCTCTCCCTCTGATCTAACTCTTCATGAACAAGTCACTTCTTTTCCTGTCGGCGGCCGTTGCGTTTACCGCGGCCTCCTGCAATCAGGACAAACCCGCGGCCATGGATGCCGCCACCACTCCCTCCGCCGATACGGCCGTGGTAGTAGGAGACAACAATCTGGATAACGACACGGCCGCCTACCGCACCGAAGCCTCCAGCCTCGCCGACCGTATTGCCCAGGACCTCAACGTGACGGATACGGTAGTGGTCACGCGCATCGAGAAAACCTACTATACCCGCGGCCGCCGCCTGAATGAGATAAACACGCGCTACGCCACCGATACCACGGGCCGCTACGCCGCGCAGCGCCTGGTGAATGATGAAACCGACCGCGAAGTACGGACCATTGTAACCAACCCCACACAGTACCGGACCTACGAAACCAACCGCTCCCGCTACTACGCCGGCACGCCTTACAGCGTAACCACCACTACCACCACGGAGGAGCGCAATGCTGCTCCGGCCCGTCGTAGAGGCCCCGCCATTGAGAAGTATGAGCAGAAAGCCAACGGCGAAACCAAGATCAAATACGCCAACGGCACCACCGTTAAAATCGACAAAGACGGCGACCGGAAAGTGGAGTACCCTAACGGCGTGAAAGTGAAAAAAGACGCTGACGATGGTGAGCGGAAAGTAAAAGACTAACCCTGCTTTTGGCTGAATAAAAAAAGCCCGCTTCCTATCAGGAGCGGGCTTTTTTATGGGCTGAAGCCAGTGGGCTGCAGCTCAGCTTTTGACTTTGAATTCCCGTAGCTCGGCATCAATGCGCTGGTTCCAGCGTTGCTGGGCGGCTTCGTCCTGGCCGTGGCGGGTTTCGGCATCATACTGCTCCTGCACGCGGTTCATCTCCCAGTAGGAGCGCAGGTATTGCAGCTGAATGATACTGTTATAATCAGCGAAGGTGAGGCTGTCGGGCTGCACTTTGCGGCGGAACCGTTCGGCCACCAGCTTCACCAGGTCAAAGTGGCCCTGCTCGTGGCGCAGTGGCTCGGCCGTTTGGGTGCTGGTCCAGGACGAAGAGCGCACCACAAATACTTTCAGGGTCATGTCCAGGTGCAGCTTGCCCTGCGCCATGGAAGGCCGGCCCTGGTAGGCAAAACTGGGAAATACGGCCGCAGCAAACCCCTTGCCCCGTGGCGGGCCGGTAAAATCCGTCCACGCCAGCGGGCGGTTAGGGTCATAAAACAACGTATCCGGCTCTGTCTGCCGCACATCATCCTGAAACCGAACCTCAATGGCCGTAGCCAGGTCCGGGTTGCGGGGCGCCTGCTGCGTTATCCAGGTATGGAAATATACCAGCCCCGATACCAGGGCCTGGCGCAGAGCCGGCGCCACCACCGCCTGCTGAGCCGGCAGGCGGCGGTATTGGGCTCCGCCCCTGTACTCTACCAAGGGCACCCGCTCGCCCTGGCGAGGCCATTCAAAAGCCAGCCGCACGGTTATTTTGCCATCAATGGTGCCGCCGGGGCCCGGCGTTTCGCGCACCTGCAGCTCCTGCACCCGCAGCGTAACCGGCCGGAGCGCCGGGTTGCGGGGCACGCTGCGGCGCACAAATTCCCGGAGGGCGGGCAGCGTGCCGCCCTGCAGTTCCTGCGCGGCCGGTTTGGCGGCTGCCCCGGCGGTGGAAAGCAGGAGCGCTAAAGGAGTGTCTTTCGGCCGGGCATCAACTACTTCGGCCAGGTAAAACTCCCGGGGCAAAAACGGTACGGGCTGGGGCTGCAGCACCAGGGCCGGTGCGGGGCCAGCCTGGAACAGGGCCGCCAGCAATAGGTGGTAGAATAGCAGGAGAACGGATAGCATAGTGAGGCGGCCCTAACACCGGCATACGGCGGGCGGCTAAGCAACACCGTGGCCGGCCTACCCGTTCCGCCGTTACGCCGCGTGCTGGCGCCGGTACTCGCTGGGGCTGTGGCCGGTATGCTTGCGGAAGGTTTTGTTGAAGTGCGACACGTTGTTAAAGCCGCTGGCGTAGCACACTTCCGTCACGGGTACCTCATCCAGCAGCAGTCGGCAGGCGTGGTTTACGCGGCATTCCTGCAGGAAATCGGTTAGGGTATGGCGCGTCATCTTCTTGAAATACCGGCAGAAGGCGGGCACCGATAAATAGGCCACATCGGCTACCTCGCGCACATCCAGCGAGGGGCGGCGATAGTGCTGCTCCAGGTATTGATACACCCGGCTCAGGCGCTGCTGTTCCTTGCCGTGCAGAGCCTGCCCATCGTGGTCGGCATCCAGCACGGTGTAGTCGGGGGAGTGGGCCAGCTCCTGCAGCAGCTGCAGCAGCGTGAGTAGGCGCCGGAAGGGCGGCTCCTCCAGCAGCTGCCGCAGCATGGCACCTACTTTGGTACGGGTAGCGCCCCCAAAGGAAAGGCCCTGGTGCGAGCGGGCCAGCAGCTCCCGCACCGCGGCCATTTCCGGCCGCTGCCAGAAGCCTTCCCCCAGAAAATCGGCCCGCATTTGCACTACTATCTCCTCAAAAGCGCCTTCCTGCCCGTAGCTGAAGGTGAGGTGCGGCAGGTTAGGCCCAATCAGCACCAGCTCTCCCTGCTCAAAGCGCGAAATATGCTGCCCAATGTGCCGCCGCCCGTTACCCTGGGGAATGTACACCAGCTCGTATTCCGGGTGGTGATGCCAGAGCAAACCGCCGTTCTGCACCTCGGTATAATGCAGCAGCGTGAAGGAGCTGTCGGCCGGGGATTGAATATTTTCAAATTGCAGTTTCACGGGATTTAGTGCTAAAGTGGCTGATATAAGCCTCTAAGATAAAGAAACATGTCAACAGAGCACCATAAGTGGTGAATAAGGTAGTGGTGTACAGGGCTATAGAACAGGACCTTTGGGTATACTTTTCATCCGTGCCGAATGAAAGCTCTCCTGAACCGCTCGTTGCTCTTGTTGCTGGTTGGTTTGATGCTCACCGGCGCTGCGGAAGCTGGGGTAAAGCAACTGGTCGTTGGGGGTTCCCTAACGGAGCCTGTCTCACTCCGGTTGCGGGCTGCTCAGGTTACTAAATACCTGGCGTATGCCCTCCAGCTCAGTGCCCGGCAGGAGGTGGCCGTTCGGCGGTGCGTGTATGAAGAGTTCCGTCAGCTTGACTCGCTGGCGCAGGCGCCGGTAGCTGTGGTCCCCAACACCACGGATGCGGGCAACCAACTGCGTCAGCAAAGCGAGCTGCGGATTGTGCAGCGCTACGAAACTGCCATGGCGCGCCTGCTGACCCCCGGTCAGCTGAGCGCTTTTACCTGGCTACAGGAGCGGCAGCCGGTAGCGCGGCAATAGTGCATACATAGTGGGGTGCGGTACCATGGGTGGGGCCGTAACCTTTTCTATAGTGTGGGAGACAAGTTGGGTGGGAATCTAAGAACGGAGCTGGGGAGCTCCGTTCTTTTTTTGTGCCTACCCCTCCGTTATCTGGCGCACGTGGTGCTCCAGGTGCACGCTGTAGTCTTCTATCAGCCAGCCCAGCGTTACGGAATAGCCATTGTCAAAATCGACGCGGTGCTTTAGCTTTTCCTTGGGAATGCGGCTGATGATGCGCGTAAGCTGCTGGTTATACAGCGTCCAGAGCTGCAGCAGCTCGGCGGCCGGAGCGTGGCGGTAAGCACCGCACTGCACCCATTCTTCCTGGTTGTAGGGCACCATCTGGTAGGCCGCGGGCTCCGTCTGGCAGAGCACAAACCGGCGGTGATTATTGCACGCGGAGTCAATCAGGTGTCCCAGAATTTCCTTGCGCGACCATTTGCCGGGGGCCAGCGGGAGCTCCATCTCTTCCTCCGAAAAGGAGCGCAGGTGCGCATTAAGCACCACCAACATTTCCTGTAATCGGGATACGGCTTCGTGGGCGAGGGTAGCGGAGATAGGCATGGGCGTTACCGAGGCGTACCGCAGGGGCAGCGTCGGCGGATAGGGTTAGGGCGGAAATTACTTAATATTCCCGGCGCAGTACCATTAAAATAGAAGGAAATAGGCCGGAGGGCGTATTTTTATTCCGACTTCCGGAAAAAGCCTTCCGCTTCCACCCAGCCAGTGGGCAACTTTCCGGGCCGCATTTCGCTTTCTTTAGAAACCTACTCACCCTCCTCTTTTCGCAGTCTGCATGGCTTCCAACGTAACCTCTCCGCTTCCGGCGGCACCCCGGGTAGATACTTTGCGGGCCTTATTTGAGCAGCAGCGCCAACACCAGCCGGTACTGCGCCGTGCTACTGCCGCTGAGCGCGGCCAGCGCCTGCGCCGGCTAGCCGGGTGGATTACCGCCAACCGCACGGCTATTCAGGAGGCACATTTCGCTGATTTTCGCAAGCCCGCTGCCGAAACCGACCTCACTGAAATCTGGCCTTCTCTGGGGGAGATAAAGCACACGCTGGCCCACCTCAAGCAATGGATGCGGCCCCGCAAAGTAAAAACGCCCCTGTCGTTGCTGGGCACCACTTCCTGGGTGCAGTATGAGCCCCGCGGCGTTTGCCTGATTATCTCACCCTGGAATTACCCCTTTTACCTGGCCGTAGACCCGCTGATTTCGGCGCTGGCTGCCGGCAACTGCTGCATCATTAAGCCCTCGGAGCTCACGCCTCACGTGGCCGCCCTGCTGCGCCGCATGGTAGAAGAGGTGTTTGAGCCCGGTGAAGTAGCCCTGGTGGAAGGCGACAAAGACGTAGCCACCGCGCTGCTCAAGCTGCCCTTCGACCATATATTCTTCACCGGCAGCCCGCAGGTAGGCAAAGTAGTAATGCGCGCCGCTGCCGAGCACCTCACCAGCATTACCCTGGAGCTGGGCGGCAAGTCGCCGGTGGTGGTAGATGAAACCGCCGACCTGCGCGATGCCGCCGAAAAGCTGATTTGGGGCAAGTGCGTAAATGCCGGCCAAACCTGCGTGGCCCCCGACTATGTGCTGGTGCACGAGAAAGTGCAGGACGCGCTGCTCACCGAAATGCGCACCGTTATTCACCAGTACTATAACCCCCGGAATGGCGGTGTACAGGAGTCCACCTCCTTTGCGCGCATTGTAAACGGGCACCATTTCGACCGTCTGGCCGGGTTGCTGGAGGAGGCGCAGGTGTCTGGTGCCACCATTGCCCTGGGCGGCAGCATCAACCCGGATCAGTGTTTCATCGAGCCTACCGTCCTCACGCACGTAGCACCCGAGAGCCGCATTATGCAGGAAGAAATCTTCGGGCCCCTGCTCCCCATGGTGCCTTATAATTCCCTGCAAAGCGCCGTCGATTTTATTAATAGCCGGCCCAAGCCGCTGGCCCAGTACATCTTCAGCCGCAGCCGCGAAAACCAGCAATATCTGCTGGCGAATGTTACGGCCGGGGGCGCCGCCATCAACGAAACCATTCTGCACCTGGCCCACCCGGAGCTGCCGTTTGGTGGCGCCGGCAACAGCGGCATCGGCAAAGCGCACGGCCACTTCGGCTTTCTGGCGTTTTCCAATGAGAAAGGGGTGCTGAAGCAGCGCCTGGGCCGCACCGGCATCAAGCTGATGTACCCGCCCTACACCCCCAAAGTGCGCGGCCTGATTGATATGCTGCTGAAGTATTTCTAGCCCGGTAGCGCGAAGCTCCGGCTTCGCGCACGAGCGGAGCGAGTAGCAGGCGTATGCTTACGTATAGCCAACGCGTAGGAACTCGCGTTGCTCGTGCGCGAAGCCGGAGCTTCGCGCTACTTTCCGCAAAAAAGAAAAACGCTGCAAGCCGACTACTTTACGCGGAAAAGCCCGATATTTTCCGGGGCGCAAACATTTTGGTGCGCCCGGCTGCAACTTGCTTTCCTCGGGCAATGACCTTTTCTGATGCACAACGCGCCGTGCTGCGCGCCCTGGCCGATACTTTTATTCCGGCCGTGGCCGGCCATGCGGAACAAACGGAGTATTGGCTGCGCGCCGGCTCCCAGGGAGTAGATCTGGACAAGGTGGCCGAGGTATTGTCCGGGCAACCCCTGGCGGCCCAGCAGGAGTTCCGGCAGCTGCTTACGCTGCTGGATACGCCCGCGCTGGGCCTCACCTGGTTTGGGCCGCTGCGCCCGTTCACCCACCTGGCGCCCGCGCAGCGCGAGAAAATGCTGCAAAGCTGGGCCCAGAGCAATGTGCCGCAGCTGCGCAAAGGCTTTCAGGCGTTGCGCAAGCTGTTTTCCTTTCTGTTTTATGGCGATGCGCCCGCTACCGGCCCCAACCCGGTGTGGGCCGCCATCGGCTACCCCGGCCCGCAGCCCAATGATGCGCCGGTAGATACGCCCAAGCCCATCCGCACGCTGCAGCTCACCACCGATACCACTTTAGAGTGTGACGTGCTCATCATTGGCAGCGGCGCCGGGGGCGGCGTAGTGGCCGGGGAGCTGGCCGCGGCCGGCTTTGATGTGCTGGTGATAGAAAAAGGCCCCTACTGCCACGGCTGCGACTTCACGCAGCGGGAAGTAGATATGCTGGGCAAGCTTTATGATGCCAAAGGTGCCCTGGCCACCCAGGATGGGGGCATAGCCCTGCTGGCCGGCAGCTGCCTGGGCGGAGGTACCACCATCAACTGGGCCGGCGCCTTCCGCACCCCCGATTATATTCTGCAGGAGTGGGCCCGGGAGCATGAAGTGCCGCACTTCACTTCCCTGGAGTTCAAAAAAAGCCTGGATGCCGTGAGCCGGGCGCTGAGCGTGAACATAGAGTACACCCGCCACAACGGCCAGAACCAGGCCCTATGGGACGGCTCTACCCGCCTGGGGCAGGAAGTGAAACTGATTCCGCGCAACGAAAAGGGCCTGACCGACTCTGAAGAGCATTTCCGCAGTCTGGGTTTCAGCCCCCTCGGCGACCGGCACGCCATCAAACAAGGCACCCTAAATACCTACCTGCAGCAAGCCTTCGACCACGGTGCCCGCTTCCTCTGCGACACGCAGGTGGAGCGCGTGCTGGTGCGCGAGGGCCAGGCCGCCGGCGCCGAAGCGGTGTATACACCCGCCAATGGCCAACCCGTGCGCATTACGGTGCGGGCCCGCCGCGTGGTGGTAGCCGGCGGCTCTATTCAAACGCCGGCGCTGCTGTTGCGTAGCGGGCTGCGCCACCCGCATCTGGGGCGGCACCTGCACCTGCATCCCACGGTGGCCGTTTCCGGGTTATACCCCCACCTGATGGAGCCTTGGTTTGGACCGATGATGTCGGTGGTGAATGATGGCTATACCATGCTCCATGGCACCAACTTTGGCGCCAAGCTGGAAACCCCGCCTGCCCACCCGGGCCTGATGGCCATGGTGCTGCCCTGGCTCTCCGGGGAACAGCACAAGCAAATGATGCTGCAGGCCGCCCGCATGGGCCACTTTATTGTACTAACCCGCGACCGGGACGGGGGCCGGGTAAGCGTGGACAAGCAGGGCGCACCTTGCATCGATTATACTCTCAGTGAGTTTGACCGCGCTAACATGCTGCAGGGCGTACGCGCCGCCGCCGAAATTCACGCCGCGGCCGGCGCCCGGGAAGTGTACCTGCCGCACGGCTCCCTGCCCACTTTGCAGGCAAAGGATGGCCAGATTATTAACCCTGAGGTGCTGGACCGGCTGCCGCATCTGGGGTGGCGGGCCAATCAGTTTGGGCTATACAGTGCCCACCAGATGAGCACCTGCCGCATGGGCGGCCACGCCGCCACGCACCCCGTAGGACCAAACGGAGAAACCCGCGAGGTAAAAAACCTCTTCGTAGCCGATGCCTCCGCTTTTCCGGCCTGCAGCGGCGTAAACCCTATGCTGACTATTATGGCCCTGGCGCATTACACGGCGCAGCAATTGAAAGGCGGCGCATAAGGGTTGCGGCAGCGGTGAAATATTAAATTCAGGATAACTATAGGATTATTCCGGAAGGTTTGGTAAATCTTGCACTCAGGAAAGATAGAATCTGCCTGAATGCGCCCTTTTACTACCTCTTCTATGAAAATAACCTTTACCTCTACTGCCTGCGGGCTGTTGTTGCTGGCCATGGTATCCTCCGGGTGCGTGCGCTTCAGTATTTACCTGCCGGATAGTGCCTTTGAGGCCGTGAAGCCGGAGGAAAAGCCGGCGGAGCCCAAAAGCCCGGCCCGCGACCTGACCAACGCCATGACGGAAGAGCTGAAGCTGGAGCCCGGGCAGCAGGGGCGCATCCATGAAATACTGTACGCTACGCTGCAAAAAGCCCGGGCGGCCCGTACCCTCTACGCCGATAACCCGATGGCCATGAACACCGCCCTGCGCCACATTAATGCCGACTCGGAGCGGCAGCTGCGGCAGGCGCTTTCCCTGGCGCAGTACCAGCAGTATATGGTGGGGCGGCAGCGGATACAGGCCCGTATGCAGGCCAAAGCCGCGCCTGCGCCAACGGCACCCATCACGCAGTAAAAACCGGGGTGCCGGCCCGCAGGCCACGAAAGACAAGCCAGAAGTAAGCCTTTGGTGCGAATTTCGCGTATGCAGGGGCGCACGCTTATCCCTTACCCATGTCTGCCGCCCGTTTTTTGCTGTTGCTGGCCGTTTGCGCCCCGCTTGTTTTTAGTAACTGTGCCCGTCGGAATAAAGCTGAGACTCCGGCTAAAACTACAGCTGTAGCCGAGCCGGCACGCCCCGCCGCACCCATTGCCCGCACCGCTGCCCGCGACCTGGCCTCCGTGATGGGCGAGGAATTGCAGCTCAGCAACGAGCAGCAGGCACAGGTGCGGGTACTGCTAAAATCGACGGTGCAGCAGGTGAATGCGGCCCGGGAGCAATACCCCAACGACCGCACCGCCCTTACCACGGAACTCAAGCGCATCAATGCGGAGTCAGAAAACCAGTTGAAGCAATTGTTTACACCCGAGCAATTCAAGCAGTATCAACTGAAAAAGCGGGATATTCAGGCCAAAATGCAGGCCCGCAAGGCTGGCGGCGAGAAATAGCCTCGGCCGCCGCTAAACTTAAGCCCCAGGGCTGCGTTTGCGGGAATTAGCGGCCAGCAGGCTGCCTCCTGCTTATGCGTTTTCAATCCTACACGCTGCGTTTCAACCCCCGCCTTAGCCTGAACAAGGCCGGCAAACATGTGCGCGACGGCCTCTCCACGGCACTACGCACCGGCGACAATCTCTGGTTAAGCTGTGATGAGCGCACCACCATTGAGCGGCTGCGGCTGGTAGGCCCGCATAAATTTGCGGAACACACCTCGTACCCGCTGGCTGATTTATTGGACTTGCCTTCTGATGCAGACGAGGAAATTGACATTGAGGGCATGGGTGAGGCAAACGGCTACCTCTGGCTGGTGGGCTCCCACAGCCTGAAGCGCAAGCAGCCCGACCCCAACCACGAGGATGTAGCCAAGCAGCTGGAGAAGCTGGCCAAAGTAAAACAGGAGCCCAACCGCTACCTGCTGGCCCGCATTCCGCTGCTACCCAACCCCGAAACCGGCGAGTATGAGCTGTTTCGGGAGGTGCCGGACCCTGCCAGGGCCGGTCATACGCTGCGCGTCGCCCAGCTCCACGGCTCCGATACCGCCAATGACCTGACGGACCTGCTGGCCCACGATCCGCACCTAAAGCACTTCCTCAAAATACCGGGCAAGGATAATGGCCTTGATATAGAAGGGCTGGCCGCCACGCCCGATGGGCGCTTGTTTATAGGGCTGCGCGGCCCGGTTTTGCGGGGCTGGGCCGTGGTGCTGGAACTGCTGCTGGAAGAAGATAAGCCCGGCCGCCTGCGCCTGCGCAAACAGGAAGGGGCTTCCGAGAAGTACTACAAAAAGCACTTTCTGGACCTGAAGGGAATGGGCGTGCGGGAGTTGCGCCAGATTGATAACGACCTGCTGCTGCTGGCCGGCCCCACCATGGATCTGGATGGCACCATTGCCGTATTCCGCTGGCGCGACGCCCTGCACTGCCCCACCGACGGCTTCATTGATGAAGACCACCTCATACGCCTGTTTGACGTGCCCCACGGTACCGGTGCCACCGCCGGTCAGGACCGCGCCGAAGGCATGGGCCTGCTCGACAAAGACCATATTCTGGTAGTGTTTGATAGCCCGACCGATGCCCGCAAGCCCGCGCCCCACCAGGTACAGGCGGCCGCTTATCGGTTACCTGACTAGCGCTTCCCTGCCCGCCAACCGTTTTCTAATCCTTTTCTTTGCCGCCTATGGCCGATTCATCTGCGCTGGTGCGCACCCCCGAAACCTCCCACCGCGTCTACTTTCAGGACTGCGACATGCTGGGCCACCTCAACAATGCCCGTTTCCTGGATTACTTTCTGAATGCCCGCGAAGAGCAGGTAGCCCAGCACTACGCCCTGAATATGGGCCAGCTGGCGCGCGAGCAGAATGCCAGCTGGGTGATTACCAAGCACCACCTCAGCTACCTGCGCCCGGCCCGCCAGGGCGAAATTGTGCACATTCGCACCCAGCTCATCCATTTCGACAACTCCAATCTGGTAGTAGAAATGCAGATGCTGAACGAGGATGGCCAGAAGCTGAAAGCCGTGCTCTGGTCGGAAATGACGTTTGTGAAAGTAGATTCCGGCGTGCGTACCGACCACTCCGATGACCTGATGGACATGCTGGAGCAGCTGGACGTGGAAGGCATTGACTACGACCCCGACGGGTTTGATGACCGGGTACGGGCGCTGCGCAAAGAGCTGAAGCGGGCCCGCTCCGGCGAGCAGGAATAAAGAACCCCAGCCCCTGGTTTGCGTTAGAGAAGAGCCGGAGCCGCCGTGGGTAGCTCCGGCTTTTTGTTCTCTATCCTTCTTAAACCAACCCTGAACTGCTATGAGTATCTTTGGAAACGACTCCCTGAAAGGCAAGAAAATAGCCATTGTAGCCACCGACGGCTTTGAGCAGTCGGAGCTGGAAAAGCCCAAGAAATTTCTGGAAGGCGAAGGCGCTACCACCCACGTCATCTCCCTGAAAAGCGGCTCTATTAAGGGCTGGGACGAAAAAGACTGGGGCGATAAAGTCTCGGTAGACAAAGTTATCGGCGACGTGAAAGTGGCCGATTATGACGCTCTGGTACTGCCCGGTGGCCAAATGAACCCCGACGTGCTGCGCACCGATAAAAAGGCCGTCAGCTTCATTGGGGAGTTTGTGCGCTCCGGCAAGCCCGTAGCCGCCATTTGCCACGGCCCCTGGACCTTGATTGAAGCCGGCGTAGTGAAAGGCCGCAAAGTAACCAGCTGGCCCAGCCTGCACACCGACCTGCAGAATGCCGGCGCCACCTGGGTAGATGAAACCGTGGTGGTAGATGGCAACCTGATTACCAGCCGCAACCCCCAGGACATTCCCAACTTCAACGAGAAGATTAAAGAAGCCCTGGTAAAGGAAAAGGTTAACGCCTAGCGCATCCTGCTTTCCTGATTGCAGCGCCCCACCCGTCTCCGCACGGGTGGGGCGCTGCAATCAGGAAAGCAGGGCCAGCAGCGCTTCGGCGTAGCGGTGGTACAGGAAGTAAAAGCCGGTATCAAACAGCAGCAAAAAGCCACCCTGCAGCCACAGCGAGCGGCCAAAACCCAGCAGGCGCTCCGGCCGGCGTGGCGCGCAGGCACCCCGCGCCCGCAGCCAGCTGCCCACGCACAAATACGCTACATCCAGGCCCGCATTCAGCAGCAAAATTTTCTCCAGTGTGAACTGCTCCTGCAGGCTGGTTGCCAGCGTGAGCCCGGCTACCGGCCCCGGCTGCGCCCGCAGAATGCCAGCCACGGCTAGGAGCAGGTTAATAATGTTCCAGCCCGCGTTCATCTGGTGGAAATAGTGGGCCTCGGTGCGCCGGTCGGTGCGGGCCACCCAGTAGCCGCTGACCAGCAGGTTGAGCAGGGCCCAGGTACCCAGCACGGCCATGGCGTGCTCCGTGAGCAGCTCTCGTTGGTGGTGTAGCAGCGCAAGCGTAGCCGAGGTATCCATGAGCGTAGCGGGAAGATGAAAGCACAAAAAAAGGAAGCCCGTTCGGACTTCCTTTTTCTATAAAAAAGGGAGGCTTAGTTGTTGATGCCTACGCCTACATACACCTGAAATACACCGTTCTTGATGTTGGTCAGGGCCTGCGCGCCGGTAGTTCTGGGGTCCTTGATGATGTCGTTGAGGCCAGCGGTGTAGCGGCCCCCAATGCGGGCGGGGCCTACGCGGGCTTCCACGCCACCAGCCAGGCCGTAGTCCAGGCTGCTGTAACTATAGTCGTACACGTACGCGCCGTTGCTGCTTTGCTCGTTGGCAATTTTACGGTCCAGGTCACCCTCTTTCACCTTGGTTAGCAAGGAAACCTGCGGGCCTATGTGAATGCTCACGTTATCGAGGAAGTTATAGACCAGCAGTACGGGCACCTGCAGGTAGTCGAGGCGGCGGGTTTCAGCGGAGGTGTTATTGGGCGTGCCGCCCTTAAAGCCCTGGCGGCTATATAGAATTTCGGGCTGCAGCGAGAACTTCTCGGAGAAGCTGAACTGGGAGTAGAAGCCGGCGTGGAAGGCCGTATAGTTCTCCGTGTTGGTGTAGTTCTTTTTATCCGCGCCGCGGATATCGGCAAAGTTTACCCCGGCCTTAATGCCGAAGCCGCCATTGCGGGAATCGGTGGTGCCTTTGGGGTAGTCCGTGGAGGATAAGGCTCCGCCGGGGCGAACCTGGGCCTGAGCAGTAGCAAGGGTGGCAGCGCAAACAGAGAAAAGGAGCAGAAGCTTTTTCATAAGATATAGTCGTTCGGTGGAATAGGAAGCAGGGGACTGGCCCATGCAAATCATATCCGACTATACTTAGATGCAGTTAGAATGTTACATATCGTAGATAAGGGAGCACAAAATACCGTCGGTTTTTCGTTGATAATGCACCGGCTTCCAGTATATTTGACTTTTACGGCCGCCGCCAGTGGACGTGTCGGGGCATTAGCTCAGCTGGTTCAGAGCGCTACCTTGACAGGGTAGAGGTCACTGGTTCGAGCCCAGTATGCCTCACGCATCGTTCACGTATCGTTTTTCCACAAGCAGAAGGAGAGAATCTGCTTACGGTTGGCCAACGATACAACCCCGAATCTCACATAAGAACCCGGTCAAAAGGCTGGGTTTTTTGTTGCCTTTTTATTTCAGCTGATGCTTCCTGTTGCCTGGGCTCCTCTCTATGCGCATTCTTTGCCGGCCAGCCACCGGTTTCCCATGCTCAAGTATGAGCTGCTGCCGGAACAGCTGTTGCGCGAGGGTATTATTTCCGAAAGCAGCCTGTTTGTCCCGCAGCCGGCCGAGGCGGCCGATATTCTGCGTACGCATTCCGCTGATTACTACCGCCGGCTGGTACACGGCCAGCTCACGCGGCAGGAGGAGCGGGCCACCGGCTTTCCGTGGTCAGCGCAGCTGATAGAGCGGGAAGTGACCATTCTGGGCGGCACCATAGAGTGTGCCCGCCGCGCCCTGCCCCACGGTATTGCCCTCAACATAGCCGGCGGCACGCACCACGCTTTTCAGGACCGGGGCGAAGGGTTCTGCCTGCTCAATGACCAGGCCGTGGCGGCGCACTACCTGCTGGCCCACCCCGACCTGGGCATTCAGAAGATACTGATAGTGGACCTGGATGTGCACCAGGGAAATGGCACGGCCGCCATTTTTCAGCACGATGCGCGCGTGTTCACCTTCTCCATGCATGGGGCCCGCAACTATCCCCACCGCAAAGAGCACTCCGACCTGGACCTGCCCCTGCCCGATGGCACCGATGACGCCACCTACCTCCGGCTGCTGGCGGAAACCCTGCCCCGCCTGTTTCAGGAAGTGCAGCCCGATTTTGTATTCTACCTCAGTGGGGTAGATGTGCTGGCCACCGATAAGCTGGGGCACCTGGCGCTAACCCGGGAAGGCTGCCGCCAGCGCGACTACCAAGTGCTGGAACTGTGCCGCCGCCACGCCGTGCCGGTGGTAGTGTGCATGGGCGGCGGCTACTCCACGCGCCTGGCCGATATTGTGGAAGCCCACGTAAACACCTACCGGGTTGCCGCCGGACTCTATGACTAAGCAGGCAGGGTGAAAAGCCCGCCCGTTTTCAGGCTTCCTTCGTGATAACGACCTGCCACCGAAATGCCCAGCGCCAGCGCAGCGTGTACTGCCGGATACCGGCCTGCTGCAGCAAGCGCTGCCAGTCCTGCCGCGAAAAAGCCCGCGCTACCGACAGCGGCGCATCATGCTGCACCAAATAAGAGCCCCCGAATAAGCGCGTCAACCACTTAATGCTGTGGTAGGCCAGCGGGTGCCGGTGCAAATCATTAATAATAACCGCCAGCGTGGCTTGCTGTTGCCACTGGCGCAGCAGCTGCACCAGCTGCTCATCCGGGAAGTGGTGGCAGAACAAACTGCACGTGAGCACATCAAAAGACTGCTGCTGAAAATCCGTTGCAAAAATATCCTGCTGCTGAAAGCTGATTTCCGGATACTGCTGGCATTTCTCCCGGGCGTACGCCACCATAAACGCATTGGCGTCGATGCCGGTGAGGGCTACGGGTACCTGCTGCCGGCGGGCCCAGCGGGCCAGGTAGCGGAGCGTATCGCCGCCGCCGCTGCCTAGGTCGGCCAGGCGCAGGGGGCGGCTTTTGGGAAAGTGCGGCCGTAGCTGCGCTAAGGCATGAGTGAGCACGCCGTAGCCACCCAGGCGGGTGTTAATAAGCTCCAGCTCATCCAGGTTTTGGCGCAGGGCATCGGAAGCCAGCGTCAAATCATCCATCAACTCCGATTGGGTAGCGCGGCGGGCGAGGTTCAAGCTGATAAAAGAGAAAACAGGAAAGAATGAGAAGTGCCCGCAGGGTTAGTAAGCCAGCGGCTGGTGCGCGGCTTCCGTCTGCCGGGCTGGTTGGCTGGCGTTAGCAGCAACCGGCTGGTAACATACCTGCAGCAGCATGGCTTCCAAAGTTAGGCCCGGGCCAAAGGCAAAGCTCAGCACCGGCGCGCCGGCATCGGCGGGAGTAAGGTTTTGCATCAGCTCGCGCAGCACAAACAGCACCGTGGCCGACGACATGTTGCCGTATTCCCGCAGCACTTTGTAGGCAAAGCGGTTATCGTGGCGCGAGATGCCCAACTCCTGCTCAATGGTTTCCAGAATCTTGCGCCCACCCGGGTGAATGGCGAAGGAGTGAATATCGGCTAGCTGCACGGGCAGATTCTGCAGCAGGCGTTCCGTCAGCTGCCGGATACCCCGCTGAATGAGCTTGGGTACGTAGGAAGACAGCGTCATTTCAAAGCCGAAATCATTGATGTGCCAGGCCATATCGTCGTGGCCATCGGGCTCCAGAGCGCAGTGGAAGGCTTCCAGGGCCAGGCTGGGGCCCTGGCTGGCCGGGCGTGCCTGCACCAGCGCCGCCGCCGAGCCGTCACTGAACAAGGCATTCGACACCAGGTGGTCGTCGTCGGGGCTTTTCTGGAAGTGCAGGGTGCACAGCTCGGTGCACACAATCAGCACCTGGGCGTCGGCATCGGCCCGGCAAAAGGCATCGGCCAGCTTCAGGGCATTAAAGGCGGCGTAGCAGCCCATGAAATTGACGCAGGTGCGCTGCACGTTGGGCTGCAGGCCCAGGGCTTTCACCAGCTCTATATCCAGCCCCGGCGCATACATACCGGTACAGCTCACGGTAATCAGGTGGGTGATGGTAGCCGGCGTAGCCTCCGGCAGCTGCGCCAGGCAATCCAGCGCGGCTTCTACGGAAAGTGGCAGCGCGTGCTCCCGATAAATACCCAGGCGCTGCCCCACGGTGGGAAACGGCTCCAGATCAGGCGTATTCGGGAAGAACTCAAACTCGCCGTTTGTGCGGGCATAATCGGCCAGTACGGAGTGCCGCTGCTCAATACCGGACACGCGGTACAGGGCCTGCAGCTTGCGGGTGGCAGCGGCGTCAAACTGCAGGGCTGCCGCCATAAAGCTGGCTATTTGCGCCTGCGCAATGCGGTGTGTAGGAGTAGCAGTGCCGATGGCACACAGATAGCTTGTCATTGGGCGCAGTATACGCAAATTACGCCCGGATGGGCACCGTGGATTGCCTATGCCAAAATTCAGTTAAAAAGCCTTGCCGTGGGTGCGCCGCATAAGCAGCTGCACGCCAGCCGGCCAGTGGCGCATGCCACCCACCAAAGCCTCGCTCAGGACGGGGTGCCCGAAGAGGCCCTGCACGGCCCGACCCACCCGCAGGCGGGTGCCAAACAGCTGCTGCCAGCCATGGCGGTAGCGGGCCTCCAGCTCGGGGCGGGCTATACTTTTGGTCAGGAAATCGTGGGTTAGCCGGGCGGCCAGAGCGGCCCCGTGGATGGCCATGGCCATGCCGTTGCCGCAGAGCGGCGTAATCAGGCCGGCCGCGTCGCCGCACATCAGTACATGGTTTTCTACCGGGCTTTTAGGCGCGAAGGATATTTCATTGATTACCTCCGGCTGCGGATACAGGAACTCGGCCTCCTGCAGAATGGCGCGCAGCTGCGGATTGCGGGCCAGCACCTGGGCTTCCATAGCCGGAATGGTGCCCGCGGCTTTTAGGTTGCGGCGGGTAGTGAGGTAGCAAAAGCACAGCTTATCGTCTTCAATGGCCGAGATGCCCGCGTAGCCATCGGCAAAGTTGTGCAGGGCAATCAGGTGGCGCGGCATGTCATACCGCAGGTGGTATTTCACACCCAGGTAGGGGGAGCGTTGCTGAAAAAAAGGCCGCTGCAGCTGGCGGTCCAGGGCGGCCCGCTTGCCGTAGGCACCCAGCACCAGGCGGGCCGGCAGCGCCCGGCCATCGGCCAGCTGCACGGTATGGTTATCCCGGGCGGCATCAAACTGCACATCGGTTACGGTAGCCAGCAGCTCAAACTGCACGCCCCGCGCCAGGGCGCGCTGGTAGAGGAAGTGGTCCAGGGTGTAGCGGCTTACGCCAAAGCCGCCCAGATCCAGGGGGGCGGTTAGGGTGCGCCCGGCCGGGGAGCTAAGGAGAAAGTGGGTGAGGGAGGCGGGGGCCAGCGCATCGGGTGCTACGCCCAGGCGGTGCAGATACGGCAGCACTTCGTTGGACACGTACTCGCCGCATACTTTATGAAACGGGTACGATTTCCGCTCGATGACCGTCACGGCGTGGCCCCGGTCGGCCAGGTCCAGCGCCGCCGTGAGGCCGGCCAGGCCACCCCCCACAATGAGAACATTCTGCATGCTTATTTGAAAAAATTAACGGAATAGCTAAAGTGCACGCAGCTTTTATCCCAAAGAAAGCATATATAGCTAATCAGTTTCACAATTAGGTGGTTACCTTTGTAAACCTAACCGAATACTTCACGTTACTCAAGTATCCGGCCCCTGAATTTGCCTACACGCTACTGCACAATATGATGAAACTCCTACGCTATATTTTGTTGCTATCTCTCTTATGCGCCGGCCCGCTGCGCATGAGCATTCCGGTGGCAGTAGCCCAACCGGCAACCAAGCCTACGGCTAAACCGGCTTTGGAGGAAAAAAGTCTGCTGGTGTTTCCTAACCCCAGCACGGGTATTGTGCATATCTCCATTTCCGGGGCTGAGAGCCGCAAAATGGAGCTGCGTATCCTGAACGTCATTGGCACCGTTATTTACCGGGAATCATTAACAGAACTGAACGACCGGTTTACCAAAACGCTGGACCTAAGCAAGTTTGCCAGCGGCTTGTACTATGTCAAGCTGGAATCAGATGAGAGCAGTACGATGCGCAAGCTGGTAATCCGCTAAATCATTCGATTTGCCCATTATAAAAAAAGCGGCCTCTTACAGGGGTGGCTTTTTTGTTGTTGCACTTTGGCGGGAATTGAAGATTCATCGGCCAAAATCTTATTCAAAAAAGCGGTGCTTCCGGGAAGAAGCACCGCTTTAAAAAAGCTGCTACGCGGGGCTAGCGCCGCCGTGCCGGAACGGGTACCGGCTGTAGCGCAGTGTGCCGGGTGGGCCAGGAATGGCGCAACACCAGGGTAGCTACAAGTGAAATTCCCGCAAAAATGGCCAATGACATAGGTTCCAGGGCTAAAAGACAGAACAAAAAAACAACTACTCAAGTCAACTTCTTCCAGGCAAACGACACGGTGAAGCAGCTATTATAAGTTCAACCTGAAATGTAACCCGTAGGTTTCAAGACAGTGCCAGCTGGACCCAGCACGCTGGGTATCCAAAGTGCTATTTCCAATGGCTGGCTGCCGTAGTAGGTGCCCGACTTATAGCTGGGTTTTCAGCTGCTTCATCACGGCTGCCGCCACCTGTCTGATGTGTTGCACCAACGCGGCCACCAGCTCTGGCTCCAGCGGTGAGGAGGTAATAAGCTCCAGCTGCCGTAGGGCGTCCTGCACCGCCGTGATATGCAGGCTGCTGAAAGTGCTTTTGAGATGATGAGCCATTTCGCTTAGCCGCTGCCACTCCTGTTGCGCGGCGTGGCGTTCCATTTTATCAATAGCTGGCGGCACGGTTTCATTAAACAGCTGCACCATATTGCGCACAAAGTCATCGTCTCCCTGCGCTATTTGTTGCAGCGCTGTCAGATTAAACAAGGGTGGTTCTGTGGGTAGGTTAGCAGCGGCCGTCAGAAAGCGGGTGAGTACGGCATATAGCTGCTCCTCGCGGAAAGGTTTCGACAGATACCCCACAAAACCGGCCTGGCAGTAACGTTGCTCCTCATCGGAAAAGGCGTGCGCCGTTAAGGCAATGACGGGCGTGGCTGCTCGTTGCGCATCAGGATGCCGTTGAAGCAGGCGGGTGGCGGTAGGCCCATCCATGGTGGGCATCTGAATGTCCATCAGCACCAATGCATAAGCATGCTGCTGAAAGAGCTGCACGGCCTGTTTCCCGTTTAGGGCGGTGTCTACCACTAAGCCCCAGTTACGGAGAAGCTTTTGCGTGAGAAACTGGTTGACTTCATTGTCTTCTGCCAGCAGGATTCGGTAGGGGCCCAGCGGGGGGTGGGCGGCGGTTGGGGTAGATGAAGCGGCCGGCGAAAAAGCATCGGGTTGGCGAAAAGGCAGCTCTACCCGGAAGGCACTGCCCTGGTGTACCTGGCTTTCCACCGTGATAGTGCCACCCAAAAGCTCCACCAGCCCTTTGCTGATACTCAGGCCTAAGCCGGTGCCCCCATACTCCCGGGCCGTGCTTGCCGAGGCCTGGGTGAAAGCCTCAAAAATATGCCGCAGCTGGGGCGCCGGAATTCCAATACCGGTGTCCTGTACGGTGAAGGCAAACCGGGGTGGCGCGTGCAACGGACTCAGCCGTTCGCAGCGCAGGGTAATCTGCCCTTGCACCGTAAACTTAATGGCGTTGCCCAGCAGATTCAGCAGAATCTGGGTCAGGCGGTAAGGGTCGCCCACCACGCGGGTATCGGTGGTAGGCGGGGGGCACAGCTCCAGCTTGATTTTCTTTTCCTGGGCCTTAAAACGTACGGATTCCAGGCTGCGGTGAAGAACATCCCGCACATCGAAGGACGTAGCTTCTACTTTGATCTTACCGGCCCCAGTTGCGTAATGGCCAGAATATCATTGATAACCACCAGCAAATGCTCCGCCGACTCCCGGATGTGCTGCAGATATTCCTGTTGACTGGTGGTGAGCTTCGTTTTGGCTAGTAACCCGGCAATGCCCAGAATACCGTGCATGGGGGTCCGGATTTCGTGGCTCATGTTGGCGAGGAAATCCTGTTTGGCGCGGGCGGTTTTTTCGGCGTTTTCCTTGGCCTCGTTCAGAGCCAGCTGGGTTTGTTTTAAGTTGGTAATGTTACTGTCGATGCCCAGTACTTGTACGGAGCCATCGGCCAGCACAAAAGGCCGTTTAATGGTGTAGAGCCAGACCGGCTGGCCGTTGGGGCGGGTAAACTCTTTCTCCGCGCGTAGCTCCTGCCCGGTGCTGATAACCTGCTGGTCCTGAAAAAGATATTTCCGGCGTTGCTCGGGTATGGGATGCAGCTCTTCCGGGGAGGCGGCTAACAGCTCGGGCAAGCTCATGCTGTGCAGTTGGGCCGTAGCCTCATTGGCCAGCACATAGCGCCCGGTGTGGTCTTTTAGATAAATCAAGTGTGGAGTAGAATCAATTACCTGGCGAAACAGGCGGTTTTGCTCCTCCAGCCGCTGGGCAGCCGCCAGCTGCTGTTTCTCCGCTAGTTTCCAGGGGGTGATATCCTCCGCCGAGCCTACTACCAGCTTCACGCGGCCGGTAGCATCCCGCTCAAAAGGGGTGCTTCGTATCCGCAGCCACCGGGAGCTGCCATCCCGGTGGGGCATGTGGTACTCCAGGGTGAAAACGTCGCCGTCTGCGGCTTGCACCAACTGGTTCCAGTGCTGCTGGAGCAGGCGCCGCTGCTTGGGCGGAATCAGCTGCTGCATCATGGCCGGGCCCATGCCCACAATTTCTTCACTGGTATAGCCCAGAATAATTTCCGTGTGGTGGTTGCAGTATACACTGCGACTTTCCTCCAGATCGAAAATGTAAATCAGGTTAGGTGCCGTGTTGATGATGCGCTCCAGCAGCAGCCGGTTGTGGCGCAGCTCCTCCGCAATAGTCCGCTGGGCGGTTACATCTTCCGCACTGCCCACCAACTGGCGCACCTGCCCGTTGGGGTAGCAGGTGAAGGCCACAGTGCGGGTGCGCAGCCACCGGGAGCTGCCATCCCGGTGCCGGATGTGGTACTCATTCAGCAGGGTTTCCCCATCAGCCAGCGCACCAGTAGCCTGAATTTGTTTTTTTACCAGAGCTGCATCTTCCTCGCGCATGAGCATGGAGAGCAGGTTGGTGCTCATTTCCTGCAGCTCGGCGGGGGTATACCCTAACAAAGGCAGGCTCTGCTGATTGGCATACAGCAGGCGCCCTTCCTCCAGATCATATAAGTAAACCAGGTTAGGAACCGTATCGTTGATACGGTTGGTAAACAACTGTCCCCGCAGTAAGTCTCTTTCCGCGCGCCGCTGCCCGGTAAGGTCGGTTAAGTACACGTTGGCGCAGTTTTCACCGGCCAGGGGCACCACGGTCCAGAGGTATAGCTGCTGCTGCAGCGGCCATTCACTGACGCAGGCTTGTCCTTCGTGCAAGGCCCGGGCTATTTCCCGCTGCAGAAAAGCCATGTTGTCGGACTGGTCAGTTAGTACATCCAGCACTGCCCGGCCGGCCGGGTTGGTGTACTGTGCCTCCCCCCGGCTATTAAAGCAGATAATGGGGTGGGGGCTTTGCTCTGCCAGCCGGGAAAGCTCTTCGATGCGGCGCTGGGCACACTGCTGGGCCGTTACATCCTCGTAGCTCCAGAGGTGCAGCAGCGTATGGCCTTCCAGCACCACCGGTAAGTACTGCTGCTTTACAATTAAGCCATTAGAGAGCGGAATAACGACATCACGCAATGGCTGCTGCTGGGCCACCGCCTGAGTAGTGCTGTGCTGCGTGGCGGGCGAGTGCAGCAGCGCATGAGCTGCCTGGGTATAGACCTGGGTCTGGAGCTGGCCCACGTAGCTCTGGGGCGACTCCGGCAGCCCAAACAGGTCACAGAAGCGTTGGTTTAACAGGGTTATCTGCTGCTGGTCATTCTCAGCCAGAACAGCCGTGGTAACCGTTTGCAGGAGAGTAGCCGACAGGCTGGCCGCGGCTACCTGCTGCTGTGCTAATTGCTTGTGCAGCTGTTGCGCCTCTGTGCGGGTGGCCGTATATAAATGCGTGGCCTGCTGCAGCTTGCGCCTTAAGTGGCGATAGGTAATGGGCTGCATACGTCTGGTAAGAATAAGATGAGCGTGGGCCGCTTAATGCAGCCGGACTTCTTTATTCTGAACCATACGATAAATAGTAGACTTCCCGATTTGCAGTTGGGCCGCAGTTTCTAAAATATTTGAGTTGTTGGCATCCAGATAGCGCTGCACAATGGCCGCTACCTGGGCCCGTAATGGGGTGTTCGCAGCCAAAGGGGTAGTTTCCTGCTGCCGCAGCGAAAGATCATCGGCCTCAATGGTTTCCCCATCGGCCAGTACGGCTGCCAATTCAATAACGGCTTTCAGCTCCCGCACATTTCCCGGAAAGGCATACTGGATCAGCTTATGCTGGGCGCCCGATGACAATCGAAGCAGCGGCATGCCATTGAGGGCGCAAAAGGAGGCCAGGAACGCATTAGCCAGCAGCAAAACGTCTGGCCCCCGCTCCCGGAGCGGCGGCAGCACAATAGGCAAGCCCAGTAGCCGATAGAACAGATCTTCCCGAAAGCGGGCCTGTTTAACCAGTTGGTGCAAATCGTGGTGCGTGGCTACAATGAGCCGGGCATCAAAGGCAATGGCGGCATTTCCGCCTACCCGGGTTACTTCCCGCTCCTGTAAAACCCGCAGCAGCTTTGCCTGCAGATCTAAATCCAGCTCGGCTACTTCATCCAGAAACAGGGTGCCCTGGTGTGCTTCCTCAAACCGGCCGATGCGGCGGCTGGCGGCCCCGGTAAACGCCCCTTTCTCGTGTCCAAACAGCTCACTTTCCAGCAGCTCCCGCGGAATAGCGGCTACGTTTACCGCCACAAAAGGTCCTGCCCGCCGGTCCGACTGGTAATGAATGGCCTTGGCTACCAATTCCTTGCCGGTGCCGGTTTCGCCGCTTACGGAAACCGTTATTGGAGTTCGGGCCGCTTTATCAATCAGCTTAAAAAGCTGTTGCATGGGGGGGCTGCTGCCCATGATGGCCTGCCGGGGTACGTATTTCTGCGCCACCTGCTTCCGCAGTTCGGTGTTCTCGCGGCGCAGCGCCAGCTGCTGGCGTACATTATTCACGGTGTGCCACAGCCGGTCAGGGGTATCCGTGTCTTTCACCAGATAGTCATAAGCCCCCTGATGTAGCAGCCGGATTGCCGTGCGGACGTCCTCCTGACTGGAAATCACAATAACGGTTACGTCTGGCAGCTGCTCTTTAATCTGCAGCAGCACTTTGTCGCCGGTTGCATCGGGCAGCGAATAGTCCAGGGTGATGAGGTCGGGCTGCTCACTGAGGTGGGTGAGGCAGGCCTGCGCCGTTGTAAAGCGCTGAATACGGTTATCGGGATTCTGGGCCAGCTTATATTCCAGCAGCTCTCCATACCACTCGTTGTCTTCAACAATAAAGATATGTAGGGTTGGAAGTAAGGGCATATAGCAAGGAATAGCCTAATCAGTTAAGTAAGGGTGCTACCACGGGCGGGCACAGCGCCCTCAATGTAGTAGAATCCATTTTATAGAAAGTATAGCTTTTTGTTCAGCGCCTTGGTTGGCCTGCTCTGCCTGTGCTACCCGTTGCGTACGGGTAAAGCCTGAGAATAAGCCAGTTTTCTCAAAATAGGATCAAAAGTCCCATTGTGGGATAGAATATAATTGGGCTAATTTACATATACATATGATTATCAATTACTTGTGTTTGTATTGAAGCTTCGGCGACGGATTTGCTGGCGGGCTTGTAGAAATGCCCCAGCTAAACCGCCGTCTTATGAAAAATTTCAACAAAATACTCGCCTTGCTCATTCAGCCCGGGCTTTTGCTGTTGCCCCTGTTATGGGCGACACCAGCCCAGGCGCAATCGGCCGCTACTTATTCCAATTCCGGAGCTCAGCCTCAAACCGATGTGAAATGTGTCCTGACCGCGTGCAGCGGCAAAGTGACAAACCCCGAAAAAGCCACTGATGCGAATCTGGACAACTACGCTACCCTGAATCTGGCCTTGCTGAATGGCTATGCCTCTTTAAAAATGCCGCTTAGTAGCACAGTGCCGGCTTATAGTCGGGCTGGGGTAGTGCTTAGCAGCAGCAGCGGAGGATTAGTTGATTTGAGCGGAGTGGGGGAAGTGCGCCTTTCCACTTATCGTACGGGGGTAGCGGCGCCCGTACAGCGGGTGGTGGTAGAGCGGCAGGCGCTGCAGGCGGCCTTAAGTAGCACCCAGCGCATACCGATGGAGTTCCTGGCTACGGCCCCCTTCGACCAGGTGCGCATTGAGTACTACGGCCTGGCCAATGTCAGCCTCGACCCTAACCTGATTTATGACCTGCGGGTGTTCTACGCGTATGGCATCATAAGCACCCAGGCGCAGCAGGTAGCCGGCTATTTGTCGCGCTTTCCCACGCCTGCTGCCACCGACTACGCTACCTCTATTGAAAGCAATGGCGTAACGGTATGTGCCAATACGGCAACAGACCACCCGGAACGGGCCGTGGATGCCAGTCTGGATAACTATGCTTCTTTCCGGACTTTGCTGGATGTAAACTGCCCGGCCACCCTGCAGGTGCACCTGGAGGGTACTTCCCCGGCGGGCTATCAGGCGGGTTTTGTTATTGGCAATGGGGGCCTATTGGATGTGAGCGTGCTCAATAACCTGAAATTAACCACCTACCTCGGCAACCAGCCCCAGGAGTCGGCTAGTGGTACCGACCTGCTCCGCCTCACGGCTCTGCCGGATAACTCGGGGCGTTACCAGGTCAGCTTTGCCGGGTCTAAGCCTTTTGACCGGGTGGAAATTCAGCGCACTGCCGCACTAAGTGTTCTGGATAATCTTCGCCTGTATTATGGTTTCGGCATCGAGCCCAAAGCCTTCCGCGACCTGACGCCCGTGCTCTCGGATAACCCCACGGCGCAGGCCGGCACCAACTATCAAACGGAAAGTAATTCCTTGATTTGCGCAGGATGCACAATACAGAACCCGGAGCGGGCCGCTGATGCTCTTATTGCCGATTCTGACTATGCCCGGATCATCAGTACCGTAGGGGCTTTGGGCACGCAAAAGCTCAAAATCAAGCTGAATGGCACCGGACTGGCGGGCAACACGGCTGGCATTGTGCTGAACAATGGCGGTAATCTGCTTAGCAGCAGTGTGCTGCAAAATATCCGCATCAGCACGTATTCCGGCGCTAGTGGGGATACTTATGTGGAAAGCGTAACGGGCAGTGCCCTAATTCAATCCCAAATATTATCTGGCAACCGGCAGGAAATATCTTTCCCCACCACCCGCGACTTTGAGTGGATTGAATTAGAAATTCCGAACGGCGTAAGTCTGCTGAACGACGTGCACGTGTTTTATGGCTTTGCCGAAGACCGGCCTTTCTCATTCCCTTCCCAGGTGGTTCCACCTATTCTGCTGCCCGTAGAGCTGGTGCAGCTGACAGCCGTGGAAACAACAGCCGGCGTATTAGTGCGCTGGAGCACGGCCTCAGAAAAGCAGAGTCAGCATTTTGTGGTAGAGCGGGCCGTGGCAGCCGGCACCGCAGCCACCTCCTTTCAGCGGCTGGGAGAAGTAGCAGCCGCTGGAAATACCACCCAGGCGCACAGCTATTCCTTTCTTGATGCAAACGTTGCGCCCCTGACGGCGCCCATCCTGTACTACCGGCTGCGCGTGGTAAATGAGGATGGCGGTGAAAATCTGTCGCCGGTGGTTGTTGTAAAACATCAGGTGGGCCGGGGCATAACTTTAACGGTTTCGCCCAATCCAGCCGCTGCCTCAGAGGAAGTACAGCTGCAAGTAGCCAGTCCGGCCTTAGAAAACGCCGTGCTTCATATCTATAATACCCAAGGAAAGCTGGTCCGTCGTTTGGTGAACAATGCCCGGCAGCGGCTGCAGCTACAGGGGCTACCGGCCGGCCTATATCATGTGGTTTTGTTGGCGAATTCCGGGCAGCGGCTGGCCAGCCAGAAGCTGATTATCCGGGAGCCATAGTCTGTGCCAGCCTAAATCTGGAAAAGCGAGAAAGAAGCGCGGAAAAGAATGCGGCATCTTTGTGCTGATTCTTTTCCGCGCTTCCTTCTCGCTTTTATGCCTTGCCCGCTTCTCCGCATCCTCATTCTGGCCAGTTTGCTGGCCGGCGCCGCTGCCTGCTCTTCTTCTGATCCAGCCCCGGGTCTCCCTGCCACGCGGGAGGATAACCTGGCCTTGGGCAACCCGAGCGGGGCGGTGACGGACGCCGCCCAGTATAACAACTACCTGCTGGTGAAGCCGCAATACACCCTGAGCTACCACCGGGACCGGGGCACGCCCAACTGGGTGAGCTGGCACTTAAGCAGCGCCTGGCTGGGCGCGGCCGCCCGCCAGGACGACTTCCGGGCCGACAACACGCTGCCCGCCGGCTGGTACCAGGTGCAGGCCAACAGCTACTCCGGCTCGGGCTTCGACCGGGGCCACAACTGCCCCTCGGCCGACCGTACCGCTTCCGTAGCCGACAACTCGGCCACCTTCCTGATGAGCAACATGATTCCGCAGGCCCCGCGCCACAACCAGCAAACCTGGGCCAGCCTGGAGAACTACTGCCGCACCCTGGTAGGGCAGGGCAATGAGCTCTACATCATCATGGGCCAGTATGGGAAAGGCGGCACCGGCTCGGCCGGGTATTATACCACCCTCAACAACGGGCACGTGACCGTGCCCAAGCGCATCTGGAAAGTTATTGTGGTGCTGCCCAACGGCCCCAATGATGTAGCCCGGGTAACCAGCAGCACGCGCATCATTGCCGTAGACGCACCCAACAATAATAGCGTGAGCCCCAACTGGAGCACCTACCGCACCAGTGTGGATGCCATTGAACAGGCCACCGGCTACGACCTGCTCTCGGCCGTATCCGGCCCCGCGCAAAGCACTATTGAAGCAAAAGTGGACAACGGCCCCGTGCAGTAACCCTGCCGCCGGCAGGTAAGGAGAGAGTAGCTGCGGTATGTAAAATATTGTTCTTAAACTGTTGGTGCTCAAACCATCTGCCGTCTTCGCCGTAAGCCAGTGTGGTGAGTATTTTTAAAGTATACTGGGATGGATGGCAAGCCGCGCTGCAACGCGGCTTGTTTCGTATATGGCTGCCAGGGCAGAGTAATCAGATACTTCTCAGCAGATAAAGACCAACGGATTTCACTAACGGGAAAACCGCATTTTCCATTCTTGGGCGCCTGTAGCGCAATAGGCTTAAAATAGGCGGCATAGTAGGTGCCAGGGATGAGCTTTAAACATAAAAAGCCTCCCAATACCGGAAGGCTTTTTGTGTTCTGCAACGTGTTTAACTACCGCCCATCCGCGGCGGGCAGGCCCACCGTGCTGTCGTCTGTTACGGGCATGCTGTTCATATAGGAGCGGAAGCTCATGGCAATTTCGCTGGCCAGGGCCGTAGCCTGAGCCCTTACGCGCCGGTCGTTGTGGGTGCGGCTGTTGCTGCGCTCCTGCGCCAGCTGGCTGATATATTCATCCAGCGGTACGGTAGCCGTAGGGTTCTCGGGGTCGGTTACGCAGCGGAAAGAGCCCACACTATAGTTGTAGCCCTGCTCCGTGCACCGGAATACAAACTCAAAGCGCACCGTGTAGTCCTGGTCTTTTCCCGAGGCCGTAACGGGCGTTACCTTGCTGGTGCCCGTAACCCGCACCTCGCCGGTGGCGGCATCTTTCCGGAAGCCGGTGGTAGGACCAAAGGCAAAGCGGTTTTCCACCCAGTTGGCTCCCCGCAAAAACAAGGCATTCTTCCCTGGCTCGGGAGCGGGTACCTGCTCACTGTATTCTATGGGAGCCGAGTCAGTTGTTTGGGCCAGAAGAGGAGCCGAGAAAAAAAGCATCCCGCAGCAAACCAAAGAAAGTAAGGTTGTTTTCATAAACAGAAGGAAGCGAAGAGTGTGAAAAGCAAACTGAGAAATAAAGGTACTATATCTATTGATATTGCACATTACAAAGTCTGTTATCTCATTGTTAAAAATGAACAAAATTGTGTTTTGTGAATATGGGTATCTTCGTTGATTATAAATAGCTTAGGTACAAAGCGGCGCTGGTGTGAAATAGTTTTATGTTTTTGATGAGCTTGGACACGCTTTTTTATCCGCTAAAGACTAGAACACAATGCCCGCTTTCATGCGCTTTTTTAGCGAGAAGTATGATTGTTTTTGGGGAAGTGTATCAGAATAAGTCGAAGGGGGATGCTGGTATTTTTTTTGGTTTTAAACCCGGTAGTACCTTGATATTCATAGTGCTATAAGGGCGGGTAGGGGGAGGTGGTTTAAATAGTGCCGTAGAAGGGTGAGAGATTCATGTATCAAAAAAAATTATGCTGCTCACTTATTGCGTCATCAAAAAGTAGTTGTAGATTTGCTCCGTGCTTCAGATACACCCCACCATCTAATGAAGCGCGGGACTCGACATAACGAGGTCCTGCGAAAAGGCCGAGAGGTCTTTTCCTCTTCTGACTCTTTTGTTTTTTCTGGATTTCCTGTCTTTGCCGCTCCGGTCTTCGAAGCGGTTTTTTTGTGTTCAATCGGGTCGGTTGGCGCAGCGGGAGCCGCATGCCTTGCCATCTTCTAAACCTTCAGCCTTTACCTGATCCAACCCATGAACGACAACAACACCCTCGCCCAGGAGATGGTAGCTGCCGTTCCTGCCGTCATCTAACTTTCCTTCTCCGCAGGCGCCCGGTTCTGCCGGGCGCTTTGCTTTTAGAGCAGTTTGTACCCACTCAAAACCCAGTGAAATCCGCCTCGCCTGTATTCCCTGCGGCGCCAGCCAAAGGGCGGGTGGTTCTGAAATGACAGCCTTGAACTTAGGGGAAATTGGTGAAAGCGCTGCCAGGAAGGAGCCACCCCTTGAGGTCAGGAAATGCGCCCGCAGAATTTCTTAACTTGAATCATCATGCAACTCGGCACTCTTACTTTACAAAGCCCCGTCTGCCTGGCCGCCGCGCCGTGGCAGCTGCCCACGGGGCCCGCTTACGAGCGACTGGGAGCTATTTTTACCCGTACCGTGACCATGGAGCCCAAGCCCGGACTCTATGAGGAAGGCATCTGGCAGGTGAATGAGCAAACCCTGCTCAACGCCACCAACATGCGCACGGAAAGCGCCGAAATTCTGGTGCAGGAGCATCTGGCCCACCTGCTCAGCTACGGCGTGCCCGTGTTTATCAGTATTACCGCGCCCGGTATTCCCGGCTTCCGCAAAATTGCGCGCTTCCTGGCCCGGGAAGTAGGTCGGCAGATAGCCGGCGTGGAAGTCTATATAACCCAACCCGATACGGGAAAGGGCGAAGAACTGACCGCCAAGTTTGTGCGCGACGCCACCCAGGCCGTGCGCAACGAGCTGGGGCCCGAGGCCGCCATTATTGTGAAGCTGCCGCCGTGGCCGGAGCACATCCGGGGCCTGGCCCTGGGTGCCCAGGAAGGCGGCGCCACCGCTTTGGCGGCCACCAACCTGCTCAAAGCCCTGCACCTGCCCGAAGATGCCACTGCTTCCCCCGTGGCCGGAGGCCTGTCTGGCGAAGCCCTGCGGCCCGTAGCCCTGCGCTGCGTGTGGGAGCTGGCGCACGATGAACGGATTACCCTGCCCATTTTTGGTACCGGCGGCGTGTTTACCGCCGCCCATGTAACCGACTACCTGCGTTGCGGTGCCAATGCCGTGCAGGTGGCCAGCGGCGAGTGGCTGGAGCCTGGCCTGTCGGCTCGGCTGGCCATGGAATGTGACCACACCCACCCTAAAACTGCTTCCGCATGGAAAAGCTGATTCAACGTGTTCAGTACGCAAACTCGCTGCTATGCGTGGGCCTCGACCCCGTAGGCGATGATGCGCAAGTAGCCCGCCGCTTGGCCGAAGTCATTGACCAGACTCATGATTATGCCGCCGCTTTTAAGCCGAACCTGGCCTTTTTCCTGAGCCGGGAAGATGGCGTAAAGCTGCTGCGTGAAACCGTGCAGCGCATTCCGGAAAGCATTCCGGTGATTCTGGACGGTAAGTTCGGCGACATAGCCAACACCGCCGACCACTACGCCAAGTTCGCCTACGACGTAATAGGCGCCGATGCAGTGACGGTGAACCCCTATATGGGCGACGACGCGGTACGACCCTTCGTGCGGGAAGACAAACTGGTGTTTGTTCTAACGAAAACATCTAACAAGTCGCAGTACTCTATGCAGGATATGGCCCTCACGCGCGGCGGTTCCCTGGCCGACGGCGTAGCCAAAGTTGCCTGCCGTCTTGATTCTGAAATCGGGGGCATTGGGCTGGTGGTAGGTGCAACCCACCCGAATGCCCTAGCCCAGATGCGCGCCATCTGTCCGCAGCAATGGTTTCTGGTGCCCGGTGTGGGTGCCCAGGGCGGCGACCTGGAAGCTACCCTGAAAGCCGGCCTCCGCCCCGATGGGGCTGGTTTGCTCATCAACACGTCGCGCGCCATCTGGCAAGCCGCTGATGCTGGCTTGGCAGCGCGGGAATTGGTAGAGCAGATTAACCAGTTCCGGCCGGTAGCGGTGTAGCGCGAAGCTCCGGCTTCGCGCACGAGCAACGCGAGTAACCGGAACCGCGCCAATTAGGCCTACACATTAGAACTCGCGTTGCTCGTGCGCGAAGCCGGAGCTTCGCGCTACTTTCCACACCTAGTACCATGTCACCCTTGACTTCCGCCCAAACCACCCTCACTCCCGAAACTTTAGAGCAGCAACTGCTCCAAGAGGATGCCTTGCTGCGCGGGCACTTCCGCCTTTCCTCCGGCCTGCACTCCGATACCTACGTACAGTGCGCCCGCTTCCTGCGCCGCCCCGATTTGGCTGCTCCCGCCGCCGCGGAGCTGGCCGATAGGATTCGCGAAGCCGGCTTGCAGCCGGATGTAGTGGTTGGTCCCGCCATGGGGGGGGTGGTGATTGGCTACGAGCTGGCCCGGCAGCTGGGCGTGCCCGGCATCTTCACGGAGCGCGACGAAGCGGGGCAGATGACGCTGCGGCGCGGCTTTACCATTGAGCCCGGCCAGAAAATTATCATTGCCGAAGACGTGGTGACTACCGGCAAGAGCACCAATGAGGTAGCGCGCGTGCTGGAGGCCTTGGGCGGAAAAGTTTTGGCCGTAGCCAGTTTAATTGACCGCACAGGTGGGGATGCTGCGCTGAATTTTCCGAACTTTGCGCTGCTGCCGGTAACGGCGGCCACCTACGCACCCGATGATTGTCCGCTTTGCCGGGCAGGTATTCCGGTGGTGAAACCCGGCAGTCGGCCGGAAAAAGCGTTTTCTTAAACCTACTTCAGCGCAAACGGCGCTTAGGCAAGGCATTTTCGGCGTACTCCGTGTGGGTATGCTTCCTCACGGTGGCACTTTCGCCGCAGCGTGGGAAACCCGAAAAATAGACAAACACCCATCTTTTGGAATCTACCCAAAGAACCATACAGCTTCTGCTTAAGCCCGGCCAACATGATGGCGAGGGCCAACGCATAGCCGAAGCTGCCCAACGCCACCTGGGCCTGAACACGGGCCAGGTGCAAAGCACCGCCCTTTACACGGTGCGCTACCCCGTAACGGACCAGCAGCTGCGCGACTTCGCCACCCACTGCCTCCAGGACCCGGTGCTGCACGACGTGGCTCTCGACGAGTTCCGCCACAATCCCGCCTACAAAAGCTACATCCTGGTGGCCAAGCTGCCCGGCGTGACGGATGACGAAGGCATCTCGGCCCAGAACGCCCTCGGCGACTTCCTCAACGAGCCCCTCGACACGCACACCCAGCACATCTTCAGTAAACGGCTCTACTTCCTGGAGCACGAGCTGCCGGAAAGTAGTCTGCGCCAGTTGGCCGAAGACCTGCTCGGCAACAAAATGATTAACCGCTTCGAGGTCGGCCCCATAGCCCAGATTCGCGACTACACGCCGCGGCCGGGCGGTGGGGCCGAATCTATTACAGACACCGTGCGCCTGCTGGGCCTCTCCGATGAGGAGTTGGTGAAGCTGTCGAAAGACAACCTCTACGCCCTGAACCTGGTCGAAATGCAGGCTATCCGGGATGCATTTGACGACCCAGTGACCGTGGCAATGAGGGAATGGCACGGCATGACAGAAGACCCTACCGATTGTGAGATGGAAATCATTGCACAAACCTGGTCGGAACACTGTAAGCATAAAGAGTTTAGTGCCCGAATCCACTATTGGAATCACGAGACGGATGAGAGAGAGTGGATTGATGGGCTGTTCAAAACCTACATCAAAGACGCTACTGCCGAGGTGGACCGCCAGCTGCGGGCCAACGGCAACGACTGGCTGATTAAGGTATTCTCCGACAACGCCGGGGCCGTGCGCATCAACCCCGAGTCGTTGTTCGTGTGGAAGGTAGAAACGCACAATTCGCCCTCGGCCATCGACCCTTACGGCGGAGCTATTACCGGTATTCTGGGCAATAACCGTGACCCGCTGGCTACTGGCATTGGGGGTGCGCGGCTGCTGTTCAATACCAACGTGCTGTGCTTCGGCAACCCCGAGTTTTCGGGTACTTTGCTGAGCAACCAGCTGCACCCGCGCCGCATTTTTGAAGGCGTGCGCAAGGGAATTGAAGACGGCGGCAACAAATCGGGCGTGCCGACGGTGAACGGCGCCATTGTGTTCGATGACCGCTACGCCGGCAAGCCACTGGTATACTGTGGTACCGGCGCCGTAATGCCCATGCAGCTGGCCGGCCACGACTCTTGGGAAAAGAAGATTGACGCTCAGGACCGCATCATCATGGCCGGTGGCCGGGTGGGCAAAGACGGTATCCACGGCGCTACTTTCTCCTCTATTGAGCTGGACGAAACCTCGCCCGCCACGGCGGTGCAGATCGGCTCGCCCATCACGCAGAAGCTGGCCATGGATTTCCTGATCCTAGCCACGCGCCGCGGCCTGATTAAGTGCAGCACCGACAACGGCGCGGGCGGCTTGTCTTCCTCCATTGGCGAGCTGGCTACCATCAGCGGTGGTGCTGTGGTAGAGCTGGAAAAAGTGCCCCTGAAATACCCCGGTCTGCGGCCCTGGGAAATCTTTGTTTCCGAGTCGCAGGAGCGTTTTTCACTGGCCGTGGAGCCCGCTAAGCTGGACGAGCTCATGGCGTTGGGACAGGAAATGGAAGTGGAGCTGACCGACATCGGCTACTTCACCTCGGATGGTTTCCTGGATGTGCGCTTCGATGGTGAGTCAGTAGCCCATCTGCACATGCATTTTCTGCACGAAGGCGTGCCGCGCAAAGTGCTGGAAGCCGAGTGGAGCAAGCCCCAGGCTTCAGAGCCGGCGTTGCCCGCTGACCTCGACTATACCGACGTGCTGAGCCGCCTGCTGGGCAGCCTTAATATCTGCTCGCGCGAATCGGTAATCCGGCAGTACGACCACGAGGTGAAGGGCCGCACCATCATCAAGCCCCTCATGGGAGCTACCGGTCAGGCTCCGCAGGATGCCGCTGTGGTCCGCTTCAACTTTGAGAGCTGGGAAGGGGTAGCCGTGAGCAACGGTATCCTGCCTCGCTTCGGTGATATTGACGCCTACGATATGTCGGCCGGCGCGTTTGATGAAGCCGTGCGCCAGATTATAGCCGTAGGAGGGAAGCTGCCCAACCTCACGTACGGCGACGGCAACTTCTGGTCCGTGAACGACAACTTCTGCGTACCCGACTCGGTGTATGACCCCATCGGCAACCCCGATGGCAAGCAGAAACTGGCCAAGCTGGTGCGCATGTGCCAGGCCCTGCGTGACGCCACGGCGGCTTACTGCATCCCGCTCACCTCAGGCAAGGACTCCATGAAGAATGACTTCAAGGCCGACGGCGTGAAGATTTCGGTACCACCCACGGTGCTGTACTCCATGACCGCCAAAATCGAGGACGTCCGCCATACCATCACTTCCGACTTCAAGCAAGCCGATGATGTGGTGTACCTGCTGGGCGAAACCTACGACGAGCTGGGCGGCTCAGAGTTCTACCAGCTGCTGGGTGAGCTGGGAGCCAATGTGCCCCAGGTTCGTTTCGCGGAAGCCAAAGCCCTGTACACGCTGATGGGAGAGGCCAACGATAAAAAGCTCATCCAATCCTGCCACGACTTGTCGGATGGCGGGCTGGCGGTGGCACTTGCTGAGGCTACGTTTGGTTATGGCTTTGGTGCTGCTATAGAATTGCCGAACAGTGGTTTAAGTGTGACAGCACAGTTGTTCTCGGAGTCGCACTCCCGCTTTGTGGCCACGGTGGCCCCGGAAGATGTGGTGGCGTTTGAGCAGCACTTTGGTAGCCGCGCTACCTGCCTGGGCCGCGTAACCCAGGACGGCCAGCTTACGGTAAAGCACGGTGGTCAGACGGTCGTTTCGGCCAGCACGACGGCCCTGCGCCACGAGTGGACCAATGGTCCCGTTAATCGAATCATCGGCTTCGGCCAGCATGCGGAAGCGCAATAGCCAGATGGAACAGCAACCAATTTTACCGGATTTAACCACGCCGCCCCGGCCGCAGCACGACGACCCGGGCCACGAGGTGGTGGACCGGGAGGGCAACATCAAGCTGCCCGGCTACAAAAGCGTGGACCCCGGCCACGAAACAACGGAGCCGCTGAAAAGTAGCCCGGAGTCCGGACATAGCCCGAAAGTGCGCGCCCTCATTCTGACCGGTTTCGGCATCAACTGCGAGGAAGAGTACGCCGCCGCTTACCGGCTGGCCGGCGCCGAAGCCACTATTGTGCACCTCAACCAGGTGCTGCACGGCCACGTCAGCATCCACGACTACGACATCCTGAACTTTCCCGGCGGCTTCTCGTTCGGCGACGACCTGGGCTCGGGCGTGGTGCTGGCCAACAAGCTGCGCTACCGCAAAAACACGGAAGGCCGTACCCTGCTCGATGACATCAAGCAGTTCGTGGCCAACGGCAAGTTCGTGATGGGCATCTGCAACGGCTTCCAGGTATTGGTGAAGCTGGGTTTGCTGCCCAACCTGAGCGGCAATGTAACGCCGGAAGTGACCCTGACGCACAATGCCTCGGGCCGTTACGAAGACCGTTGGGTGAAGCTGAAAGTCAACCCGAAATCAAACTCTCCCTTCCTGAAAGGCATTGACACGATGGAAGTGCCGGTGCGCCACGGCGAAGGTCGCCTTATTATTAAGGGCGAAGACACGCTGGCGGAAATTGAAGCCCGGGGCCTGAACTGTCTGGCTTACACCGATTTCGACGGCTCGCCGACGGACGTGTATCCTTTCAACCCCAACGGCGCCGACCTGAACTGCGCCGGCCTGACCGACACCACCGGCCAGGTATTTGGGCTGATGCCGCACCCCGAGGCTTTCCTCTCGCTCTATAACCACCCCGACTGGGCCCGGCGCAAGCGCCAGAACCCGAATCTGAGTGAGGAAGGCGACGGCCTGAAGCTGTTCCGCAACATTGTAGAACACGTGCAAGGCCAGCGCCAGGCCGCTACTGCGCCCCAGCAAGCCCGCCAGTTTTCATCCTAGACACCTCCGCACTCCGCTGACCTAGTGCCGGCTGCTAACTCGTCGTATGAACACCCTCAACCACTTCGATACCCCCCAGCTCGAACTTCTGCACCGCGGCAAAGTTCGTGACTCGTACCGTGCGCCTTCGGGCGAGCGGCTCATTGTGGTAACTGACCGCCTCTCGGCGTTTGACTCGGTGCTGGAAACGCCCGTGGCCCACAAAGGCGCGGTGCTGAACGGGCTGGCTGCTTTCTGGTTCGACAAAACCCGGCACATCATCCCCAACCATGTGATTTCGCTGCTCGACCCGAACGTGACGCTGGCCAAGGAAGCCGAGCCAATTCGGGTGGAGATGGTGGTGCGCAACTACCTCACGGGCTCGATGCTGCGCGGCTACCAGCAGGGCCAGCGCACGTTCTCGGGCGTAACTGTGCCGGACGGGCTGACCAAGCACCAGAAATTCCCCGAGCCCATCGTGACGCCTACCACCAAGGAGGAGTCGGACCGCGAGATTACACCGGAGAATTTGGTATCGGAAGGCTGGGTGTCGGCAGAGCTGTACGAGAAGATGCGGGTAAAGTCGCTGGAGCTGTTCAACTTCGCTTCCCAGTGGATGGCGGAGCGCGGCATCATCCTGGTAGATACCAAGTATGAGTTTGGTTTGCTGGATGGGGAGCTGATTCTGATTGACGAAATCCACACGCCCGACTCATCGCGGTTCTGGAGTGCTGAGGACTACGCCAAGAACCCCGAGACGGCCGAGCAGATGGACAAGGAGTACGTACGCCAGTGGCTGATTGCCAACAAAAAGGACGGCCAGTACCCCCGCGCCCTCACGCCCGAAGTATCCGCCGAAGCCACCCGCCGCTACCTCGATATCTACGAGCGGATCACGGGTACCCCGCTGCCCACCGGCAACTCCTCTGGCGATGTACATGCCCGTCTCGTGGACAACCTGGTGCGCGCTGGTATCATGAAAAATGATTGAACTCGTCGGTGATTATGCTCTCGGCTACCCCAAACCTCATCTGCCTCAATAACGCTAAGCTGCGGGCGCTGTAATATCAAGCCAATGAACGTTGCGACACACAAACACCTAGTGCAAGATTACATTGAAGCGTACAACCGCTTCGATGTAGATGGGATGGTGCGCCATCTGCACGAGGATGTGGTGTTCCGTAACATTTCCGGCGGCGAAGTCAACCTGACAACCACCGGTAAGGAAAGCTTCCGTCAGCAGGCCGAGCAAGCCCGGCAGTACTTCTCGCAACGGGAACAGTGTATCACTGATTGGCAAGTGACTGACAACCGGGTCGAAGTTCTGATTGACTATACCGGCGTTGCAGCCATTGATTTCCCCAATGGCCTGAAGGCCGGCGACACGCTGCAGCTGCAGGGGAAGTCGGTTTTTGAGTTTGCCGATGGCCAGATTTTTTCCATTGACGATATTAGTTAGACGCATTGTACGACCAATTGGCTATTCCTGTGAGCACTACATCTAAACCCATTGTACTCCTTGGCGGCGGGGCTCGTGAACACGCCATGGCGTGGAAGCTGACCCGCGACGGCGCTACCGTGCACGTACTGCCCGGCAACGCCGGCATCCCGAACAGCCACCCCGAAATCAGCGCTACCGACTTTCCAGCTATTCAGAGTTTCTGCGAAGTTAACGGTGTGAAGCTGATTGTGGTAGGCCCCGAAGCCCCGCTAGCAGCTGGCGTAACGGATTACTTCGCTAGTTCCGACATCCGCGTATTTGGCCCAAGTCGGGCTGGCGCCACGCTGGAAAGCTCCAAGGTGTGGAGCAAGGATTTCATGCGGCGGCACGGGGTGGCTACGGCTATGTCGTGGCAGTACCGCAGCGACAAGCTGGAGGCTGCCCGCGCCAAAGCCGAGGAGCTAAAAGGGCAGGTAGTCGTAAAATATGATGGGTTGGCCGCGGGCAAAGGGGTGTATGTGTGCTCTTCTGTAGAGGAGGCCTACGCTGCCCTGGACGACTTGCAGCAGCAGCACACCGGCTGGTTTAGCTTCCTGCTGGAAGAAAAGCTGTCCGGCCCCGAAATCAGCATTATTGGGGTGACGGATGGTAACCGCATCCGGCTGCTGGCGCCTTCCCAGGACCACAAGCAGCTGCTGGCCGGCGACCAGGGCCCCAACACCGGCGGCATGGGCGCCTATTGCCCCGTGCCCTTCGCCGATGATAATGTACTGGCCGCCATTCGCACCGCTATTGTAGATCCTACGCTGGGCGGCCTCCAAAACGAGCAGTTCCACTTTAAAGGCTTTCTATACTTCGGCATCATGCTCACGCCCCAGGGCCCCAAGCTGCTGGAGTACAATACCCGCCTCGGCGACCCGGAAGCCGAAGTGCTGCTGCCTGCGCTGGAAAGCAGCTTGCTGGAGCTCATTGAAGCCACGCTGGATGGCCGGCTGCAGGAAACCGTTGTGCGCCAGCGCCGCGGCTATTACGTGGGCGTGGTGCTGGCCTCGGGCGGCTACCCCGCCGCTAAGTTCCCCACCGGCTTCCCCATCACTGGCCTGGACCAGCTGCACCCCAGCATCCTGGCCTTCCACGGCGCTACCAAACGCAACGCGGAGGGGCAGCTGGTAACCAGCGGCGGCCGGGTAATGGTACTGGTGGGCCACGGTGATGAGCTGGAAGAGGCTGTGAATCACGTGTATCGGGAAGCAGAAAAGGTTAAATTTCAGGATGTGTACATCCGCACAGATATTGGCCAGCGGCCGACTCCCGTTCTTGAACTCACCCGGTAACCATACTACCCACAAGCAGCGCCTGGCCATTTTATTGTCGGGTAGGGGCTCCAATATGGTGGCGCTGGTAAAAGCCGTGCATCACGGGGTGCTGCAGGATGTGGCCGAAGTGGCGGTGGTGTTCAGCAACAAGCCCGATGCCCCCGGCCTGGAAACCGCCAGGGCGCTGGGCTGCCCCACTGACAGCCTGAGCAGCCAGGGCCGTAAACGGGCCGATTTTGATGCCGCGGTAGTAGATATTCTGAACAGCTACCAGCCCGATTACGTGGTGCTGGCCGGCTACATGCGCATCCTGTCGCCCACGTTTATCCGGGCGTTTGCCGGGCGCATTCTCAACATTCATCCCGCTGACACCCATCAGCACCAGGGGCTGCACGCTTATGAGTGGGCCTTTGAACACCGGCTGCCGGAAACCAAAATTACCGTGCATCTGGTTGATGAGGGCCTGGATACGGGGCCGGTGCTGGCCCAGGAACCAGTTGATCTGCGCGGGGCCGATACCCTGGCAGAAGTAGAGCGCCGCGGCCTGGCCGTGGAGCATCAGCTTTACGCCACTACGCTGGCCCGCCTGCTTCGGGGCGAGCTGCCTGACCTGCCTGCCGAAGCGGCTCTGACCACACCCCATACACCACCCACCTCCGTTGCCAGCCTCCCGGCTGATAACTAACAACTAAAAACTGCCATGTGCGGAATTGTAGGTTTTTACGGCCCCGATGATGTTGCCCACGACATCGTATTTGGTCTTACCGCGTTGCAGCATCGCGGGCAGGACGCGGCCGGCATTGCCACCTTCGACGATAATTTCCACCTCTGCAAAGGCAATGGCCTGATTGCCGATGTGTTTAAGCCCAAGCAGCTCAAAAAGCTGAGGGGCAACATCGGCATTGGCCATGCCCGGTATACCACGCAGGGCTCCGGCGACGCCGAGCTGGCCCAGCCCTTTACCACCAGCTACCCCTTCGGGCTGTCGATGGTGCACAACGGCAACGTCATCAACTTCCGTTCGGCGGCCAAGCGCCTGCACGAGAAATACCACGTGCTGCCCAAAACCAGCAACGACCTGGAGCTCATCATGTACACCTTCGCCTCAGAGCTGCGCCTGAAGAACCTGGATGCGCTGTCGGTCATTGACATCTTCGATGCCGTAGAAACCACCCAGGAGCTGGTGAAAGGCGCCTACGCCACTATTACCATTATTGCCGGCCATGGCCTGCTGGCCTTCAACGACCCTCTGGGCATCCGGCCCCTGGTGCTGGGCCGCCGCCAGACAGAAAACGGTCCGGTATACGCCTTTGCCTCGGAAAGCACCTGCTTTGATTATCTGGGTTTCGAATTCCTGGAAAACGTAGGGCCCGGCCAGGCGGTATTCATCGATAAAGACTTTAAAGTACATCACAAGAACCAGCAGGAGCAGCCCAAAAACTTCTGCGTGTTCGAGCACATCTACTTCGCCCGCGAAGACTCTACCATTCATGGCCGATTGGTGGCCCGGGAGCGGGTGCGCCTGGGTAAGATGCTGGCCCGCAAGGTAATTGAGTCCGGTATTCAGCCTGATATGGTGATTGATGTACCATCTTCCGGCTACTTCTCGGCTTCTGGTCTGGCCGAGGCCATTGGGGTGCCCTACCGCCGGGCGCTGGTGAAAAACAACCACATGGGCCGCTCCTTTATTGTGAGCAGCCAGGCCGGCCGCGAGGACATTGTGAAGAAGAAGCTGAACCCCATCCGGGAGTTTGTGGAGGGCAAGAAGATTGCCGTAGTCGATGACAGCATTGTGCGGGGCACCACCTCCCGGCGCATTGTGCGCATTCTGCGCGAGGCTGGTGCTTTGGAGGTGTACTTCATTTCCAGCGCGCCGCCCATTATTGCGCCCTGCATCTACGGTATTGATATGGCCATGAGCACGGAGCTGATTGCCGCCAACTACACCGAGGAGGAAATCTGCCGCTACATTGAGGCCGATAAGGTTATCTATCAATCGATAGAAGACCTGAAGGAGCTTTTCTCGGAGGATAAGGGCCACGGCGGCAGCTGCTTTGCCTGCTTCACCGGGGAGTATCCTACCGGCGACGTGACCAAGTACCTGCGCCACATCCAAGAGGAGCGCCAAAGCCACCGCGGCGACAAAAAGAACCGCACCGATGTGGTGCCCTCCGTCAGCGCCAAGGCCCCCGAGCCAACGGAACATTAATTAAGGGATGCAATGCGAACTAGTGCAAAACTAAAAACTAGTTCCCCTCCTCAGCTGAGGAGGGGCTAGGGGTGGTTGACCAATCGTTGAACATCCTCGCTAGGCCTAGTTCTAATCATCGTTCTGCCGTCCATCAACCACCCCTAGCCCCTCCTCAGCTGAGGAGGGGAACTAGTTTTTAGTTTAGCCTCAACATAGCGTTTCATATGTCCACTTCCTCTCAGAAACCCGCCGGCTACGACATCGACCTCGGCAACGAATGCTCCCGCAACGCTTACGCCTGGTCTAAGAAAACCTTCGCCAATCGTGCTGGTAAGCCCGGCGAGGCCGCGCAGGATCTGGAGGGCGGCTTCGCCAACGAAATCCGCTTCGGTAACGCCCGCCTGGGTATTTCCTCCGATGGCATCGGGACCAAGATTGAGGTAGCGGAGCGCGTGGGCAAGTTCGATACGCTGGGCTACGACCTGGTAGCCATGACGGCCGATGACCTCATTGTGGGTGGTTTTGTGCCCACCAACCTCTCCAACATCATCGACGTGAATATCCTCGACTATGAGGTGATTGACGAGATGATGCGCGGCCTTCACGATGCCTGCAACTTTGCGGAAATGGCCATTACGGGCGGCGAAATTGCCGAGCTGGGCAACCGCATCGGTGGCTGGCCGGGTGCCAAAATGAACTTCAACTGGTGTTCCACTGCCATTGGCAGTCTGCACCCCAGCCTGGAGCGCCCCCTGAGCGGCGCCGGCGTGAAAGCCGGGCAGGCTGTAGTGGCGCTTCGCTCGCCCAGCTTCCGTTCCAACGGCTTTTCCCTGGCCCGCCGCACCTTGCAAAACCTGTTCGGCGACAACTGGCACTCGGCCCCGTATGATGGGCTGGATGCCACGCCGCACGGCAGCGCCGGCCACACCTGGGGCGAGGTGCTGCTGGCACCTTCGCTCATCTACTCGCCCGGCGTGGCGCGGGTGCTGGACGCGGGCCTGCCGCTCTACGCCGCCGCCCACATCACCGGCGGCGGCATTGCCGATAACTTCAAGCGCGTGCTAAAAAACGGCGTGGGCGCTGAGTTGACGAACCTCTTCGAGCCCCTGCCCGCCATGCAGAAGCTCACCGAGCTGGCCGGCATCACCCCTGCCGATGCGTACCTCTACTGGAATATGGGCAACGGCATGCTATTGGTAACCGATGAAGCCCAGGCCGAAACCATAGCCGCCCAGCTCCGCGCCGATGGCTACGACGCCCAAGTAGCGGGCCGTATCACCGCTGAGCCCGGTATCCGGCTGAAAGTAGGCGCGGGCGAGCTGAGCTACGCGTAAGCCGGCGTTACGAGCCAGCAAACCCAACAGAAAGGAACGTCATGTCGAGCGCAGTCGAGACATCTCGCTAGTGTGGTGAATAGTGTTATTACTATCTCAACATCAGCACGCGAGATGTCTCGACTTCGCTCGACATGACGTTCTAAGGTCTCCACAGCCCGTTTTTAAGGTTAGGAACAGAGGTAGAAAATTCTGCCCATCCATTAGCCGCCCGTAACGGCGCTGGCAAATTACCCGTTCAGCCTACCCAGATGTGAGCGTAGGGCTTGTTAAGAACGGTTTCGATTCTTCCGCTTCGCGGCGTACGTTTCTGCGCCAGGCGGGCCTGACGGTGGCCGCGGTTATCGTGGCCGGGCCAGCGGCTGCATCTGCTCCTTCACCTCTTGATGATGCAATGCAGTACGACGACCAGAAGAAAGTTGGCTTTGCTATAGTAGGGCTGGGCAAGTTTGCCACCCAGCAAATGATGCCCGCCTTTAAAGAATGTAAGCACGCCCGCATTACGGCCCTGGTCAGCGGCACGCCGGACAAAGCCAAAAAGCTCGCCCGTCAATATGGCGTAGAAGCGAAGAACGTCTACAGCTACGAGAACTTCGACTCTATTAAGGACAACCCGGAGGTGGATGTGGTCTACATTGTGCTGCCCGTGGGCCTGCACGCCGAGTACACCATTCGGGCGGCCAAAGCGGGCAAGCACGTGCTGACGGAAAAGCCCATGGCTACCTCCCCGGAGGATTGTCAGAAGATGATAGATGCCTGCCAGGAAGGCGGCAAAAAGCTGATGGTAGCCTACCGGGCCCAGTACGAGCCCTTTAACCTGGATGCCATTGCCCGCATCCGTAAAGGTGAGCTAGGCAAGCTGCTGCAAATCACCGCCGACCACGGCCGCAGCGTAGACCCCACCGGCGACAAAGCCGACTCCTGGCGGGTGCAGAAAAAGCTGGCCGGCGGCGGCTCCCTCATGGACATCGGCATTTACTCCCTGAATGCCACCCGCTACCTCACCGGCGAAGAGCCGGTAGAAGTAACCGCCATCGAATCAACCGACAAAAACGACCCGCGCTTCCAGGAGGTGGAAGACCGGATTCATTTCACGCTCCGCTTTCCCAGCGGCGTGCTGGCCACCTGCACCAGTTCCTACAGCATTCAGGAAGTGAAGCGCTACCGTGTGTTCGGCGAAAAAGCCTGGCTGGACCTTGACCCCGCCACTGACTATAATGACCACAACCTGAAGATTGGCGACAAAGACGGGGAGCGGAAACCCAACATAGACGAAGGCAACCAATTCGCCGCCGAGCTGGACCACATGGCCGAGTGCGTGCTCAACAACACCACGCCCAAAACGCCCGGCGAAGAAGGTCTGCGGGATATCAGGCTGATTCAAGCCATTTACGAAGCAGCCCGCACCGGGAAACGGGTGAAGGTATAACAAGAGGTTGCTTTGTCCCGTCTCGATCCAAAAAGCAGAGAAAATGCCAAAGTATTTCTTGCAGGAATCATTTAACAAACTCCCTGCAACACGCTGGGGTGAATTGCTTGATAAAGCTCTTCCCAAAGCAAATTACTTAGAGCTGAATCAACTGTGGTCAAAAGCTCGATTGTCTCCTGTGCTTGCTCAAGCACAGGTTTTCCTGCCTGCTAACATTCCGCGAGTTTATAAAGCCACACACCGTTTCTCGCTTACACCAGAAGTAGTGGCGTATATTAAAGGTGTAGCCTTTCATGATTGGAAAAACGGGGCCTTTGAGGACCCCGCTCTATATCATGATAATACCTTATTGCTGGGCACCATCAGTCATGAAGATTATGTGGTATTGCCCTTGACAGAGGACGAAAGGGCGCAGCTTAATGGCCAGGGTTTTGACATCTGGTGCGAGTGGAGCCTTGATTAAGGCTTGTTTCTTCATGCCGGGCGCAATGGCCGCTTCTCCAGAATTAGCTCGGTGCGGAAGGTGTTCAGCGTTTCTTCTAGGCCCACCGGGTAGGTGTGGGGGTTGAGGAAGCGGCGGATACTGGGGTCCAGGCTTTGCACTTCACGCTGGGCGCGGGCGCGGCTTTCGGCCAGGGTAGGCAGCTCCTGCACCTGCTGTCCGCGGCGGAAAACGGGCTCCAGCAGCTCCCGAAAAGCAGCATCGGGGCGCACGAGGCGGCGGCGGGTGGCATCCAGTGGATCGACGATGGTGAGCTGGTCGGGGAGGGGCTCGGCGGAGTTGTAGAGCATATCGGCGCGGGGCTGGCCTTTTTCCGACTTGTAGCGCCGCACCTGCAGAATGCCCGGGATGCTGGTTTTCACCAGCTGCTCCGAGAGCTTAATGGTGTAGTCCCAGCCCGAGTCGTCGGGTTTGCGCAGGGCAGCCATTTTGTACACGCCGCCCAGCGCCGGCTGGTCGTAGGCGGTAACCAGCTGCGTGCCCACGCCCAGGTATCGATGCGGGCGCCCTGCTGTTTGAGGCTGGTAATGAGGTTTTCTTCCAGGTCGTTGCTGGCCACAATGCGCACCTGCTGGAAGCCGGCCTCATCCAGCAGGGCGCGGGCCTCGCGGCTGAGGTAGGCCAGGTCGCCGGAGTCCAGGCGGATGCCGCCCAGCTCGTGGCCGTTGGCGCGCATTTCGCGGGCCACGGCAATGGCGTGGCGCACGCCTTCCAGCGTATCGTAGGTATCCACCAAAAACACGGAGTCATCGGGGAAAGCCTGAGCGTAAGCCTTAAAAGCCGTTTCCTCGTCTTCAAACGCCATAATCCAGCTATGGGCGTGGGTGCCCTTCACGGGAATGCCGAAGCGCTGCCCGGCCAGTACGTTGGAGGTAGCATCGGCCCCGCCCAGGTAGGCGGCCCGGCTGGCGGAAAGGCCGCCGTCAAAGCCCTGGGCGCGCCGCAGGCCAAACTCCAGCATCTGGTCCTCAGGGCCTATTGCTTCGCGCACGCGGGCGGCTTTGGTAGCCACCAGCGTCTGGAAATTAACCAGCGTGAGCAGGGCGGTTTCTACCAGTTGGGCCTGCAGCAAAGGGCCCTGCACCCGAATCAGGGGCTCATTGGCGAAAACCACCGTGCCCTCCGCAATAGCATCCACATCACAGGTGAATTTCAGCTCGCGCAGGTATTCCAGAAACTTAGGGTCGAAGAGCGGGGTGCCTTTGCTGCCTTTCAGGCTGCGCAGGTACGTTAGGTCATCCTCAGATAAATGGAGGTGCGAAAGCCAGTCGGCGGCGTAGGCCAGGCCTGCGCACACGGCATAGCCGCCCTCAAAGGGCGGGCGGCGAAAGTAGAGGTGAAACACGGCTTCGCGGTCCTGCAGGCCCTGCTGCCAGTAGCCATAGGCCATGGTCAGCTGATAGAGGTCGGTGAGCAGGCTGAGCGAGGGCGCATACAGGCCGGAAAGCGGGGCTGAATTCATGCGGGCAAGTTGGGAAGAATTGCTTCTACTACGGTGGAGCTGTCAATATGGTGCTGAAGCGGCAGTTTCTTGCTGAAACAGTATGCCGGAAGGGCCATGAACAGAATAGGTACTCTGCGTTTCAACTAAAATAATGGCCGACAGATAATATTCCCCAAAAGCTATGCAACCTTCTGCCGCGCCGCGTATACTATCTTGTAAAGTAAATTGCGGCTATCTATAAACAGCATATCACCTGATAGTTATCATCTATTATGAGCCTTGTAATATAAAAATATAAAATTATATATATAATTCGTTATATTTAAAATATTGAATTGGTGGTGGGAGAACAAAACCCAGCACAGTAGCAGATTCTCTTGCCGATACCTTAGACCGAGGGTGCGACTATAGGCAGGGGAAACGAGCAGGAAGAGGGGATGGAGTAGCGTAGAGGGGAGTAAAATTTGAGAAGGCTATGGAAGAGGTTTTGCAGGTGTCGCACACCTCGGTAAGCCAGCTAGTGCAGCGTTACCGGACTCATGCAGCCGGGGTAGCTCGTTTGATAAAGAGCTGCTGTTGCAGCATAATCCGCTGCTAGAGAAGATTTTTGTCATGGTAGACTGCGGTGTGGCTATTTTCGATGCCAGCCAGGCCAGCTACGTCTATATCAGTGACATGGTGGAGCGGGCCCTGGGCTACAAGGCCGAGCGGTTCCTGACCGGGGGCCTGGATTTCACCTTCACCATTGTGCACCCCGACGACCTGCCGGGCCTGGTGCGTTTTCTGGAAATGGAAATGGATTATCTGGATGCCATGCCCGAGCGGCAGCACCGGCTAAACTACCGCTCCAGCTACGACTACCGCCTGCGGTGCCTGAATGGCAACTACATGCGCGTATTGCAGCGCAATGCCATTCTGGATCTGGATGAGGAAGGCAACGCGTGCCGGATGCTGCTGATTATCAGCAATGTGTCGCACCTGAAAAAGAACGACAGCATGATGATTAACATCGTCCGAGACCAGCACACCGATCTGCTTTACACTTACAACACCGAAAGCCACACGCTAAGCACCGACAATTTCCTCAGCAAGCGGGAGCTGGAGATTCTGCGCCTGCTGCTGGGCCGGGACTTCACCAGTAAGGATATTGCCGATCAGCTCTTTATCAGTGTGCACACCGTGGAAACCCACCGGCGCAACATGCTGGAAAAGACCAACATCAAAGACACATCCAAGCTGGTAAGCTTTGCCGAAGCGGCGGGCTTGATTTAAGAGCCGCTTTACCCGCTTGCAGCCACCGGCCCCGGCCTTCCTGAGAGGGAGCCCGGGGCCGGTGGTTTTTTGTGGCCGGTAATGTGAAATGGCGCTTTCATTTCCGAACACCCTGTCCATTTCCGGACATAATTTGGGATATGGATAATCTAATATTTGCAGTTAAATTACTGATAAACAATTATTTATGAAAATGGCACGGGCATTGGCTATACCTGCAGGAACCTTTACCCTTCCTGCACGAAAATGGACAGAGCAATTTCTACCGCCATTCAAACCGCCGCCAGCGTCGTCGTTGGCTGATTGTTTTTCTGGTGGTAGCCGTAGCAATAGGCGGCCTGCTGGCTTTCCGCACGGTGCTGCGGCCCAGTGTGAAAAGCACCGATATTCTCACCGCCACCGCAGAAACCGGCGACGTAGAAGCCTCCCTCACGGCCTCCGGCCTCATTATTCCCGGCCACGAGGCCGTGATTACCAGCCCCATTCAAAGCACCATCCGGCGGGTGGCTCTGCAGGTAGGGGAGAAGGTAAAGCCCGGGCAAACCATTCTGGAGCTGGATAAGGACATGACCACCAGTAGCCTGGCCAAGCTGCAGGACGAGCAGCAGCAGAACCGCAACAAAAACTCCCAGCTGCAGCTCAAGCTGGAGCACGGCCTCAACGATTTGCAGTCCCAGGAGCAGGTGCAGCAGGTGAAAGTGCGCAGCCTGCAGTCGGCGCTGCACGATGAGCAGTACCTGCTCAAAATAGGCGGCGGCACCACCGAGAGTGTGCGCCAGGCCGAGCTGAACCTGAAAGTGGCCCAGCTGGAGCTGCAGCGCCTGCGCGAGCAGATCCGCAACCAGCGCCTGAGCAACGCCGCCGACGTGCGCGAGCTGGGCTACACCATGCAGATGCAGGACCGTAGCATTTCCGACCTGGCCGGCAAGCTGGCCCAGGCCAACATCAGCAGCCAGCAGCCCGGCGTGGTTACCTGGGTAAACGATGAGCTGGGCACCACCGTGAACCAGGGCGACCCCCTGGCCCGCGTAGCCGACCTGACCAGCTTCCGGGTGAAAGCCTCCATTTCCGATTCCTACGCCGATGCCCTGCACGTGGGCGCGCCGGTGGTGGTGCGCCTGAACGGCACCGACCTGCGCGGCACCATCAGCACGGTAAGCCCGGCCGTGGATAAGGGCGTGGTGAACTTCTATGCTACGCTGGAGGAAAACCACCACCCGGCGCTGCGCTCCAATCTGCGCGCCGATGTGTACGTGGTAACCAAAGCGCACAACCACGTGACGCGCGTGAAAAACGGCCCCTTCTACCAGGGCGGGCAGGAGCAGAAAGTATTTGTAGTGAAGGGCGACAAAGCCGAGCAGCGCACCGTGCGCTTCGGCGACAGCAACTTCGACTACGTGCAGGTGCTCAGCGGCCTGCAGCCCGGCGACGAGATTATTATCTCGGACATGAAGGAGTACGATACCACACCCTGCTGACGATTAAAGACTAACTCCGCGCCTTTCCTGAGCTATGAAACGTTTTCTATTTGTCGCTTTGCTGTTGGTGCCCGGGCTGCGCCTGGCTGCCCAGGCCCCGGCCGCGCCGCTCACCTGGAGCAGGTTATTGCCCAGGCACTGGCGCAGTCCTCCGTAGCCAGGCAGGCGCAGACCAACCGCGAAACCAGCTACTGGCAGTGGCGCACCTACCGCGCCAACTACCGCCCCCAGCTGGCCCTGCAGGGCGCCATTCCGGACTTCAGCCGCCAGATAGCCCGGTGGTGCAGCCCGATGGCACCACAGCTTTCCGGGCTGTGCGCTTCAACAACTCCAACCTGGCGGCCACCCTCACCCAGAATATTGGCTTCACCGGCGGACAGATTATGATTGCCTCCGAGATGCAGCGGCAGCTATAGCAACCGGCCCATTGGCATTGGCCTCACGCAGCCCTGGGCGCCTACAACTCCTTGCGCTGGGCCCGGCAAATTGAGCCTTTGCGCTACCAGGAGTCGCAGCGGCAGTACGTGGAGGAGCGCGAGAACATTGCCCAGCGCATTACGGAGCTGTATTTCGATGTGCTCCTGCAGCAGGTGAATGCCTCGGTGGCCCGCCAGAACGTGCAGGCCAACGAAGATCTGTTCCGGATAGGGCAGGAGCGCTACAAGCTGGGCCGCCTCTCGCAGAGCGACCTGCTGCTGCTGGAGCTGAACCTGCTGAACTCCCGCCCGGGCGCTGGGTCAGGCGCTGCTGGAAGCC